>NZ_PZYX01000004.1 GCF_003047285.1 Nocardioides allogilvus | reverse complement strand
TGGCTCCATCACTACAATCACCACCGCGGCCACACCGCACTCAAAGGCAAGTCACCCGCCGACCGCGTGCCCAACCTGTCCGGACAGAACACCTAAGGCGTTCCTGTGACAATGGGCAGGTGCGTGTCCGTGCCCCCGAGCTCACCGGCCGCGGCTGGCTCAACACCGCCGCCCCGCTGAGCCTCCGCGACCTCCGTGGCCGCTTCGTCCTGCTCGACTTCTGGACGTTCTGCTGCATCAACTGCCTGCACGTCCTCGACGAGCTGCGCCCGATCGAGGAGGCGTACGCCGATGAGCTGGTCGTCATCGGCGTCCACTCGCCCAAGTTCGTCCACGAGGCCGACCCGGTCGCGCTGGCGGCCGCGGTCGAGCGCTACGCCGTGCACCACCCGGTGCTCGACGACCCCGACCTGACGACCTGGCAGGCCTACACCGCCCGCGCCTGGCCGACGCTGGTCCTCATCGATCCCGAGGGCTACGTCGTCGCCCACTACGCCGGCGAGGGCCACGCCCACGCGATCTCCGCGCTGCTGGCCACGCTCGTCGAGGAGCACCGGTCTCGTGGGACGTTGCAGCCCGGCGACTCGCCCTACGTCCCGCCCGTCGTCGAGCCGACCGACCTGCGCTTCCCTGCGAAGGCAGTGCCGTTGCCCGACGGCCGCGTGCTGGTCGCCGACGCCGGCCACGACGCGGTGGTGCTGCTGTCGGCGTCGGGTTCCGTCGAGCAGCGCTTCGACGGCTTCCGCGAGCCCAACGGGCTGTGCCTCGTCCCGACCGACCTCGGCCTCGACTACGACGTGGTCGTGGCCGACACCGTCGGCCACCGCCTGGCCGGGCTGTCGCTCGCGACGGGGGTCGTGACGACGCTGGCGGGCGACGGCCAGCAGTGGTTCGAGGGCGATGGCACCACGCGGCTCAGCAGCCCGTGGGACGTCGTGTGGTGGCACGACCGCGTGTGGATCGCGATGGCCGGGGTGCACCAGCTGTGGACCTTCGACCCGGTGACCGGCGAGGTGGAGACCGCGGGCGGCACGGCCAACGAGGGACTGCTCGACGGATCCCTGGCCGAGGCGTGGTTCGCCCAGACCAGCGGCGTCGCGGTCGACGGCGACCGGCTGTGGCTGGCCGACTCCGAGACGTCGTCCCTGCGCTGGGTCGAGGACGGAGCCGTCCACACCGCGGTCGGCACCGGGCTCTTCGACTTCGGCTTCCGCGACGGACCGGCCACCGACGCGCTCCTGCAGCACCCGCTCGGCGTCGCCGTGCTCCCCGACGGCTCGATCGCCGTCGCCGACACCTACAACGGCGCCGTCCGCCGCTTCGCCGACGGTTCGCTGACCACGATCGCCACGGATCTGGCCGAGCCGAGCGGCCTGTACGTCGACGGGCGCGACCTCGTCGTTGTCGAGTCCGCCGCCCACCGGCTCACCCGGATCCCGCTCGACGCCCGCGTCGCGGCCGACGACTTCAGCCACACGACCCAGCGGCCCGTCACATCGGTCGCGGCCACGTTCCGCCTGGACGTGCCGTTCACCCCGCCCCCGGGCCAGAAGGTCGACGACCGCTTCGGGCCCTCCTCCCAGCTGCTCGTGACGGCCACGCCGCCGGCGCTGATCCGCTCCGGCGAGGGCCGCGGCACCGACCTCACCCGCGAGCTCGTCCTCGACCCGCACGTCGGCGACGGGGTGCTCCACATCGCCGCCCGTGCGGCCTCCTGCGACGCCGACTCCGGAGAGGGCGCGGCGTGCCACATGCACCAGCAGGACTGGGGCGTCCCGGTCCGGATCAGCCCCGGCGGGGACGCCGTGCTCACCCTGCCCCTGGGTGGCGCTTGGACCTGAGTCTTCTCGAGACTCAGGTCCAAGGACCGGGCGAGTCCGGCCCTTCGGTGCGTGTCTCCCGACCCGGAAACCCCTATGGTCGAGGGGACAGCTCGAACAGACAGAGGAGTCATCATGGGTTTTGGTGTCGGAATCGTCCTGCTCGTCCTCGGCCTGATCCTCGTCACCGGAGCGGTCGACCTGCCCGCCTCCGTCGATGACGTGGTCGCCACCTCCACCGTCGGCTGGATCCTGATCCTCGCGGGCGCGCTGGGCATCATCCTGGGGCTGATCGCCACCCGCAGCCGTTCGCACACGACAGTGGTCGAGGAGCGTCGCCACGACATCTGACGGCCGGGGTCACAACCAGCCGTTGGCCTGGGCGAGCTGAGCGGCCTCGGCGCGCGTCGTCGCGCCGGTCTTGCCGATCGCCGCGGAGAGGTGGTTGCGGACCGTGCCC
The DNA here is from genome assembly GCF_003047285.1 of Nocardioides allogilvus. Lineage (GTDB taxonomy): Bacteria > Actinomycetota > Actinomycetes > Propionibacteriales > Nocardioidaceae > Nocardioides > Nocardioides allogilvus. The sequence continues at coordinate 296,353 of NZ_PZYX01000004.1, read as the reverse complement.
TCGGACAGGTGGGCGCGCGCCGCGATCGCCGACACCGGGGATCCGTCGAGCGCGAAGGCCAGGATCTCGGTCTCGCGCGCGGTCAGCGGGCTCGGGCCGGCCATCAGCGACTCCGCCGCGAGGTCCGGGTCGATCACCCTGAGACCGGCGTGCACGCGGCGTACGGCGTCCGCGAGCTGTCGAGCGGGCGTGTCCTTGACGACGAAGCCGGCCGCACCGGCGTCGAGCGCGCGCCGCACGTAGCCCGGCCGGCCGAACGTCGTCACGATCAGAGACCGCACCCCGGGCAGCTCGGCACTGAGCGCGGCTGCCGCCTCGATGCCGGTCAGGCCGGGCATCTCGATGTCGAGCAGGCACACCTCGGCCCGGGAGTCCCGGGCGGCGGCCACGACTTCGTCGCCGCGACCGACCTGGGCGACGACGTCGATGTCGGTCTCCAGGTCGAGCAGGGCCGCGAGGGCGCCGCGGACGAGCGCTTGGTCGTCGGCGAGCAGGATGCGGATCACGGCAGCACCACCTCCACGCGCGTCCCCGGGCCGCTCGACACCTGCAGGGTGCCACCGGCCGCCGACACCCGCTCGCGCATGCCGCGCAGGCCGTTGCCCTCCCGGCCTCCGGTCGCCTCGAAGCCGGCGCCGTCGTCGGCGACGACCAGGCCGGTGGGACCCAGCTCGACCGAGACCGAGGTGGCGCGCGCGTGGCGCACCACGTTGGTCACCGACTCACGCAGCACCCAGGCCAGCAGCGCCCGGTGGCGTGGATCGGTGTCGGCGACGCTGCCGAGCACCTGCGTCCTGATCCCGGCGTCGGCGAGCACCCGCGGGGCGGTCGCGAGCTCCGCCTCGAGGTTGGCCGCACGCAGCCCGCCGACGGTGGCGCGCACCTCGGCCAGGGCCTGGCGCGCGGTCTCCTGGATCGACTCCAGCTCGGCCTTGGCACGGGCCGGGTCGACCTCGATCAGGCGCGAGGCGAGCTCGGCCTTGATCGACAGCGCCGTCAGCGAGTGACCGAGCACGTCGTGCACGTCGCGGGCGACCCGCTCGCGCTCGGCGACGAGCGCCAGCCGGTTGCGGGTCTCGGTCGCTTCCTGCGCCCTGTCGCCGAAGACCCGGATCAGCACGCCGCCGAGCATGATCGGCCAGACCATCAGGAAGAACCACGCCGGGAACCAGTCGGGCCCGGCCAGCGACAGCACCGGCAGCACGACGGCGACGAAGGTCGCCCACTTCCACCACGGGTCGGGGAGCTGCAGGGCGGAGAGCATGCCGAGGTACGGCGTGAACGCGAGCGCCTCCACGCCGATCACCGGCGTCGTCGCCAGCGCGAGGACGCCCATCAGCGTCAACGCCAGCCACGCCCGGCCGGCCCAGAGGCTGTAGCCCAGGATGTTGCTCACCGCGAAGCCGAGGATGCAGGCGAAGGTCGCGACCTTCCAGCCGGTGGCGACGTGGGCCTCGAGCGTCGCGACGATCGGGTAGACGAGGAAGACCAGCCAGATCGAGGCGAACGCCCAGCCCCAGCGCTCCCAGGGGTTGGTGGCGTCCACCTCGGGACGGGCGTCGCTCACACCCGCTCCCGCCCGCGGCGCAGCCCCCAGACCGCCAGCGCTGCGAAGATCACCGTCCACGCGCACACGTTAGCGAGCAGCAGCCACACCGAGTCGTGGCCGGCGTCCATCGGGAGGTGGCCCTCGGTGATCGGGTAGCGGGCCAGGCCGGCATAGCCGTAGAGCGGGGTGAGCCGGCCGATGTCGAGCATCAGCCCGTCCATGGGCGTGAAGACGTTGCCGAGGAAGCTCAGGATCACGATCAGGCCCGACGCCACGGACGCCGCGTTCTCGCCCTTGAAGAGCAGGCACATCGCCAGGCCGTAGACCGCGAACAGCGACGACCCGAGCCACACGATCGCGGCCGTGGCCAGCCAGTCGACGGCGTTGCCCGACGAGCCGGTGACCGCGCCGATGACGTAGATCAGGGCGATCGGCACGACGGCGACCGACATCGCCACCGCCGTCTTGACCAGCACGAAGGACAGGGCGGGCAGGGGCGTGAGCGCGACCTGCCGACCCCAGCCCATCGCCTGCTCGGTCGCGGCCGCACCCGCCACGGTGGTGGTCGCGGTCACCGCGCCGTACGCCGCCATCGAGACCATGACGTACATCGCGACGTCCGCGCTGCCGTAGGCCTCGTCGTCGCCCATGCCGAAGACGAAGAACAAGAAGGCCGGCAGCGCGACGATGAAGAACATGCCGACCTTGTCGCGCAGCTGCCGCCTCAGGTCGAGGACTGCGTAGGAGACGGCGAGGGGCTGGTGCGTCGTGCGTGCGGCCGTGGGCCCGGCCGTGGTCGGGGTGGTCGTCGTCGTGCTCATCGCAGGGCCTCCTGGGCCTCGGTGGTGCTGGTCAGGGCGAGGAAGGCGGCCTCCAGGCTGGCGCTGGCGACCTCGAGCTCGGTGACGCCCAGGGGTGCGACGGCTGCGCGTACGGCGTCGAGCCAGGCCTCGTCGATGCCCTGGCCGTCCACGACGTGGCTCGGCGGGCGGAGCGTCACGGTGCGTCCGCCGTACGCCGCCCGGATCTCTGCGGTCGGGCCGTCGGCCACGATCCGGCCGTCGGCCATCAGCACCGTGCGGTCGGCGAAGGCGTCGGCCTCGGCGAGGTAGTGGGTGGCGAAGACGATGGTGCGCCCGGTCTCGGCGTCGGCGCGCATGGTGTCCCAGAAGGCCTGGCGGGCCGCGACGTCCATGCCGGTGGTCGGCTCGTCGAGGATGATCAGGTCCGGGTCGGGGACGAGCGCCAGGGCGAACTTCAGCCGCTGCTGCTCACCGCCGGAACAGGCCTTCACGAGCCGGGTGGTGAGCGGGGCGAGGCCGGTGCGCTCGATGACGGTGTCGACCCGGTCGGGGCGACCGTGCAGGGCAGCGATCGCCTGGATCGTCTCGCGGACCGTGAAGTCGGTCAGCAGGCCGCCCGTCTGCAGGACAGCGGAGACGCGGCCGTCGACGACTGCGTGGTGGGGCGTGGCGCCGTACAGCTCGATGGTGCCGCTGGTCGGCGAGGTGAGGCCCAGCAGCATGTCCACGGTGGTGGTCTTGCCGGCGCCGTTGGGGCCGAGGAAGGCGACGATCTCGCCCGGCTGGACGGTCAGGTCGACGTGCTCGACCGCGACGACGGTGGTGCCGTCGGTGGCGCGGAAGGTCTTGTTCAGGGCGGTGGCCCGGATGGCTGGTGTCGTCATGCGTCCAGCCTGCTGGCGGGCGCGACCCCGGCCCCGGGGGAAGTGTCACGACCTGTCCATGACAGGTGTCATGTCGCCGTACGCCAGAAATGACACTGACCCGCCCGAGGTCTCGGGCGGGTCAGCGTGTGGATCAGATCAGAAAGCAGCCTCGTCGAGGTCCATCAGCGCGAGGTCGATGTTCTCGGCGATGGCGCGCTCCGCGGTGAGGCGCGGCAGGTTGGTCTGCGCGAAGAACTGCGCAGCCGCGACCTTGCCCTCGTAGAACGACTTGTCCTTGGCGGAGACCTCGCCGTCGAGCTTGGCGAGCGCGATCTCGGCCTGGCGCAGCAGCAGCCAGGCGCAGACGACGTCGCCGAGCGCCATCAGCAGGCGGGAGGTGTTGAGACCCACCTTGTAGATGTTGCGCAGGTCGCCGCCCTCGGCCGACACGTCGGCCGACATCAGGTCGTTGATCATGTGACCGACGATGGCGTTGGCGTCCTCGAGCGCGGTGGCGAGCAGGCCACGCTCCACCTTCAGGCGACCGTTGCCGGCCTCGGAGGCGATGAAGCCCTGGATCTCGCCCGCGAGGTGGCCCAGCGCGCGGCCCTGGTCCTTGACGATCTTGCGGAAGAAGAAGTCCTGGCCCTGGATCGCCGTGGTGCCTTCGTAGAGCGTGTCGATCTTGGCGTCGCGGACGTACTGCTCGATCGGGTACTCCTGCAGGAAGCCCGAGCCACCGAAGGTCTGCAGCGACTCGGTGCCGAGCAGCACCCACGAACGCTCCGAGCCGTAGCCCTTGACGATCGGGAGGAGCAGGTCGTTGACGGCGGCCGCCAGGCGGGTCTCCTTGGTGTCGGAGGTGCCCTCGTGCTCGGCGATCATGACCTGGTCCTGCCAGGACGCGGTGTAGAGCACCAGCGCGCGCATGGCCTCGGAGAACGACTTCTGCGTCATCAGCGAGCGGCGCACGTCGGGGTGGTGGGTGATCGTGACGCGCGGGGCGGTCTTGTCGGCCGCCTGCGTCAGGTCGGCACCCTGGACGCGCTCCTTGGCGAACTCGAGCGCGTTGAGGTAGCCGGTCGACAGCGTCGCGATGGCCTTCGTGCCGACCATCATGCGAGCGTTCTCGATGACGTCGAACATCTGCGCGATGCCGTTGTGCACCTCGCCGAGCAGCCAGCCCTGGGCCGCCTCGCCGCCACCGACCTGCGGGTCGCCGAAGGTGACCTCGCAGGTGTTGGAGACCTTGATGCCCATCTTGTGCTCGACGTTGGTGACGTAGACGCCGTTGCGCTCGCCGGTCAGCTCACCGGTCTCGTGGTCGAAGTGGTGCTCGGGCATCCAGAAGAGCGAGAGGCCCTTGGTGCCCGGGCCGCCAGCGCCCTCGACGCCCTCGGGGCGCGCGAGGACGAGGTGCATGATGTTCTCGCTCATGTCGTGCGTGGCGCTGGTGATGAAGCGCTTGACGCCCGTGACGTTCCACGAGCCGTCCTCGTTCGGGGTGGCCTTGGCGCGGCCGGCACCGACGTCGGAGCCCGCGTCGGGCTCGGTCAGGACCATGGTGCAGCCCCACTGGCGCTCGACCATGATCTGGGCGACGCGCTGGTCGCGCTCGTTGCCGTTGTTGTAGACGACACCGGCGAAGGGGGCGCCGGCGGCGTACATGTGGATCGGGGCGTTGGCGCCGAGCACCATCTCGCCGATCGCCCAGTTGAGCGTGGAGGGGGCAGGGGTGCCGCCGAGCTCCTCGCGGATCTGCAGGCGCCAGAACTCGGCGTCCATCCAGGCCTGGTAGCTCTTCTTGAACGACTCGGGCACGGGGGCCGTGTTGGTCTTGGGGTCGAAGACCGGCGGGTTGCGGTCGCTGTCGACGAAGGACGCCGCCAGCTCGCCCTCGGCGAGCTTGGCCACCTGGCCGAGGATCTCGCGGGCGGTCTCGCCGTCGACCTCGCCGAAGGGACCCTGACCCAGGATCTCGTCCCGGCCGAGCACCTCGAAGAGGTTGAACTCGATGTCGCGCAGGTTGCTCTTGTAGTGGCTCACGTTCTACCTGTTCCGTTTCGTGGCACCGGTCCAGGCTCTGGATCCGGTCCGTGCGGAGCCGATGTCCGGGGGGACTTCGGCGGCGAGAAGCTCGGTGTGCTACTCGCCGGTAACAAAATGATGCATCGCCGAGGCGCGCTATGCAACACGAACGCCACATGTGCCAAGTCACACGCCTGTCTTCGTGGTGCGCGGCATCGTTGAGCGACGTGGGCGATCCGTCTGACAAACTGACCCACATGCGCGTTTCCGCCAAGGCCGACTACGCCCTCCGGGCGCTGATCGAGATCGCCTCCGTCACCGACGGCACCGCCGTCAGTGCCGAGCAGCTCGGCAAGGCCCAGGACATCCCGCACGGCTTCCTGCAGGCGATCCTGGCGGACCTGCGCCGTGCCGACATCGTGGTCTCCCAGCGGGGCCAGTCGGGTGGCTGGCGCTTCGCGCGCGCGCCCGAGACGGTGTCGGTCGCCGACGTCATCCGCGCCGTCGACGGCCCACTGGTCTCGGTCTACGGCCTCCGGCCCGAGTCGGTCGCCTACGGCGAGTCCGCCAAGGTGCTCCAGCACGTGTGGATCGCTGCGCGCCGCTCGCTGCGCTCGGTCTTCGAGGGTGTCTCGATCCAGGACCTCGCCGACGGCAAGCTGCCCGACGCGGTCGCCGACCTCACGGCCGACGAAGACGCCTGGCAGCCCCACTGACCTGCTGATCGCCCGATCGGCTGATCAGGCGGCGAGCTGGTCCTTGACCTGCTTGCGCCGCTTCTTGACCTTGCTCAACGCCTTGTCGAGGCGCGCCTTCTCCTGCGTCAACGCGATCCGCGCCAGCTCGGCGGCGAAGTCGGCCGGCGCCAGGCCGGGCTCGATCGCGTGCACGCGCCCGGGCTTGACCAGCCGGGTCCAGGCGACGGGCAGGTCGTCACGGGTCTCGGGGGTGACCACGAGGTGCACCTTCAGCCCGGCCAGCCCGTCGACGGCGAGCGCCGCCTGGTCGGCGTCGGCCTCGAAGAAGCCGGGCTGGCTGACGAAGGCGTCGGACTTCAGGCGGAACGCCCGGCGGCAGACCTTCGCCCACGCGCCCTCGACGTCCTTGCGCGTGAGGTCGGCCGACCTGTGCGCGCGCCGGATCTCCAGGTCCGCACGGTGCAGGTCGTCCTGGCTGACGTCGGGGGTGCGTACGCCGACCGCCGCGAGCCGCTCGCGGACGGCGGCGTCCACCTCGACGACGTCGGGTCCGATGTGCAGGAAGAGCTGGTGCTTGGCCATGCCCGCACCGTCACAGGTCGTGACGACCGCCCGGTGAAATCCTGGTGACCCGCGTGCGACGGCTTGGACCTAGAACACGTTCTCGTTTCGCCGTACGATCACGGCATGACCACCACCGACGCCACCGCGGACCACATCACCTGGGACGCCCCCGACGGCGACCACCCCGCCCGCCGCGCCTCGCAGCGCTCCTACGCCGCCGTCTCGGGCGGCGACCTCGAGGAGTGGCTCACGGTGTACGCCGAGGACGCGGTCATCGAGGACCCCGTCGGTCCCTCGATGTTCGACCCCGAGGGTGTCGGTCACCACGGCCACGACGCGATCCGGAAGTTCTGGGCCGCGGCGATCGAGCCGATCGCGACGTTCCACTTCCACATCACCGACAGCCACGCGAACGGCAACGAGTGCGCCAACATCGGCACCATCACCACCACCTTCCACGACGGCGGCACCGTGGAGACCGACCTGGTCATGGTCTATCGCGTCAACGAGGAGGGCCTGGTCGCGTCGATGCGCGCACACTGGGAGCCGGAGCGGGCGATGGCGACCTACCGGAAGGCTTTGCCCGAGACCGTGTGACGCGTCCGGGGCGGTGCGCGTCATGAGGGGTGACGCCAACCAACCCAAGGAGTGACATGTCGGGCAAGCACGGGGACTTCGAGGAGTTCGCGCTTGCTCGCACGCCCGCCCTCTACCGGGCGGCCTGGCTGCTGTGCGGTGAGCACCACCGGTCCGAGGACCTCGTCCAGGAGACCCTGGCGAAGCTCTTCGTGCGGTGGCACAGCCGGCTGCGCGGGCCGATCGACAACCCGGCGGGCTATGCCCACACGACGCTCGTGCGCACGTTCATCAGTGCGCAGCGACGCCGGAGCAACCACGAGCGACCCACCGAGCATCTGCCTGAACGGGCCGCCGGCGGCGGAGAGATCGACGTGCAGCTCACGCTGCGCGACGCGCTCGCCTCGTTGGAGCCGCTCGACCGGGCCGTGCTGGTGCTCCGCTACCTCGACGACCGCTCGGTCGCCGAGACGGCGGAGGCGATCGGGGTCAGCCCCGGCGCCGTACGCAATCGCACGATGCGGGCCCTCGAGCGCCTCCGCGGCCAGCTCGGCACGTCACTCACCGACCTGAAGTCCTGAAAGGCCACCCCTCATGACTGTCCCCGACAGCGGCGTCGACCTCCTCCTGCGACGCGCCACCGACGATCTGCGCCCCGACGTCGAGCACCTCGTTGCCGGCGGCATCACCCGCGGCCGCACCCGACGGCGCCGCGCCCGGATCGGTACGGCGGTCGCTGCTGTTGCCGTGTTTGGCGTCATCGGTGCCGCAGCGGCTGCCGTACCCCTCGGCGGCGACCCCGACGCTGTGCAGGCGCCCATCGCCACCGATCCACCGGTCCCCGAGACCCCCAGCGTTGCCCCGCTCGAACCGGCGCAGGGGCTGGCCGTCCCGGCCGACGAGATCCAAGAGACGGTGAACCTGATCCTGGATCGCAGCCCCGCCGCCGGTGATCGTCCGGGGGAGTCCGGCGGCGACGAGCGATCGCGGACCGCGCACTTCCTCTACGACGGGATGCTCACGACCGTCGTGATCGAGAAGGGAACGCTGACGATGGCGCAGTGCGCCGAGCAGACCTGCGAGGAGCTCCCCGACGGCAGCACGCGCCTGGAATGGGGCCCTGGTACGGCTGACGGCGTGACCGCGCACGGCGTCACGTGGTGGCGACGGGGCTATTCGGTGTCGGCGCTGTCCTACAACGCCGCGGAGGGCAAGGAGTCCCCGCCGCTCGCTCCGGAGCCGCCGTTGAGCAAGGAGCAGCTCCGACTCGTCGCGGGCAGCGACGTCTGGTTCGGCTGAGGCGCGCTCGTAGACACGCGGACATTGCTCCGCTCAGCGGTCGACGCTGAGCGTGGTCGACGTGTCTCCGGCCGACCAATGTCCGCGCGTCTACGCCGGGTCGAGCCGAGCCAGCCAGTCGACGAGCGGCTTGAGGGCGCGCCAGTCGTCGCGGATGACGTCTCCGAGCGACGCCGTGTGGATCACCGGCTCGAAGCCGATCAGCCGGCCGGCGAAGAGCTGCTTGTGCCGCAGCAGCCCGATGCGCGGGTGCTCCTTGTCGTATCCCCGCGGCGCGGTCTTGAGCTGGTCGCCGGAGATCTCGAAGCCTGCCTTCTCGATCTTCGCCAAGATCCGCTTCAGCTGCGGACCGGTCCTGTCGTCGACGATCGCGTCGCGAAACGCGGCCAGGCGCGCCGCGTCGGCGTCGTAGAAGCCGGCTCCGGTGCGTACGCCGCGGGCCGACACCTCGACGTACCACCCTGTCGCCGGGGCGACCCCGACGAAGGCACCCTGGTGGGTCTTGTAGGGCGTCTTGTCCTTGGCGAAGCGGACGTCGCGGTAGGGACGGAAGATCTTCATCGACCCGAACTCCGGCTCGACGAGGGTCGCCAGCGCCTTCATCGGAGCGGCGACCGACTCGGCGTGGACCGCCTTGTTGGCCTCCCAGAACGACTTGGTGTTGTCCATCTCCAGGTCGTCGTAGAAGTCGAGGGCGGCGACGGGGAATCCGGTGAAGCTCACCTAGCGAACGCTAGCCCAGACCTGCTCGTCGCCCTGGTCGCCGTACGACGAGATGGTGAGGATGCCGTCGGCGCACTCGGGCTTGCCGATGAAGGCGTTGCCCGTCGACTGCGACTCGTAGGCGACACTCACGTCGGTGCCGTCCCAGCGCATCAGGCGCGCGGAGTCGGTCGGCTTGACCGGGTCGCGGACGAAGAAGGTGTCGCCGCCGCAGGAGGTCAGGGAGCCGGTCGTGCCCGTGGACAGCACGTGTGCCATGTGGGGCTCGATGGCGTCGAAGACGGCTTCCTCCTGGCGATGGGGCTTCACCACCTCCGACCAGATGATGCCCGTGCTGGTGGCGGCGATGTCCCAGCCCACGCATTCCGCCGGCCCGTCGACCGGCTGCGGGACGCCGGCCTGGTCGAGCATGGTGAGCGTCCGACACGAGACGTCGCTGGCGTAGTCGAAGAGCATCGCGGTGACGCCGTACTCGTTGGCCTCGAGCTCGGCAATGCCCACACGCTCGGGCGGGCACCAGCTCTCCTCGCCGTTGCCGTCGTCGACGGCCAGCGTGGCCAGGCACGCCTGCTGGTCCTCGTCGAGCGCGGGGTAGTAGAGGCTGTCGTCGACCATCGCCCAGTCGCCGCCGTTCGCCGGCTCCGGCGTCACGATCTCGGCCTGCTCGCCGGTGGTCAGGTCGATGCGGTAGCCGGTGCCGACGATGGTCTCGCCGCCGTAGGCGAACGACACGACGGCGGTGTCGCCCTCGAGGAGTACGGCGTTGACGGTCCCGCCTCCGTCGTCCTCCACTCGCACGTCGTCGGCGTCGCCGGTGCTGCTCTCGAACCGCACGTCGGTCTCGGTCGCGACCGCCGTCCAGGTCTCACCGACGATCACGCGCTCGTCGACGGAGTGGCCCGTGGGTTGCCAGTCGAGCGGAGTTGCCTCGGTCGGCTCGCTGGTCGGGGTCTGGCTCGGCTCGATCGACGTCGGGTCGGACACCGGCTTCTCGGCGGCACTGCAGCCGGTCGCGGCGAGGAGGAGGGTGGCGATCGCCGTACGAAGACCCCGATGCATCAGACGCCCAGGTTGTGCTGGAAGTGGGCCTGGTTGGCGCGGAAGCTCTTGTAGGCGGACTGCCACTGGTTGCGCGCGATCCTGGGCTCGGTGGGGTCGAACTCGCTCTGGTCCCAGGGCTCGAAGTAGCCGATGAGCTTCTGCCCGTCCTTGGTCCGCTCGTAGCCCCGGCCGACCTGGAAGTGGCCGGAGGCGTCGTCGTCGAGGTAGGGGAAGTACTGGCGGAGCAGGACCGGGTGCAGCACCACGGGCGCCTCATAGGTGTGCACGTGCTTCTTGATCAGCCGCCACCACTGCTTGTAGGTGAAGTCGCTGATGTCGAGCACGATGTACTCGCCGGCGTGCTCTGCGTTGTCGTAGCCGGTGTTGTTGTTGACGACGCGGACCATCTCGGTGATCCCGGTCCCGGCTGTCGTGGTGCCGAGCCGGTCGGCCCACAGCGCCTGGCCCTGCCGGCGGTCGCGCCAGCCCCAGGCGATCATCTGCATGGCCGCGGGCCCGCACCAGTAGTACTCCTGCTGCGGTCGCACCTGCTTCTCGCGCAGGATCTCGAACTTCCGCGGGTGGTTGCGCGCAGTGGCCCGCGCGGCGACCTGCGCCTCGGGGTGCCGGTCCGCGAACCCGTCGGGCAGCGGGACGCCCTGGATCTCGTGGCGGATCAGCCAGACCTTCGCGACGGCGCGTGCGGCGGCGCTGAGCTCGGCCCGCTCGGCCGCGGCGCGCTCGTGGGTGGGGAGGTCGGCGCGCTGCCGCATGGCTGCGGCCGGGTCGAGGTCGCCCGTCTGCTCCGGCGGGGTGCGCGTGGGCCGCGGCGCCGCCGCGTCGGCCATCCCGGCCGCCGCCTCCTCCTGGGTCTTCGTCGTCCAGCCGAGGCCGAGGCAGTAGCGCTGGCCCTCGAACACCGCGCAGCGCGTGGTCGCGGTCGCCAGCCTGTACGTCGACGAGCGCGCCGACACCGACATGCCCTCGCCCTCCGCCACCACGCGGTCGATCTCCGCGCGCATCTCGGGCGTGATCGACCCGCGCGTCGCCGTACCGACCGAGGTGGGGGGCTGGTCGGACTCGTCGCCCTGTGTCGTGATCTCGGGCAGGGGTCCGGAGTCGTCGGGGAGGAAGGGCGCGGTCGCCACGAGGAGCGTCAGGGCGCCGGCAGCGACCGCGATCGCTCGTCGTCGGGGGTGGGCAGGGTGGAGCAGGGATCCGAGATGCATGGGGAAGACCTCAATGTGCTGGACATCGTGGGCATCCCACTGTCCCCTCTGTTCACAAAAGTCGCAACCTCCCCATGCGTCACACCAGGCGTGGCGGCGGACCCGCGTGTCCGAAACTCCACGCAGAGGAGTGGAGTTTCAGGGCGGAGGCACGAAAGGGCCCTGAATCTCCACGCGCCTGCGTGGAGTTTCAGGTGCGCTGCGCCCGGCTTGCCCGGCTGCGCCGTGCTGCGCCGCTTCGCGAGACACCTCAGGCCGCGACTTCGTCGCGGCCTGAGGAACTCTCGCTCGGAGCGGATGACGAGATTCGAACTCGCGACATCGACCTTGGGAAGGTCGCGCTCTACCAACTGAGCTACATCCGCAGGATGCGCCGGAATCGTACCTGACCCCGGCGCGGGTCAGTCGAGGCGACTCAGGGTTGGCCAGCGCGCTGCGACGGTGTCGCCCGACGAGGCACGGGCCAGGCGGCGGCGTACCCACGGCGCGAGGCTCTCGCGGGTCCAGGTCGCGTTCTCGTTCCAGATCTCGCGTCGCGTCCTGAGCACGTGCTCGGGCAGTTCGACGGTGAGGGTGTGGGGGACCTTCAGGGCGTCGAGGACGGCGATGGCCACGCGCTGGTGCCCGTGCGGACCCATGTGCAGGCGGTCGCCGTCCCAGTGGCGCTGGTCGCGGAGGTCGCGCAGGCGCCAGTAGTCGACGATCGTCGCGCCGTGGCGCTCGGCCGACCAGCGGACCATCTCGTTGTAGACGGCGAAGCGGCCGCGCAGGGGGCGGAAGATCGCGGAGCCGCCGGGGTCGTAGGCCGTGAAGACCAGCAGACGCGCGCCGGTCGCGGCGAGCTTGCCGAGGGCGACGTCGTAGCGCGCGCAGATCGCGTCGATGTCGACCGACGGGCGCAGGATGTCGTTGCCGCCGGCGTAGATCGAGATCAGGTCGGGGTCGAGCGCGATCGCCGCGGGGACCTGCTCGGCGATGACGCCGTCGATCTTGCGTCCGCGGACGGCGAGGTTGGCGTAGCTGAAGTCGTCGGTGTGGGTGGCCAGCACCTCGGCGACGCGGTCGGCCCAGCCCCGCAGGCCGTTGGGCCGGGTGGGTTCGGCGTCGCCGACACCCTCGGTGAAGGAGTCGCCGAGGGCGACGAAGCGGTGGAAGGTCACCTCGGCATTGTCCAATGCTTGCGCCACCGGCCCGTAATCGCCACGAGTCACTAGGCTGCCCCCGTGCTTCTCTCTGACCGCGACATCCTCGCCGAGCTCGACGCCGGGCGGATCGCCCTCGACCCGTGGGACCCGGCCATGCTGCAGCCGTCGAGCATCGACGTGCGCCTCGACCGGTTCTTCCGCGTGTTCGAGAACCACCGCTACCCGCACATCGATCCGGCCTCCGACCAGTCCGACCTGACTCGCGAGGTCGAGCCGGAGGGCGACGAGCCGTTCATCCTGCACCCGGGCGAGTTCGTGCTGGGCTCGACCTACGAGGTCGTCAGCCTGCCCGCCGACATCGCCGCGCGTGTGGAGGGCAAGTCCAGCCTCGGTCGCCTCGGCCTGCTGACCCACGCCACCGCAGGCTTCGTCGACCCGGGCTTCAGCGGTCACGTGACCCTCGAGCTGGCCAACGTCGCCACGCTGCCGATCAAGCTCTACCCCGGCATGAAGATCGGCCAGTTCTGCTTCTTCCGGCTGACGTCGCCGAGCGAGCACCCCTACGGCTCGGAGAAGTACGGCTCGCGCTACCAGGGCCAGCGCGGCCCGACCCCGAGCAAGAGCTTCCAGAACTTCCACCGTACGGCGATCTGAACCGACCGCACCGCAGCGCAACGGACGGGCCGAGCCAACTTAGGAATGCCTAAGTTAGGGTGACCTCACTAAGGCATCCCTAACCACGGAGTTCCCATGACCCTGCCCAAGATTCGCAGCGTGCGCCTCGGCGCCGCGGCCGCCATCGCAGTGGCCGCCCTGTCCGCCTGCAGCACCGGCTCGACCAGCGCCCAGACCGACGCCGCGACCGACCCGACCACCTCCACCGAGGTTGAGGCCGACGCGTTCCCGGTCACGTTCGAGCACGCCTTCGGCGAGACGAGGATCGAGGAGGCTCCCACCCGCGTCGCGACGCTCGGCTGGACCGACCACGACCACGCACTGGCGCTCGGCGTCGTGCCGGTCGGCGCCACCAAGATCACCTGGGGTGGCAACGCGGCCGGTTCGACCGACTGGTTCGACGCCGCCGTCGAGGAGGCCGGCGCCGAGGCGCCCGTGCGCTACGACGACACCGACGGCACGCCGATCGACGAGGTCGCCCAGCTCGAGCCGGACGTCATCCTGGCCACCAACTCGGGCATCACCGAGGCCGACTACAAGGCGCTCAGCAAGATCGCGCCCGTCGTGGCCTACCCCGAGTTCCCGTGGACCACGCCGTGGCAGACCTCGCTGGAGACCATCGGCCAGGCGCTCGGTCGCACTGTCCTCGCCGACGAGGTCGAGGACGAGACCCAGGCGGTCATCGACACCGCGAAGAAGGACTACCCCGAGCTCGACGGTGCGTCCCTCATCTACTCCTACCTCACCCCCGCCGACCTCTCGACGATCGGCATCTACGCCCCCCAGGACCCGCGCGTCTCGATCCTGCGCGACTTCGGCATGGTCGACGCACCCGCCGTGGCCGACGCCATCAAGGAGGGCGAGTTCTACGGCAGCGTCTCCGCCGAGCGCGCCTCCGAGCTCGAGTCCGACGTGCTCATCACCTGGGTGGAGAAGCCCGAGGACGTGCAGACGCTCGTCGGCGACAAGCTGCTCGGTGAGATCCCCGCGATCGCGGCCGGCAACTTCTACGCCGAGCCCGACAAGGAGGTCGTGATGGCCAACACCAACCCGACTCCGCTCTCGATCCCCGCCCTGATCGAGACCACGCTGCCGAAGATCGCCGAAGCGGTCACCGGTTCGTGACCAGCACTGCTGTCCTCGAGCGCGACGAGGAGACCGGCGTCGCCCGGGCTCCCCGTCGTCTCGGCACGCCACTCGTCACCGTCCTCCTCGTGGGGGCGGTGGCGCTGGCGTGCGCGCTGTCGGTTGTCGTGGGGGCCCGGACGATCCCGCTCGCAGCGATCTGGGACAGCTCGCACCCGCTGCACAACATCTCCCAGGCCCGCGTCGAGCGCACGCTGCTCGGCCTCGCGGTCGGTGCGGCCCTCGCCCTGGCCGGCGCGGTCCTGCAGGGGCTCACCCGCAACCCGCTCGCCGACCCGGGCATCCTCGGCATCAACGCCGGCGCCAGCTTCGCCATGGTCGTCGCCCTGTCTGTCTTCGGGGTCTCCGAGTTGCGCGACTTCGTGTGGGTCGCCTTCCTGGGCGCGGCCGTCGCCGCGGTCCTCGTCCACGTCGTCGCCTCCATCGGTCGTGACGGCGCGACCCCGATGAAGCTCGCCATCGCGGGCGCCGCACTGACCGCCGCGGCGACGAGCTGGACGAGCGGCGTCCTCCTCGTCGACAAGCAGACGATGGAGACGTTCCGCTACTGGCAGGTCGGCACGATCGGCGGTCGCGGCCTCGACGTGCTCCTCGTCGGTGCGCCCTTCCTCGCGGTCGGCGCGCTGCTGGCCCTGTCCGGCGCTCGCCTGCTCAACACCCTGGCGCTCGGTGACGACCTGGCGCGCGGCCTCGGTCGCCGTACCGCCGTGGACCGCGTCGTCCTCGGCGTCGCCGTCGTCCTCCTGGCCGGTACGGCGACAGCGCTGGCCGGGCCCGTGGCCTTCGTCGGCCTCGTGGTGCCGCACGCGGTGCGCGGGCTGGTCGGCTCCGACCACAGCCGGCTGCTGCCGCTCTCCGCGCTCGGGGGCGCGGTGCTCGTCGTCCTCGCGGACACGCTCGGACGGGTCGTGCTGCCCCCGGCAGAGGTCCAGGTCGGCGTGATGGCGGCCGTCGTCGGCGTGCCCGTCTTCCTCTTCCTCATCCGGCACGGTCGGTCCGGGAGCGGTGCCCTGTGACCGCCCTGCTGACCTCCGCGCGCACGCGCCCCGTCGGCGCACCTGCACCCGTCGACGCCGCCGACGTCGTCCGCCGGGCCCGACGCGCACCGCGCCGGCGCCACCGGCTGGTCGTCGGCGGACTCGGAGCGGCGCTGTTCGTCGCCTTCGCCGCGCGGGTGCTGCTCGGCGACTACACCGTCACCATCCCCGACTTCTTCCGGATCCTCACCGGCACCGACATCCCGGGCGCCTCCTACATCGTCCTGGAGAGCAAGCTGCCGCGCGCGGTCCTGGCCCTGCTGACGGGCGTCGCCTTCGGCGTGGCCGGCGGGCTCTTCCAGACGACGCTGCGCAACCCGCTGGCCAGCCCCGACATCATCGGCGTCAACCTCGGCGCGAGCGCCGTCGCGGTGGTCGCGATCGCCCTGTGGGGTTGGCAGGGGCTGTCGGTCTCGATCGCGGCGATCATCGGCGCGATCACGGTCGCGCTCGTGGTCCGGCTGGTGGCCGGACCCCACGGCGGGCACCGGCTGATCCTCGTCGGCATCGGCGCCGCGGCGGCCATGCAGTCGGTGATCCAGTACGTCTTCACCCGCGTCGACGAGTACGACGCCCAGCTGGTGCTGCGCTGGCTGACCGGCAGCGTCAACGGCGTGGCCTGGCCGACGATCCGCCTCCTCGCCCTGGTCCTGCTGGTGCTGCTGCCGCTCACGTGGTGGCTGGGCCGGTCACTGCAGATCAGCGAGCTCGGCGACGACACGGCCGCTGGCCTCGGCGTCCCGGGCGCGCGCAGCGAGCTGCTCCTGCTGCTCGGCGTGGTGCTCTGCGCGGTGGCGGTCGCTGCTGCCGGGCCGATCGCGTTCGTCTCGTTCCTGGCCGGGCCGATCGCCCGCGCGCTCAACGGCGGGCGCACCACCCTGCTCGGCTCCGCCCTCGCGGGGGCCGTGATCGTGGTCGCCGCCGACTACCTCGGCTCCTACCTCATCCCCGACACCAACCTCCCGGTCGGCGTCGTCACGGGCGCGATCGGCGCGCCGTTCCTGCTCTGGCTGCTCGCTCGCGGCCGCACCGGAAGGAGGGCGGCATGACCTCCGCCACCGCACCCGCCACCCGGCTGTCCGCGTCACGCCTGACGCTGGGCTATGCCGACCGGCCGATCGTCACCGACCTCGACCTGCAGGTCCCCAACGGCAAGGTGACCGTCATCGTCGGGGCCAACGCCTGCGGCAAGTCCACCCTGCTGCGCGGGCTCGCGCGCCTGCTCAAGCCCCAGTCGGGGGCGGTCCTGCTCGACGGCGAGGTGATCCACCGCCAGCCGACCAAGCACGTCGCCCGCATCCTCGGGCTGTTGCCGCAGAACCCGATCGCCCCCGAGGGCGTCACCGTCGTCGACCTCGTCGGTCGCGGCCGGCACCCGCACCACGGCGCCTTCCAGCGCTGGACCAGCGTCGACGACGAGGCCGTCGCCGAGGCGCTCGAGCTGACCGACACCCTCGGCCTGGCCGACCGGGTCGTGGACGAGCTCTCCGGCGGACAGCGGCAGCGGGTGTGGATCGCGATGGCGCTCGCGCAGGGCACCGACCTGCTGCTGCTCGACGAGCCCACGACCTACCTCGACGTGGCCCACCAGGTCGAGATGCTCGACCTGCTCGCCGACCTCAACGCCCGTCGGGGCACCACGATCGTGATGGTCCTGCACGACCTCAACCTCTCGGCCCGCTACGCCGACCACCTCGTCGCGCTGCGCGACGGTGCGGTGGTCGCCGAGGGCACGCCCCGCCAGGTCGTCACCGAGGACGTGGTCCGGACCGTCTTCGGTCTCGACAACCGCGTCATCGACGACCCGGTCTCGCACACCCCGCTCGTGGTGCCCGTCTCGCGGCACCTTCGCCAGGCTCAACCACCGACCCAGGAGCTCCCATGACCACCACCGTCAGCCCCACCACCCTGCCCATGCTGCTCACCGAGGTCGAGGTGGTCTCGGTCGAACGTCTCAGCCCGAGCTTCGTCCGGATCGGCTTCGGCGGCGCCGGGCTGGCCGAGTTCGGAGTCGACGGCCCGCGCTACGACCAGCGCATCAAGCTGGTCTTCCCCCACCCCGTCACCGGCGCCATCACGTCGGTCGCCGACGCGGACGAGTCGTGGCTCAGCACCTGGCTCGACCAGCCCACCGAGGAGCGCGGACACATGCGCACCTACACGATCCGCGACGTGCGCGGCTCCGGCATCGACACCGTGATCGTCGTCGACATCGTGCTCCACCTCGAGGGTGACCAGGTGGGTCCCGGGTCCAGCTGGGCCGCGGGGGCCGCGCTCGGCGACCGCGTCGTGATGCTGGCGCCGCGCCTGGGCTTCCCCTACGGCGGCATCGAGTTCGCTCCTGCGGCAGGCGACGACCTGCTGATGGTGGCCGACGAGACCGCCGTACCCGCCGTGTGCGCCGTCCTCGAACAGCTCCCCCCGACGGCGACCGGCGCCGTCATCGTGGAGGTGCCGACGGCGGCCGACGTCCTCGACGTACGGCGCCCCGACGGCGTCTCGATCACGTGGCTGGCGCGGGGTGACGCGCCCCTCGGGCAGCGCCTGCACGACGAGGTCGTCGCCCACCTCGGGATCTCGAGCCCGGCGGTCGAGGTCTCGCCCGAGGAGGTCGACCCCGACCTGTGGGAGACGCCGTCCTACTCGTCCTCGGGTGAGGATATCGCCGCCACGCGCGCCGTGGGCCACGAGTTCGACGGGCTCTATGCCTGGATCGCCGGCGAGTCGAAGGTCGTGACCGGCCTGCGGCGCCACCTCGTCAACGAACTGCACATCGACCGCAGCCAGGTCGCCTTCATGGGCTACTGGCGTCGCGGTGTGGCGATGAAGTCCTGATCAACCTCGGGTGCGGCGGCTGACGCTGCGGCTGCGGCGCCTGCTCGCGGCCTCGTGGCGGCGCTCGGCGCGGTGGTGCCGGGCGATCAGCTCGATCTCGGTGCGTGCATACATGGCTGTGCTCCTTACTCTCAACGCTGCTGGAGGCTGATGTCGCCGCTGGCGGTCGTGGCGCGGATCTCGAGGTGGTCCTGGCCCTCGGCGGGTGCGCCCACAGGGGTCAGGTCGGACTGGACGCGTCCGGAGATCGTGGTGATGTCGGTCCACACGGGGGTGCCGGCCGGGACACCGATGCGGACGTCGCCGCTGGCCCCCTTGACCACGTAACGACCCTTGTGCGCGACGTCGACCGTGAGGTCGCCGCTGCCGGTGGACAGGGAGAGGTCGTCGGCCGCTTCGCCGACCTGTACGTCGCCGGACCCCGTCTTGACGGCCAGTCGGCCGCCCACGGTCTCGATCCGGACGTCACCGGAACCGGTCGAGATCGCCAGCTCCGCGCACCGGGTCACGGCGACGTCGCCCGACCCGCTCTTGATGCGCGCAGTGCCTCGGAGCTCGACGATGCGGATGTCGCCCGAACCGCTCGTCACCTCGGTGGTGCCGTCCACCAGCTCGGCGGTGACGTCGCCCGAACCGGTGTTGACCCACAGGCCGTCGATCGGTCCGTGGACCGTCGTGTCGGCGCTCCCGGTCCGGACCGTGAGGGCGCTCCGGGCAGGCATGACCACCCGGACGTCCGCGGTGTGGTTGCCGCCGGACAGGAAGCCCGCGCGCTGCCGGGGCCCGACGACCTGGACCTGGTCACCGCGCTGCTCGACGACGAACTCGTCGGCGTGCTTGCCGGTGATCGTGACCTCGGTCCGGGCCACGTCGGCGGCGGTGACGGTGACGAGGCCGGCGTTGCTCTCGACGTACAGCTCGATGGGTTGGGGTGTCTCGAAGGTGCGTTGCATGGCTGTCTCCAGGGTGTGAAGGTCCTGCCGACCAGCCTGGGTGCTGGTCAGCTCGTGCTCGTGCGGGCTTGCGGGACTACTGCCAGCCGGTCATGCGGCGAGAGCCGCGGCCTTTCGCGAAGGGGTCCTGGCCGAAGAAGGGCAGGCTCGACAGGTCGATGTCGACGTTGACGGCGTGCTCGTGAGTGGCGGCGCGGACGACGTTGACCAGCCAGGTGTTGAGGCTGTGGCCGGCGTCGGCCGCCTTCTCCTCCGCGCGCGCCTTGACGGACTCGGGGATGCGCAGGGTGATCCGGGCCAGCCCCTCCTCCTCGTCGGGCGCGACCGGGGGAGCCGGCGGGGTGGGGGGAGTCGGCGGCGTCGGCGGGGTGGGGGCGATGTCGACGACGAAGTCGAGCTCGCGGCCGTTGAGCCGCACGTCGACCCCGCCGTCCGGCAGTTCGGCGGTGATCTCGGCGGCTGCTTGCGAGATGGCCTCCATCAGCGCCAGGCGCGCGCTCGGGTCGAGCGCGTAGGTCAGCCGCTCGGCTGCCTGGCGGACCTCGTCGCCGCCCGCCTCGGCCGCTGCCAGCAGATCCCGGCGGAGGGACTCGACGTAGGGGGTGATGTCCATGCGCACCACGATGACATCACTATGATGTCACGTCAAGAGTTGGTGACATCACCTTGGTGTACATGCAACTCCGCGCACCTGCGTGGAGATCCATGCCTGAAATGGCGATCGGCCCCGAATCTCCACGCAGATGCGTGGAGTTCCAGGGCCGATCGGTCGAGCGGGGTGATCAGAGGTCGAAGAGCGATCCCGACTCGTTGATGTCGACATCGGTCTTCGGCGTGTGTACGGCGCCGCCCGACTGCTTCGGCGTCGTGCTCGCCTCCGGCTCCTCGGTGGCCGGCTCGGGCTCCTCGGCGTCGGTCGGCTCGGCCTGGGTCGGCTCCGCGTCGGTCGGCTCGGCGTCGGTCGGCTCCGCCTCGGGCGCGTCGTCGGCGTCCAGGATCGTCTCCGGGTCGTCGTCGGGAGCGAAGGTCGCAGCCTGGCTCAGCGCCGCGCCTCCCGCCAGGCCCTCGGCGGGCTCGGCGGGTGCCTCGTCCTCGGCGGGCTCGGCGGGTGCCTCGTCCTCAGCGACCGGTGCGTCAGCAACCTCCTCGACGGGTGCCTCGGTGGCTGCCGGGGCGGGCGCCTCGGTGGCTGCCGGTGCCGGCGTCGCGGGTGCCGCGGCAGGTGCTGCCGGAGCCGCGATGTCGAACAGCGACCCACCCGAGCTGAGGTCCGCGACGGGCTCGGCCTTGGCCGCGGGCTCGCTGGGGACGTCCGACGACTCGGTCGCCGGGGCAACCGCTTCGTCGGACGTTGCCGGCTCGGCCGGAGCGGCCTCCTCGACGGGGGCGGCCTCTGCGACTGGAGCAGCCTCAGCGGGCGGAGCGGACTCCTCGACCGGAGCAGCCGGAGCAGGAGCCTCCGGTGCGGCCAGGTCGAACAGCGACCCACCCGCTCCGAGGTCGGCGGCGGGCTGGGCCTGGGCCGCAGGCTCGCTCGGGACGTCCGACGACTCGGTCGCCGGGGCAGCCGCTTCGTCGGACGTTGCCGATTCGGTCGGAGCTGCCGGGGCTGCCGGGGCTGCCGGAGCTGCCTTGGCCGGCTCGGGCGTCAGGTCGAACAGCGACCCACCCGACCCGAGGTCGGCGGCGGGCTCGGCCTTGGCCGCGGGCTCGCTCGGGACGTCCGACGACTCGGTCGCCGGGGCAGCCGCTTCGTCGGACGTTGCCGATTCGGCCGGGGCTGCCGGGGCTGCCTTGGTCGGCTCGGGTGTCAGGTCGAACAGCGACCCGCCGGACGAGGCGGGTGCCTCGGAGGAGGCGGGCGCCGCCGGGGCGGCCGGTGCCTCGGGGGCGGGGGTGTCGAACAGCGACCCACCGGAGGAGGCGGGTGCCGCGGGAGCCTCCGGAGCGGGGGTGTCGAACAGCGACCCACCGGAGGAGGCGGGAGCGGTCGGTGCCTCGGGGGCGGGAGTGTCGAACAGCGACGAGCCACCGGAGGCCTTGGCGGCGGGACCGGCATCGGCCGTGTCGGTGACCGTGTCCTCGGTGATGGTGACGTCGCCGGCCTCGGGCTCGGCCTTGGTGGCCACGTCAGCAGTGGCGGTCGCGGTCGCCGTACCACCAGCAGCGGCAGCAGCCGCCGGGGCGGCGGCGGGCGCACGGGTGGCGGACTCGCCCTTGACCGACGCGAGCAGCATCTGCGCGACGTCGAGGACCTCGACCTCCTCGCGGGCGTTGCCACCTGCCTGCTCGGCAGTCAGGCCGTCCGCGAGCATGACGCGACAGAACGGGCAGCCGACGGCGATCTGGTCGGCGCCGGTGCCGACGGCCTCCTTGGTGCGGTTGAGGTTGATGCGCTCACCGATGTTCTCCTCCATCCACATGCGCGCGCCACCGGCGCCGCAGCAGAAGGACTTCTCGGAGTTGCGCTCCATCTCCTTGAACTCCGCGCCCGGCAGGATCTCCAGCAGCTCGCGCGGCGGCGTGTAGACGTCGTTGTGACGGCCGAGGTAGCACGGGTCGTGGTAGGTGATCGAGCGCTTCGCGGCGCCGGCACCTTCCTTGATCGGGGTCAGCTTGCCTTCGCGCACGAGGCGGTTGAGCAGCTGCGTGTGGTGCACGACCTCGAGCTCGATGCCGAAGTCCTTGTACTCGTTCTTCAAGGTGTTGAAGCAGTGGGCACAGGTCGAGACGACCTTCTTGACCTTGTACTCCTTGAAGGTCTCGACGTTCTGCGCCGCGAGGCCCTGGAAGACGAACTCGTTGCCCGCACGACGGGCCGGGTCGCCCGTGCAGGTCTCACCGTTGCCGAGCACGCCGAAGGTGACACCGGCCATGTTGAGCAGCTCGGCGACGGCGCGCGTGGTCTTCTTGGCGCGGTCCTCGTAGGCCCCGGCGCAGCCGACCCAGAACAGCCAGTCGACCGACTCCAGCGACTCGAGGTCCTCGCCGACCACGGGCACGTCGAACTCGAGGCCCTTGGCCCAGTCCATGCGGGCCGTGGACGACATGTTCCACGGGTTGCCCTTGTTCTCGAGGCCCTTGAACAGGCCGTTGAGCTCGGCGGGGAAGTTGGACTCGACGAGCACCTGGTAGCGGCGCATGTCCATGATGTGATCGACGTGCTCGATGTCCACGGGGCACTGCTGGACGCAGGCGCCGCACGAGGTGCAGGACCACAGGACGTCCTCGTCGATGACGTAGTCGGCGCCCTCGGGGTTGTAGAACCAGTTGTCCTCCATGCCCGAGCCGATCAGCGACTTCTCGGCGACGGCCACCTGGCCGTCGGTCGTGTCGCTGGTGCCGCTGGCGGCGGCCGTCTTCTCGCCGGCCTTCTCGTAGGCGTGGTCGCGCAGGGCCATGATCAGGAGCTTGGGCGAGAGCGGCTTCTCGGTGTTCCAGGCCGGGCACTGCGACTGGCAGCGACCGCACTCGGTGCAGGTCGTGAAGTCGAGGATGCCCTTCCAGGAGAAGTCCTCGATCGAGCCGACGCCCAGGATCGAGTCCTCGTCGAGGTCGTCGATGTCGTCGAGGGTGATGGCCTTGCCGCCGGACGTCAGCGGCTTCATCGCGCCCAGCGCGGTGCCGCCGTCGGACTCGCGCTTGAAGAAGATGTTGAACCAGGCGGTGAAGCGGTGCCAGGCGACGCCCATGGTGATGTTGCGGGCGATCACCATCAGCCAGATCATCGCGAGCGCGATCTTGAACGTGGCGATGGCGTAGATCAGGTTTTCCAGCGAGGTCACCGAGGTCGGGTAGAGCGCGTCACCGATCCACGAGGAGAGCGGGTAGTGCGAGCGGCCGGCGTGCTCGTCGAGCTTCCACTCGGCGCCGCGGACGAAGAGGATCGCGGAGCCCTCGAGGAGTGCGAGGTACTCGACGAAGTAGGCCTGCCACATGGTCGACCCGTAGAAGCGGCTCTTGCGGCCCTCGCGCTTGGGGTGGTGCATCTGGCGGTAGACGATCAGCACCAGGATGCCGATCGTGCTCATCAGCCCGATGAACTCGCTGAACCACTCGTAGGGGTACCAGTGGCCGATGATCGGCCACGCGAAGTCGGCCTTGAAGAGCTGGAAGTAGGCCGCCAGCACAGCCGTGCTGAGGAACAGGAACGCCATGTAGACGAACCAGTGCATGATGCCGATCCAGTGCCACTGCAGCATCCGGGTGTGGAGGAACGTCTCCTTCAGCATGGTCAGGCCGCGACCGACCGGGTTGTCGGCGCGACCCGGGGCCGGTTGGCCGCTGCGGATGACGCCGAGCATCTTGCGCACGGCCGGCACCAACAGCGCCATGGCGGCGACGGTCAGGGCCAGTGAGACGACAATGGCAAAGATCTGCATGGGGGAGCGCTCCTCGAGTGCCGGGCATTTCAGCTCGTCCGCCAACCATGGACGGTGGGCCGAGCCTAGGCTCTGCGCCCTCGGCCGTCAGCCAACGCACGAGTGATGATGATCCTACCGGCAGGTAACTTTGCCGGCTCCATCGAGGAGCGCCCCCAGGGCTCAGCCGGTGACCGGCAGCTTCGACACCATCGCGAGGTCGATCGGACCGGTATGCGACCTCGTGAACGCGACATAGACCCAGCCCGGGCCGAATGCGGTGCCGCCCTGGCTTCCCGCAGTCGACACCACGACCGAGTTGGTGTCGCCGCAGCCGTTCGCAGTGCTCTTCGAGCAGTCGGGGCGGTGCTCGGGGGCGGTGACGCCGTAAGCGAAGGTCGGTCCGCCCGGGTGGGTGGCCGCGATCGTCAGGTGGGCGAGCTGGGTGGTCGGCGCCATCACCAGGCGACCCGGCTCGGGAGCGGCGAACCTCGTGGCCGGACCGTCCGTCTGCATCGCCGGCAGCATCGTCACGCCCGCCGCCCGCAGGCCCGCCGGAGTGCCGACAGCCTGGACGGAGGGCAGGAAGACCAGGGAGTGCGTGCCGGTCCTCGTCAGCTGGATCGGGGCGTTCGGGCGGTAGGGAGGCTCGAAGCCGTCAGGCCCGATGAGCGCGGACGCATAGCTCGCGCCATGGTTGCCCGTCCCGTCCTGGGGGTGCAGGAACGAACCGGCCGTGCCCTCGAACGTCAGGACCTGTGGCTGGCCGAACGCAGCGGCGGGTGTGGTCACCGGCACCGCGGCGCCGTCGTACGTCGTGTGGTGCTGCGTCGGAGTCCACGCGCCCACGGAGGCGCCGCCGAGGTGCAGCAGCGCGATGCGCTGGCCGGCGGGCAGAGGATCGGTGACCGCGTGGGCCGTCAGGGGAGCGGGCTCCGAGTTCGGGATCCTGATCGTCTCCGGCATGAAACCGAGGGGAGCGGCGTCGGGACGCAGCAGGAGCTGCGAGCGCTCGGTGACACGCGGCAGCCCGGCCGACTGGCCGGCGGAGGTGGCCAGCCCGAAGTGGGCGGTCCTGCCCTGCGAGACCAGGGCGACGAAGCCCGGGTCGCCCGGCGAGTTGGCGACGTTGACCATCCCGCTGCTGGGCACCCGAGCCTGCACGGCGTAGACCACGCCGCGCTTCCTGGGGAGCGAGGCCGGGTCGGTCGTCGGCTTCACCAGCTCGACCTTGGTCAGCTGCAGACGACCGGGGCGGCGGGCCTCGGTGCACGGCTTGGTGCGCGGCGCGAAGCGGAACGTGTAGCGCGCAGACCGCGGCAGGCGCCAGTGGTCGAGGGTGTGGCGGGCGATCTTCTTGCCGTCGCGGATCAGCGTCACCCGCCCGCAGATCGTGCCCGGGAAGTAGTCGGGATCGATGAGGTCGACCCGGTCGCCGCGGCGTCCCGTGAAGCTCAGCTCGAGCTGCTGGCGCTTGCTCGCGAGCCGCACCGGCTTGTCGCCGTACGACCTCGTGACGCTCTTGACCGCCGGCGCTGGTCGACCGGCGGCGGCCGCGTCGGCGGCTGCGACCCCGATCGGGGCGACGAGCCCCGCTGCGCCGACGATGCCGGCGACGATGATGCTCCACTGGTTGCGCATGGTTCCCCCTGTGATGACTGTTGTGCTCATCAGACGTCACTGGGGGGGCACCTGGTTGTCAGCTGGCGCACCGGATGCCGATCACGCGGCCGCGGGAGGAGAGGGTCACGGCCATCACGGCCTTCGCCTTCCCGGCGGTCCTGGCGCAGTAGGTGTAGCGGCTGCCGAGGCGCTCGTAAGGCTGGCCGACGCGGTCCATCAGGGCGCGCGTGGACAGCCCGACACGCGCTCGCCGGGTGAACGCGCGGACGGTCAGCCGGCTGCCCGGGTTGCGGCACGAGTCGGGGGCGACGCCCGTGGCCCGCTCCCACGTCTGCAGGTAGGCCTCCGCGCCGCGCCACATGTCGTCCTTGAGCGCGGCGCCATCCGCGCCCGCGACGTGGGCGGCGTCCTCGATCCAGTCGGGGTAGGCGCCGTACTGCGCGACGCCGTCGAGGTTGATGTCGAAGACCCGCTGGCCGGCACGCTGGCGGTCGATGCGCACCCCGCCCAGGCCACGGAACGGGTAGGTGACGGGGTCGGGCGCTGCGGCACCCCGGGGGCTGCCCTGCGCGCCGAGGCCGTTGATGTCGGCGCCGTACCCGAAGCCGAAGTAGAAGCGCTTGTCGGCCCAGCCGAGGTGACGTCGCCACTTCGCGACGAAGCCGGTCGAGTCTCCGGCGTACGGCGCGATGTAGCCACCGAGGCGATAGATCCGGGGATAGGCGTCGGGCGTGGACCAGGAGTGGCTCGACAGGACACCGGAGTAGGAGCGGTCCTCGAGCCGGTCGAGCAGGCTGTTGCGGGCCTTGACGCTCATGTGGTCGGGGTCGATGAGCATGTGCCGGTCGGCGAGGCTGTCGACGAGGTGCGCGCCGAGGTCGGTCAGGCCGCGGGCGTTGCAGTGCATGGGGGTGCCGTAGAGCGGGACCGCGCCCAGGTTGAGCAGCCCGCTCACCTGGCCGATGGCGCCGAACAGGGCGTCCTGCTGGCCCGCGCTGATGTCGGGCACCGCCAGCTGCGTGCGGTCGGCGCTCTCGCCGTCGGCGGGCGAGCAGTGCCGCATGTCCCAGAAGGTGCCGGTCTCGAGGAAGTTGGCCGCGTTGACCACGACCCCCGTCTCGCCCGGATCGCCCGCGATGCCGGACAGGGCGTTGTCGAACTTGTTGACCAGCTCCATCTGGCGCACCCCGAGGCGGTGCATCTCGTCGAGCTGCCGGTCGATGCCGGCCGGGTCGCACTGGTCGACGTCACCGGCCGGGAGCTTCTTGAACGTGCAGCCGAAGGGCACGCTCGTCTCGATCCCCATCACCACCGCCAGCTTGCCGGCGTTGATCACCCGGCGGGCCTGCCACGGCGAGCGGACGATTCGGTACCAGCCCTGTCCCGGGCCACCGTTCTGGGCGTCGATGTAGTCCTGAAGCTCGTACATCCGCTGGGCCTGGAGCCGCAGCGAGTCCATGTCGTCGCACGAGTTGCGCTTGAGCGGATAGAGCTCGCAGAGCTTGTTGTTCTCGACGAGCAGGTTGACGAAGATCCGCTGGCCGCCGCGCCAGGATCGCTCGAGCCACTTGTAGTAGGTGCCCTCGTGGGTCAGTGACTCGGGCGCCGGCCAGTCCTTGAAGGTCGGCCAGCCGACCGGGTCGTGCCCGGGCTTGCCGCCGAGCGCCGTCTCGAGCAGCGCGCCGTGACCGCCCGTCGCGCTGTGGTCGGGGCAGTCGACGAGGGCGTGCTCCGGGCCGTAGGCGTCCCACGGCTTGCCGCAGTGCACCGATCCGCCGAGGAACTCGAACGCCATGCCGTGGGTGTGCGCGTCGACGTAGCCCCGCACCTCCTGGAAGGGCGTGATGCCGGAGTGCGGGCGGCCGCTGACGTTGACCTGCGCCTCGGCGTACGCCGCGCAGCCGGTCGCCCTGCGGAGCGAGAAGACGACCTTCCCGGCGAGCGTCAGCGGGGTGCCGGCGTTGTTGAACCGCATGCGTCCGTCGCGTCCGCGCGCGGCCCACTCGGTGGCGGGCGAGGGTGCTGCCGCGCGGGTGCCGTCGGCGGCGAGGAATCGCTGGTCGCGGTCGATGAGGAGGTAGGTGCCGAGGGTCGTGGCACGGAAGCGGAGCGGCTCGCCTGCGCGAGTGAGGGTGTAGCAACCACCGGCCATCGCGAACCGGTCGGCGGGGACAGCGGTGCGCTTGCGAGTCGCCCGCACCGTCGTCAGCCTCGGGTCGCGGAGCCGGCGCTGGCTGGCGACGTGGGCGGCCGCCTCCCGCGCCTGGCGGGCGGAGGTCGGGTCCTGGGTGGCTGCCGACACCTCGCCGCCACGGGAGAGGGCGTTCTTGGTGGCGGGGTCGCCGTGGCTGTGGTCGTGCTCGTCGAGCGGTCCGTCGCCCGTCAGGCCGGCCGGTCGGGTCGCGTCGAATGTCGCCTGCGGGCTGCCGGTCCGCGTCAGCGTCTCCGCTGGCAGGGCGAGCGCGGCCGCGAGCAGCGCGAGCGAGGTCAGGGCGGCAGCGCCGAGACGGCGAGTCGATCGGGACCGGTCGGGTTCCACGGCATTTCCTCCTGGGGGCTTCACCCGGGTAACGACTCGACATTCGCGGAGATATGGAGTGGGCAAGACGTGTGTGCCCCGGGTCGCAACGCTATAGACTCATCACCGGTTGAACAGACAGCCGTTGCACGTACTTCATGCGACCCGCTCCGCGGTCGGAAAGTGGTGAGCATGGCTCTCGCACCTGCAGGTGCCGAGGCCTCGGGCAGTGTGTCCCGAACAGGCCGATTCTCCTACGATGTTGCAACGGACACGTGGGAGTGGGATGACGAGGTCTTCCTCATCCACGGGCTCGAACCCGGCTCCCGGGCAGCGACGACGGAGCTCTTCCTCGCCAGCAAGCACCCCGAGGACCGCGAGCGCGTCCGCGACGTGCTCAAGCGCGCCAGCCAGGACAGCATGGCCTTCAGCGTCTCCTACCGCCTGATGTGCGCGGACGGCCTCGAGCGCCGGGTCGTGCTGGCCGGCGAGAGCATGGTCGAGAACGGCCTGGGCACGGTCCAGGGCTACTACCTCGACCTGACCCGCGACTTCACCGAGGACGCGGAGGACGCCGTGCGCTCCGCGATCGAGGAGACGCTCGAGCACCGTGCCGTGATCGAGCAGGCCAAGGGCATCCTGATGCTGGTCTACGGCCTCGATGACCGCGCCGCGTTCGCGATGCTGCGCTGGTGGTCGCGCAACCGCAACGTCAAGGTCCGCGACCTCGCCCAGCGGCTGGTCACGACCGTGCGCGACGGAGAAGTCGTCGACACCGATGCGAAGACATCGGTCGATGCGCTGCTGCACGACATCTCGGCGGACTGACTGACCGCCGGCGCACGCCCGTCGCGCGACGAATGGTCGCGGGTCCACGGGGTACCGGATCGGGACCAGACATCCCGACCAGGAGGCGCCCGATGCCCGCAACCCCCGCCGACCACGGATCGCTCTGGCTCGACCGGCCACGGCCCGGCCCGGCCTCCGACCCGCTGCCGGAGGGCGGGGCCTTCGACGACATCGTGGTCGGCGCCGGGCTGACGGGTCTCGTCGTGGCTCTGCTGCTGGCGCGCGCCGGCCGGCACGTGGGCGTGATCGAGGCCCGGCATGCCGGCGCGGTCACCACCGGGAACACGACGGCCAAGGTCTCGCTGCTGCAGGGGACCAAGCTCTCCAGGCTGGCGCGCACCAGCTCCAAGGCGGTCAGCGCGGCGTACGTCGAGGCGAACCGTGAGGGCCAGGGATGGCTCCTGCGCTTCTGCGAGGACCACGGGGTCGACCACCAGCGTCGGGACGCCGTCACCTTCGCCCAGGCACGCGACGAGCTGCCGGCCGTGCGGGAGGAGCACGAGGCGGCGACGCGCCTGGGCCTGCCGGTGCGGTGGGTCGACCGGCTCGACGTGCCGTTCCCGCTGGTGGGTGCGACGGTCCTGCACGACCAGGCGCAGTTCGATCCGATGGACGTCATCGAGGCGCTGGTCGCCGAGCTGCGCGAGCACGGCGGCTCGCTGCACGAAGGGCGCCGGGTCGTCGGCGTCTCGAAGCTGGGCGCACCGGAGGTGACCCTGTCCGACGGGGTGCGACTGCGGGCAGCCAACATCGTGCTCGCGACCGGTACCCCGATCCTCGACCGAGGTCTCTACTTCGCCAAGCTCGAGCCCAACCGCTCCTACGCGCTTGCCTTCGACTCGGTGACGCCACCCGAGTCGATGTTCCTCTCCGCGGGCCAGCCGTCCGTGTCGATCCGCGAGGCCGTGACCCGTCACGGGTCCCACCTGGTCGTCGGCGGTCACGGTCACGTCGTCGGCCGCACTCGCTCGGAGCAGGAGCACGTCGGGGCCCTGCGCGACTGGACCGCCGAGCACTTCCCGGGCGCACGCGAGACCCACCGCTCGTCGGCCCAGGACTACGCCTCGCACGACGGCATCCCGCAGGTGGGCACGATGCCGCGTGGGCGCGGACACGTGTTCGTGGCCACCGGCTTCGACAAGTGGGGAATGACCAACGCCGTCGCGGCGGCGCGCACCATCTCCGGCGAGATCCTCGGCGCCCCGCCGAGCTGGGCCACGCCCCTGCACCACCGGATCACGGGACCCCGCGGAGCGGCCAGGCTGGCCGGCTTCAACGCCGGCGTGGTCGAGGCCGCGATCCGGTCGCTCCCGACGCTTCCGGGCAAGCTGGCCGCCTCCGACGAGGTGGTCCCGGTCTGCACCCACCTGGGTGGCTGCCTGCACTGGAACGACGCGGAGGAGACGTGGGACTGCCCGCTGCACGGGTCGCGCTTCGCCGCCGACGGCGCCGTCCTGGAGGGTCCGGCCACCCGGTCGCTGCGCCGGCGCCGGTGACGCGCCTGCGCGGCGCCGTACGTCGAGGATCGGCTCGCCTCCGGGTTGCAAAATCTTCCCGAACAGGGCAGGTTGATAGTGCTGCAGTTGTGGCCCAAACCCCTGCCACGCCGTCGAGACTCTTCGAGGATCGTCATGGCTCACAGCGCACTTGTCACTACTCCTGCAAACCCTGAGTCGGGCCGTCTTGCCCGCATGGAGCGCACCAATCGGGTGCTTCGCATCGCTCAGGAACACCACGGCTGCGAACGGCAGTCACTGCTCAACGAGGCCATCCAGCTCAACGTCCCCGTGGCGCTCTCCATCGCGCGTCGCTTCGGCAACAGGGGCGAGTCGCTGGAGGACCTCGAACAGGTCGCCTGCCTGGGTCTGGCGAAGGCCGTACGCCGCTACGACCCGAGCCGGGTGGACGACTTCTTGTCCTATGCCGTCCCGTCCATCACGGGCGAGATCAAGCGCTACTTCCGCGACTCTGCCTGGACGGTGCGCCCACCGCGTCGCATCCAGGAGCTCCAGGGCGAGATGTGGCCGGCCATCCAGACCCTCACCCAGAGGCTCGGCCGCACTCCGAACGCGAGCGAGATCGCCGAGGAGCTCGGTCGCGACGTGGATGACGTCAGCGAGGCGCTGGCGTGCGACGGCTGCTTCTCGCCCACCTCCCTCGACAGCCAGGTCGCGGGGAGCGACGGCTACAGCCTGGTGGACCACCTGGGGGAGGAGGACCGCGGGCTGGAGCGGGTGGAGGCGTTGACCATGGTCGCGCAGGCCTGCAAGGGATTGGCGCCCCGTGATCGCCGCATCCTCTACCTCCGCTTCATCAAGGACCTGACCCAGGAGCAGATCGGGGCGGAGCTCGGCATCACCCAGACCCAGGTCTCGCGCCTGATCTCCAGGATCATCGGTCAGCTGCGGGACAACCTCGAGCCGCCCGGTCCCGACCGGTGGCGCGACCTGCAAGCGGGCTGAGCCGGTCGCGACGGCCCCCGAGGCAGGGTCTTGGACCTCGGGGGCCTTCGAGATCGGATGCCGCGGCAGCCGACGTCGCACTGGGGGGGGTACCCACTCCGCCCGGGGCGACACGTCTTGTGGTCGAAGTTCTTGCCCACCGGGAAGTTGTTACCCGACCGTGGAGGGGAGGTGACCGACCTGTGGGCGGTTCCTTGGGAGTCTGGGCATGTTCGGAACTGCGTCCGGCACACACCCCGGACGTGATCGATCCGACCTGGATCCGGGGGGGTCCACGTCTGGCTCAGCCAGTCGTAGCTCGGTCGGATCGCGAGATCATCCGACCCGGCCGGCCTGCTCCCTCCTGAGGGTGAGCGGTCGGCCGTTCTCGTCTCAGCCGCCGAGCCGTCGCGACAGCGCGGCGGCCAGGGTGCGTACGCCGACGGCTGCCGCGTCAGTCGCCGTGCCGTGCGGGAAGGTGAGCGCGACCGCGGCGACCGGGAAGGTGAGCGCGACCGCGGCGACGGGGTGGGCGTTGTGGTCGAGCACGGGCGCGGCCACGCTCGCCAGGCCCGCGGTGACCTCGCCGTCCTCCACGGCGTGGCCGCGTTGCCGGGCCTCGCTCAGCACGGTCCGCAGCGCGACCAGCGAGGTCGGTCCGGTGCCGACGCGGTCCACGAAGGCGCTGCGGTCGGGATAGAGCGCCCGCACCTGGTTGCTGGGCAGCGCCATCAAGATGGCGCGCCCGCTCGCCGTCAGGTGGGCCGGCAGGCGGACGCCGACGTCGGTGACCAGCGGCGGGCGGCCCGGGGCGCGCTCCTCGAGGACGTAGAGCACGTCGCGCCCGTGCAGGACGGCCAGGTGTCCGCCGTACCCCGTCCTGTCGACGAGGGCGGCGAGCGGCCGGCGCGCGATGCGCTGCAGCGGCTCCTGGCGGGCGAAGCCGCTGCCGACCTCGAAGGCCGCGAGGCCCAGGCCGTAGCGGCGCTCGTCCTCGAGGTGCACCACGAAGCCCTCGGCGATCATCGCGTTGATGAGGTGGTAGGCCGTGCTGCGCGGCAGGTCGCAGGCCCTCGAGATCCGGTCGAGGGCGACCGGGTCGGGCTGGCTGGCGAGGAACCGCAGCACCCGCAGGGCGCGGGTGGCTGCGGGGACCTGGCTCATGTCCGGACATCCTGCCGGACATGAGCCCCCGGCGCTGGTCAGGCGCGGTGGATGCCGCCGTCGGTGTCCCCGTCGGTGTCCCCGTCGGTCGTCCGGCGGGGCGGGCCGCTGGGGTCGGCCACCTCGGGGGAGTAGTCAGTGGACTTGTGGTCGACCTTCGGGTCGAGCCGGTCGGCGGCGCGGATCTGGTCCTCGTGGCGGGCCCGTTCCTGCTCGGCCTCGATCCGCGCGGCAGCCGCCTGGTCCTCAGCGCGCTGGGCCTCGAGGCGCTTGTGCTCGGCCTCCGCCTCGGCGCGCTCGGCACGGGCGCTGGTGTCGGGCAGGCCGGCGGCGGAGGCGTCCGCCTTGTGGCGCAGCTGATCCGCCCGCGCATGGTTGTCAGCCAGGCTCTTCTTGCGCATCGAACCCACGACCAGTCCGATCAGGACCAGTGCGGCCACCGCGATCACGACGATCCAGATGATCTGGGACGTGGTCATCATCGACTCCCTTCTCTGCGCGACCGCCTGATCGGCGTCGCGTCTCCTTGCACCGTAGGCACACGCGCCGACGCCCGACCACCTCCTCAGGGCGGGGCCCGGCGTCCCCGGCCGAGTATGTCTCGGATCTGAGACGGGTCGCCGGTCACCATGGGTGGTGCGCGCGTGGCTGCGGGAGTTGGATGACGTCATGTCCCCCACCACGGTCACCGTCGGCACCGGTCCTGTCTCCTTCGCCGACGTCGTCGCAGTCACGCGCGACGGCGCCCCCGTCTCCATCGGCGAGGACGCGCTCGCGGCCATCGACCGGGCCCGCGCCGTCGTCGACGAGCTGGCGTCGGCCGCGACCCCGGCCTACGGCATCTCCACCGGGTTCGGGGCGCTGGCCACCCGCCACATCCCGACCGAGATGCGCGCCCAGCTGCAGAAGTCGCTGGTCCGCTCGCACGCCGCCGGCTCCGGTCCCGAGGTCGAGCGCGAGGTGACGCGCGGGCTGATGCTGCTGCGGCTCTCGACGCTGGCGACGGGGCACACCGGCGTACGCCGCGAGACGGCCCAGCTCCTCGCCGACCTCCTCACCCACGGCATCACCCCGGTGGTGCGCGAGTACGGCTCGCTGGGCTGCTCGGGCGACCTCGCCCCGCTGTCCCACTGTGCGCTCGCCCTGATGGGCGAGGGTGAGGTCCGCGACGCGGCCGGGACCCTGATGCCGGCCGCCGAGGCGCTGGCCGCGGCCGGACTGACGCCGGTCGAGCTGGCCGCCAAGGAAGGGCTCGCGCTCATCAACGGCACCGACGGCATGCTGGGCATGCTCGTCATGGCCATCGAGGACCTGCGGATGCTGCTCAGGACCGCCGACGTCGCGGCCGCCATGAGCGTCGAGGGGCAGCTCGGCACCGACCGCGTCTTCGCCCCCGAGCTCCAGGCGATCCGGCCGCACCCCGGCCAGGCCCTGTCCGCCGCCAACCTGGTGGCGCTGATGGCTGACTCCGGGATCGTCGCCTCGCACCGGACCGGAGACTGCAACCGCGTGCAGGACGCCTACTCCCTGCGCTGCTCGCCGCAGGTCCACGGCGCTGCGCGCGACACGGTGGAGTACGCCGCCGCGGTGGCCGGCCGCGAGCTGTCCTCGGCCGTCGACAACCCGGTCGTGCTGGCCGAGGAGAGCCGCGTCGAGTCCAACGGCAACTTCCACGGCGCGCCGGTGGCCTACGTCCTCGACTTCCTGGCGATCGTCGCCGCCGACGTGGCCTCGATCAGCGAGCGGCGCACGGACCGCTTCCTCGACAAGACCCGCAGCCACGGGCTCAACGCCTTCCTCGCCGACGACCCGGGCGTCGACTCGGGCCACATGATCGCGCAGTACACCCAGGCCGCGATTGTCTCCGAGCTCAAGCGGCTCGCCGTCCCCGCCTCGGTCGACTCGATCCCCTCCAGCGCCATGCAGGAGGACCACGTCTCGATGGGCTGGTCGGCCGCGCGCAAGCTGCGCCGCTCCGTCGACGGGCTCACCCGCGTCGTCGCCATCGAGGTGCTCACGGCGGCCCGCGCGCTCGACATGCGCGCGCCCCTGGTCCCGTCGCCGGCCACCGCCGCTGTCGTCGGGGCGCTCCGCGCCGCCGGCATCCAGGGCCCCGGACCCGACCGCCACCTCTCACCCGAGATCGAGGCAGCCGTCTCGCTCGTCGCCTCCGGCGCGGTGCTCGCCGCTGCCCAGTCAGTGATCGGAGAACTCGCATGAACGACTCCACCAACCCCCGCCTGCCCATCCACGCCGCCACCGGCACCGAGCTGACAGCGAAGTCCTGGCAGACGGAGGCCCCGCTGCGGATGCTGATGAACAACCTCGACCCGGCCAACGCCGAGCGGCCCGAGGACCTCGTCGTCTACGGCGGCACCGGCAAGGCCGCGCGCAGCTGGGAGGCCTACGACGCGCTCGTGCGCACGCTGCGCGACCTCGAGGACGACGAGACGATGCTCGTGCAGTCCGGCAAGCCGGTCGGTGTCATGCGCACCCACGAGTGGGCGCCGCGCGTGCTGATCGCCAACTCCAACCTCGTCGGCGACTGGGCCAACTGGGAGGAGTTCCGCCGCCTCGAGGACCTCGGGCTCACGATGTACGGCCAGATGACCGCCGGCTCGTGGATCTACATCGGCACCCAGGGGATCCTGCAGGGGACGTTCGAGACGTTCGCCGCCATCGCCGACCTCCGCTTCGACGGCACGCTCGCCGGGACGATCACCCTGACCGCCGGCCTCGGCGGCATGGGCGGCGCCCAGCCGCTCGCCGTCACCATGAACGACGGCGTCGCGATCTGCATCGAGTGCGACCAGTCGCGCATCGAGCGCCGGATCGAGCACCGCTACCTCGACGTCCAGGCCGACTCGCTCGAGCACGCCGTGCAGCTCGCGACCGAGGCCCGCGACGCGAAGAAGGCGCTGTCCATCGGCGTGCTCGGCAACGCCGCCGAGATGGTGCCGGCGCTGCTCGAGCAGGGCGCGCCGATCGACATCGTCACCGACCAGACGTCGGCGCACGACCCGCTGTTCTACCTCCCCGTCGGGGTGCCGTTCGAGGAGTGGCAGGCCCAGCGCGAGGCCGACCCGGTCGGCTTCACCAAGGCCGCACAGGACTCGATGGCCGCCCACGTCCGCGCGATGGTCGGCTTCATGGACGCCGGCGCCGAGGTCTTCGACTACGGCAACTCGATCCGCGACGAGGCCCGCAAGGGCGGCTTCGACCGCGCCTTCGACTTCCCGGGCTTCGTGCCGGCCTACATCCGGCCCCTCTTCTGCGAGGGCAAGGGCCCGTTCCGCTGGGCCGCGCTCTCCGGCGACCCGGCCGACATCGCCGCGACCGACAAGGCGATCCTCGAGCTCTTCCCCGACAACGAGCGCCTGCACAAGTGGATCAAGATGGCCGGGGAGCGCGTCGCCTTCCAGGGCCTGCCCGCCCGCATCTGCTGGCTGGGCCAGGGAGAGCGCCACCTCGCCGGGTTGAAGTTCAACGAGATGGTGGCCTCGGGCGAGCTCAAGGCCCCGGTCGTCATCGGTCGCGACCACCTCGACTGCGGGTCCGTCGCATCGCCGTACCGCGAGACCGAGGCGATGAAGGACGGCTCCGACGCCATCGCCGACTGGGCGCTGCTCAACGCGCTGGTCAACACCGCCTCTGGTGCGTCGTGGGTCTCGATCCACCACGGCGGCGGCGTCGGCATGGGCCGCTCCATCCACGCCGGCCAGGTCTGCGTCGCCGACGGCACCGACCTGGCCGCGCAGAAGATCGAGCGCGTGCTGACCAACGATCCCGGCATGGGCGTCATCCGGCACGTCGACGCGGGCTACGAGCGCGCCGTCGAGGTCGCGGCCGAGCGCGACGTACGCATCCCGATGTCCGAGGGCCGCTAGGCCCGAGCTTGCTCGGGACTGGCTGAGGCCGCAGAGGTTACTCACGGGGAGGCGTTGACACCCTCCTGGGCCGGTGCATGGATGGATGAGGTCACCTACTCGGAGGGAACCCACCATGGCCATCGCCCGTTCGCTCGTCGCCGTCCTCAGCGCGACGCTCCTGCCCCTCGGTCTCGCACTCGCCGCTCCTGCCGGCGCCGACCCGGATACCGTTCCCGGTGGGCCGTGGCCCGGGCAGGAGAACACGAATGCGATCCACGGCTACGACGAGCTGTGGAAGACCCTGCAGACGATCGAGGGCCGGGCGCAGGGCGCCTTCGACCTCGCGCCCGCCCCACTGACGTCCAACACCGGACGGGAGATCCCGGTCGTGACGATCGGTGACGGCCCCACCCCGGTGATGTTCATCGCCAACCAGCACGGTGACGAGTACGTCGTGAGCGAAGGCATGTTGTCGGTGATCCAGTCGCTCAGCGGTGGCTCGGCGCACGCCCAGGCGGTCCGGGGCGCGCTGACCCTGACGATCGTGCCGCGGGTCAACGTCGACGGCTTCGACGCGGAGGTGACCGACCTGTCGGGCCGCACCACCCCGTGGCGGCAGAACTACGACACCGCGTGCCCGGCGTTCTGCGAGTTCTACGCGGCCGGACGCGGCTACGACATCAACCGCTACCACTCCTACTCCGCGAGCGCCTACGACCACCCCTACGCGCCGGGCCCGGACGCCGACAACCCGGTGCCGGAGGCCATCGCGATGCGCCTGCTCTGGGACGAGCGGCAGCCCGAGGTCGTCGTGGACTTCCACCACCAGGGGACCTACGTCGACGACGACGGCCGGATGATCACCGGCTCGATCATGTGGCCCAACGCGGAGGCCGAAGCGGCTCGTCTCGGCATCTCGGAGGAGTTCGCCGAGACCGTCGTCAGGTCGAAGCAGGCCGCGTCGCAGATGGTGACCGCGCTGGACGGCAAGGGGTACGCCAACATCACCCGCTACCCGAGCACCGAATTCCCGGGCATCGCCCGCAACGCATACGGACTGCTCGGCTCGGCGTCGGTGCTCTACGAGGCGCGCGGCGGCATCGGCTCGGCGTCCAACGGCTACCTCGCCCAGCAGACGGCGGTGGCCGCCCAGGCGGTGGTCGACGCCGCGGCCGACGGCTCGCTGTGGACCTCGAGCACCGCTCCGGCCGACGGCTTGCGCGAGCGGGGGCCCTCGGTCCAGGACCCGCACGAGTGACCCCGACTCGCTGAGCCCGGCGGGCGGTGGGGAACGAGGACGGGCGGGGCGGCGCCGTACGCCCTGATCCGGTTCCCCAGCCGTTCACCTCGATCTCCTGCCGGGCAGGGATCGCCGTGCAAGCATCCCGCCATGGCCAAGAACGTGACCAAGTCCCGTGTCCGGCTCGCCGGCGTCAGCTCACGGGCCTGGGAGCACCCCGCGGATCGCGGCGCCCTGGTCGCGCTGCGCAAGCTCAAGGGCTTCGACACCGTCCTCAAGACGCTGTCCGGACTCATCAACGAGCGGCAGTGGCGCCTGCTGCTGCTCGGCTCGGCCGTGCGCGTCGACGAGCGCCAGTTCCCGCGGCTCAACCAGCTGCTCGCCGACGTGGGCGCGACCCTCGACGCGGTCGAGCTGCCCGAGCTCTACGTCCGGGCCAATCCCGGCTTCCAGGCCGAGACCATCGGCATGAACAAGCCCGTCATCGTCCTCAACTCCGGCCTGATCGACCTGCTGGACGACGAGGAGCTGCGCTTCGTGATCGGCCACGAGCTCGGCCACGCACTGAGCGGTCACAACGTCTACCGGACGCTGCTGCTGCGATTGATGGGGATGAGCGGAATCTTCTACGCACTCCCCGGCGGTGCGCTCGGGCTGCGAGCGATCATCGCCGCGCTCATGGAGTGGTCGCGCAAGTCAGAGCTGTCCGCCGACCGCGCGGGCCTGCTGGCCACCCAGGACCCGGCCGTCGCCACCCGCGTCCACATGAAGCTCGCCAGCGGTGGGCACCTCGACGACCTCGACATCACGTCGTTCTTCGCGCAGGCCTCGGAGTACGAGGAGACCGAGGACCTGCGTGACTCGGTGCTCAAGCTGTTCCTGGTCGAAGGTCAGTCGCACCCGTTCAACGTGGTCCGGGCGAGCGAGCTGCGCCGCTGGACCGAGTCCGGCGACTACACCGCGATCCTGCACGGCACCTACGCGCGCCGGGAGGACGACGCCGACGCGAAGGTCAGCGACGCCGCCCAGGCCGCGGCGCAGAGCTATTCGGTGTCCTTCGCCCGGACCCAGGACACGCTCGGGCGCCTGGTCCACGACGTCGCCGGGTTCATGGGCTCGGCGAAGCTCTGGATCGACGAGAAGTTCGGATCCCGCGGGACCGAGTAGTCACGACGCCCGGCCCTGAGGCTGCTCGGTCTGGCCCTGTCCGCGCTCCGTGCCGGTCGAGACGTGAGCTTGCCCCGGCACGCCGACGGCCCCCGCGAGAGCTCGCGGGGGCCGTCGTGCTGCTCTGGTCCGCCCCGCGTCCTCCGGGGGGAACGGTGCCAAGGCCACGTCGTCGGGTGAGAGGACCTGGCTGGATCACCGCTCGGGGAGGGCGAGGGGCGGCGTCAGAAGTTCGGGCAGGCACACGACCTGCCCGACGTCCGGAGGTCGGCGCCTAGAAGACCCGGCGGCTGGTGCCGCCGATCGGCACGAAGTTGAGGATCAGGCCGACGACGAGCAAGATCGCGCCGATCGTGGTGAGAATCGAGATCTTTGCGACGAGACCGACGATCAGAAGAATCAGGCCAAGTACGACCATGGTGTTGCCTCCTTTGTCCGCTTCACCTTGAAGCGACCTCTTACGTTGCCCGATAGTCGAACAGGTGTCCACACCGCTAGGGGTGGATTCGGTGGGCTCTCACACGCAAGAAACAGGGCCCGCGTCATCGACGCGGGCCCTGCCTGTTCTTCGGTCGTACGACGATGCTCAGCCCTCGAAGCAGGACCCCGTGAACTCGTGCGCCTCGGCGGTCGGACCAGCGAAGAAGTCCTGGACGATGGAGATGCCCGCGGGCGCCTTCTTGTCCACCTTGCTGATCACGCTCTGGCGGAAGACCGTGTCGTTGGGCTCGCCGACGAAGTTGCCGGCCTCCTCAGGCAGCATGCCTTCGTAGTCGACCGTCTCCAGCTCGCTGACGGCCTCGAGCAGACCCTCACGGCTCTTGTCGTAGTCGCCCTCCAGCCACGCCTCCAGCGCGGCCTTCATCGGGTAGGACCAGGCCCAGCCGGAGGTGTAGCCGTCGTTGGGGGACACGCCGTCACCCAGCGCCTCACGCATGGCAGCGTGACCATCGGTCTCGGTGCCGAAGGAGCCCCAGTAGCCGGACTGCAGGTAGAGCGCCTCGAGCGCGGGCGCCGCGGCCGACTCGAGCAGGGCGGGGTTCCACGTCGGGCCGAGGCCGATGAACTGGCCGGTGAAGCCCTGGGCGGCGGCCTGGCCCACGATGACGGCCGTCTCGGTCGGGCCGGTGCCGATGATCACCAGGTCGGGCTTGCCCTTGACGATGGCGCTGATGGCGCCGGACTGCGCCTCCTGGCCGGGACCGGTCTCGACGTTGGTGTACTCCAGGCCGTTGGCCTCGGCCGCGATCTTCGCGCCGGCGGCACCGTCGCCACCGAAGTCGCCGGGGAAGCCGACGGACATGACGCTCTTGATGTCCTTCTGCTCCACCATGTAGTCGACGTTGTTCATCGCCTCGAAGCAGTAGTTCGTGCCGGACTCGAGGATATTGTCCTCGAACTCCCACAACGACGTCCACGACGCGGGTGCGCCGACGACCGACTCGTTCTCCAGGTCGCCCAGGATCGCCAGGGTGGTCGGAGAGCCGAGGGTCTGCGCGAGCCCGAGGACGTCGCCCTCGATCTCGCCGTAGACCTGCTTGTGGGTCTCGGGGCTGTAGAGGTTGTCCTTGACGTACTTGGTGACGTCGATGTCGTAGCCACCGATGCCGCCGTCCTCGTTGACGCGCTGCCAGAACGCCTTCTGCGACTCGGTGATCGGCACCCCCAACGGGGCGAACGGGCCGGCCGTGAGGTCGGAGATCGAGCCGAGGTAGATGCAGCCGTTGTCGGCGTTGACCGCATCGGGACACGCTTCACTCGACACACCGGGCGCGCTGATCGCCCCGTCGCCTTCCTCCGCGCCTCCGCCACGGCAGCCCGTGGCGAGCAATGCAAGTGCCGCAAGCAGCACTACTCCTGACTTGTGCACCTTCATCGGGCGCCTCCTTGTTGGGGGGTGGTGATGGGTTTGTGACCTGACCGGACCTCAGTAGCTGAACGGCCAGCCCTTCCAGTAGTTGCGGATGCGGATCCAGATCCCGAAGAGGCCGCGTGGTTCGAACAGCAGGAAGCCGACGATCAGGAGGCCGTAGAGGATGGACTGCAACTGGAAGATGTTGGGGGTGTCGGTGACCTGGCTGCTGATGAACGGCAGGTAGTTGGGCAGCTCGCGGGTCAGCGTCGGCAGCATCGAGATGAACAGCGCACCCATCAGCGCGCCGCTCACCGTCCCGGCGCCGCCGATGAGGACCATCGCGATGAACTGCACCGACAGCAGCAGGTTGAACGACGCCGGGTCGAAGAAGCCGGTGATCATGAAGATCAGCGCGCCGCTGCACCCGGCATAGAACGACGAGATCGCGAACGCGAGCGTCTTGGTGCGGGGCAGGTTGATCGCCATCATCTCGGCCGCCATGTCGCGGTCGCGGACGGCCATGAAGGAGCGGCCGATCTTGGACCGGGCGATGTTGCGGGCAGCGAGCGCGAAGACCAGCAGCAGGACGAAGAGCAGCAGGTAGAGGTTCTGCTCCTCGGTGAACAGCGAGGTGTCCTCGTTGAAGTGATAGCCGAAGAGCTCGGGGGTGGCGGCCTCGCGGCCGACGCCGGCTCCGCCGGTGAGGTCGCTCCACTCGCGGAAGATGTGCTCCCCGATGAAGACGAGGCCGAGGGTCACGATCGCGAGGTAGAGCCCGCGCAGCCGGGTGGCCAGCGGTGCGACCACGACACCGGCGATGGCGGCCGCGATGCCCGCAGCGGGCAGCCAGACCAGCATCGAGGTGATCCCGAAGCCGATGGTGCGTCCCTCCGGGTCACCCGAGATCGCGGAGGCCGTGTAGGCGCCGACGCCGAGGAAGAACGCGTGCCCCAGCGACACCTGGCCGGCCAGGCCGGTGACGATGTTGAGCCCGAGCGCCCCGATGCCGAAGGCGAACGCCATGGCGAGCGTCTGCAGCGTCGGGTCGGAGACGCCGAAGGGGATCAGCAGCGCGACCAGGATGATGACGCCGACCCAGATCTGCTTGGGGCGGGTGTTGAAGAGCGAGAGCTCCTGGGCGTAGGACCGGTAGAAGGTCGGCCGGCCGCGCAGCGGTCGGGTCCTCTCCGGCAGGGCAGGGCCCGTCGTGAGCGTGTTCATACGCGCCGTACCTCCGCAGTGCCGAAGCGGCCGGGCTCGAGGAGGACGCCGACCTGGTCGTGGTGGTGGCCTGCCTCGGTGACCAGGGTGCCGATGTCGGACCGGTGCGGGGCTGCCTCGCCGCCGCGTCGCCGGGGCTCGTGGTCGCTCGCCAGGACGGCGTGGTGGCAGTGCTGCCGGTGGCCGAGGGCTCGACCGACCGGGTGATCGCCGCGGTCCGCAAGGCGCTGTCGACGATGGCGGCTCGCGACGTGTGGCCGAGCGTCGGGGTCAGCGGCA
The DNA here is from genome assembly GCF_003047285.1 of Nocardioides allogilvus. Lineage (GTDB taxonomy): Bacteria > Actinomycetota > Actinomycetes > Propionibacteriales > Nocardioidaceae > Nocardioides > Nocardioides allogilvus. The sequence goes on along the minus strand of NZ_PZYX01000004.1, from coordinate 254,599 downwards.
TCCACTCCGGCTGGCTCTCGGTGCCCGCGGCCTACGACGAGGCGACCCACGCCCGCAGGTCCCTGTCCGGGTCGCCGGGGCTGCGGATGATCGAGCAGATGTCGACCCTGGACTTCCTGGTGCAGTCCCAGGGCGAGGACGGTGCCCGGCTGGTGAAGCCGGCCATCCGGGCCTTCCTGGCCGAGGACCTGGAGTCCAACGGCGTCTTCGTGGCGACGCTGAAGGCCTACATCGCGGCCAACCTCAACGCGAAGGAGGCCGCGTTGACGCTGATGGTGCACCCCAACACGGTCTACTACCGCCTCGAGCGGATCGCCGAGCGCACCGGCTGCGACGTCCGCCGCGTCGACGAGCTGATCGACCTGTTGCTGGCCGTCCGGCTGGTCCGGGGCGACTGATGGTGGCTTGAGCGTCCATATGGACGCTCAAGCCACGGCATTCGGCGCGACAACCGTCCAGATGCCAGCTGGGGCCTGCAGGACCACGACCGGCTCGGTCGCCTCCGTCAGTCCGTACGCCGCCATGAGCGCGAGTCCGTCAGGAAGCCGTCTGCAGCGACTCGATCGCGTCGTGGATCGACAACGTGCGCTGGGCCGACTCGACATGGAGGTTCTCCACCATCCGCCCGTTGTAGGTGACGACGCCGGTGGTGCGGTTGTCCCACGCCTCGAGGATGCCGCGGGCGTCCTCGACGGCCTGCTCGCTGGGCGCGAACGCGGTGTTGGCGCCCTCGACCTGGCCGGGGTGGATCAGCGTCTTGCCGTCGAAGCCCATCTGGCGGCCCTGCTCGCACTCGGCGAGGAAGCCGTCGATGTCCTTCACGTCGTTGTAGACGCCGTCGATGATGACGATGCCGGCAGCGCGGGCGGCCAGCAGCGCCAGACCTAGGCCGGTGATGACCGGCTGGCGGCCGGGGACGTGCTCGGCGTAGAGCTCCTTGACCAGGTCGTTGGTGCCCATGACGAAGCCGGTCAGGCGGGGCGAGGCCTGCGCGATCGAGAGCGCGTTGAGCATCCCGATCGGGGTCTCGACCATCGCCCACAGTGACGTCTTCTCGGGCGCCCCGGCGGCCTCCAGTGCGGCGACGAGCTGGTGGACCTCCTCGGCGGAGTTGACCTTGGGGACCAGCACCACGTCAGGACCGGCGGCCGCTGCCGCGGCGATGTCCGCGTCGTGCCACTCGGTGCCGATGCCGTTGACCCGGATGATCAGCTCGCGGGCGCCGTACGCCCCGGACTGCACCGCGGCAGCGGCCGCCGCGCGGGCGTCGACCTTCGCGTCGGGGGCGACTGCGTCCTCGAGGTCGAAGATGATGCCGTCGACGGGGAGGGTCTTGGCCTTCTCCAGTGCCTTGGCGTTGGAGCTCGGCATGTAGAGGACCGAGCGGCGGGGGCGGAACGTCGTGTCACTCATGCGTGGGCCTCGATCTGGATCGCGTCGTACTGCGCCTTGAGCACGGGGTCGATGGCGGCCAGCTGGTCGGCGAGCTCGACCATGACCAGGCACTGCTTGAGGGAGGCGTCGTCCTCCATCTTGCCGTCGAGCATCACGGCGCCGGTGCCGTCGCCCATGGCGGCGACCACGCGACGGGCGTGGGTGATGTCCTCGACGCTGGGGGCGAAGACGCGGTTGGCGATCTCGATCTGCTTGGGGTGCAGGCTCCAGGTGCCGACGCAGCCGAGCAGGAAGGCGTTGCGGAACTGGTCCTCGCACGCGGTCACGTCGGCGATGTCACCGAAGGGGCCGTAGTAGGGGTAGATGCCGTGCATCGCGCAGGCGTCGACCATGCGGGAGATCGTGTAGTGCCACAGGTCCTGCTGGTAGGTGGGGCGACGGGCCTCGGGCTGGTCGGGGTTGGGGTCCTCGCGGACGAGGTAGCCGGGGTGGCCGCCGCCGACGCGGGTGGTCTTCATCCGGCGGTCGGCAGCCAGGTCGGCGGGGCCGAGCGAGAGGCCCTGCATGCGCGGCGAGGCGCCGCAGATCTCCTCGACGTTGGCGACGCCGCGCGCGGTCTCGAGGATCGCGTGCACGAGGATCGGGCGGGTCAGGCCGGCCTTGGCCTCGAGCTGGGCGAGGATCCGGTCGATGTAGTGGATGTCCTCGGCGCCCTGCACCTTCGGGACCATGATCACGTCGAGCTTGTCGCCGATCTCGGCGACGAGGGTCGTCAGGTCGTCGAGCACCCACGGGCTGTCGAGCGCGTTGATCCGGGTCCAGAGCTGGGTCGGACCGAAGTCCGTCTCCTTCGCGATCCGGACGAGGCCGGCGCGCGCTGCTTCCTTGTTGTCGGCCTTGACGGCGTCCTCGAGGTTGCCGAGGAGGACGTCGACGGTGCCGACCATCTGCGGGATCTTGGCGGCCATCTTCTCGTTCGACGGATCGAAGAAGTGGATCGCGCGGCTCGGTCGAGCGGGGATCTCGGTGACGGGCTGGGGGGCGCCCACGGCGAGCGGGCGGAAGAAGTCCTTGCTTGAACGCATGGGCGCGAACTTACCGAAATGCCGCGCCGTCCGGTTATGACGGATCCCACGCGAGACGCCGGAGCGTGATCGTCCGTCATACCGAAGGGCACCTGTTGGTGCGGCTCGGTATGACGGATCGGGGGCTCAGGATCGGCGGCGGAAGGAGCCGCGTCGTCGGGGCGGTGCGGGCTCGACCTTGGCCGCCACCGCCGCGCGCTGGGCCTCGCGCCGCGCCGTACGCCGATCGCGCCACGCCGCCAGGGTCTCCTCGACGTCGCGCGGCATCGTGATCAGCGGTGGCCCGTCGACGGGGGTGTAGCGCGCCTTGAGCACCCGCGCATTGAACTCCTCGACCTCTCGCCGCGCCTCCGACTCCGCCGTGATCGCGTCGAGTCGCGCGTCGAGCTCGGCGTCGTCCTTGCGCAGCGCCAGTGCGGGCGGCAGCACGCTGATCCGCTCGCGCTCGACGAGCTTCTTGAGCCACCAGTCCGGGTCGTGCTCGCCGCCCAGGTCCTTGATCGGCTTGCCCGCGCCGGGCAGGTTGTCGAAGTCGCCGCGCTCCATGGCGACCCGCAGCTGCTGCTCGACCCACTGCGTCTGGTGGTGGACGCGCGCGGCCGCCGCGGTCTCCTTCGAGCGCTTCGCGCGCTCGGCCTCGTCGTGGTCGTGCTGCCGGTCGTCCATGGGCTCCTCCTGCACCCACGATAAATCGGCGCGCCAACGACCGCATCGCGCCTAGGGTCGCGCCATGTCCTCCGTGCTCTCCGTCAACGTCGGCGCACCGGCCCCGCGCCGCGGGAAGTCGACGCCGACCGGGATCGGCAAGCTGCCCGTCGAGCGCATCGACGTCACCGACCCCGGTCCCAAGCGACGCGGGCCGAACGGCCAGGGCTTCTCGGGGGTCGCCGGCGACTTCGTCGGCAACGGTCGCCACCACGGAGGCAGCGAGCAGGCGGTCTACGCGGTCGCGCGCGAGGAGCTCGACCACTGGGCACTCGAGCTGGGACGAGACCTGCCCGACGGCATGTTCGGCGAGAACATCACGACCCTCGGCCTCGACGTCGATTCCGCGGAGTACGGCGACGTGTGGGCCATCGGCAGTGCGGTGCTGCGCGTCAGCGCACCCCGCGTGCCGTGCGCGACCTTCGCGAGCACGATGGGTGAGCCGGGGTGGATCAGGCGGTTCGCCCGGCGGGGCCGGGCCGGGACCTACCTGGCGGTGGTGTCCCCGGGCACGATCCGCCCGGGCGACCCGATCGCCCTGGAGCCGTCCTACTCCGGGCTCCGCATCACCCACCTGTTGCAGGCCTGGCTGGGCGACGTGTCGCAGATGCGGGAGGCCCTGGCCCACGACCACCTCGACGACGAGAGCCGCGGCCACTTCACCCGCGCGCTGGCCGCGCGCGAGGTCAGTTGAGCTGACGCATCGTGGCGGGCACGCCGCCACCCCGCTGCACTTCCTCGACGAGCTCCTGCAAGGCGGTGAGCGCGACGCGCTGCGACATCGGGCCGTGGGAGACGCGGGCGACGCCGAGCTCCTGCTGGCGCTCGAGCGAGGGGCTGCCGGGGATGGCGATCGTGGTCAGGCGCTGCGGGCCGAAGGCGTCGACGAGAGTGACGATCTCCTCCTCGGTGAGGACCGCCGGCACGAAGACCACGGGCGCGCCGGCGTCGATGAAGGCCTTGCCGCGCGCGACCGCGTCGGCGAGCACCTCGCCACGATCACGGTCGCGACCCTTCACGAACGCGTCGGTGCGGGCGTTGAGCACGAAGTCGGGCACGCCCTCGGCAGCAGCCGCGGCCATCACGGCCTCGACCTGCGCGGCGGCCTCGGCCAGCGGCTTCATCTGGTCCTCGAGGTTGGCCCCGACGACGCCGACGCCGATCGCGCGCCGGATGGTGTCGGGCGCGTCGCCGTACCCTCCCTCGAGGTCAGCGGAGACGGGCAGGTCGGTGGTCTCGACGATCCGGCGGCACATGTCGATCATCTCCTCGACCGGGATCTTCTCCCCATCGGGATAACCGAGCGTGGCGGCGATCGAGTGGCTGGCGGTGGCGAGGGCCTGGGTGCCCGGGGTCTCGGCGACGACCTTGGCGGTGATCGCGTCCCAGACGTTGACGACGGTCAGCAGTTCGGGTGCCTGGTGCAGGGCGAGGAGGTCAGAAGCGCGCGCGGCAGTGGTCATGCCTGTCATCAAAGCAGGGCGACCCCAGCCGGTCACGAGGAGAAGCGGCCCCGATGGACGACGCCGGAGCGGCGCGGGCGGCGGGCCGGCGAGCCGGGCGAACCGGTGTCGTCCGCCCGGTGACCGACCGTGATCGCGCCGACGGGCTTGAGGTTGGGGGGTACGTCGAAGGCGGCTCGGAAGGCGTCGATCCGTGCGCCGGGGACCCCGAAGAAGCAGGCGCCCAGGCCCTCGTCGACCGCGGTCTGGAGGATCAGGAGGGAGGCCATCGCGACGTCCATGTGCCAGTAGGGGACGGGCCAGTCGGGCGTGCGCTTGTCGGCCTCGGCGTAGCGGTCGAGGTAGGCGCCCTTGTCCGACATCGGCACGATCACGACCGGCGCGGTGCGCATGCCGTCGAGCCACGTGGTGGGTTTCGAGACGGGACTCCGTCCCTCCTCAACCGTCGGGGGAGCCTCCGGAGACGTCGCGGTCCAGAACAGGTCCACGTCGGCCGGGGTGTCGAGGACGAGGAACGCCCAGCCCTGGGTGAAGCCCGCGCTGGGCCCGCGGGTGGCGTTGGCGAGGAGCCGGTCCACCGACTCGGGGGCCACCGGCCGGTCGGCATAGCGACGCACCATCCGCCGTCGGCGTACGACCTCTTGGAACTCCACGGCGCAACTGTGGCACGCTCCGACCATGACCGGGTCCGTGGAGAGATTGCTGGAGGTCGACCAGTCGGGGCACGCCGACCGTGGCTGGGTGATCGAGGCTGTCCGCAGGCTGAAGGCGGACCAGCAGCGCTCCGCCGACACCCACCTGCACGCCGTGCGGATCCCGGCGCTGCCCGGCATCGACCTCTACCTCAAGGACGAGTCGACGCACCCGACCGGATCGCTCAAGCACCGGCTGGCGCGGTCGCTGTTCCTCTACGGGCTCTGCGGCGGCCTGATCAAGGAGGGCACGCACGTCATCGAGGCGTCGTCGGGGTCGACGGCGGTCAGCGAGGCCTACTTCGCCCACCTGCTCGGCCTGCCGTTCACGGCCGTCATGGCGAAGTCGACGTCGCCGTCGAAGATCGCGCTGATCGAGCGCGAGGGCGGCCGCTGCGTGCTGGTCGACGACCCGGCGGAGGTCTACGACACCGCGCGCAACCTCGCGCAGGAGACCGGCGGTCACTACCTCGACCAGTTCACCTATGCCGAGCGGGCGACCGACTGGCGCGGCAACAACAACATCGCCGAGTCGATCTTCGAGCAGCTCGGGATGGAGCGGTTCCCGGCGCCGACGTGGGTCGTGGTCGGTGCCGGCACCGGGGGCACCTCGGCGACGATCGGGCGCTACGTCCGCTACCGCGGCCTCGACACCCGCCTGTGCGTGGTCGACCCCGAGAACTCCGCCTTCCTCGCCGCCTTCCGCGACCCCGGCTGTGGCGAGACCACCTGTGGCTCGCGGATCGAGGGCATCGGGCGGCCGCGTGCCGAGCCGTCCTTCCTGCCCGACGTCGTCGACCGGCTGGTGCGCGTCCCCGACGCCGCGTCCGTGGCGGCCGCCCACTTCCTGCGGGCCCGCACCGGCCAGCTCGCGGGGCCGTCGACCGGGACTGCGCTCTATGCCGCGACCAAGCTGGCCTGCGACATGCACGCCGCCGGTGAGTCCGGCTCGATCGTGACCCTGCTCTGCGACGACGGGGTGCGCTACCTCGACACCTACTTCTCGGATGCCTGGGTCACCGAGCAGGGCTGGGACCTCGCGCCCTACCTCTCCGTCCTCGGCACCGCCTGGGACGACGGGACCTGGACGGGCTGAGCCGTCTGCTCGCTCAGTCGCCTGAACGTCAGCAGCTGCTTGCGCATCATCACCAGGTCGCCCCAGGCGAGCAGGAACGCCCGGACGCGGCCGAGACCGTGCCGCGGGGTCAGGAAGATGTCGCAGCGCAAGGTCGTCCCGCCGACCCGCGGCACCGCTTGGTAGGTGCACACCAGCGGCCCGAACGCCCGGACCGGTCCCGGGTCCGTGAGCGTCAGCTCCAGCACCCGGTCGGGGACGATCGCGGTCACGGTGAAGATGTCCATCATCGCCGTACCGACCCTCACGTCGAGGCCCTCGACGAGGTGCCGCGGGCTGCGGCGTCCCCAGTTGTCGAGCAGGTCATAGGAGTACGGCGCCAGCTGCATCTGAAGCAGCCAGCGGAACACCACCTCCGGGGCTGCCTCGACCGACACCGAGCGGACCAGGTGGGGGCCGTCGTAGGTCGGCGGTGCCGTCGGCGCGAGCGATGCGCCGAGGTCGCCCCAGGTCCACGGGAGGTGGCGCATCACCGCTCACCCACCCGGCGGGCGGCGTAGGCGAGTCCGGCCACGGCCAGCGCGACGCCCCACAGCGGCCAGAAGAGCTCCGGCACCCAGGCGGCCCAATCGGCCTCGTTGCCCGGGATGTCGGTGATCTGGCCGGTCCACATCAGCCGCCAGAACGCGAGCCCCGCGGAGAAGACGACGGCTCCGACGAACACCGACGGCAGCAGCGCCAGCCGCACCGGCACCGGGCGCCCGCCGATGACCGGCAGCCACGACCAGAAGACCTCGCCCCAGCGCATCACCAGGCCCGCGGTCAGCACGCAGCCGACGAGCGCCGCGAGCCCCAGTCCCAGCCCGGCGAACTTGCCGTCGCCGAGCTCGACGAGGAACTCGTCGCGCACACCGAACGGGATTCCGAGGGCCCAGGCGATGCGGGTGAGGGCATAGAAGGCGGGTACGGCGACGGCGACCGCCACCGCCCAGCGGCACACCCGCGCTGCGGTCGCGACCGGCCAGCCCGGACGGTCGGTGGTCCCGCGCAGGGCAGCGACGCCGGTGAGCACGAGCGCCAGCCCGCCGACGGACTCACCGACGGAGGCGAGCGCCGGCACCAGGACGTCCGTGGCGACCTCGTCGACCGGGCCGACCCCGACGAGGCCGAGCAGCAGCATCGGCAGGTAGCCCAGGAAGGTGAGCGAGCGCGCGTCGGCGAGGACGAGGGCGGTGACGAGGCCAGTCGCCACGAGCAGGGACCCGGCGACGCGCGGGGACCGCGACCGGAGCGCTAGTCCGACCAGGCCGAGCGCCCCGAGCGCGACGATGAGGACCGAGACGTCGGAGGAGGACAGCGAGCCGAGGACCGACGCCTCGGTCGGCACCCAGGGCGCCCCGGTGTCGCGCACGAGATGGAGGACGGCGAGGCCGAGGTAGGCGACCGACCAGAGGCCGGCCAGCCAGGGACTGAGACTGGCGGCGCGGGGACCGGCGGGCGTGGAACGGATCGTGTGGTGGGTCTGCAGGATGGTCATGACGCCACGCTGTCGCGTCGCGCAGCGGCGTACCTCCACCTGCGGTCGCGCTCTCCTCATCCTCCAGGATGAGATCGGCTCAGGCGTCGCCCGGACGCACGAGGCCCGACTCGTAGGCCAGCACCACCGCCTGCACGCGGTCGCGGAGGCCGAGCTTGGCCAGCACGTGGCCGACGTGGGTCTTCACCGTCGCCTCCGAGAGGTGCATGCGCCGGGCGATCTCGGCGTTGGTGTCGCCGGTGGCGATCTCGCGCAAGGTGTCGGCCTCGCGCGGGGTCAGCTTCGCGAGCACCTCCGCCGAGCCGTCGCCCTCGGCGCGCGAGGTCGCGACGTGCTCGATCAGCCGCCGGGTGGTGGAGGGCGCGACGACGCCGTGGCCGGCGTGCACGGTGCGGATCGCCTCCACGATCTCCTCGGCGCGGGCGTCCTTCAGCAGGAACCCGCTGGCGCCGGCGCGGATCGCGGGGAAGGCGTATTCGTCGAGGTCGAAGGTCGTGAGCGCCACGATCCGGGTGTCGGGCAGCTCGGCGGTGATCTGGGCCGTCGCCGCGATGCCGTCGAGGCGCGGCATCCGCAGGTCCATCAGCACGACGTCGACGCGGCGAGAGCGCACCACCTCCAGCGCCGCGATGCCGTCGGCCGCCTCGCCGACGAGCCGCAGGTCGGGCTGGGACTCGACCATCATCCGCAGCGCCGTGCGCATCAGCTCCTGGTCATCGACGATGACGACGCGGATCTCCTCACTCACGCGGGAATCCTCGCGCTCACGCGCCAGCCGCCGTCGACCGGCCCGGCGACCAGCGAGCCACCGACCGCCTCGATGCGTTCGCGCATGCCGACGAGGCCGCGGCCCTGACCGTCTCCTGCCGGCGGACTGTCGTCGTCGTTGCTGATGGTGATCCCCAGGCCGGTCGGCTCCCACGCCAGGGCGACGGTGGCGGTCGAGTCGCGCGGCGCGTGCTTGACGACGTTGGTGAGTGCCTCCTGGACGACGCGGTACGCCGCCAGCTCCCGCAGCACCGGGAGGCGCAGCGGCTCCCCGGTGGTCGCGAGGTCGACCCGCAGCCCGGCGGCGCGCACCTGCTCGACGAGGTCCGGCAGGTCGGCCAGCGTCGGCTGGGGCGGGGCGGGCGAGGAGTCGTCGCGCAGGACGCCGAGCAGGCCGCGCATCTCGGCCAGGGCCTCGCGGCCGGAGGTCGCGATCGACGTCAGGATCTCCGGCGCGCGCTCCGGGCTGGCGGCCACGGCCATCCGGCCGCCCTCGGCCTGGGCCACCATCACCGCGAGGGAGTGGGCGACGACGTCGTGCATCTCGCGGGCGATCCGCCGTCGCTCGTCGGCCGCGCCCCGGTCGGCGAGCGCGCCGATCCAGGCGATCCGGGTCGCGCGGTAGCGGCCCAGCGCCCACGCGGCCGCCGTCCCGCCGAGCACGGAGACGGTCAGGAACAGCCGCCACACCCACATCGCCGACACGGGCAGCACGAACTCTGAGTCCCACAACCGCACGACCGTCAGCAGGCAGCCGACGAGGGTGACGCCGAGGGCGATGGTCGGCCACGGCTGCGCCGCGTGCGCGGCCACCGCATAGAGGAGGACGAAGAACACCAGGCACGTCGGCAGCAGCACCGGGGCGTACTCACCACCCGCCTGCACCGCCGTCGGGCCGCCCAGGTCGGGGCCGGCCACCAGTGCCAGCATCGCCAGACCGCCCACGGCGAAGGCCTCGCGCGGCCACCGGTGCGCCACCGCGACGAGCGCGTGCAGCACGCACAGGGCAGCGAGGAGCACGACCGTCCACGCGCTGCCGGTGTCGCCTTCGCGCACCGAGGTGAGTCCGACCGGCAGCAGGAGGAACGCGAGCAGCACCGCCAGCCCCACCTGCAGGGCGTCGCCGAGCCAGTGCGGACCGGGGGACGCGGGCTCGGCGGTGGTCACGTGCGCCAACCTAGCCCCGTGGTCAACGGGTTGACGTCTCGGATCTGAGACGCCCCAGGGGCTGTCGTCGTTGACCACGGGCGCGCGACCCGATGGACTCACCCCATGACCTTCGAGGCGATGTGGCGCGACCTGCACTCCGTGGGACGGTCGGCCACCTCGGGCGGCTACTTCCGTCAGCCCTGGACCTCGGCGGAGTCGGAGCTGCGGGCGTGGTTCGCCGAGGTGACCGTCGCCCGGGGACTCGAGCTCGAGACCGACGGCATGGGCAACCAGGTCGCCTGGTGGCGCCCGGTCGCGCCGAGCGACCTGCCGGCCGTGCTCACCGGCTCCCACCTCGACTCGGTCCTGGACGGTGGGGCGTACGACGGCCCGCTCGGCGTGGTCTCGGCCATCGCCGCCATCGACGTGCTGCGCGCTCGCGGCTTCGAGCCCGACCGCCCGATCGGCGTCTCGGTCTTCACCGAGGAAGAGGGCTCGCGCTTCGGGCTGGCCTGCCTCGGCTCCCGACTCGTCACCGGCTCCTCGACCTGGGAGGAGGCGCGTGAGCGCCGCGACCGCGACGGCATCTTCCTCGGCGACGCCGTGGCTGCGTCCGGCCTCGACCCGTCGACCGGGCTGCTGTCCCTCGACGGTGTCGGCTGCTTCGTCGAGCTGCACGTCGAGCAGGGCCGCGACCTCGTCGACCGGGACGTCGCCGTCGGGGTGGCCAGCGAGATCTGGCCGCACGGGCGCTACCGCTTCGACTTCGAGGGCGAGGCCAACCACGCCGGCACCACGCGGATGGAGGACCGCCGCGACCCGATGCTCACCTATGCGATGACCGCGTTGGCCGCCAACAAGCAGGCCCGCCTCGCGGAGCAGCGAGCGACCTTCGGGCGGATCGAGGTCGCACCCAACGGCACCAACGCCGTGCCGTCGCGCGTCACCGCGTGGCTCGACGCGCGCTGCGAGTCCGACGACGCCCTCGCCGAGCTCGTCGACGCGATCTCCCGCCAGGGCAGCGAACGCGCCTCGCTCGACGGGACGCAGCTGAGCGTCACCGCCGAGTCCGTCTCCGGCTCGGTCGCCTTCGACCCCGACCTCGCCCGCTCGCTGGCCGCCATCGGCGACTGGCCGATCATCCCGACCCAGGCCGGCCACGACGCCGGCATCCTGTCGGCCGCCGGCATCCCGACCGCGATGCTCTTCGTCCGCAACCCGACCGGGGTCTCGCACTCGCCCGACGAGTTCGCCGAGATGGCCGACTGCCTCGCCGGCGTCGAGGCGCTGGCCGACACCCTGGCGAAGCTGGCGTCGTGACGACCTACCTCCTCGAGCGCGCCCTGCTCCCCGACGGGGTCCACGACGACGTGCACGTCGAGGTCGTCGACGGCCGCTTCGCCGCCGTCGAGCCGGGCGTCCTGGCGAGCGCGGCCGAACGCCTCAACGGGCTCACCGTCCCCGGCCTCGCCAACACCCACAGCCACGCCTTCCACCGCGCCCTGCGCGGTCGCACCCAGCGTGAGCGAGGCAGCTTCTGGACCTGGCGCGAGCAGATGTATGCCGTCGCCGAGCGCCTGGACCCCGACACCTACCTCGCCCTCGCGACCGCCACCTTCCGCGAGATGGTCGCGGCGGGCATCACCTGCGTCGGCGAGTTCCACTACCTCCACCACCGCCCCGACGGTCGCCCCTACGACGACCCCAACGCGATGGGCCTGGCGCTGATCGAGGCCGCGCGCGTCGCCGGGCTGCGGATCACCCTGCTCGACACGCTCTACCTCTCCAGCGGCTTCGGCGCTCCGCCCGAGGGGGCGCAGGTGCGGTACGACGACGGGTCGGCCGAGGACTGGGCGGCACGCGTCGACGGGCTGGCCGGGTCCGACTCGGCGCTGGTCGCGGGCGCGCTGCACTCCGTCCGCGCGCTGCCCTCGGAGCCCGGAGCCGCGCTGGCCCCGCTCGCCGCCTGGGCCGATGGTCGGCCGCTCCACGTCCACCTCTCCGAGCAGGTCGCTGAGAACGACGGCTGCCGAGCGGCGTACGGCGTGACCCCGACCCGGCTCCTGGCCGACCACGGCCTCCTGGGGCCGATGACGAGTGCCGTGCACGCGACCCACCTGACCGTCGACGACATCGCGCTCCTGGGTGAGGCGCGCGCGTTCGCCTCCTTCTGCCCGACCACCGAGCGCGACCTCGGCGACGGCGTCGGCCCGAGCCGCGCACTCGCCGACGCGGGCGCGCGCCTGACCCTCGGCTCCGACAGCCACGCCGTCATCGACCTCTTCGAGGAGATGCGCGCGGTCGAGCTCGACGAGCGCCTGGTCACCCAGCAGCGCGGGCACTGGCAGGCAGCCGAGCTGCTCGAGGCCGCGACCACGACCGGTCACGCCAGCCTCGGCTGGGACGACGCGGGCGCGATCGCCGTGGGCATGCGCGCCGACCTCGTCACCCTCGACACCGCCAGCCCGCGCACGGCCGGCACCGGCGCCGACGAGCACACCGTCGTCTTCGCGGCCGGCGCGGCCGACGTCACCCAGACCATGGTCGACGGGCGCATCGTCTTCCGGCAGGCTGAGGCCGGCCAGGTCGGACGCGAGCTGGCCACCGCGATCGGGAAGGTGTGGGAGCTGTGAGCAGCATCTTGGTCACCGGCATCGGCGAGCTCACCACCAACGTCGCGGCGCAGGCTCGCCCCGACGACCACCGCGACCCGACCGGCATGCTCGGTCTGGTCGACGACGCGGCCGTCGTGCTCGAGGGCAGCACCATCGCCTGGGTCGGCCGGGCCAGCGACGCACCCGCCGCGGACACGGTCTACGACGCAGGTGGTCGCGCCGTCATCCCGGGCTATGTCGACAGCCACAGCCACCTGGTGTTCTCGGGCGATCGCGCGCAGGAGTTCGCCGCCCGCATGACAGGGGAGCCCTATTCCGCCGGCGGCATCCGCACCACCGTCGCGGCCACTCGCGCGGCCACCGACGAACAGCTCACGTCGCACGTCGCCCGTCTCGTTGCCGAGATGCGGGCCCAGGGCACCACCTCACTGGAGATCAAGAGCGGCTACGGACTCTCGGTCCACGACGAGGCTCGCTCGCTCGCCGTGGCCCGCCAGTTCACCGAGGACACCACCTTCCTCGGCGCCCACGTCGTCCCCGCCGGCACCACCCCCGAGGACTACGTCGACCTGGTCACGGGCCCGATGCTGACCGCGGCAGCACCCCACGCCCGCTGGATCGACGTCTTCTGCGAGGAGGGCGCCTTCGACGTTGACCAGGCACGAGCGATCCTGGCAGCGGGCACCGACAACGGCCTGCGCGGTCGTCTCCACGCCAACCAGCTGACGTACGGCGGTGGGGTCAAGCTCGCCGCCGAGCTCGGGCTCGTCGCGGTGGACCACTGCACCTACCTTGCCGACGACGACGTCAGTGCTCTGGCCGACTCCGGCACGATCGCGACGCTGCTCCCGGGCGTCGAGTTCTCGACCCGGCACCCCTATCCCGACGCCCGCAAGCTGATCGACGCGGGCGTTCAGGTCGCGATCGCCAGCGACTGCAACCCCGGCTCCTGCTTCACCTCCTCGATGGCGCTGTGCATCGCGCTGGCCGTCCGCGAGATGCGGATGAGCCCGGCCGAGGCGCTGCATGCGGCGACCGCCATGGGCGCCCAGGCCCTCGACCGCGACGACGTCGGGGTGATCGCCCCGGGCAAGCGCGCCGATCTCGTGCTGCTCGAGGCTCCGTCGTACCTCCACCTCGCCTATCGTCCGGGCGTCCCGCTCGTGGCCGGCGTCTGGCAGGGCGGTCGCCCGGTCGTCCCGGGGCCCTGAGCGCCCACCCCGCAGCCACGTCGTCGGACGTCCCGGCGGACGTCCGACAGGCCGGCAGCCGCATCGTCGACGCACGCCGGCCAGCGAAGGCTGCAGCGGCCTACGCCGCACCCATCGCCGCGAACAGCACCGCGGTCGCGTGCCGGACCGGATCTCCGTACGACGACCGACGCGCGCCGGCGAGGGCCTCGTCGAGCCGCTGCCCAGAGGCAAGGCCGGCGTGCAGGGCGAGCATCACCTGCACGGTCGCGGCATCGTCCACGTCGGCGATCGACGCGACGACGCCGGCGGTGCCCTGGGTGAGCAGGGCCGACGCGAACCCGATGACGTCCTGACCGCCGATGTCGGCGACGACGCCGGACCGGCAGGCGGGGAGGACGATGCGGTGCGGAGGCCGCTCGAGCCGGTGGATGTCGTCGACGGTGAGCGGGCCGTCAGCGAGCTGGAGGCTGGAGAACATCGGGCTCTCGTGGCGGAAGGTTCCATGGGCTGCGATGTGCGCCAAGCCGGCGCCGTCCAACGCCGATCGCACACTGCCCACCGTCGACGACGCGCCGACAAGGGTGGTCGTGTCCGGGCGAAGGGCGGCGACGGCCACCACCTCACCACCACCCGTGGGCAGCCCGGGTCCGGCCACGAAGACCGTCCGCGTGGACGACGGCGAAGCCGTGGCGGCCCGCACCCACGCGGTGGCCGACGGCGTGAGCGAAACGGGTCGGTCGTGCAGGGACGGGATCAGCCCCCACGGCGCCCCGAGGAAGGCGGCGGGCGGCGAGACCACCACCGAGCGATCAACCGGCAGCAGCCGGGCCACTGGGCCGAGCAGGGCGCTCTCCAACCGGAGCGCGAGCGGCGAGAGATCGATGGGGCGCCCACGCGTCGCGCTGCGGAGGCCGTAGAGGGCGCGATCCATCGCCTTGTGGGCGTCCGCCAACGGGCCTACCTCGACCTTGCGCCACCGCCCGTCGCGCACCACGACGGCGTACAGCGTCGCGTCCACGTTCACCAGCTGCACCAGGATCCGATCGCCCAGCCGGGAGACGAGTTCCTCGGGCGACGTGGTCCTCGCGAGCCCGCCCGATCCTGACGTCGCCGCCCAGGCCAGCCGGACCTCGCGTTCCTTCTGTGCACGCTCCCGCGTCAGGGTCTGGATCCTTGCGGGGTCTGGTTCCTCGGCAATCCTGTGGGACAAGCCTCGAATGGTGGCCAGGAGGCCGTCGATCACCGGATCGGACGGCGCCGCAACGGGCTCGCTCAGCGACGCCGCGCGGCCGCGATCGCTCCAGTGCACCAGCGCGCGGGGACCACGAGGGAGCGCGTGGCGTACGGCGAGGGCGGCGAGGTCCGCGCTGTGGATCGCGGTCAGGGCGCGGAGCTCGGGGCTGCCGAGCGAGGCGCGGTGCTCGGCCAGCGCGTCCAGGCCGTTGCCCACGGCCTGCAGCACCCGCGGCCGCCCCTGCACCTCCAGGTCGAGCGCCTGCGCCAACCAGGCCGTGCTGCGACTCAGCGGGTTGCCGTGGTGCCGTCGGCGCGCGGCTCGGGAGAGGTACGTCGAAGCGCCAGCCGGATCCATGTCCGCGAGCTCGCGTCCGGCCACCAGGGCGGCGAGCACACCGTCCTCGGAGCGGTCGTCCGCGAGCGAGTCGGCGAGGGCGACAGCGGCCCGTCGGGAACCGCGGCCGAGGTCGATGCGGGCCTGGAGGCCCACGAGGTCGGCCCGGGTGCGCCACCAGTCCCGATGCTGCCGGGCGAAGAGCCGTCGGGCGACCTGCGCGTCAGCGAGGGCGAGCTCGGGATCACCTTGGCCGAGCCGGGCGCTCGCGCGCATCAGCAGCACCTCGGCACGCTCCTGCGGCCGGCGCGCGGTCCACACTGCTGCCGCGCCGACCACCTGCGCGGCCTCGTCGCAAAGACCCGCCACGAGCAGCACGGTGGCGCGGTCGAGCGCCAGCTCGAGGTGCGGAGCGCCGAGCTCGGCGTACCGCTCACCGAGGTCAGCGAATGCCGCCAGTGCTCCGGGCAGGTCACCGCGGAAGAACTGGATCAGCGCCAGGTTGTGCACCACGGCGAGCGCTTCGAGGTGTGCCTCGTGCCGGGTGAACAGGGCCTCAGCCTGACGAAGGTCGTCCTCCGCGCCGACGAGGTCGCCACGGGGCAACCTCGCGTAGGCGCGGAGGTTGAGCGCCCGCGCCTCCCAGACCACGTCGCCGGCTCGCCGGAACTTCGGGATGGCCTGCTGCAGGTCGGCGATCGCGGCGGAGTGCTGGCCCAGGCGGGCCAGGACGTAGGCCCGGCGCATCAGGGCCCGGGGCCTGATCGGTCCGCGCGCGGAGGCCATCTCGACGGCACCGTCAGCCTCGCGCAGCCCGGCCCGTGACTCGCCGTGCAATGCCAGGGCGGTGCCCAGCGTGGCGCGGACGTCGGAGACCCGGTCAGCATCGCTCGTGCGCCTCGCCAGCTGCCGGGCCCGTCGCAGGTGCACGAGGGCGAGGTCGACGTCGCCGCGGTCGCGCTGAACGATCCCGAGCGCGTGGTGGGCGTACGACAGCTCCTCCGGATCCGTGCCGGTGGCGACGGCCCTGGTTGCGACATCGGCGGCTCGGCCGGGCTCCGTGACGGCCAGCCGGAGCAGGTCTTGACCAGTCGGACCAGACACCCTCGAATCCCTCCCACCCGCTGCGACCACTCGCTAACCTCGGGCCAGGCGCGCCGCTCTCGGCGAGGCCGGCTCGCTCCATCCAAGCCCATCTGGGGGACAGTCATGGACAATTCGTCAACCGACGCTCAGCGCGACGAGTCAGGTCGTGAGTGGGACGACAAGCGCGAAGGCCTCCAGAAGGAGATCATCCGCGAGCAGGTGGCCTACCTCATCGAGGCGATGGGTGGCCCCGACGCCGCTGCTGCCGTGTGGACCGATGACGGATGGCTCTCCTACCTCTACCGCCCGGGCTACCTGCTCGCGCGCGACGAGCACTGGCGCGACGTGGCCGAGCTGCTCGGGGCCGAGCGCGTCGAGGACGACCGGTCACAGCAGCTGCGCGGTCTGAGCGTCCTGCGGGTGTCGACGGACACCGAGACCGCGGACCACCTGCGGCGCGTCGACCGTGAGCTGGGCACCGGCATCGCCACACCCGACCACATCCTCTTCGTGACTCCGGGCGGAAGCGGCACGGCCTGCCCGGCGACCGAGCCGCAGGAGCTGGACGAGGCGCCGGCGCCGTACCCGCCCGTCACGAGCGACGCGGGCGCAGGCACCGGGGTCTTCGTCTCCGTGGTCGACACGGGCTGGTGGCCCGATGCCGCGACGGACCCGGCCTCCCCGTGGCTCGCAGGGGTCACGGGCGACCCCGAGACGATCGACGTGGACAACATCCATCCGTACGCCGGCCACGGCACGTTCATCGCCGGCGTCGTGCGCACCCAGGCACCCGCCACCAGGATCCGGGTCGAGGGATTCCTGCCCCTGGGGGGAGCCGTCTACGAATCGGAGATCGTCGTCCAGCTCGGCGAGGCCCTGGCACTGGCTCCCGACATCATCTCCCTGTCCGCGGGATGCCCCACGCGTGGCCAGCTGCCGCTGCTGGGCTTCGAGGTCTTCTGGGAGCAGCGGTTGAGTCACCTGAAGGGCACGGTCCTCGTGGCCGCGGCCGGCAATGACTCGCACCGTTTGCCGTTCTGGCCGGCCGCCTTCCCCTGGACCGTCTCGGTCGGAGCACTCGACGCCGACGGCAGGCGCGCCGACTACTCCAACTTCGGCAGCTGGGTCGACGTCTACGCCCTCGGCACCGACCTGGTCAATGCCTATCCGACCGGGACGTTCTTCTGCCACGAGCCGCCGAACGTCGGGGACAAGCGGGAGTTCAAGGGCCTGGCGAAGTGGAGCGGGACGTCCTTCTCGACGCCACTGGTCTCCGGGCTGATCGCGGCGCGGATGAGCCAGCACGGGATCAGCGCGCGCCACGCCGCCGACGAGCTGCTGGCCGAGGCCAGGATCGCCGGACGCCGGGGTGTCGGGCCGGTGCTCGAGCCGAACAACTAGGTCAGACCGCCGCCTTGGTTTCGACACGGCGCTGGCGCGCCTGCTCAACCAGCGGCTGGTGGGTCAGAAGGTCAGCCACTGGGTCGTGCCCTGGCCCTCGATGGTGAAGCGGACCGGACCGGGCAGCGAGCCCATCAGCTCGAAGACTCCGTCCTCGTCGCTGGGCGACTGGACGCGCTGACCGACGACATTGGTCATGACCACGGTCACGGTCCCGCCGGGGAGCACATGGCCCATGATCCGCTCGCCGTCGATCTCGAGCTCGAGACTGCCGATGGTGGAGCTGAAGGACACGGTGCGCGGCTCGTCGACGCCCGCGCTGCGGACGGTTGACGGCTCGAGCAGGGAGTCGTAGGTCAGCTCCATCAGCTCCTCGTCGATGGTGCGCCACGCGAAGGCTGCCTGGGCAGCAACGCGGTGCTTGGGGTCGATGTCGTCGCGTGAACGCAGAGCAAGAGCAAGCTCGTCCAGGACGGCCTGCTCATCAGGGGTGGTCTCGTTCATCGGTTTCTCCCGTCGGGGGCAGGTGGTGCGAGGTGACGCAGGGCAGTCGTGTTGCGCAGCTGCTGGATCGCACGGGCGCGGGTCGGTCCGATGCTGCCCACGGGGATGCCGGATCGGCGACTGATCTCCGCATAGGTGAGCGGGGGGTCCTCGGTCAGCAGGAGCAGCAGCTCTCGTCGTTCGGCGGGCAGTTCGAGGAGCGCGTCCACCAGGGCGTTCTGTCGTTCGCTGACCAGCAAGGCGTCGGCGACGTCGGGGGCGTCGTCGGCGCGCTCGAAGGTCGGGGAGGTCTGCGGGTCGGTCGGGATCACCCGGCCCCTCTTCTCCAGCATGCGCAGGCACTCGTTGCGGGTGACGGTGGACAGCCATCCCGGCAGCGCGCGCGGCTCGTCGATGCGGTCCAGGTGCTCGACCAGCCGCAGCCACACGGTCTGGTTGACGTCGTCGGCATCGGCTCCGGTGACGCGGTGGCGTCGGATGAGGGACGTCACCAAGGGCAGCAGGCGTTCGACGAGCTGGTTCCACGCAGACTGGCTTCCCCCGCGAGCCTCGAAGACCAGTGTTGCCATGTCCGTCCCCCCGGCCGGCCACGGGTCGGTGCCCCTGACACGCCTCTCACGCACCATGCTGACGTCCCTCACATTGGGTAGGAGCGGGCTGAGCAGTGGTTGATACACCCACGTCGCGATTCGCCTGGACTTTTTTCTCTTGCTGCACCTTGGCGCTTACCTGCCCATCCGGCAAGAGCGTTGGTCCCGGTGCTCGCGCACGCCGTCTGAGGTAGCCCTGAGGGCGATCTGAGGTAGGCGTGGCAGCAGGGTTAGGACACGTGCCCGATGTGGCTGCCTACCTCAGCGGCGCAATCTCTCCTCATACCGCCAGACAGGCGGTGATCACGATGAAGGAGACACCATGTTCACCACCGACAGCTTCATGAACGCCGAGGTCACCTATCGCGAGGGGCGCGTACGGCGCGGCCTGACCACGCGCCGCGAGCTGGCCGCCGCCAAGCGGTCCGCGAAGACCTCCGACCCGCGATGAGCACGACCCAGGCAACGGTCAGCTCCACCGAACCCGAGGAAACAGGAGAGCCGTTGTCAGTGGAAGACGACACAATGACCCTTGTGTCGACCACCCGCAGCACCGACCTCGTCGGACGCGATGCCGAGCTGGAGGACCTGATCTCCCGGCTCGGCATTCGCGCGTCGGCTGCCAGCCTGCCGCGTGCGGCCCGGGCGGTGCTGCTGGCCGGCGACGCCGGGGTCGGCAAGACCAGGCTGCTGACCGAGCTCCGCGACGTCGCCGTCGACGAGGGCTGGCTGGTGCTGGCCGGGCACTGTCTCGACCTGGCCGACGGGTCCCTGCCCTATCTCCCCTTCTCCGAGATCCTCGGACGCGTCCTGACGGACCGGCCGGAGGTGGCTGCGAGCGTGACCGATCGTCACCCCACTCTCGCCCGCCTCCAGCCCGGCCGTCGGCTGCGCGCCACCGATGACCGTGACGAGGACCAGTCGCTCGACCGGGGCAACATCTTCGCCGCCGTCCACGACCTCCTCGAGACCCTCTCGGAGGCGGGGCCGCTCCTCGTGGTGGTCGAGGACACCCACTGGGCGGACCAGTCGACCCGCGACATGCTCAGCTTCTTGTTCTCCCGCCCGTTCGCGGGCCCGGTCGGCCTGGTCGTGTCCTACCGCTCCGACGACCTGCACCGCCGCCACCCGCTGCGACCGCAGGTGGCGGAGTGGGCCCGGTTGCGCGGGGTCGAGCGGGTGCAGGTCGAACCGCTCGCCGACGGTGACGTGCGCCGGCTCGTCTATGCGATGCACAAGCACTCCACCATCCCCGAGGCGAGCGTCGCCGAGATCGTCGACCGCGCCGAGGGCAACGCCTTCTTCGTCGAGGAGCTCGTCGGCGCGACCTGGGCGACCGGCGGCCAGATCCCGGCCGAGCTGGCCGACGTGCTGATGGTCCGTCTCGACGATCTCGACGACCGCACCCTCGAGGTCGTGCGCGTCGCCAGTGTCGCGGGTCGTCATGTCTCCCACGAGCTGATCGCCGCGGTCACCGGGCTCGACGCGGCCGAGCTCGAGGGTGCCCTCCGCTCGGCTGTCGAGTCCAACGTGCTGGTGCAGGCCCGGGGGGCGTCCTACGCCTTCCGCCACGCACTCCTCGGCGAGGCGGTCTATGACGACCTGCTGCCCGGTGAGCGGGCCCGGCTGCACACCTCCTTCATGACCGCGCTCCAGTCGGGCCGCGTGGCCGGCACCGCTGCCGAGCTCGCGCTGCACGCGCGGCGCGCCGGTGATCGGCTGACCGCCGCCGTGGCCAGCATCGAGGCCGGCAACCAGGCGTTCGCGGTCGGCGGGCCCAACGAGGCGGCGATGCAGTTCCTCGAGGCGTGGCGGCTGCTGGCCGCCCTGCCCGAGCTGCCCGCCGACATCGACCTGCACGCGCTGGTGCGCAGGTGCGCGGAGGCCTTCATCGCCTCGGGGCGGGTGTCCAAGGCCGTCACCGTGCTGCGCAAGCACCTCGAGGCGATGCCGGCGGACGCGTCGGCGATCGACCGGGGACAGATCCTCACCTCCATCGCCGCCGCGTTGCTGCTGACCGACACCACCGAGGACCCGGAGGCGATGGCGGCCGAAGCGGTCGAGCTCCTCGCCGACGCGCCGCCCAAGCTGCTGGCCCGCGCCCTCGGCATCCACGCCCAGTGCTTGAGCCGGTGGGACGAGGAGCGGGCGCGGATGGTCGCGATGGAGGGGCTGGCGCTGGCCGAGAGGCACAGCCTGACCGGCATCGCCGTCGAGATCTCCACGACGTTGATCAGTCTCGACGACACTCCCGACCTCGACCTGCGCCGGTCGGCCTGGCGGGGAGCAGCCGAGCGTGCGCGCGCCGAGGGACACGTCGAGCCCGAGCTGCGTGCCCTCTACTTCCTCGGCCGGTTCCACCACGACCGGGGTGAGTTCGACGCAGCGGTCGAGGTCTACGAGCGGGTCATCCGCCGTGGTGAGGAGGTCGGTCTGCGGTGGGCGCCCTTCCCGGCGGAGGCACGCTGGATGAAGGCCAGCGTCCTGTCCGAGCTCGGTCGGCTCGACGAGGCCTTCGACCTGCTCGACGTGTCCGGGCTCAACCCGCCGCTGACCTACGAGTGGCTCTACTTCGCCCACCAGATGCAGATCGTCGCGATCCGGGGCAGGTGCAAGCCCGACTCGTTCACCACGCTGCGCGACTACTGGTCGCGCGACGGGCTGATCGCCATCGTGGGTGCCTCCGCCGAGCTCATGCGCGCCGAGCAGGCCGGCGACCCGGCCCGCGCCGTCGAGATCTACGACCACGTCGTCGAGACCGTCCGGCCGCTGTGGCACGAGTGGTTCCAGGCGCGGCTGCGGCTGACCACCATCGTGATCGGGATCCACGCGACGGCGGCCGCCCACCAGTCCGTCGCCGAGCGGGAGGCAGCAGCCAAGGTCACCGGGCGCATGCTCAGCGACGCGGCGCGGGTCGCCGACTTCTATGCCCAGTACGACACGGCGCGCGGTCCCGAATACCAGGCCTGGGTGGCGCGCCTCGCCGCCGAGGAGCTGCGCTGGCGGTGGCTGAGCCAGCTCGATCCTCCCGGTCCCGACGAGCTGGTCGCGGCGTGGCGAGCGGCCGAGGCGGCCTTCGTGGCCTACGGCAACGTCTACGAGGTCGCCCGCGTGCGAGCAAGGCTCGCCGAGGTGCTGCGCGCGACCGGCGACGCTGCCGGCGCACGGGTCCTTGCCGACCAAGCGCGCGACACCGCGCGGGCGCTGGGCGCGGAGCCGCTGCTGGCCGAGCTGACCACGCTCGGATCGGCCGCCCAGCGCGCTCGGTCGCAGGTCGACACCGTGAGCCTGACGCCGCGCGAGGGCGAGATCCTGGCGCTCGTCGCGCAGGGCCGCAGCAACGGCGAGATCGGCAAGCAGCTCTTCATCAGCACCAAGACGGTCTCGGTCCACGTCTCCAACATCCTCGGCAAGCTCGCCGCCTCCTCCCGCACCGAAGCCGCCGCGATCGCACGCCGCGAGGGGCTGATCCCGGCCTGAGGAGCCGGTCGCCGGCTTGCCCGGCGCCCAACGGGAGCTACCGAACAGTCGGGGGGTCTTTGCCACCGGGTGACCCCCGTACCCTTCGGTAGCTTCGCGGCGCGGGGCGCCAGCTCGGCGGATCAGACCCGCGCTTGGACCTGAGTCTTCTGAGGACTCAGGTCCAAGGAACGCCCGCCAGGCCAGGCCACGCTTCGCGCTGACCGGTGTCGGGGAACGACATCGGGGTCTGGCGAGCCTGGTCGCCCGATCTGGTTCCCCAACCCGTGCCGCCAGGATGAGCCCGGCACAATGTCATGAGATGACTGACGACGACTTCCGCTGCCACGTGGGCAGCCGCGACGACGGCGAGCCGCTGGCCGGTACGGCGCCGACGGATTCTGCCTTCCTGTTCGTGGAGTATCCCGGGGCGTGGGGGCGCCAGGCCGTCGCGGAGAGTCGACTGCCCGAGGCGGTGAAGGGACACCTCGACGGCCTGTCCGGGGTCCGCGTGCAGCTGATCCGGCGCCACGGTGGCGTCGGTGGGCCGGGCGTGCGCGTCTTCCATGCCGTGGCGTACGGCGACGGGTTCGCCGTACGCACCGCGTCGTTGCCCGACGCCGAGGCGCTCCTCGATCTCGACCTCGAGCGCGACCTGACCGACCACGACGGCGCGCTGTGGCTGGTGTGCACCAACGGCCGTCGCGACCGGTGCTGCGCCGAGATCGGTCGCCCGATCACCGCGGCGCTGGCGGCACGCTGGCCCGAGGAGACGTGGGAGACCACGCACCTCGGCGGGCACCGGTTCTCCGGCACCCTGCTCGCGCTGCCCAGCGGCCACACCCTCGGTCGGCTGACGACCGACAACGTGGTCGATGCGTGCGCCGAGATCGAGGCCGGCGGAGTGCCGCTCGACCTGAGCCGCGGCCGGGCCGGACGCAGCGGTGTGGACCAGGTGCGCGAGCTGCACGTGCTGGGCGGAGGCAGTCCCGACGTGGAGGTCGTCGAGCTCCCCGGGCCGGTGCTGCGGCAGAGCTGCGGAGACCTGAAGCTGAAGGCCACGACCCGCTTCGAGGTCGTCCCGGCGCCGTCGACGACTGTCCTGTAACTTCACGCGCTGACTGAGTTGCGCGTACAGCGCCCCCGCCTGCGGCCTAGGCTCGGGTCATGACAGCGCTGGAGCAGCGACCCGACCAGATGGCGACGACGGACGCGGAGGCGCACGCGCTGACGGCCCGCCGCTACGAGAAGATGCGTCCGCTCGCCGGGTCGCCGACGCCGGTCGACCTCGACGGGCTGCCGCCGGGTCCGCGCTGGCCGGCGATCATCCAGAGCATCGGGCTGCTGCGCTTCCGCCACCAGTTCGTGCCGTGGGCGCACCGGCGCTACGGCGACGCGTTCACGGTCCGGATCCTGCCGCAGGGCCGGCCGCTCGTCCTCTTCACCCGGCCCGAGCACGCGCGCGAGATCTTCGCCGGCGACCCGGAGGTCTTCCACGCCGGCAAGGGCAACGCCATCCTCGGGCCGATGATGGGCGAGCACTCGCTGCTGCTCCAGGACTCCAGCGAGCACAAGCGGGCCCGCAAGCTCCTGATGCCCGCCTTCAACGGCCACGCGTTGCGTGAGTACGCCGATCTCGTCACCGACGTCGCCACCGCCGAGGTCGCGTCGTGGTTGCCGGGGGAGTCGTTCTCCGCCCTCCGGCGGATGAACCGGCTCACCCTCGAGGTGATCCTGCGCGTCGTCTTCGGTGTCACCGACGAGGCCCGGCTCGCCGAGATGCGCCCACGGGTCAACAAGGTCGTCGACATCAGCCCGGCGATCCTCTTCGGCTACGGCATGCCGCGGCTGCAGAAGCTCGGCCCGTGGAAGCGGTCGAAGGACAACGCCTTCGAGCTCGACGCGCTCATCTACGCCGAGATCCGCGAGCGTCGGGCGGCAGCCGACCTGGACTCGCGCACCGACGTGCTGTCCCGGCTGATCCGCGTCGGCACCGAGGGCGGCTCCACCGATGACCGCCTCACCGACGAGGAGCTCCGCGACCAGCTCATCACCCTCCTGCTCGCCGGTCACGAGACCACCGCGACGGCGCTGGCGTGGGCGCTCTACGAGCTGGGGCGATCTCCCGCGTTGCTCGAGCGCTCGCGCGCGGCGGCCGTCGAGGGCGACGACGACTGGCTCGAGGCGGTGCTCAAGGAGTCGATGCGCCTGCACCCCGTCATCCCGATGGTGGTGCGCACCCTGATGAAGCCCGCGAGCATCGGTGGCCATGACCTGCCCGCCGGCACCACCGTCGGGCCCTCGATCATCATCGCCCACTCGCGGCCCGACAACCACGAGTCGCCGTCGGAGTTCCGGCCCGAGCGCTTCATCGAGGGACAGCCGGCGACCAACACCTGGATCCCGTTCGGCGGCGGCGTGCGCCGTTGCATCGGCGCCGGCTTCTCGCTGATGGAGGGCGTCGTCGTGCTGCGCGAGGTCCTCTCGACCTATGCCGTCGAGTCGATGGGCGAGGACAAGCCCAAGGTCCGCAACATCACCAGCGTGCCGCGCGACGGCGCGACGATCCGCATCACGCGCTGAGTCCTTGGTTTCGACGCGCTCGTTCCTCGCTGCTCAACCAGCGAACCTGTGCCGCTGGTTGAGCAGGCGCGCCAGCGCCGTGTCGAGACCGAGGCGAACTACTCGGTCAGGACGTCGCGCACCTGCGCCTCGGTGAGGCCGTAGTCGGCCAGGTCGTAGGCATGCTTCGGGGCGCGTACGCCGCTGCGCGACCGCGCCAGCTCCGCCGACACCGCTGCGGCGCCGGCGTCGCTCCACTCGAGCCCGGCAGCGCCGTACACCCCGCGCACGGTCGTGAGCGGGTCGGCGACGAGGTCGTCGTAGGCCACGTCGACCACGTCGCCCGAGTGCGGACTCGCGCGGAAGGCCGCCTGCTCACGCGCGAGCAGGTCGAGCTGGGTGCGACCGATGGTGTCGCCGACGAAGACGTCCGAGGTGCCGCGGGTCGAGGCGGCGGCCAGCGAGCACATCGACGCCGTGCACGCGACCGGGTCGCGGTGCGTGACGACGACGACCGCGTCGGGGTGGACCGCCTTGATCGCATCGAGCGCGACGAGGTGGCTGGGGTTCTTGAGGATCCAGCGCTTCTCGGTGTCGTTGAGGCCGATCAGCTGCAGCAGTGCGCGGTGCCGTTCGTAGGCGGGCGTCCAGTCCTGCCCGGCAAGCCAGGCGGAGTAGCCCGGGGTGAAGGCCTGCGTCTCGAAGGCGACCGAGCGGCCGGTGTGCTGCAGCAGCCGCCAGCACTCCTCGTGCGACGCCGCGTCGGAGTAGTGCAGCCCGGCGAGCTCGGGGTTGGCCTCGTGGAACGCGGCGTAGCCCGCCTGCATCGCGCCGAAGATCGGGTCGCTCTCCCAGGTGTCGCGCGGCGGGCGGGGCTGCGGCAGGTCGGCGAGCCACTGCTCGAGGCCCTGGTGTGCCGGGTCCGCCGTCAGGAGGCGTTGCAGCAGCGTCGTGCCGGATCGGGGGAGGCCCATGATGAAGACCGGCCTATCGATCGCGACGTCCTTCACCGCGGGGTTGGCGCTGAAGCCCTGCTGCGCCATCAGCTTCGCGACGAGCAGGCCCTTGACCATGCCGCGCATGCGGTAGTTGCCGACGCCGGTCAGGCCGGAGGCGCTGGCGTAGTCCTGGAGGAGAACCCCCAGTCCCTCCTCGTGGGTGTCGTCGCCGAAGTCGCTGAGCCCGGTCGTACGAACGGCCGTCGCGGTGATGTCGTCGAGGGTGCCGACATCGTCACGCACTCTCACGAGTGGAACTCGCCGCAGTCGACGTTGAGCGTCTGCCCGCTGACCGCGCTGGCCAGGTCGCTGGCGAGGAAGAGCGTCGCCCGCGCGACCTCGTCGGCCGTCGCGAGCCGCTTGAGGTCGGTCGGCGCGGCCTTCTCGGCGTAGACCTCGTCGTGGGTGCGGCCCGACTCCGACGCGATCCAGTCGAAGTAGGCCTTGTTGACGTCCTCGTAGATGTAGGACGGCGCGACCGAGTTGACCCGGATGCCGCGCGGGCCGAGCTCGGTCGCGAGGCTGGAGCTGAGGTGCTGGAGGGTGCCCTTGGACAGCTTGTAGCCGCTGTACTCCGGCTGCGAGGTGTAGACCACGCACGAGCTGATGTTGATGATCGACCCGCTGCTCGCCGCGAGGGCGTCGGCGAACAGTGCGCTCAGCCGCAGTGGGGCGAAGACGTTGGTCTCCTGCGCGGCGCGCAGGCCGTCGAGGTCGAGCGTCGTCAGCGGGTCCATCGGCGGGATCCCGAACGCGTTGTTGATCAGGCAGTCGACCCGCCCGAACTCCGCCAGCGCTCGCTCGACGAGGGCGGCACGCTGCGCCTCATCGGTGATGTCGGTCGGTACGACGAGGGCCCGGCGCCCCAGCTCGCCGACGACGGCTGCCATCTTCTCCAGCCGCCGCTCGGTGCGGCTCGCCAGCACGAGGTCGGCGCCCATCCGCGCAGCCTCCTCGCCGAGGGCACGGCCCAACCCCGGGCCGACACCGGAGAGCACGATCACCTTGTCCTGGAGGAGCGTCATGGCGTCAGACTAGAACGTGTTTCAGTTCTGCGTCGAGGGTTGCGGCGCAGACGACCCACTCACGAGATCATCCGCCGCGCGATCCCGACCTGCCGCGCCTCGATCCGCGCGGCGTACTCGGCAGGCGTCACGCGCTGGTGGGCCAGCGACGCCATCGACGCGAGCGAGGAGAACGGCACGACCGACACCGTCGGCCCACCGGGAGCCTGGTCCGTCCGCTGCCAGCGCAGCATCATCACGCCGGCCGCGTGCCCGGTCGTCTCCAGCCAGTTCGCCAGCCCCGGGTCCTGCGCGGAGATGACGTAGCGCAGCATCCCGTCGTCGTCGACGTGCGACTGCGCGCGCGTCAGCGACGTCTGGTGGTGCTCGTAGTCCGTCGAGACGTACCACTTCGAGCCGACCTGGATCGATTGGTACGGCGCCGCGCTGGCCGGCACCGAGACCACGAGAGCCTCGTCGTCGGCGAGCGCGTAGTGCCCGATGGAGGAGAACTGCGTGGGCAGGCCGCCGGGCGTCGTGGCCGGGGCGGTCAGCGTGTTGACGGGCTCCTTGTATGTGAACCACTCCGGGAACGCGAACCACGTGGCCAGCCGTCCGGTGAGCAGCTTCGCCGCGACGGCGTACCTCTTCTCGATCCGTTCGACCGAGACCGGAGCGCGTGGGACCCCGGCGGTGTCGAGGCGCTGGATGCGCAGGGTGCCCCGGTCCTCCGCCAGCCAGTCGGAGTAGACCTCGCGGACGATCAGCGTCGAGCCCTTCCGGAGTCCGAGCTCCGGCCCGAACCGCCACTCGAAGGTCCCGTCGTCGGCGACGGGGAGCGAGCGGTCGTCGAAGGCGGCGAGCGTGTCCGGTGTCCCCGAGGACGTGTAGCCCCCGCTCATGATCTGGAAGGACAGGTCGGCGGTCGTGCCGCGGCGCCCCGAGACGACGTACGACGCGTCGGAGGTGAGGTTGGCGTTGAAGTAGACCGCGTCGGGGTTGTCGAGCCCCTGGCGTGAGTACTGGTGCGTCGGGTTGATCAGAACGGGGTGCTCGAGGTCGTGGTCGAACGCCATCTGGATCGCCGAGCGGATCGAGCCGGCGAGGTAGTCGAGCCCCTCGGCGAGCTCCTGCTCGGTGATGTCGAAGGGCGGGTTGCGGATGAGCTGCTCCGCCTCCTCGATCGCGTCGCGGAACAGGTCAAGAGACACGCGAGATCACCGACTCGGCGTAGCGCTCCAGGTGCTCGACCTTCTTCGCGAGCGGCTCGGTGTCCGGGCCCAGGATGTAGGGGACCCGGAAGCCGACGATGCAGTCGGTGACCCCGCGGTCCTCGAGCCGCTTCACGCCGTCGGGGTCGTAGGCGTCGTAGGAGATGACGTGCACCTCGAAGTCGTCGCGCGTGTCCCCCTCCTCGGCCCGAATCGAAGCCAGCCGCGTGAGCAGCCGGTCGAGCTCCTCCCCGTCCCCGCCGGCATGCATCCAGCCGTCTCCCTTGCGTACGGCGCGGCGCAGCGCCGCATCGCTGTGGCCGCCGACCAGGAGGGGGATCGGTGCCGTCGGCGCCGGACTCTGCTTGAGCGCGGGAAAGCTGTAGAACTCCCCGTCGTAGCCGAAGAACTCGCCCGACGTCAGCCCGCGCAGGACGTCCATGCACTCGTCCATCCGCTTGCCGCGGCGCTCCCACGGGACGCCGAGGGTCGCGAAGTCCTCTGGCCACGGCGACAGCCCGACGCCCAGCCCCAGGCGGTTGTCGGAGAGGAAGGCCAGCGACGACGCCTGCTTAGCGACGAGCACCGGCGGCCGGACAGGGAGCTTGAGAACGAACGGCGTGAGCCGCAGTGTCGAGGTGACCGCGAAGAGGTGCGCGCACATCACCATCGTCTCGACGAACTCCTTGTCCTCGAGGAACTCCCGGTCGCCGGTGTCGGTGTAGGGATAGCTCGAGTCCGACTCGCGTGGATAGATCAGCGAGTCGGCCACCGTCATCGAGGTGTAGCCCGCGGCCTCGGCGGCCTGGGCGAGCGGGGCGTAGAACTTCGCCTGGGTCATCGCCTCGGCATACGTGAATCTCATGGCCACACACTAGAACGTGTTCTAGGCTCGCGCCATGGACCTGCAGGAGCTCAGCGACCGCCAGGAGATCACCGACCTCATCACGCGCTACACGCGAGCGGTCGACACGCGCTCCTTCGAGGACCTCGCGCACGTGTTCACCGACGACGCGGTGCTCGACTACTCGATCGTCGGCGGCCCCAAGGACGTGCCCGCCGTCGTGGTCCCGTGGATCGAGAAGGGGCTGGCGGGCTTCGACCGCTTCCAGCACCTCATCGGCCAGGTGTCGATCGAGCTCGACGGGGATGCGGCCCGCGCGACGGCGTACTTCACGAACCCGATGGTGAGCACCGACCCCGACGGGACGGAGAAGCTGTGGGAGGTGGGCGGCTACTACCACCACGACCTCGTGCGTACGCCGCTCGGCTGGCGCTCGCGCGGCATCGTCGACGACGTCGTGTGGACCCGCGGCTTCTGAGCCGGCTTGGGCTCCTGACCGGCCGTCGGCGACAATGGCGGCCACCCCAGCCTGCAACGAGGAGAGTCACGTGGTCGACACCGAGGACCGCCCGGTCCTGACCGGCCTGATCGCGCTGGTCGCCGTCGCCGCGGTGATCGGCATCATCGGCGGCCTGGCCGCTCTCGTCGGCAGCAAGGTCCTCGGTCTCGACGGTGACACGACTGCCTCGTCGGCGGGCAGCGCCACGAGCAGCGGCTCGCTCTACCTGCCGGAGCCCACGATCACCTCGGACACGGTGGTGCCGGAGAGCCCGGCGTCGACCACCGCCGCGCCCGTCGACCCGTCCGACGCGAGCAGCAAGGAGATCGAGCTCTCCGCAGGCCAGCAGTCGGTCAGTGCGATGCAGCAGATCGACCTCACCGGCAGCTACCCCACCGGCGAGGGCGCGATCCTCCAGGTGCAGCGGCTCGAGGACGGCAGCTGGGAGGACTTCCCGGTGACGGCGTCGGTGAACAACCAGACGTTCTCGACCTACGTGCAGACCGGCCAGACCGGCGAGAACACCTTCCGCGTCATCGACACCGACAAGGACCTCGTCTCCAACGAGGTCGTCGTCACCGTCGGCTGAGGTCCAGTCGCCGGGTGAAGTAGCCGACCCACACCGTCCCGAGCGCAGCCCCGGCGCCCATCACCAGGCAGGCGGCCGCCAGCGGCGCCGCGGCTGCGGCGAGGCTGACGAGCAGCGCGCCTCCGGAGAGCCCGATGTCGCCGCACAGCCGCCAGCCGCCGAGGTACTGCGCGCGTCCCTCGATCGGCGCGGTGTCGGCGCCCAGGGTCATCACGATGCCGGCGCCGAGGCCGTTGCCGACGGCCATCAGCGCCATCACCGCGGCGACCGTGACCGCGCTCGTCGCGAGGGGCAGCAACAGGCAGGCGAGGGCCGTGGTCGCGACGACGGGTACGGCGACGACGAACCGCCCGTAGGTGTCCATCAGCCAGCCGCCCGGCAGGAAGCACACGAGGTCGACGGCTGCGGCCGCGCCGAAGATCAGCGAGGTCGTGCTCGCGGACAGGCCGACGTGCTCGGCCCACAGCGGCAGCAGGCCGATGCGCAGTGCGCGACTGGCCGAGATGATGACGACCGCGACGCCGATCGTGAGCAGCGTGCGCCGGTGCTCCATCAGCACCGACACGACCGAGAGGTGCGGCGTCGCACCGCGGTGCTCGGAGCCGAGGTCGGGCATCGAGCGGGCCAGCAGCGCCGACGCCAGCGACATCGCGGCGGCCAGCCAGAAGACCCAGGTCAGCCCGCCGAGGTGGATCAGGCCGGCGCCGAGCAGCGGTCCGACGAGCACCCCGATCCGCATGCTGCCACCGAGCGCGGCCATCGCCCGCGCACGGAAGGCCAGCGGGACGGCATCGATGAGGTGGCCCTGTCGCGCCATCATGAAGACGGTCCAGGTCATGCCGCTGAGCAGCACGGCCAGCCCGAGCGCGACGACCGAGTCGGTGAGGGCGGCGAAGGCCATCGCGACCGCGTCGAGCGACCCGACCGTGGTCAGGGCCCGGCGCTCACCGATCCGCGCGACGAGGGCGCCGGCGGGCAGGGAGGCGAGCAGGCTGCCGACGCCCAGCAGGGCGACGATGAAGGCGGCAGTCGGGACGTCCGCGCCGAGGTCGAGGGCGCGCAGCGCCAGGACCGGCAGGACCGCGCCGTGCCCGATCGCACTGACGATGGAGGGCGCGTACGCCGACAGTGCGACGTCACGGAGACGGAAGGCCGCGTCCACGCGCTCGGTGTCCCCGGAACTCACCTGGTCATTGTCAACGCCCGGTCGCCGACGTCTGCCACCGGCTCCGGAGGAGCGGGTGCCGGACGACGGGTCACGCGCTGGCCGAGCACCACGCCGCCGAGGACGAGCAGCACGCCCAGCGCCTGCATGGGGCCGAACACCTCGTGGGCGAACGCGACGCCCAGCGCCGTACCCACCACCGGGTTGATCAGGCCGATCAGCGACACGGCGCCGGCCGGCATGGCGCGCAGGCCGGTGAACCAGCAGACGTAGGCGAGGCCGGTGCCGAAGATCGCGATCCAGGCGTAGCCGAGCACGGCGGTGACGTCGACGGCCGGGGGTGCGCCCTCGACGAGGAGTGCGACGGGCAGCAGGGCCAGGCCGCCGACGACGAGCTGCCAGGAGACGAGGGTGAGCATGTCGACCGGCGGGGTCCAGCGCTTGATCAGCACGAAGCCGAGCGCACTGACGGCCACCGAGCCGAAAGCGCCTGCGAGCCCGAGCGTGGTCACGCCGTCGGGGCTCTGCAGGACGAGGAGCGTGACGCCGGCGAGGCCGATGACCGCGGCGACGATGCGCGCCGCGGCGGCTCGCTCGCCGATCAGGAGCCAGGCCAGCGCCATGACGGCCAGCGGTGAGGTCGCCTGGATGGTCGCGGCGAGCCCGCCGGGGAGGTAGTAGGCCGCGACGAAGATCAGCGGGAAGAACAGACCGATGTTGAACAGGCCCAGCACCGTGGCCTTCCACCACCAGTCGCCACGCGGCAGCTGGCGTCGCCAGGCGAGCAGCACGAGGCCGACGGGCAGGGCCCGGACGAGCGCCGCGAAGAGCGGCCGGTCCGGGGGCAGGAACTGCTCGGTGACGATGTAGGTCGTGCCCCACGCCGCCGGTGCGATCGCCGTCAGGAGGATGATCCCGAACCGGCTCCGAAGAATAGTTTCCACAGAAGAGACAATATCTGCCGAGGAAGATATATTCCGATTCGTGAATGGCGACCTCGACCATGTCGGCCGGCTGCAAGCCCAGTGGGCGCGCGAGCGCCCCGACCTCGACACCAGCGCGATGGGCATCATCGGCCGTCTCCACCGGCTGGCGGACGCCCTGCACACCGAGCTCCGCCCCGTGTTCGAGCAGGCGGGCCTGAGCGACGGGGACTTCGACGTGCTCGCCGCGCTGCGTCGCGCCGGCTCGCCGTTCGCGCTGACCCCCGGTCAGCTCGCCGAGACCACGATGATCACCTCGGGCACCGTGACCAAGCGCGTCGACCGGTTGGCTGCCGCCGGCCTCGTGACCCGCGAGCGTGTCGAGCACGACGGGCGCGTACGTCGCATCGCCCTCACCGAGCCAGGCCGAGCCCTGGTGGACGAGGTGGTCGGGATCCACTTCGCCAACGAGGAACGCCTGCTCGCGGGGTTCTCTGACCTCGAGCGGACGCGGCTGACCCACCTGCTGACGCAGTGGACGACGTCCCTCGGGGTCTGAGGGTGGCTCCGCGCTAACGTCATGAGGACCGGTTGTTCGGACGACCGGTCCCCATGACGTTGCGGACGGCGAGCGGATCATGGGGTTTCGTCCGTGCCGTCCCGCCGCCCCAGGCTGACGCATCACACGCCGTGGTCCTCGAGACCTACCTGCGGGCCCTCCTCGCCGAGGACTGCGTCACCGCGCAGGCACTCGGCACTGACACGTTCACCGTCGGCAACGGGGAGCTCTGCGAGGCGGTGGAGGTCAGTGCGTTCGAGCCGATCGGCGAGCCCGCCGGCCTGCGTGCTGGTGAAGTCACCTATTCCACTGTCCTCACGACTTCCGGAAGCGACGACGGCTCCATCCCACCCGGCAGGCTGACCTGGTTCTACTCGCTTGCCGAGCGGGATGGCGAGTGGCGACTGGTCGGCGGTGGCTCAGGGCCGTGACTACTGGTGCGGGCGTACGGCGACGCCTGCACCGTGAGGTTGGCGCCCGACTCAGTGGGGGATGTAGTCGAACAGGTCGGGGTCGGGACCGAGGCGCCCGGCCGCGCCGGCGTCGAGCTCGTCGATCGCTGCCATGTGCGTGTCGGGAAGCGACCAGTCGAAGAGGTCGAAGTTCTGCTGCATCCGCTCGCGGTGCATCGACTTGGGGAAGACGACGTCGCCGCGCTGGAGGTGCCAGCGCAGGGCGACCTGGGCCGGCGACTTCCCGACGAGCGAGGCGAGCTCGCCCATCACGTGGTCGTCGTTGACCTTGCCCTGCGCGATCGGCGACCACGCCTCGGTGACCACGCCGTGGCGTGCGTTGGTCGCGCGGACGTCCTCGTTGGCGAAGAACGGGTGCACCTCGACCTGGTTGACGACGGGGACGACGCCGGTCTTCGCGACGATCTCGTCGAGGTGGGAGGGCTGGAAGTTGGAGACGCCGATCGAGCGTGCCTTGCCCTCCTCCTGCAGCGCGACCAGCGTCTCCCACGTGGAGACGAAGTCGCCGTCGTAGCGCGTCGGCAGCGGCCAGTGGATGAGGAAGAGGTCGACCTGGTCGAGCCCGAGCCGGGTCAGCGACTCCTCGAGTGACCGGCGTGCGTCGTCGGGGAGGTGGAAGCCGTTGTTGAGCTTCGTCGTGATGTAGAGGTCGTCGCGCGCGAGCCCGGAGTCCTTGATGGCCGCACCGACGCCCTCCTCGTTCTCGTACATCTGCGCCGTGTCGATGTGGCGGTAGCCGACCTCGAAGGCCGTCAGCACGGTCGCGGCGGTCTCGGCCGGCGGCACCTGGTAGACGCCGAAGCCGAGCTGCGGGATCGAAGTGCCGTCGTGGAGCGGGAGGCTGGGAACGGAAGTCATGTCTCGAACATAACCAGCCGTCCCCAGCCTCCCCAGCCTCGCCCGACCGTCACGCAGACCGTCACGGCCTTGCCCGTGTGGCTGCGCGCCCTCAGCGCGCGGTAGGTAACTGGTTACCTACCTGCGGGACAGGCGGCCGCGCACCCCAGCCTCAGCCCAGGAGACCGCGGGCTGCGAGCTCGCTCGCGACGCGCTTGCCGTACGCCGCGTGGCCGGCGCGGGTGAGGTGCAGCCGGTCGGACAGGTAGGAGAGTTCCCACGCGCTGGTGTCGAGGTAGGCGACGCCGTACTCCTCGCACAGCGCGGCCAGCGTGGCGTCGACCCGCGCGACGCGGGCGGCCCGCGACGGTGCGGACGCGGGTCCGACGACGGCGACGCGACGCCCCTCGAGGGAGTCCATGAGCGAGCGGAAGCCCGCGCGGATGTCGGCCGTCGGCTGGTCGACGTCGTTGAGGCCGCCCGCCACCACGACGAGGTCGGCACCCCGGGTGGCGGCGACGCGGGTGGCGAAGGCGCGGTTGCCGCAGTGGCTGGCGCGCCGGCTGAAGCCCGAGCCGGAGAAGCCGGCGACCGTGACCCGGGCCGCGAGCTCGCTGGGCCAGGAGTCGCCGAGGTCGTCCAGCCCCAGGCCGACGGTCCACGAGTCGCCGATGACCGCGATCGGGGTGCCGCTGCCCGTCACGAGCTGGGCGCGGGCCGCCGCGTCGGTGGCGTGCCGCTCGCACAGGGCGGCGTCCGCTCCGCGGGCCCGCGCGGTCAGCAGCACCGACGTGACGAGGAGTACGGCGAGCGCCACCACCACGAGGTGGCGCACGTCGGCTCGCAGGATCACCCCAGAAGTGTGCGACCAGGAACGGGGTGGCGCAGGCAGTTGGGAAAAGTCGTCGGGCCCGGAACAAGGACGACTGGTCCTGCGTTGGAGCCCCTGAACAGACTTGAGTTGAATCGACTCAACTTATTTGCCAGACTCGTCGCTGTCGCGGCAAGATGGCGTTGCGCCAACACCCAGACATCGCAACAGACGCAAAAACACTCTGTATCCCAGGAGGTACACCCCATGGCTCGTGCGGTCGGCATTGACCTCGGGACGACGAACTCCGTCGTCTCCGTCCTCGAAGGTGGAGAACCCACCGTCATCGCCAACGCAGAAGGCGCTCGCACCACCCCGTCGGTGGTCGCGTTCGCCAAGTCCGGTGAGGTCCTCGTCGGTGAGGTCGCCAAGCGGCAGGCCGTCACCAACGTCGATCGCACCATCCGCTCCGTCAAGCGCCACATGGGCACTGACTGGAAGCAGAAGATCGACGACAAGGACTTCACGCCCCAGCAGATCAGCGCGTTCATCCTGCAGAAGCTGAAGCGCGACGCCGAGGCCTACCTCGGTGAGACCGTCACCGACGCCGTCATCACGGTCCCCGCCTACTTCTCCGACGCCCAGCGCCAGGCGACCAAGGAGGCCGGCGAGATCGCGGGCCTCAACGTCTCGCGCATCGTCAACGAGCCGACCGCGGCCGCGCTGGCCTACGGCCTCGACAAGGGCGACGACCAGACGATCCTGGTCTTCGACCTCGGTGGCGGCACGTTCGACGTGTCCCTGCTCGAGATCGGCGAGGGCGTCGTCGAGGTCAAGGCGACCTCCGGTGACAACCACCTCGGTGGCGACGACTGGGACAACCGGGTCGTCGAGTGGATGGTCAAGAAGTTCAAGGACAACAACGGCGTCGACCTCGCGGCCGACAAGATCGCCAA
Source organism: Nocardioides allogilvus (assembly GCF_003047285.1). Lineage (GTDB taxonomy): Bacteria > Actinomycetota > Actinomycetes > Propionibacteriales > Nocardioidaceae > Nocardioides > Nocardioides allogilvus. Next base: position 218,881 of record NZ_PZYX01000004.1, on the reverse strand, counting down.
GCAGCGCCTCCAGGAGGCCGCCGAGAAGGCCAAGATCGAGCTGTCGTCCTCGAGCGAGACCACGATCCACCTGCCCTACATCACCCACGGCGAGGGCGGCCCGCTGCACTTCGAGGAGAAGCTGACGCGCAGCGAGTTCCAGAAGCTCACCGCCGACCTCCTCGACCGCACCCGCGAGCCCTTCAAGTCGGTGCTCAAGGACGGCGGCGTCGAGGTCAGCAAGATCGACCACGTCGTGCTCGTCGGTGGCTCGACCCGCATGCCGGCCGTCTCCGATCTCGTCACCGAGCTGCTCGGCGGCAAGCAGCCCAACAAGGGCGTCAACCCTGACGAGGTCGTCGCCGTCGGCGCCGCCCTCCAGGCCGGCGTCCTCAAGGGCGAGGTCAAGGACGTGCTGCTCCTCGACGTCACCCCGCTCTCCCTCGGCATCGAGACCAAGGGCGGCGTGATGACCAACCTCATCGAGCGCAACACCACGATCCCGACCAAGCGCTCGGAGATCTTCACCACCGCCGACGACAACCAGCCGTCGGTCGAGATCAAGGTCGCCCAGGGCGAGCGCCAGCTCTGGTCGCAGAACCAGCCGCTCGGCAACTTCGAGCTGACCGGGCTGCCGCCGGCCCCGCGCGGGATCCCGAAGATCGAGGTCACCTTCGACATCGACGCCAACGGCATCGTGCACGTCTCCGCGAAGGACCACGCGTCCGGTCGCGAGCAGTCGATGACGATCTCCGGCGGTTCGGCCCTGTCCAAGGACGAGGTCGCCCGCATGGTCAAGGAGGCCGAGCAGTACGCCGAGGAGGACGCCAAGCGTCGCGAGGCCATCGAGGTCCGCAACCAGGCCGACAGCCTCGTCTACTCGACCGAGAAGTTCCTCACCGAGAACGGCGAGAAGATCCCCGAGGACGTGAAGACCGAGGTCCAGGCCGACGTCGACGCGCTCAAGGAGACCCTGGCCAAGGAGGACGCCTCGGCCGAGGACCTCACGGCCGGTGTCACCAAGCTCGGTGAGTCCAGCCAGAAGATGGGCGCCGCGATGTACGCCGCCGCCGAGGCCGACAACGCCGGCGACGCGACCGAGGGTGCTGGCGACGACCAGGCCGACGACATCGTCGACGCCGAGATCGTCGACGAGCCCGCCGACGACTCGTCGGACGGTGCGACCGCCGAGGGTGAGTCCAAGTGACTTCATCCTTCGGGGACGAAGCAGCCGAGATGGCGAACGAGACCGAGGTCGAGGTGCCCGCTGAGGGCGCCTCGGCCTCGGCCGGCGCCGACACCCCGGTCGACCCGCACGCCGAGGAGATCAGCGGCATCGACAACCTCCTCGAGGAGGGGGGTCCGCTCGAGCCCCAGGACGTCGCTGAGGTCGAGCAGGTCGCGTCGGTCGAGGAGCAGCTGGCGGAGCGCACGACCGACCTGCAGCGCCTGCAGGCGGAGTTCCTCAACTACAAGCGCCGTGTCGACCGCGACCGTGGCCTGATCGCCGAGAACGCGACGTACAAGGTCCTGCAGCCGATCGTCGAGGTGCTCGACACGATCGACCGCGCGCGTGAGCACGGTGAGCTCGAGGGCGGCCTCAAGGCCGTGGCCGAGCAGCTCGAGCGGATCGTGAACGGGCTCGGCCTGACCCGCTTCGGCGAGCCGGGCGAGGCGTTCGACCCGACGCTGCACGAGGCGCTGAGCCACCTCGGCACCGACCCGGACGTCGAGGTGGTGACCGCGAAGGTGGTGGCCAAGGCCGGCTACAAGATCAACGACCGGGTGGTGCGCGCCGCGCAGGTGCTCGTCGTCGACCCCGAGACGCCCGAGAGCTGACCGACCGATCACAACGTCATGGGGAGTGGTCGTCCGAACGACCGGTCCCCATGACGTCCCAGCAGACCCGACCCACGAGGAGGAGGTGAGCGCATGGCTGACAAGAACGACGGGTTCCGCAACGACTGGGCTGCCAAGGACTTCTACGCCGTGCTCGGCGTGAGCAAGGACGCGACGGCCGACGACATCAAGAAGGCCTACCGCAAGCTCGCGCGCGCCAACCACCCCGACTCCAACCCCGACGACGCCAAGAAGCACGACACCTTCAAGTCGGTGGCGGAGGCCTACGACGTCGTGGGCGACGCGGACAAGCGCAAGAAGTACGACGAGTTCCGCGCGCTCACCGCAGGCGGTGGCGGCTTCGGCGGCTTCAACCGCGGGGGCGCCGGCCAGGGCGGGTTCGACATCAACGACCTGCTGCGCGACCAGGCCGGTGGCGCCGGCTTCGGCGACATGTTCGGCGACCTCTTCGGTGGTGGCGGAGCCCGCCAGCAGCGCCAGGCCCGGCCCCGCAAGGGCGCCGACCTCGAGGCCACGACCACGATCGGGTTCGTCGACGCCCTCGACGGCACGACGATCTCGCTGCGCCTGACCTCGGATGCGGCCTGCCCCACCTGCAAGGGCACCGGTGGCAAGCCCGGCACCCGACCCCACATCTGTCCCGAGTGCGAGGGCGCCGGCTACGTCGTGGCCGGGGTGGGCGGTGCGTTCTCGATGAATGAGACCTGCCCGACCTGCCACGGTCGCCAGCTCGTCTACGACGAGGCGTGCCCGGTCTGTCACGGCACCGGTCGTGGCACCTCCGCGCGCACGGTCCAGGCGCGGATCCCGGCCGGGGTCAAGGACGGCCAGAAGATCCGGCTCCGTGGCAAGGGCTCCCCGGGCGAGAGCGGTGGCCCGGCGGGCGACCTCATCGTCGCGATCAAGGTGGCCGGCCACCCGGTCTTCGGACGCAAGGGCGACAACCTCACCATCGAGGTGCCGGTCTCGTTCGACGAGGCCGCGCTGGGTGGCGACATCAAGATCCCGACCCTCGGTGGCGCCCCGGTCACGTTGAAGGTGCCGGCCGGCACCCCCAACGGCCGGACCTTCCGTGTCCGCGGCAAGGGCGCCCGCAAGCCCGACGGCACCCACGGCGACCTGCTCGCCACGATCGCGGTCGTCGTGCCGGCCACCCTCGACGAGGCTGCCCGCGAGGCGCTCGCGACCTACCGCGCCGCCACTGCGTCGACGCCGGTGCGTGATCAGCTCTTCCGGGACGCCCAGTGAACACCTTCGGCACCCCCTCGCCCGACGCGGCCGTCTACGTCATCAGCGTGGCGGCCGAGCTCACCGGGCTGCACCCGCAGACCCTGCGTGCCTACGAGCGGATGGGGCTGATCACGCCCAGGCGCACGCCGGGCGGCGGCCGGCGCTACTCCCACCACGACCTCGAGCTGCTGCGTGAGATCGCCGACCTGACGGCCCACGGCACCGGGATCGAGGGCGTGCGCCGCATCCTCGAGCTCGACAACCAGGTCACCGCCCTGCGCCACCGCAACGAGGACCTCGTCGCCGAGCTGGAGGCGACCCGGGCGGCGCTACGCCAGGCCCGCGCGGCCGCGGGGGCAGTCCACCCCAACACGCTGCCCGTGCTGCGCCACTCGGCCGCCGGCCAGTCGGTCGTGGTCTGGCGCCAGCCCTGAGCCCGGCCCGGGTCAGACCCGGAGCACCGCGCGCTGCGCGACGGTGAGGAACAGCGCCTCCGACAGCTCCGCCCCACGGGCGTCGGCGCCGCGGAGGTCGGCCCCGAGCAGGTCCGCATCGGTGAGGTCGCAGCCACGCAGGTCGGCGCCGAGGAGCACCGCCCCGCGCAGCGCTGCGCCACGCAGGTCGAGCTCGCGCAGGTCGCGCCCGGCGAGGTCCTGACCGGTCAGGTCGAGCGCGTCGGTCCAGTGCGCACGGACGCCGCGGCTCGCCTCGCCGAGCACCGCGCCCACCTCGAGCCGGAGCTGGTCGATGTCGAGGGCGAGCAGCTCCTCGGGGGTGCCGCCGACCAGGCCCACGACGCGTTCGAGCCACGGGCCTGCGGGGCCGGCGCTGCGCCGTACGGCCTCGTCGAGCAGCGCGAGCATCTCGTGCAGCTGGCGCATCACCGAGAGCACCGCCGCCATCTCGCCGAGGTTGCCGCCCTCGCGCCACGAGACCCCGCCGTAGGTCACCTGCGCGACCTGCTGGCCGGCGCCGAAGCAGTCGAAGGCCACGCAGCCGGACCAGCCGTCCTCGCGCAGGGTCGCGTGGATCCCGCAGCGGTCGCGGTCGTCGAGGTTGTGGCACGGCACGCCGCTCGGCTTCGTCTCCGGGAAGCTCTCGCCCTTCTGGAAGGGCAGCAGCACGCAGCACAGCGCGAAGCACTGCGAGCAGTCGGCCTGCAGGACGGGCAGGTTCACGCCTGCTCCGCCAGGAACGCGTCGACCTCGGCGGCGGTGGGCGCAGTCGCGGGGCCGCGTCGTGTCACCTTGATCGCCGCTGCGGCATTGGCCCGGCGGCAGCCCTCGACCCAGGGGGTGCCCGCGGCCACCTCGGCCAGCAGGGCTCCCGTGTGGGTGTCGCCGGCACCGTTGGTGTCCAGGGGCGTCTGCGGGAAGCCCGGCACGAGGACAGCTTCGCCGTCGACGAGTACGGCGCAGCCGGCCGCTCCGTCGCGGACGATCGTGATCGCATCCCCGCGCAGGAGCGGGGCGACCGCGGCAGTCACGGCGGCCAGGTCGTCGGCCTGGGGCGTGCCCAGGATGTCGGCAGCCTCCTCCAGGTTGCTCGACCAGACGTCGGTGAGGGCGAGCATCTCGGTCCGCACGTGCGGGGACAGGCCGGCGAAGGCCGAGCCCGGGTCGAGCACCACGACGACGCCGGCGTCCAGGGTGCGCAGCCAGGCCAGGAGCGGCTTGCCGGTCTGCTCGAGCGCGAGCGAGAACCCGGTGACGCACACGAGGTCCCCGGGCTGCGGCGCCGACGTCGCGAGCGACTCGGACGTGATCTCGCGCTCGGCGCCGAGGGTGGTGACGAAGGTGCGCTCGGCACTCGGCTCGATCAGCACGACGCAGATGCCGGTGTCGTGGCCGCTGATCGGGGGCGCGCTCAGCTCGACCCCCTCCGCCGCGAGCGCCTCGCGCACGAGGTCGCCGTGCGGTCCGGTGCCGTGGGCGCCGGCGTGCACGCACCGGGCACCCGACCGCGCGGCCGCGACCAGCACCGTCACCGCGCCGCCGGCGTAGTCGGTGACGGAGGTGGCCATCACGTTCTGCCCACGCTCGGGCAGGTCGGGCACCTCGATCACGACGTCGACGAGCGCCTGACCGGTGTGGATCACGCGTGTCACGCGAGCACCTCGGCGGTGGTCGCGATGGTGATCTGCGGTGGGTAGAGGCCCATCACGGCCAGCGCCGACCGGTGGTTCTCCGGCGTCGAGCCGGCGCAGGCGTCGGACACGATCGTCACGGTGGCGCCAGCGTCCGCGGCTGCCAGGGCGGTGGAGATGACGCAGCAGTCGGTGGCGACGCCCGCGATCACGAGCCGCGGTGTCGGACCGGTGACCTCGGCGAGCGCGGGCCCCCACTTGCCGAAGGTGGTCGCCGTGACGACCGTCCCCGCCAGGTCCGACAGCTCGTCGACGACGTCGAAGAGCGGGTCGTCGCTCGGCACGTCGGCGAACGGCCACGCCTGGAGGTACGGCGCCCAGCTGCCCTGCGCCGGGTCGGGGGACACCCAGCGGGTGACCACGGTGCGGTCGCCTGCGACGGCCGCGAGGCGCCGTACGGGATCGAGGATGTCGGTGAACATCGGCGATCCCCACGGGCTGTCGGGCGAGGCGAAGATGCGCTGCGGATCGATCACGACCAGCCAGGCGTCGGAATGCATCGTGACGGTCATGGCCTCCACGATGTCAGGAAAGCCCGCAGTCCGGGGCTCCGCACCCGCGTTGCTTGACGAATGGGCGCTATTTGTACACCATATTGTCGTAGTCACTCGTGGCGTGTGTGTGGAGGCCCTAGGGTGCGCCTGACAGGCCGGGCCCCGGCCGTGAGTGGAGTTGTGACCGTGGCAGACGTCTGGGACTGGTTGCTGCACGTGGACTGGACGCTGCAGCGGATCGACACGCCGATGGAGTGGCTGGCCTTCGCCTCGATCCCGCTGTTCACCGCCGCGATCGGCTGGCTCATCAACCTCACCGGGCTGTGGATGCTGTTCTTCCCGATCCACTTCCACGGGGTGAGGGTTCGCGGTCTGGCTGAGCTGACGCGTCGCGCGCCGCACAAGATCCAGGAGATCCCCGGCCTGCTCACCGGCGGCATCGGCTGGCAGGGCATCGTGCCGGCCCGCGCCGCCAAGATGGGCAGCATCGCGGTGGACAAGGCGATCGCCAAGATCGGCACGCCCGCCGACTTCTACGAGCAGCTCGAGCCCGACCGGATCGCCGACCACATCGTCAAGGTCTTCGAACCCGAGCTGCCCGAGCTCGTCGACTCGGTCATGCGGCGCGAGCACCCCAGCCTCTGGCGTGACCTGCCCGCCGTCGGCAAGCGCGCCCTCGTCTCGCGCGTGCAGCTGCAGCTGCCCGCCGTGGCGCGGTCGGTGACCGGGCAGATCGGTGAGCACATCGACCAGCTGCTCGACCCCAAGCTGATGATCATCAACCACTTCCGCGAGCACCCCGAGCTCGTCGTCCGGGTCTTCCGCGACATCGGCGCCCACGAGCTGCGGATGATGGTCCACTTCGGTGCCATCTTCGGCTTCCTGCTCGGTGTCCCGGTCGCGTTCGCCGACCACTGGTTCCACCAGGCGTGGCTGCTGCCCGTGCTCGGCATCCTGGTCGGGTGGATCACCAACAAGCTCGGCATGTGGCTGATCTTCGAGCCGCTGGTGCCGAAGCGCTACTTCGGCTTCCGCTTCCACGGGCTCTTCCTGCGCCGTCAGGACGAGGCTGCGGAGATCTATGCGCGGCTGATCGCCGACGAGGTCGTCACCCTCGAGCGCATCGGCGACTTCCTGCTCGACGGTCCGCGCGGTGATCGCACCCGGCAGATGCTCGTCGGTGCCCTCGGCCCGGCGATCGACAAGGCCGCCGGCCCACTGCGGGCGGCCGCCCGGATCGCGATCGGGCGCCGGTCCTACGACAACATCAAGGACTCCTTCGCCGAGGAGGCGATGCTGCAGACCGTCCGCCCGTTCCGCGACCCGGAGTTCAGCCGCCAGCAGGGCGTGCGGATCCAGCAGCTGTTCTCCGAGCGCACCAAGGCCCTGCCGCCCGAGGAGTTCGTGGAGATGATGCGCTCGGCCTTCAAGGAGGACGAGTGGATGCTCTACGCCCATGGCGCCATCATGGGCTTTGCTGGTGGGCTGGTGCACTTGGCGATCTTTGGAGTGGGTGGCGGATGACGATCGAGCTCGACAACAGCGACGACGACGGGCCGGTGCACGTCCCCGAGCCGATCGGACCCGGGATGACCGACGTGCCGGGGCTGGCCCGACTCGCGGCGTCGACCTGGCTGCACGGCACCGAGTGGGGCCTGATGACCTCGGCCAGGGTCGCCGGCCGGCTGGCTCGCGCCACCACCGACCGGGAGGAGGCGCAGGCCCTCGTCAAGGACGTCGGCAAGACCGCCCACCTCGTCTCCGACGTCACGCGGGCGCTCTCCGCGGGCGCCCCGCTCCCGGAGATCCTCGCCCAGATCGGCGACTCGTTCGGGGAGCTGGCCGACCCCGTGCTGGCACCGGGCCAGCAGCGGACCACGCCCCTGCAGGACGCGGGGGAGCGGATGCTGCGCCGCGTGCCCAGCCTGCGCGAGCGCGGCACCGAGCTGCTCGAGCGCAGCCGCGACGTCTGGCGCACCGACGCCGCCCACCCCGCCTACGCACGCATCCTCGAGGAGCTGGCCCCCGACGAGGCGCGGGTGCTCGTGCTGCTGATGCGTGGCGGGCCGCAGCCCAGCGTCGACGTACGCACCGGTGGGGCCGTCGGCATGGTCAGCTCGACGCTGGTCAAGCCCGGCCTGACGATGATCGGGCCCCGGGCGGGCTGTCGCTACGTCGACCAGGTCCCGTCCTACCTGCACAACCTGTTCCGGCTCGGGATGGTGTGGTTCTCCCGCGAGCTGGTCAGGGACCCGATGGAGTACCAGGTGCTCGAGGCCCAGCCCGACGTGATCGAGGCGATGAAGTCCGTGCGGCACGCCAAGGTCCTGCGTCGCTCGATCAACCTCACGCCGTTCGGCGAGGACTTCTGTCGTGCCGTCCTCGTCGACCAGGACGACGCGACCGACCTCCCCGATCACCCCAAGCCCGAGGCGTGATCGCGAGACGAGCCGGCGGCCGAGCGCATCGTCAGCCAGGGCTGATCGGTTTTTCCTGAGCCACTTCCGCGTGTCACGATTGCGCCATGAGAGAGCCGACTGAGGCGCGGACCGGGGGCCTGTTCCGCGAGCGCGTGCACAGCCTGTTGCGCTCCTCGATCCTCGACGCCGCCTGGTCCCGCGCGGCTGAGGTCTCCTGGACCCAGGTGCGGATGGTCGACCTCGCCGACGAGGTGGGTGTCAGCCGGCAGACGATCTACAACGAGTTCGGTTCCAAGGACGACCTCGTGACGGCCCTGTTCGAGCGCGAGGTGTCCCGCTTCCTCGCGGGGATCGAGGGACGGATGTCGGGTGCCGAGCGCTATGACGAGGCGATGCGCTCCTCCCTCGTGTGGCTGCTCGACGAGATGGCCGGGCACCGCATCCTGGGCCGGATGGTGAAGGACGCGCAGGCCGGGTCGACCGACGGCCTGATCCCCCTGCTCACCGTGCAGACCCACGCGATCATCAAGCCGGTCCGCCGGCGGGTGGTCGAGATGATGCTGGAGAGGTGGCCCGATCTCGACCGCGACGCCACCGAGGTGAGCGCCGAGCTGGTGGTGCGCTTCGTGCTCGGGCAGCTCATCACCCCGACCGAGCTCGACCGCGACCGGATGATCGACGGCATGATCGCGATGACGGTGGAGCTCCAGCGCCGGTCGAGCGCAGCGAAGCCCTGACCGATCAGCCGAGCCGCTTGCGATCGGTGGCGCCGACGCGGGTGGCGCGGCCGAGGTCGGCCCGTTCACCGGCAGCGTGGCCGTCGGCGATGCCACCGCCGGAGAGGTAGCGCGGCCGCGCGGTGCGCAGCCGGGGGTAGACCTCGGCGGCCGAGCGCTCGGCGAGGGTCGCCCGGTCGGCCAGCACCAGCGCCGCCGACGTGCCGGCCGCGGCGAAGTCGGCCTCCGAGTCGCGGGCGGCTGCCGCCTCGGCCTCCTCCAGTCGGCGCCCGATCGCGGAGGCGAAGCCGAGCCACCAGGTGCGCCGGTAGGCCGCGGGGTGCTCGCCGCGCGGCACCGGTCGGCGGGTGAGCTCGCCGGTGCCCTGCACCATCAGGCTCGTCAGCAGCATCTCGGCCAGCACCAGGTCGGTCGTGTGGCCGAACAGGTGCAGCGAGTGGGCGGTCTCGCCGCCACCGCGCTGCTTGCGCAGGACGGCACTGCAGCGCAGGCCGCGCGCGACAGCCGCGCCGAGCGTGCCCTTCTCATAGGCGTACGGCGCCAGCAGCTCGACGGTCAGGTCGCCGACCACCTCGCGACCCGGGTCGGCGGCCGCGAGCAGCGCGGCGTCGACACCGTGGCGCGCCATCAGCTCTGCGGCCTTGGCGTTGAACGCCTCCGCCTCGGCGGTGGTCGCCGCGGGGTCCTCCGCCTGCGCGAGCAGCTTGCGGATCCGGGCCAGCTTGTCGTCGTACATCTGTCTCCTCACGGCTGTGCGGGCACGATGGCACGGCACACCGACATTCGGCCAAGTTGAGGGGAATCGACTCAACTTCTGGCGCGTTGAACCGGCGGTGCACCACAGTGGTCCACCAGTGATCGACCAGTGGTCGACCATGACTCGATGGAGGAGCAGAGTTGAGCCAGTTCGGCGCCGAGAAGTTCACCACCCGCAGCCGCGAGGTCATCGAGGCCGCGCAGCTGTCCGCCACCACGGCCGGCAACACCCAGACCGAGCCGATCCACCTGCTGGTCGCGCTGCTGCGCCAGGAGGACGGCACGGCCCGCAACCTCATCACCAAGGCCGGCCTCGACGCCGCCGTGCTGACCGCGCAGGCCGAGCAGGCCCTGGCCGCGCTGCCCAAGGCGAGCGGCGCCACCGTGCAGCAGCCGGCCGCGAGCGCGGCGCTGACCCGCGTCCTGGCCAGCGCGATCGACCTCGCGGGCAGCATGAAGGACGACTACGTCGCGACCGAGCACCTCTTCATCGCCCTCGCCACGGTCGAGTCGACGGCCCGCAAGATCCTCACCGACGCCGGCCTGGCCGAGGCCGGGCTGCGCGAGGGCCTCACGGCCATCCGTGGCAACCGGCGCGTCACGAGCCCGGATGCGGAGTCGACGTACGAGAGCCTCGAGAAGTTCTCGATCGACCTCACGCGCGCGGCGCAGGACGGACGTCTCGACCCGGTCATCGGCCGCGACGCCGAGATCCGGCGTGTGATCCAGGTCCTCAGCAGGCGGACGAAGAACAACCCGGTGCTCATCGGCGAGCCCGGCGTCGGCAAGACCGCCGTCGTCGAGGGGCTCGCGCAGCGCATCGTCGACGGCGACGTGCCCGACTCGCTCAAGGGCCGGCGGCTGCTCAGCCTCGACCTGGCCGCCATGGTCGCGGGTGCGAAGTACCGCGGTGAGTTCGAGGAGCGGCTCAAGGCCGTGCTCGAGGAGATCAAGGACGCCGGTGGGCAGGTCATCACCTTCATCGACGAGCTGCACACCGTTGTCGGCGCGGGCGCCGGCGGCGACTCCGCGATGGACGCCGGCAACATGCTCAAGCCGATGCTGGCGCGCGGCGAGCTGCACATGATCGGCGCGACGACTCTCGACGAGTACCGCGAGCGGATCGAGAAGGACCCCGCGCTGGAGCGCCGGTTCCAGCAGGTCTTCGTCGGCGAGCCGAGCGTCGAGGACACGATCCAGATCCTGCGCGGCATCCAGGAGAAGTACGAAGCCCACCACGGCGTGCGCATCACCGACGCCGCGCTGGTCGCCGCCGCCACGCTCAGCGACCGCTACATCACCGGCCGCCAGCTGCCCGACAAGGCGATCGACCTGATCGACGAGGCCTCGTCGCGGCTGCGGATGGAGCACGAGTCGAGCCCGGAGGAGATCGACCAGCTCCGCCGCCAGGTCGACCGGCTGAAGATGGAGGAGTTCGCGCTCGCCAAGGAGTCGGACGACGCGTCCGTCGAACGGCTGGCCGCGCTCAAGGCCGACCTCGCCGACAAGGAGGAGGAGCTGCGCGGGCTCGAGGCCCGCTGGGAGCGGGAGAAGTCGACGCTCGAGGGCGAGGGCGAGCTGCGCCGCCAGCTCGACGCGCTGCGCATCGAGGCCGACAAGCTGCTGCGAGAGGGCGACCTCGCGGGCGCCAGCAAGATCAACTACGAGTCGATCCCCGCGCTGGAGAAGCAGATCGTCTCGGCCGAGGCCTCCGAGGAGGAGGTGACCGAGAAGCTCGTCGGTGACGAGGTCGGCGCCGAGCAGATCGCCGACGTGGTGGAGGCCTGGACCGGCATCCCCACCGGCCGGCTCCTGCAGGGTGAGACCACCAAGCTGCTCGAGATGGAGTCGGTGATCGGCGCGCGCCTGATCGGCCAGCACGACGCCGTACAAGCAGTCAGTGATGCCGTACGGCGATCGCGGGCCGGCATCGCGGACCCCAACCGTCCGACGGGGTCGTTCCTCTTCCTGGGCCCGACGGGCACCGGCAAGACCGAGCTCGCCAAGTCGCTGGCCGACTTCCTCTTCGACGACGAGCGGGCGATCGTCCGCATCGACATGAGCGAGTACTCCGAGAAGCACAGCGTGAGCCGGCTCGTCGGCGCTCCTCCCGGCTACGTCGGCTACGACGAGGGCGGCCAGCTGACCGAGGCGGTCCGCCGCCGGCCCTACAGCGTGGTGCTGCTCGACGAGGTGGAGAAGGCGCACCCCGAGGTCTTCGACATCCTGCTGCAGGTGCTCGACGACGGGCGTCTCACCGACGGCCAGGGGCGGACGGTCGACTTCCGCAACACGATCCTGATCCTGACCAGCAACCTCGGTTCGCAGTTCCTGGTCGACCCGACGCTCGCGCCGGATGCCAAGCACGAGGCGGTGATGGGCGTCGTGCGCTCGTCCTTCAAGCCGGAGTTCCTCAACCGGCTCGACGAGATCGTCATGTTCGACGCGCTCACCAAGGACGACCTCGCGCACATCGTCGACCTGCAGCTCGCGCTGCTCGAGCAGCGGCTCGCGGTGCGCCGGATCTCGATCCACGTCACCGACGCGGCCCGCGCCTGGCTCGCGGAGACCGGCTACGACCCGGCGTACGGCGCTCGCCCGCTGCGGCGCCTGATCCAGTCCGCCATCGGCGACCCGCTCGCGCGGCTGCTGATCGGCGGCGAGGTCACCGACGGCGGGACGGTCACGGTCGACGTGGGCGAGGACGGCCTGGTCCTGGGCTGAACCGCGCTGCGGGAGAGGGCCGTGTGACCGCCGCCACAAAAATGTGGCGGAAGGTCTAGCGGGGTGTGACCCACGCCACTACGGTGACGTAACCGTAATCGTGGGCGGTCGGGGGTCACCCACTCATGCACCCTGAAAGGGAATCTATGAGTCTGTTCTCGCGCGTCTCAGTGTTGTCCGGAGTCGTGGTCGTCGCGGCGACCCTGGCCCCGGTCACAGCTTCCTCCGGCGTCGAACCGACGCCCCTCACAGGCGAGGTGTGGGCCTCCGACCTGCCGTTCGTCTCGGAGACCAACGGCTGGGGCCCGGCCGAGCGTGACCGCTCCAACGGTGAGCAGGGCGCCACGGACGGCCGCACCATCTGGGTGGACGGCAAGAGCCACACGAAGGGCATCGGCGTCCACGCCGACTCCGCCATCCGCATCGACGTCGGCGGCGACTGCGAGTTCTTCCAGTCCGAGGTCGGCATCGACGACGAGGTCGGCACCAAGGGCAGCGTCGTGTTCGCCGTCGTGGCCGACGGGGTGCAGGTCGCGCAGACCGCCACGCTGACCGGCTCCTCCGACGTCAAGACGATCTACGCCAGCATCGACGGCGCCCAGACCGTCGACCTGCTCGTCTCCCAGGCCGAGGGTGGTGCGGACGCCGACCACGCCGACTGGGCCAGCGCGAAGTTCCGCTGCTCGGGCGACGGTGTCGCCGCCCCGACGACGCTGCCTGCTCCGCCCAGCTCGTCGGTCTACGCCAGTGACTGGCCCTTCCTGGGCGTGCCCACCAACGGCTGGGGCCCGGTCGAGCGCGATCGCGCCAACGGCGGGACGGCTGCCGGCGACGGGCCGGCCTTGAAGCTCAACGGAGTGACCTACGCCAAGGGGCTCGGCGCCCACGCCGGAGCCTTCATCAGCTACAACCTGGGCGGGCAGTGCTCGGCCTTCACCGCGAAGGTGGGCGTCGACGACTCGCAGGGTTGGCTGGGATCGGTCCGGTTCCGGATCTTCGCCGACGGGGTCGAGGCCGCCGACACGGGCGCGATGTACAACGGCACCGCCACCAAGTCGCTGTCCGTGAACACTGCGGGCGCCAATCGCCTCGACATCCTGATCGACAACATCGGCGACGGCTCTGACTACGACCACGCCGACCTCGCCGACGCCCGCCTCGTGTGCGGCGACGGCGCGACCGGCGCTGCGTTCTACACGCCCCCGGCCACGCTGCCGGCGGGCATGGGCAAGCTCGTGCGCACCGAGCCGTCGCAGTTCTGGGTGACGCCCCTCAAGGTCGTCCCGGTCGACGCCGCGGTGACCCGCATGATGTACACCTCGAGCGACCGCAACAACACGCAGATCCCCGTCACCGGCCAGCTCGTCGTGCCCAACAAGGCATGGTCCGGCACCGGTCCTCGTCCGCTGATCGCTTACGCCGTCGGCACCCAGGGGCTCGGTGACACCTGTGCTCCGTCGCGACTGTCCGACGGTGGCGGCCTGGAGTACGAGAACCTCTTCATCGCCGGCCTGCTGGCCAAGGGCTTTGCCGTCGTCCTCACCGACTACCAGGGCCTCGGCACCCCGGGCGTGCACACCTACATGAGCCGTGAGGTCCAGGGCCGCGCGGTCCTCGACTCGGTCCGCGCTGCGCTCAACGTGCCGAACACCGGGCTGACCACCTCGACGCCGATCGGGCTCACCGGCTACTCGCAGGGTGGTGGGGCTGCCGCCGCGGCTGCCGAGATCGCCTCGGCCTACGCCCCTGAGCTCACGATCGCCGGTGTCGCCACCGGCGGCGTGCCCGGCGACCTGCTGGCCACGGCCGACAAGCTCGACGGCACCCTGACGGTCGGCTTCCTGGGCTATGCCCTGGCCGGTGTGGGCGAGGGCTCCTACGGCGTCGACCTCAACTCGTTCCTCAACACCAAGGGCCGCGCGCTGATCGCGGAGCTCAAGGAGGAGTGCGTGATCGAGACCGTGCTGACGCACGCCTTCATCCAGTCGTCCACCCTCACCCTCGACGGGCGCTCGGTGCCGACGATGCTGCGCGACCCGGAGTGGAACCAGATCATCGGCGAGCAGCTCATCGGCAACGGTCGCAAGCCGTCGGTGCCGACGCTGGTCTTCCACTCGGGCACCGATGACGTCGTCCCGTACGGCGCGGGGCTGGGCACCGCCCAGCGTTGGTGTGCGCAGGGCGCCAACGTCACCTTCCGCAAGGGCATCCTGCCCGGGCACATCGGTGGCGCGTTCGACTACTACCCGACCGCGCTGAAGTTCCTCGAGGATCGGTTCGCAGGCGTCCCCGTGACGTCGAACTGCTCGACGATCTGATGTGAGCTGACCCGAACCGCCGCCCCCGTTCCTCGGCCCCCGATGCCGAGGAGCGGGGGCGGTCTCGTGTCACGTCGGCCCTCGCGCTGCCACATCGTCGGACGTCGAGCGGGACGTCCGACGACCCGGTCGCCCTGGCAGCCGCACCCGTCGGACGTCCCGGGCAAGATTCCTCCGAGTTTCCCGGGCCGGGGGTCTGGCGCACAGGCACGTCACGGTCTACGGTTACGCGACCGTAAGTGCGGCTCGGGAGGCCCGACGGTGAATCCCTTGAGCAGGGAGCCGATCAGGCTGCCTTCTCGTGGCCCGGTGCTCATCGGGGTCGTCGCCGCGACCCGGTGACCGCGGGGTCCCAGGGGCGGGGTGGCTGGGCTGGGAGGCCGGCCACCTCGTCCATGGACAACTCGTGGTGCGCTGGGCAGCAGCGTGGGAAGGTTCCGCCATGACACGCATCGGCATCATCGGCGCCGGCTTCGGCGGGCTCGCGGCCGCGATCGAGCTGAAGAAGGCAGGACACGACGACATCGTGGTGTTCGAGAAGGCGGACGAGGTCGGTGGCGTCTGGCGCGAGAACACCTATCCCGGTGCGGCGTGCGACGTCCCGTCACCGTTCTACTCGTTCTCCTTCGAGCCCAACCCCCGCTGGCCGCGTCGCTTCTCCCAGCAGCCGGCGATCCTCGACTACCTCAAGCAGGCCGCGGACACCTACGACGTGCGTCGCCACGTCCGCTTCGGCGTCGAGGTCTCCTCGGCCGCCTTCGACGACACGAAGAACACCTGGACCGTCACCCTGGCGGGCGGCGAGTCGGTGGAGCTCGACGTGCTGGTCGCCGCCGTGGGCCAGCTCTCCCGGCCCTCCTGGCCGGAGATCGAGGGGCGGGAGACCTTCGCCGGGCCGAGCTTCCACTCCGCGGAGTGGGACCACTCCGTCGACCTCACCGGCAAGCGGGTCGCGGTGATCGGGACCGGCGCCAGCGCGATCCAGTTCGTCCCCGAGATCCAGCGGGAGGTGGCCCACCTCGACATGTTCCAGCGCACGGCGCCGTACCTCCTGCCGAGGCCGGACACCGAGTTCCATGGCGGGCACCACAAGCTCTTCGAGCGGGTGCCGGCGACGCAGCTGGCCGAGCGCGCTGGTTGGTATGCCGTCATGGAAGGCCTGAGCACGGCCTTCCTCTACAGCAAGCCGCTCTCGGCGCTGATCCACCGGATGAGCCGCCGGCACATGGCCAAGCAGACCAAGCCGGTGCCCGGGCTCTTCGAGAAGGTGTGGCCCTCCTATCCGGTCGGCTGCAAGCGGATCCTGTTCTCCAGCGACTACCTCCCGGCGCTCGCGAAGCCCAACGTCGACGTGATCACCACCGGCATCGCCGAGATCACTCCCGACGGTGTCCGCACGACCGACGGCGAGCTGCACGAGGCCGACGTGGTCATCTACGGCACCGGCTTCCGCTCGACCGAGTTCCTGTCGCCGATGGCGATCACCGGGGTCGGCGGGCAGGACCTGCACGAGCAGTGGCACGAGGGCGCCCGCGCCTACTGCGGGCTCACGGTGCCGGGCTTCCCCAACCTGCTGATGATGTATGGCCCCAACACCAACACCGGTGGCGGCTCGATCGTCTTCTTCCTGGAGGTGCAGGCGACCTACGTGCGCGAGTTCGTCGACCACCTCGACGTCGCCGGCGGGCCGCTCACGGTCAAGCCGGAGGTCGACCAGGAGTTCGACGACAAGCTCCAAGGCCGCCTCGCCAACAGCGTCTGGTCGGCCTGCTCGTCGTGGTACCGCAACGCCAACGGCCGGATCACCACCAACTGGCCGGGGCTCGGCCTCGAGTACAAGCGCCGCGCGAAGTTCGACGCCGACGACTACGCCGTCGTCGGTCGCTGAGGCTCAGTCCGGGGCCAGCACCTTGCCGGGATTCATCAGCCCGGCGGGGTCGAGCGCGTTCTTGACCGCGCGCATCAGGTCGACCTCGACGTCACTCTTGTACGCCGCTGCGGCGGCCGCCTTCCCGGAGCCGAGGCCGTGCTCGGCGCTGATGGAGCCGCCGAGCTCGACGGTGCACTCGTGCACGATCGTCGACAACATCGCGGCCTGAGCGACGAAATGGTCGCCTGAGAGGGAAGCCGGACGGCTGAGGTTGTAGTGCAGGTTGCCGTCGCCGACGTGGCCGTAGACGATCGGCCGGATCCCGGGCAGGGCGCTCTCCAGCGCCGGCCCGAGGCGCGCGACGAGGTCGTCGAGCGAGGTGATCGGCACCGAGACATCGTGCTTGATCGTCGGGCCGAGCGACTCCTGGGCCTCGGAGACCCGCTCGCGCAGGGCCCAGAGCCCCGACCGCTGCGCGGGCGAGCCGGCGACCGCGGCGTCGAGCACCAGGCCGGCCTCGACGGCGGCGGCCAGCGCCCGTTCCAGGTCGTCGTCGACACTCGCACCCGCGGGGCCCGCGATCTCGATCAGGCCGAACCACTCGGCGTCGCTCGCCAGCGGGTCCGCGAGACCGGCGGCCAGCACCAGCTCGAGCGCCGGGCGCGAGACCAGCTCCCAGGTGGTGAGCCGCTCGGCGGCGTACTCACGCAACAGCGGGAGCAGGGTCGCCGCCGCGGCGACGGAGGGGAGCGCGACCCACGCGGTCGCGCGGGCGGGCGTCGCGGGGTGCAGCGTCAGGACGGCGGCGGTGACGATGCCGAGGGTGCCCTCGGCGCCGATGAAGAGCTGGGTCAGGTCATAGCCGGTGTTGTCCTTGCGCAGCGAGCGCAGCCCGTCCCACACGCGCCCGTCCGGCAGCACGACCTCGAGCCCGAGCACCAGCGAGCGCATCATGCCGTAGCGCAGCACCGCGGTGCCGCCGGCGTTGGTCGCGATGTTGCCGCCGACCGTGCAGCTGCCCTCGGCGCCGAGCGAGAGCGGGAAGAGGCGGTCGACGGCCTGGGCCGCGGCCTGGACGTCGGCCAGGATCACGCCCGCCTCGACGGTGATCGTGCCGCCCGCGGCGTCGACCTCGCGGACCTGTCGGAGCCGGCCGAGGGAGAGGACGAGCTGCGAGCCGTCGCCGCTCGGGATCGCCCCGCCGCACATGCCGGTGTTGCCGCCCTGCGGCACGATCGCGACCCCGGCCGCGTGCGCGAGCCGCACGACCTCCGCCACCTCGGACGTCGACGCCGGCCGGACCACCGCGAGGGGCGTCCCGCGATAGGCGCCACGCCAGTCGGCGGCGTACGGCGAGAGGTCGGCCGGGTCCGTCAGCACGTGCTCGTCGCCGATGGCGGCGCGCAGGTCGCTCAACAGGTCGGGCACAGGTGTCTCCTTGGGTCGGTCAACCGAGCAGGACAGCGATGAGCAGCGCCACGGGCAGCGAGCAGAGCGTCGTCACGAGGATGGTCTCGCGGGCAACATCCTCCCCCGTCCGGTAGCGCGTGGCATGCAGGAAGATGTTCTGCGCGGTCGGCAACCCTGCCATGATGACGACGCCGAGCAGCATGTCGCCCTCGAGCCCGAAGACCGTGCCTGCCGTCCAGGCCACCACGGGCGCCACCACCATCTTCAGCACGGTGGCAGCCAGCGTCTCACCGTTGTGGCCTGCCTTCCCGGGCCAGGGCGAGAGTCGCAGCGCGGCGCCGTAGGCCAGCAGCATCGCCGGGATCGCGAGGCCGGCCAGGAGCCTGAGGGGCGAGTCGACGACGCGGGGCAGCTCCCAGCCGGTGACGGCCAGCGCGACCCCGACCACCGACGCGAGGGTGAGCGGATTGGTGACGAGACGGCGGATCGTCGACCACGCCCCGACGCCGCGTCCGGTGAGACGGTCGAGGGCCATCAGCGCGATCGGCTGCACGATCATCATCTGGACCAGGAGGGTGGGCACGACGACGGTGGTGTCGCCGACGACGAAGGCCGCGACGGCGATGCCCAGGTTGCCGGCGTTGACGTAGGACGCCGAGAGCGCGCCGATCAGCAGCGAGCCCGCGTCCGGCTTCCAGCGCCAGCGGACGAAGGCGGCGTATGCCATGAAGCACACGGCCAGCGACGTCGCGGAGGCGCCGAGGTTGGCGATCGCATGGTCGATCTCGACCTCGCTGATGACCACGACCATCAGGGCCGGCGACGCGACGAAGAAGGCGATCTCGCCGAGCGTCCGCTGCGAGCCCGCGTCCAGCACGCCGACGTGGGCGAGCGCCGCGCCGCAGGCGATGACGACCAGGATCGTGGTGAAGCCGATCAGCAGGTCCATCGGAGCCCCTGCATGATGGCGGCATGAGCGAACTCCGCGTCGTCCGCATCGGCCCCTTGATGCCGTTCCTCGAGGAGGCGTTGCAGCGCCTGTACGCCGCACCGTCCCTCGTCGAGGTCGGGCCTGCGACCGCCGGGCTGACGGTCGCGGTGGCCGGCGGCGGGACCGTGATCGGCGCAGCGGAGATGGACGCGCTGCCCGACCTGGAGGCGATCGCCAACTTCGGGGTCGGCTACGACAACGTCGACGTCGAGGAGGCGACCCGCCGCGGCATCGTCGTCTCGAACACCCCCGACGTGCTCACCGACGCGGTCGCCGACCTGGCCGTCGCGCTGGTGCTCGACGTGCTGCGCCAGGTGTCTGCCTCCGACCGGTTCGTACGGCGAGGGGAGTGGGCAGCGGGCAAGCGTTACCCCCTGACGCGGGAGGTGCGCGGATCTGTCGTCGGCATCCTCGGGCTGGGCCGGATCGGCGAGGCGGTGGCGACGCGGCTCGAGCCGTTCGGAGCGCAGGTCGCCTACCACTCGCGTCGCCCGAAGGACGTGGCGTGGACGTATCACGCGAGCCCGGTGGAGCTGGCCGAGGCCTGTGACGTGCTCGTCGTGCTGACACCCGGTGGTGCCGACACCCGGCACCTCGTCGATGCGGAGGTGCTCGACGCCCTCGGGCCGGACGGGTTCCTCGTCAACGTCGCCCGCGGCTCGGTCGTGGACGAGCAGGCGCTGGTCGAGGCACTGGATGACGGCCGCATCGCCGGCGCCGGGCTCGACGTCTTCGCCGACGAGCCCCACGTGCCGGTTGCCCTGATGGATCGCGACGACGTGGTGCTCCTGCCGCACGTCGGCAGCGCGACCGTCGAGACGCGCGAGGCGATGGCGACGCTGGTGCTCGACAACGTTGCCGCCTTCCTCGCGAAGGGTGAGCTGCTCACGCCTGTCAACTGAGGTCCTCTGGACGAATGCCAACTTGTCGGATAAGTTCGAAACACATCATACAAGTTGGTTCGACCTCGAAGGAACCCCCATGTCCGACAAGATCCAGAGCCTCACCCTCTCCAGCGTCGTGCTGCCGATCGCCAACCCGGTCAGCGACGCCAAGGTGCTCACCGGCAAGCAGAAGCCGCTCACCGAGACGGTGCTGCTCTTCGTCGAGGTGACCACCGAGCAGGGCCTGTCGGGCATGGGCTTCTCCTACTCCAAGCGCGCCGGTGGCAAGGCACAGTTCGCGCACCTCAAGGAGGTTGCCGAGGTCGCGATCGGCCAGGACCCCAGTGACATCGCGAAGATCTACGAGTCGCTGATGTGGGCCGGCGCGTCCGTCGGTCGCTCCGGTGTCGCGACGCAGGCGGTGGCCGCGCTCGACGTCGCGCTGTGGGACCTCAAGGCTCGTCGGGCGGAGCTCCCGCTGGCCAAGCTGCTCGGCTCTCACCGCGACTCGTGCCGCGTCTACAACACGTCCGGCGGCTTCCTCCAGGCCTCGCTGGAGGAGATGAAGGAGAAGGCGTCCGCGTCGCTCGAGGCGGGCATTGCCGGCATCAAGATCAAGGTCGGCCAGCCCGACTGGCGCGCCGACCTGTCGCGGGTCGCGGCCATGAGGGAGCACCTCGGCGACACGCCCTTCATGGTCGACGCCAACCAGCAGTGGGACCGCGCCCGCGCCCGCCGGATGTGTCGCGAGCTCGAGCAGCACGACCTGGTCTGGATCGAGGAGCCGCTCGACGCGTGGGACGCCGTCGGCCACGCCGACCTGTCGCGCGAGTTCGACACCCCGATCGCGACCGGCGAGATGCTGACGTCGGTGCCCGAGCACATGGCGCTGATCGACGCGGGCTACCGCGGCATCGTCCAGCCCGACGCCCCGCGCATCGGCGGCATCACTCCCTTCCTGAAGTTCGCGACGATCGCCGCCCACCACGGACTCGCTCTCGCCCCCCACTACGCGATGGAGATCCACCTCCATCTCGCCGCGGCCTACCCGACCGAGCCGTGGGTCGAGCACTTCGAGTGGCTGGACCCGCTCTTCGAGGAGAGCATCGAGATCCGCGACGGTCGCATCTTCGTCCCCCAGCGCCCAGGTCTCGGCTTCACGCTGTCCGACCAGATGCGCGCACACACCGAGGACACCGTGACGTTCAAGGCATGATCCACCCGTGAAGACCCGCTCGCAGCACGTCGTCGCCGGCCTCAAGGACAAGATCCTCAGAGGCGACCTCGCCCCCGGCACGAAGCTGCCGTCCGAGGCCGAGCTCGTCGAGGAGTACGCCGTCTCCCGCACCGTCGCACGCGAGGCGGTGACGCGGCTGCAGGCCGAGGGTCTGGTGGAGACCTTCCAGGGTCGCGGGTCGTTCGTCCTCGCCGTACCCGAGCCGTCGTCCTTCACCCTCGAGACCTCGGCCATCCGCAACCAGCACGACGTGCTCGCGATGGTCGACTTCCGGATCGGGGTGGAGAGCGAGGCGGCGGCGCTGGCGGCGGCCCGCATCGTGCCCGCGTCCGCGGCGGGGATCACCGCAGCCCACGAGTCGTTCACGGCCGCCGGGCACGAGGGAGCGGTCGAAGCCGACTTCGCGTTCCACCGGGCGATCGCGGTCGCCTCGGACAACCGGTTCTACCTCGACCTGCTCGACTCGCTCGGCCCGATGATGATCATGCTGCCGAGGACCCGGCTCGCCTCGACGTACTCCATGAGCGACGCCTCCCATGTCGAGCGGGTGCAGCGCGAGCACGACAACATCGCCGCGGCCGTGCTGGCCGGGGACGTCGAGACCGCGCGTGCGGCGATGCGGGTCCACCTCGGCAACACCCGCCGCCGCCTCACTTCCTGAACAGTGCGCAGCGGGGGTCCGCGAGATCGGTAGTGTCGCCCGGCATGTCGCAGTCGAGCTCAACGTCCACCGAGACCAGCCTGTTGCGGGAGCGCCGTGACGACGGTGTCGAGCTGCTGCGGATCAACCGTCCCGACAAGCGCAACGCGCTCGACACGGCGACCCTGCGCCTCCTCAACGCTGCGCTGATCGAGCTCGCCACCGACGCCAGCCTGCGGGCGGTCGTGCTCTCGACCACGTCCACCACAGCCCTCTGCGCAGGTGCGGACGTGACGGAGCCGCTGGACGCCGCGGGCGGCGTGGTCCGGATGGAGGCCTTCGCTGAGCTCTACCGCCTCCTGGACGACCTCCCGGTGCCGACGGTCGCGGTGTGCGTCGGCAACTGCGTCGGCGCGGGTGCCGAGATCGTCGCCGGCTGCGACTTGCGTGTCGCCGGCGACAACCTGAAGCTGGCGTGGGCGGGCAGCCGACTCGGCGTGCCCGTCGGACCCGCACGCCTGACCCAGCTCGTCGGCCTCTCGCGGGCGAAGGAGCTGATCTACACCGGCCGGGTGGTCGGCTCCGACGAGGCCGCGTCGATCGGACTGGTCCAGCACACGGCGCCCACGGACGACGCCGAGGCAGCGGCGCTCGCGCTCGCGGGCCTGGTCGCTCGTCAGTCGGCCGGGGGGATCCGGGTCCTCAAGCAGATGTTTCGCGACCTCGAGGACTCGCCCGCTCGCATCGCCTACGAGAACGAGCGGCTGCTGGACTTCCAGCGCAACGGTGTCGGTCTGCCGCAGGGCTGACCGGGCCCCCGCTGCTACCAGCGTGCGGTGTTGGGCGTGAAGTCCGGCTCGATGGTGCGCATGTAGACGGTGTCCTCGCGTCGACGTACGCCGCAGGACAGGTATTGCTCGTGCAGGAGCCCGAGCATGTCCCGGTCGAGCTCGATGCCGAGGCCGGGAGTGGTGGGTACGGCGATGGCGCCGTCGACGAAGTCCAGGACGCCCGGCTCGACCAGGTCCTGCGTCTTCCACGGGTAGTGCGTGTCGCAGGCGTAGGTCAGCGTCGGCGTCGCGGCGGCCAGGTGCGTCATCGCCGCGAGCGAGACGCCGAGGTGCGAGTTGCTGTGCATCGACAGGCCGAGCCCCCACGTCTCCGCGATCCCGGCCAGCAGCTGGGACCGGCGCAGGCCGCCCCAGAGGTGGTGGTCGGAGAGCACGATCTGGACGGCGTCCTGCGCGATCGCGGGCGGCAGGTGCTCGAGGGCGATCACGCACATGTTGGTGGCGAGCGGCACGTCCGTCCCGGCACTGACGGTGGCCATCCCGTCGATCCCGGGGGTCGGGTCCTCGAGGTACTCGATGACCCCCTCGAGCCGCTTCGCGACCTCGAGCGAGGTGGCAGGTGTCCACGCGCCGTTCGGGTCGAGCCGCAGCGGCAGGTCGGGGAACGCCTCGTGCAGGGCCTCGATCGCCTCGCACTCCTGGTCGGGCGAGAACACGCCGCCCTTGAGCTTCAGCGACCCGAAACCCCAGCCGTCGACCATCGTGCGCGCCTGCGCGACCAGCTGGTCAGGAGTGAGTGCCTCGCCCCACGAGTCGTCCGGGTGGCCGGGATGGCCTGCCCACTTGTAGAAGAGGTAGCCGCTGAACGGCACGGTGTCGCGCACCCGCCCTCCGAGCAGCTCGCTCACGGGCCGCGCGGTCTCGTGACCCTGCAGGTCGAGGCAGGCGACCTCGAACGGCGAGTAGACGGTGTCGACCGCCGACGTCACGTCGAGCATGCCGCCGAAGCTGGCGCCGGCTCCGCCGGTCTCCTGGCCGAGTACGTCGACCACGACCCGCCGCAGGGACGCGAGGTCGAAGGGGTCGATGCCGGGGATCGCCGTGGCCACGGCCGCGAGCCGGGCGAGGTGCGCCTCGTCGGCGTACGTCTCGCCCAGCCCGAGCAGGCCGGAGTCGGTGTGGAGCTCGACGATCGCGCGCAGCGCCCAGGGCTGGTGGACGCCGACGACGTTGAGCAGGGGCGGGTCGGCGAACGCGACCGGGGTGACGACGACCCGGGAGATCCGGCTCATCGAGTCGGCTTGACGGCCAGGATCGGCACGTCGAGCGAGAGCAGGAGGCGCTGGGCGTCGCTGCCCATCATCAGCTTGCCGACGGGGGAGCGGCGGCGCATGCCGATCACGACGAGACGGGCGCCGGTCTGCTCGATCAGGGTGGTGAACGCGTCGACGATGTCGGCGCCGTGGTCGGCCTGGTCGACGCGGGCGGTGACGCCGTGCTCGGCCGCGGCCGCGACGATCCGGGAGACGTCGTCGGGGCCGACGAGGTTGGCGTCGACCGTGCTGCCCCGGCGCGGGCTGTTGAGGACGACGACGTCGTCTCCGCGGGCAGCGGCCTCGGCCAGCCCGGCCGCGAGCGCGGCCTCGCCGACGGGGGTGGGCACGTAGCCGATCAGCACGGTCATCGCATGCCTGCTTCCTGGTCGATCTTGTCGGTGGGCGTGGTGTCCGGGTCGCGTCGACGCAGGGCCAGCTTGACCAGCGGCAGGGCAATGACGAGCAGGATGAAGGCGAGGATCGTCCCGGAGATCGGCCGCGTCACGAAGCCGGTCGGGTCGCCGTCGAAGATCAGCATCGAGCGGCGGAAGCTGGACTCCATCAGCGAGCCGAGCACGAAGGCCAGCACCAGCGGGCCGGGCTCGAAGCCGGTCTTCTTCATCAGGTAGCCGAGGATGCCGAAGCCGATCATCACGAAGATGTCGAAGACGGAGTTGTTGATCGTGTAGACGCCGAGGATCGTGATCAGCGCCGTGATCGGCGCCAGGATCGCGGGGCGCACCCGGAGGATCTTCACGAAGATGCCGACGAGCGGGATGCTCAGGATCAGCAGGATCAGGTTGCCGATGTACATCGAGTTGATGACACCCCAGAACAGGTCCGGTCGCTCGTCGATCAGCTGAGGACCGGGCGTGACGCCGACGACGAGCAGGGCGGCATACAGCATGGCCATCGAGGCGTTGGCGGGGATGCCGATCGTCAGCAGCGGGATGAAGGACGACGTCGCGGCGGCGTTGTTGGCCGACTCGGGACCGGCGACGCCCTCGATCGCGCCGCGCCCGAAGCGGGAGGGGTCCTTGGCGACGCGCTTCTCCGTGGCGTACGCCGCCAGGCTGGCCATCACCGCGCCGCCACCGGGCAGCACGCCGAGGAGGAAGCCGATGACCGAGCCACGGCCGATGGCGGGCCCGGCCTGCTTGAGGTCCTTGCGCGACGGCCAGATGTTGGCGATCGCGGCGGGCACGTGCGGCTTGCCGTGCCGTTCCTCGAGGTTGTAGAGGATCTCGCCGACCCCGAAGAGACCCATCGCGACGACGACGAAGTCGATGCCGCCCTGGAGCTGGAGGGTGTCGAAGGTGAAGCGGTTGGCGCTGGTGAACGAGTCGCTGCCGACGGTGGCCAGCAGCAGTCCGACCGCGGCAGCGGCCAGGGCCTTGACCGTGTGCCCGCTGCCGACGGTGGCGACCAGCAGGACGCCGAGCAGTGCGAGTGCGGCGTACTCCGGCGGACCGAAGTCCAGCGCGTAGCCGGCCACGATCGGGCCGAGCAGGGTGAGCCCGATGATGGACACGGTGGCGCCGACGAAGGAGCCGATCGCGGCAATGCCGAGCGCGGTGCCCGCCTTGCCCTGCTTGGCCAGGGCGAAGCCGTCGAACACGGTGACGACCGAGCTGGCCTCGCCGGGGATGCGCAGCAGCACGGAGGTGATGGTGCCGCCGTACTGCGCGCCGTAGTAGATCCCGGCCAGCATGATGATGGCCGACACCGGGTCGTTGGCGTTGTAGGCGATCGGCAGCAGGATCGCCATCGTGGCGGCCGGGCCGAGGCCCGGCAGGACGCCGATCAGCATGCCGATGAGGACGCCGATCAGGCAGTAGAGCAGGTTGGTCGGTTGGGTCACGACGCCGAAGCCGTCGAGGAAGGCAGTCCAGTCCATGCGGGTCTCCTCTCGGTCTCAGAAGGCGATCAGGTGGGGCAGCGGGATGCGCAGGGCATAGAGGAACAGCAGGTAGAACCCTGCGGTCGTGCACAGCGAGATCACGATCGTGCTGCGCCAGGTCTCGCCGCCCAGGAACCGGAGCCAGATGATGCAGAGCGCGACGGCCGGGATCTCGAAGCCGATGGTCGGCAGGGCGAGGCCGAGGCCCACGAACGTCGCTCCACCGACCAGCACGAGGTAGCTCGCCCGGGTGAACTTCTCCGCATCGTCGAGCTTGCGCCCGACGACGAGCAGCACCAGCGCGAGGAGGGCGATCACGAGCGCGACCACGAAGGGCCACAGCCCTGGGCCGGGCCGCCGCAGCGACCCGAGCCCGTAGCCATGGGCCAGCACTGCCGCGCCGACGCCGAACCCGAGGACCACGACGGCCGAGATGATCTGGTACGCCGCGCCGCCGGCCGGCGGCCGCTCGTCGGCCAGTTCCTGGGCGACCTCGGCCTGGAGCTCGGCCAGGATGTCCGGCTCCTGCTCCGTCCGCGTCTCAGGCTGCGTCATCGTCATCTCGTCTCGTCGGGTCCGGAAGGGCACGCTCAGCTGGCGCTGCCGAGGTCGATGCCGTACTCGGCGACCAGGTCGGCGTACCGCTCAGTGTCCGCCTTCAGCTGCTCGACGACCTCGTCGCCGGGGATCTCCATCGGCGTGAGGTTGTTGTTGGTGTTGAACGTCTTGTAGGCCTCGGTCTCGAAGGTGGCCTGCATCGCGTCGGCGATGGCGTCCTTGACGTCCTGCGGGGTGCCCTTGGGGACGGTCATGAAGCGGTACTGCGACACCTCGACGTCGAGGCCCTGCTCCTGCGCGGTGGGCACGTCGGGGAGGAAGGCGACGCGTTCGGGGCCGAAGACGCTGAGCGGGACGATCTTGCCGGACTCGATGTTCTCGATGGCCTCGCCGACCTGGAGGCAGGCGGTGTCGACCTGGTCGCCCAGGAGTGCGGTGAGCGCGGGGGCGCCGCCGTCGAAGGGGATCGCCTCGGAGGGGGTGTCGCCGGCGTTGAAGGTCAGCGCGCAGGCGAGCTGGGCGCCGGTGCCGACACCGGTGGTTCCGTAGGTGATCTTGCCGTCGGCGTTCGCGAAGTCGTCGACCGACGTGAAGCCGGAACCCTCGCTGGCGACCAGCACGTAGTCGTCACGCGAGACGCCTTGGACGACCTCGAAGTCGTCGATGCTGGTGACCTCGTCCGCACCGACGGCGAGTGGGGTGATGGCGAAGAGGGAGGCGTTCTGCACGGAGATCGTGGAGCCGTCGGGCTCGGCCTTGGCGACCTCCGCCGCGGCGAGCGCGCCGTTGGCGCCCTCGCGGTTGATCACCGGGAAGGAACCGCCGAGCTCGTCCGAGAGGCCGCGTGAGATCTCGCGGCTGATCAGGTCGGAGGAGCCGCCGGCGGAGGCGCCGACGGGCATCTCGACCGCGCCGGAGGGGTACTCGCCGCTGTCGCTGCCGCTGCCGGCCGTGTTCTGGACTCCGCCGCAAGCGGCGAGGGCCAGGGCGGCGGCCGCTGTGACGGCGGCCAGGCTGAGGTTGTTGCGCATGCTGTACTCCTTGGACTGGGGTGTGACCACCGACACTAGGTTTCGTCCACGATGCTCGTCCAAGCCCGATGTGGCATGGCTTGATACTTTGCACGTATGGCGATCACCCTGGATCAGGTGCGGTGCTTCATCGCCGTTGCGGAGGAGCTGCACTTCGGGCGGGCGGCCGAACGACTGAGCATGACCCAGCCGCCGCTGTCGCGTCAGATCCAGAAGCTGGAGAAGGCCGTGGGCGCCCAGCTGCTCGAGCGCGACAACCGGCGGGTGTTGCTGACGGGTGCCGGCGCCGCCTTCCTGGACGAGGCCTACCGGCTGCTCAACCTCGTCGAGGGTGCCGGAGACCTGGCCCGCCGCGTCGACGCGGGCGCGGCAGGCGTGGTCCGGCTCGGTTTCACCGCGGTGTCCGCGATCTCGATCCTCGGGCCCCTGCTGCGCCGCCTGACGACGGCACTGCCCGACGTGGAGGTGCTGCTGTCCGAGCGGGTCACGCTGGCGCAGGTCGACGGCATCCGCCGCGGCGAGCTGGACGTCGGCCTCGCCCGGCCGCCGTTCGACACGTCACTGCTCTCCTCGAAGGTCGTCCTGCGCGAACCGCTGATGGCGGTCGTGCCCGTCGATCACCCGCTCGCGGCGCTGGACCGGCCCCTGAGTCCGCAGGACTTCGAGGGCCAGCCCGTCATCGGCTACGACCCGCAGCAGTCGCGCTACTTCCACGAGCTCTCGGTGCGCTTCCTCGCCAATGCGCACCCGCGCATCGAGCAGCGCGTCCACCAGGTGCTCACCGCGATGTTGCTCGTCGCCGCCGACCGCGGTCTTGCGCTCGCACCGGCCTCGGCCGCCTCCCTGGCCGTGCCGGGCGTCGTCTTCAAGGAGCTCGTCCACGGTGGTGGCGACACCGCCCTCGACACCGACCCCCAGCGGCCGGTCGAGCTCTATGCCGTCTGGTCGCGCGAGTCAGTCTCCCCGGTCGTGCGCCGGGTGCTCGACGTGATGTTGACCCCCGGCTGATCCCACGAGCCGATCAGGCGGTGATGGCGTCGCCGTGCAGCTTGGCGTGCAGCAGCCGGTCGCGCAGGCGCACGAGCTCGGTCACGGCGTCGAGGAAGCGGGTGGTGCTGTCGCCGACCTGGATGTCGTCGAAGTAGAAGTGCCGCATCGCCCGCCGGTCGAGGTGGAGCTCGTCGTGCTCGAGCCGCGCGGTCAGCAGCTCGGCCAGGTCGCCCACGTTCGACTCGTCGACCACGTCGGCACAGTGGCTCACCGGCACCTCGTCGCGGAAGCGCGCGGCGTCCTGGTGGCGGTCGGTGATCAGGATCGGCTTGTCGGTGCAGAGGTAGAGCCAGTCGAGGCCGACCGATGACACGTCGGTCACCATTGCGTCGCAGTCGGGCATGACCGCGAGGATGTTGCCGGTCAGCACGGTCGTGTGGCCGGCGTCGGGCTCGCGCTCGGCGGCCTCGGCGATCGCCGTCAGGATCGCGAGGTGCCCGGACTGGATGGCGGGCGCCAGGCTCGTGGTGACCTTGGGGTGCGGCTTGTAGACGACGCGCACGTCCGGGACGGCGAGGACCTGGCGCACGACCTCGGGGCCGATCGTGTCGACGGAGGTGTAGTCGTTGTAGTCCGCGTCGCCCTCCCACGTGGGCGCATAGAGGACGGTACGGCGGTGGGTCGGCGCGAGCAGGGGAGCGGGACGCAGGTCCAGCTGGGGCCGCCCGATCCGCACGAGGCGGCTGGTGTCGAGCTCGAGCAGGCCGTCGAGGTGGCGCTGCACGGCGGCCTGGCCGGCGACGAAGACACGGTCGTAGGCCTTGGCGTTGTTGCTCGCCATCGACTGCTTGTCGCTCTCGCCGTGGTTGATGTGGACGTGCAGCTTGGTGCCGTCGAC
Organism: Nocardioides allogilvus; assembly: GCF_003047285.1. Lineage (GTDB taxonomy): Bacteria > Actinomycetota > Actinomycetes > Propionibacteriales > Nocardioidaceae > Nocardioides > Nocardioides allogilvus. The sequence goes on along the minus strand of NZ_PZYX01000004.1, from coordinate 189,701 downwards.
GAGCGAGTTGAAGTTGAGCGAGGAGTTGTTGCAGTAGAGGACGACCTTCGCGTCGAGCGAGGCATAGAGCTCGGTCAGCTCGGCGAAGGACGGGGCGAGCAGGATCGGCAGCGCCGTCCGCTCGGCGAGCAACGTCGCGACGTCGGGATTGCGCACCACGACGGCCACCGGGTGGCGCTCGTGCAGGACCTCGAGCACCTCCAGCCACTGGATCAGCTGGTAGCTCCGGGTGGGGTCATCTGCGTAGTACGCAAGGACGTGGGCGTCGTTCACACAAGGATTCTAGTCGCCCTGGGGTAGTGCTCAGGACCGCCCTGCGGGGCCCGGATCGCCATAGCCCTCGCGGAAGCTCGGCCGGGTCGGACGCCATCCCGTCGCCCGGAGCCGGGCGTTGGACAGCCGCTTGCCGTGGCCCCGCTCGGGGTCGGCGGGCGGAGGTGCGGGAGCGCCCAGCCGGGTGGCGAGGAAGGCGGCGACGTCGCCGAGCTGGGCGGGCTCGTCGTCGGTGCCGAAGTAGAGACTTTCCGGCTGCTCGGGCCGCGTCAGCAGGTGCACGACGGCTGCTGCCGCGTCCTCCCGGTGGATGCGGTTGGTCCAGCGGTGCGGGTCCTCGATCCGTCCCTCGCGCACCTGGTCGAGGAGCCGCGTGCTGCCACCGCCGTACAGGCCGGAGAGGCGGAGCACCGTGCCGCCGGGCAGGCGCTCGGCGAAGAGCTCCTCGGCCGCCAGCAGCATCCGGCCCGGTCCGTCCTTGGGTCCGGCGGGCGCCGTCTCGTCGCTGAGCTCCGGCCGTTCGGTGCCGGCGTTGACGGCGGTCGAGGAGACGAGCACGGCCCGCTCGGGCAGCGGTCCGGCGTCGGCGAGGGCGTCGAGGGCGCGGCGCATGCCCTCGACGTACGTCGATCGGTAGGCCTCCTCCGTCCGCGGCCGTGCCGTCAGCGCGACCACCACGAAGCGCGCGCGGAGGTCGGGCAGGACGGGCGTCTCGCGCGTCAGGTCGACGGAGAGCCCGCGCAGGGGAGGAGGCACACGGTCGGCGTTGCGCCGCAGCGCGAGCACGTCGTGCCCGTGCTCGACGAGCCGGAGGCCGACGGCGGAGCCGAGGTCGCCGCAGCCGACGAGGAGAACGTCCGAGGTCACGCCCGAACCGTACGCGCAGGACTACCCAAATGGAGCGTGGCGGTGGCGCTCGTCGAGTGCCACCGTGGACGCATGACTCGCACCCTGGCGGCCGACTACCTCGTGGTGGGCGCGGGCGCCATGGGGATGGCGTTCACCGACGCGCTGATCGACCACTCCGACGCCACGGTGGTGCTGGTCGACCGCCGCCACGGTGTCGGCGGGCACTGGCTCGAGGCCTACCCGTTCGTCCGGCTGCACCAGGCCTCTGCGTTGTACGGCGTGCCCTCGACCCTGCTCGGTGGCGGCCGGTTGCAGGAGAGCGGACCCGAGGAGGGGCTGCAGGAGCGCGCGACCCAGTCGGAGATCACGGCCTACTACGCGCGGATGCTCGACCGGATGGTGCGGACGGGGCGGGTCTCGTTCCTGCCCAACAGCGAGGTCGTCGACCGCACCGTCACTTCGCGCATCTCCGGCGAGCGGTGGGAGGTGCCGGCGTCGTGCCGCATCGTCAACGCCCACCACCTCGCGCCGAGCATCCCGGCGGAGAAGCCGGCGCCGTTCGGGGTCGGTGACGGCGCTCGCGTCCTACCGGTCAACGCCCTCGCGCGGCTGGAGGAGGCCCCGAGCCAGTACGTCGTCGCCGGCTCCGGCAAGACCGCCACCGATGCGTGCATCTGGCTGCTCGCGCGCGGCGTCGACCCCGATGCGATCTGCTGGGTGCGCCCCCGCGAGCCGTGGATGATGAACCGCGCGAAGGTCCAGCCCGACCCGGCGATCTTCCTCTCCATGGCGGCCGACGTGATGCAGGCCGGTGCGTCGGCCGGCTCGCTCGAGGACTTCTTCCTCCGCCTCGAGGACGCCGAGGTGATGCTGCGCATCGACCGGTCCGTCATGCCGACGATGGCCAAGGCGCCCACGCTCGCGACGTGGGAGCTCGAGCAGCTGCGCAGCCTGGAGAACGTCGTACGGCGCGGGCACATCGACGCCGTCGAGCGGGGCAAGCTCGTCTTCGCCGACGGCGCGGTCGGGATCGCCGACGACGCCCTGGTCGTGCACTGCGCCGCGGACGGGCTGAAGTACCCCGGCCTGCTGCCGGTGTGGCGGCCGGAGGACATCACGCTGCAGCCGGTCCGGGCAGGCTTCCCCTGCTTCGGGGCCGCCGTCATCGGCTACGTCGAGGCGACCCGGCACGACGACGACGAGAAGAACAGGCTGGCCCCGCCCTCGCCGTACCCCGACACGATGGCCTCGTGGGCGCTGATGAACGTCGTCGGCACCCGGTCCACGCTGGCCTTCTCGGCCGAGCCGGACATCAAGGCGTGGGCCGACGGGGTCGCGCTCAACCCGGCCCGCATCCCGCCCGGCTACCCGGCGTCGGCGGCTCTGGACGACGCGCGCGAGCGCCTCGGCGTACACACGAAACCGGCGCTGGCGCGGCTCGCAGAGCTGGCGGCGGGCTGACGTCGGTGTTCGGTGCGGCGTCTGGTCGGTTATGCGCGGTGCCTGCCTGAGCCGGGAGTGGCCATCGATGTCAGGTCGACAAACTCATGGCTGAGCGCCCTCACGTCGTCGGGGGTGTCCGTCGTGCCGAAGGCCAGGACCTTCAACCCCGTCGCGTTGAGCCGTGCCACGAGCGGGTGCATCGACGTCAGGTCGCCGACGATCACCACCGTGTCCACGGCCGATTCGCGTGCGAGGTCCATGGCGTCGACGGTGAGTGCGACCAGCCCACGCTGGTCACCGTCGTGGCCGAAGTGGTGGTGCGGCTGGATCCCGTGCTGGCGCAGCGGCGCGGACCACCAGTCGCCCGCCTCCGGGGCCGTCCAGTCGGCGTACGCGCGACAGACGCTGACCGTCCCGTGGTCCGCGAGCACGGCGAACAGGGCATCCGCGTAGTCCGCCGTCGTGGACGCCGCGTCGATCAGCACGGCCAGTCGTCGGGAGGACCGAGCTTGCGGCTGTCGATGACGTCGGGGCAGTGCAGGGCGGGGCACGAGAGGCGCCACCGCCTGCCGCTCGACGGCCTCCGACGTCTTCACCCACTGCCGAACGAGAGTCGTGAGCGAGGAGTCCGCGTCAGCGGCGATGGGACGGCCGTCGAGGGCGCGGTCTGCTCGGTCGAGCTGCTGCGCGGCGTTGGACCGTTCTGCTCCGATGGTCATGATTTCCTGCACCATCCCCTTGGGTGGCTTCGAGAGCCTCCAGCGTGTTCCTGCTGGCGGGCGGGCGTCGCGGATCGCCCGGACCTTTACCTTGTTGGCTAGACCAGCAATGACCTTCGGGCCGCGAGCGCGAGCAACTGTGCCGAGGGCCAGCGTTCGCCGGGGATGGCTCTCGGAGCTGGCGGCGGGCTGACGTCGGTGGTCGGTGCGACGATCTGCGCATGAGCGACCACGTCTTCCATGCGCAGGTCTGGGAGCACTCTCCCGACGAGCCGGGGTCGCGGCACTTCCTCACGCTGCCCGCCGACGTCGCCGAGGACGTGGCCTTCGAGGCGGGGCCGCGCGGAGGGTTCGGGAGCGTCCGCGTCGAGGTGACGGTCGGGCGCTCGACCTGGCGGACCTCGCTCTTCCCGGACTCGAAGGCGGGGACGTTCGTGCTGCCGATGAAGAAGCCGGTGAGGCTCGCCAACGACCTGCACGCAGGTGACACCTGCGAGGTGCGGCTCACCCTCGTAGGCTCGTGATCGTGAGCCGCATCTTCACCATCAGCTTCGCGTCGGTCTATCCCCACTACGTGGCGAAGGTCGAGAAGAAGGGCCGCACACAAGCTGAGCTCGACCAGGTCATCGAGTGGCTGACCGGCTTCGACGACGCCGCGCTGCGCGACCACCTCACCGCGGAGACGACCTTCGAGGACTTCTTCGCCGAGGCGCGGCTCAACCCGAACGCCGGGCTGATCACCGGCGTGATCTGCGGTCACCGGGTCGAGGAGATCGACGACCCGCTGATGCAGAAGATCCGCTACCTCGACAAGCTCGTCGACGAGCTCGCCATGGGCAAGGCGATGGAGAAGGTCCTCCGCGGCTGAGGAGGGTCTGACCTACGAGTCGTAGGGCACGCGCTCCCACGTCAGCACGTCGCCGGCGCCCGGCCGGGTGAGCGTGACCTGCAGGAAGTTGGTGTTGTTGGCCTCCCCGTCGACGGTGACGCGGGTGAGGTTGTCGGCGCTGCCCTGCACGCCGTGGATGGCGAGCCAGCGCGAGCCGGTCGCGAGCGGCCGGTCGGTGTTGTAGACGTGGCTGTCGCCGTCGAAGAGATAGACCTCGCCGTCGAAGGTCGACGCCTCGTCGACGAGCGCCTGGACCAGCGGCTGGAAGGCGCTGAGGTCCCAGCCCGGCTGATAGCCGGGGTCGAACATGTCGGCCTGCTGGAAGAGCGCGACGGCGCGGGCGTCGGTCCGGCGGGCGCGGGCGAAGGTCTCCTCGACGAGGTCGATCGCGGCCGCCATCCGGGCGCTCTCCTCGGCGAGCTGCTCGCTGGTCGGGGCGGTGAGGCCGATGCCGGTCCAGGGGGCGCGGTCGTTGTTGCTGCCGACGACGTGCAGGGTCGCCAGCTCGACCCCGGCGGTGCGCAGGCTCTGGTTCTCGGGGAAGCCGAGGTCGGCCTGGCTGTCGACCTTGAGCGGGTCGCCGAGGGTGAGGCCGGGCGTCTCGAAGAACGCCGCGCGCAGGGCAGTGAGGCGCTCGAGCGGGTTGTAGGCGCCGGCCGCAGTCCGGTGGCAGTCGGTCCACTCGTTGTCGCCGGGGGTGTAGAGAAGCGGCATCTCGAAGCGGTCGAACTGCTCGCGGATCATCGCGCTGTAGGCGTCGGTGCACGGGGACGAGCCGTTCTTGATGTCACCGACGTGGAAGGCCAGGTCGAGGCCGGCCTGCTCGTTGATCCGGTCGATCCAGCCCGGGAAGGCCTCGATCTGCGCGGCGCCGTACGGCACGTCACCGATGACCGCGAAGCTGGTCGACGAGGGCTTGGCCTGGCCGTCGGCGGCGACGGACGGGGCGGGAACGGCGAGAACGAGAGTCGCGCAGGCTGCGACGGAGAGGCGAAGAAGAGTCATGCGTCCTTCCTCTCCCACGACGGTGACGAGCGCTCCCGGGTGTGCGTGAACGCGCGGTGGACAGTGCGTGATGGCGCTAGCGTGACGGCGTGATCTGGTCCCGAACCTGCGGTCGCGACGACGGCCCGCTGCTGGTGATGTTGCACGGGCTCGGCGCCACAGCCGAGGTGTACGCCGATGCCTGCGCCCTGCTTCCGTCGCGCTGGCCCGGTGGGTGGCTGGTCGTGGACCTGCCCGGGCACGGAAGGTCGTCCTGGGATGCGCCGTACACGTTCCGCCGGCATGCGGAGGGCGTGCTGTCAGTGCTCCCCTTGGATCGCGAGATCGTCGTGCTCGGTCACTCGATGGGCGGCGTCGTCGCGCTGGAGCTGGCAACTGACCCGCGGGTGCGTGGGGTCGTGGCGTTCGGGGTGAAGGTGAGCTGGCCGCCGTCCGATGTGGCCGGTGCAGAGCGGGTGGCTGCTCGGCCGGTACAGGTGCTCGCGACGCGGGAGGAGGCGGTGGGGCGGTATCTGCGGCTGGCCGGTCTCTCCGACCTGGTCGCGCCTGACTCATCGTCCGTCGCACCGGGCGTCGTCGCTGTCGACGACGGGTGCCGGGTCGCGCAGGACCCCGCGACCTTCGGGGTGGGCGTGCCGGCCATGACCGGTCTGCTGGCGGGCGCCAGGTGTCCCGTCGTGCTGGCGCGGGGTGAGCACGACGCCATGGTGTCCGACGCCGACCTCGCGGACCTGGTCCCGGATCCCGTCACGCTTCCGGGGCTGGGGCACAACGCTCACGTCGAGGATCCGGGTGCTGTGCTCGGTCTCGTCGACCGGTTGCTGGCTGGTTGAGCCTCGCTTGTCGTTTCGCCGCGAGATGCATCGGTTTCAACTAGCGTCCCTCGGACTGATCGCATGCGATCACTCGACTTGTTGAGACCGCACAGACGGGGGAGAACGATGGCTGAAGAGTCCTGGCACGAAGCACGGCTGATTCCGACTTCGGGGATCAATGGCGCGGAGGAGCAGGAACGGCGCGCGACGTCCGCCCTGTTGGCGGTGTTGTCTGCGGTCAAGGAGTTCGGCCGCGGCTTCGTCAAGCCGTTCGGCGCTCCGGCGGGCACGCTCGAGTGCTTCATCGAGGTGCCGTTCATCTTGGGCGAGCAGCGCCTCTACCCCGACGGTCTCATCCGGGTCACTCGCGGTTCGAACACCTGGACCGCTCTCGTCGAGGTCAAGACAGGTCCCAATCAGCTCGCAACCCAGCAGCTTGAGAACTATCTCGACATCGCTCGCGACAACGCCTACGACGCTGTCATCACGATCTCGAACGAGATCCCCGCAGTCGCGGGTCAACATCCGACCAAGGTCGACAAGCGCAAGCTGAAGAAGGTCGCGCTGCACCACGTCGCCTGGTCGGAAGTGCTCGCCGAAGCCGTGATGCAGAAGGAGTTCCGCGGCGTCGCCGATCCCGATCAGGCCTGGATCCTCGGAGAGCTGATCCGCTACCTCGAACACACCAAGTCCGGCGCGCTCGAGTTCGACGACATGGGTGAGGCATGGGTCGGCGTCCGTGACCAGGTCACCACCGGCACTCTGCGCTCGAACGACAAGGGCATCGCCGAGGTCGTGGCCCGCTTCGACGCACTGTTGAGGTTCGCAAGCCTGCAGCTGGGGCGGCAGCTCGGCACCGAGGTCGTTCCAGTCCTTTCTCGCAAGGAAGCCGCCGACCCGCTCGTGCGCGCCCAAGCGCTGACGCAGTCCCTGTGCACGACCGGCCAGCTGTCTGGTGCGATTCGTATCCCCGACACCGTGGGGCACCTGGTCGTGACCGCAGACCTCCGCGCCGGGCGGGTGACCTGCCACGTCGACGTCGAGTCGCCGCGTGAGGGGCGTCCTACGACGCGGGTGAACTGGCTGGTGCGTCAGCTGAAGAACGCGCCTGATGGGACGCGCGTCGAAGCATTCGTCGCCCACGCTCGGGGTTCGCAGGCGGCCGAACTCCTCTCGGCCGTGCGAGAGAACCCGAACAGTCTTGTCCTCGATCCGGCCAAGGAGCTCCGGTCCTTCCGTCTCGCGGTTTCTGGAAACTTGGGCACCAAGCGTGGGCGCGGTCGCGGATCGTTCATCGATTCGGTGCTGACGACGGTCGACGCCTTCTACGTTGACGTGCTGGGCAACCTGCGTGCCTGGTCCGCTGCGCCTCCGAAGCTTCGTCCCGTCAGCGTCGAGCCAGTCGACCTCGACGACTCCGTGCCGCCTGCGTTGGTCTCCACGGACTACTCATCACAAGACGGCGCCGAGGAGGCGAGCGATGAGTACCGAGCCTCGGACACTGTGGCAGCTGCCTCGAGCGAGTACCCAACATCGGCCCTGCATTCTGATGCGGACTGACCCTAGGACTGGACGCAAGACGGCCTACCGACCTCAGGTTTCCGATTTGCTATGGCAAATCGCCGGCCGGACGAGCACGTCTAACAGGCCTTGGTTCGAGCGAGCAACCCCGGGCAGCACCGTTGCCGTTTGCTAGCGCGGTGACCCAATGGCGGCGGTGTGACGCAACCGTGAGGGGTCGGTCGTGCCACTGCGCGTCGGGCAAGTGATCGGACTACTACTTCGGCGGGGCGATCCCTCACTCGCGCGGTGTTCACGCTGACGTACATCCGCTCGAAGGCGCGTGCCGCGACCAAGAAGTGTGTGCGCTGCAAGGCACGATACGTGCGTGTTCATGTTCATTTTTGGCGCAGGGGCGTCGTTCGACAGCGATCCTAGGCGACGTTTTGTACTCGATCGGCAGGAAGAGCGGATGCAAGACGGAGAGTGGCGACCGCCCCTGGCAACGAGTCTCTTCGAGCCGTCCAGTCGTGAGGCAAAGGAGTGCGCGCTTGAGTTTGTGCGCGCCACCCCGCTGCTCATGCATCTCAGAAGTGCGGCAGCAGCAGGCCAGGATATTGAGGAGGTTTTGGAGGCATATCAAGAGGAGAAGAGCTCGTACAGTGCTTTGCAGCCGCAGTTGACGGCACTGCGGGCGTACTTGTCGCGCCTCTTAACGAAGCTTCCGAATCGCTGGCATGAGGACGCCGTGGGCCAGACGAACTACGTGTCACTTCTCAACGAGTTGGCGCCAACATTCGAAGAACGTGGCCAGGTCGCACGCTTCGTCACCTTCAACTACGACCGACTGCTGGAATACGCCGTTCAAGATGTCTACGGCAAGAGGTTCAGGGATATCGCGGACTACATCTCGTGGCCCGAGGTGCACCTGTACAAGCCGCACGGGTCGGTCAACTGGAGCCAAGCAGCCAAACTGCCTCCAGGTCTCTGGCTTGGAGAGCAGGATCCAGAGGATGTGCTTCACATTCTCATCGAGCAAGCCGCGAATCTTGAGTGGCTACCCAATGACTACCAAGTCGATGATCCAGAGGATGGCGACCCTCACCGAGACCCACAAAATCAAACGTACTGGTTGCCGGCTCTAGCGGTGCCGGCACGGTCCAAAGCTCGATTCTCCTGTCCTCAATCTCATCTTGATGCCCTCGTCAGAGACCTGCGTGACGTGACTACGGTTGTCACCGTTGGCTGGCGCGGCCGCGAGCGGCATTTTCTCGACCTGCTTGCGACTCACCTGAGGCCAGGGTCTCGACTCTTCGTGGTGGCGGAGCACGAGACCTCGGCGATGGCGACGGTTGACGAGGTGTGGTCCACGCAGAAGTTCGACAGGTATGCAATCTCTGCGGACGGCTTCTCGACTTTCGCCAGCAGCCAAATCGCCATGCCTGAGTCCACCCCGCACACCACGGCAGCGGATCTGCTTGCGGAGAGTGCTGACATCCACTGGATGACTCGGTGAATGGACATGCCGGTGGGATCCAGCGGATGCGTCCGCGAGCTGATCACTGGCGTCACAGTGGTCCTCACGAGACATGGAGGGTCTGGACCTTGCGGGATACGCCATCCAAGTGAGGCGCCCACTTCTTGTTCGCCTGCGAGGGTCTGCGGCAGGTGCCAGACTGCGCTCACGAGCATTTGTCGGTCACTGCTGGCACGCTCAGAACATGGGGGAAGCGAATGACCGACTGGCCGGGGGAATTTCCCGCGTCTTGCCCGCCGGAGGATGCCATGCCATCGGCTGAGATGTTCTACCGACTCGTGGATTCTGACCCCGTCACCGAACAAGATTTCTGGAGTCTCAAGGCCCGCGTCGAGGCAGGCCTCCAGCGGATGCCGCCTGCTGCTGCCACTGAGGACGAGTGCGTCATCGTGGGCACCAGTGTCTACGCGTCCGCCGAAGAGATCAACGCCCTCCGGAATTCGGTCGGCCCCCTCAGGACCAAGCAGGTAGCCGTCGGTTCTCTGTCGAACTCGGGTGTGGTCAAGAAGACCCGCGGTCCTGGGCACCACACATGGTGGCGGCCCTCCGCTGACTCAGCGTGGCAAGACTTCGTGGTGCAGCCATGAGCTGGCTTCCAGAGGGAACGGCGCTCGGCGAGTTACGTCTTGAAGAGAGTTTCGTCGACTTTGACGGACCTCGAGTGTTCTGGTGTCAGGCCCCGACGGATCAGCGCTATCTCGTTGTCTGGGCTGAAGACAGGGCTGACGACGATCTCTGGCTCTACGCACCGGTCTCGGCAAAGCGGCTCCAGATGGTGCGGTCCGGCGGGCTGGCCCTCCGCGAGGCCTTCGAGCATCCCGAAGGCCCTGTGTACCTCGTATCGCTTCCGCGCGCCGCGACCGGCAGTGACTCAGTCAGAACACTCACACTGCCGATCAACGACGAATGGTTGCCGGAAACTGATTTCCGACTCAACCTTCAAACCGACACTTTGCCCCACGCAGAAGGCGGGGATGTGTGGCGGCGACGCGCGATGCAGGAGCGGCGAGGTCGAGTCCGCCTCATGGTCAAGTGGCCGGGACTCACCCGCAGCGAAGCCCCAACGAGAAAGGTCGGGGAACTCCTTGTCTCCACCCAATCGCTGTACGACAACGTTGGGCTCGCGCTGCTCCAGTCGGAGCCACCTCAGGCTGGCCGCATCCCGTTCGAGGTCGCCGAACAGACGGCGACCGATGTCGTTTGGTTGTCGGCCGCCAGCTTCGTAATCGATATCGCGAGTACCAATTACGACGACTTGTTTGACGACTCCGTTTTTGCGCAGATCACGCGTCATGTCCTTGATCTCCTCGACACATCGCTAGAACGGGACGATCTGATCGAACGTCTGGTTGAACTGCGCCCTCGCGGGGCCAAGAGCTTCAGAAACTTTGTTAAGGGTCTCGCATCCACCGGCGGGAGCGTGACCTTTGCCGGCGCGGGAAGCACGCTGGAATACACCGCTAGGGAACTCTCTGCGGACCGACTGGAGACGCTTAGCGCGATCCTGACGAACCTGGTACCCGAGGACGTGTTCGAGATCCGTGGTCGCATGCGCCTGTACAGGGCGGATATGGACCGCAAGCAGTTTGGTGTGAAGGATGAGCTAACCGATCAGCGATACGAGGGAACGATTGCCCAACGTGCGCTGGTACAGGTGGATCACGCGACGGTCAATGAGATCTACGACGTCCTCGTTTCGGAATTCAGCACGTTCGATGAAGCAGTCGGGGAACGAAAACCCGTTTTCGTCCTCGACCAGTTGAGCCCGAGCGATCCAGACGCTCCTCTCGGGCCCGCTGAGCGCACACGCATCGGTGAGTCAGCCATCACTGCCCCAGACGAGGGTTAGCCGCACCGCTCGTCAGGTTGAACAACCAGCGCGACCACCCGTCAACTGCAGAGACAACGATCTACGGCAACAACCGGGCGATTCACAGCACCCTTTTGACACGCCCTATCTGGGCGAGATGCAGCGCGCGCGGCCGGGGCTTCGCCTGTGCGAGCACCGAGGAGCATGCATGCTCCGCAAGCATCACCAGATACAAAATCGGGCTTGGACAGGCATCGTGCCCGCTTCTAGCGTGGTGAGCACCGCCCACCACGAACCTAGGACTTCCTGTGACCGAGTACAGCCCGACCGATCTGGCCACCCAGCTGAAGAGCGGTCTGCTCTCGTTCCCGGTGACCCACTTCAACGCCGACCTCGAGCTCGACGAGGGGGCGTACCGCAAGCACCTCGCGTGGCTGGCCGAGTACCCGGTCGCAGGCCTCTTCGCCGCGGGCGGCACGGGCGAGGGCTTCTCCTTGACCGGCGAGGAGACCGACCGCGTCGTCAGGATCGCCGTGGACGCAGTGGCGGGCGCCGTACCCGTCCTTGCTCCTGCGACTGGCTCCACGAAGAACGCGATCGCCCAGGCCAAGGCCGCTGAGGCGGCTGGTGCGGACGGCCTCCTGCTGATGCCGCCCTACCTCACCGAGGCCAGCCAGGCCGGGCTCGTCGAGCACGTGAGCCGGGTCTGCCAGGCCACCAACCTCGGCGTCGTCGTCTACAGCCGCGCCAACGCCGTGCTCCTCGACGAAGCTGTCGCCACCCTCGCCGACCGCAACCCGACGTTCATCGGCTTCAAGGACGGTGTCGGCAGCATCGAGCAGATGACCCGCACCTACGCCCGCGTCGGCGACCGCCTGATGTACATCGGCGGCCTGCCCACCGCGGAGACCTTCGCGCTGCCGCTGCTCCAGCTCGGCGTCAGCACCTACTCCAGCGCGCTGTTCAACTTCGTGCCGCAGTTCGCGATCGACTTCTACGACGCTGTCCGTGCCCAGGACCGCGTCGAGGTCTACCGTCGACTGAACGAATTCGTGCTGCCGTACCTCGACATCCGCGACCGCACCCAGGGCTACGCCGTCTCCATCGTCAAGGCCGGCCTCACCGCCGTCGGTCGCCCGGGTGGCCCGGTCCGCCCGCCGCTGACCGACCTGCGCGAGGACGAAGTTGCCGAGCTGCGCGACCTGATCGGGAGGATTGCATGACCACCACCGTCACCCACGACGTCGAGGCCGCCACCACCGCCGCGACGGAAGCCTTCGCCACCTACCGCGCCACCACGCCCGAGCAGCGCGGCGCCTTCCTCGAGGCGATCGCAACCGAGATCGAGTCCGACAAGGACGCGATCATCGAGGCCGCCGTCGCCGAGAGCCACCTGCCCGTCGGCCGCATCACCGGCGAGGTCGGTCGCACGGCCGGCCAGCTGCGCATGTTCGCCGACGTCGTACGGCGAGGTGACCACCTCGGCGTCCGCATCGACCCGGCCATGCCCGACCGAGAGCCGCTGCCGCGCGCCGACATCCGCCAGCGGATGATCCCGCTCGGCCCGGTCGCCGTCTTCGGCGCCAGCAACTTCCCGCTCGCCTTCTCCACCGCCGGCGGCGACACCGCCTCCGCGCTCGCGGCCGGCTGCCCGGTCGTCGTGAAGGGCCACCCGGCGCACCCGCGCACGGGGCAGCTCGTCGCGGACGCCATCAGCCGCGCCCTCGAGAAGTCCGGCCTGCCGCAGGGCACCTTCACCTTCGTGCTGGGCGAGGGCTTCGAGCTCGGCCAGGCACTCGTCCGCGACCCGCGGATCAAGGCTGTTGGCTTCACCGGCTCCCGCGCCGGCGGGCTCGCCCTCGTCGAGGCGGCGTCGAAGCGCGAGGAGCCCATCCCCGTGTACGCCGAGATGTCCTCGATCAACCCGGTCGTCGTCCTCCCCGGTGCCCTGGCGGAGCGGGACACCGACACCTTTGCGCAGGCCTACGTCGGCTCGCTCACCCTCGGCGCGGGGCAGTTCTGCACCAACCCCGGGCTGCTCTTCCTGCCGGCCGGCGAGCAGGGCGACGCCTTCGTGCAGGCCGTCGGACACGCCGTCGCGGGGACCACCGGCCAGCCGATGCTCACCCCCGGTATCGCCGACGCGTACGCGAAGGGCACCGGCATGCTCAAGGGCGCCGATGGTGTCCGCACCGTGGGTGAGGGAGACGCAGACGGGCAGCACGCCCCCGCCGCGCTCGTCTCCGAGGCCGCGACGCTCGACGGCGTGACCGACGAGGTCTTCGGCGCGTCCGGCGTGATCGTCCGCTACGCCGACGTCGACGCCCTCAGCACCAGCCTCGAAGGCCTCGAGGGCCAGCTCACCGCGACCGTCCACTACGCGCCCGCTGACAAGGAGGCAGCCCAGCAGCTGCTGCCCGTGCTCGAGCTCAAGGCCGGCCGTGTCCTCTTCAACGGCTGGCCGACCGGCGTCGAGGTCGGCCACGCGATGGTCCACGGCGGTCCCTTCCCCGCGACGAGCGACAGCAGGTCCACCAGCGTCGGCAGCCTCGCGATCGAGCGCTTCCAGCGACCGGTCGCGTACCAGGACGTCCCGGCCGACCTCCTGCCCGAGAGCCTTCGCGACGACAACCCGTGGGGACTGTCCCGCCGCATCGACGGTGTGCTCGAGTGAGCACCCCACAGAGCGCCACGATCACCAGCGTCGAGGTCGTCCCGGTCGCCGGGCACGACTCGATGCTGCTCAACCTGAGCGGCGCGCACGGTCCCTTCTTCACTCGCAACATCGCGATCGTCACCGACTCCGAGGGCCGCGAGGGCGTCGGTGAGGTGCCGGGTGGCGAGGCGATCAAGGGCACCATCGAGGACGCGGCGGCGCTCCTCACAGGCCAGCCGGTCGCGACGTACAAGAGCCTCCTCCGCGAGGTCGCCACCAGGTTCAAGGACCGCGATTCTGGTGGCCGTGGCCTGCAGACCTTCGACCTGCGCACGACGATCCACGCGGTGACCGCGCTGGAGTCGGCGCTGCTCGACCTGTCCGGCCAGGCACTCGGCGTACCCGTCGCGGAGCTGCTCGGCGACGGCCAGCAGCGGACGAGCGTGCCGATGCTGGGCTACCTCTTCTACGTCGGGGACCCGGACAGGACCGACCTGCCGTACCTCCGCGAGAACGAGGGAGATGCGTGGGCCAAGGTGAGGCGAGAGCAGGCCATGACCCCCGAGGCCGTCGTGAAGCTCGCCGAGGCCGCGCAGGCGCGCTACGGCTTCAGCGACTTCAAGCTCAAGGGCGGCGTGCTGTCCGGCGAGGACGAGGTCGCCGCGGTGACCGCGCTGCACGAGCGCTTCCCCGACGCGCGGATCACCCTCGATCCCAACGGTGGCTGGCTGCTCGACGAAGCCGTCCGGCTGCTCAGGGGTATGGACGACGTGCTTGCCTACGCCGAGGACCCGTGCGGTGCGGAGGGCGGCCTCTCCGGTCGCGAGGTGATGGCCGAGTTCAAGCGGCGTACGGGCCTGCGCACCGCCACCAACATGGTCGCCACCGACTGGCGGCAGCTGGCCGATGCCGTACGCACGAACGCGGTCGACATCCCGCTCGCCGACCCGCACTTCTGGACGATGGCCGGCTCGGTGCGCGTCGCGCAGCTGTGCCACGACTTCGGCCTGACCTGGGGGTCGCACTCCAACAACCACTTCGACGTCAGCCTCGCCATGTTCACCCACGTCGGTGCCGCGGCGCCGGGTGAGATCACCGCGCTCGACACGCACTGGATCTGGCAGGACGGGCAGGGCCTGACGAAGGACCCGCTGCAGATCGTCGACGGCGCGATCGCCGTACCGCAGATGCCAGGGCTCGGCGTCGAGCTCGACCGCGACCGCGTGGACGAGGCGCACGCGCTCTACCTCGAGCACGGACTGGGCGCCCGGGACGACGCTGCTGCCATGCAGTACCTCGTGCCGGACTGGTCCTTCGACCCGAAACGTCCCTGCCTCGTCCGCTGACCCGCGTCGGCGCCTCTGGCCGCTCGAATGGCGGAAATCAGGACCGCAGACGCATCACGACGTACGGTGGAAGGGCCGAGGAACCCCCTGACGCTGATTGATGTCGTCATTTCACGGCGACACACCCCGCAACGCCCGGTGCCCCCGAACCGGCAGGATTGGCTCTCCCCCTTGGCAGCTCATGACACCCACCGCCCGACCCTGGCGGCAGTCATCCACCGCGTCTCGCTCAGCCTGCTGATCGCGGTCGTCATCCCGGCGGTCGTCTTCTACGGCGTCTTCGTGCTGGCCGGCGTGTGGACGGCGATCATCGCTGCGCTCGCCTGGTCGTACGGCGCCATCGCCTGGCGCGCAGTGACCCGTCGGCGTACGTCCGGGCTGCTGATCCTGACGGCCATCCTCCTGACGGGCCGCACGGCGCTCTCGATCGCAGCGGACAGCACCTGGCTCTACTTCCTCCAACCCGTCATCAGCGACGGGGCCGTGGCGGCGCTCTTCCTGCTCTCGCTCGCCAGCGCGCGCCCGATGGTGGCTCGGCTCGCGGGCGACTTCTATCCGATGGACCACGAGCTGGCCGCGCGGCCGCGGGTGCGTCGGCTCTTCTGGCAGCTCACCGCGATGTGGGCGGTGCTCGGCTTCACCAAGGCGTCGATGACGCTGTGGCTGCTGCAGTCGCAGTCGCTCGAGACGTTCGTGCTGGTCAAGAGCGTCTCCATGCTCGCGATCAACCTGCTGGCTGCCGCCGCGACCATCGCCCTGGCCGCTGTCGTGGCCCGCAAGGAGGGGCTGATGGGGCCGAGCAGGCTGGTCCCCGTCAGTGCCTAACCACCTCGATGGTGGAATGAGCGGGTGAGTACGACGACCGCGCCCCGCCCGCGCCAGACCACCATGGCCGGCGTGATGGTGATGCTGGCCTCGAGCTTCGTCGTGCTGTCCGTCTGGGACACCGTCTCGCGGCTGCGCTCGATCGAGACCCGCGAGTCGATCGAGAAGTTCCTCGCCGACGCGCCGGGCTCCGGCCTCGACCTCTCGGTCGAGTCGATGATCCAGGTCCTGCACGTCCTCGCGATGATCGCGGCGGTCTGCTCCGTGGCCGCCGTCGCGCTCGGCTGGCAGGTGCTCCAGGGCAGCCGGCAAGCGCGCTTGGTCCTGTCGCTGCTCGCGGTGCCCATCTTCCTGACCGGCCTCGTCGCCGGCGGCTTCATGTCGTCGGTGGTCGCGATCGCGGCCGGGATGCTGTGGTTCTCGCCGTCGCGCGAGTGGCTGGCCGGCAAGCCGATCCCGGAGCCGGCGAGGCCGCTGCGGGCGGAGCAGGCGCCCACCGGGACCGCCCGGCCCGAGCTGCCCCCGACGTCGTCCACCGGCTGGTCCGTCGGCGCCCCGGCGCCCGACCAGCGTCCCGACCCGGTGAAGGTCGCGTTCGTCCTCACGGTCGTGGTGGCCGGCATCGTGCTGGTGCTGACGCTGGTCAGCCTGGCGCTGCTCGCGACCCAGTCCGACCTCGTGCTCGAGGAGCTGCGCCGGCAGAACCCCGACCTCGAGGAGCAGGGCGTCAGCGAGTCCCTGCTGCTGACGACGGCCTTCGTCTCCGGCGGGCTGGCGACCCTGTGGTCCGGTCTCGCCGTCGTGCTGGCCGTGCTCACCGCGCGCCGTCGCGCCTGGGCCGCGAAGGGCCTGCTGATCAGCTCCGCCCTGTGCGCCTTCTTTTGCATCGTCGCCGCGCTCGGATCACCGGTGGCGCTCATCCCCGCCCTCGCCGCGCTGACGACGGTGAGCTGCCTGCGCCGGCCCGACGTGCGGGCCTGGCTCGAGCCGCGCTGACGACCTGATCAGCGCGTCAGGTCGGCGGCCGCCAGTCGCCGTACGCCCTCGGAGATGAGGTCGGGCTCCTTGCAGAAGGCCCAGCGCACCATGTGCCGTCCTGCGTCCTGGTCGTCGTAGAACGCCTGGTTGGGGATCGCCACGACGCCGGCCCGCTCGGGCAGCGCGAGGCAGAAGGAGCTGCCGTCCTCCCAGCCGAGGTGGCTGATGTCGGTGGTCGCGAAGTAGGTCCCCTCCGGCACCCGCGCCACCAGCCCGGCGTCCGCGAGCCCGGCGACGAGCAGGTCGCGACGGTCCTGCAGCGAGCGGGCGAGCGCGGTCGGCCAGTCGGGCTCGCGGTCCAGCGCATGCGCCACCGCCGGCTGCAGCGGCGAGCCGGAGGTGAACGTCAGCCACTGCTTCGCCGCCAGCACCGCCCCCACGAGCGAGGCCGGCCCCGTCGCCCAGCCGACCTTCCAGCCGGTGAACGAATAGCTCTTGCCGGCGCTCGACAGCGTCAGCGTGCGCTCCCACATCCCCGGCAGCGTCGCGAGCGGCACGTGCTCGTGGGAGTCGAAGACGAGGTGCTCGTAGACCTCGTCGGTGATCACGACGAGGTCGCGCTCGATCGCGACGTCGGCGACGGCCTGCAGCTCGGCGCGGGTCAGCACGGTCCCGGTCGGGTTGTGCGGGCTGTTGAGCAGGATCGCGCGCGTCCGGGGCCCGACCGCCGCACGCAGGGCGTCGGCGTCGAGACGGAACTCCGGCGCTCGCAGCGTCACCGGTCGGCGTACGGCGCCGCACATCTCGATCATGGCGAGGTAGCTGTCGTAGTAGGGCTCCAGGACGACGACCTCGTCACCCGGATCGATCAGTCCGAGCAGGGCCGCCGCGATGCCCTCGGTGCAGCCGGTCGTGACGACGACCTCTCGGTCGGGATCGAGCTCGAGTCCGTAGTGGCGCTGCTGGTGCCGGGCGATCGCCTGGCGCAGGGCGGGCACGCCGATGCCGGGGGCATATTGGTTGGCGCCGCTCTGCAGCGCCGCCACCGCGGACGCGATCACCGACGGCGGACCGTCGACGTCGGGGAACCCCTGGCCGAGGTTGATCGCCCCCGTCCGGGCAGCCAGCGCGGACATCTCGGAGAAGACCGTCGGCGGGATGCCGTCGAGCCGGCGTGCGAGCCGGGATGAGTTCATGCACGCGACCCTACGACCTGGTGATGGACTCCACTCAGGGCACGATGTTCTGGTTGAGCCGGAACAGGTTGTCGGGGTCGTAGGCACGCTTGACCTCGGTCAGCCGCGGGTAGTTGCCCGCGAAGTTGTCCTCGACCTTGTCGGCGTCGTCCTCGGCCATGAAGCCGAGGTAGCCGCCGCGCTCGCTGTGGGGTGAGATCGCGTCGTAGTAGTCGCGGACCCACTGGCGACGCTCCACGTCGAGGGCGGGGTCCTGCCACGCGGACAGGATCACGGCAGCGTACGTCGCGCTGCGGTAGGCGAACGCGGTGTCGCTCGGACTCGGGTCGTGAGCGGCGCCGTTGATCGGATAGAGGTGCATCGTCGAGCTCGCGTCGGGAGCGTGCGGTCCGTGGGCCAGGTGCGCCTCGATCGCCTCATCGGTCAGCTCCATCACGTAGGCGCCCTTCCAGTAGCTGCGGATCCCCTTGGGGAAGAGCCCGTCGAACGCGCCGTTCAGCTGCGGATAGGGCCAGACATCGCACATCTCGGCCACGCGCGGCGCCAGGTCGCGGAAGGGCTGCATGGCCTTCTCGCCCTCGTCCATCGGTCCGGTCCAATGCACGACGGCGACGCAGAACGTGTCGCCGTGGCGGTCCTCCGGGACGAAGGGCAGCGGAGGCGCCACCTGGAATGCCGGGAACGCGCCGTACTCGCGTGGCGCATCCTGGATCCAGTCGCGGAAGAATCGCAGCAGGTCGCCGGCATGCTCCAGCTCATAGAAGAAGAGCCCGACGTAAGCATCCTTGACCGGTTGCACGTTGAACTCGAACGACGTGACGACCCCGAAGTTGCCGCCCCCGCCCCGGATCGCCCAGAAGAGGTCGGGGTTCTCCTCGGCGCTCGCGGTCCGGACCTGTCCGTCCGCCGTCACGACCTCGGCCGAGGCCAGGCAGTCGATCGACAAGCCCTGCCCGCGGGTGAGGTAGCCGATCCCGCCGTTGAGCGTCAGTCCACCGACACCGGTGGTCGAGACGATGCCGCCCGTGCTGGCGAGCCCGTAGGCGTGGGTCGCGTAGTTGTAGTCGCCCCACGTGGCACCGCCTCCCGCTCGTGCGGTGAGCGCTCGCGGATCGACGTGGACGCCGCGCATGCCCGACAGGTCGATGACCAGTCCGCCGTCGGTGCTACCGAAGCCCGGCGCGCTGTGACCCCCGCCGCGAACCGCCAGCTCGACGCCGGCGTCGCGGGCGTAGTTGACGCCGGCCACGACGTCGGCCACCTGTTCGGCCCGAAGGATGGCGAGAGGTTTGCGATCGAACATGCCGTTGTGCACGGCTCGCGCATCGTCGTACGCCGAGTCGTCGGCCGTGATGATCTGAGCCCGCACCTGCTCGCGCAGGGCATCGATGGACGTGCTCATGTTGTGACACTCCTTTGAGAGACCCGCGACCCCCGCCCGATTTTTGACGCTACTCCGAGCGGGCGGCCACCGGATCCCCTGTCTTGGGCACTTCCGTGACGTGCGGGAGGATGCCCCCATGACCACTGACGCCACCCTCGCGGCCGACATCAACGCGCTCTGCCGACTGACGGGGGAGTTCACCCTCCGCTCGGGCCAGGTCGCCGACACCTACTTCGACAAGTACCTCTTCGAGGCCGACCCGGTGCTCCTCGACCGGGTCGCGACGCAGATGCTCGACCTGCTCCCGTCCGACACCGAGCTGCTCGGCGGCCTCGAGATGGGCGGCATCCCGATCGCCACGATGGTGAGCGCGAAGACCGGCACGGCGGCGCTGTTCGTGCGCAAGAAGGCCAAGGAGTACGGCACCTGCAAGCTCGCCGAGGGCCCGGACGTGTCCGGTCGCCGGGTGACCCTGATCGAGGACGTCATCACGACCGGTGGTGCCGTGCGCGACGCGACCAACGCCCTGCGGGACGCGGGCGCGATCGTCGAGACCGTCGTGTGCGCGATCGACCGCTCACCCGCCGGGGAGAACCCGCTCGCGGACCTCGGGCTCGAGATCCGCGCCGTACTCACGCGGGCGCAGCTGGACGAGGCTGCCGCCGCTGGTTGAGCAGCGAGCGTGTCGAGACCGAGGCGCGGTCAGACGTCCCGGCCGGCGATGTCGCGGTCGGGCACGCCGTCGCCGTCCCGGTCGTCGGCCTCGGGGGCGTTGGTGCGCTTGTGCCGCCACCACTCCCAGGCGATCGGGATCAGCGAGAAGGCCAGGATCAGGATGATCAGCTTGTCGATCTGCTCGCCCAGGCCCGGGAAGGCCGAGCCGAGGAAGAAGCCGAGCAGGGTGATCGACAGGACCCAGCCGACCGCGCCGACCAGGCTCCACAGGAAGAAGCGGCCGCGGTCCATGCGGGTCACGCCGGCGACGACCGTGATGTAGGTGCGGACGAACGGCACGAAGCGGCCGATGACGAGCGCCTTGTTGCCGTGCTTGTCGAAGAACGCGGTCGTCTGGTCGAAGTACTTGCGCTTGAGGATGCGGCCGTCGCGCTCGTAGAGCGGCGGGCCGATCTTGCGACCGATCTCGTAACCCGCGACGTTGCCGCCGATCCCGGCGAGAGTGAAGAGGGTGAGGGCGACCACGAGCTCGATCCACTCCGGGCCGGGGAAGACGTCGATGCGCTCGGTCGCGATGAACAGGCCCATCGCGAAGAGCAACGTGTCACCGGGCAGGAACGGGAAGAACAGCCCGCACTCCACGAAGATGATCGCGAGGCTGAGCCAGAACAGCGCGCCCCCGAACTCCCGCAGCAGCCAGTTGGGATCCATCCAGTCCATGCCGAGCAGGAGCGGCTGGAGGTCCAGGAGCAAGTTCACGTCGGTCAGCCTAACCGGGGAATCCCCATAGGGTTGGGTCGTGGAAGAAGAGCAGGAGCGGGCGCCGTACGACCCGATGCCGCACGGCCCGCCCGAGGTCGGGCTCGGCCCGTGGGAGGGGCCGTGGCCCGACGGGGACCGCTACGACCCCGACCTCCTGCGCGACGGTGATCGGCGCAACGTCGTCGACCGCTACCGCTACTGGTCGATGGCCGCGATCGTCGCCGACCTCGACACCCGCCGGCACTCGTTCCACGTCGCGATCGAGAACTGGCAGCACGACTTCAACATCGGCACCATCGTGCGTACGGCGAACGCGTTCCTCGCAGCGGAGATCCACATCGTCGGCAACCGCCGCTGGAACCGTCGCGGCGCGATGGTCACCGACCGCTACCAGCACGTGCGGCACCACGCGACCGCCGAGGACCTGGCTGCGTACCTGCACTCGATCGGTGTCCGACTGCTCGGGATCGACAACCTCCCGGGCAGCGAGCACCTCGAGACGATGACGCTGCCGCGCGACGTCTGCTTCCTCTTCGGCCAGGAGGGCCCCGGGCTCTCGGAGCTCGCGCGCGAGGTGTGCGGCGGGACGTTCTCGATCGCGCAGTTCGGCTCGACGCGGTCGATCAATGCCTCGTCCGCGGCCGCGATCGCCATGCATTCGTGGATCCGGTCGTACGCCGACCTGTCGGCCGACGACGCCTGGCGGGGCTGACCCCGGCTGGTTGAGCAGCGAGCGTGTCGACCGCTGGTTGAGCAGCGAGCGCCAGCGAGCGTGTCGGCCGCTGGTTGAGCAGCGAGCGTGTCGACCGCTGGTTGAGCAGCGAGCGCCAGCGAGCGTGTCGAAACCAAGGCCCTACGAGTAGAGGTCGGACTTCAGGATCGCCACGGCCCACAGCGCGCCGCCCACGATGGCGAGGATCCCGGTGATGGCGCCTGCCTTGCCGGTGGCCGAGGCGAGGGTGTGGATCGACCGGGCCGCGCTGAGACCGAGCACGACCGCGGCGATGCCCAGGATGATCGCGGGGACGGTGGCCAATGCGTGGACCAGGTTGGCTCCGGACGGGTTGCCCTGGTTGACGATGTCGATCGACCAGTACTGGAACGCGTTGGCCAGGATGCCGCCACCCATGAGGGCGGTCAGGCCGAGCGCAGAGGCGACGATGCCCCTCGTCAGGGCCTGGTCCTCGTCGTCCTCGCGCTGCACGCCCTGCGTCAGTGTCTCGTCGATGCTCATGGTTCCCCCGTGATCCGTCGGCTGCCTGCCGGAATGTGCGCCGAGGTTAGTGCACCGCCAACGGTGCTGGATCGTCCCCCGCCTGGTGCCGGAGATCCAGCACTGTTCAGTGGGTGATCGGCTCCGCGAGCGCCCGCTGCAACGTCGCCAGCCCACGCGAGGAGTGGCTCTTCACCGTGCCCTCGGCGATGTCGAGCTCACGCGCGGTCTCACGCACGTCGAGGCCGAGCCAGTGCCGCAGCACGACGACCTTGCGCTGCATCGGCGGCAGTTCCTGCAGCGCCTCGAACAGCGCGCTGCGCTCCTCGACCGGCAGCGGCTCGCGTGCGCTGCGGTCGTGGCCGTCAAGTCCCGGGGTCTCGCGCCGGTGCGGTCGCCGGGTCTCGTCGATGTGCGAGCGCAGGATGATCTGGCGGACGTAGGCGTCCTCGGCGCCCTCGCGGCGCAGCCGGGGCCACGCGACGTAGAGCTTCGTCAGCGCGACCTGCAGCAGGTCGTCGGCCTGGTGCCAATCGCCACAGATCGCGTAGGCGATGCGGCGCAGGTGCGACTGGCGCGCGGCGACGTACGCCGTGAACGCCTCGTCGCGGCGGGCGGCCCTCATCGCAGGCCCTCCCCGTCGCCGCGGGAACGGGCGAACTCGATGAACTCCTCGACGTTGGAGGCGCCGTCGGCCTTGTCAGCGGCGAAACTGACGACGGTGTCCTCGCCGCGAGGGAAGCGGACGACGAGCGCGAACCAGGTCTCGCCATCCCACGTGAGCATCGCGGCGGCCGACGCGGTTGCGACGCCCCCGGTGTAGGCCTCCAGATCGGGGTCGGACTGCTCTTCGATGATCTCGACTCCCGGCAGTGCGGGCGTGAGGACACCCTCGTCATCGATGCTGACGAGCCTGAGCCCGGGTTCGCCCTGCTGGAGTGCGACTTGGTCGGCCAGCCACTCGTCGAAGGTGGCCCAGCCGGAGTCGGCCTCCTTCACGAAGGTGCCGCCACCCCCCGTGGGACTCGAGTCCAAGCTCAACCAGATGGTCTCGCCCTCGAACTCCACGACGAGGCCGACCGACGTCTCGGGAGGGGTGAGGCTGTGGGGGTTGTCGACGCGCCGCACGATCGTCGCGCCGGGACGCAGCTCGATGTCGCCACCGGGGCCGTAGCTGACCACGCGGCCGTAGGGGTACTTGTCCGCGACTGGGTCGGGCTCGGGGGAGAACATCCCCCCGCCCGAGGTCGAGGAGGCGACGAACGCATCGAACGAGTCGTTCAGCTCGCCGGCGTGCTCGGAGGAGCTCGCGGAGCCGCCCTTGTCCCACTCCAGCGCCAGCCACCACCGCGTGCCCTCGAAGCTGATGTCGAGGGCGACCGACTCGGTGTCCTTGCCGGGGTAGAGATCGTCGCGACGTTGGTGCACGACCGCGCCCTCGCGGATCTCGAGTCCCTTGCCAGGCGTCACGCGCGCCGGCCCGTCACCCGCAGGCCACGGCACGGCACGCGCGGACACCGGTGTCTTGGGTCCCTTGGTCGTGGGCTTCGAGGTCGCCGAGGTGGGGCTGTTGGCGACGTGGGAGCTCCGGACGTCGTGGTCACCGGGAGCGACCGCCCAGCCGATGCCGCCGACGACGATCACCGTGGCGAGGGCGGCCGCGCCCATCGCCGTACGGCGCCTGCGGAGCGCTGCACGCGCCGGGACGAGATAGTCCGTGGGCGCGCGGTCGACCCCTCGGCCGAACGAGGAGTCGAGCTCCTCACGCCAGTCGATCTGTGTGTTCATGTCGGTTCCCTCCGTGTGGCCGTCACCAGCAATACGGAAGGGGCGCGCGATCGGTTGTCAGGCCGACTCGGGAAGCAGGAAGTTGAGCGCGGAGCGGCCACGGGCTGCGTGGTGGAGCACCTGGTCGACGCTGATCCCGATCGCGTCGGCGACCTCGGCCACCGGCAGGTCGAGCCAGTCGTGCAGCACGAGCGCCTTGCGCTGGATCGCGGTCAGCGACTGGAGCCCGTCGAAGAGCAACGACTCGTCCTCGATCGGGTAGTCGTCGGCGTGGGCGTTGCAGCTGCGCGGCGTGGGGGAGTCGGTGACGCAGGCGCGGGCGAGGCTGCGGTGGACGAACGCGTCGGCGGCCTCGCTCCCGGCGATCCGGTGCCAGGAGTCGAAGAGCCGCCCGAGCGTCTGCAGCACGAGGGCCTCGGCCTGGGTCCAGTCGCAGCAGATGGCGTGCGCGAGGCGGCGGACGTGCGGGCCACGCTCGGCGACGTAGTCGGTGAACGACGGACCGGACGGGCGGGGGTGCCGGCGCCACCGGGAGATCGGGTGGTCAGCGGACCACGCGGCCGGTGGCTGATCGATGCCGTCGAGCGATGCGTCGATCTCGTGCACCCAGTCGATGCTGGTCGTCATCCCTACCCCCTTCGCGCGGTCCTACGGGAGTTGACGCTGTGACCGACCATTTGGTTGCGCGAAAGTCCGACCGGGTGTGATCTGGTCAAGACCACCGCGTCGCGGACTCGTCCTGCCTACGGTCTCGGATTCGCCGACCGGCTGGTAGCCATTAGGGTCGGGGCGACAAATTGAACGCATTCCGAGGAGCTCTCCATGCCCATCGCCACCCCCGAGGTCTACGCGCAGATGCTGGACGCCGCGCAGGAGAAGTCCTTCGCCTACCCGGCCATCAACGTCTCGTCGTCCCAGACGCTCAACGCGGCCCTGCAGGGCTTCGCTGACGCCGGCTCCGACGGCATCATCCAGGTCTCGACGGGCGGCGCTGAATACCTCTCCGGCCCCTCGATCAAGAACATGGTCAGCGGTTCGGTCGCCTTCGCCGCCTATGCCGCCGAGGTCGCGAAGAACTACCCCGTCAACATCGCGCTGCACACCGACCACTGCCCCAAGGACAAGCTCGACGGCTTCGTCCGCCCGCTGATCGAGATCTCGGCCGAGCGCGTGGCCCGCGGCGAGAACCCGCTCTTCCAGTCCCACATGTGGGACGGCTCGGCCGTGCCGCTCGAGGAGAACCTCCTCATCGCGCAGGAGCTGCTCGAGAAGTGCGCCGCCGCCAAGATCATCCTCGAGGTCGAGATCGGCGTCGTCGGTGGCGAGGAGGACGGTGTCGTCGCAGAGATCAACGAGCAGCTCTACACGACCCCCGAGGACGCCCTCGCGACCGTGCGCGCGCTCGGTGCCGGCGAGAAGGGTCGCTACATGACGGCCCTCACCTTCGGCAACGTGCACGGCGTCTACAAGCCCGGCAACGTCAAGCTGCGCCCGGAGATCCTGCGCGACGCCCAGGCCGCCGTCGCCGCCGAGCTCGGCCTCGCGGCCGGCGCCAAGCCCTTCGACCTGGTCTTCCACGGCGGCTCCGGCTCGACCGCTGAGGAGATCGGCGCGGCCGTCGACTTCGGGGTCATCAAGATGAACGTCGACACCGACACGCAGTACGCCTTCAGCCGCCCGGTCGCCGCCCACATGTTCAACAACTACGACGGCGTCCTCAAGGTCGACGGCGAGGTCGGCAACAAGAAGGTCTACGACCCCCGCGCCTGGGGCAAGGCCGCCGAGGCCGGCATGGCCGCTCGCATCGTCGAGGCCTGCCAGAACCTCCGCTCCGCCGGTACGTCGCTGGGCGCCTGACCCACGTCAGCAGACGACAGCGCCCGCCTCCCCGAGAGGAGGCGGGCGCTGTGTCATGTCCCAGCCGTCACCGACCTCAGCGCGCGCCCGCGTTTCCGGGGATGTCGTCGGGATCGCCGTACGGCGCCGTGTGGGCCCGGTGCTCGCTGAGGTCCTTGATCACTCGCGGGTCGTCGGCGTCGGCGAAGTAGTCGAACGGGATCGTCTCATCCCTGCCGTTGGAGACCTTGGCCGCGTTCAGGACGGCTGTCACCACGATGGTCACGACCAGGTTGAGCACGAACGCGGTCATCGCGATGTAGCCCATCTGCTCGATCCCCGGGATCAGCGCGAGGGAACCACCGAAGTGCTTGCCCGTCGCAGGGTTGATGACCTGGTAGGCCTCCACCGTGCCGTAGGTGATGCCGACCGCCCACCCTGCGAGCAGCCCCCAGCGGTGGAACCAGCGGGTGAAGAGGCTGAACACGATCGAGGGGAAGGTCTGCAGGATCCAGATGCCGCCGAGGAGCTGGAAGTTGATCGCGTTCTGCTTGTCCAGGGTCAGCACGAAGACCAGCGCGAACGCCTTCACGACCAGCGACATCAGCTTGGAGACCTTGGCCTCCTGGGCAGGGGTGGCGTCCTTGTTGAGCCACTCCTTGTAGATGTTGCGGCTGAACGTGTTGGCCGCGGCGATGGACATGATCGCTGCCGGCACGAGGGCGCCGATCGCGATCGCGGCCCAGGCGACGCCCGCGAACCAGGCCGGGAACATGTCCTCGAACAGCTGGGGGATGACCAGCTGCGCGTTGGCCTTGCCGTCGAGCCCGATCGGTGTGGTGCCGGCCGCGATGGCGACCCAGCCGAGGAGCGCGAGCAGGCCGAGCACGAAGGAGTAGGCCGGCAGGATCGCGGCGTTGCGGCGGATCGTGTTGCGCGAGTTTGACGACAGCGACGCCGTGATCGAGTGCGGATACATGAACAGCGCCAGCGCCGAGCCGAGAGCGAGCGTGGCGTAGGCCCAGCCGGCACCGACACCGGGGATGAAGGAGGACGTGGGCTTGCCACCGGCCTCGATGGCTGCCGCGTTGTTGGCCTCCATCTTGTCCTGCGCGGCGCCGAAGATGTTGTCCCAGCCGCCGACCTGGCCGGGCAGGTAGATCACCGCGACGATGATGACGAGGTAGATCAGGATGTCCTTGACGAAGGCGATGACCGCCGGTGCCCGCAGGCCGCTGGAGTAGGTGAAGGCCGCCAGCAGGGCGAACGCGATGAACAGCGGCAGGTCCTTGGCGATGATGTTGTCGCCACCGCCGAGACCCGCGACCTCGAGCACCGCCTGGATGCCGACGAGCTGCAGGGCGATGTAGGGCATGGTCGCGACGAAGCCGGTGACGGCGACCGCCAGCGACAGGGACCGCGCGTCGTAGCGTCCCCGCACGAAGTCCGCGGGAGTGACGTAGCCGTGGCGGTGGCTCACCGACCAGAGGCGGGCCATGAAGATGAAGATGATCGGGTAGAGCACGATCGTGTAGGGCACTGCGAAGAAGCCGGCCACGGCTCCGGTGGCGAACATCGCCGCCGGCACCGCCACGAAGGTGTAGGCGGTGTAGAGGTCTCCGCCGAGCAGGAACCAGGTGATCCAGGTGCCGAACTTGCGCCCGCCCAGGCCCCACTCGTCGAGCGACTCGAGCCCGTCCCCGCGCTTGAAGCGCGAGGCCATGAAGCCGGCGACGGTGACGATCGCGAAGAGCACGATGAGTACGGCGAGGGCGACGCCGTTGATCCCGGTGTCGGCCGCCATCGGCAGCACGGAGGCGCTCATCGCTTGCCGCCCTTGTTCTTCCGCGCGGCGAGGGTGAGGCGGTAGGCGCCGTACGTCATCGCGGAGCAGAGGAAGACCCAGAGGAACTGGTACCAGAAGAAGAACGGGAAGCCGAAGAGCTCCGGCTCCGTCCGCGCATAGGTCGGGACCGCCATCAGCGCGATGATCGGGATGACGAGCAGCACGCCTGCCGCGATCATCATCGCCCGGTTGGTCGGAGGGGGCCCGTCCTCAGGGCGCGGGCGGGCGGGGGGTTCGTTGCCGAGAGTCATCCCGGCACGCTACCGCGGGTGTGTGACCTGGGTCACCCACCCGCGGGGTGGTGCTGCGGGGTCAGAGCAGCTGGTCGGCAGCCGTCGGGCTGGAGTCGCGCAGGAAGTCCGAGCAGCGCTCCCACTCGGCGGTCTCGCCGATCGCGCGGGCGCTCATCGCCAGCAGGGCCAGGCAGGTCAGGAAGCCGCGGTTGGGGGCGTGCTCCCACGGCACGGGGCCGTGGCCCTTCCAGCCGTTGCGGCGCAGCATGTCCAGCGAACGGTGGTAGCCGACGCGGGAATAGGCGTAGACGGTCACGTCATCGGCGCCGTCAGCCTTCGCGAGCTCCGCGAGGGCGGCCCACGCGGCGGGGGAGGCCGGGTTGCGGCGTACGACGTCGGCAGCCGCTGCGCCGTCGGCGAGCTCGACTGCCGCCGGGTCCTCGGGAAGGTGGGTGGGCGGGGGGCCTGCGAGGAGATCGACGTGGTTCATGTTCCTACCCTCTCACCCCGTGGTGGGAACTTGAGCGGCCATGTGGACGCTCAAGATGCGACGTCCAGTGCGGCAGGCGTCCACAACGCTTGGTCAGTGCGTCGAGGATGCTGGTCGGCGAACAGCCGTAGACGCACCGGGAGAGCTGGTCCGAACCGCTCGCGCGTGACGGCCTCCTCTGCCAACAGGCGGGCCTTTGCGCGCTCGCGACGGACGCCGAAGAAGTCGGCCCACGTGAGTCGTGACATCCCCAGGCCCTCAGCGCAGATCAACGTCTGACGAGTCTTTTCCTGCCACATCACCTCGTCTGCCGAACGAGTGGCGACGCCACCATCCTCCACGCTTCGTAGCTTGAGCCGGCTGTCGATCTCGATCATGTGGCAGCCGACTGCGATGTCACACCAGACGACGCGGCCGTCTGCCAGCCTCACAGCGAACTGCGTCTCCACCTGGCCGAGCCCAGCCTCGAGGACCAACTCGCGCCCCAGTGTCTCTGCGACGCTCTCGGCGCCGGACGTGGACGCCTTGACCGCTGCCCGCGCCCTCGCGATGAAGGGGTGATGTTCCATGCGGTCGAGCTCCGCCTCGAGATCGTTGAGAGGTACGCCGAGGGTGCGGACGGCGTCGGTGGACACCAGGCCGTGGCGGAATCCGTGAAGCCGACCGATATCGATTGCCGTGCGGGCGTAGGACGTCGCCGGCACGCCGCCTCGTACCTCCACGCACACTGGCAACATGTCGCGGTGTCGCGTGATCCCTGCGCTTCGCCTGGCGCCGGTCTTCCCGACGCTGGTGACATGGCTGCCGGGGCTCTCGACCTCGAGCGTGCTGATGCCCAGAAGTCGCGCTGCGGAATCGTGACTCAGAATGCACGGAGCTTGAGACACGAGCAGAGCTGCTCGGTCCTTCAACCGCCAGCGCCCGACCGAGTCGAGCGCGGCGACGAGGCTCCGCTCGGCGTACACACCGTGACTCACGACGAAGAACTCGCCGCCCGGCCTGGTCAAGGACTTCAATTCTCGTTCGGTGTACCCGGCCGCAAGCGCCTGTGCTCGAGTGAACAGGCCCTCCTGTCCTGCCGCCAAGGGCGAAAGTGTTGGTCGCATGGCGGCACGCTGCTGGTGCCACCACCACAATCGCCAGCGCGAGACCCGCAGACCTGTGGATGCGTGGCCGTCGCTGCGGGCTGTGGATGGCTAGTGGCCCAGGAGGCGGCTGTTGCAATGAGCGGCTCGAGATGGGGATTGGCCGGTTAGCGTGCCGAATGGCGTCGCTTGAGCGGCCATATGGACGCTCAAGCCGGCGGCCACGAGACCGTCGAGCACCTCACCCAGAGGAGGGCCCACCAAGCAGCTGACGCACCGTCTCAGCGCCGAGGGCCACGATCAGGGTCGGGAGCCGAGGGCCGCGGTCGGCGTCGACGAGCAGGTTGTAGAGCAGCTTGAAGAAGTCCTTCTGGTCCGCCTTGACCTGGTCGGTCGGGGCGTCGTCGAAGCCGAGGCCGCGCGCGACCTTCGGTACGCCGTAGACGACCGAGGTCGCCGCATCGAGCTCGAGATCGGGCGAGTCGGGCAGCCGGTCCAGGAAGATCCGCAGCCACAGCTCCTCGTCCTCGGTGAGTGCTGCGAGGCGAGCAGTGTCGGGAGTGGCCCGCACGGTCGTCCGGTCGGATTCCGGCAGGGATGCCGTCCACGCCATGGCGCGACCCAGCCGCGGCTCGAGGTCCGCGACGGTGTCGTGCGGGAAGCCGACGTGCTCGACGACCTGGCTGATCAGGTCGGCCGACCCGGCGGTGACGTCGGCGATCGACGAGAGCGTCCTGAACGGGACAGCCACCAAAGGCACCGCCAGGGGCCCGTCCTCGACGGTGGCGGACGCCCGCTCGAAGGCGAGCACCGCGACGTCACGCTTCGCGGGGTCGGCGGCCTTGCGGCCCAGCGCGTCCCACTCGTCGTACAGGCGAACGACCTCGGGACCGAAGTCGATGGTGAACGCCTGCTTGGGCGCGCGGCGGGTGTAGAGCCAGCGCACCATCGGCGCCTCGAGGATCGCCAAGGCGTCGGCCGGGGTGGGCACGCCGCCGCTCGACGAGGACATCTTCTGCATGCCGGCGATGCCGACGAAGGCGTAGGTGACGCGCGCCGGTGCCTGCCAGTCGAAGATAGAGGAGACCAGCTCCTGGCCGACGGTGTAGCTCGAGCCGGGGGTCATGTGGTCGAGGCCGGCGGGCTCGAAGTTGACCTTCTCCCAGGCCCAGCGCATCGGCCAGTCGACCTTCCAGACCAGCTTGCCGCCGTCTTCGGTCGCGACGTTGGTCGTGCCGACGAACCCGCAGACGCGACAGGTGTAGTCGAGGTCGGTGCTCTCGTCGTCGTACGCCGTCACGTCCGTGGTGTCGCGCCCGCACGAGGCGCACCACGGCTTGTAGGGGAAGCGGGACAGGTCGCCCGTTCCCTCGAAGTCCTCGTTGGCGACCGAGTCGGCCAGGGACGCCTCTTCTTCCTCGGTCTCGGCGGCCGGGGCGGCCTTCGTGCGGTAGCGCCCGAGGACCTCGTCGATCCGGTCGCGGTGCTTGATCGCGTGCAGGATCTGCTCGCGGTAGGTGCCGACCTGGTACATCTGCGTCTGGTCGATCTCGTCCATCCGGACGCCCAGCTCGGCCAGGGACGCGCGCAGCGGCTCCTTGAAGTGCTCGGCCCACGAGGTGTGGCATTCCCACGGGTCCGGTACGGCGCTGAGCGGGCGACCGATGTGATCGGCCCACTCGGCGGGGACCCCGGCGGGGACCTTGCGGAAGCGGTCGTAGTCGTCCCACGAGTGCAGGTGGCGCACCGCGACGCCGCGACGACGCAGCTCCTCGGCGACGAAGTGGGGGGTGAGGAACTCACGCAGGTTGCCGAGGTGGATGGGACCCGACGGGCTGGCACCTGAAGCGACCGTCACGAGGTTGCCCTCGCCGGCGTGCCGGACGGCGTCGTCCGCCGCGCGCGTCACCCAGTCGATGGGTTCGCCGGACTGTCCGCCTCGTGCCATGGGTCGTGGTGCTCCGATCGGGAGAGAAGATCTCGAGCGCAGCGCCGATGGCCGCACTCCGGCGGCAAGGCTATCGGGCACATGACTAGGGCATCGGAGCCGTCCCCTGCGGCGACTCCGATGCCCTGCGCGTCGACGGCCTCTCGGCCGGTCCAGTGACACACCCCCGCGATACACCGGACAACAACGCGTGTTCACATTCTCGGGGTGGCCAGCGCCTGCCACGTGGCTCGCAGATGCCGGTGGCACTAACCTGCCATCATGCCCGCTGACGTTCCCTCCTCCGTGCTCACCTCGCTCGGGCTCACGCGTGAGTCGGAGCGGGTCTACTACCAGGTCGCGCCGGCCGCAGGGCACACGCTCGCGGAGCTGACGGGCCTGCTGAACATCGCGCACGAGGAGCTGATCCGCGACCTCGCCCCGCTGCTGGACCTCGGCCTGGTCAAGTTCGACCGGGAGAAGCTGGCGGTGCCGCCACTGGCCCTGGTCGTCGCCGACCTCGTGCGGGGCGAGGCGAGCCGCGCGAGCAACGTCGCCCACCGGCTGGACGCGCTGGCCTGGGCCGTCCCCCACCTCGTCGCCGGCGCCACGCGGCCCGACGAGTCCGACGTCTCGGAGGTCCGGCCGCTCGAGGGCGAGCTGAGCTCCGGCGGCAACCCGCTGGCGCTGATCGGGCAGATGCTGCGCACCAGCAGCGGCGACATGCTCTGGCTGCGCCCCGATGCCTGGGCGATGCCGCGCGAGTCCGCGGTCAGCCGCGTGCTCGCCGAGGCGATGGCCAGCGGGCGCAAGTCCCGGGCGATCTATCCGCTGCGCGCGCTCACCGAGGCGCCCGAGGCGCTGCAGACCCGGGCCCGGCTCGGCGAGCAGATCCGGGTGATCTCCGAGCTGCCCACCCGGATGTTCATCCTCGGCGACTCCCACGCCGTGCTGCCCGAGCCGCTCGGCTTCGCCGACGAGCCCCGGGTGCACATCCGCCAGCGATCGGTCGTCCAGGCGCTGACCTACTGGTTCGAGGCCCTGTGGTCGACGGCGACGCCGGTCCCGGCGTTCGACACCGGCGAGGCCCGACCGGACCTGCGCCGCTTCCTGCTCGAGCAGCTCGTGGCGGGCGCCCAGGACGAGGCCATCGCCCGCAAGCTCGGGATCAGCCTGCGCACGGTCCGCCGGCGCATCGCTGCGCTGATGATCGAGCTCGGGGTCGACACGCGGTTCCAGGCGGGCGTCGAGGCCGTACGCCGCGGCTGGATCTGAGTTAGGCGCGCGGCAGCACCATGTCGTACGCCGCCGGCTCGAGCCGCCAGGTCCGCGACCGCTCGGGGCCGTAGATCTCCCCGTCGGCCGAGACCCAGAACTCCTCGCCGCGCACGGAGACCTCGCGACCGCGGAGGTAGAGCACGTCGTCGCGCTCGTGGTGCTCGCCCTTGCGGAGGTGGGCGGCGTAGCCGATCTTGGCGGCGGGGGAGACGGCGCGCGCGATCATCACGTCGAGCTTGCCGCTCTCGGGGTCGGCGTCAGGGGTGATCTCGGTGCCGCCGCCGACGTTGGCGCCGTTGCCGACCGCGACCATCAGCACCCGCTGGTCGACGTCGATGGCGACCTTGCCGTCGATCTCCACGCGCAGGCGGTGGCTGGGCGGGTTGACGGCGGCGAGCAGGGCGCCGATCGGGTAGCCGAGCTTGCCCAGGTTGACGCCGCCGACACCGACGCTGCCCAGCCGGCCCTTCCACTTGTGGGCCTTGCGGCTGGCCTGCGCACCCGCGCCGACATGGACGTTGTTGACCACGATCTCGCCGGTCTCGTCGACGATCAGGTCGACCGGTCGGGGCTCGCCGGCCAGCACCAGCCGCGCGGCCTCCTCGATGTCGAGGGGGATGCCGGTGCCGCGGGCGAAGTCGTTGCCGGTGCCGAGCGGCAGGAGGGCCAGCGTCTTGCCGGCGAGCTCGTGGCGCTTGTGCAGCGCAGCGACCACGGCATGGAGGCTGCCGTCACCGCCGGCGACCACGATCCGGCGGGAACCGGCGCGGTGCAGCACGCCGTCGAGCTCGCCCGGATTGCTGGTCGCGGCCACCTCCACGGAGGCGCTTTCACGCAGGATCGCCAGTGCCCGCTCGAGGGTCTCCTGGTCCGAGGTGCCGGCGTCGGAGTTGGTGATGACGAGCAGGGGGTCCATCCGGCGGACAGTAGCCGACGGGCCCCGACCGGTCCGTCGCCGTACCGGATCAGGATCGTCGGACGAGTGGGGCCGATCGGCCCCCGTGCGCTAACGTGTGGTCGCAAGAGCTCCGGTGCACTTGTGCCGGAGCTTCGTTGATTTTCTGCCGTCTCACCTCAGGAGGGCTGCAATGCCCGCGATCGTCGTACTCGGTGCCCAATGGGGCGATGAAGGCAAGGGCAAGGCGACCGACCTGCTCGCCACGACCGACACCATTGACTTCGTCGTCCGCACGAGTGGCGGGCACAACGCCGGCCACACGATCGTGGTCAACGGCGAGAAGTTCGCCACCCATCTCCTGCCGAGCGGCATCCTCACGCCCGGCGCCACCAGCGTCATCGCCAACGGCGTCGTCGTCTCGCCCGACGCCCTCTTCCGCGAGCTGGACAGCCTGATCGAGCGCGGCGTCGACGTCGCGGAGCTCAAGGTCAGCGCCAACGCCCACGTCATCGCGAGCTATCACGCGACGATGGACAAGGTGACCGAGCGCTTCCTCGGCAAGAACCAGATCGGCACCACCGGTCGCGGCATCGGCCCGGCCTATGCCGACAAGATCAACCGCGTCGGCGTCCGCATCGCCGACCTCTTCGACGAGAAGATCCTGCGCGAGAAGGTCGAGGCTGCCCTCGACGTCCGCAACCACCTCCTGACCAAGGTCTACAACCGCCGCGCGATCGAGGTCGACGTCGTCGTCGAGGAGCTCCTTTCCTTCGTCGACCGCCTGCGCCCGATGGTCTGCGACACCTCGCTGCTGCTCAACCGGGCCCTCGACGAGGGCCAGACGGTGCTCTTCGAGGGCGCCCAGGCGACCATGCTCGACGTCGACCACGGCACCTATCCGTTCGTCACGTCCTCCAGCCCGATCGCCGGCGGCGTGTGCACCGGCGCGGGTGTCGGCCCGACCCGCATCGACCGCGTGATCGGCGTGATCAAGGCCTACACCACCCGCGTCGGCTCGGGTCCCTTCCCGACCGAGCTCTTCGACGAGGACGGCATCGAGCTGCAGCGGATCGGTGGCGAGATCGGTGTCTCGACCGGCCGCACCCGCCGCTGCGGTTGGTACGACGCGGTGATCGCGCGCTACTCCGCC
This sequence comes from Nocardioides allogilvus, assembly GCF_003047285.1. Classification (GTDB taxonomy): domain Bacteria; phylum Actinomycetota; class Actinomycetes; order Propionibacteriales; family Nocardioidaceae; genus Nocardioides; species Nocardioides allogilvus. The sequence continues at coordinate 155,295 of NZ_PZYX01000004.1, read as the reverse complement.
CGCGTCAACGGCCTCACCGAGTTCTTCCTCACCAAGCTCGACGTCCTCGACAGCTGGGAGCAGATCCCGGTCTGCGTGGCCTACGAGATCGACGGTCACCGGGTCGAGGAGATGCCGATGACCCAGACGGAGTTCCACCACGCGAAGCCGATCTACGAGTTCTTCGACGGCTGGCAGGAGGACATCTCCGGCTGCCGCACCTTCGCGGACCTGCCGAAGAACGCCCAGCTCTACGTCGAGGCGCTCGAGAAGATCTCCGGCGCCAAGATCTGGGGCGTCGGCGTCGGTCCGGGCCGCGAGCAGACGCTCGTCGTCCACCCCGACTGAGGCATCACCGGGTCGGTCGCGGGCGCCGATAGGATCGACGCCCGTGAAGACTCTCGTGATCGGCACCGGCGGCCGTGAACACGCGCTCGCACTGGCCCTGTCCCTCGATCCCGGAGTCAGCGAGGTCCACGCCGCGCCCGGCAACCCCGGCATCGCTGCGGTCGCCACCCTGCACGACGTCGACCCGATGGACGGCGCTGCGGTCGCGGCTCTCTCCGTCGAGCTCGGCATCGACCTGGTCGTCGTCGGCCCCGAGGCCCCGCTGGTCGCTGGCGTCGCGGACTCGGTCCGGGCTGCCGGCATCGCGGTCTACGGACCGTCCGCCGCCGCCGCGCAGCTCGAGGGCTCGAAGGCCTTCAGCAAGGACGTGATGGCGGCCGCGGGGGTCCCCACCGCCGGCTCGCACGTCTGCACCACCCCGGAGGAGGCGGCGGCCGCCCTCGACGGGTTCGGTGCGCCGTACGTCGTGAAGGACGACGCGCTCGCCGCCGGCAAGGGCGTCGTCGTCACCACCGACCGTGACGAGGCGCTGGCGCACGCCGCGACCTGCGACCGCGTCGTGATCGAGGAGTTCCTCGACGGTCCCGAGGTGTCGCTCTTCGCGGTCTGCGACGGTCGTACGGCGAGGGCGCTGCAGCCCGCGCAGGACTTCAAGCGGATCTTCGACGGCGGTCGTGGCGCCAACACCGGCGGCATGGGGTCCTACTCGCCGCTGCCCTGGGCCCCGCCCGGGCTGGCCGACGACGTGCTCGCCTCCGTGGTCCAGCCGACGCTCGACGAGATGAACCGGCGTGGCACCCCGTTCGTCGGCACTCTCTACGTCGGCCTCGCGCTCACCGCGACGGGCCCGCGCGTCATCGAGTTCAACTGCCGCTTCGGCGATCCCGACATCCAGCCGGTGCTGGCGCTCCTGGAGTCGCCCCTCGGCGTGCTGCTGCACGCCGCGGCGACGGGTCGCCTCGACAGCGTCGCGCCGCCCACCTTCGCCGACGGTGCGTCGGTCACCGTCGTGATGGCGAGCGCTGGCTATCCCGAGTCGTCGTCCAAGGGCGACGTCATCGTCGGCACCGAGACGCTCGACAAGGAGACCGACGTGGACGTGATCCACGCCGGCACGGCCTTGGTTTCGACGAGCTCAACCGGCGGGGATCGTCTCGTCACCGCCGGCGGCCGGGTGCTCGCCGTACGCGCCGTCGGCTCCGACATCGCCGACGCCCGCGCGAAGGCCTACGAAGGCATCGCCTCCATCTCGTTCCCCGGCGCCCAGTGGCGCCGCGACATCGCGGCCGAGCCGCTCGGTGTCGTCGAGGGCGCCTCACTGAAGGAAAACCTGTGACCGTTCCCAATGTCCTGGCCACCCGCTACGCCGCGGCCGACCTCGCCGCCATCTGGTCGCCGGAGCACAAGATCGTGCTCGAGCGCCAGCTCTGGATCGCGGTCCTGCGCGCCCAGCGCGACCTCGGGATCGACGTCCCCGACGGCGTGATCGAGGCCTACGAGAAGGTCGTCGACCACGTCGACCTGCCGAGCATCGCCGACCGCGAGCGGATCACCCGCCACGACGTGAAGGCGCGGATCGAGGAGTTCGCCGCGCTCGCCGGCCACGAGCACATCCACAAGGGCATGACGAGCCGCGACCTCACCGAGAACGTCGAGCAGCTGCAGGTCAAGCAGTCCCTCGAGCTGCTCCGCGACCGTGCCGTCGCGACGCTGGCCCGCCTCGCGCGGCTCGCCACCGAGCACGAGACCACCGTGATGGCTGGTCGCTCCCACAACGTCGCCGCGCAGGCGACCACCCTCGGCAAGCGCTTCGCCACCATCGCCGACGAGATGCTGATCGGCGTGCAGCGCGTCGAGGAGCTGCTCGCGCGCTACCCCCTGCGCGGCATCAAGGGCCCGATGGGCACCTCGCAGGACATGCTCGACCTGCTCGGCGGTGACGCCTCGAAGCTCGCCGACCTCGAGTCGCGCGTCGCCGCCCACCTCGGCTTCGACAACGTCCTGACCAGCGTCGGCCAGGTCTACCCGCGCTCGCTCGACTTCGACGTGCTCAGCGCGGTCGTCCAGCTCGTCGCCGGTCCGTCCAACCTCGCGACCACGATCCGGTTGATGGCCGGCATCGAGCTGGTCACCGAGGGCTTCAAGGAGGGCCAGGTCGGCTCGTCCGCGATGCCGCACAAGATGAACACCCGCTCCTGCGAGCGGGTCAACGGCCTCGCCGTGATCACCCGCGGCTACCTCTCCATGGTCGGCGAGCTCGCCGGGGACCAGTGGAACGAGGGCGACGTGTCCTGCTCGGTCGTACGCCGCGTGGCCCTGCCCGACGCCTTCTTCGCCGCCGACGGGCTGTTCCAGACGTTCCTCACCGTCCTCGACGAGTTCGGTGCGTTCCCGGCCGTCATCCAGCGCGAGCTCGACCGCTACCTGCCGTTCCTGGCCACCACCAAGGTCCTGATGTCCGCGGTGCGCAACGGCGTCGGTCGCGAGGTCGCCCACGAGGCGATCAAGGAGGCGGCCGTCGGCGTCGCCCTCGACATGCGCAAGGGGCAGGCCGTCAACGACGTCTTCGACCGACTGGCCGCCGACACCCGTCTGGGGCTGACCCGCGACCAGATCGACGCGCTCGTTGCCGACCCGATCGAGTTCACCGGCGCTGCCGTGTCGCAGACGCAGTCCGTGGTCGCCCTGGTGGAGGCCGTCGTCGCTCGCCACCCCGGCGCAGCGGCGTACGCCCCGGGCGCGATCCTCTGACCCGACGGTGACAGTGCTGGATCCTCGGCACCTGGTGCCGACGATCCAGCACCGTCACGATGGAGACATGAAGGCAGTCCAGGCCACCGTGACCGGGCGGGTGCAGGGCGTCTCGTTCCGCTACTACACGGCCGAGCGGGCGCGTGGGCTCGGCGTCACCGGGTGGGTCCGCAACGAGCCCGACGGCTCGGTCGCGCTGCACGCGGAGGGCCCGGACGAGGCCGTCGACGCCCTCGTCGAGTGGTGCCGCACCGGCCCGCCGCTCGCGCGCGTGCGCAACGTGGCGGTCCGCGAGGCGACGGCGACCGGAGCGACCACCTTCGAGGTGACCCACTGACAGCTCGTGCTGCTGATGATCGCGGCGGAGGCGTAGAGCGCGTCGGCTACCCGGCCGGGTCGTGCGCGTCGGGCCGTCTCGGCAAAAATTTTTCCGCGCGGACCTGCAACGATGGGTGACCAGCCGGACATGGGGGAGTCATGGAGGCACACGAGGAGACGTTCCGCCGGCTCTATGCCGCGCACTTTGACGCCGTCCTCGGCTACTCGCTGCGGCGCACCGACCGGCCCGAGGACGCGGCCGACGTCGTCGCCGAGACGTTCGTGGTCGCCTGGCGCCGCATCGGCCACGTGCCCTCCGATGCCGCCCTGCCGTGGTTGTACGGCGTCGCGCGCCGGCTCCTCGCCAACCAGCGTCGCGGTGAGCTGAGGAGGCGACGGCTCGGCGAGCGCCTGCGCACCGATCTCGCGGTCGTCGTGCCCGACCTCAGCGACGACGTCGTGCAGCGCGCGGAGGTCAACACCGCGATGGCGCGGCTGAGCGCCCGCGACGAGGAGATCCTCCAGCTGCACCTGTGGGAGGGCCTCGAGCCGCGTGAGATCTCCGACGTGCTCGGCCTGTCGCCGGCGATCGTGCGTCCACGGCTGTCGCGGGCGCGGTCCCGGCTGCGCGCAATGCTGGGCGCGGACTTCGGTCCTCCCGGCAACGATCCCGAGCCGGCCGGACACATCCCAGGAAAGCAACCGATCCCGGTCCGTGAGGAGGAGCGATGACCAACCCGAAGCTGACCGACGAGGCCGTGGGCCGCCTGCCGCTCTCCCGCGCCCGGGCAGAGCTCCTGGAGGACATCATGGCCACGACACCTGTCGAGAGCAGTTCGCCCGTACGCCGACCTCGCCGGCGCGGCACGCTGATCGCCGTCGGCACCGCCGCCGCGACGGTCGCGGCACTCTTCGCCGTACCCGCCCTGCTGGACTCGGCGGACGAGCCCGCCAAGGACTCGAGCAGCGTCGCCGGCCAGCAGACGGGCGAGAAATCCGACACGACCGCGGAGCAGTCGCCCGCAGCCGCGACGGGTGACCGGATCGTGTTGCCGGGCTGGTCCGTCGGCTACACCTCCGAGACCGACGCCGAGCGCGAGACCGAGTTCGTCAAGGGCGCGCAGTCGGTGTCGGTCCACCAGCGCGCCGCGAAGTACTACGCGGACTACCTCGAGGACCGGCGCCACATCACCACCCCGCCCACCGACGGCGAGCCCGTCTCCGTGCTGGGCAAGGACGCCCAGCTGTGGGCCTACTCCGCTGACGACCACACCGCCATGGCCGAGGTCGAGGGTCCGTGGCACGTGGAGGTGCGCGGCAGTGGCATGGACAAGGCCGCCTTCGTTGCCCTGCTCGAACAGCTCGCCTACGTCACCGACGGCGAGTTCGAGGCAGCGCTGCCGCCTGAGTTCGTGACCCGCGGCGAGCAGGCGGCGGCGATCAGCGAGATGCTCGCCGGGGTGACGGTGCCGGAAGGCTTCACGGCGCCGAAGACCCAGGAGAAGGACCCCTACCAGCTCGGCGCGAAGGTCGCGGGTGCAGCCGCCTGCGCGTGGCTCGACATCTTCGCCGAGGCCAAGTCCGACGGCGACCGGGCGAGGGCGGACCACGCGGCCGCCGTGCTCGGTGAGAGCTTCACGTGGCAGGTCCTGACCGACATGAATGCCGAGGGCGACTACCCCGAGGTGGTCTGGGACTACGCCGAGCGGGTGCAGCGCGGCGAGGTCCCGGAGGGCTACCGCCAAGGACTCGGCTGCCCCTGAGCCGACGCGGATGAGGGCCACGTCCACGGGGGACGTGGCCCTCATCTCGTCGTCCTCGGTTCGGCGCCGGCGGCCCGCACGACGGACAATGGCGAGCATGTCCGCCCCCGTCACCACGTCCGTCACGCGTCACGTCGACCCGTCCCAGTCGAGCGAGATGCTCGCGTGGGTCCAGGCCGGTACGTCGCTGGCCGAGCGCTTCGACGGCTTCCTCGGCAGCGGCTGGGTCCGGCCGTCGGAGGACTCCTCGGAGTGGCACATGCTCTACCGCTTCGCCAGCTCCGAGGCGCTGGCCGTCTGGGAGGCCAGCCCGCAGCGCGCGTGGTGGCTGGAGGCCGCCCAGGGTCGGATCGAGGCGACGCGGGTCGAGCGACGTACAGGTATCGAGGGCTGGTTCGACGAGCCTGCCGCGGTCGAGGCGCTGAGCGCGGCACCGTCGGCGCCGCCGCGGTGGAAGCAGATGGTCGTCATCTTCCTGGTGTTCTTCCCGCTGAGCCTGGCGTCGAACTACGTGGTGTCGCAGACCATCGCCGACCTCGCCCTGCCGTTGCGGGTGCTGATCTCGGTGCTGGTGATGACGCCGCTGATGACCTACCTCTTCCTGCCGTGGATCACTCGCAAGATGTCGTGGTGGCTGCACGCCTCCCGCTGATTGAGCAGCGAGCGCAGCGAGCGTATCGAGATCAAGGGCCACTAGGCTCGCCCCCGTGGCCGACTTCAACATCCCTGACGCACCCGCCATCGCAGGCACCACCCACCTGCACTCCGGCAAGGTCCGCGACCTCTACCGCGTCGACGGCGGGGAGCACGCCGGTCGCCTGCTGATGGTCGCGAGCGACCGGATGTCGGCCTACGACTTCGTCCTCGACACCACGATCCCCGACAAGGGCGAGATCCTGACCCGGATGTCGCTGTGGTGGTTCGACCAGCTCAAGGACCTGATCCCCCACCACGTCGTCTCCACCGACGTGCCCGCCGAGGTCGCCGGTCGCGCCGTGATCTGCGAGTCCCTCGACATGTTCCCCGTCGAGTGCGTGGCCCGTGGCTACCTCACCGGCTCGGGCCTGCTCGACTACCGCCGCACCGGCGAGGTCTGCGGCATCACCCTGCCCACCGGCCTGCAGGACGGGTCCCGCCTGCCCGAGCCGATCTTCACCCCGGCGACGAAGGCCGCCGTCGGTGACCACGACGAGAACGTCTCCTACGAAGCGGTCGTCGAGGCCGTCGGCGACGACGAGGCCGCCGAGCTGCGCACGCTGACGATGGCCGTCTACGGCCACGCCCACGAGCTGGCCCGCACCCGCGGCATCATCCTGGCCGACACCAAGCTCGAGTTCGGGTCGCGCCCCGACGGCACCACGGTGCTCGCCGACGAGGTGCTGACCCCCGACTCCAGCCGCTTCTGGCCGGCCGCCGACTGGCAGCCCGGTCGCGCGCAGGAGTCCTACGATAAGCAGATCGTGCGCGACTGGCTCACCAGCGACGCGTCCGGCTGGGACCGCACCAGCGGCGAGGCCCCGCCGGAGCTGCCGACCGAGGTCGTCGAGCGCACCCGCGCGAGGTACGTCGAGGCCTACGAGCTGCTCACGGGTGAGACGTTCTGAGGCCACGCCGCTTCCGCGCGACAGTCGACTTCGCCGTACAGCGCGAGGTCGTCTTCGACTATCTCGGAGACCCGCGCAACCGGCCGGAGTGGCAGTCCTCCCTGCTCTCGGTGACCCTGGCCGACCGGGACGCCGAGCCACACCTCGGGATGGCCTGGCGCGAGACCACGATGGTCGGGGTGCGTCCGCGGATGGAGATCACCCGCTTCGAGCGACCGGAGGTCTGGGCCGAGGTCGGCACCTGGCTCGGCATCGCCGCGACCCTGGTGCTGACCTTCGAGGAGCGCGCGGCGGGCTGCCGCGTGGTCGCCGAGGGCGAGATCTCGGGTCGACACGCGTACGCCGCGCCCGCGGCGCTCGCCGGACGGCTGGCCGGGCTCGCGATCGGTGCCGACCTGCGCAAGGCCGCACGCATCCTGGACCGCCGAAGCTGAGTCAGGCCGGAGCCGTGGCGGCCGACCTCAGGCCTCGTCTCGCCAGAGCACCCAGCCGAGGAGGGCGAAGAGCAGGGACCACCCACCGAGCGCGAGCCGTGCGGCGTCACCCTCGAGGAACAGTGCCGGCATCGTCGGGACGATCAGCCAGGCCCCCACAACGAGGGGAAGCCACTGCTGCCAGCCGCTCCAGGCGCCGCCGCGGATCGCCGCCACGCCCGCGACGATCATGCCGAGCGCGATCATGAGGGTCGCGACGCCGTAGACGGCGCCGACGTTGCCCGCGCTCGCCGAGTCGGAGGGCTCGCCGGCCACGCTGATCGCCACGAGCTCGTTGACCGCCAGCAGCGCCATGCCCGCCAGCGCGACGACACGGGCGATCCGTGCCCAGCGGCTGGGTGGGACGGCGCCGCACCACCCGAGGGCGAGCAGGCCCAGGAACATGCCCACGTGGGTGAGCGCGAACATCGTCTGGGTGGTCGCGAACTCTCCACCCGCGCGCTGCGGGTAGGTCCACATGTCCTCGGCGACGAGCGGCGTGCGGAGCGCGAGGTAGAGCCCACCGGCCGCGCCGAGGAGGCCCGCGAGGAGGCAGGCCAGTCCGACCATGCGGGTGCGTGAGGTGGTGCCGGTCGGTGCCAGTGCGGTGGTTGTCATCTCGATCTCCTTGAGTGCTCCTTGAGCGTGGACCAGATGACTTGAGTTCTACGCTAGAGTGACACTCTAGTCAACGGCTTTATTAGGGTGGCTCCCCACATGAGCCAGATCAAGAGCTCCCGCCGGGAGAAGGCAGCAGCGACGCGACGCGCGATCGTCCGCGCCGCGCATGCCGAGTTCGTCGAGCAGGGGTTCCACGGCGCTACCGTGACGGCGATCGCCAAGCGTGCCGGTGTCGCGCCGCAGACCGTCTACTTCGTCTTCAGCAACAAGTCGGCGCTGATCAGCGCGGCCATCGACACCGCCGTGATGGGCGAGGAGGCGCCGACCGCGCCGCAGCTGATGCCGTGGTTCGCGGCCATGCTGGCCGAGCCCGACGCCGCCGAGAGCCTGCGGATCTTCGTGCGTGGGTCCGCCGACATCTTCGCCAGGGCGGCCGGTCTGGCCGAGGTGCTGCGGGCCGCTGCCCTCACGGATGATGAAGTACGCCGTACGCACCTGTCCCACGAGCAGCTGCGGGAGGACGGCTTCCGTCAGGTGGTCGACATGCTCGCGGGCAAGGGCGCCCTGCGCGACGGGCTGACGCCGAGGACCGCCACCGACGTGCTCCTCACCGTGCTCGGCGACAGCACCTACCACCTGTTGACCACCGAGCGTGGCTGGTCGCACGACCAGGTCGTCGACTGGTGGACCGACACCCTGCCCAACCTGCTCCTGGCCGGGTGACGGGGGTCACGAGGACTGGGTAGGTTTGCGCCCATGCCATCCCTCGCCTCGCTGCTCGAGAACTCTGCGACCACCTACGCCGACCGGGAAGCGGTCGTGCTGGGTGATGTCCGCCTGACCTACGCGCAGGTCAACGGCGCCGCCAACCAGGTCGCCAACCTGCTCGTCTCACGCGGCATCGAGCCGGGGGACAAGGTCGCGATCAGCTGTCCCAACCTGCCGTTCTTCCCGATCGTCTACTACGGCATCCTCAAGGCCGGGGCGACCGTGGTGCCCCTCAACGTGCTGCTCAAGGGGCGCGAGGTGGCCTACCACCTCGCCGACTCCGACGCGAAGGCCTACTTCTGCTTCCAGGGCACCCCGGAGCTGGCGATCGGCGCGGAGGGACACGCTGGCTTCGAGCAGACCGACTCCTGCGAGCACTTCTTCATGATCACCGTCGACCCGGCGGCCGCCTCGCCGATCGAGGGCACCGAGACGCTCGGCCAGGGCATGGGCGCCCAGCCGCCGACGTTCGAGACGGTCGAGGTCAGCGACGACGACACCGCCGTCATCCTCTACACCTCCGGCACCACGGGCCAGCCCAAGGGCGCCGAGCTGCGCCACCGCAACATGGTCTCCAACGCGCTCGCCGGGGACGCGCTCTTCGGCGCCTCCGCCGACCGCCCCGACACCTACCTCTGCGTGCTGCCGCTGTTCCACTCCTTCGGCCAGACCGTGATCATGAACGGCGGCTTCGCCTTCGGTGGCACCGTCGTCATGCTGCCGCGGTTCGAGGCCGACGCGGCCCTGAAGACGATGGCCAAGGAGAAGGTCACGTTCTTCGCGGGGGTGCCGACGATGTACTGGGGCCTGCTCGGGGCGCTCGACGACTCCGGTGTCGACGTCGCCGAGCTCGCGGCCAACCTCCGCGTCGCGGCCGCCGGCGGATCGGCCCTGCCGGTGGAGGTCCACAAGGACTTCGAGCGGCGCTTCGGCGTCACGATCCTCGAGGGCTACGGCCTCTCCGAGACCTCCCCGGTCGCCAGCTTCTCGCCGTACGGCGAAGCGGTGCGCGTGGGCTCGATCGGGACCCCGATCCCGGGAGTCGAGATGAAGCTGATCAATCCCGAGCCGGGCGAGTGGTCCGACGCCGAGGGCGAGATCGGTGAGATCGCGATCAAGGGCCCGAACATCATGAAGGGCTACTACAACCGCCCCGACGCGACGACGGACGCGATCCAGGACGGGTGGTTCCGCTCCGGCGACCTGGGGCGCAAGGACGACGACGGCTTCTACTACATCGTCGACCGCTCGAAGGACATGATCATCCGCGGCGGCTTCAACGTCTATCCGCGCGAGATCGAGGAAGTGCTGCTGACCCATCCCGGCGTCAGCCTGGCCGCCGTGATCGGTGTCCCGCACGACAGCCACGGCGAGGAGATCAAGGCCGTCGTCATCCGCAACAAGGAGGTCGAGCTGACCGAGGACGAGCTCGTCGCCTGGGCCAAGGAGCAGATGGCTGGCTACAAGTACCCCCGCATCGTGGAGTTCGTCGACGAGCTGCCGATGACCGCGACCGGCAAGATCCTCAAGCGCGAGCTCTCGTGAAGCCCCTCCTGTTCGTCCTCGGCGGCCTGCTCACGATCGTCGGTGCTGTCTGGACCTTCCAGGGCCTCGGCTACCTCAAGGGCAGCCCGATGACCGGCGTCGACACCTGGGCGATGATCGGCCCGGTCGTGGCCGGGCTCGGCGTGGCGCTGCTGATCGTGGCGGCGCGACCGCGGGCCTGAGCCCAGGGGAGAGGTCAGGTCTCGGGCGCGCGGGGGACGCCGATAGGATCGCCCCTGCAATCCCCCGAAGCCCAGGAGCGCCCGTGGCCCGTTACGTGGTCGATGTCATGCCCAAGCCCGAGATCCTCGACCCCCAGGGCAAGGCTGTGCTCCGTGCGCTGCCGCGCCTCGGCTTCGCCGGCGTCGTGGAGGTCCGCCAGGGCAAGCGGTTCGAGGTCGAGATCGAGGGAGACGCGACCCCCGAGTCGCTCGCCGAGGTCCAGCAGATGGCCGAGACCCTGCTGTCCAACCCGGTGATCGAGGACTTCGAGGTCCGGACCGCATGAAGATCGGCGTCGTCACGTTCCCCGGCTCGCTCGACGACGTCGACGCGCGCCGCGCCGTCACGTTCGGCGGCAACGAGGCCGTCGCCCTGTGGCACGGCGACCACGACCTCCAGGGCGTCGACGCGGTCGTGCTGCCCGGTGGCTTCTCGTACGGCGACTACCTCCGCTGCGGCGCCATCTCGCGCTTCGCCCCGGTGATGACCGAGGTGATCGAGGCGGCAGCCAAGGGCATGCCCGTCCTCGGCATCTGCAACGGCTTCCAGATCCTCTGCGAGTCCCACTTGCTGCCCGGCGCGCTGATCCGCAACGACCACCGCAAGTTCAACTGCGTCGACCAGCGACTGCGCATCGAGCGGGTCGACACCCCCTGGACCTCGGCCTACACCGCCGGCCAGGAGGTCACCATCGTGCTCAAGAACGGTGAGGGCGGCTATGTCGCCGACGAGGCCACCCTCGACATGCTCGAGGGCGAGGGCCGCGTCGTCGCGCGCTACCTCGACGACAACCCCAACGGCTCGCTGCGTGACATCGCGGGCATCTCCAACGAGCGTGGCAACGTCGTCGGCCTGATGCCGCACCCCGAGCACGCCGTCGAGGCCCTGTGCGGTCCCGGCACCGACGGGCTGGGGTTCTTCACCTCCCTCGCTGCCGCCACGTTCGCGTGAGGAGCCTGACGCCGCGCAGCCTGTTCCGCACGCTCGCGGTCGCCGAGGCGATCACGTGGGCGGGGCTGCTCTCGGGCATGTTCCTGAAGTACGTCACCGAGACCACTGAGCTGGGTGTCCGCATCTTCGGCATGGTCCACGGCGTCGTGTTCATCGCCTACTGCCTGGTGACCGTGATCGTCGCGATCGACCAGCGCTGGTCGCTGCCGCGCTCCGTGCTCGGCCTCGCCGCGGCCGTCCCGCCGTTCGCCACCCTCCCCTTCGAGGTGTACGCCGATCGCCGGGGCCTGCTCGGGACCGACTGGCTCTCGCGGCCGGACAGCCCGACCGTCCTGCAACGGGCCGTCTGCTGGCTGCTGCGCCACTACCGCCTGGCCGTTGCCCTGCTCGTCGGGGCCGTCGCCGTACTCACTGCAGCTGCGCTGGCCGTCGGCCCGCCCGTCTGACCGTCTCGCCGGCGGTTGAGGAGGGCCGAAGGCCCGTCACGAGACCCCGGTTGCTCGGGTCAGAACCGACCCTTGGCCAGCTTCGCCCAGGTCGCCGCATCGGTCGTGCCGGTCGCGGTCGCGCCGACCCGGGTCTGGTAGGCGACCAGAGCTGATCGGGTGGCCTCGTCGAAGGTCCCGGTCACCTCGACCCGCTGCCGCGCGGCGCTCAGGGCGCGCTGGAGCCGCGAGACCACGGGGCCCGTGGCGCCGACGCCCAGCACCGGGCGTTCCTGACCGGCGAGCAGCGCGACCCAGTTCTTGCGGCGCCAGATGCGGGTCGGAGTGAAGTCGCGCGACTTCATCCATGCGCCAGCGGCCTTGCGGGTCGCGCGGTCGTAGTCGCCGTCCAGCCGTCCGGCGTACCGCCTCTTCTCCTTGAGCAGGCACTGCAGCGCGAGGGTGCGGGTCTTGCTGGCTGCCTTCGGCTTCAGGGTGTAGTAGGTCGGGAAGTCGATGCGGGTGCCGCCGCAGTGCGTCTCGGGCGCGGCGGTCGGGACGGGCGCCGGCGGGGGCGGGGTGGTCGTGCCGGGGCCGCTGAGGTCGAGGTAGTTGGTGTCGATGTTGATCGTGACACCACCCCACGTCTCGTTGTGCCCGCCCTTGAACTGCTTCATCCGGTTGCCGGGCCGCCACCCGTCCTCGGCGATGTAGCTCGTCGAGGTGTTGGCGACGCCGTCCCAGCGCGCGATCCAGATGCGGTCCGGGAGCGCGAAGACCCCGGGTCGCTTCAGACGTGCCTCATCGAGCATCTTGATGCCCGAGCTCGCGCTGGAGTAGAACCCGGCGACGTAGCCGCGCTCCTTGGTCCGGGTGACCCACGAGCTGATGAAGGCCAGCGCGGACTCCCGGCAGTGGGTGTTGGCCAGGTCGAACGCCTCGAGGTCGTACCACAGCGTGCTGCCCGGGCCGATGCCCAGCGCAGCCGCGTCCGCGGCGTTCTTGTCGGCCTCGACGACGCCCTGCGCGCGGGCTGCCGCATAGCTGCCGTCCGGCTTCGGGTCGATCTTGAAGTCGTCGTCGTAGCGCGGGAAGCGCGCGAGGCAGGAGGCCTGCGGGCCGAGCGCGATCGGGAGGAGCCGCCAGCCACGCGACACCTGCGTCGTGACCCAGGTGGGTGACAGGTTGGGCTGGACCCGACAGGCGCGGGAGTCCCCGGAGATGTAGATCCCGACCGCGCGGTACGGCGACGACTTGATCCACGCATCCATGGCGGCCTGGGTCGGGGCGACGCACTGGTCGAAGCCGAGACCGGTGAAGTCACCCGGGGTCGAGGCGACGACCTGGGCCGCGCTGGCGCTCGAGCTCGCACCGGCCAGCTCGGCGGCAGCGGTCGGCGACCCGGTCGGATCGGCGGTCTGCACGGTGGTGACGGCCAGCGCGACCGTGAGCAGGGCCGCGCTCGCGGCAATGACAGTTCGGCGCATGGTCGTGACTCCAGGAGCTGGGGAAGGGCGGGTCGCGAAAGGGCCACCCTACGTTCCCACCAGTCACTTTCGTCACAGGTTTGGCGTGTTCGCCCCGGGCCGTGGGCCGCCGGGCGGACGCGGCCACGTGGAGTGGCGCGGGGCTTAGTAGATTGACGCCCGTGTCCGAGACCCAGCAGGCCCCCCGCACGAGCACCCTCGACACCGTCGCCGTGGCGTCCGGTGACCCTGAGCGCGACCAGCCCTGGGCCGACCTGGGCCTGAAGGCCGACGAGTACGCCACCATCCGCACGATCCTCGGCCGCCGCCCGACCAGCAGCGAGCTGGCGATGTACAGCGTCATGTGGTCCGAGCACTGCTCCTACAAGTCGAGCAAGGTGCACCTCAAGCAGTTCGGCGAGGTGCCGCAGGAGACCCCGATCGGCAAGATGCTCGCGGGCATCGGCGAGAACGCCGGCGTCATCGACATCGGCCAGGGTTATGCCGTCTCGTTCAAGGTCGAGTCGCACAACCACCCGTCCTACGTCGAGCCCTACCAGGGTGCGGCCACCGGCGTCGGCGGCATCGTCCGCGACATCCTCGCGATGGGCGCCCGCCCGGTCGCGGTGATGGACCCGCTGCGCTTCGGCCCGCTCGACGCCCCCGACACCCACCGCGTGCTGCCGGGGATCGTGGCCGGCGTCGGCGGCTACGGCAACTGCCTGGGCCTGGCCAACATCGGCGGCGAGGTCGTCTTCGACGAGACCTATGCCGGCAACCCGCTCGTCAACGCCCTCGGCCTCGGGGTCCTGCGCCACGAGGACCTGCACCTCGCGAAGGCAGCCGGCGAGGGCAACCTCGTCATCCTGTACGGCGCCCGCACCGGCGGCGACGGCATCGGCGGGGTGTCCATCCTGGCTTCCGAGACGTTCGAGTCGACCGGTCCCGCGAAGCGACCCAGCGTGCAGGTCGGCGACCCCTTCATGGAGAAGCTGCTGATCGAGTGCACCCTCGAGCTCTTCGCCGCAGGTGTCGTCAACGGCATCCAGGACCTCGGCGGCGCGGGCCTGTCCTGCGCCACCTCCGAGCTGGCCTCGGCCGGCGACGGCGGCATGCACTGCAACCTCGACCAGGTGCCGCTGCGTGACTCCACGCTCGCTCCCGAAGAGATCTTGATGAGCGAGTCGCAAGAACGCATGATGGCGGTCGTCGAGCCCGACCACGTCGAGGAGTTCCTCGCGATCTGCGCCAAGTGGGAGGTGGAGGCGGCCGTCATCGGCGAGGTCACCACCACCGGCCGGCTCGAGATCGACTGGCACGGCGAGCGCATCGTCGACGTGCCGCCCGCGTCCGTCGCGCACGACGGTCCGACCTACCACCGTCCCTACGCCCGGCCCGCCTGGCAGGACGCCCTGCAGGCCGACACCGCCGAGGCGCTGCCGCGGCCGACGACCGGCGAGGAGCTCGCCGCGACGCTGCGGACCCTCGTCGCCAGCCCCAACCTGTGCGACAAGTCGTGGGTCACCGACCAGTACGACCGCTATGTCCGCGGCAACACCGTGCTCTCGCAGCCCGAGGACGGCGGGATGATCCGGATCGACGACGAGACCAACCTCGGCGTCGCGCTCTCGACCGACTGCAACGGCCGCTTTGCCAAGCTCGACCCCTATGTCGGCGCCCAGCTCGCCTTCGTCGAGTCCTACCGCAACGTCTCGACCGTGGGTGCCACCCCGATGGCCATGAGCGACTGCCTCAACTTCGGCTCCCCCGAGGACCCCGACGTGATGTGGCAGTTCGCCGAGGCCTGCCGCGGTCTCAAGGACGCGTGCCTCGAGCTCGGCATCCCCGTCACCGGCGGCAACGTCAGCCTCTACAACCAGACCGGCGAGACGGCGATCCTGCCGACGCCCGTCGTCGCGATCCTGGGCGTCATCCAGGACGTCACGCGCCGTACGCCGAGTGGCTTCCAGGCTGGCGGTGAGCGCGTCTTCCTCCTGGGTGAGACCCGCGAGGAGCTCTCCGGGTCGGAGTGGGCGCACGTCATCCACCAGCACCTCGGTGGACTGCCCCCGCGGATCGACCTCGCCGCCGAGCGCGCGCTCTCGACGCTGCTCGTCGAGGCGTCGAGCGATTCAGTTGTCACCAGTGCCCACGACCTGTCCGACGGCGGACTGGCCCACGCCCTGGCGGAGTCCTCCTTCCGCAACGGGATCGGGGTGTCGGTGGCCCTCGAGGGCGACCCCTTCGTCGCCCTCTTCTCGGAGTCCGCTGCTCGAGCCATCGTGACCGTGACCACCGACAACGCCGACCGGCTCGTCGCGCTGGCCGAGAAGCACGGCGTCGCGATCACCCCGCTGGGCCAGACCGGCGGCGACACCATCAGCGTCGAGGGCCAGTTCGAGGTCCCCGTCGCCGAGCTGCGCGCTGCGTGGAGCGCCACCCTGCCCGACGCCCTGGGTCGCTGACGTCCGATCAAATCGACGCGTTGGTCACTCCGTCCCGCGCGTCGGTGGGGTAGTTGAGTGAGGGTTTGTCGTCCACCGACGAAATCACCACAAACTCTCACTTAACTACGCCGGTACGCCGGTACGCCGCCGGTCCGCATCCGGCCGCCGGCCAAGCCAGGCACCCGACCACGAGGAAGGGCCCCCGCCGAGGCGGGGGCCCTTCGCCGTACACAGGAACAGAGCGTCAGCTGGTCGGCAGCTCGTGCTCGTGGTCGTGCAGACCGCCACCGCTCGGGGTGCCGTCGCCGTGGACGTCACCGACGACCGGCTCGCTGAGCGAGCTGATCGAGTTGGCGTAGGTCAGCACCGCGTGCGCCATCGCGTCGGAGTTGAAGTTGATCGCGTCGACGTTGACGTTCTCGATCGAGTCGCAGGGCGCGTGGTAGCAGGAGTCGTAGGAGACGCCGGGCTCACCACCGAACAGTGCCGCCTGGGACTCGGTCTTGACACCCTCGGCGCCGGTGAACAGGCCACCGGCCGGGATGCCCTTGGCGATGAACGGGCCGTAGTCGCTGCGACCGCTGAACGGGGTCTCGGCGGACGGCAGGTCCTGGGAGCCAAAGTAGTCGTGGAACAGCTTCTCGATGGCACCCGATCCATCAGGACCCTTGGCCGCGCCCGGGCCGACCGGGAAGGCGGAGTTGTCGCCGTCGTAGACGAACAGCGCGTAGTTGGGCGAGCCCACCATGTCGAAGTTCAGGTAGAGGGCGGTCTTCTCGAGCATGGACGGCTTGTTGGCTGCCAGGTCGTTGATGTAGTGGTTCGAGCCCAGCAGGCCGAGCTCCTCGGCACCCCACCAGGAGAAGCGCATCCGGTTGGTCGTCTTGGTCGTGGCAACCTGCTCGGCGACCTCGAGGAGCGCGGCGGAGCCGGAGCCGTTGTCGTTGATGCCGGGGCCGGCCACCACGCTGTCGAGGTGGGCGCCGGCGTGGACCGTGTTCTCCCAGTCGCCGGTCTTGGTGTCGGCGTGGACGTTCCAGGTCTTGCGGATCTCGGACTCGGTGCTGGCGACGATGTGGGCCGTGCCTCCGTCGGCCAGCGAGGACCCGATGGCGAAGCTGGTGCCCAGCGACGGAACCGTCCCGACCGGGGAGCCGAGCGTGCCGGCGAAGGCGCCGGTGGAGCCGGGAGTGCCGGTGTTCATCACGATGACGGCGGACGCGCCGGCGTCCTGGGCATTGACGACCTTGACCGCGAAGGCGCAGCTGCCCCGACGGACCAGGGCGATGTTGCCGGCGACGAAGCCGGCGAAGTCCGCTGCCTCGCAACCGCTGGTCGAGCCGGTCAGGTTGCCGAGGTTGAGGTCGACGGCCTGCACCGTGCCCGAGGCGTCGCCCGAGCCGGAGTAGGTCATCAGGGCGAAGTCCTCGCCGTCGACGTAGGAGGCCTGGCTCGGCGCGGAGACGTCGAACGTGGCCGGGGCCAGCTGGCGGTAGAACGGGAAGTCGAACGCCTGGACCGTCGGGCTGTAGCCGGCGGCCTTGAGCTGGCCGACCACGTAGTCACGGGAGGCGGCGTAGCCGGGGGTG
Source organism: Nocardioides allogilvus (assembly GCF_003047285.1). Lineage (GTDB taxonomy): Bacteria > Actinomycetota > Actinomycetes > Propionibacteriales > Nocardioidaceae > Nocardioides > Nocardioides allogilvus. The sequence continues at coordinate 138,025 of NZ_PZYX01000004.1, read as the reverse complement.
CCCGAGGCGCGGGTGTCGTTGTTGGCGTCGGCGATGGCCTGGAGCTCATCGAGGTGGGCCATCACGTTGGCGGGCGTGACGGCTGCGCGCAGCGCGGCGGTCGCCGAGCTGGGGTCGGCGACTTCACCGGTGGCGGCCGGGGCGGTGAGCGCTGCTGTGGCGAGCGCGGCCGTCGAGGCGAAGGCCAGGAACGCGGTGCGGGTGGCCCGCGACGGCCTGGATGGGGCGTGCAACATGTGGATCCTCTCCGAGGGGACGTCCCGGGTGGTCCCGGGCACCTGCGCAACCTAGATGTGACTCGCGTCACTGGCAAGGGCGAGCATGGGTAGGGTCGACCGCGATGCCTGCCCTGACGCGACGGGCCGCCTTGGCGGCGGCTGCAATCCTCCCGCTGGCTGCGGCCTGCGCGAGCGACGGCGGGACGGACCCGAGCGATTCATCTGGAGGCGACCCGATGTCGAACGACGCCCAGGAGCCCACGCGCCTGACCTACGGTGAGGACCCGTCCCAGTGGGTCGACCGCTACGACCCCACGGGCGAGAGCCGAGGCACGGTCGTCGTCATCCACGGCGGCTTCTGGCAGGCGATGTATGCCGCCGATCTCGGCTCCCGGCTCGCTGCCGACCTGGCGGCGCGCGGCTGGACGGCGCTGAACGTGGAGTACCGCAGGGTCGGCAACGGTGGCGGCTTCCCGGCGACCTTCGACGACATCCACGCCGCGATCAACCTGGTCGACGGGGAGGGCCCGGTGGTCACGCTGGGTCACTCCGCCGGCGGGCACCTCGCGACCTGGGCGGCCGCTCGCCAGCGCTTCGACGAGTGGTCGGGCGGCGTCGAGGTCACGCACGTGCTCTCACAGGCCGGGGTGCTCGACCTGACGTCGGCGTACGACGAGAACCTCGGCGGGGGAGCGGTGCAGAGCCTGATGGGGGTCGGGCCCGACGACCCCGCCTTCGACCTCGCCGACCCCATGCGCCACGTCCCCCTCGACGTCCCCGTGTGGTGCCTGCACGCCCCCGACGACACCTCGGTGCCGATCAGCCAGTCGAGCGACTACGTGCAGGCGGCCACCGAGGCCGGCGCGACCGCGGAGCTCATCGAGGTGACGGGTGGTCACTTCGACCTCATCGACACACGCACCAAGGCCTGGCAGCAGGTCGTTGACCTGCTGGACACGATCGACGCGTGAGGCGAGGGGGCCGCCGGCCCCCGACTAGGGTTCACCCGTGCCCGTCCGTCTCCGTCCTGCCGCCCCCGACGAGGTCGCGGCCGCACTCGAGTCGCGCACGACGGCCGACGACAAGCTGCTCACCAAGCACTTCCTGGCCGTGCTCGCCGAGCGTGCGCCGGGCAACTCCGTCGAGGTCCGCATCCCGCCGTACGCCGCTGCGCAGGTCATCCCCGGAGTGCGGCACACCCGCGGCACACCGCCCGCGGTGATCGAGACGGACCCAGCCACCTGGATCGCCCTCGCCACCGGCGAGATCGAGTGGGGCGACGCGATCGCGAGCGGCCGGATCATCGCCAGCGGCGAGCGCACCGACCTGACGGCCCACCTGCCCCTGACAGACATGAAGAAGGACTGAATGGACATCCGCTCGCTCGGCTTCCGCACCGACCTGCGCCTGCTCGAGCTCTCCGGCAGCCTCATCGAGGACCGCGGCACCCACCTGGTGATCCGCACGCCCGACAACCCGACCTACTTCTGGGGCAACTTCCTGCTGCTCAAGCAGCGGCCGTTCCCCGGCGGCGAGCGCGAGGTGATCGGCGCCTTCCACACGGAGTTCCCCGAGGCCGAGCACGTCGCCATCGGCGTCGACGGCACCGAGGACCAGACCGCCGAGCTGCAGGCCTTCGCCGAGGCGGGCCTGGCGGTCGACAGCGGAGTCGTCCTGACGGCCGGTGCTCTGGTCGCCCCGCGGCCGGTCGCCGACGGCGTGGTCATCCGAGCGCTGGAGAGCGACGACGACTGGGAGGGGCGAGCTCGACTGGCGCACTACCTCTGGGCCAAGACGGACGAAGACGTGTTCATGGCCTTCGCCCGAGGCAAGAACGCGCAGGAGCGGGCACTGGTCGCGCGCGGGCTGGGCCAGCGCTTCGGCGCCTTCGTCGACGGCACCCTCGTCAGCACGGCGGCCGTCTTCGTCACCCACGCCGGGATCGCGCGCTACCAGACCGTCGAGACGCACCCCGACCACCGCCGCCAGGGGCTGGCCGCGGCGGTCGTGCACGCTGCCGGCGAGCACGCGCTGTCGACGTACGAGCTCGAGAAGCTGGTGATCGCAGCCGACCACGACGGCGACGCGCTGCGGATCTACCGCTCCCTCGGGTTCGTCGACGCCGAACGGCACATGACACTTGAGCGTCGTCCCGACAGGTGGGCGTGACGCGCGCCTCAGTGCCCCGACTAGGGTGCGGGACATGACGATCGACATCCGTGCCCGCCTCGCCGAAGTCCTCCCGGGGATCCGCCAGGACCTCGAAGACCTGGTCCGCATCCAGTCCGTCAGCGCCGACCCGGCGCGTGCCGGCGAGGTCGAGCGGAGCGCGCAGGCGACCGAGGCGCTGTTCGCCGCCGAGGGCTTCGAGACCGAGATCGTGCGTGCCTTCGAGGGCGCCCCGCCGGCGGTCATCGCGAAGAAGGCCGGGCCCGAGGGCGCGCCGACCGTGCTGCTCTACGCCCACCACGACGTCCAGCCCGAGAACGACCACGCCGACTGGGACTCGCCGCCGTGGGAGCCCACCGAACGCGGCGACCGGCTCTACGGCCGGGGTGCGGCCGACGACAAGGCCGGCATCGCCGCCCACCTCGGCGCCGTCCGGATCTTCGGCGACGAGCTGCCCGTCAACCTCGTGATGTTCATCGAGGGCGAGGAGGAGGTCGGCTCCGACACCCTCGTCGAGCTGCTCACGATGTACAAGGAGCGCCTGGCGGCCGACGTCATCGTCATCGCCGACTCCGGCAACTGGGACATCGGCGAGCCCGCGCTCACCACCAGCCTGCGCGGCCTGGTCCGGATGGACGTCGAGGTGCGCACGCTCACCCACGCCGTGCACTCCGGCATGTGGGGCGGCCTCGTGCCGGACTCCATCATGACCCTGAGCCGCCTCATCGCCAGCCTCCACGACGACGCCGGCAACCTGGTGATCGAGGGCCTGCACAGTGGGCCGGCTGCTGACGTCGACTACCCCGAGGCGCGCCTGCGCGCGGAGTCGGGCGCGGCCGAGGGCATCGAGTGGATCGGCACCGGCTCCGCCGTCGAGCGCCTCTGGACCCAGCCCGCGCTCAGCATCACCGGCTTCGACGCCCCCAAGGTCGACGGCGCGTCCAACACCCTCGTTCCCGCAGCGCGCTGCCGGATCAGCCTGCGCATCGCACCCGGCGACACGACGAAGAACGCCGTCGAGCGACTCCAGGCCCACCTCGAGAAGCACGTCGCCTGGGGCGCGACGCTCAACACCGTCGTCGTGGACACCGGTGAGGCGACCCAGATCGACGCGACCGGTCCGGCCTACGACGCTGCGCGCGCCGCCTTCGCGGAGGCCTGGGACGGCACCGAGCCGGTCGACATGGGCGTCGGCGGCTCCATCCCCTTCATCGCCGAGTTCCTCGAGGCGTTCCCGCAGGCCAGCGTGCTGGTGACCGGTGTGGAGGACCCCGACACCCGTGCCCACGGCGCCAACGAGGGCCTGCACCTCGCCGAGTTCGAGAAGGTCGTCCTCGCTGAGGCGTTCCTGCTCCGCAACCTCGGCGGCTGATGGCCATGAGGGTGGGCTGACGCGTGCCGGACGCGAGCGCGTTCCTGGACCACCACCGGCGCACGCGCGTCTCGGAGGTCACCGAGCAGCTGGTGCGCACGATCGTGGCCGAGCACCCCGGCTACCACGGCGCCACCATCCCGCTCGACGACCTGCAGCGCTCGTGCCACGCCAACATCGTTTCCGCCCTCGAGCTGCTCGCCGTGGCCGTCGGCGCCGACGAGCCGCCACCCCCGGAGAGCGTCCTGTACGACGCCGCGCGCGACACCGGGCACCGGCGGGCGGACCAGGGACTGCCCCTCGACGAGCTGCTGCGCTCCTACCGCATGGGCGGGCGGCTCATCTGGGAGGACCTCCTCGGTGAGGCGCGGGCCTCCGACGCGCTGGACGCCGACGACCTCCGGGTCATCGGCACCCGCCTGTGGCAGGTCATCGACGAGACGTCCTCGCAGGTCGCGCGCGCCTATCACGCGACCGAGCTGCGCATCGTCCGCGCGGACGAGCAGCGGCGCGCGTCCCTGTGGGAGGGGCTCCTCTCGGGCCGCGGGGTCGAGCCGGCGTTCGCGCTGGAGGCCTCGCGCATCCTCGACATCCGCATGGACGGCCCACTGGTCGTCGTGGCGGTCGACCACCAGGACCCGCTCGGCGCAGTCGTCGACGGACTGGCCGACCGGTTGCGAGCCGTCGGCGTCGCCTCCACGTGGCAGCGTCGCGCGGAGTGTCACGTCGGGTTCCTCCAGCTCGCCTCCACCGACCTGGCCCGCACCCTCGAGGTGCTGCGGGCGACGCCCGACGTCGCCATCGGTGTCTCCTCGGTCGTGCGCGGTCTCGCGCGCACCGACGTCGCCTTCCGCGAGGCGCTCACCACCCTGCGCACGATCGAGCCGGACGCCGCGTGCGTGGTGTCCTACGACGAGCGGCTGCCGGACGCGCTGCTCCTCGGCTCGCCCGAGGTCGCCGAGCGGCTCGTGCGCGTCTGGCTCGGCGCCGTGCTCGCGCTGCCGACCCCCGAACACACCGCACTGCTGGAGACGCTGGAGACGTGGGTCGAGTGCGCCGGGTCCGCCTCGCGTACGGCGGAGCGCGTGCCGTGCCACCGCAACACCGTCCTCAACAGGGTGCGTCGGGTCGCCGACCTCACCGGCCTCCCGCTCGGCGACGCACCACCGCCGATGGAGCTGGCGCTGGCCCTGCGCGCCTGGCGGCTCACCCACTCCGAGTGAGATGTCTTGTGCACTCTGCACATCAGGGACCCACCAATACGGGGCGGTACGCGCATGGTGGTGGAGCGTGACGGGTGCCACACTCATCAGGTCCGGGGGGAGATACATAGGTCCGCGGAAAGGACGTCCCCCCATGCCCGAGCAGTCCGACCGGCTCGTCCCGCTCAACCACGCCGTGCCCCGGCGTCGCTTCCTCGGCTACGTCATCGGCGGTGCGACCCTCGTGGCCGCCGCCGACCTCGGCCTGCTCGCCGAGAGGGCCTCGGCCGTGATCCCGACCGTGCCGCAGCCGGCCGAGCTCTATGACCTCAACGACGCGCTCACCGACGCCGCGCGGCCGACGGCCAACCTGATCACCGTCGAGATCCACGAGGACGGCACCGCCTCCTTCTCGCTGCCGCGTGCCGAGGTGGGACAGGGGATCACCACCTCGAGCGCGATGCTGATCGCCGAGGAGCTCGACCTGCCCCTGGACAAGGTGGTCGTCACGCTCGCCCCCGCTCGCCCCGAGCTCCTCTTCAACCAGCTCACCGGCGGCTCCAACACCACGATCGCCACCTACACCCCGATCCGGGTGGCCGCCGCCGTCGCGAAGGCCGCGCTCCTCGAGGCCGCCGCGATCGTGCTCGGCGACACCGTCGGCGCCCTCGTGGCCAAGGGCGGCGTGATCTCCGCGCCCAACGGCGCGTCCGTGACCTACGGCGAGCTCGCCGTCCGGGCCGCCAGCCCCACCACGCGTTCGATCGAGGTCGAGCTCAAGGCGTCCTCCGACTTCACCGTCATCGGCACCCCGCAGAACCGGTGGACGCGCTCGCGGCCGTCACCGGCACGAAGGACTTCACCACCGACCTGCAGGTCGACAACGCGCTCCCCACGATGATCTGCCGGGCCCCCACGCTCAACGGCACCGCGAAGAGCATCAACAACGAGGCGGCCGTGACGGCCATGCCCGGTGTCACGCACGTGGCGCTGCTCGACTTCGGCGTCGCCGTACGCGCCCGGACGTTCGGGCAGTGCATCGACGCGGTCCGGGCGCTCGACGTCGTGTGGGCCGACGGCCCGGTGGCGGGCGAGAGCGACGCGACGATCGTGAAGCAGGTCCGGGCTGCGCAGCTGCCGATGCCGGCGCTGCCCGCCAACCCGCTGGTGCAGACCGTCACCGGTGACTTCGTCTTCTACTTCCGCAGCAACTCCCCGATGGACACCAACAGCGCGATCGCCGACGTGCGCGCCGACAGCGCGACCATCTGGGCGGGCCTCAAGTCGCCGATCGTGGCCCAGCAGCGCATCGCCGAGGCCCTCGGCATGGCCGAGGACCAGGTCAAGGTCAACGTCGTCACCGCCGGTGGCTCGTTCGGCCGCCGGCTCTTCTTCGACGGGGCGCTCGAGGCGGCCCGGATCTCGCAGGCGATGGGCCAGCCGGTCAAGCTGATGTGGCACCGCGCCGACGACGCCCGCGCCGGTCGCGCCCACCCGCTCGGCACCTGCCGGGTGCAGGCGACCTACCTCGGTGGCGAGGTGCTGTCCTTCAACCAGTCGCTGACCTGCGTGGAGACCGACTACCGCCACGGCCTCGGTGAGCTGCTCACCGCGCGCGGCTCCGACCTCCCCGGCGGCCTCGGCAACCAGGGCTTCGCGCAGACGATCTTCGCCCTGACCCAGGAGATCCCCTACAACTTCGGGGAGGTCACCCAGACCGTTCTCGAGGTCGACGAGCGCTTCAACACCGGCTCCATGCGCAACATCTACTCACCCGACGTGCGGGTGGCTGCCGAGCTCGTCGTCGACCAGCTCGCGGCGCGGATGAAGATGGACCCGCTCGCGTTCCGGCTCAAGTTCGAGCGCAACGACCGCCTGCGTGCCGTGCTGCAGAAGGTCGCCGCAGCCGGCGAGTGGGGCCGCCCGATGGCTCCCGGTACGGCGCAGGGCATCGCCATCCACAAGGAGTACAAGGGCGTCTCGGCATGCGTGGTCGAGATCGACGCCCGGCCCGTGACAGTCGACCGCTCCATCCCCAACGCCGTGACCGGCCCGCGCGTGACCCGCGTGACCTACGCGATCGACGCCGGCCGCGTGGTCAACCCACGCGGCCTGGAGGCCCAGATGCAGGGCGGCATCAACGACGGCATCGCCCTGGCGCTGACCTCGAGCCTGCACCTGCGCGACGGCCACTTCCTCGAGGGGAGCTGGGACAACTACTTCTACACCCGGCAGTGGAACACCCCGCCGCGTGTCGACGTGATCGTGATGCCCTCCGACTCCGAGCAGCCGGGCGGGGCTGGGGAGGCCGGGGTGGCGGCGACGTTCGCGGCCGTGGCCTGCGCCTATGCCCGGGCCACCGGCACGGTGCCGACGCACTTCCCGATCAACCACGACACGCTCTCGTTCACGCCCAAGCCGTTCATCCCCCCGATCCCGCAGTCGCCGACCAACGGCCTCCAGCTCACCTGGTGAGGAGACCCACCCATGCCTGAACAGACCTTCATCCTCAACGGGGAGTCCGTGACCGTCGACGTCGAGGACGACGTGCGCCTGCTGTGGGTGCTGCGTGACGTCCTGGGCGTCACCGGTCCCAAGTACGGCTGCGGCATCAACGTGTGCAAGGCCTGCACCTCGCACATCAACGGCCGTGCGTTCAACCCCTGCGCCGTACCAGTCGGAGACCTCCAGCCCGGCGACAAGGTGACCACGATCGAGGGCCTCCCCGAGGCGGTCCCGGCCGTCAAGCGCGGCCAGAACGGCCTGCACCCGATGCAGGAGGCGTGGCTGGCCCGCGACGTCCCGCAGTGCGGCTACTGCCAGCCCGGCCAGATCATGGCGGCCGTCGCGCTGGTCAACAAGACCAAGCGCGAGGGCAGGACCATCACCGACGCCGACCTCGACACGATCCGCAACATCTGCCGCTGCGGCACCTACACCCGCATCCGGTCTGCGGTCCGCGACGGCGCGACGAAGATGTGACGCAGGCGCGGTGACCGTCCACCCCGCCCGGTCGATTCGGGACACCCGGCACGGGCCCGTAGACTGACGTCCGTGCCCTACGCCTCCTCGCACCGCAAGGGCGGCGACGGCCGTTTGACCGCGGCCCTCGATCCCCATGACCAGGGCCCGCAGGACGCCTGCGGAGTCTTCGGAGTCTGGGCGCCCGGTGAGGACGTCGCCAAGCTCAGCTACTTCGGCCTCTACGCGCTCCAGCACCGCGGTCAGGAGTCGGCCGGCATCGCGGTCAGCAACGGTCGCCAGATCCTCGTCTACAAGGACATGGGCCTCGTGTCCCAGGTCTTCGACGAGTCGACGCTGGAGTCGCTCAAGGGCCACCTCGCGGTCGGCCACGCGCGCTACTCCACCACCGGCGCCTCGACCTGGCACAACGCCCAGCCGACCTTCCACCCGACGGCGACCGGCTCCATCGCGCTGGCCCACAACGGCAACCTCATCAACACCGCCGACCTCGCGCAGATGGTGATCGACGACGAGGTCGAGGGCCACCTCGACCTGCAGATGCGGATGCCGCCGGCGAGCACCAACGACACCTCCGTCGTCACCCAGCTGCTGGCCCACCACCCCGGCCAGACCGTCGAGGAGCGGGCCGTCGACCTGCTGCCCCAGATCCAGGGCGCCTTCTCCTTCGTGTGGATGGACGAGCACACGTTGTACGCCGCTCGCGACCCGCAAGGCATCCGACCGCTCGTCCTGGGCCGGCTGGAGCGGGGCTGGGTCGTCGCCTCGGAGACCGCCGCCCTCGACATCGTCGGTGCCTCCTTCATCCGCGAGATCGAGCCGGGCGAGCTGATCGCGGTCGACGAGGAGGGCCTGCGCACGCAGCGCTTCGCCGAGGCCGCTCCGAAGCACTGCCTGTTCGAGTTCGTCTACCTCGCGCGGCCGGACACGATCATGACCGGTCAGCGCATGCACAGCGTGCGCGTCGAGATCGGCCGTCGCCTGGCCAAGGCGTTCCCCGCCGATGCCGATCTCGTCATCCCTGTCCCGGAGTCGGGCACCCCGAGCGCCATCGGCTATGCCGAGGCCTCGGGCATCCCCTACGGCATGGGGCTCGTCAAGAACTCCTACGTCGGGCGCACCTTCATCCAGCCGAGCCAGACGATCCGCCAGCTCGGCATCCGGCTCAAGCTCAACCCGCTGCGCGACGTGATCGAGGGCAAGCGCCTCGTGGTCGTCGACGACTCGATCGTGCGCGGCAACACCCAGCGCTCGCTGGTGCGGATGCTGCGGGAGGCCGGCGCGGCCGAGGTGCACGTCCGGATCGCGTCGCCGCCGGTGAAGTGGCCCTGCTTCTACGGCATCGACTTCGCGACCCGGGCCGAGCTGATCGCCAACGGGCTGACCAACGACGAGATCTGCAGGTCGATCGACGCCGACTCGCTGGGCTACATCGACCTCGAGGACCTCATCGAGGCGACCTCGGTGCCCAAGCCCGACCTGTGCCGCGCCTGCTTCGACGGCGTCTACCCGATCGAGCTCCCGGACGCCGAGCGGTTGGGAAAGCACCTCCTCGAGGCGCCCGCCAACGCGACGGCGCTGCCGGTCCTCAACAACCCCTGAGCCGCAACCCAGTGAGTGGAGAACTGACGTGACCGAGCCCTTGTCAGACAACGCTGGCCACAGCGCCGGTGAAGGCGCCTACGCGGCCGCCGGTGTCTCCATCGACGCGGCCGACCGTGCCATCGACCTGATGAAGGGCTGGGTCGAGAAGGCCCGTCGCCCCGAGATGATCGGCGGCCTCGGCGGCTTCGCCGGCCTCTTCGACGCCAGCGCGCTGACGAAGTACGCCCACCCGCTCCTCGCCACCTCGACCGACGGCGTCGGCACCAAGGTCGCGATCGCGCAGCAGATGGACGTCCACGACACCATCGGCTTCGACCTCGTCGGCATGGTCGTCGACGACCTCGTCGTGTGCGGCGCCGAACCGCTGTTCATGACCGACTACATCGCCACCGGCCGGGTCGTGCCCGAGCGCATCGCCGCGATCGTCAAGGGCATCGCGGAGGCCTGTGTCGTCGCCGGGTGTGCCCTCATCGGCGGCGAGACGGCCGAGCACCCCGGCCTCCTCGACCCCGACGAGTACGACGTCGCGGGGGCCGCCACAGGCGTCGTGGAGGCCGACAACCTGCTGGGCCCCGGTCGCGTCCGCCCCGGCGACGTGGTGCTCGCCATGGGCTCGAGCGGCCTGCACTCCAACGGCTACTCCCTCGTGCGCCACGTGCTGCTCAACACGGCCGGCTGGGCGCTGGACAAGGACGTCGACGTCCTCGGTCGCACCCTCGGCGAGGAGCTCCTCGAGCCCACCCGCATCTATGCCAAGGCCTGCCTGGACCTCGCGGCCGCCGGCGGCGTGCACGCGATGTCCCACGTCACCGGTGGTGGCCTGGCCGCCAACCTCGAGCGGGTCATGCCGGTCGAGGTCGGCGCGACCATCGACCGCACCACCTGGAGCCTCCCGCCCGTGTTCTCACTGGTCGGCGAGGTCGGCAACGTCTCCCGTGAGGACCTGGAGGCCACCCTCAACTGTGGCGTCGGCATGGTCGCGATGATGACGCCCGATTCGGTCGACGCAGCGGTCGAGCTGCTCGCCGGTCACGGCATTGCGGCGTGGGTCGCCGGCGAGGTCAGCGAGGGCGGCGAAGGCCGGGTCACGCTCACCGGCGAGCACCACTGATCTCACTCGAACCAGGTAACGCCCCGAAGCAGGCGCTCCCGCCCCCACTGATGGAGGCGGGAGTGCGATTTTGGGGGCGTTACCCGCGGTTGACGTCCCCGGCGGGAAGCTTTATCGGCGTTTCATCGGCCCTGGCGTGCGGGAACACCCAGGGAGCAGGTAGCGTTGTACCCACGAGAATACTTATGGACAGCCCGGGAGCCATCGTTGCCCCGGCCGATTTGCGAGGGGGCTGACCCTATGGGGCGCGGCCGAGCTAAAGCCAAGCAGACGAAGGTCGCACGCGACCTGAAGTACCGCACTCACGAGACGGACTTCGGGGCGCTCGCCAGTGAGCTGCACGGCGACAGTGGCAAGAAGGACGAGCAGATCGACCCTGAGGTGCTCGAGAAGTGGTCCGACGTCATCGAGCCGTCGCGCGACTGACGTCGCTCGACTCGACTGACTTCGCCCGCTGACACGCAGTCAACAGCGGCGTAGCACGCATCAACCGGACGAAGCGCATGGTCGCTCCGTCCGGTTGACGGCCGCCGTCAGGCGGGTGGCTGAGGCAGCCACACTCCACGCAGGCGACCCACGTCGCGCATGCGGCGTTCGGCGAGCCGGTCGGCAGCGATCGCGGGCGGCACGCCATCGGCGCGAGCCAGCTCGAAGACTGCTCGGGTGGTGTCGAAGATGCCGCTCGCACGCTGTTGCGCGCGCTCGAACGAGAAGCCCTCGAGCTCGTCGGCGACCTGGATCAAGCCACCTGAGTTGACGCAGTAGTCGGGCGCGTAGAGGATCCCGCGGTCCTCGAGCTGCTTCTCCACGCCCGGGTGCGCGAGCTGGTTGTTGGCGGCGCCACACACGATCTTGGCGCTCAGGACGTCGACCACCTCGTCGCTCAGCGCGCCTCCGAGGGCGCACGGGGCGTAGACGTCGAGCGGCAACGCGACGAGCGCCTCGGTGCTCGCGGCGACCTCCACGGGGAACTCCGCGCGTACGGCGTCGAGCGAGGGCTGGTGGACGTCGGTGACGACCACGCTGGCGCCGTCCTCCACGAGGTGCCGCACGAGGTGTCGCCCGACCTTGCCGACGCCGGCCACGCCGACGGTCCGACCCTGCAGCGTGGGAGCACCCCAGACCTGCTCGGCCGCGGCGCGCATGCCCTGGAACACGCCGTACGCCGTCAGCACCGAGCTGTCGCCGGCGCCGCCGTGCGCCACGGTGCGGCCGGTGACGAAGGAGCATTCCCGCGCGATGTTGTCCATGTCGTCCGAGAACGTGCCGACGTCGCAGGCGGTGTAGTAGCGCCCGCCCAGCGACTGCACGAAGCGGCCGTAGGCGCGCAGCAGGCCCTCGGACTTCAGCTTCGCGGGGTCGCCGATGATGACCGCCTTGCCGCCGCCGAGGTCGAGGCCGGCGAGTGCGGCCTTGTAGGACATTCCGCGCGAGAGGTTGAGGACATCCTCGAGCGCGGCGTCCGTGGACGCATAGGGATAGAAGCGGGTGCCGCCGAGCGCCGGGCCGAGGGCGGTGGAGTGGATCGCGATGATCGCCTGGAGGCCGGTCGCCTCGTCGTTGGCGAAGACCACCTGCTCGTGTTCGTGACCGAGCTCGAAAACGTCTACAGACATGGGTGCTTGTCCTTGTGTGTCGGTGCGGCCCGCGGGGTGTGCGAGCCCTGAGTTCGGTGACCACAGGGGTGGAGTGGTCGCCGTCACACCAAGGTTAATCCCGCGAGACCTCACGTTGCACAACGAGGTCGCCGTGCGTGCCGTAGCCGACGAGCGGACCCGTGGCCGGGGCGCCGTTGAAGCTGATCATCAGCCACCCGCAGCGCGTGTGCGCCAACGTCGGCCACGGCAGATTTGTCGGGTACGCCGCCTGTAGCTCGCCAACCTCGGCCATCGCCAGGTCGAACATCGGGTAGCGGGCCCGCTGGCCTCGGCGCCCGTCGCGCCCGTCGCTGGCGAGCACCCGCCAGCCGTCGCCGACTCTGAGGATCGTGGTGCCTTCGGTGGCGCGTCGGTCGGTTGCTGCTCCGCGCAGCGTCAGTCGATCAAGCGTCGGCCCGCTCGCGAGCGCCGGGTGGAACTTGAAGAACTTGCTCGCACTGGCGAAGCCGACCAGCCACTCCTCGCCGGTGTGCACGAGGTGCGGGTCCCAGACCCCGACGGAGGTGAAGCCGTCGGTGGGCAACGCCAGCTCCTGTGTCTCCAGCACGTGCACACCGCTGAGCACGTCGGCCGAGGTGCGAGCGATCGTCGCTCGCACCGATCGCTTCGGGTCGTGCTGCTCGAAGTCTCCCCACGTGCTCGTCGCGACCAGCCACGAGTCGCCGTCGCGGACGATGTGGGTGGCGTGGTCGCCGTACACCCCGGGCTTGTCGGGCCGCCGGAAGAACAGGTCGCTGTGGTGCTCGAGGTCCAGGGAGTCGGGATCGAGGCTCCACACCGAGGTGTGCCCGGTGTCGAAGAAGCCGGGGCCGGCGGACGTCGCGCTCAGCAGGAGCCGCCCCTCGTCCTCCACTGGTGAGCCGTCGCGCGAGGTGACGAGCCGGAGGTCGCGCAGACCGAGCTGACCGAAGCGGCCGGCCTGGACGCGGGCGCCGTGCCCCTCGACGAGGAGCCGAGACAGCGCCTCGGGATCGCGCGGCTCGAGCCGGTCGCTGAGGTCGACGCGCGCCCGGGCCACCCAGCGGCCGGCCTCCTCGGTCAGCGCCGTCAGGTGCGTGCCCGTCAGGGTGAGCGCGACCCGCGTCGGGTCCGACCGCACCGTGCCGTGCCGACGGCTGCGCAGCTCCCGGGTGTCGTGACCCTCCGTGAGCGTCAGCACGACGCGGCCGACGACGACGCTCATCCCGAGCCACATGCCACCGAGGTGGAAGGCCGCGGCGGCGCGGTGGTCGGGCTCGACGACGATCGCGACCGAGGGTGCGAGTTGTGGAAGCGGGACCGGGGTGCCAACCGACACGTCGGCCTCGGCGCCCCTGGCGATCAACGAAACCGGCCGCAAGCGGCGCACGATCTCGAAGCGGGGGAGCACCCGCAGAGTCTGTCAGCCGCGGGGCGCGGGGATGTTCGCGCAGCACGGCGCAAGCGTTCGCCGGGCGTTCACCGGCAACGGCCACAACGTTTCGACCGGCTCCTGACACTGACGCCGTCTCCGGACCGGATCGGGCCGCTGGAGAGCGTCAGCCACTGTCAGCTTTCGCCTTCGGGCCAGCATCTGAAGAGATCCCCTTGACCACCCTGCCCGCAGTGGACTCGTCGTTCATCGACGTCCCCGAGGTCGCCCCGCGCAAGCTCGCCCGCAAGGCGTCTGGCGTGGACCGCGTCTTCGAGTTGACCGCTTCGGCCATCGGGGCGACGGTGCTGCTGATCACCGGCGGCATCGGCGCCTTCCTCGCCTGGCAGTCGGTGCCGACGCTCGAGCACTACGGCTGGAGCTTCTTCACCGAGTCGGCGTGGCAGCCCGAGGCAGACTCCCTCGGCATCGGCGCCGTCCTGGTCGGCACCCTTTCGGTCGCCGCGGTGGCGATGGCAATCGCCTTCCCGCTCGCCGTCCTGACCGCCCTGTTCATCAGCGAATACGCCCCCGCGAACCTGAAGGCGACCCTGATCTCGCTGGTCGACCTGATGGCAGCTGTGCCCTCGATCATCTACGGGATGTGGGGCTACTTCCTCGTCATGCCCCACGCGGCCGCGTTCGCGCTCTGGCTGCAGCAGAACTTCGGCTGGATCCCGATCTTCCAGGTCGACTCGGACCCCAATGCCGCGGTGTGGGACGTCTCTCGCTATGTCGGCAGCGCGTTCTGCGCAGGCATCGCGGTGGCCATGATGGTCCTGCCGATGTCGTGCGCGGTGATGCGCCAGGTGTTCTCCCAGACACCTCCGGGGGAGAAGGAGGCCGCACTCGCGCTCGGCTCCACCCGCTGGGGCATGGTCCGCACCGTCGTCATCCCGTTCGGTCGCGGCGGCATCATCGGTGGCACGATGCTCGGGCTGGGCCGGGCACTCGGCGAGACGATCGCCGTACTCCTCATCATCTCGCCCGACTTCGTGATCAAGCCCCGGCTCCTCGAGGTCGGCACCAACACCGTGAGCGCACTGATCGCCGGCCGCTTCGGCGATGCCAGTGCTGCGCAGCTGAGTGCGTTGCTGACCGCCGGCTTCGTGCTGTTCGTGATCACCCTGATCGTCAACACCCTCGCCGCGATCATCGTCAACCGCAGCCGCTCCGGCGCGGGGACGGACGCCTGATGGCCACGCAGGCGCCCGAGCGCACCCGTGCGACCTTCCTCCCGGTCAGCGACCCGGACGCGCCGCCGCAGCACCCGCGCCCCGGCCTCGGCAAGCCGACATCGGAGGAGTCCTTCACCCTGGTCGGCACCTGGGTCGCGGCACTCGCGATGGCGTGGCTGGTCACCCAACGCCTGCTGCCGCTGGGTGGTTGGGCTTGGCTCGTGGTGGCCTGGCTCGCGCTCGGCATCCTCTTCACCGTCGTCATCGGATTCATGACCGGCCGCCGGGTCGACGTGGTGGATCGCGTCGCGGGGGCGGTCATCACCTCGGGTGCCCTGGTCGTCGGAGCTGCGCTGGTCAGCACGGTCGCCTTCGTGATCTTCCGGGGCTGGGAGCCGTTGCTGCACGCCAACTTCTTCATCGACGACATGTCCGGCGTCGGTCCGCGCGACCCCTTCGACCGCGGCGGGATCGCCCACGCGATCGTCGGATCCGCCATCCAGCTCGGCATCGCCATCGCCGTCACCTTGCCGCTCGGCATCGCGACGGCCGTCTTCATGACCGAGGTCGGTGGCCGCCTCGCCGGCGTCGTGCGGACCATCGTCGAGGCGATGACCGCGCTGCCCTCGATCGTGGCGGGCCTGTTCATCTACACCGTGCTGATCGTGGCCGTCGGCTTCCCGCGATCCGGCTTCGCCGCCGCCATGGCCCTGTCCGTGATGATGCTGCCGATCATCGCCCGCGCCGCCGACGTGGTCTTGCGCGTCGTCCCCGGCGGGCTCCGCGAGGCCAGCCTCGCCCTCGGCGCCAGTCGCTGGAGCACCGTGTGGCACGTGGTCCTCCCGACCGCCCGCCCCGGCCTCGCCACCGCCGTCATCCTCGGTGTCGCCCGCGGTGTCGGCGAGACCTCGCCAGTGCTGCTCACCAGCGGCGTCGCGAGCTTCATGGTCACCAACCCCACCGACGGCGTCATGAACTCACTGCCGCTCTACATCTTCAAGGGCGCCCGCAGCCCCGAGCCGATGGACATCGAGCGCGCCTTCGCCGCCGCGACGGTGTTGCTGATCCTCGTCCTCGCCCTCTTCGTGGTCGCCCGTGTCGTGGCGCGCACCCGCACGACGGCTCGCCGTCCCAGCCTTCTTCGTCGCTTTCGACGACCCACCCAGCAGGAGACCCGATGAACCGCCGACTCAGCCAGCTCCTGGTCCTGCTGATGCTCGCCTTGCTGCCCGGGCTCGTGACGGGCGCGGCAGCCCAGGCGGACGAGGGCCTTCCGGCGCCGGCCCAGCGTGCGGCGTACGCACAGATCGAGGGCTCGGGCTCGACCTGGTCCGAGGTCATCGTCCAGCAGTGGATCTCCGACGTGGACGCGCTCGGCATGAAGGTCACCTATAACGGTGGCGGGTCCAGCCAGGGCCGCAAGAACTTCGCGCAGAACGTCACCGACTTCGGCATCTCCGAGATCCCCTACCCGGGCGTCGACGAGTTCGGCAACGCCGACAACAGCAACGGTCGCGAGTTCGCCTACGTGCCGATCGTCGCGGGCGGAACGGCCTTCACCTACCAGCTCAAGATCGGCAACGAGCTCGTGCGCAACCTGCGTCTGTCCGGGGAGACGGTCGCCAAGATCTTCACCGGCCAGATCACCGACTGGAGCGACCCGGCGATCGCCAAGGACAACAATGGCCGGGCCTTCCCCAAGCTCCCGATCACGCCGGTCGTGCGCTCCGACGGCTCGGGCACGACCGCGCAGTTCACGACGTGGATGGACGCGGAGTACCCCTCGATCTGGCAGCCCTACTACGGACGGCAGGGCTTCACGTCCTACTACCCGCGCCAGGGCCGGATGATCGCGCAGTCCGGCTCCGACCAGGTGATGAACACGATCTCCGGCTTCTCTGGCAACGGCCACATCGGCTATGTCGAGTACGCCTACCCGATCAACAAGGACTTCCCGGTGGTCAAGGTCCTCAACGAGGGCGGGTTCTACGTAGAGCCGACGCAATACAACGTCGCCGTCGCGCTGACGAAGGCACAGATCAACCAGGACAAGGCGTCCGACGATTACCTCACCCAGATCCTCACCGGCGTCTACCGCTCCACCGACCCGCGGGCCTACCCGCTGTCGTCCTACAGCTACATGATCATTCCGACCGGTGCGCAGGACCAGCGGATGTCGACCGCCAAACGACAAACGCTGGCCGACTTCATGTACTACTCACTGTGCGAAGGCCAGTCCAAGGCCGGCCCCTACGGCTACTCACCGCTGCCGCTCAACCTCGTCCAGGCCGGCTTCCAGCAGCTCGCCCAGTTGTCCACCGCCGATCCGGCGGTCGACCTCACCAACCGCGACGTCACCAAGTGCAACAACCCGACGTTCGTGGCAGGCGACCTCAAGCGCAACAAGCTGGCCGAGGTCGCTCCGCAGCCCGCGTCCTGCGACAAGCAGGGCGAGGGCCCCTGCGGCACCGAGACCGGAACCGGCGAGCCGTCGACCGACGACGAGAACGCGCTCGAGACCGAGACCGCGCCAGCCAAGAAGGGCAAGAAGGCGACCGCCGCCGCCACGCCCACCACGCCCCCCGATTCGGGTGGTACGCCGACGGGCGCGACCACGATCGATCCGGTCACCGGCGAAGTGGTGAACCCGCCCGCCGGCACGAATGTAGAGACGGTCTCCGACACGGGTGTCTCCGGCGAACCGCTCTACGCCACTCCGACCGAGCTGTCGGCGGAACGACCGATGGACAGCAAGGCGTTCGGCTGGCTGGCGGTGATCGAGCTGCTCGCGCTGATCCTGGTGCCCGGCATCTTGATCAGCCGCCGTGCGGGCCGCAACGGAGCCACGCGATGAAGCGGGTCCGGATCGCAGCAGCCGTCGGCCTCATTGCCGGGCTCGCGATGGGAGGGGCCACGACGGCGCCCACGACGGCGCAGGGTGCTGCTTCGACTGCGGACGATGGCGCGGCGGCGTACACGCAGACGAAGCACCTGAACCGGACCATCACCATTGAGGGGCAGGAGCTCGAGATCGACGCCCGTGACGTCACCGTCACGGCAAGCCGCACCACCGATCTCCGCGGTCGCGAGCGGATCGACATTGGCTGGTCAGGCGCGCACCCGACCGGCGGACGCGCCGCCAGTCCCTTCGGCGAGCACGGACTCAACCAGGAATATCCCGTGGTGATCCTGCAGTGTCGCGGCGTGGATGACGCCAGTCTGCCGCCGGAGCAGCAGCTCTCACCGAGCACCTGCTGGACGTCCACCCGCCAACAGCGCTCACAGCTCGTCGACGAGACCCAGGCTGTCTGGCGCCACGACAAGTGGGGGACCGACATCGACATCGCGCAGAAGTCCGGGCTGGCCCCCATCCCGCCCGAGTGCCAGGACGTCGAGCTCTTCTCCACGCGGATCACCCCGTTCGTCGGCGCCAGCGGCACGGTCTACGCCTCGTGCACGGCCGAGACGATGGCCCCCGAGGCCGCCGTCGGTGCCGCGTTCCCGCCAGCGGAGTTGGCCGCCTTCACCGATGCCGAAGGCAACGGCTCGGTCAAGTTCGAGGTGCGTTCCGCGATCGAGAACGAATCCCTCGGATGTAGCGACAAGGTCGCCTGCTCGGTCGTCGTCATTCCGATCCAGGGCATCTCGTGCCGCGACGACAACCGCGAATGCATGAAGGCGGGGCGCTTCCTGCCCGGGCAGAGCAACTTCGCCAACGAAGGCGTCGACCTCAGTGTCTCGCCGTCGCTGTGGTGGTCGCCGTCCAACTGGCGCAACCGCTTCTCGATCCCGCTCGAGTTCGGTCTTGCGCCCGATGCCTGCGACGTCCTCGACTCGCGCCCGCCCACCGGGTTCTACGGCTCAGAGCTGATGGCCCAGGCATCGGTCCAGTGGTCCCCGGCCTACTGCCTGGACAAGAAGCGCTTCAAGTTCCAGCACAACAAGATGTCCGACGAGGCCGGGTTCGCACTGATGGAGAACGGCGGCGGCGTGGCCGCGCTGGTCTCGAGCAAGCACGATGCCAAGGGCACGGACCCGATCGCCTACGCGCCCATCGCGGTGACCGGATTCTCGATCGGCTACATCATCGACCGTCCGGACAACGCGGGCGAGTTCACCGACCTGCGCCTCAACGCGCGGCTGCTCGCCAAGCTGATGACGCAGTCCTACCTCGCAAGCGAGCGGGGTCGCGGTCACCCAGGGATGAGTGCGAATCCAGTGTCGTTCAACCTGGACCCGGAGTTCCAGGCGCTCAATCCAGGACTCGACACCATCGCTCGCGAGGCAGCTGCCACCATGCTGTCCCTCTCAGAGGGCAGCGACGTCCTGACAAGCCTGACCTCCTACATCGCGCAGGACAAGCAGGCAATGGAGTGGATCAACGGCGAGCCTGACCAGTGGGGGATGGCCGTCAACCCGAGCTACAAGAAGCTCAAGCTGCCCGTGGCGGAGTGGCCACTGCTCGACGACTACGTGCCGCCGACCCACGACGAGTGCTACGCGCAGAACCCGGCGCCGTACTTCACCCAGGTGGCGGCCCCGATCAACTCGTTGCGCAAGATCGCGGAGGCCGTGCTCGATGCGTGGCCCAACGTGCAGACCAAGTGTGAGCGGGCGACCAGCACGGATCCGTGGAAGATCGGTCGCATCGACCGCCAGGGTGTGGGCACCCGGATGATGCTCGGGCTCGTGAGCGTCGCGGACGCCCGACGCTTCGGTCTCCGCGAGGCCAGCCTGGAGACCCGGCGAGGCTCCTTTGTCGGCCCCACCGAATCGGCGATGGCGCGCGCCGTGGCCACTGCCGAGCCTTCGAAGAACGGCGATGAGCCCTTCACCCTGGAGATGACGGACCTCATCAAGGCGGGCAACGCCTATCCCGGCACCATGATCGTGTACACGGCCGCCCGCACCAGCGGCCTGGACAAGGCCGACGCGACGAAGGTTGCGGAGTTCATCAAGATCGCCACCACCGAGGGTCAGCGGCCCGGCTTTGGCAACGGCGAGCTCCCGCCTGGTTTCCTCGCTCTGAAGAAGACCGGCGCGACGGCGGCGATGTTCAAGCAGGCGGCAGGCGTCGCCGAGTCCATCGCCGACCAGAGCGGGAAGGTCGACGACGGGACCGACGAGGGCACGCAGGGCGATCCCGAGAGCGGCACTTCCGAGGAGCCCGAGACCAGCACCATTGACGGGCCCGGCAGCGTCACCAACGTGTCGCCTCCCGATCCGGAGCCGGTGCCCACGGCTGCTCCGAGCGGCGCCGGCAAGCCCGTCAAGGTGAAGCCGACCAAGACACCCAAGCCGAAGCCGGTGGCGATGCCCGACACCGAGCCGGTCTCGTCCGCACTGGCGGCGCAGCTCATCCCGGTGCTGCTGGCGATCGCGATCCTGGGCGCGCTGGCCGCCAGTCTGCTGCGGCTCGGCCTCTCCCGACGGAGACAGTCGTGACCGCCCTCGTCGAGCGCCCGACTACGGCTCCGACCGGTTCGGGTTCGAGCGCCCCCAAGCCGGCCGCCCCGATTCTCCCGACCACGCCGACACGACAGGCCATCGACGTCGTCTCCACGACCGCGACGATGCTTGCCCTGGTCGCGACGTGGGCCGCGGTCCAGATGCTCTTCCTCGGGGGTTTGTCCCAGCAGCGCGAGCAGTCGGCGCTCTACGACCAGTTCCGCGGAGAGTTGGCCGCCGCCACGGCCCCGATGGGACCGGTGACGCCGCTCGGTGACCCGGTCGCCCTGATCTCGCTCCCGCACCTGGGTGTCGAGCAGGTCGTGGTCGAGGGCACCGCGTCGAGCGACCTGCTCGCTGGACCTGGCCACCTCCGCAACACGGTGCTGCCGGGCCAGGTCGGCACGTCGGTGCTGCTGGGCCGCGCCAAGACCTACGGCGCTCCCTTCGGCTCGATCGCCAGGTTGCGGCTGGCCGACACGATCCGCGTCGTGACCGCCCAGGGTGCGAAGCAGTTTTCCGTCATCGGCGTACGCCGCGCGGGTGACCCGCTGCCGCAACCTCGACCCGAGGGCGCTGCACGCATCGTGCTGGCGAGTGCTGAGGGTTCCGGCAGGTTCGCCGACCTCACGCCCGGCGAGGTCGTGTACGTCGACGCCGAGGCCAAGAAGGGCTTTCCCGCACCGGCAGGTCTCCCGACCGCCGTCCCCGATCCGGAGCAGCCGATGGGCACCGAGCAAGGGGCGCTTCCGCTCCTCGCCCTGTGCCTGGGTCTGCTCCTGGCGATGACCCTCGGGGTCATCGCCGCCCGCCAGCGCTGGTCCGCCGCCACGGTCTGGGTGATCACGACTCCCGTCGTCATCGCCCTGGCCTGGCAGACGACCGATGTCGTCATGCGCTTGCTGCCCAACCTGCTGTAAACCCGGGGCTTGCCCCGGCCCGATTGGCATCACCCAACTCACGAAAAGGAAATCTCATGTCTGTTCGCAGGCTCATCGTCGGTGTCGCGACCACGTCCGTGGTCGCCGCATCGCTGGCCCTCGCGGCCCCCGCCCAGGCCGACCCGGCTTTCGTCCCAGCCGCGACTGATGTGATCGGCGGCGGCTCGGACACCACCATGTACGCGCTGTCCTACTTGGCCGACGGTCACAACGGCGTCCCGGGCTTCAACGCGGCCGCGACCACGGGCCGTCTGGTCAGCTGGGATGCAGTCATCAAGGACGCGTCCGGCGCCCAGACCAACTCGGCCACGATCGTCCCGGAGGCCGGCGCCGCCGCGATCACCCGACCGAACGGCTCCACGTCGGGCAAGAACCTGCTCTACGGCGCGGGCAACAACGCTGCCTTCGACTACGCTCGCTCCTCCTCCTTCCTCAAGGACGCCGAGATCGCAGCGGGCCTGTTCGCCATCCCGTTCGCCAAGGACACCCTGGCCCTCGCCACGGCCAAGGTCTCCAACGCCCCGGCGACCATCTCGCCGGCCGACATGGTTCGCATCTACAAGGGCGAGGTCACCAACTGGTCGGAGCTCGGCGGCGCTGCGGGCACGATCGTCCCGATGATCCCGCAGTCGGGATCGGGCACGCTCGACTTCTTCGAGACCGAGCTCAAGGCCGCCAACGGTGGCGCGGCGGTGACGCTGGCGCCGTCGGTGCAGCGCGTGCAGGAGCACGACCCCGCCCCGGTCAAGGACAACCCGAACGCTGTGGCCCCGTTCTCGATCGGCCGCAACACGGTCTCGGGCAGCCTGCTTCGCATCGAGGGCGGCTTCGTCGCGGCCCGCGCGCTCTACAACGTGGTGCGTCAGGCTGACGTTGCCAAGGCGGAGATCGGTGCGATCTTCGGCGCCGCCGGCTTCGTCTGCTCCGCTCCTGCGCGCCCGCTCATTGAGGCCGCCGGCTTCGAGCAGCTGGCTCGTGCGGACAAGGGAGGCGTCTGTGGTCAGCCGACCCAGGTCAAGACCACCAACCTCGCGACGAACACCGAGGTCGCCACCTCCACCACGCTTGCCGGCTCCTCCACCGTCGCTGGCGGCGCCACCCTGACGGCCACCGTCGCCGCTTCGTCGGCGCCCGACGGCCTCGTCAGCTTCTTCGAGGGCGCGACCCTGGTCGGCACCTCGCCGCTCACCGGTGGCAAGGCGACCAAGGCGCTGACCGGCGTGACCGCCGGTGCGCACACCTACGTCGCGAAGTACGTCCCGCCGGCCAACTCCACGTTCGTCGGGTCCGCGTCGGGTCCGGTCACGGTGAACGTGCTTGCCACGACTCCGGCTCCGCCCGTCGCCACGAAGGCCAGTACCAAGCTGGTCGAGAAGTTCAAGGCGTCCTACCCGAAGGCCGCGTCGTACAAGGGCAAGGTCCGCGTGAAGGAGTCCGCGAGCGGCGCCGCCACCGGCAAGATCATCGTCAAGCTCGGCAAGAAGAAGGTCGGCAAGGGCACCGTCAAGGCCGGCAAGGTGATCCTGAAGTTGAAGAAGCTGAAGAAGGGCAAGAACAAGCTGACCGCCACCTACAAGGGTGACAGCAAGTTCGCAGGCTCGAAGCTGAAGTTCAAGATCACCGTCAAGTGAGACCAGCGTGCCCGGGCGGTCGCTGACGCCGCCCGGGCCCGCTTCCCGCGCCACATCACCGTGTGCACCCCAGCAGAAGAGACAGCCATGACCCCGAGACCCGCCACCCAGGTCGACTCCACCACCGCGATCGAGCCGATTGCGCCGTACGCCGCCAGCGCGGCCGCGCAAGTCATCGCCCCCCCTGGGCGCGGTGCCGGTCTCGCGACGCTCGAGGCACGCGACATCACGGCATGGTTCGGCCCGCGCAAGGTGCTGGACCGGGTGTCCCTGACGATGCCTGCTGGTGAGATCACCGCCCTCATCGGACCCTCCGGGTGCGGCAAGTCCACGTTCTTGCGCATCCTCAACCGGATGCACGAGCTGGTGCCGTCGGCCGCGCTCGCCGGTGAGGTCCAGCTCGACGGCGTCGACATCTACGACCCGGAGCGCAAGCTCACCGACGCCCGCCGCAGCATCGGCATGGTCTTCCAGAAGCCCAACCCGTTTCCCGCCATGTCGATCCGGGAGAACGTCATCGCGGGGTTGAAGCTGACCGGGACGAAGGTCTCGAAGTCGGAGAAGGAAGCTCTCATCGAGCACTGCCTGACCCGTGGCGGTCTCTGGAACGAGGTCAAGGACCGCCTCGACGCACCGGGCGGCGGGCTCTCCGGCGGTCAGCAGCAGCGGCTGTGCATTGCCCGCTCGCTGGCCATCAAGCCGCGCGTGCTCCTCATGGACGAGCCCTGCTCCGCGCTGGACCCCACCTCCACACGAGTGATCGAGGAGACGATGAAGGAGCTGGCCACGGAGGTCACCATCGTCATCGTCACCCACAACATGCAGCAGGCCGCTCGCGTCTCCGACACGTGTGCGTTCTTCCTCGCGGCCCACGGCACGCCCGGGGTGATCGTCGAGCACGGCGACACCGGGGCCATGTTCACCAACCCTCAGGACGAACGAACCCACGACTACGTCAACGGTCGCTTCGGGTGAGGCTCACGCACGTCCTCGGGATCGCGGGGGGCGTCGCTCTGCTCAGCCTCACCGGCGTCGCGGCCCAGCACGCCGCTCAGCGCGACCGGGTGCTGACCGCCTACGAGGTCGTGCCTGACGTACGCGCGCCTGTTCCGGCTCCGGTGGTCGCCGCGGCGAGTGGAGCTCTCCAGAGCAGCGAGTCGCGCGATGGGTCCGTTGGCGCCAAGGCGGCGGCCGCCGTCGACCCGCGCTGGGCGCGCCGCACCGCTGACGCCGCGGGCATCCCGCTGCCAGCCCTGACGGCGTACGCCCGCGCCAGCGTCCTCGCGCCCCGCGAGTGCCGCATCGGCTGGACCACGCTCGCCGGCATCGGCTGGGTGGAGTCCCGGCACGGAACCATCGGTGAGCGTGCGCTCGGCGACGACGGGCGCGCCACCGAGCCGATCCTCGGCCCGGCCCTCGACGGTGGGGACTTCGCCGCGATCCCCGCCACGAGCGAATCTGCCCGCTGGCACGGCGATCGCGACTGGGACCACGCGTTCGGGCCGATGCAGTTCATCTCGTCGACGTGGAGCACCTGGCAGGTCGACGGCGACGGCGACGGGGTAGCCGACCCGCATGACATCGACGACGCGTCGCTCGCCGCGGCCAACTACCTGTGCGAATCGGGCGACCTGATGGTCGATGACACGTGGTCGCGCTCGATCTTCAGCTACAACCACTCGAACGACTACGTCCTCGACGTGTACGCCGCGGCCAGCGCCTACGCCGACCGCACCGGCTGAGAGGGAAATGAACGAAGCGCCCGATCGGGACGCGATCGGGCGCTTCGTCTGCGTGTGGCCAGGGGCGGGGTCGAACCGCCGACCTACCGATTTTCAGTCGGTCGCTCGTACCAACTGAGCTACCTGGCCAAGCGGGTGGAATGTTACATGAGCGCTGCCCCCCTCGCGGAATCGGTCAGCACCGGCCGTGGTGCTCCTAGGGGTGGTGCGTGCCCGCAATCTTGGGCAGCTCGACCCAGAAGGCGGAGCCACTACCCGGAGTCGATTCGGCTCCGATCGTCCCGCCGTCGCGCTCCGCGATCGAGCGGGAGAGCGACAGACCCAGACCGGTGCCCTTGACGGTGGGCTTGGCGAAGCGGACGAACGGTTCGAAGGCCTGCCCCAGCTGCTCCGCCGTGAGCCCGGGGCCGTTGTCGCGCACGATCACGCGAAGGCGGGGTTCGCCGGACTCGCCCAGGAGGCTCTCGGCGGCGACCACGACAGTTCCCGTCGTTCCGTTGTGCACCACGGCATTGCCCACGAGATTGGCCAGCACCTGCCTGAGTCCTGAGGGGTGCGCCCACACGGTCTGTCCCGCGGAGACCGTGCTGGAGAGTTGTACGCCGGCGGAGTGCGCGGCAGTGCGGTGCCAGTGCAGGACGTCGGCGACGGCGGCGCTGACGTCGACGGTCTCGCGCTGATCGGTGTCGCCGACCGCGCGCCCCGCCGTGAGCAGGTCCTCGAGGACCGCCATCAGCTGCTCGCAGGCCCGCAGGACCACCCGTCCATCACGGCGAACCGCCGCTGCGAAGGGCACGTGGGTGAGGTCATCAGCCTCGTCGACCAACATCTCGGTGTAGCCGATGATGGCCGTCAGCGGCGTGCGTAGTTCGTGGCCGATCGAGGCCAGGAAGTGCTGCTGCGTCTCCCTGCTCTGAGCACCCACATCCACGGCCTCCGCGAGGGACCGGCGCGCCTGCTCCAGTGCGATCCGCGAGGTGAGTGCGGCGTTGAGGAGTCGGAAGTCCGCCACCAGCTCGGAGGGCCACAGACCGGCGTTCTCACTGCCCATGGCCAGGCTCCCGAACATCACGCCGTCCGCGATCTGGGTGCCGACCACCATGCTGCAGATCCCGAATCCGGCGATCTCTCGTCTGTCCTCGTCGGCTTCGGGTGGCAGAGCCTCGATGTCGGCGATGGCGAGCACGCCCCGGCGGGCTCGCTGCGACACCCAGGGCATCGAGAGAGCGGCCTCGGGACCGGCGCCGGGTGCCGGCAAGATGGAGCAGGTCGCTGTCGGGCTCAGCCACTCGTGCACCCACGCGCGCAGACCCAGGTGGGTCCACCCAGCCTCGTCCCCGGGGGCGAAAGTGGTCAACGCAGCGGTCACTAGGTCGACCCGTGGCGCGGCGAGCAGATGGTGAGCGATCAGTGTGAAGGCCAGGTCGAGTGAGGTGCCGGTGTCGACGATCATGCTCACCAGCCGGGCCGCCGAAGGAGAGACCGCCGCGCCCATCGGCACGTCCTGCAGTGCGGGGGAGCCGGTCATGGGCTCATTGTGTCGGAGCCGAGCAGGTGATGAGGGCGGGACTGGGCAGGATGCCCCGACTCTGGTCGATGTTGACTGGCATTGCCAAGGTCAGTTCCTGCCCGTTGGCCCAGCCGACCAGGTCGCGGAGCAGACCCAGGCCGAGGTTGCGTCCGGGGCAGGCATGTGGACCGGCCCCGAAGGGGAGCCACGCGCCAGGTCGGATGTCGTCGCGACGCCACCTGTCGGGGCAGAACGTCGCCAGGTCTGCCGGATCGCTCGGCGCCAGATGGGGGAGCCGTCCGAGCAGCAGTGGGCTGATCATCACGAGCTCGCCAGCAGCGACCACTTCCTCGGCCATCTCGACCCGGGCGGTGCTCACGCGTGCAGTGATCCAGGTGGGGGGAGCGAGACGCAGGGTCTCCCAGACGACGTGATCGGCGTTGAAGCTCCCGGCCGGTTGGGCGGCCAGGAAGACCAGCAGCCACGCGCCGGCGGCGATGGGAACCTGGATGCCGGCTGCCAGCATGGTGGCGACCACGGGCGCAGTCTCCCTGACATCGTGCGAGGCGAGTGCGGCGGACAGCCTCTCGTTCAGGGCAAGCCGTGCGCGGTGCTCGGCGCGACGTCTGCGACTCCAGCGCCCGGGAGCGCGCCGGCTCGCGATGACCGGCGCCAACGCGTCGATCCAGGCAAGGACCAGGTCTGCGATCTCGTTGCGAGTGACGAGGTCCAGATCCTCGAGCACGGCTGCGCACGTCGCGCGCGCCACCGGGCGGCGCAACAGGTGCATGGCCTCGAACCTGACGCTGTCGTCGGTGATCGGCAGCGTCGCCAAGGCCTCGCCCCACTCGCGGTCGAACACCGCCAGTGCCCGCTCCACCTGCGGCGGCGTCAGTGGCGCGTAGACGTGGTGACCGGTCCTGCTCTCGGCGCTGCTGGCCGACATGTCCGTGCCGCGAGCAACGTTGGTCGGAAAGTCGAATCCCGCGGTGTCCATCAACACGTGCTTGGCCTGCTCGGGCGTCGTCGCCAACCACGGCCCGCCCGTGCCGAGGCGGGTCAACCCTGCTTTCGTCGGTGCGTTCAGAACTGCGCCGAGGCGACCACCGGCCGCCTCGGCGTTCTCAATCCGGGCGACCGGGCAGGGGCGCCGGTCGCCGTGAGATGAAGTCAGAGGCGGTCGCCCGCTGCCCGCCACGCGTAGATGGCGTTCATCTGGTTGGTAACTCGCTTGGCGGCACGACGCTGCAGGAACTTGCTCATGGTGGTTCTCCCTCACTCGATATCGCCGAGCTCGCTGGCCGAGACGCGGCAGGACGGACCAGACCCCCCGACTGGTCCGCGACGAACTTTACGGCGCCTCGGGTGTTACCCGCGAGTATCGACGCCAACGTCGGCAATGAGGTCTCGCAGGTGCTGGGTCCGCAGTGGCTTCTGGAGCATGGTGGTGACACCGAGCTCCTGCAGCACGGCCCGGCGCTCGCCGGCCCAGGCGGTGATGACGACAACGCGAAGCCCGACTCCGCGATCGGTGTGTTCGTTGAGCCAGCGGACCACGTCCTCGCCGCCCATCCGCGGCATGGACAGGTCGAGGAGCAGGAAGTCGTAGGACTCCCGCTGGAGCGCTTCGACGGCCTCGACACCGTCGGCCGCCTCGTCGGCGAGGTGTCCCAGGCGGACGACCATCCGGGCCATCAGGTCCCGGAGATCCTCGGTGTCGTCGACGACGAGGAAGCGCAGCGGCTTCGCCTGGGTGCTCACGATGAGTGAGGCTATCGGCGCGGGTGGTGAGGCCGCTACACCGTTACGGAACGACCTCTGTTTTGGGTGCCTCCCGGCCGTGGCCCTATGCTGTACGACGCCTCACGGACCACGTCCTGACAGGCAGGCCCCCATCGTCTAGCGGCCTAGGACGTCGCCCTTTCACGGCGGTAGCACGGGTTCGAATCCCGTTGGGGGTGCTGCTCATCGCAGCCGATCGCCTCGATTGTGAGGGGCGGCAAACGATGGGTTAGAGTTCCACCGCTTCACCTCGTGGAGCACAGCTTGAAAATATTGAGAATATGGCCCTGTAGCGCAGTTGGTTAGCGCGCCGCCCTGTCACGGCGGAGGTCGCGAGTTCGAGTCTCGTCAGGGTCGCCAACGCAACGCCCCGGATCATTGATCCGGGGCGTGCGTGATTTTCGCGCTCTCTACGCTGGTTCCATGCCCCTGGAGATTGCCCCCTCTGCCTTCGACCGCCTCGTCGAGGAGGCCCTCGACTCGTTGCCGGCCGAGATCGCGGCGCGGGTCGACAACGTCGTCGTCCTCATCGAGGAGCACGCGCCGCCCGAGGACCCCGACCTGCTGGGCATCTACGACGGGGTCGCGCTGACGGAGCGAGCAGCCAACCACGCCGGGGACCTGCCCGATCGGATCCTGCTGTTCCGCGACAACCTCCTCGAAATGTGCGCGACGCCCGAGGAACTCGCCGACGAGGTGCGGATCACCGTCGTGCACGAGATCGCACACCACTTCGGCATCGACGACGCGCGACTCGACGAGCTCGGCTACGCCTGACCCGATCGAGGTCAGAGGGCGGTGACGAGCGCGAAGCCCACGGCGCAGGCAAGCAGGGCGAGGCCCACCGTCGCGGCGGCGTACGCCGCTCCCAGCCGTGGCCCTCGTTCGACCGACTGGACGGTGAACGACGAGAAGGAAGTCAGGCCACCGCAGAGCCCGGTCGCGAGCAGCGCCCAGGCCTGCCCCCCGAGAGCGAGGGCGGCGAAGCACCCGATCAGCAGCGACCCGAGTCCGTTGACCGCCATCGTCCCCGCCGGCCACCGCCCGTCGAGGGTGTGCGCCAACGCAAAGCGCAGCGGCGCACCCACGGCCGCCCCCAGCGCCACCAGGAGCGCCGTCACGTCAGCGCGTCCTCGGGCTCGGAACGGTGCGCGAGCCGGCGTCCGACGGCCGCCGCGGCCAGCGCGGCCGCGAGCGTGCACACGACATAGGTCCCCGCCAGGCCGGCGTGTCCGTCCGCGGTCAGGCCGCGCGCCTGGTCGGCGTAGGTCGAGACCGTCGTGAAGCCGCCCAGCAACCCTGGTCCCAGCAGCAGCGTCAGGCGGTGGTCCCGCGCCACGGCGATGGGGAGCAGCCCGAGGGCCAGGCAGCCGGCGACGTTGATCGCGAATGTCGTCCACGGGAATCCGGAACCGTCCGGCGTGACCTCCCCGAGGCCCCAGCGCAGCACGGCTCCCACGGCCCCGCCAACGGCGACCAGGGCAAGGTCCCCGGCCCGGAGGCGTTGCGTCATGAAACCTGCTGGTTGCCGAGTGCTTGGCCCGGACCGGACTTGCGGAAGCTGACCGGCTGCTGGCCATCGATCTGGCGGGTGTATTCGGAGAGATACCAGACATGGAACGCGCGCTGCTCGGGCGTGCGCTGGATCGAGAGCAGGCGCTCGGCCTTGCAGAAGGCATCGGCCAGGTCGAACATCTCGAGCATGGTCGTGAGGATCGGTGCTGCTTCCGGCTCGACCGTGACGTCGAGGTCGATCGTCGCCTTGCCTGCTCGTCGGGCCCGCTTGACGGCGAATTGCACCTCGCGCGGCAACTGGCGCTCATAGCTGGCGAACATCGCCGACAGGTTGGCGGCCAGCGGATAGGCGTCCTGATGGGCGACGGCCAACAACCTCAGCTCACGGCGCAGGTCGGCATATTGACGGCCCAGGGCCGTGGCCAGGGGCACGTCCAGCCCCAGGAGGCTTACGGCGACGGCCTGGTCGCTGCGCGATTCCACATCCGGCTCCGCGTGGCTGTCGAAGACGGGGGTAGCCGCCTCGTGATCGCCGACCCCGGAGGCCGGCTCGAACCAGACGACCTTGCCGTCGTCCTCCATCGAGGCACCCCACGCGACGGCCGACATGGCGACCATCGAGAGGCCACGACCGAAGGTCGCGAGGAAGTCGTCGGAGTCGACGGCGGAGGAAGCGGGCACGGGCGCCTCGGATGAGCCGTCCAGGACCTCGATCCGCGGGTGGGTCGCGGTGCCTCGCACCCGCACCGAGATAGGCGCGACGCCGTGCAGTATCGCGTTGGCCACGAGTTCGGCGGTGCCCACCTGGGCACACTCGACAAGATCCTCGCGGCCCAGCTCGCGGCAAATGCGCGCGACCCAGCGCCGCGCGTCGGCGGCCGCACGCGGGGTTTGCGACAGTGACAACGGATCGTGGCTCAGTGACAAAGTGTTCTCTCAGGTGGACTGATGTGGATAGTCCAGCGCCATAGGGCTACCCAGGTGTGGCACCAATCAAACGTGTCGCACACATTTTTTCTTTTTCCTGTTCACAGTGTGATCAACCAGACCTCTGCCCGAGTTCGCGCGTGGCCCCCGGAGGCGCGAGACTGGCAGTGACGGTCTCCGGTCAGCCGCGCGGAGGCAATCGATAGAAAACTTCGTGTTGGAGCGGCTTCGAGAGGATTGACATGTCGAGCGTCCAGGCACCCACTCGCCACAAGGTGGTCGTGATCGGTTCCGGCTTCGGTGGCCTCTTCGGCACCAAGGCGCTGCGACGTGCCCCCGTCGACGTGACGATGCTCGCGAAGACGACCCATCACCTCTTCCAGCCGCTGCTCTACCAGGTCGCGACCGGCATCCTCAGCGAGGGCGAGATCGCCCCGCCCACGCGTGAGGTGCTGAGCGGCCAGGACAACGCCCAGGTGCTGCTCGGCGAGGTCACCGCCATCGACCTCGAGACGCGCACGGTCACCAGCCACGTCCTCGGCCGGGAGACCGTCACGCCCTTCGACTCGCTGATCGTCGCGGCGGGCGCCACCCAGTCCTACTTCGGCAATGACCACTTCTCCGAGCACGCCCCCGGCATGAAGAGCATCGATGACGCTCTCGAGCTCCGTGGCCGCATCTTCGGTGCCTTCGAGATGGCCGAGCTCGGCGCCAACCGTGGCGACAACGTCGACCACCTGTTGACCTTCGTGGTCGTCGGCGCCGGCCCGACCGGCGTGGAGATGGCGGGCCAGATCGCCGAGCTTGCCCACCGCACCCTCAAGCGCGACTTCCGCTCCATCAACACCCGCACCGCACGGGTGATCCTGCTCGACGCTGCTCCGCAGGTGCTGCCGCCCTTCGGCCAGAAGCTCGGCGCGAAGGCGAAGAAGGAGCTCGAGGAGCTCGGTGTCGAGGTCATCCTCGGCGCGATGGTGACCGATGTCGACGAGCGCGGCATCGAGATGAAGTTCAAGGACGGCCGTGTCGAGCGGATCAACACCGTCACCAAGATCTGGGCCGCGGGCGTCCAGGCGAGCTCGCTGGGCAGGACTCTCGCCGAGCAGACCGGTGCGCCCCTCGATCGCGCGGGCCGGATCGGCGTCAACCCCGACCTCACGCTGCCGGGCCACCCCGAGGTCTTCGTCGTCGGCGACATGATCGCCCTCGACAACCTCCCCGGCGTCGCGCAGGTGGCGATCCAGGGCGCGAAGTATGCCGCCAAGGAGATCCGCAACCGGCTCGAGGACAAGGCCCCGCAGGAGCCGTTCAAGTATTTCGACAAGGGCTCGATGGCCATCATCAGCCGCTTCAACGCGGTGGCGATGGTCGGCAAGCTCCGCCTCACCGGGCTGATCGCCTGGCTGATGTGGCTCGCCGTGCACCTCGTCTACATCACCGGCTTCAAGAACCGGCTCACCGCGGTCATGCACTGGGCAGTCTCGTTCCTCGGTCGCGGGCGCTCCGAGCGCACCACGACCGAGCAGCAGATCTTCGCCCGGGCGGCGCTGGCACGCCTGCGCCGCGGAGCCACCGATCTGGTTTCGGCTCCGGGTGCCTACGACGCTGCCCGTGAGGTGATGGAGACGAGCCGTCGCCAGGAGCTCGAGGCGCTGGCGGTCGAAGAGGCGCGCCTGACCGACAGCGGCGCTCGTGGGATGCAGTCCGAGCAGCGCTGAGCGCTACTCGAACTTGGTCGGTGCGGCCGAGTCCTTCCGGGCCCATCTGGGCAGGATGAACACGCCCTCCGCCTCGACGCAGATGCCCTCCGCGTCGGCCATGTGCCCCACGGCGTACGTCTTGATGCCGTCGACCCGGTCGACGTGCGCTTCACCGCGCAAGGCGCCCAGTGGAGTCGCCCGGCGGTAGCGCACGGTCAGCGTCCCGGTCATGCCCGGCTTGCCTGCTGCCGCCGCGGCCTCGCCGAGCAATTGGTCGAGGATCAGGGCAGAAACGCCGCCGTGCACGAGGCTCGGCGGTCCTTCGTACGCCGCCGACAGCTCGAACTCCGCCGAGACCCGTTCGTCGTGGTGCACGATCGTCAGCGGCGGCGCGATCGGATTGCGGATGCCGACCACGGCGTTGCCCCAGGCTCGGGTGACGCCGATGCGCGAGTGCCGGACGCCGTACGACTCGGTGTCGACGTCCTTGCCCAGCAGGGCGATCGCGGCATCGAGGTGCTCCTGGGCCCGCGCGGCGTCGTCGGGCGAGACCCGGGTGCGGATGCTGAGGTCGCTCAATTGGCGGGTCGCCTCGGCGAGCGGCGCATAGGTCGCCCGCTCGACCTCGATCTCGTCCAGCGTCGCGTCATCGACCAGGTAGCCACTCATGGGCGCAGCCTACGGACACCTGATCCGGAGCCGACGACGGCTCGATAGGCTGCGGCCGAGGGCCCTTAGCTCAGTTGGTAGAGCGTCGGACTTTTAATCCGCTGGTCGTCGGTTCGAGCCCGACAGGGCCCACTTGTTGGTTGTTCCTCCCTGCCCCACAGTCACCCCGGGTCGGTGCGTCACCCGCGTGTAGCACTCGCGGAACCAAGAGTTCACCCGTCTCAGCAGATTGAGAGGGTGAGGAAGGTTTCGAATAGTCGTGCAGTTGATAGTGTGTGTCATGCAACAGGTGCAAGTTCCAGCAGGTAGACGCCAGCGGAGTTTGTGATCCAACGGCGTTTCAGCTTCGGGCCTGCCAGTCCGTGAGTCGGAGCGACGTGTCACCGCACTTGATGCGGGATCGTTGAAGTGACGATCTTTCGCCCGATAACAGGAGTAACAGAGCAATGGCTCAAGGCACCGTGAAGTGGTTCAACGCCGAGAAGGGTTTCGGCTTCATTGCGCAGGAGGACGGCGGCGACGACGTGTTCGTGCACTACAGCGCCATCCAGTCCAACGGCTACAAGTCGCTGGATGAGAACCAGAAGGTCGAGTTCGACGTCACCCAGGGTCCCAAGGGCCCCCAGGCGGAGAACGTTCGCGCGGTCTGATTCAGACCCCTGCGAAGCCGGACAGCACCTGTCCCGGACTTCAAAGATGACGAGGCCCCACCCATCTGGGTGGGGCCTCGTTGCCGTTCGGGTCATCTTCGGCGTAGTCGGGCAATTTCTGGGTTTTAATGGGTTTGGAAGCCGTGCGATTGGGCATGGTGACTGTTCAACGTCTGCCGATCGGAGGTGCACTGTGCACGATCAGTTCGACGTGACCCTCGAAGATGACGACCTCCTCAGCGAGGTCGAGCTCACCACCACGCTGATCATCGCCGCCAGCGAGTCCGACGATCACCTCACGCCAGAGGAGATCGATCGTCTCCTCGGTGTGACCCCGGTGCCGCCGTCGGCCGAGGTCCCGCTGCCGCGTCCGCGCGAGAAGTGACGCCTGCTGCCGCGAAGGCTCAGCAGGTCGCGAAGAGGACCGGCCCGCTGGTCAGGTCCGACAGCACGTACTGACCCTCGAGCGGCGCGAGCTCGAGCTGCACCACCTGGTCATCGGCGGTCGCCGACGTCAGCTCGAAGCGGTCGGTGAACGCGCCACCCTGCCCCGGGGCCGGTCCGCGCGCCAGGGCTGCTCGTGAGTCGGCGTCCTGTCGGGCGGCGTCCTCGGACTCGAAGGCCATGCTCACGGTGATCTGCCCGCTGGCCTCGGTCGCCATCGCGAAGCCCGTCATCGGGTGCACCCCGCCGGCCAGCCGCACGAGCTCCTCCGCCTGGGCCTGGTCGGTGTCGTCCGCGGCCGCCATCGCCAGGTGTTCGCACGCGTAGGCACCGGTGAAGATCGCGGCCACCAGTGGCGACCCGGCAGCCGCCACCACGTCGTCCAGTGACGCGAGGGTGGCGGACTCCCCGGTCGCGGCGCTCACGGCCTTCTCGAGATAGCCCTGAGTGTCCGAGGTGAGTACGACGCCGGCATCCGGCAGCAGGGCGAAGAACTGCAGCTCCGGGGTCAGGTTGGGGCCGATCCGTGCGAGCAGGTCGGCCCCGCCGACCCAGACCCCGTCCTCGTCGGCGGGTCGCGTGAAACCCAACGACTCCAGGTTGTCGGCCAGGGCCGCGAAGTCGGTGTCGTCGGGGAAGCCGAGGATGTCGACGGCCCCGTCGGGTCCCTGCGCCAGCAGTTCCCAGTCGAGGGTGGCGGGGGAGAAGCGGAACTGCGCGTTCAAGGTCGCAGCCGACTCGACCAACGCTGAGGACGTCGACAGGTCCTGGCTGAAGGCCTCGTCGAGGAACGCCGTCACCTCGTCCGTGGACGGCCGCGTGCTGAGGTCCACGCCGACACTGCGGCGTACGGCCTGCCAATCGGTCCAGGACAGCCGCTCCGTCGACGCGGGCGCGAAGGACACTGCACGGGCCAGGTCGGGTCGGTGCTCGGCGCGCCACCACCACACTCCGACCACCACCGTGGCAACGATCAGCAGGCTCAGACCGGCTCCGAGCGCGATCGCGACACCCCGGGGGAGACGACGTTGCACTGGGGGACTCCTCACGAGTCGGTTGATGATGTGAGACTAGCGCCCATGCCAGCCCCGGACGTGCGTGCTGCCGGAGCGGTCGTCACTCGCAAGGGTGGTGACGTCCTGCTCGTGCACCGCCCCCGCTATGACGACTGGTCCTTCCCGAAGGGCAAGCTCGATCCCGACGAACACGTCACGACCGCGGCCGTGCGCGAGGTGGCCGAGGAGACCGGGCTGGACATCCGGCTCGGCCCGGCGCTCGCGACCCAGCGCTATGACACCGGCCGCGGGCGGATGAAGACGGTGAACTACTGGGTCGGTCGAGTGCAGGGCGACGACGACGTGAGCTGCTATCGGGTCAACGACGAGATCGACGCGGTTGCCTGGGTGCCGTGGGCCGAGGCGGCGCAGCGGCTGACCTATGACTACGACCGGGAGACGCTCGCCCAGGCCCGGCCGCTACGCCGCAAGACCCGGGCCATCGTTGTGCTCAGGCACGGTCGCGCGCGCTCTCGCGCGTCCTTCAAGGGCGACGACCGCCGTCGCCCGCTGCTCCTCGCGGGCGAGAGCGAGGCCCAACGGCTCGTCCCGGTGCTCGCGGCGTTCGATACGACCGAGATCTACTCGTCGTCCAGCGTGCGCTGCGTGGCCACCGTGACGCCGTACGTCCACACCACCGGTTGGCCGTTGCACTCCTATGACGAGCTCAGCGAGGAGGAGGCCGCGTTGCCGGCGGTGGGCGAGCTCGTCGCGAAGTTGTTTGCCGCCGACTCCAGTGCCGTGTTGTGCACCCACCGACCGGTGCTGCCGACGGTGTTCGAGGCGCTCGGGCTGGCCGACGTGAGACTGGAGCCCGCCGAGATGCTCGTGGTCCATCACCGCAAGGGTGCCGTCGTCGCGGCCGACCGGGTGAGCGTGTGAACACCGTTACGCCTTCGTTATGTGCGGCGTCAAGGCTGGCCGCCCTTGTTCATGTGACGTACGTCTCCGTTACCGGGAGATGTGGCCGACCGGCCTGATGTCGTTCACCGGCCGTTCATCGAGGCCGACGCGGGAGGTCACTTGGGCTGCTTAGGTTCACGGTCGTCAGCCCCATCACAGACTTTCAGGAGTTACGAAGTGAACCGCACTTCCTTCCGCAAGGCCCTCATGCCGAGCGCTGCAGCCCTCGCCCTCGGCATCTCCCTGACCGCGTGTGGCGCGGGTAACGAGACCGCCAATTCGGCCGGATCCGATGAGAGCAGCGGCCTCTCCGGCACCCTCTCCGGTGGAGGCGCCTCATCTCAGGAGGCAGCGCAGAACGCGTGGCGTGCCGGCTTCCAGGAGGCAAACCCGGACGTCACCGTCAACTACGACCCGATCGGTTCGGGTGGCGGGCGCGAGCAGTTCGCCGCAGGCGGTTTCCCGTTCGCGGGCTCGGACTCCTACCTCACTGACGAGGAGGGCGAACTCTCCGCTGCCGCCGAGCGGTGCGGCTCCGACGCGATCGAGATCCCCAACTATGTGTCGCCCATCGCGGTCATCTACAACGTCGAGGGTGTTGACTCGCTCAACCTGAGCCCCGAGGTCATCGGCAAGATCTTCAACGACAAGATCAAGAAGTGGAACGACCCCGCAATCGCGGAGCTGAACGAGGGAGTCGACCTCCCCGACGCCACGATCACCGCGGTCCACCGCTCCGACGAGTCGGGCACGACGGAAAACTTCACCAACTTCCTCGCGACTGTCGCCGAGGACGCTTGGCCGCACGGCGAGGTCGGCGACTGGCCGATCGAGGCCGGCGAGGGCGGCAACGGCACCTCCGGCGTCGTCGCTGCGGTCACGCAGGGTGTGAACAGCATCGGATACGCCGACGCGAGCCAGGCTGGCGAGCTCGGTGTTGTTTCGGTCCAGGTGGGCGAGGAGTTCGTCGCTCCGACCGCCGAGGCCGCGGCCAAGATCCTCGAGGTCTCCCCCCGCGTTGAGGGTCGCGCCGAGGTCGACATGGCTTTCGACCTCGACTACAAGACCACCGAGACGGGGGTCTACCCGATCGTGCTGACGTCCTACCTGATCGCCTGCCAGACGTACGCCGACCAGGAGACCGCCGACCTGGTGAAGGGCTACCTCGGCTACATCGTCAGCAGCGAGGGCCAGCAGGTCGCGGCCGAGCAGGCGGGTTCCGCTCCGCTCGCCGACAGCCTCGCCAGCGAGGCTCAGGAAATCGTCGAGGCAATCTCGGTGAAGTGAGCCATCACCACTGAGTTCATCGGGGATCCCGTCGAAGACATCGACGGGATCCCCTCAGTGCCACCCCGGGGTCGTCAGACGGCCCCGTTCGCGGAAGGATGCGCTGCGTGACTGCAGTATCGCTGGACCGTCCAGCCATGACTCGTCGTGGCGACACGGTATTCAAGAGCCTTGCGACGTCAGCCGCCGTGCTGATCCTCGTCGCGCTGGCAGGCGTGGCGATCTTCCTCACCCTGGAAGGCATGCCGGCTCTGAAGGCAGAGCCGGACGTCCTTGGGGGCAAGGGCAACATCATTTTGTATGTCTGGCCGCTGGTGTACGGCACCCTGCTGGCCGCTGCCCTCGCCATCATCATGGCTGCCCCCTTGTCGATCGGCCTTGCGCTGGTCATCTCGCATTACGCGCCGCGCAAGCTGGCCAAGCCGATCGGCTACCTTGTCGATCTCTTGGCTGCCGTTCCGTCGGTCGTCTACGGCCTGTGGGGCATCGAGTTCCTCGGCCCGCGATTGGGTCGCGCCTACGCCTGGCTAGCCGAAAACCTCGGCTTCCTTCCCTTCTTCGAGGGGCCCGCGTCGGGATCCGGGCGCACCATCCTCACGGCGAGCATCGTGCTGGCCGTGATGGCACTTCCGATCATCACGGCGATCTGCCGCGAGATCTTCTCGCAGACGCCGACGCTCCACCAGGAGGCTGCACTCGCGCTCGGCGCCACGCGCTGGGAGATGATCCGGCTCACGGTGTTCCCCTATAGCCGATCGGGCATGATCTCCGCGATCATGCTCGGGCTCGGGCGCGCGCTGGGAGAGACGATGGCCGTCGCCATGGTGCTCTCAGCGACCGGTGTCGTGACGATCAACCTGATCTCGTCGGTCAACCCGTCGACCATCGCGGCCAACATCGCGCTGGGCTTCCCAGAGGCGTCCGGCATCAAGGTCAACGTTCTCATCTTCAGCGGCTTGGTGCTCTTCGTCATCACGTTCATCGTGAACTTCCTCGGCCGCCTGATTGCGGCCCGCGGTCTAGTCAAGGAGGGGCGCTGACATGTCCACCACACAGGACAAGGTCGCACCGACCTCGATCGGTGACATTCCCCTGACGCGGCCGCAGCTGCCCTCGTGGGCACCTGCTCTGGTGGCCGCGATCTCCGTGGCGGTCGCCGCGCTTCCCGTGGTGTTCCTCGGCTGGGGCCTGGTGGCCATGGTGCTGTTGGCCGTGGTCCTATTCGTGATCGCACTGCCTGCCTGGTCGTCCTCGGTCGAGGGCTCCCGCAAGGGCAAGGACCGCCTTGCAGCTGCCCTCGTGTGGTCGGGCTTCGGTCTCGCCATGGTCCCGCTGGCCACTCTGATGTGGCAGGTCATCAGCAACGGCGTACCCGTGCTCTCGGCCGAATTCTTCACCTACTCGATGCGCAATGTCGTGGGTGAGGGCGGAGGCATTTACCACGCCATTGTTGGCACGGTCATCGTGACCGCGTTCGCCGCGATCATCTCCGTCCCGATCGGCGTCATGGCCGCGGTTTACCTCATCGAGTACGGCGCCGGTAACCGGATCGCGCGCATTGTGACGTTCCTGGTCGACGTGATGACCGGGATCCCGTCGATCGTGGCGGGCTTGTTCGCCTACGCGCTCTTCGTGCTCTTCTTCGGTCCGGGTGTGCGGATGGGGATCGGCGGCTCTGTCGCTCTCTCGGTCTTGATGATCCCGATCGTGGTGCGCTCCACCGAGGAGATGCTCAAGCTCGTCCCAGGCGACCTGCGCGAGGCTGCGTACGCCCTCGGTGTCCCGAAGTGGCGGACCATCACCAAGGTGGTGCTGCCGACCGCGATGTCCGGCATCGTCACCGGCGTGACCCTGGCGGTGGCCCGGGTGGCGGGCGAGACTGCTCCGCTGCTGATCATCGCCGGCGACACCGACTCGGTGAACTTCAACGCCTTCTCTGAGCGCATGGCGACCCTGCCTGTGTACATCTACTACTCCTACATGCAGCCGGGCGTTCCGCCGGAGTTCGGCCAAGAGCGCGCATGGGGCGCGGCCTTGACCCTGATCGCCATCGTGATGGCGCTGAACATCCTGGCGCGGCTCATCAGCCGCTCCTTCGCGCCCAAGACCGGTCGCTGACCCCGAGACTGCGAGAGACGAGAGAAACAGCAATGGCCAAGAGCATCGACGTGTCCGACCTCGACATCTACTACGGCGACTTCAAGGCCGTAGAAGGCGTCAGCATGACCATCAAGGCGAAGTCCGTGACGGCCTTCATCGGGCCCTCCGGTTGCGGTAAGTCAACCTTCCTGCGGGCCCTCAATCGGATGCACGAGGTCATCCCCGGCGCGCGTGTCGAGGGCCGCGTGGTCGTGGAGGGACAGGATCTGTACGGCGACCAGGTCGACCCGGTTGAGGTGCGCCGTCAGATCGGAATGGTCTTCCAGCGGCCCAATCCCTTCCCGACGATGTCGATCTACGAGAACGTGATCGCCGGCAACCGCCTCAATGCCAAGAAGATGAAGAAGTCCGAGACCGACGACCTTGTCGAGTCCTCGCTCAAGGGCGCCAATCTGTGGGCCGAGGTGAAGGACCGGCTCGACCGACCCGGCATGGGCCTCTCGGGTGGTCAGCAGCAGCGACTGTGCATCGCCCGGGCGATCTCGGTCCAGCCACAGGTGCTGCTCATGGATGAGCCGTGCTCTGCGCTCGATCCGATCTCGACCTCCGCCATCGAGGACCTGATCCACGAACTCAAGACCGAGTACACAATCGTGATCGTCACGCACAACATGCAGCAGGCGGCGCGCGTCTCGGACGAGACCGGATTCTTCAACTTGAAGGCCACTGGAGAGCCTGGGCATCTAGTCGAGTTCAACTCCACGCAGAAGATGTTCGCCAACCCGGACAACTCCGATACCGAGGGCTACATCTCAGGTCGCTTCGGCTGAGTCGACTGCGACTGCATGGGGTGGCCCGTGACAAGCGGACCCCGGTTCGGGGGTTCCGTGGGTCCGTTTGTCTCGGTCCATCCCAGCAGTGTCCCGTCCTGTTCCGTCCGTCCGTCCGCCCGTCTCGTCCGCCCGCCGAGGGGGATATCTGAGGACGTGGTGAACGTATTCGCTGCCTGAAACCGTCCACAGCGTCCTCAGATATCCCGGTGGGGGGCTGGGCTGTGGACAACGCGGGCGGCTGACTCGCGAACGCGAGCACCATGCCGGGATGGACTCTGACATCTGGACCCCCGGTGCGTGGCCCTTGCGTGGGATCGGGCCACGTGAGGGCCTCCGCCCCGCCGTTCGCTGGCCGTCGCGTCGTGATCCCACGGGCCTCGACGGACCGACGTCGTGGCAGACCCGGTCCGGAGCGTGGCGACGGGGCGGCCCGAACCTGTGGGTGCCGGCCAGCGTCGACGGCGCCCACGGTCCTCAGCGCGTCGTCGAGGCGGCCGCGCAGCTCCCGGGGTATGGCGGTGTCACCGGATGGGGGGCCTTGTCCTGGCTGGGTGGCGTGTGGTTCGGCGGCATCGGCCCAGGTGGTGAGCTCACGCCCGTGCCGGTGGCGGTCAGCAGTGGTCGCCGGATGCGGGCGCGCGAGGGGTTGGTCGTCTCGCAAGAGGTGGTTGCGCCTCGCAACCTCATGCGCCACGACGGGATACGCATCACCGAACCC
Source organism: Nocardioides allogilvus (assembly GCF_003047285.1). GTDB lineage: Bacteria > Actinomycetota > Actinomycetes > Propionibacteriales > Nocardioidaceae > Nocardioides > Nocardioides allogilvus. Next base: position 97,285 of record NZ_PZYX01000004.1, on the reverse strand, counting down.
TGGTGGAGCGTGGCCTACGAGATGCGAAAGGCTGCCAGCGATGAGGCCGCCGTCGTCGCCTTCGCCATGGCAGCGTTCAACGACCTGGTGTCGATCGAGGAGCTTCGGGCCTACGTCGACTCCGACCTCGTCGCCCGCCAGGGGGTGGAGCGTGTACGCCGGACGCTTCCCCATCTCGACGAGAACGCCTGGTCGCCGATGGAACCAGTGCTGCAGCTGGCCTGGCGGCAAGAGATCGGAGGCGCCGTCGTGCTCATGAACCGTCCGGTCTTCAACCACGCCGGTCGCTTCGTCGGCACCCCGGACGGCATCGACGTCGAGGCCGGCGTCTACGGGATGTATGACGGTGCCCTGCACCTGCTGGGCGAGGTGCGCCACGGAGATGTCGCGAAGGAGGCGGCATACCGTGCTCTCGGCCTCGAGGGCGTCACGATGATGGCCGGTGACCTGGCTGACAGGTCGGGGTTCGCGCACAGGCTCCGCGAGGCCTACGCGCGCGCGTCACGCCGGCCCGCGGCTGATCGGGCGTGGACGATCCGGCCGCCCGAGTGGTGGCTGGACACGACGACCGTGAATGCCAGGCGAGCGCTGTCGCCGTACGACCGCGATCGCCTATTGCGGCATCGCCAGCGCGCCGCGTGACGGATCTTGGTGCGCTCTCCACCTCGGCCGCGGGATATCTGAGGACGTCGTGAACGGGAATCGCCCCTGAGGACGACCGTCACGTCCTCAGATATCCCAGAGACCCAAAGACCCAAAGACCCAAAGACCCAGAGACCCGGATGTCGGGAGGGGGACGGATCAGGGGAGGAAGAGGGCTGCGATCCAGTAGGTCACGGCGGCGGCGAGGGCGGCGGCCGGGAAGGTCAGCACCCAGGCCGTCAGGATCGACTTCGCGACGCCCCAGCGGACGGCGGAGAGGCGCTTGGTGGCGCCGACACCCATGACCGCGGAGGTGATGGTGTGGGTCGTGGAGATGGGCGCCTCGAAGACGTACGCCGTCGTGTAGAGCACGGAGGCCGCGACTGACTCGGCGGCGAAACCGCGGGGCGGGTCGAGGTGGATGATCCGTCGACCGAGGGTGCGCATGATTCGCCAACCGCCGGACCAGGTGCCCAACGAGATGGCGGTGGCCGCCGCGAGGATGACCCAGATGGGGAGCCCGTCGGACTCGGCCACATATCCGCCGGTCAGCAGGGCCAGGAAGATCACACCCATCGTCTTCTGAGCGTCCTGGAGGCCGTGACCCAGGGCCATGGCACCGGCGGAGATCGTCTGGGCGATCTTGAAGCCGCGATTGGCCCTGGCCGGGTGGGCGTTGCGGAAGATCCACATGATGGCGATCATCATGGCGAAACCGAGGCCGAACGCCACGAGTGGCGAGAGCAGCATCGGGATGACGACCTTCGCGAGGACGACGTCCCAGTTGGCGGTCGCGCCTGCAGCCACCGCGGCGCCGACAAGCCCGCCGATGAGGGCGTGCGAGGAGGACGACGGCAGACCGTAGTACCAGGTCGTGAGGTTCCACGCGATGGCGCCGATGAGGCCTGCCATCACGATCACGAGGCCGTGCGTCCCCTGGCCCGGATCGATGGTCTCGGAGACGGTCTCAGCGACCTTCTGCCCGAGGAAGGCGCCGACGAAGTTCATGATCGCCGCCATGGCGAGCGCGACCTTGGGGGTCAGCGCACCGGTGGAGACCGAGGTGGCGATCGCGTTGGCCGCGTCGTGGAATCCGTTGGTGTAGTCGAACACCAGCGCCACGACGACGACCGCGATGATGATCGCGATTTCCATCTGCGGTCAGGACTCCTTGACTGCGATCTGCTCCAGGATGTTCGCGACCTTCTCGAAGGCGTCGATGGCGCCTTCGAGAGCCTCAACGATGTCCTTGAGCTTGATCACTTCCATGGCCTTGTAGTCGCCGTTGAAGAGGTTGGCCAGGATGCGGCGGTAGCTGCGGTCTCCGGCGTTCTCGAGGCGGTTGATCTCGATCCAGTATTCGTCGAGCGCGCTCATGGTCGCGAGGCTGGGCATCGCGCCCACGGTGAGCTCGGCACAGCGCTGGAGCACCTCGACCTGCTCGGAGGTCTCGGCGGGGAGCGTGGTCACGCCGTAGAGCAGCACGAGGTCGACAGCCTCGTCCATCTCGTCCATCACGTCGTCGAGAGCCGAGGCGAGGGCATAGATGTCCTCGCGGTCGAACGGCGTCACGAAGGTCGAGTTGACGCGCTTGACGATGGCGTGGGTGGTCTCGTCAGCGGCGTGCTCGGCATCGCGCATGCGCTTGGCGATGGCTTCGCGATCACCGCCTTCGCCGAGCATCTCGGCGAGCAGCTCGGCGCCCACTACGAGATGCGCGGCGGATTCACTGAACAGGTCGTAGAAGGACGCGTCGACGGGCCGGAACTTCAAACGCACGGAGAACTCCGAATGAGGGGGGCGTGAACGATCCACATGTTAGGGGGTCGAAGTCCTCCGGCCGCAACCCAGCGAGCACAAGTGCAGTACGGCGAACCGCTACCGCCGCTTGCGCTGGAGCTCGATCAACCTCTCCTGGAGATGCACATCACCTTCGTTCTGGTGCCACTCACCCGCGCTGTCGAGCTCCCAAGCGCTCACCTCGGGGCTGAACGCCAGCTCGAGAAGCTCGCCGACGGCGCCCACATTGGGCCCCTGCGGCAACCGGACGAGCACCTCGACACGGCGGTCGAGGTTGCGGTGCATCATGTCGGCCGAGCCGATCCAGGCGAGCGGCTCGTCGTCGTTGACGAACCAGAAGACGCGGCTGTGCTCGAGGAACCGGCCCAGGATCGAGCGCACGTGGATCGTCTCGGACAGGCCCGGCACTCCTGGGCGAAGGGCACAGATCCCGCGCACCAGCAGGTCGACCGGCACGCCCGCCTGCGACGCGAGATAGAGCGCGTCGATGATCGCCTCGTCGACGATCGAGTTGGCCTTGATCCGGACCCCTGCCGGGCGCCCGGCCTGGTGGTTGGCGACCTCGGCGTGGATCTGGCTGATCAGCCCGTCGCGCACACTGTCGGGGGCGACCAGCAGACCGTCATACGTCGTGTTGCGGCTGATCCCCGACAGGTTGTTGAACAGGTGGGCGACGTCCTCGCCGACGAGCGGGTCGGCGGTGAGCAGACCCAGGTCTTCGTAGAGACGCGCGGTCTTGGGGTTGTAGTTGCCGGTGCCGATGTGGGTGTAGCGGCGGATCCCGTCGGGCTCGTCTCGCACCACCATCGACAGCTTGCAGTGGGTCTTGAGGCCCACCAGGCCGTAGACGACGTGGCAGCCGGCGTGCTCGAGCTTGCGTGCCCACCGGATGTTGGCCTGCTCGTCGAAGCGGGCCTTGATCTCGACGATCACCAGCACCTGCTTGCCGGCCTCGGCGGCGTCGATGAGGGCGTCGATGATCGGGCTGTCGCCCGAGGTGCGGTAGAGCGTCTGCTTGATCGCGAGCACGTGCGGGTCGGCCGCGGCCTGCTCGACGAAGCGCTGGACCGAGGTGGCGAATGAGTCATAGGGGTGGTGGAGCAGCACGTCGTTGCGGCGTACGGACTCGAAGACGTCGACCGGCTTGGACGACTCGACCTCGGCCAGCTGCGCGTGGGTCGTGGGCACGAAGGTGGGGTACTTCAGGTCCTCGCGCGGCAGGTCGGCGATCGAGTGCAGGCCCCGCAGGTCGAGCGGGCCGGGCAGCTTGGTGACCTCCTGGCGGGTGACGCCGAGCTCGGAGATCAGCAGGTCGAGCACCTTGGCATCGATCGACTCCTCGACCTCGAGCCGCACGGGCGGGCCGAACTTGCGCCGCAGCAGCTCCTTCTCGAGTGCCTTGAGGAGGTTTTCGGCGTCGTCCTCCTCGACCTCGAGGTCCTCGTTGCGGGTGACGCGGAAGGTGTGCGCCTGCAGCACCTCCATGCCGGGGAAGAGCTTCTTGAGGTGCTCGCCGATGACGTCCTCGAGCGGCACGAAACGCTGGTTGCCGACAGGCACGAAGCGGCCGAAGGTCTGCGGCACCTTGACCCGCGCGAAGTGCTCGGTGCGGGTCTTGGGGTGACGCACCACGACAGCGAGATTGAGCGAGAGCCCGGAGATGTAGGGGAACGGGTGCGCCGGGTCGACGGCGAGCGGCGTCAGGACCGGGAAGATCCGCTCCTTGAAGAGCTTCTTGCAGACCTTCTGCTCCTCGCGGTCCAGCTCGGCCCACCGCACGATCTCGATGCCCTGGTCGCGCAGCTCGGGGATCACCTGCTCGCTGAAGACGCGCGCGTGCCGCTCCATCAGGTCGCGGCTGCCAGCCCACAGCTGTTCCAGCTGGTCGCGCGGGAGCAGTCCGCTGGCGGCGCGTACGGCGACGCCCGCCGCGATCCGGCGCTTGAGACCGGCCACGCGGACCATGAAGAACTCGTCGAGGTTGCTCGCAAAGATCGCCAGGAACCGGGTGCGCTCGAGCAGCGGCAGCGCCGGGTCCTCGGCCAGCTCGAGGACCCGCTGGTTGAAGCGCAGCCACGACAGCTCGCGGTCGAGGAAGCGGTCGTCGAACTTCTCCACGGCCGCGATCTCGGCGGCGTCCGGGACGTAGGGCGGCTCGACGTCGAAGGTGTCGCTGGGGTGTCCGAACGGCTCGGCGGTGGGACCGTCCTCGATCGAGGTCCCGACGGTGCTGGGCAGGGAGGTGCTGGCGACGGTTGCTTCGGACATGCGTCCAGTCTGGCACCGCATCGTGAACGGCAGGTGTCTCGATGCCACGGGCCGTCTAGGTTGCGTGCGTGAAGATCATGGACACAGTCGAGGCCCTGACCGCGAAGTCGTTGCTTGCGCTTCCCGAGCGGATCCAGCGCAGGCTCGCCGGTCGGCCGGTGGTGCTGGACGGGCAGCCCCTGGCCACCGAGACCCAGCTCCTGCTGCGGCTCCAGCGCGTCGCGCGCGAGCCTGCGGTCGAGTCGCTGCCGATCCCCGAGGGACGCCGGGCCCTGCTCAAGCAGTCCGTCCTCGTCGGCGGCAAGCAGCCGGTCGGGAAGGTCCGGGACGAGACGGTCGCGGGTCTCCCAGCGCGCTTCTACGAGCCCACGGACGCCCCGGACGTCGGGCCGATGCTGGTGTTCTTCCACGGCGGCGGCTGGATCTACGGCGACCTCGACTCGCACGACGCCGTGTGCCGTGTGCTCGCCGAGCGCGCCGGCGTGCGGGTGCTCGCCCTGGACTACACCCTCTCTCCGGAGGTGGTCTTCCCAGCGGCGTACGACGAGTGCCTCCGGGCCTATGCCGAGATCGTCGGGCGCGCGGGCGACTGGGGCGCCGATCGCGATCGCCTCGCCGTCGGCGGGGACAGTGCCGGTGGCAACCTGGCGACGGTGGTCGCGATCGAGGCAGCGCGGCAGGGCTGGCCGTGCGCCTTCCAGCTGCTGGTCTACCCGCTGACCGACGCGACCGGCGCTGCGCAGAGCCGGCAGACCTTCGGCCGTGGCTTCTACCTCACCGACGAGTTCATCGCCCTCGCCCGCGACACCTACTCCCCGGATGCGCAGACGTGGACGGACCCGCGGGTGAGTCCGCTGTACGCCGACCTGCCGGCCGGTCTCGCCCCGGCCCTGGTCGTCACGGCCGGCTTCGACCCCCTGCGCGACGAGGGCGAGGCCTACGTCGAGAAGCTGAAGGCCGCCGGTGTGCAGGCGCGTCTCATCCGGTTCCCGGGCATGATCCACGGCTTCTTCAACATGGTCGGCGTCGGTCGCACCGCGCGATCGGCAGTCGACGAGATCGCCGACGCGTTGCGAGCTGCCTTGACGCACTGACCGCACTCGCGCACGAAGGGTCAGTAGACGAGCGCCTGCACGCCCTCGTCGAGGATCTCCTCCGTGAACACGGCTGCGCCCGCGATCGTGAGCCCCTCGCGCAGGTCGCCCTCGACGATGCCGCGACGGGCGGCGCACTGGGTGCAGACGGTGACCCGGCCCCCGGCGACGACGACGGACAACAGGTCGGCCAGCGGGGTGGCCAGGTCGAGGCTGAACTCCTCGGCGCGGCCCGGAACGCCGAACCACGCGGCTTCCCCGGTCAGCCACAGCGAGACCTGGGCGCCACTGGCGACCGCTGCGGCGGCGACGGTGAACGCCTGGTTGCAGCGCTCGGCATCCTCGGAACCGCAGGTGACCTTGACGACGAGTGAGCGAGGCATGCCACCCACCCTAGACTCGGCTTCATGCCGTTCGAGATCCCCGACAACCTGCACCCCAACTGCGGCCCCGTCGCGTGGCTGCTCGGCACGTGGCGCGGCAACGGCCACGGTGACTACCCGACCATCGAGGGCTTCGAGTTCGGCCAGGAGCTGATCTTCACCCACGACGGCCGGCCGTTCTTCCACTACATGGCCCGCGCGTGGATCATCGACGCCGAGGGTGAGTTCGTGCGCGACGCGGCGATGGAGTCGGGCTTCCTGCGCTGTCCCGAGCCCGGCAAGGTCGAGCTGCTGCTGGCGCACAACACCGGCTTCGCCGAGGTCTGGTACGGCGCCGCGGAGGGCGGCAAGCTCGAGGTGCACACCGCCGGGGTGAGCTTCACCGAGACCGCCAAGGAGGTCGACTCGGGGACGCGCATCTACGGCAACGTCGAGGGCGACCTGATGTACGCCTACGACATGGCAGCCATGGGCCAGGAGCTCCAGCCCCACACCTGGGCGCGACTGAAGCGGGCGTGACCGTGCCCGACGAGCTCGCCGATCGACTGCGGGGCAGCGGCTACCGCCTGACGCCACAGCGCCAGCTCATCCTCCGAGCCGTCGAGGACCTCGGTCACGCGACGGTCGACGAGGTGCTGGCGAAGGTGCGCACCCAGGCCAGCGCCGTCAACGCCTCGACCGTCTATCGCACCCTCGAGGTGCTCGAGGAGCTCGGGCTCGTGCGGCACACGCACCTGAGCGACCGCGCTCCGACCTACCACTCCGCACGCGAGCCGGAGCACTTCCACCTCGTCTGCCGGAATTGTCAGCAGGTGCGCTCGGTTGAACCAGATGTGGCCACCGCCCTGGTGGAGACGCTGCGCGCCGAGCACGGCTTCGCGGTCGACCTGGGCCACCTCGCGATCTTCGGTACGTGTGTCAACTGTGAACTGGAGTCCTCATGACCAGCCCCCTGCTCCACCTCCCCGGTGCGGTCGGTGGCGACGGGATCGACGCCCCGGTCGCCGCGCACTACGGCTCGTTCAACGGCGAGCAGCGCGTCCTCGAGACAGGCCAGGGCTTCGTCGACCTCTCCCACCGTGACGTCGTCAAGGTCGCCGGCCCCGACCGGCTGACCTGGCTGCACAGCCTGACCACCCAGTACTTCGAGGGCCTCGCCACCGGCGTGTGGACCCAGTCGCTGATCCTCAGTCCGAACGGCCACGTGGAGCACGCCTTCGCCGGCGTCGACGACGGCGAGGCCTTCGTGGCCCACACCGAGCCGGGCGCCGGTCAGGCGCTCGTCGACTTCCTGGAGCGGATGCGGTTCATGATGCGCGTCGAGGTCACCCTCGACACCCCGCAGACCGCCGTTGCCTGGCGACCGGCGACGAGCGAGCGCGCAGCGACGTACGACTTCATTCCGCGCGAGCGCCTCGAGTCCTACGCGCAGGCCGCTGGTCCCGCTGCCGGGCTGTGGGCCTTCGAGGCGCTGCGCATCGCGCGCGGCGAGCCGCGGCTCGGCCTCGACACCGACCACCGCTCGATCCCCAACGAGCTCGGCTGGATCGGTCCGGCCGTCCACCTCGACAAGGGTTGCTACCGCGGCCAGGAGACGGTGGCCCGGGTGCACACGCTCGGCCGTCCGCCGCGGCGGCTCACGCTGCTGCACCTCGACGGCTCGGAGAACCGGCTGCCCGTCCGGGGCTCGGACGTGACGCTGGGGGAGAAGGTCGTCGGCTTCGTCGGCACCTCCGCCCGTCACCACGAGCTCGGTCCGATCGCGCTGGCGCTGATCAAGCGCAACGTCGCCGTGGACACCGACCTGACCGTGGACGCGATGCCCGCTGCGCAAGAGGTCATCGTGGATCCCGAGGTGGGCCTGCACGTCCGGCCCCGCCGGTGAACCTCGAGCTCGTCCGCAGCATTGCCGCCGCCGCCACGGACGTGGACGGCGCCGAGCCGCTCGATGAGGGGACCTGGCTCTCGCTGCGGTCCGGCGACGCCGACTGGCTCGGAGTCGTCACCGATGAGGGCTTCGCGCTGACGCACGGCGAGGACCTCCACCTCGTGGTCCACCCGACCGCACGCAGGCGGGGGCTGGCCACCTCCTGGCTCGAGGGCATCCAGGGGCCGGCCCAGGCGTGGTCGCACGGCGGTCATCCGGCCGCTGCCACCCTCGCCAGCCGCTTCGGCTTCGAGCGGGCGCGCGACCTGTGGGTGATGCGCCGCCCGATGGGTGAGCCGTTGCCGCCGCCGTCCGACGTCGAGATCCGCGCGTGGACCCCCGGCGACACCGCGGAGCTCCTCCGCGTCAATGCCGAGGCCTTCGCCCACCACCCCGAGCAGGGGAGCATGGACGAGGCCAACCTCGCGGCCCGGATGGCCGAGCCCTGGTTCGACCCGGCCGGCCTGCTGGTCGCGGTCGACGGCGACCGGATGCTGGGGTTCCACTGGACCAAGCAGCACTCGCCCGACCTCGGTGAGGTCTATGTCGTCGGCATCGACCCCACCGCGCAAAGTCGCGGGCTCGGGCGCGCGCTCACCCTGGCCGGGCTGCACCACCTCGCCGGCCGGGGCGTCTCGGAGGTCTTGTTGTACGTCGAGGCCGACAACCACGCCGCGCGGTCGACGTACGCCAAGCTCGGGTTCAGCCATGCCGACGCCGACACGCACGTCATGTATCGCCGCGAGGCCTGAGCACCGTCCAGCGAGGTCGGGACGACCGGGGGCAGATCAGGCGTCGGAGCGGGCTTGCTCGGGTGCGTCGACGCTCTGCTCCCTGGACGGCAGCACGAAGCGGTAGCCGACGTTGCGGACGGTGCCGATGAGGTGCTCGTTCTCGGGCCCGAGCTTGGCGCGCAGCCGACGCACGTGCACGTCGACGGTGCGGGTGCCGCCGAAGTAGTCGTAGCCCCAGACCTCCTGGAGCAGCTGCTGACGGGTGAAGACCCGGCCCGGGTGCTGGGCGAGGTACTTCAGGAGCTCGAACTCCTTGTAGGTCAGGTCGAGCGGGCGCCCGCTGATCTTCGCGGTATACGTCGCGTCGTCGACCACGACCTCGCCGGACCGGATCACGTGGGACGAGGGGTCTGCGTTCTCCCGCTCCGCAGCGAGCCGTCCGATCGCGAGCCGGATCCGGGCCTCGAGCTCGGCCGGGCCGCAGGTGTGCAGCACCACGTCGTCCATCGCCCAGTCGTGGGCGACGACGGCGAGGCCGCCCTCGGTGATCACGAGCAGGACCGGCACGTCGCTGCCGGTCGTGCGGATCAGCCGGCACAGGTCGCGAGCGTGGGCGAGCTCCTGGCGACCGTCGACGAGCACGAGGTCGGAGTCGGGCGCCTCGAGCAGCGCGCTGCCCTCCGCCGGCAGGATCTTGACGGTGTGGCCGAGCAGGGCGAGGGCGGGCAGCACGTCGGCAGACGGCTGCAGAGCGCCGGTCAGCAGCAACAAGGTGCCCATGATTGAGTCCTCCCCACAATGGCGGAATACGTAAGGATAGGCCTCATGAGCCCTGAGACCGGCCACAGTTCCGAGGTTGAGACGACGATCACGGCCCGCTACTGGGCCGGGGCGCGCTCCGCGGCGGGTGTCGAGCGGGACGTCTTCGAGGTCCCCGGACCCCTCACGCTGGCCGAGGTGCGAGCGCTCGTCCTGGCGGCCCACCCCGGCCCGGACGTCGCCCGGACGATCGGTGTCTGCTCCGTCCTGGTGGGCGATCGTCCCGTCAGCACCCAGGACGCCGGCGCGGTCGTGGTCGAGCCCGGCACGACGGTGGAGTTCCTGCCGCCGTTCGCCGGCGGCTGACCCTCGACGTACGAAACGCCCAGGGAACGCAACCAAACGCGTCCTGAATGCGTCACCCCCTCACGGGACCGATCGAAAAGCGCACTTTCCCGTTTGATCCCACCGCTTTGTGGGAAGGTGCCGCCGAGGACGACTCAGTCCGGTTCAGATGACACAACTAGGGGGAAGTAATGAGCTCTGCCATTTTCCGGCGCCTCGGGCGCCGTGTGACTGCGATGGGTGCGGGCGCCGCACTCGTCGCCGCAGGACTGAGTCTGGGGGTGATGGCACCCGCGAACGCCGCTTCCGTCGTCACCATCGGTGTCACCGACGCACTCGGCAACCCGGTGTCCGGCAACCTCAAGTCCTATCGCAGGGACAGCGCGGGCGTCTTCCAGCCGTCGTCGACCTACTACGTCAGCAACACAGGTTTCTTCCAGCAGACGATCTCGGACGGTGTCTACAAGTTCGCCTTCGTGACCGAGACCTACACCGAGTTCTACAAGGACAAGACCGACCTGGCGACGGCCGACGTCGTGACGGTTGCCGGCGGGACGCCGGTGACCAGCACGTGGACCGTCGACCAGCCCTACGTCGTGGGCTCGGTGACCAACGCTGCAGGCAAGCCGCTCGCGGGCGCCTCGATCGCCATGTGGGACGCGGCCAGCGGTGACAGCGTCGGCGACACGTTCTACGCCGACGCCAAGGGTGTCTTCAAGGCTCCCTCCCAGAGTGCGCCCGTCAAGCTGGGCTTCTACGACGACGGCTATGCCTTCGAGTACTACAACGACAAGGGCAACTTCGAGACCGCCGACCCCGTCGCGCCGTCGCCCACCCAGGCCGACCTCGGCAGGGTCGTGCTGACCGCGGGCGGCACCATCAGCGGTCAGGTCACCAGCGACGCCGGTGCCCCCCTCGAGTTCGTCCGGGTCACCGCCGACGGTGTCTACGACTACACCGACAAGAACGGCGTCTACACGATCAAGAACGTCACCATGGGCAACCGCCGGGTCCGGTTCTCCGACCCGATCGGCGAGTACTCCGCGGAGTACTACAACAACACGCCCGACTACTCCGCCGCCACGCTCGTGCCGGTCGGCGCCGACCAGGCCGTCGGCGGCATCAACGCCAACCTGACGCCCCTTCCTGCCGACACCACCAAGACGGTCGAGGTCAGCGGCACGGTCAAGGACAGCAGCGGCGTCCCGGTCGTCGGGGCCTACGTCACGGCCAACTCCACGCCGGCCTATGACGGCGACCGCAGGTCCGTCGAGGGCGTCTACTCCAACCGTCAGGGTGTCTACGCCTTCACCGAGCTGGAGAAGGTCCAGGGCGAGAACCAGTTCAAGGTCCACGCCTCCAGCAACGAGCAGGGCGACGACAACGCCTTCGACCTGTTCGGCTCCTGGTTCGGCGGCATGCAGAACCACGAGACCTCGCCGGTCGTGACCGTCACCCCGGGCACGCCCGTCGGTGCGGTCGACTTCGTGCTGGACCGCGCGGGCGGCATCGCCGGCTCGGTGACCGGTGCGGCCGGAACGGCGCTCGTCGCCGACGTCGACGTCTACGGCGCCAACGACGGCCTGCTGGCCACCGACGGCGTCACCTTCAAGGCCGACTCCACCTTCGAGTCGCGCTCGCTGCGTCCGGGCACCTACAAGATCCGCTTCGACGACATCGCGGGCCTCCACGCGGGCGAGTGGTGGAAGGACAAGTACGAGGTCGACGACGCCGTCGTCGTGACGGTCAAGGCCGGGCAGATGACGGGCGGCCTCAACGCCGCCCTCGGCACCCAGCTGATCGCCACCGAGCGGCCCGAGATCGAGGGCTACCCGTGGGTCGGCAAGGCCATCACGGCCGACTCTGGCGTGTGGAACCTGCAGACGGGCACCGACTTCAACTACGAGTGGTTCGTCGGCAGCACGGTCGTCGGCAAGGGTGACGCGTTCACCCCGTCGGCCGCGCACATCGGTGACCGCCTGACCCTGCGGGTGACCGCCGAGAACGGCCGCCTGATCAACTCCGCATCGTCCGCTCCCTCGGTCAAGATCGGCTACCAGCCCAAGATCAAGGTCAAGGTCAAGGGCAGCAAGGCGTCGCTCAAGATCAAGGCGTCGCCCGTCAAGGCCAAGAAGGTCAAGGGCACGGTCATCGTCAAGGAGATCGTCAAGGTCAACGACAACGGCACCGTCAAGTACAAGAAGGTCGCCAAGACCAAGATCAAGAAGGGCAAGGGCACGGTCTCGCTCAGCAAGCTGAAGAAGGGCAAGCACAAGCTCGTCTTCTTCTTCACCGGCAAGGGCAAGGTCGGTTCCAACGAGGAAGCCAAGAAGGTCAAGGTCAAGCGCTGATCGCGAGCGACTGACGCAATTCCCGGCAACGGGCCCCGGCGGATTCCGCCGGGGCCCGTTCTGCGTCGGGACCGCCGATCAGCCGATAGGTTTCGCTTCCATGCGACGAAGTCTCGCGGGCCGCGTCCGCAACCGGCTCTCCTGGACCGTGCGTGGCCTGCGGCCCGAGCGGGAGGTCCGCCGCGTGGTGCAGGGCGTCGAGCTGCGCCTGCCCTGGTCGCACCGGCTCCCGGACTACGCGCGGCTCGAGCCGGCGTACGGGCAGAACATCGTGGCCCTGGCCTCAGCGCTCGCGACCGACGAGCCGCTGCGCCTCATCGACGTCGGCGCCAATGTCGGGGACACCGCCCTGCAGGTCCTGGCCGCCGTGGACGGCGAGGTGCTGTGCGTGGAGGGCGATCCGCACTGGCTCACCTGGTTGCGCCGCAACGTCGGCCACGACCCGCGGGTCACCGTGCACCCCGGCCTGCTGTGGAGCGGCGACGGACTCCCGGACCTGGCGCCCGTACGCCGCGGCGGGACCACCCGGTTCGAGCGGGGCAGCGCCGACGCGGCCACGGTCGTCACCGCAGTGGGGCTGCGGGCGGCCCACCCCGCCTTCGACTCGGTCCGCCTCGTGAAGAGCGACACCGACGGTCACGACGTGCGCCTGGTGCCGGCCCTGGCCGAGGCGTACGCCACGGCCGCGCCCGTGCTGTTCTTCGAGTACGACCACGGACTGTCACGGTTGGCGGGCAACGACCCGCTGGAGGTCTGGCCACGCCTGGCGGCGCTGGGCTACACCGAGGTCGGGGTCTGGGACAACCACGGCGCCCCGCTCGGGCGGCTGCCGCTGGCCCGGATGGTCGAGGTCGCGGGCGCCCTGGACGTGCCTCGCCCCGCGTGGGACTACTGGGACGTCGCGGTGGTCCACGCGGGCGACGGCTCGGGACTGGCCGCGCTCGTCGAGGTGCTGCCGGAGGCCTGGGGATCCTGACGGTCGTCGGGATCGGCCAGGGTCCTCGGCAGCGCGTAGAGCGCCAGCGTGATGAAGAACCACAGGTGCCGGTCCCACACCATGTTCTCGAGCTGCGCGAGCACGAAGTAGCCGGCGACCCCGACGAGCAGGGAGGCTCGCAGCCAGTCCTTGCGGCGTACGCCGTAGCGCAGCTGTCGCACCAGCAGTGCCCCGATCGTGCCCCAGATGAGGAAGAAGCCGGCCAGCCCGAGGACCCCGCCCATGTTGGCCGCCTCGAGGAACAGGTTGTGGGCGTCGAGGCCCTGGGCGAAGCCGAGCCCGGTGAGCGGGTGGGCGCCGATCTCGGAGATGGCCTCCAGCGCGTCCTGGACGTGCGCGCCGTTGCTGAGCGTGACCAGTCCGGTGAGCTCGCCGCCGAAGATCCGGTGCAGGGTGCTGCCCTGGGGCAGGGCAGGCATGGCGGCCGCGAGGACGGCCGCGGCCAGCAGCGCCATGCCTCCGGCGATCGCGACGCCGCGGGCTCGCCCGAGGACCGCGAGGTAGCCGACCGCGAGCAGGGTCCCGAGCAGGGCGGACCGTGCACCCGTGAGCAGCTGGCCCCACAGGCAGATGACGATGATCGCCGAGGCGAGCACCCGCTGCCAGGTCGAGGACGTGGACACGAACCAGCCGATCGCGAGCACGACGGCGAAGATCGTCGAGACGGCCAGGTGCATGAGGTGCTCGCCAAGCCCGGAGGCGCGGGCGAAGCCGGGAACGACCGGACCGGTGATCGCCGCGATCGCGCTCACCGTGGCTCCCACCGCATAGCAACCGGCCAGCCAGGTCGCGAGCTGGTGGCTGGGCCGCACGATGGCGAGCGTGATCATCACCAGCGGGATGCCGAGCAGGAAGCGCAGCAACCACGGAGTCTCCCACCAGCCGTCGGTCACCAGCATGCCGAGCAGGCCCCCCGCACACATGACGAGCGCGCCCGCGAACGGCACCAGCACCCGCGGAGGCATGTGCAGCCGGCCCAGGAACGGCAGGCAGCCCAGTGCGAGCAGTGCCAGCGCGAGGTCGCCCAGCGAGGCGCTGGGACCGAAGGGGCGCACGCCGTTGAGGGGCTGGAGGAAGGCGACGATGCCCAGCACCCAGGAGGGCGACGGGCCGCCGTACCGATTGAACCCGATGCCGACCGCGACGACGGCGGCGCTCAGGGCGAAGCCCAGCAGCGGCAGGGCGAAGTCGGTCGGCACGGCGACACCTTAGGCCGTCGCCCCGGCGCGTGTGGCGGGTGTGATACTTGCGCGCAGTCGAGACCCGAAGGGGGTCAGCCATGTCGGTGAACGCCTATGTGCGGCGCATCCTCGCGCGATGGCGCATCATCGCCGTCGTGACGGTCGCCCTCACGCTCGCTGGACTGGTGGTCACGCTCACGGCAGACCCCGTCTACACCTCCCGGGCGGAGCTCTACGTCGCGAGCGCCGGTGATGATTCCGACCTGGAGGCGGTGGTCGCCGACGGTGTCCAGGTCAAGGGCCGGGCGCTGTCATACGCAGCAGTGGCCAGTTCAGAACAGATGGCCCTGAGGGTCATCGATGACCTCGGGTTGGACGAGTCGGCTGAGGACGTCGCCGGGCGGATCAGCACGACGGTGCCCTTCGCGACGGTCATCATCGACCTCACGGCGACTGGCGACACACCCGAAGAGGCCCGCGACGTGGCGGCTGCTGTGGTCGCCAGCTACAACGACGTGCTGGCGGACGTGGAGACTGCGGACGTCGGTGGCCTCCAGGTGGAGGTGGCGGTCCTCAAGGAGGCAACCCTCCCCGAGGACCCGACCTCCCCCCGACCGCTGCTCAACCTCGCCGCAGCCCTCCTCGCGGGCCTGCTCCTCGGCGTGGCGCTCGCTGCGCTGCGTGACCTCTTCGACGAGCGGATCCGCACGCCCGACGACCTCCGTGGCCTGGGCCTGGTGCCACTGGGCACGATCACGCCGGGCGATGGTCTCGAGGCCGTCTGTGACGCCGTGCTCGCAGCGACGGCCGGGACGGCCCACCGTGCTGTGGTGATCACCCCGCTGCACGACGGACTCGACGACGTCGCCGACACCCTGACCGATGCCTTCGCGGCCGCCGGCTACCGCGCCCACGCCGTCCGGCCCGGGCCAGGGCCCGACGGTGAGCGGCAGGTGGCGGCGCTGCGCGACCAGTACGACGTCCTGCTCGTCGCCTCGAACCACGCAGTGCTGCTCGCGGGCGGGCTCGACGGTGCGATCCTCGTCCTCGAGCCGGGTCGGGTCGATCGCGCGTCCGTCGCCGAGACGGCCCGGCAGCATACCGACGCCGGTGCCCGGGTGCTCGGGGCCGTCTTCGCCGGCCCCCACCACTCCTGAGCATGGCTCCGCAGCCGGGCGTCGGGCGGCTCCGTCGTTCGGCAGGCCATCCCGCGGCCCGGTTGCTGCGCGCCTCACTGCTGGCGCAGGTCGCGCTGGTGGTCTCGGGGCCACTGGTGGTGCGGATGCTGGGCGTCACCGACCGTGGTCAGCTGGCGCTCGTCTTCGCGGTCGTGCTGCTGGTCAGCCAGGTCGGGGTGGCCGGGCTGCCGGCGGCCGTGACGTGGTTCGTGGCGAGCCGGCGACTCGACGCCGCCGCCTTCCTGGCCCGGCTGCAGCGCCAGTTCGTGCGTCAGGTCGTCGCCTGCTCGGTGCTCGCGGCCGCGGTCGTGCTGCTGCTGGACATCGCCGACCACCCCCTGCCCCGGGTGTGGCTGCTGGCGCTCGTCGTCGCCCTGGGAGTCGCCGCCGTGATGGCGGCGATGCTCGGGATGGCCGCGCTCCAGGGGCAGCAGCGCTTCGGCGTGCTGGCCCGGCTGCAGCCGCTGCCCGCAGTGTCCTACGCCCTTGCCACTGCGCTGCTGCTCGTGACCGGCGGCGGAACCGTGGCCCTGCTGCTCGCGATCAACCTCGCCGGCTGGGCGGTGGTCGCGGTCGTGTCGCTCCGGCTGGTCGCGCGCGGCGTGCCGGGCGATGGCACCGAGTTCCCGGCGCCCGTCGCCGTACGCTCCTATGCGCGCAGCGCGATGGTCACCACCGCGGCGCCGATCGACACCCTGGGCATCGAGCAGCTGCTCGTCGGGCTGATCGGCGGTCACTACCTGCTCGGGCTCTTCACGATCGGCTGGGCCTTCGAGACCGGCCCGGTCGTGGTGCTGGTCGCGCTGGCGAGCTTCGTCGGCCCGCGGCTGAGCACGCTGCCGGCACCGCAGCGTGCTGCGTTCGTACGCCGCTGGCTGCTCGTCGCAGTGGGGGTCGGCGTGGCTGCGTGCCTGGCGATCCAGGTCGTCCTCGCGCCGCTGCTCGTGCTGGCCTTCGGTGCCGAGGCGGAGCCGGCGGTGCCGCTCGCCCGCGTGCTCGTCGCCGCGGGCGTGGTGCTGGGACTGCGCCGGGTCACCTCGTCGTGCCTGGTGGGCCTGGGCCGGGCCGCGACCGCGACCCGGGCGGAGATGGCCGGGCTGGCGCTGATGCTCGCGGGCTTCGCGGTGATGGCGGTCGCGTCGGTGGGTGGCACCTACCCCGGCTGGGTCCTGCTCGTGGCGGGCACCGTCACCCTGGTCGGCCAGCTGGCGGTGCTGGCTCGAGCAGCGTCGTCAGGAGAGCCCGCGTCTGCGTGACGGTGTTGGCCCACGTGAACCCGGCTGCGTGCTCGCGCGCGCTCGCCAGCTGTGCGGGAGTGGCTGCGAGCCCGGCGCGGACAGCCCGGGCCAGCTCGTCGGGCTGCCAGGTCGACATCTCGAACGCGTGACCGCCCGCCACCTCGCGGGTCGCCGGCTCGGGGCCGATCACGACCGGGACGCCGAGCCGCATCCCCTCGACCACCGGCAGGCCGAAGCCCTCGAAGTCGGAGGGGAAGAGCACCAGCGCGGCACCCGCCAGCGTGCGCCTGAAGTCGCCCTCGTCGAGGAACGGCGCCAGCGTCACGACGCCCGCCAGGCCACGGCGGGCCACCTCCTCGTCGAGGGTCGTACGGCGATCGCCCGACACGCCGAGGACGAGCAGCTCCGGCGCCGTGGGGCCGAGGTGCTGCCAGCCGTCGAGGACCAGGTCGAGGTTCTTGTTGGTGTGGTGGGCGAAGGTCACGACGCGATCGCTCGGCCCGGTGTGCGGCCAGTGGTCGACGTGGTCGCCGCCGAGGTGGGCCACGACCGCGGGCTTGTCGGCGGTGGCCGGGTGCAGCGCGTGCAGGTCGGAGAGGGTGCGGTGGGAGATGCTGACGAAGCCGTCGGCGGTGGCGTAGCCGCGCCCGTAGCTCGCCCAGCGCAACAGCCGGCGGGACCGCTCGAACTGCTCGGGGCGCAGCTCGTGGCGCAGGTCGTAGACGACCACCCCGAGCGGGACATCGAGGCGGCGCACCGTCGTGGACGGCAGCGTCGCCAGCACCACGTCGGGTCGCAGCTCGCGGACCAGGCGGCTGGTGTGCCTGGTCTGGGCGAGTGGTCGCGCCACGGACTGCGGACCGCGTACGGCGATGTCGTGGCGCACCAGGGGAGCGGGCACCACGATCGTGGAGTCCGACTGGACCATCACGTGGACCTCGTCGTCCGGGGCGACGGCCATCCAGGCAGGCAGCAGGTTGTCGACGTAGGTCCGGATGCCGCCGTACTCGGCGCAGAGCGCCTCGACCAGGATCCGCATGCGCCTCAGGCCCGGACGAAGAGCACGTCGGACTGGAGCAGCCGGCCGTCCGCGGCCGAGATGCCGGGGTCGTTGGTCCACGGCACCAGGCCGTGGCCGGCGAGCCGCGCGGTCAGCTCGGGCTCGAGGGCCTGCCCCGCATAGAGCTCCACGTGGGAGACCTCGAGCTGGACGGCGGCGACGTGGTCGAGCCACTCGCCGGCTCCGTCGAGCACGGCACTCTCGAAGCCTTGGGTGTCGACCTTCAGCAGCGTGCGCTCCGGCACGAGGGTGTGGGCCGCGGCGAGGTCGAGCACGGTGGTGACGTCGACCTCGATCGACTCCACGACCCGGGACTCGGGGGCGACGTGCAGGTGGGCCGCGGTCAGGGGCAGGACCGAGGAGGAGAAGGAGTTGGCGGACACCCGGATCGTGGTGCGACCGGGCTCGGCACCGACGGCCCGCCGGTCGCCGACCCACTGGCGGTCTGGGCGAGCGCGGCGCTGGAGCCGGTCGAAGGCGTCGGGGAGCGGCTCGACCGAGACGATGCGCCCGGAGAAGCCGGCAGCCCGGACGAGAGCGGCGTACTGACCCTCGTTGGCGCCGATGTCGAGCACCGTGTCGATGTCGCGGTCGGCGAGGGTGCGCGCGACGCGCTGGACGAACGCATCCCGGCCGAGGTCGAGGTCGGCGCGGAGCAGCGCTCGCCGCAGGCCGAGCTTGAGGCGTTCGGTGGCGGTGTGCCTGGCGTTCACGCAGGGTCCTTGCTCGGAGCGGGGAGACGGCCGGGCCGGGTGCCCACGGCCGCGGAGCGACGGGCCGAGGGCAGCTCGACCCACTGGTGGAGCAGCTTGCCGGCGACGAGGCTCAGCGGCGCAGCGAGCACGAGGAGCACGCCGAACGGCGCGGCGTCGCCGGCCAGGCCGATCGGCTCGACGGCGAAGCGCCACAGGATCTCGATGACCAGGGCGTGCACGAGGTAGGTGCTGTAGGAGCGCGCGCCGGTCCAGCGGAGGGGACCGCTCGAGAGGAGACGATGGACGCGGCCGTCACCGACAGACAGGTCGCTGAGCAGCAGCCACCCGATCAGGAGCGGCGTGGCGACGGCATCGAGCAGGAGGAACCGGACGCCGCCCTGCGACAGGTCGCCGCCGACGACCACGGCCGCGGCCACGGCGAGCCCCACGACGGCGCCGGGCAGCACCACCCGGAGGGTCCGTCGCGTGTCGACCTCGCGGAGCGACTGGCGGTGGTGGCCGGCCCAGAACGCGGCGGCGAACGCGAACGCGAAGAACGGGGCGACGAAGCCTGGGGCGGCGAACGCGACGGCCAGCGTGAGGACGGCACCCACGACGATGGCGGCCGCGCGGCGGCGTACGAGGACGAGGAGCGGAGCCAGGAGGTAGAGGTGGAACTCCACCGGCACCGTCCACAGCGGGTGGTTGTAGGGGCTGGTGCCGGCCAGATCGGTGAGGAGCAGGTAGTTGAGGGCGGTGTTGCCCCACGTCATGGGCAGCCCGACGTCCCAGTGGCTTCCGCCGGGGTGGCGCAGGCCGAGCGCGAGCATCGCCACGACGGTGAGGGTCACCACGACCCAGTAGGGCGGCAGCAGCCGCCAGCCCCGTCGCAGCAGGTAGTGCAGCGACTCGGTGCGCAGCTCGCCCGGGCGCCAGTGCCGGCCCAGGAGATAGCCGGACAGGACGATGAAGGTCAGCACGGCGGCGTGCGCGACACCCCCGAACGGGGTGATGACCCACGCCCAGGGCGCTGTCGGCTCGTCCGGTGCGACCGTCAGCAGGGTGTGCCAGACCAGGACCACGAGCATGGCCAGCGCGCGCACCCCGTCGGCCCACGGCAGTGGTGGGGTGGGTGCCCGGCTCGGCGTTCCGGCTGGCCTCGATCTCACACGCGGAGGTTGTCACACGTTGGCCGATGTCCGCCGCGGGTTGTCTCAATCCCCGTGACCGCCGACGCCGAGCCCGCAAGGGTGGCACAGTGACGGAATCGCTCCTCAGCCGTTAATGAACAGTCGGAGACAAGGACGAAGGGCATCGCGTGAACGTGGACGTGCTGGTCGCCGGTGGCGGCGGCTTCATTGGTGGACATCTGGTCGGGCGACTCCTCGCCGAGGGGCGGACGGTGCGCAGTGTCGACGTCAAACCCCTGGACGAGTGGCACCAGGTCCACCCGGACGTCGAGAACGTGACGGCCGACCTCTCCCTGCTCGAGAGCGCCATGAGCGCCTCGCGGGGCGTGGGTGAGGTCTACATGCTGGCCGCCGACATGGGTGGCATGGGCTTCATCGAGAACAACAAGGCCGCCTGCATGCTCTCGGTGCTGACCAGCACCCACATGCTGCAGGCCGCCCAGGCGCAGGGCGTCGAGCGCTACTTCTACTCGTCGTCGGCGTGCGTCTACCCCGCCGGCCTGCAGGAGGACGCCAGCGTCACCGCGCTGAAGGAGTCGGACGCCTACCCGGCCATGCCCGAGGACGGCTACGGCTGGGAGAAGCTCTTCTCCGAGCGGATGTGCCGTCACTTCGAGGAGGACTTCGGCCTCGTCACGCGGGTCGCGCGCTACCACAACATCTACGGCCCCCAGGGCACCTGGACCGGCGGTCGCGAGAAGGCACCGGCGGCCATCTGCCGCAAGATCGCCGAGGCCGCGATCAGTGGCGAGCACGAGATCGACATCTGGGGAGACGGCGAGCAGACCCGCAGCTTCACGTGGATCGACGACTGCCTCACCGGCACCGATCTCGTCATGCACGGCGACTCCGGCGAGCCCGTCAACGTCGGCAGCTCCGAGCTCGTCACCGTCAACCAGCTCGTCGACATCGTCGAGGAGATCGCGGGCATCACCTGCGAGCGCCGCTACCAGCTCGACGCCCCGCTGGGCGTGCGCGGGCGCAACAGCGACAACACCCTCATCGAGCAGGTGCACGGCTGGGCGCCCTCGACGCAGCTCGCCGACGGGCTCGAGGTCACCTACGCCTGGGTCCATGACCAGGTGAAGCGCTCGCAGGGCTGAGGTCGTGCGGGTCCTCGTCTTCGACTTCAGTGGCCATCCCTTCCAGGCCCAGCTGAGCCGCGAGCTCGGCCGCCGGGGCCATGACGTGACGCACGCATGGTGCGACGCCTACGTCAGCGGCCACGGCCGGCTCGAGGCCGGACCGGGGGAGACGGTGCGCTTCGAGCCGGTGTCGGTGGGTCGCACGATCGCCAAGACCAGCTATCTCCGGCGCTCGCTGCAGGAGCTGCGCCTCGGGGTCGACCTCGTCCGGTTCGTGCGCCGCGCCCGACCGGACGTGGTGCTCGTGTCGACCACGCCCGTGCCGATGCTGGTGATGCTGGCTGCGACGTTGTGGCTGCGCCGTACGCCCTGGGTGCTGTGGCACCAGGACGTGCAGGCCGTCGCGGTCGCGCGGCTGGCCGGCACCAAGCTGTCGCCGATCTTCGGCGCGCTGGCGCGGGCCCTCGAGTGGGGTGAGCGCTGGGGGTCGCGGCGGGCCGCGGCGATCGTGGTGATCACCGAGGCGTTCCGGTCCGTGCACGAGAAGTGGGGCACGGCCGACAAGGTCACCGTCATCCCCAACTGGGCTCCGCTCGACGAGATCTCCCCGCGTCCGCGCGACAACGACTGGGCCGTCACCCAGGGCCTCGACGAGGAGCAGACGCTGCTCTACTCCGGCACCCTCGGCCTCAAGCACGACCCCGAGCTGCTCGTCGAGCTGGCCGCGGCCGTGCGCGCGCAGGGCACCCCGGTCCGCCTGGTCGTCGTCAACGAGGGCCCCGCGGTGCCCGTCGTGCGTGCGGCGGCCGCGCGGCTCTCGGTCCCGCTGAGCCTGCTGCCGTTCCAGCCGTACGCCGACCTGCCGGACGTCCTCGCGTCGGGAGACCTGCTCGTCGTGCTGCTCGAGCAGGACGCCGGCGAGTTCTCCGTGCCGTCCAAGACGCTCTCCTACCTCGCGGCCGGGCGACCGGTGCTGGGCCTGATGCCGCCGGAGAACCTCGCGGCCGGGCTGGTGCTCGACGCCGGTGGGTTCATCGCGCCGCCGCTGTGCTCCTCGCTGGGGCCTGCTGCGCTCTGGGCCGACCAGGTGCTGCGTGACCCCGCTCGGCTGGCCCAGCTCGGCGCCGAGTCGCGCCTGCTCGCCGAGAAGGAGTTCGCGCTGGAGGGGTGTGCCGACCAGTTCGAGTCGATCCTCGACTCGGTGCTGCCGACCTCGGTCCTGCCGTTCCGTCGCGGCCGCGCACGTCCTTTCGCCCTCTCGGGCAAGTAGGCCGCCGGCGGTCCCTGGGCGGCCGCCGCGGGCCTCACTCCCGTCCGTCTCAATCGGTGGTACGCCCATCCAACATGCGAGACGGATCGAAGCTCGTCACCGTCCCCGCCCTAGAGTCCTCAGCATGTTCTCGACCATGCTGACCAAGCGCCGCGCAGTGGATCACTGCCGCACGCGCTCGGCGCTGTGTCGAATGTCCTGACGGGTCCGCACTTCATCCTCCGCTAAGTCCACCACTCTTGTGGACAATTCGCGGGGCGCGGGCTCGTCCTCTGCGCGTGGTCTCCGAGCCGCGTGCCCCACGCAGTCATGCCACTTCTTCCATCGCGTCACCACAACCAAGGAGCACATCCCATGAGCCGCGAAAACTCGCTCGTCTCGGCCCAGTGGGTCGAGGACAACCTCGACACTGCCGGCATCGTCCTGATCGAGGTCGACGAGGACACGACCGCCTACGACAAGGGCCACATCCGGGGCGCCATCAAGCTCGACTGGACCACGGACCTCCAGGACCAGGTCCGTCGCGACTTCGTGAACAAGGCCCAGTTCGAGGCGCTCCTGTCCGAGCGCGGCGTCAGCAACGACGACACCGTCGTGCTCTACGGCGGCAACAACAACTGGTTCGCCGCCTACGCGTTCTGGTACTTCAAGCTCTACGGCCACGGCGACGTCAAGCTCATGGACGGCGGCCGCAAGAAGTGGGAGCTCGACTCCCGCGAGCTCACCGCCGAGCTGCCGACCCGCGCCGCGACCACCTACGTCGCGCAGGAGCAGGACCACTCGATCCGCGCCTTCCGTGACGAGACCATCGCCGCCATCGGCGTGCAGAACCTGGTCGACGTCCGCAGCCCCGACGAGTTCGCCGGCCGCCTGCTCGCCCCGGCCCACCTCCCGCAGGAGCAGTCGCAGCGCGCCGGTCACGTCCCGACCTCGGTCAACGTGCCGTGGAGCAAGAACGCCAACGACGACGGCACCTTCAAGTCCGACGAGGACCTGACCAAGCTCTACGACGAGGTCGGCTTCGACCAGGACAAGGACACCATCGCGCTGTGCCGCATCGGTGAGCGCTCCTCGCTCACCTGGTTCGTCCTGAGCGAGCTGCTCGGTCGCAAGAACGTCAAGAACTACGACGGCTCGTGGACCGAGTACGGCTCCCTCGTTGGCGTCCCGATCGCCCTCGGCGACGAGCCCGGAACGGTTGACGCCTGATGTGCGGCGCAACTGAGGGCGGCCTGTCGCTCGACGGCGTCAACACCAAGATCGAGGCCGTCATCCAGGGCCAGGTCACCCGCGAGGGCGAGCCGGTCCCGAACGCCTACGTGCGTCTGCTGGACAAGTCGGGCGAGTTCACCGCCGAGGTCCCCACCTCCGCGACCGGACACTTCCGCTTCTTCGCCGGCGACGGCGAGTGGACCCTGCGCACGCTGGCCCCCAAGGCCGAGCCCGTCGACACCCGCGTCACCGCGGCCGTCGGCTCGGTCGCCGAGGTCGCAGTCGCGATCTGACGTGATGCATCTCGCGAGCGGCTCCCGGAACATCGGGAGCCGCTCGTGTTGTTGGAGGCTGGTGTGACCGGAATCGTGATCCTCGCTCTCGCCGTCGTCGTGGCGGTGGGCTTCGGCCTGTTCCGGCGCGCCACCGACGGGGACTTCGGCAGCGAGCCGGTGTCCCACACGTGGGGGCACGTGAGCGACGCGCTCCCCGCCGCG
Source organism: Nocardioides allogilvus (assembly GCF_003047285.1). GTDB lineage: Bacteria > Actinomycetota > Actinomycetes > Propionibacteriales > Nocardioidaceae > Nocardioides > Nocardioides allogilvus. The sequence continues at coordinate 73,379 of NZ_PZYX01000004.1, read as the reverse complement.
TCGCTCGGCGAGCGGGCCACGCTCGTCCAGTTCTCCTCTGCCTTCTGCGCACCCTGCCGGACGACCCGGGTGGTGCTCGCGGACGTCGCACAGCGGGAGATCGGCGTACGCCACGTCGAGATCGACGCCGAGAAGCACCTCGACCTCGTGCGGGCGCTCGACGTGCGGCGTACTCCCACGACGCTCGTGCTCGACTCGCGCGGCCACGAGGTCGCCCGCGCTGCGGGTGCCCCGCAGCGCGCCCAGGTGCTCGCCGCCCTACCGACCGGAGCTGACTCGTGATCGATCCCCGTGGCCCGCGCTTCACCGCGGCTGTGACCCTCGTGCTGCTCGCCGCGGCGCTGCTGGCGCCGACGCCGGTCGCCGTGGCGCTCGTCGCCGTGCAGGCACTCTTCTTCCTGACGGGTGCCACCCTCGGTGTGCAGCGGACGCCGACGGCCTACGTCTTCAAGACCCTGGTCAAGCCGCGCCTCGCGCCGCCGGCCGCGCTCGAGGACCCGAGGCCGCCGCGGTTCGCCCAGGCCGTCGGACTGGCCTTCACCGTCGTGGCGCTGCTCGGCTTCGCTGCCGGTGCGCTGGTGGTCGCGCAGGTGGCGATCGGCTTCGCCGTGGCTGCGGCGCTGCTCAACGCCGTCTTCGGCTTCTGCCTGGGGTGCGAGCTCTACCTCCTCGGGATGCGGCTCGCGCGCTAGGGCAAGATGCAGGCCATGTCTCGCACCAGGTCTCGAACCAGCACTGCCCTGCGGCACACCGCCGCCCTCGTCTGCCTCACCGCGCTCACCGCGTGCTCCGGAGCCTCCGGCATCGACGTCGCCGAGTCCGACTACGACGACGGCGCCGGCATCACAGCCGTGGTGCTGCCCCAGCTCGCGGCTCCCGGTGAGGACACCGAGGAGTCGTCCGACGCGGAGTACGTCGTCGACGCGACGATCGAGGGAGCCTCGGCCGGCCAGGTGGTGGAGCTCCAGGTCGCCGACGGTGACGACTGGACCCTCGAGGACAGTGCCGAGACCGACGAGAAGGGCCGGGTCGCGCTGACCGTCGGCGAGGCGAGCGAGCTGCGCGTGGTGTCCGAGGGTGACGAGCCCGTGGGCATCCACCTGTCCACCGCCGACGCGCCCGAGGCGACCTTCACCGACGAGTTCGACGAGCAGCTCAAGGACGTCTGGGCGACGCGCGACCAAGGCTATGCCGGTGTCCGGCTGTGCTCGCGTGCCTCCGACGACGCAGTCGAGTGGGTCGACGGTGTCGTGCGGCTGAGCGTCATTGACGACCCGAAGAAGGGCACGTGCCGGGTCAAGGGTGAGAAGTACAACTACCGCCTCAACGGCCACATCGGCACGGGCTTCAGCTTCAGGTACGGCCACGCCGCCGCACGCATCAAGTTCCAGGAGCTCCGTGGCCAGCACGGGTCCTTCTGGATGCAGGGCTTCGGGCCCAAGCCCACCGGGGACGCGAAGGTCACCGGCGCCGAGATCGACGTCATCGAGTACTTCGGCGACGACCACCCCGACGGCGGCCTGACGAGCTTCGTCTACTGGCACCCCACCGCGAAGGGCAAGACGGCCGGCGGCTGGCTGCCTGACCCCGAGCAGTTCGGCGGCGACTGGTCGTCGAAGTTCCACGTGTTCTCGGTCGAGTGGACCCCGAAGAAGTACGTCTTCCGCATCGACGGCCAGGTCACCAACACCATCACGCAGGGCGTGTCCGGGCAGCCGGAGTTCCTCATCCTGAGCCTGCTCAGCTCTGACTACGAGCTCCAGCACCTCGGGGGCGAGGACAAGCTCCCGCAGCACATGGACGTCGACTGGGTGAAGGTGTGGGCCGACCCGGCGCCCTGAGCCCGGCGGTCCTCTGCCATCGAAATGCGAACTGCCCGCCTGGTCGAGCCAGGCGGGCAGTTCGTATGTGACGCCGAGTTCTAGCTGGCGTTGTTGATCATGCCGGCGCCGACGGTGACACCGGTCGCCTCGTCGATCAGGATGAAGGAGCCGGTGGTGCGGTTCTTCGAGTAGGGGTCGCACAGCAGCGGCACGGTGGTGCGCAGCTGGATGCGGCCGATCTCGTTGAGACCGAGCTCCTTGGTGTCCTGGTCGCGGTGCAGGCTGTTCACGTCGAGGCGGTACTGGATGTCCTTGACCATGGCACGCGCCGTACGCGTCGTGTGCTTGATCTGGAGCTTCTGCCGCGGCTTGAGCGGCTCGTTGGTCATCCAGCAGACCATCGCGTCGATGTCCTGGCTGGGCTTCGGCGCGTTGTTGACGCGAGCGATCATGTCGCCGCGCGAGACGTCGACGTCGTCCTCGAGGCGGACGGTCACCGACATCGGCGGGAACGCCTCGGCGACCTCCTGGTCGAAGAGGTCGATGCCCTGGATCTTGGACGTCATGCCGCTGGGCAGCACCACGACCTCGTCGCCGGGCTTGAGGACGCCACCGGCGACCTGTCCGGCGTAGCCGCGGTAGTCGTGGAACTCGTCGGACTTGGGCCGCACCACGAACTGCACGGGGAAACGGACGTCGACGAGGTCACGGTCGGAGGCGACGTGCACGTTCTCGAGGTGGTGCATCAGCGTCGGGCCGGAGTACCACGGGGTGTTCTCGCTGCGCGTCACGACGTTGTCACCCTGCAGCGCCGAGATCGGGATGACCTCGAGGTCGGGGATGTTCAGCTTCGTGGCGAAGGTCGTGAACTCCTTGTGGATCTTGTCGTAGACCTCTTCGGACCAGTCGACCAGGTCCATCTTGTTCACGGCCAGCACGAGGTGCGGGACCCGCAGCAGGGAGAGGAGCACGGCGTGACGTCGCGACTGCTCGGTCAGGCCCTGGCGGGCGTCGACCAGCACGAGGCCCAGGTCGGCGGTGGAGGCACCGGTGACCATGTTGCGGGTGTACTGGATGTGGCCCGGGGTGTCGGCGATGATGAACTTGCGGCTGGGCGTCGCGAAGTAGCGGTAGGCCACGTCGATGGTGATGCCCTGCTCGCGCTCGGAGCGCAGACCGTCGGTCAGCAGCGCCAGGTCGGTGTAGTCGTAGCCCTTGGACACCGAGGAGGCCTCGACGGCCTCGAGCTGGTCCTCGAAGATCGACTTGGAGTCGAGCAGCAGGCGACCGATGAGCGTGGACTTGCCGTCGTCGACGGAGCCCGCGGTGGCGAAGCGGAGGAGGTCCATCTGACCGTGGTCAGAGGAGGTCTGGGGGGTGCCCATCAGAAGTAGCCTTCCTTCTTGCGGTCTTCCATGGCCGCCTCGGAGAACCGGTCGTCGCCACGGGTCGCGCCGCGCTCGGTGACCCGGGCGATCGCGATCTCGTCGATGATCTCGGCAGTGGTGGACGCGGTCGACTCGACGCAACCGGTCTGGGACTTGTCGCCGACGGTGCGGAAGCGGACCATCTTGGTCTCGACCTGCTCGTTGCCGACGGGCTGCACGGCGTCGGAGAGCGAGAGCCACATGCCGTCGCGCAGGATGACCTGGCGCTCGTGGGCGAAGTAGATCGAGGGGATCTCGATCTGCTCGCGGTCGATGTAGTGCCAGATGTCCAGCTCGGTCCAGTTGGACAGCGGGAAGATCCGCATGTGCTCGCCGGCGTGGATGCGACCGTTGTAGAGGCTCCACAGCTCGGGGCGCTGCATCTTCGGGTCCCACTGGCCGAACTCGTCGCGGTGGGAGTAGACGCGCTCCTTGGCGCGGGCCTTCTCCTCGTCACGACGGCCACCACCGAAGGCGGCGGTGAAGCCGTTCTCCTCGATGGCGTTGAGCAGGGTGCCGATCTGGTGACGGTTGCGCGAGGTCTTGCCGTCGTCGATCACGACGCCGTTGGCGATCGCGTCGTCGACGCTGGCGATGTGGATCCGCGCGCCGAGGCGGTCGACCCAGTTGTCGCGGGTCGAGAGCACCTCGTCGAAGTCCAGGCCGGTGTCGACCTGGAGCAGCGGGAAGGGCAGCTTGGCGGGGTAGAAGGCCTTCTCCGCCAGCCGGAGCATGACGATGGAGTCCTTGCCACCGGAGAACATGAGGACCGGCTTCTCGAACTCGGCGGCGACCTCACGGAAGATGTGGATCGACTCGGCCTCGAGCTGGTCGAGCTGACTCAGCTGGTAGTCGGCGTGGGTGGTTGTCATGACAGACGAGGGGCCTCTCTGGGGGACAGCAGCCCACATCGTAGCGATGCCCGCGGGGAACGTCGCATCACGCGTCGCTGGCGGACCCCGGGGAGTCGAGGATCACGGTGATCGGGCCGTCGTTGACCGAGCTCACCTGCATGTCGGCCCCGAACACCCCGCGCGCCACGGGGGTGCCCAGCCGTTCCAGCTCGGCGCACACAGCGGCGTACGTCGGCTCGCTGATCTCGCGCGGAGCGGCGGCGATCCACGTGGGCCTGCGACCCTTGCGCGCGTCGCCGTACAACGTGAACTGGCTGACGACCAGGACGGGCGCGTCGACGTCGCCGGCGGACTGCTCGTCGCGCAGGATGCGGACGTCGCGGACCTTGCGTGCCATCCATTCGACGTCGCGCGGTCCGTCGGTGTGGGTGATGCCGAGGTAGACGAGGAGGCCGGGGTCGGTGATCGCGCCGACGACCTCGCCGTCGACGGACACGCTGGCACTCAGGACCCGCTGGATGACTGCACGCATGGTGCAAGGATGCCGCTCATGTCCGCTCCACTGCTGATCACCGTGGCGCCCACCGGCGCCGAGACCACCAAGGCCGACTGCCCGCAGCTCCCCACCACCCCCGAGGAGCTCGCCCGGACTGCCGCCGACTGCGAGGCGGCAGGTGCCGCCATGATCCACATCCACGTGCGCGACGCGTCGCACGCGCCGACGCTCGACCAGGGGCTGCTGCGCGAGTGGGTCGCGGCGGTGCGGTCGTCGTCCTCGCTCGTCGTGCAGCTCTCCACGGGCGGTTCGGTCCACGACCCGCTCGAGGAGCGGCTCAAGGTGCTGGACGCCGAGCCCGACAGCTGCAGCCTGACGATGGGCACCACCAACTTCGGCGACGACGTGTTCCTCAACCCGTGGCCGTTCGTCAAGGAGCTCTACCAGCTCGCCCTCTCACGGGGGATCGCGCCGGAGTTCGAGCTCTTCGACCTCGGGCAGGTGCACGCGCTGGGACGGCTGTTCCGCGAGTTCGGGGTGCCGGCTGGCGGCAAGGCGCACGTCGACTTCGTGATGGGCGTGCCGGGCGGCATGCCTGGTACGGCGCCAGCGCTGGTCGCCGCCGTCGCGGCACTGCCTCCCGAGGTGACGTCGTGGGCGGCCACCGGGATCGGGCGCTCGACGCTGTCGGTCGCCATGGCGTCGCTGTCCATGGGCGGGCACCTGCGCGTGGGGATGGAGGACGTCCTGACCATCAGCCGGGGCGTGCCCGTCGAGTCCAACGCCCAGCTCGTGTCACGGGCCGTGGCGATGGGGGAGCTGGCGCAGCGGACCCCGATGACGCCCGCCGAGTGCCGCTCGTTGCTCGGGCTGAGCTGAGGAAGGGCCCGTTTTCTGGCGAATGGCCCGCAACGCGCCGTACGGCGAGAGGACACGCCGCAGGCAACGCCCGGCGGCGCCAGGAAGTGGCCCCGTCAGGCGGCGCGGGGCAGGGCGAGGGCTGCGCGGACGGTGGCCACGACCTCAGCGGGCTTGAACATCACCTGGTCCCACGTGAAGCGCAGCACGATCCATCCGCCGGTGACCAGAGCGTTGTAGCGCAGGCAGTCCTGGTCGTGGGCGTCCTTCTCGCCATGGTGCGCGAACGAGTCCGCCTCGATGGCGATGCCGTTGAAGGGGTCGGCGAGGTCAGGGTGGTAGGTGACCCCGTTGATGGTGGTCGCCCATTGGGGCACCACGGCGATGCCCGCCTCGATCAGGATCGCGCGGAGCACCGACTCGAACGGGTTGGCGGCGAGGTGGGTCGAATGCGCCACCACGCGCCGTGCAGCCGCAGGGGCGGCTGCCGTCAGGGCGGCCTCGAGCTCCTCGCGCGTCACCTCCCCGCTGCGCAGGGCCGAGTCCGCCACCGACAGGGCCTCGTCGAAGGGCAGCTCGGCCGCGCAGTCCAGCACGGTGCGGACCCGGGAGGTCGCCCACCCGTCGAGGTCGGCGCGTGGGAGGGCCCCGACGGTCAGGGACGCGTCGATCGTCTCGGACGGCGTCGCCGCCACCTGGATGTGTGGCCACTGTGCCGACCACTTCACCTTCCACCCCCAGTGTGCCGCCGCGGAGAGCAGCCGGAGGTGGCCGTCGATCGCGACTGCCACGGCCTGCGCCTCGTCCTGGGAGGGCAAGGCGTAGCGCGAACGCGACACGTGCACGACCCGGCCGGTGGAAACCGCGCGCCGCAGACGCTTGCGCGTGGTCAGGCCGATCACCTCACGCGTGGACGCGATGCCACCCAGGCGGGTGAGTGCGGCCACGGGGTCCATGCCGCGAGTCTCGCCAACGGGCGGCGGAGGCGCGAACGGTTCTCCACAGAGGGCCGCTTCTCGAGGCGCAGGGCCGCAACACGCCGTACGGCGAGAGCGACACGCCGCACGAGACGGCGGGTGCTGTGAAGACGTGGCCCTAGTCGTCGGTGCGCTTCATCCCGACGAGCCCCGGTTTGTAGTTGGGGTCCTCGAGCTGCGCGATGGTGGGGGAGCCGAACATCGGCAACCCCTGCGACTTGCGGAGGAAGCCCCACACGATCGGCAGCACGACCACGACGAAGAGGCCGACGCCGGCGATCAGCATCGGGTGGGTCTCGTCCTCACCGGCACCGAGCGGGGCCCAGCCGGCCTTGTCGAGCAGCGCGACGCCGCTCATGGTCAGCACCACGACGATGCCGCGGCGGATGATCGACTGGGGGACCTTGGGCGCGATCTTGGCGCCGAGGAGGGTGCCGGGGACCGAGCCGATGACGAGCGGGATGAGCACGCCCCAGTCGAGACCGTGCAGGGCGATGTTGGAGATGGCGGCGGCCATCACCAGCGGCACGGCCTGCACGAGGTCGGTGCCGACGAGCTTCACGGCGCTGAGGCCGGGGTAGAGCATCAGCAGCGCGATCATGATCACCGAGCCGGAGCCGACGCTGGTGATGCCGACGAGGAGTCCGCCGAGGGCGCCGACGAGCAGCGTCGGGATCGGACGGATGGCGGGGTTCTCCTCGGCCTGCACGCCGTCGCCGCGGACGCGCTTGAGGTTGATGTAGAGCCGCATCGCGTAGGTCGCGGCGGCGAAGAGCAGCGCGAAGCCGATGCAGAGCTTGAGGGTCTCGTCGAGGTCCTCGGGATCGGCGAACCAGCTGACGAGGTGGGGCCCGAGCAGCGCCATCGGCACCGAGCCGATGATCAGCCACTTGGCGAGCTGCATGTTGGGCGAGCCCTCGCGCTTGTGCACGATCGCGCCGCCGGTCTTGTAGACCGCTGCGGCCGTCAGGTCGGCGGTGACGACGGTCGCCGCCTCACCGACGCCGAGGAAGATCAGCGCGGGCGTCATCAGCGCGCCGCCGCCCATCCCGGTCAGTCCGACGACGATTCCGACGAAGAATCCGGCCGCCAGGATCGACAGTGCGGTGATGGTGAGAAGGTCGGCCATCAGTCCTCCTCGGGACGTACGGGAACAATCACGCTCAACATAGTCGAGATTGTGCACGCTGCCGCCACGGCAGCCGAATTCCCACGCCGCCGGCCGGCCGCCGACCTCACCTCGCCCCTTCCTGCTCGACCACCGGGGCGGTGCGGAGGTCGAGGTGGCCGGACTCCGCCAGCGCCTCGATCACGTCGTCGAGCGCTGCCTCGATCGTCCGCCCGGTGGTGTCGACGCGCACAGCGGCGTCCTCGGGCTCCTCGTACGGCGAGGAGATGCCCGTGAACTCCGGGATCTCGCCGCGGCGGGCCTTGGCATAGAGCCCCTTGCGGTCGCGCCGCTCGCACTCCTCCAGCGGCGTCGCGACGTGCACGAGGAAGAAGGCGCCGCCCGCCTCCTCGACCATCGTTCGCACCTGCTTGCGGGTCTCGTCGAAGGGCGCGATCGGGCTGCACACGGCGAGCCCGCCGTGGCGCGAGATCTCGGCCGCCACCCAGCCGATGCGGCGGATGTTGGTCTCGCGATCAGCCTTGCTGAACGTCAGGCCGGCACTGAGGTTGCGGCGCACGACGTCGCCGTCGAGGCTCGTGACGGTGCGGTGCCCCTGCTCCAGCACGCGGTCCATCAGGGCTTGGGCGAGCGTGGACTTGCCGCTGCCCGACAGGCCGGTGAAGAACAGCACCAGCCCCTGGTCCTCGGGCGCAGGCAGGTCGCGCTCGACGATCGCGGCGATGGTCTCGGGGTAGGGCCCGTCGGTGTCGGCCAGGGCGTGGACCGGGTCGCCCGCGGCGTACGTCGCTGCGACCTGCACCCCGAGGTCGTGATCGGCCTCGGGGTCACCGTGGGCGGCGAGCGGGACCACGACGACGGCTGCATCGTCGAGGAGGTCACAGGCCGCGAGCGTGGCGCGGACGAGGGCGACCGAGGACAGGCGGGAGGTGCCGTGACCGGCGAAGGCGAGCAGCAGCACCGGACCGAGGGCGCGGAGCTCGTCGAGCTCGGCCTCGGTGAGGGCATCGGTCACCGGCACCACCGTGCGACCGGCGTGCTGCTCGCGCACCTCGGCGGGGGACAGGTGGAGCCGGCGGAAGGGTCCGAACTGTGCGTGCGTCAGCGCGGTCACGGCCCCGGTCGCGGGCGACAGGGTCGCCAGCGGCAGGCCCTCGGGATCGACGAGCTCGACGGACTCGGCGGCGGCGATCTCGGCGGGCAGGTCCACGGTGACCACGCTGCCGGGTTCGTTGAACGCGGTGAGCGGAGCCAGTGCGCCGGTCGTGAGGAGCTGGAGGTCATCGAGCTCGCGGGGCGTGGGGCAGTGCTGAGGGCTGGGCTGGGGTGTCGACACGGCTGCAATCCTGCCAGTCCGCGGGCACTAGCCTGCAGGCATGTCAGCACCAGTCGTCGTTGCAGAGATCGTGCGTTCGGGCTTCGTGGAGGGCCACCACTACGGATCGGTCGTGGCGCTCGACGCCGCCGGCGAGGTCGAGTGGGCCGTCGGCATGGTCGACGCGCCGATCCTGCCGAGGTCCTGCAACAAGCCGATCCAGGCGCTCGCCATGGTGCGCGCCGGCCTCGACCTGCCGCCCGAGCTGCTCGCGCTCGCGTGTGCGTCGCACTCCGGCGAGCCCTTCCACCTCGACGGCGTACGCCGGATCCTGGCCGGCGCCGGACTCGACGAGTCCGCACTGCAGACCCCGCTCGACTACCCACTCGACGACTCCGCCCGGGATGCGGTGATCCGCGACGGCGGCGCCAAGACGTCGCTCCAGATGAACTGCTCGGGCAAGCACGCCGCGATGCTCGCCACCTGCGTGCTCAACGGCTGGTCGATCGACGACTACCTCGACCCGAAGCATCCCCTGCAGGTCGCGATCGCGGAGACCTTCGCCGAGCTCACGGGCGAGCCGGTCGACGTCGTGGCCGTCGACGGGTGCGGAGCACCTCTGCTCTCGACCTCGCTGATCGGCCTGGCCCGGGCCTTCCGCGCGCTGGCCGTCGCCGCCGCGGGTCCTGAGCGCCAGATCGCCGAGGCGATCCGCGCGCACCCGGCCTTCGTCTCGGGCACCACCCGCGACGAGCTCGCGTTGCTCACCGCCATCCCCGGCGCCATCGGCAAGGCCGGGGCCGAGTCCTGCTACGTCGTGGCGCTGCCCGACGGACGGGCGTTCGCGCTCAAGACCGACGACGGTGCGCCGCGGGTGCGCCCTGTGCTGATGGCGGCCGCCCTCGAACGCTCGGGCGTGCTCGACCTCGACGGGGTGGATGGCGTCGCCGTACGCAGGACCGGGGAGCTGACCCTGCTGGGTGGCGGGAAGCCGGTCGGCGAGATCCGCGCCTGCTACTGACGCCGCGCGCGCAGGACGACCCACGCGACCAGTGCCCCGAGGGCTGCACTGAGGGTGTTGGCGACGGCGTCGACATGGTTGGAGAAGCGACCCGGCAGCAAGGCCTGGCAGGCCTCGACCAGCAGCGATCCGCCGAAGCCGACCGCGGTCCAGGTGCTCACGGAGATGCCCGGGCGAAGGAGCGGAGCCGAGCAGCACGGCTCCGCTGGAACCGGTGCTGTTAGCGGGAAAAGGCCCATGGATAGGGACATGTGAGCGCAGTCACCTAGGCTGAGTTTGCATTTTGCTAACAGTTGTTAGCAAGATGGCGACATGGCCAAGGGCAAGGACGGGAAGACCGTCGTCGAGTCACTCGGGGGGTTCCTCAGGGAGCAGCGACTCGCGTCGCGGCTGTCCCTGCGGCAGCTCAGTGAGCAGGTCGGCGTCAGCAACCCCTACCTGAGCCAGATCGAACGCGGTCTGCGCCGGCCCTCGGCAGAAGTTCTCCAGCAGATCGCCAAGGCGCTGCGCATCTCCGCCGAACAGCTCTACGTCCGGGCCGGCATCGTCAGCCCCGTCGAGCACGTCGGCGCGACGGTCGAGCTCGCCATCCTCGCGGATGCGGGCCTCACGGAGCGCCAGAAGCAGTCCTTGCTGGATGTCTATTCGTCCTTCCTCGCGCTCAATGCGGGGCAGGATCCCGAAGCAACCCAACACATGGAGAAATGACATGGCGAAGACCAAGTTCGACATCAAGACCGAGGCCACCAAGCCGCTCCTCGCGGGCGTCGGCGTCACCGACCTCGCCGTCGAGGTCGTCCGCGACTTCGTGTCGGAGACCCAGACCCGCCTCGCGGGCGTCCAGAAGGACGTCACCGCTCGCGTCGCCGACGTGCAGACGAAGGTCGCCAACCCGAAGGCGCTGCGCGAGCAGGCCGTGACGGTCGTCAACGCCCGCGTCGACGCCCTCACCACCGACGCCAAGGCTCGCCGCAAGGCGATCGAGACCCGCGTCGCCGAGCTGCAGGCCGAGGCCAAGGCCTACCCCGCCAAGGTCCAGACCCTCGTCGACGGCAACGTCTCCGTCGCCACCGACACCTACACCGACCTGGTCAAGCGCGGCGAGTCGCTCGTCGGCCGCATCCGTCGCCAGGAGTCCACCAAGGCGACCGTGAAGTCCGCCCAGACCACCGTGTCGAAGGCCAAGGCCACCACCACGCAGGCCAAGAAGGCCACTGGCACGTCCACGACGCAGGCGAAGACCGCCGCGAAGAAGACCGCCACCACGACCAAGACCGCCGCGAAGCCGGCCGCCAAGAAGGCTGCGGCGACCAAGTCGTCCGCCAAGGCCACCGTCACCTCGGCCAAGAAGACCGCCAGCACCGCGGTCAAGGCCGTCTCCGACGCCGCCGAGAAGCTGGGCGACTGAAGAGAAGACGACGGACAGCTGACGCTGTTCTGACTCCCTGAATCCTCCCTCCCAGGATTCTCACGAGGCCCTCGGCGTCATGCCGGGGGCTTCGTGCGTCTGCAGGGTCAGCGGCGCTGGGTGACCTCGGCGAGAGCGGGGCGGGTGTCCGCGAGGTAGACGAACGCGGCGATCGTGAAGGCCAGATTGATCAGGGTCAACGGCGTGGGGATCAGGATCTGGGCGACCAGACCGAGACCGAGGCCGATCGTCCAGGCGGCCTTGGTGCCGCGACTGGACGCGGGGTAGGCCTCGGTGGGGTAGAGCACGGCGTTGATGAACGCGAAGCCCTTCACGCCGAGCATGACGAGGAGCACCAACAGAGAGGTGTAGCCCTCGAGGGCATAGACGGTCACACGGTTAACCTTACGTGCGCCGTGCGCCGTTATGGTGTGCGCGTCATCAAGCGAGGTAGACGGGGTTTGTGGATGTCGATGGACTCGGAAGAGCGGCCGTGGGGCTCGTGGCACGTGATCGACGAAGGGGTCGGCTACAAGGTCAAGCGCATCCATGTGAAGCCCGGACAGCGGCTGTCCTACCAGACCCACGAGCACCGTTCCGAGCACTGGGTGGTGATCTTCGGGATGGCCACCTGTGTCGTGGACGGCGAGACGCACGTCATCGGCCCCGGCCACTCCATCGACGTGAGCCAAGGTGCTGCGCATCGCATCACCAACATGCACAACGAGGAGCTCGTCATCATCGAGGTCCAGCGTGGCGGCTACACCGGCGAGGACGACATCTGCCGGCTCGAGGACGACTACGGCCGCTCGGACGCCGCCTCGTCCTGAGGCGACCCCACCCGCTGCGAGTGCAGCGAGGAGTGTCGAGACTGAGGCACCTTGGTTTCGACACGGCGCTGGCGCGCCTGCTCAACCAGCGGTGACCGCCGGATCAGGCGAGGTAGCGGTCGAGCGCGACGAGCGCGTCCTCGGGCTCGAAGCCGGTGGCGCGGATCTTCGCAAGCGACATCGCCGACTGCAGCGGGCGGGGGGCGAAGGGGTTGCCCTTCTCGAGCACGCCGGCGGCGTACTCCGCGGTCGTCGTCTCCGAGACGTCCTCGGCGGCACGGCCGGAGCGGGTGAAGACCTCGCGGGCGATCTCCGCCCACGACATGGCGGCCCCCGAGTTCGACACGTTGTAGGTGCCGAACGAGGCGTTGGAGTCGATGAGGTGCTTCGTCGCGCGCGAGAGCTCGTCGGCGAAGGTGAGCCGACCGACCTGGTCGCTGACCACCGACGGCGAGACGCCCTTGGCGGCGAGGTCGGCCATGGTGCGGACGAAGTTCTTGCCGTCGCCGATCACCCACGAGGTGCGCACGAGGTAGTGGCGCGGTGCGAGCCCGACGGCGATGTCGCCGGCGGCCTTGGACTGGGCGTAGACGCCGAGCGGGGAGACGGGCTCGTCCTCGGTGTGTTCTTCGGCGGTGCCGTCGAAGACGTATTCCGACGAGTAGTGCACCAGCGTGAAGCCGTGGTCGCGGGCCAGCCCGGCGAGGGTCGCGGGGGCAGTCGCGTTCGCTGCCCAGGACGTACGGCGACCGTCGGCCGTCTCAGCGACGTCGACGGCCGTGTAGGCGGCGGCGTTGAGGACGGTGGCGTACTCGTGCCAGGGCCAGGCGGCGACTGCGGCAGGGTCGGTGAGGTCGAGGGCCGTCACGCCGTCGCCGGCGACGAGGTCGACGAGGTCGGCACCGGGGAAGTCGACCTGCAGCGCACGACCGAGCTGGCCGCGGGCGCCGATGATCAACGTCTTCTTCGGGGCGATCGCGGTCGACGGGTCGAGCGCCGGGTTGTTCTGGTCCTTGTCCGAGATGATTGCCTCGGCGAGCGGGATCGGCCACGCGATCGCGACGGTCGGGTCGTCGAGCGCCAGCGCGGGGTAGGCGACGCCGGGACGCCAGTGCTCGTTGACGAGGTAGGTGTAGGCCGTCGCGTCCTCGAGCACCTGGTAGCTGTTGCCGACACCGCGCGGGACGAAGACCGCGACCGCGGTGTCCATCTCGAGTGTGAAGGTCGCGCCGAACGACTCGCCCTCGCGCATGTCGACCCAGGCACCGAAGATCCGGCCGGTCGCGAGCGACACGAACTTGTCCCACGGCTCGGTGTGGATGCCGCGGGTGACGCCTCGGTCGGAGTTGAAGGAGACGTTGTTCTGCACGGGGCCGAAGTCGGGCAGCCCGATCGCCACCATCTTCTCGCGCTGCCAGTTCTCCTTGAAGAACCCGCGGGAGTCGTCACGACGGTCGAGGCGGACGACGACCAGGCCGGGGATGGGCGTGGTCTCGAGGGAGGGCAGGGACATCTAGAGGCTCCTTGGTTTCGACACGCTCGTACCTCGCTGCTCAACCAGCGGAGAAGTCACTGGCCCTTCTGGGCGTAGGCAGCCTCGACGGCTTCCTTCACCGGGCGCCACCACTCCTCGTGCGTCTTGTACCACTCGATGGTGTTGGCCAGGCCGGACTCGAAGTCCTGGAACTGCGGCGACCAGCCGAGCTCCTGGCGCAGCTTGCCGGACTCGATGGCGTAGCGCATGTCGTGACCGGCGCGGTCGTTGACGTGGTCGAAGGCGTCGGCGGGCTGGCCCATGAGGGTCAGGATCAGCTGCACGACCTCGAGGTTGTTCTTCTCGCCGTCCGCGCCGATGAGGTAGGTCTCGCCGATCGCGCCCTTGTTCAGGATCGTCCACACGGCGGAGGAGTGGTCGTCGGCGTGGATCCAGTCGCGGACGTTCTCACCCGAGCCGTAGAGCTTGGGGCGGATGCCGTCGATGACGTTGGTGATCTGGCGCGGGATGAACTTCTCGATGTGCTGCCACGGGCCGTAGTTGTTCGAGCAGTTCGAGACGGTCGCCTGGACGCCGAAGGAGCGGACCCACGCGCGCACGAGGTGGTCGGAGCCGGCCTTCGAGGCGGAGTAGGGAGACGAGGGGTTGTACGGGGTGTCCTCGGTGAACCGCTTCGGGTCGTCGAGCTCCAGGTCGCCGTACACCTCGTCGGTGGAAACGTGGTGGAGGCGCTTCTCGTGCTTGCGCACGGCCTCGAGGATGGTGAACGTGCCGAGGATGTTGGTCTTGATGAACGGCGACGGGTCGTTGAGCGAGTTGTCGTTGTGCGACTCGGCCGCGTAGTGCACGACGGCGTCGTGCTCGGCGACGAGCGGGTCGACGACGTCGGCGTCGGCGATGTCACCGACGACCAGGGACACCCGGTCCTCGGGGAGGCCGTCGAGGGCTTCCTTGCTGGCTGCGTAGGTCATCTTGTCCAGCACCGTGACGCGTGCGTCGGTCTCGCGCATGAGGTAGTGGACGAAGTTGGAGCCGATGAAGCCGGCGCCGCCGGTCACGAGAAGACGATCCATGGGCGGGATCCTATGGGGTTTCGTCGCGGCGTCGGTCATCCTCCCTCCGCGGTCCTGACCTTGAAGGACTGTCCCTCCACCAGCGCCGCGCCACCCCAGGCGACGGTGTCCTCGTCGAGCTCGATCCACCCCGGCGGCAGGTCGACGGGCTCGTAGCCGCGCGGCAGGTGCACGCTGACGCTGATCGCCGACGGCCGCACCAGGCCCTGCGGGTCGATGTCCAGGCGGTAGACGAGCTTGCCGTTCTTCACCAGGGCGGCGCTGGGTACGTCGTAGGCGACCGCGAAGTCGCGCGTCTCCTGGGGCTTGAAGGCGACCGTGCGGCGTACGAACGGGCGACCGTAGAAGTCGTTGAGCGTCGGCACGAACTTCTCGCCGTCGACGCGTGCCTGCACGTTGCGGACGCCCTTGGGCAAGAACTGGCCGATCGAGAGGGTGGCGAAGCGGGTGGAGTAGCCCTCGCGCGGATCGGGCCCCTCGAAGGGATAGGGGGTGCTGTCGTTGTGGATCTGGGTCGTCGTGGTGACGCGGGCGCTGCCGTCCGGCTCGAGCCGGACGTCCGAGGTCACCGTGCGGTTCTGCCAGTAGTCGGTCTTGCTCGGCACCGCGTTCTGCGTGAACACGCCGAGGTAGTCGTGGCGGGTGTCGGACAGCTCGCCGGTGAGGCCGAGCCCGGAGAAGGCGGCCTGGGCGGCAGGGTCGCGCAGGTACACCGCGAAGTGCCTGCCCCGGGCAGAGGCCCGGACGGCCTGGAACTTCTCCACGAACTGCCCGGTCCGGAAGAACCTGTCACGGAAGATCGGCACCAGCGACTGGTTGATCTGGTGCCGCACGCGGTAGTCGGGGATGGCGTCGTAGTTGCCGATCAGGACCTGGACGAAGTTGTCGGCCGAGACCTCGCCGTAGTGGGGCACGTCGAGCGGGCCGGTGATGGCCACCAGGTCGCGCAGCGCCATCACGTCGATGGCGATCAACCCGTCCATCTGCTTGCCTCGCAGGCTGCGCCACGCGCGCAGCGCCTCCTCGCCGGAGACTGACCAGTCAGGCGCGAAGGTCGCGGTGCCGATGCGCAGCTTGCCGTGGTGGAACGGGTTGCCCTTGACCTTCGGCCAGAAGCGGGGCTGGAAGGCGACGCCGTGGGTGGCGGTGTCCTGCGGCTCGCCCATCTCGATCCGGCCGTCGCGAACCGACATCGGGGTGAAGGTCAGCGGGGTGCCGCCCGAGAAGAGCTGCTCGGCCGGGTTGAGGATGGCGATGAGGTAGTCGCGCTCTCCTCGGGACCCGAGCACGCTGGGCAGCACGTCGACGATCGGGGCCAGCGTCTTCATGCCGCGCCGGACCGGCCGGATCCCGGCGAGCCCGTCGTGTCGCAATTCCGCGATCGTCGACCCGAGCAGGGGAGCGTCGGCCTCGACGGCGGCCAAGGAGGCGTGGGCGTCGGCCAGACGCCCCTCGACCTCGTCGAAGGAGCCGAGGACGTCGTCCAGCAGGTCGAGGTCGACCTTGCCGTCGGTCACCAGCCGGCCCTCGTCGCCGGAGATTTGCGGGTAGACCGCCATCGCCGCCTCGGCCACTGCCGTCAGGTCGTCCACGGAGTCGGCCATCCGGACGGCGTCGTCCGCTGCCGCTGACAGGACCGGCAGGTTGCGCCACAGCACGCCGAGCAGTCCGTGGCGGGAAGCGATCCCGCGATCGGCGTACGCCCGGGCGTCCTCGACGTGCTCGCGCGCGGTGTCGACGTCCTCGTCCTGGAGCGCGACGATCGCCTGCTCGAGCGAGACCTGGGCCTGCTTCCCCTGCCACCACGACCAGCCGACGGGTACGGCGAACGCGAGCGTCAGCAGCACCGCGATCGCCCCCAGCGCCAGCGAGACGTGGCGCCGACGGGGGTGGCGGAGCAGTTCGGCGGCGGCGGGCATGGCCGTCATGGTGCCAAACGCCCCAGGCCATAGGGTGGCCGCCATGCGCGGAATCATTCTGGCCGGGGGCACGGGGTCGCGACTGCACCCGATCACCCAGGGCATCAGCAAGCAGCTCGTGCCGGTCTACGACAAGCCGATGATCTACTACCCCCTCTCGACGCTGATGCTGGCGGGGATCCGGGACGTGCTGATCATCACCACGCCGCACGAGGCCGAGGGCTTCCACCGCCTGCTCGGTGACGGCTCCCAGTTCGGCATCAACATCACCTTCGCGGTGCAGCCGAGTCCCGACGGGCTCGCCCAGGCCTTCATCATCGGTGCCGACCACATCGGCAACGAGACGGTCGGGCTCGTGCTCGGCGACAACATCTTCTACGGCACCGGCCTCGGCACCCGGCTGCGACGCTTCGAGGACCTGCAGGGCGCAGCGGTGTTCGGCTACCACGTGGCCGACCCCAAGGCCTACGGCGTGGTCGAGTTCGACGACGAGGGCCGGGCGCTCTCGCTGGAGGAGAAGCCGGAACACCCCAAGAGCCACTTCGCGGTCCCGGGCCTCTATTTCTACGACAACGACGTGATCGGCCACGCCGCCGACCTCGAGCCGTCGGCGCGCGGCGAGCTCGAGATCACCGACCTCAATCGGATCTATCTCGAGCAGGGCAACCTCCAGGTGGAGGTTCTGCCGCGCGGCACCGCGTGGCTCGACACCGGCACCTTCGACTCGCTCAACGACGCGAGCAACTTCGTCCGCACGATCGAGGGCCGGCAGGGCTTCAAGATCGGTGCGCCCGAGGAGGTCGCCTGGCGGATGGGCTTCCTCTCGGATGCCGAGCTGGCCGAGCGCGCCGAACCCCTGGTCAAGAGCGGCTACGGCGCCTACCTCCTCGGACTGCTCGAGGAGCTGCAGGGTCAGTAGGCCCCGCGGCCGCTCATCACGGCGGTGAAGGTGCGGGCCAGGATCACCAGGTCCTGAAGCATCGACCAGTTGTCGACGTAGTGGAGGTCGAGGCGGATCGCCTCGTCCCACGACAGCTCCGAGCGCCCGGAGACCTGCCACAGGCCGGTCATCCCGGGGCGCACGCGCAGTCGTCGCTGCATCTCGTCGGTGTAGGCGCTGACCTCGGTCGGCAGTGGCGGGCGGGGCCCCACCAGGCTCATCTCGCCGCGCAGCACGTTGACCAGCTGGGGCAGCTCGTCCAGCGAGAAACGGCGCAGCCACACGCCCGGTCTCGTGATGCGGGGGTCGTCGCGCAGCTTGAACAGGCCCTCGGTGTGCCCGCTCCGGGTCTGCAGGTCGGGCAGCAGGTCCTCGGCGTCGACCACCATCGAGCGCAGCTTGAGACACCTGAAGTGCTCGCCGTCGCGACCGACGCGGCGCTGCCGGAACAACACGGGGCCGCGGTCGTGCAGGTGGATGCGGGCCGCGGCCAGCGCGATCACCGGCGCGAAAAGCACCAGCAGGGCGAGCGCCCCCGCGACGTCGAAGGTGCGCTTGGCCCAGCGGGTCGCGGCGGCAGAGCGCACGGTGTCCGCACTCTCCAGCCTCACGCTCGACCTCGCCTCGACGGTGTTCATGCCCTTGACAACGCTGACAACCCTCTCAGGTCACCGCGCCATCGTCAGGTGATCTCACGAAGGTCTGCTTCGACCATGGCCGAGACGACGCCGTCGAAGTCGACGGTGGGGGCCCAGCCGAGCCGTTCGCGGGCCCGCGAGGCGTCGCCCGTGAGGTCGGTGGCGTCGGCCGGTCGGGTCAGCGCGGCGTCGCTGCTCACCAGCCCTTCCCAGTCGCTGATGCCGGCGTGCCGGAAGGCGGTGGCCACGAAGTCGCGGACGGTGTGGCCCACGCCCGTGGCGATGACGTAGTCGGCCGGCTCGTCGGCCCGGGCGGCCCGCACCATCGCGTCGACGTAGTCGGGCGCCCAACCCCAGTCGCGGCGGGCGTCGAGGTTGCCGAGGGTGAGGCTCTCGGCCCGCCCCTGGGCGATGGCAGCGACGCCGGCCGTGATCTTGCGGGTCACGAATCTCGTCGGCCGGCGCGGGGACTCGTGGTTGTAGAGCACCAGGCTGGAGGCGTGCACGCCTCGCTGGCGGTGTACGGCGACCGTGAGATGTGCGAAGGCCTTCGCGGCGCCGTACGGGTTGAGCGGGCGGACGGGCGTGTGCTCGGTCTGCGGCGAGTGGTCGGGCTGCCCGAAGATCTCCGCGCTGGAGGCCTGGACGATCCGCACGTGGTCGCCGACCAGCCGCGCCGACTCCATCAGGGCGACGGCCGCGAAGCCGTTGACCCGCGCCGTCAGGTCGGGCTCGTCCCACGACTGCGCGACCGAGCTGATCGCCGCGAGGTTGTAGACCTCGTCGGGCGCCAGGTCGAGCACGAGCCGTCGGGTGGCCTCGACGTCGGCGAGGTCGCCGACGTGCAGGGTCACCTCGGGCGGGCAGTACGGCGGAGACGCGTCGTCGCGCAGGACGAGGGCGTGCACCTCGGTGCCCTCGGCGAGCAGCCGCTCGGCGAGGTAGCTGCCGTCCTGGCCGCCGATGCCGGTGACCAGGGCCCGGGTCACCAGCCCGCCTTCAGGGCGGCGACGTCGGCGTCGACCATCATGGCGACGAGCTCCTCGAAGCGGACCGTCGGCTCCCAGCCGAGAACCTCGCGCGCCTTGCTGGCGTCGCCGATCAGCTCGTCCACCTCGGCGGGGCGCATGAACGCAGGGTCCTGACGGACGTAGCGCTTCCAGTCGTCGATGCCGACGTGGGCGAACGCGACCCGGACCAGCTCCTCGATCGTGTGGGTCTCGCCGGTCGCGATGACGTAGTCGTCGGCCTCGGGCTGCTGCAGCATCCGCCACATGGCGTCGACGTAGTCACCGGCGAAGCCCCAGTCGCGGCGCGCGTCGAGGTTGCCCATCACCAGCTCGTCCTGCATGCCGAGCTTGATCGCGGCGACGGCCTTGCTGACCTTGCGGGTGACGAACTCCTCGCCGCGTCGCGGGGACTCGTGGTTGAACAGGATCCCGGAGCTGGCGTGCATGCCGTAGGACTCGCGGTAGTTGATCGTCATGTAGTGGCCGTAGACCTTGCTCACGCCATAGGGCGAGCGCGGCCACAGCAGCGTCGACTCGCGCTGCGGGGTCTCCTGCACCTTCCCGAACATCTCCGAGCTCGACGCCTGGTAGAACCGCACCGACGACGGGTCGTCGCCGCAGTGCAGCCGGACCGCCTCGAGGAGGTTGAGCACCCCGATCGCGGTGACGTCGCTGGTGACGAAGGCGTTCTCCCAGGAGTACGCCACGAAGCTGACCGCACCCAGGTTGTAGACCTCGTCCGGCTGCGACTCGCGCAGCGCCCGCATCAGGCTGGACAGGTCGGTGAGGTCACCGTTGTGCAGCCGGACGTCGGGCACGAGGCGCTCGACGAGCTCGCGTCGCGGGTTGTTCTGGCCGCGGATCACGCCATGGACGTCATACCCCTTCGCGAGCAGCAGCTCAGCGAGGTAGAGGCCGTCCTGGCCGGTGATGCCGGTGATGAGTGCGGTGGGCATGAGGGTGAGTCTGGCAGTCCCGTTGGCCGTAGGCTTCCGCACCATGAAGATCCTGGTCACCGGCGGCGCCGGCTACATCGGCTCGCACACGGTTCTCGAGCTGCTCTCCCACGGACACGACGTCGAGGTGCTCGACAACTTCGACAACTCCTCGGCCGAGTCGATCCGGCGGGTGGAGAAGCTGGCCGGGCGCACCGTGCGGGTGCACGAGCTCGACCTGCGCGACGAGCCGGCGGTGACGGCGCTGTTCGCCGCCGGTGGCTACGACTCGGTGATCCACTTCGCCGGCCTCAAGGCGGTGGGGGAGAGCGTGGCGAAGCCGCTCGCCTACTACGGCAACAACCTCGAGTCCACCCTCGTCCTGCTGCGCGCCATGGCTGCCTCCGACACCCGCCAGCTGGTCTTCTCCTCCTCCGCGACGGTGTACGGCGACCACGCCCCCGTGCCCTACCAGGAGGACCACGAGCCGCTGGGCGCCAACAACCCCTACGGCTGGACCAAGGTGATGATCGAGCAGGTCCTGCGCGACGTCGCCGCGTCCGACTCGTCGTGGCGCATCGGCATCCTGCGCTACTTCAACCCCGTGGGGGCCCACGAGTCGGGCGAGATCGGGGAGGACCCGTCGGGCATCCCCAACAACCTCACCCCCTACATCGCCCAGGTCGCGGTCGGCCGACGCGAGTCGCTGACCGTCTTCGGCGACGACTACGACACCCCCGACGGCACCCCGCTGCGCGACTACATCCACGTCCTTGACCTCGCGTCGGGCCACGTCGCCGCGCTGGAGCACCTCGCCGCCATGGAGGGTGGCGCCCGCGCGTGGAACCTCGGCACCGGCCACGGCTCGTCGGTCCTCGAGGTGATCGCGGCCTTCGAGAAGGCGACCGGCGTGAAGGTCCCCTACACCGTCGGCCCGCGCCGCTCCGGCGACCTGACCGAGTCCTTCGGCGACCCCACCCGCGCCGAGGCCGAGCTGGGCTGGAAGGCCACCCGCTCCATCGACGACATGCTCACCGACCTGTGGCGCTGGCAGTCGCAGAACGCCGAGGGCTTCGGGGGCTGATCCACCACCAGCTGCAGGCAGTTGGGACGCGGCGCTGCGGCTGTCACGCTCCGCAACGCCGTACGGCGCCTCGAACTGCCTGCAGTTGATCGCCTGTGGATGACGGGCGACGCCTGAGCGCGATCCCGGGCAAGGTGGAGGGCATGACTCCACTGGCCGCTCTCGAGGAGCTCGGGTGCGTGGCCAGCCGCAAGCAGTTGGTGGCCATGGGCGTGCCGATCACGGCCATCACGAAGGCGCTGGAGGCCAAGGAGATCACCCGCGTCCGGCACGGCAAGTACGTCGCCGGCGACGGGGCAGGCCTGATCGCGACGGCCGAAGCCCTCGGCGGCGTGGTGTCGCACCTGAGTGCGGCGCTGCACTACGAGTGGACCCTCAAGTCCGTCCCGAGCCGGTCGACCATCACCCTCCCACGCACCTCACGGGCCGTGTCCGGCTTCGAATGCCACTGGCGCCCGCTCCGGACCGATGAGCTCGAAGACCGCGTGACCTCGCGCATCGACACAGTGATCGCGTGCGCTCGCAGCTATGACTACGACGTGGCTTTGTGCGTGGCCGACTCCGCCCTTCGCGAGCGCACCGTGACCCAGACCCAGCTCATCGCGGCGGCGCTGGCGTCACCCAGGTCGGGTCGAGCGAAGGCACTCCGAGTCGCGAGGGACGCCGACTACCGGTCCGCCAATGCCTTCGAGTCCTGCACCCGGGCGATCGCCAACTCGGTGCCAGGCCTGTGTGTGCGGCCGCAGGCATGGATCGGTCGTACGGCGCGGGTCGATCTGCTGGACAAGGAGCTCGGCATCGTCGTCGAGTGTGAATCCTTCGCGCACCACGGGACCAAGGAAGCGCTTGCACGAGACGTGAGGCGCTACACCGCGCTTGCGCGGCTCGGGTACGTCGTCGTCCGGTTCACCTGGGCCGAGGTGATGTACGCGCCCGACTACGTCCGTCAGGCGCTGGCCGACGTGGTCGCGGTCCGCCAACTGCAGGCAGTTCGGATGCCGATCTGAGTGACTGAGCGTGGAGGCGAAGCCAACGGCGTTGAGCTGCCTGCAGTTGAGTCAGGTGACGGCGTTCCGGGTCGCGTAGCGCGGCTCGCGCCAGACCTCGGTCGTCAGGACCTCGGCGAGCACGTCGACGGCGTCCCACACATCGGCGTACCCGACGTAGAGGGGCGTGAAGCCGAAGCGCATCAGGTCGGGAGCGCGGAAGTCGCCGATGACGCCGCGCTCTATCAGGGCCTGCATGGGGGCGTAGCCGTCCTCGTGGCGCAGGGACACCTGGCTGCCGCGCACGGCGTGCTCGCGGGGGGTGACGACCGAGACGTGCTCGCCGACGCGGGCCTCGACGAGCGAGATGAACAGGTCGGTCAGGGCCAGGCTCTTGGTGCGTACGGCGCCGAGGTCGACCCGGTCCCAGATCTCCAGGCTGGCCTCGAGCCCGGCGCAGCTGAGCAGGTGCGGGGTGCCGACGAGGAAGCGGCTGATCCCGGGCGCGGGCTCGTAGTCGGGCGTGAACGCGAACGGGTCGGCGTGGCCGTGCCAGCCCGACAACGGCTGGGTGGCGGCGTCCTGGTGCTCGCTCGCGACGTAGATGAACGCGGGGGAGCCCGGGCCGCCGTTGACGTACTTGTAGGTGCACCCGACCGCGAAGTCCGCACCGCAGCCGTCGAGGTCGACCGGCAGGGCGCCGACGCTGTGGCACAGGTCCCAGATCATCAACGCGCCTGCGGCGTGCACCTGGGCGGTGACGGCAGCCATGTCGTACATCCGGCCCGTGCGGTAGTCGACGTGGGTGAGCACGACCGCAGCCACGTCCTCGTCGAGGACGTCGGCCAGGGTGGGGCCGTCCGCGGCGATCAGCCGGTGCTCGTGGGTCGAGCCGGAGGCGCCCTGCATGATGTAGAGGTCGGTGGGGAAGTTGTCGCGATCGCCGACGACCGCGGTGCGGCCGGGACGCAGGGACAGCGCGGCGGTCAGGGCCTTGAACATGTTGACCGAGGTCGAGTCACAGACCACGACCTGGCCCGGCCCGGCCCCGACGAGCCGGCCGACCCGGTCACCGAGGGTGCGGGGCGCCTCGAACCAGCCGGCGTCGTTCCAGCTGCGGATCAGGCCCTGGCCCCACTCCTGGGTGACGACGCGCTGCAGGTGCTCGGCGGTGCGGACGGGCAGGGCGCCGAGGGAGTTGCCGTCGAGGTAGATCACGCCGTCGGGCAGCACGAACTCGTCGCGATGGGCGGCGAGCGGGTCGCTCGCGTCGAGCGCCACGCAGGCCTCACGGGTCATCGCGGTCATCGGACCTCCAGGGCTGACAGGGCTGCGAGCACGACCCGCAGGTGGGGGACTTCGTGGACCCGCAGCAGCTGCGCGCCACCCAGGGACGCCAGCACGGCGTAGAACCCCTCGGCCTTGCGGAACTCGTCGCCGAACAGGTCGTAGGTGTGCGGCAGCACGTTGCAGACCGGGACGCCGAGCGGGCGCAGCCGGAACGTCTGCGACAGCACCCGCGTCTGGTGCCGGGCGCGCCCGACCGGGTCGAGCAGGTTGCCGTAGTGGAAGCCCATGCCCGGATCGATGATGACCTTGTCGACGCCCAGCGCGCGGGCCCGTTCGAGGCGTACGGCGAAGTGCTCGAGCAGCACGGGGATCGGGTCGGCCTGGGGCGGGACGTCGGAGGCCTCGCGCACGTTGGCGACCTCGCCGAAGCACATCACGACCGCCGCGTCGTGCTCGGCCGCGAGGGTGAGCATCTCCTCCTCGTGCTCGCGGCCGGTCATGTTCAGGATCCGCGCGCCTGCCTGCAGGCAGGCAGTCACGACGCGGGGCTCGTAGGTCTCCACGGAGACCAGCGCGTGCTCGGCCAGGCCCTCGACCGCGGGCACCAGGGTCGCGATCTGGGCATCGGGGCCGACCCGGGCAGCCTTGGCGTTGCTCGACTCGGCGCCGAGGTCGATGATGGCGGCGCCCTGTGCTGCCTGGACCCGTCCCATCCGGACGGCGTCCGCGGGCGACGTCGCGACGCTCTCGCGGTAGGTCGAGTCGCGGGAGAGGTTGACGCAGCCCATCAGCGTCACCGGGCCGTCACCGATCGTGACCGGGCCCTGCGGCCCGTCGAGCACGACCGGCGTCACCGGCGAGCGCCAGGCATCGCCGTACTCGTGCTGGAGGGAGGCGAGGTCGGCGAGCGTGATCACGAGCCACACTCTAGGTTGGGCGCCATGGAGCTTGTCGGCATGCGGGACCTGGACGACGAGGCCCTGGCGGCTGCCTACGCGCCGCGCGGCGAGCCCTGGCTGCGGGTCAACTTCGTCAGCACGGTCGACGGTGCCGCCCAGGACGGCGACGGGCTGAGCAAGAGCATCAACAACGCGGCCGACAAGCGGGTCTTCAACCTGCTGCGCAGGCAGGCGGACTGCCTCGTCGTCGGGGCCGGGACGCTGCGCGCCGAGGGCTACGACGTCCCGCGGCTGCCGCTCGTCGTGGTCAGCCGCTCCGGGCAGGTGCCCGAGGGGCTGGTCGGTGCCCCCGCCGGCAGGGTCACGATGGCGACCGTCGCGAGCGCGCCCCACCTGGCCGAGACGACGGCCCTGCTCGGGTCGGAGAACACTCTGGTGCTCGGCGAGGACGAGGTCGACCTGGTGGCGCTCAAGGCGGAGCTGGCGCAGCGCGGCTGGGTGGACCAGCTGAGCGAGGGCGGACCGCACCTGTTCGGGTCGATGGTCGCCGCGGGTGTGGTCGACGAGCTGTGCCACACGATCGTGCCGCGCCTCATCGGCGGCGCCCACCTGCGGATCATGGCCGGGGTGGACGTCGACGTCGCGCTGGAGCCGGTGTCCCTGCTCGAGCAGGACGGGACGTTGCTGGGGCGCTGGCTGGTCAGCCCGGCAGGCTGATGCCCTCGGCTGCCGCGCGGGCGCGCAGCCGGGGCAGCACGTCCTTCTCGTACGCCGCCATGAACCGCGCCTGGTCGGGACCCGGCGCGTGGAAGACGAGGTGGCGGAAGCCCATCTCGACGTAGGCCCAGATCTTCTCGACGTGCTCGTCGGGGTCGCTGGAGACGATGAAGCGCGAGGCCGTGCGCTCGACGGGCAGGGCGTCGGCGAGGCGCTGCATCTCGATCGGGTCCTCGACGCCGGTCTTCTCCTCGCTGGAGAGCGCGAGCGCGCCCCAGAAGCGGGTGTCGTCCATCGCCCGGGACAGGTCCTCGTCGAAGGAGACCTTGACCTCGATCATCAGGTCGAGGTCGTCCAGCGTCCGGTCCGACTTGGCCGCACCCTCGGCGAGTGCGGGCAGCAGCGTGTCGACGTACAGCGAACGGCCCTTCCCGCTGGTGCAGATGAACCCGTCGCCCACCCGGCCGGCGAGCCGCGTGGCGGAGGGGCCCGACGCGGCGACGTACAACGGGACGGGCTGCTCGGGGAGGTCGTAGATGGTGGCGTTGGCGAGCTGGTAGTAGTCGCCCTCGAAGCTCACGCGCTCGCCGGCCCACAGCGACTGGATGACCTGCAACGCCTCCTTGAGCCGGGCGAAGCGCTCCTTGCCCTCGGGCCACTCGAGGCCGAGCGGCGCCTCGTTGAGCGACTCCCCGGAACCGACACCGAGGATGATCCGGCCCGGTGCCAGGCAGCCCAGGGTCGCGAAGGCCTGAGCGATCACGCCGGGGTGGTAGCGGAAGGTCGGGGTCAGGACGCTGGTGCCGAGGGTGACGCGGCTGGTGCGCGCGGCGACCGCGCCGAGCCAGGGGAGCGCGGCCGGGGCGTGCCCGCCGTCGTGGCGCCAAGGCTGCAGGTGGTCGCTGATGAAGACCGAGTCGAAGCCGGAGTCCTCGGCCAGCACGGCCAGGTCAGCGAGCTCGCGCGGGGCGAACTGCTCGGATGACGCCTTGTAGCCGAACCTCAGCATGGGGCTGCCCTTCAGGAGATCGTGCCGGAGTTGTTCTTGGCGAGCGAGCGCGAGATGACCATGCGCTGGATCTGGTTGGTGCCCTCGAAGATCTGCATGACCTTGGCCTCGCGCATGTAGCGCTCGACCGGGAAGTCGCGGGTGTAGCCGTAGCCACCGAGCACCTGGACGGCGTCGGTGGTGACCTTCATGGCGTTGTCGGTGGCGACCATCTTGGCGATCGAGGCCTCCCGGGAGAAGGGGAGGCCGGCGTCCTTCAGGCGCGCTGCGTGCAGGGTGGTGGCGCGGGCCGACTGCACCGCGGCCTCCATGTCGGCCAGCACGAAGGCCAGCCCCTGGTGCTCGATGATCGCCTTGCCGAAGGTCTCCCGCTCGCGGGCATAGGCCACGGCCGAGTCCAGCGCACCCTGCGCGAGGCCGGTCGCGACGGCGGCGATGCCGAGTCGGCCGGAGTCGAGGCCGGCCAGCGCGATCTTCAGGCCCTCGCCCTCCGCGCCGAGGCGACGCTCGGCGGGGATGCGGACGTCGTCGAAGCGCATCGTGGCGGTGGCCGACCCGGTCAGGCCCATCTTGCGCTCGGGTGCGTCGGCGCTGAGGCCCTCGCTGGCGGCCGGGACCAGGAAGCAGCTGATGCCGTTGCGGTCGTCGGAGGTCCGCGCCATCACCTTGTAGAAGTCGGCGTGGCCGCCGTGCGTGGTCCAGGCCTTCGCACCGTTGAGGACGTAGGAGTCGCCGTCGCGGCGGGCGGTCGTCTTCATGGCCGCGGGATCCGAGCCGGCGTGCGCCTCGGAGAGGCAGTAGGCGCCGAGCAGCGAGCCGCCGAGCATGTCGGGCAGCCACTGCGCCTTCTGCTCCTCGGTGCCCGCGGTGAACAGGCCGAAGCACGACAGCGCGTGCACCGAGACGCCGACGCCGACCGAGGACCAGACGGCCGCGATCTCCTCGAGCACCTGCAGGTAGACCTCGTAGGGCTGGCCGCCGCCACCGTGCTCCTCGGGGTAGGGCAGACCGAGGATCCCGGCGTCGCCGAGCATCCTGAAGACGTCACGCGGGAAGGTCTCGGTCGCCTCCGCCTCGGCGGAGCGCGGAGCGAGCTCCTTGGCGGCGATCTCGCGGACGAGCTTGAGCAGCTCGACTGCTTCTTCGGACGGCAGGGTGCGGGACGCGGTCATGAGCCGGACGTTACCCGTGTCACGTCGAGCCCCTGCTGGGTAGTCCGTCCGGGCCATCTCGTGCTGTTCCCGCTTGTTGTCGCGTGCGCCCGGCTAGGTTCGTCCAGCATGGGCGACCGATGGCTACCGTACGCCGCAGCGGCCCTCGCCTCGGGCGCGTGCGCCCTCGTCATGGGTGCCCTCACGCTGCCGTCCTCGCCCAACGGCACCGAGCTGGTCAGCACCCTGCAGGCGTCTCCCGATCGCTGGCTGATGGCGTCGGCGGCCTTCATGTTCGCCGCCTTCGCGCTGACCCTCGGCATCCCGACGTTCCTGCACCTGCTGCCCCAGCGCGGGCGGACGACCGGTCACGTCGGGGCCGTGGTCTTCGCCTTCGGCACCATCGGCACGGCGGGGTACGCCGCCATGCTGATCCTGTTCCGCGCGCTCGTCGTCAACGTGGGGATCGATGCGGGCGCGGTCGAGGCGCTCTCCGGTGACGCGGGGCTCTCGGTCTACATAGGCGCGTTCGTGGCGGCCTTCGTGGTGGGGCTGGTGCTCCAGGGCGTCGCCCTGCTGATGGCAGGCACGCTCCCGCGCTGGATCCCGGTGCTGATGATCGGCTATGCCATGACCGTGCCGATGGTGCGACTGCTCCCCGACGGGTGGCAGGGCTGGCACAGTGCGATCCTCGGCGCCGCGCTGATCGGTGTCGCGGTCAGCGCCAACGAGTCGTGGTCCGGCACGGGCCTGCGCAGGCAGAGCTAGCCGCACCCGACCAGGAGGGCTGAGCGGCGGAGGTGCGGGAATCAAAGCGACCACCTCGAGTGTTGCGCCCTCATGTGAGCCAGACGAAGACGACCGAGGTGGAGGCCGTCGACGACTCCCGGCGTGTCTCACTCCTGCTGGGCCTTCTCTTCGGGCTGGCCGGCATGGGGTCCTCGTCAGCCGCGATCGCGTTGCCGCTCATGGCCACGGACCTCGGCGTCAGCGTCGGCAACGCCGCCTGGACCATCAGCCTCTATGCGCTCATGCTCGCGGTCACCACTGCGGTCTACGGCCGCGTGAGCGACCTGGTCGGCGTGCGCCTCCCGCTGTTGTTCGGGATCACCTTGATGACCGGAGGTGCGATCGCCGCAGCTTTCGCTCCCTCGTTCGAGGTGCTCCTCGTAGCGCGCATCTTCCAAGGCGCCGGTGCGGCAGCCGTGCCGACACTGGGCGTCGCGGCCCTGAGCGCGCGATATGACGGCCCGGTGCGCGGCCTGGCGCTCGGCCGTCTGGCAGGCGTGGCCGCCGCGGTCAGCTGCCTCGGTCCGCTCGTAGGTGGACTGGTCGAGCACACCCTCGGCTGGCGGGCCGTGATGGCCCTGCCGATCCTGGGTGTGCTGGTGCTCCCCTTCGTCTGGCGTGCCCTGGCGGGTGGCGGCAGTGGTGCCCGACTCGACATCCTCGGTGCCGTGCTCGTGGCCGGCACGTCGGGTGGACTGGTGCTGCTCGTGCAGTCGCCGACCAGTGGCCTGACCATCGCCGCCGTCGGTGCCCTCCTCCTCGTCCTGGGTGCGCCGCTGGTGGCGCTGCGGGTGCGCCACCGGCCGCACGGCTTCCTGCCCCTGTCCGTGGTGCGCAACGGCGTGGTGGTGCGGTCGGCGATCGCGGCGGCGGCGATGCCCGCCTCGTGGTTCGCGCTGCTGATCGGGGTCCCGGCCGTGCTCGTGCACGCGGGCTGGCAGCCTTGGGAGGTCGGGCTGCTGCTGGCACCGAGCGCCGTGATCGCCATGCTGGTGCCGCGGGTCGCGGGGCCGCTCCTCGAACGCATCGGGGGTTCCTGGAGCCTTGCGGTCGCGGCCGTGATCGCAGCGCTGTCGATGCTCATGGCGGCGCTGGGCACGCACCTGGTCGCGCCCGTCCCGGTCGCGCTCGCGGTCGTCTTCGCCACCGTGTCCTTCGGCCTCGGCCAGCCAGCCCTGATCGCCAAGGTCGGGGACGCGGTGCACATCGACGTACGGGGCGTGGCGCTGGGCATCGCGACCCTGCTGTTCCTCGTCGGCGGCAGCGTCGGCTCGGCCGTCGTGGCCGGCCTGGGGGAGGTGATCGGGATCCCGGGCAGCCTTGCGGCCCTCGCCGTCCTCCCGGTGGTCGGTCTGCTGATCCTGGCGCCGGACCTGCGCCGCGTCACGCGCCCCCACCTGCCCTCGTAGGCTCGACGGCGTGAGCCCATCGACATACGACACTCGACGCGGCCCCCAGTGGCGGGTCGCCGGCGTGTGGAGCGCGGGCTTCGTCGCGGTGCTCTGGCTCTCCGAGATCATCGACACCGCCCTGGGCAACCGCCTCGACGCGGAGGGCATCCGGCCCGGCAGCACCGACGGGCTGAGCGGGATCCTGTTCGCGCCGCTGCTGCACGGCGGCTTCGGCCACCTGATCGCCAACACCGTGCCGCTGCTCGTCCTCGGCTTCCTGGTGCTGCTGTCCGGGCTGCGCCAGTGGGTCGCGGTCACCGCCGGGGTCTGGCTGATCGGCGGCGTGGGCACCTGGCTGTTCGGCGGGATCGGCACCGTGCACATCGGCGCGTCCGGAGTGGTGTTCGGCTGGCTGGCCTACCTCGTCGTGCGCGGGGTCTTCACCCGCCAGCCGTGGCAGATCCTCCTCGGGATCGCGGTGTTCCTGGTGTACGGCGGCGCCCTGTGGGGCGTGTTCCCGGGCCAGCCCGGGATCTCGTGGCAGGGCCACCTCTTCGGCGCGGTCGGTGGCATCGTGGTCGCCTGGATGCTGGCGGACCGCGGCGCCGTACGCCGAAATGCGTGACGCCGGGCCAGCGGCGCGAACCACTGACCCGGCGTGACAGCTGGACCTACTTGTTGGCCTTACGCGACGCGGAGGCCGTCTTGGCGCGGGCGTTGGCGTCGAGCACGACCTTGCGGATGCGCACCGCGTCGGGGGTGACCTCGACGCACTCGTCGTCGCGACAGAACTCCAGGCACTGCTCCAGCGACAGCTTGCGCGGCGGGATCAGCTTCTCGAAGTTGTCGGAGGTGGCGGACCGGATGTTGGTCTGCTGCTTCTCCTTGGTGATGTTGACGTCCATGTCGTCGGCGCGGGAGTTCTCGCCGATGATCATGCCCTCGTAGACCTCGGTCGTGGGCTCGACGAACATGATCCCCCGCTCCTGCAGGTTGGTCATGGCGTAGGCCGTCGCGGCGCCCTTGCGGTCGGCGACGAGCGAGCCGTTGGTGCGCGAGCGGATCTCGCCGGCCCACGGCTCGTAGCCCTCGGAGATGCCGTGCGCGATGCCGGTGCCGCGGGTGTCGGTGAGGAACTGGGTGCGGAATCCGATCAGGCCGCGCGCCGGGACCAGGAACTCCATGCGGACCCAGCCGGTGCCGTGGTTGGTCATCTGCTCCATGCGGCCCTTGCGGGCAGCGAGCAGCTCGGTGATGGTGCCGAGGTATTCCTCGGGGGCGTCGATGGTGAGGCGCTCGAACGGCTCGTGCACCTTGCCGTTGACCTCCTTGGTGACCACCTGCGGCTTGCCGACGGTCAGCTCGAAGCCCTCGCGACGCATCTGCTCGACCAGGATGGCCAGCGCCAGCTCACCGCGGCCCTGCACCTCCCAGGCGTCGGGGCGCTCGGTCGGGAGGATACGCAGGGACACGTTGCCGACGAGCTCGCTGTCGAGGCGGTCCTTGACGAGGCGGGCGGTGACCTTGCCGCCCTTGACCCGGCCGACGAGCGGGGACGTGTTGGTGCCGATCGTCATCGAGATGGCGGGCTCGTCGACGTGGATGAGCGGCAGCGCGACCGGGTTCTCGGGGTCGGCCAGGGTCTCACCGATGGTGATCTCCGGGATGCCCGCGATGGCGACGATGTCGCCGGGGCCGGCCGACTCGCCCGGCTGGCGCTCGAGGCCCTCGGTGACGAGGAGCTCGGTGATCTTGACGTTCTTGACCTCGCCGTCGCGGCGCATCCAGGCGACGGTCTGGCCCTTCTTCAGGGTGCCCTCGTGGACGCGGACCAGCGCGAGCCGGCCGAGGAACGGCGAGGCGTCGAGGTTGGTGACGTGGGCCTGCAGCGGCGCGCCCTCGGTGTAGACGGGGGCGGGGATGGTCTCGAGGATCGTCTTGAACAGCGGCTCGAGGTCGCTGCCCTCGGGCATGGTGCCGTCCTCGGGAGCCGTGAGGCTGGCGATGCCGGCGCGGCCCGAGGCGTAGACGACGGGGAAGTCGAGGGCTTCCTGGCTGTGGCTCTCGTCGAGGAGGTCCATGAAGAGCTCGTAGGTCTCGTCGACGACCTCGGCGATGCGGGCGTCGCTGCGGTCGGTCTTGTTGACGACCAGGATCACCGGCATGTCGGCGTTGAGCGCCTTGCGCAGCACGAAGCGGGTCTGGGGGAGCGGGCCCTCGGACGCGTCGACCAGCAGGACGATGCCGTCCACCATGGACAGGCCGCGCTCGACCTCGCCACCGAAGTCCGCGTGGCCGGGGGTGTCGATGATGTTGATGACCATCGGCTCGCCGCCACCGGCGGGACCGGCGTAGTGCACCGCGGTGTTCTTCGCGAGGATCGTGATGCCCTTCTCGCGCTCGAGGTCACCGGAGTCCATGACCCGCTCGGCAACGCTCTCGGCCTGGTGGGCCGTGAAGGCGCCCGCCTGACGGAGCATGGCGTCCACGAGCGTGGTCTTGCCGTGGTCGACGTGGGCGACGATGGCGACGTTGCGGAGGTCTGAGCGTGCAGGCATGCGAAAAGCACTCGCTTTCAAGTAATGAGGGCGCGGGTTAGACGCGCCGCCCAAGGCTACCGGGGTCCGGAGCAGGCCCCGAATCCCAGCGGTGACCGACCGTGCTCCGGCACACACCAACGGGTCTGTTGTGTTGTCGGTGTGAGCGGGTAGACCTGTGTGCATGGACAACTCCCGGGACCGCTGCACCTTCATCCCACCGTGGCTGCTCGAGCGGGTCGGTGCAACCGACGCGCTCGCCCTCGACGAGCAGCTGCGTGCCCGGCGCAGCGCCCGCGCCGCCGAGCCCCGCACGTCCGCGGCCCGGGCTGTCGACGTCCCCGCCTGGACAGTGCACGACGCCGGCAGCCAGACGCAGCTCCCGGGCCGGCCGGTGCGTTCCGCGGGGCAGGCGGCGACCGGGGACGCGGCAGTCGACGAGGCCGCCGACGCGATCACCGCGACGCTGGCCATGTTCGCCGATGCCTTCTCCCGCTCGTCCTACGACGACGCGGGTGCTCCCGTGAGCATCACCGTCCACTACGGCCGCGACTACGACAACGCCTTCTGGGACGGCAAGCAGCTGGTGTTCGGCGACGGTGACGCCAAGGTCTTCGAGCGCTTCACCAAGAGTGCCGACGTGCTCGCCCACGAGTTCGGGCACGCCGTGACCGAGCACACGGCAGGCCTCAAGTACCAGGACCAGGCAGGCGCGCTCAACGAGTCGGTCTCCGACGTCTTCGCCGCCTGCTTCAAGCAGCACCTGGCCGGCGAGTCCGCCGCGGAGGGCGACTGGCTGATCGGGGAGGGGATCTTCGTGGCCGGCATCGGCGCCCGGGCGCTGCGCGACATGGCGGCTCCCGGCACCGCCTACGACGACCCCACGCTCGGCACCGACCCGCAGGTCGGCCACATGGACGACTACATCGAGACCGACGAGGACAACGGCGGCGTCCACCTCAACTCCGGCATCCCCAACCGCGCCTTCCAGCTCGCGGCCACGGCGATCGGCGGCTCCAGCCTCGAGGGCGCAGGCCGGGTCTGGTACGCCGCACTGACCTCTGGCGACCTCACGCCGACCGCCGACTTCGCGGCCTTCGCGGCGGCCACCGTCGCGGCGGCCGGTGAGCACGCCGAGGCAGTGCGACTGGCCTGGGAACAGGTCGGCGTCACGGGCCGCGTGCCGTCGGCGCCGGCCCGGGGCCCGGTCCCGGCGGGTCCCGAGGGCGTGGTCCGGGTCAGGCGCTCGGGCGGGTTCGCCGGCCGGATCGAGGAGGGCACCGTCTCGCTCGCCGAGGCCGATGAGGGCGTGCGGGCCCTCGTGGAGCGCATCGACCTCGATGCTGCGGCGGCCAGCGCTGCGGCGTACAGGCGGATGCCGGACATGTTCGTCTACACGTTCCAGGTCGCCGACGGCGATCCGGTCACGCTGCCGGAGCAGGCGCTGTCGGGCGACCTGCACGCGCTCGCCTCGCTGGTGCTGCGACGCGACCAGTGACGATCAGTCGGCGAGGGCCTGGTCGATCGCTGCCTGCACGTGCAGCGTCGTGCACGGGATCGCCGGCAGCTCGATGTCGGCCTGGCGGATCAGCAGCTCGAGCTCGGTGCAGCCGAGCAGGATCGCGCCGGCGCCGGCGTCCCACAGCTCTTCGGTGATCGCGACGACCCGGCGACGGGTGGCGTCGACGACGTTGCCGTGGACGAGCTCGTCGTAGATCGCGTCGTTGAGCGTGTCGTGGTGCTTCGCGTCGGGGACCAGCACGGTGACGCCGTGCTGGGCGAGACGATCGACGAAGAAGGAGTCCTCCATCGCGACCTTGGTGCCGATCAGGCCCACGGTCGAGTGTCCGCCCTGCTTGCACGCCTCGGCGACGACGTCACCGAGGTGCAGCAGCGGGATGTCCACGGCGTCGGCGACCGCGTCGGCGACCTTGTGGAACGTCGTCGTGCAGAGCAGCAGGAAGTCGGCGCCGCCGCGCTCGACCCCGCGGGCGGCCTCGGCCAGCAGCTCACCGATCTGGTCCCAGCGCTCGTGCTCCTCGAGGTCGGTGAGCTCGGCGAAGTCCACGGTGCTGAGCACGACCTTCGGCGAGGAGAGCCCGCCGAGTCGTTCCTGCACACCGAGGTTGAGGTCGCGGTAGTAGACGAGGCTGGATTCCCAGCTCATGCCGCCGATGAGTCCGATGGTCTGCACGGCGGCAGTCTCTCAGATCCTGCTCAGGCCCGGTGCACCTTGTGCGCCGCGGCCTGGGCGCGGGGCTTGATCACGAGCTCGTCGACGTTGACGTGGGAGGGGAGCGAGGCGATCCAGCGGACGGCCTCGGCGATGTCGTCGGCGACGAGCGGGTCGGCAACGCCGGCATAGACGGCGTCCGCGGCAGCCTGGTCGCCGCCGAAGCGCACGAGCGAGAACTCCTCGGTGTGCACCATGCCGGGAGCGACCTCCGAGATCCGGATCGGCTCGCCGTTGAGCTCGAGGCGCAGCGTCTCGGTCACGACGCGGGTCGCGTGCTTGGCCGCGGTGTAGCCGCCGCCCTTCTCGTAGGCCCAGCGCCCGGCGGTCGAGCCGATGTTGACGACCAGTCCGTCACCGCTCGCGCGCAGCGCGGGCAGCAGCGCCTGGGTGACGCGCATCAGGCCGACCACGTTGACGTCGTACATCGCCCGCCACTGGTCGGGGTCGGCCGACTCGATCGGGTCGGAGCCGAAGGCGCCACCGGCGTTGTTGACCAGCACGTGCACGGTGTCGACGCGAGCCGCCAGCGCGGCGACCGAGTCCGCGTCGGTGACGTCGAGCTCGATGGCCGCGCCGCCGATCTCCTCGGCCAGTGCCTCGATCCGGTCGGTACGTCGAGCGGCGCACACCACCCGGAAGCCCTCGCCCGCCAGGGCGCGCGCGGTGGCCGCGCCGATCCCGCTGGACGCTCCGGTGACGACGGCAGTCTTCTCCTGGGTCATGTGGCAATCATGCCGGTCCCGTGCGTGGCGTAGTTAAGTGAGAGTTCGTGGTGATCCGGCCATTTGCCGACAAGTTCTCACTTGACTACGCCCGGCCGGGTCGGCCACGCACCCACGCCCTGATTGGATGCTCCCGTGATCATCGCGGCAGCAGACGGCTCGGCACTCGGCAACCCAGGACCCGCAGGGTGGGCGTGGTACGTCGACGACTCGTGCTGGGCCTCGGGCGGCTGGCCGCACGGCACCAACAACATGGGCGAGCTGATGGCCGTCCTGGACCTCCTCCAGCAGACCGCGCACCTCGACGACGACCTGCTCGTCTACTGCGACAGCACCTACGTCATCAACGCCGTCACCAAGTGGATGGCCGGCTGGAAGCGCAAGGGCTGGAAGACGGGCGCCGGCCAGCCCGTGAAGAACGTCGAGCTGATGAAGGCGCTCGACGCGGCGATGCGACCCAACGTGAAGTTTGAGTGGGTCAAGGGCCACTCCGGTCACGTGCTCAACGAGGCGGCCGACGTGCGGGCGAACGCCGCCGCAGCGGCGTACCAGGCAGGGCGCGTGGCAGACCCGGGTCCGGGCTTCGTCGGCAGCAGCACCGCCCACCCGGCCGCCGCGGTCGGCCAGGTCGAGGAGGAGCCCGACCTGTTCTCCGACCTCGAGGTCGCCACGACCGACGAGGAGCAGGTCGTCGCCCTCGAGCGCTCGCTGCTCGCCGACGAGGTGCGCGGCGACCCCGCGACCGTGGCCGCCCTGCTGCACCCGCAGTGGCAGGAGATCGGCGCGTCCGGTCGGCTCTGGACGCGCGAGGACACGCTCGCCGAGATCGGTCCGCTGGCCGAGCCGGTGACCCTCGACGTCATCTCCGCCTCGCGGGTCGCGCCCGACCTGATCCTGCTCGTGTGGCGGGCCTCGTCCGACGAGGGGACCCGGCTGCGCAGCTCGCTGTGGCAGCGCACCGGCGGTCAGTGGCAGCAGCGCTTCCACCAGGGCACCGCCGAAGCGTGACGCACGCGATATGGCGTAGGTAAGCCTTACCTTCTAATGTTGGTGGGTGACCACCACCCCGCACCTCGGGCGCGCCGCCAGGCCGCTCGAGACCCACCTCGCCTCCTTCGGCGACCGGGTCGCGCTGCGGGCGGGTGGCACCACGCTGTCGTACGCCGACCTCGCCGGTCGCGTCCGCGACCTGGCCGACTCCTATGCCGGCGCCAGGCGGCTGGTCCTGCTGACGCCCGGCCAGGACATCGAGTCGGTCGTCGAATACCTCGGCGCGCTCGCGGCCGACCAGGTGGTGGTCGTCGCGGGCGGACGCACCGAGGCGCTGATCGAGGCCTGGGACCCCGACGTCGTGGTGGGCGCGGAGGGGCGTGAGGTCCGGCGTGACGGCTCCGTCCACCAGCTGCACCCCGACCTCTCGCTGCTGCTCTCGACCAGCGGCACGACCGGCTCGCCCAAGCTGGTGCGCCTCGGCCGCGACGGCATGCTGGCCAACGCCGCCGCCATCGCCGCATCCCTGTCGATCCGCCCCGACGACGTCGCGGCGATGACGCTGCCGCTGCACTACTGCTACGGCCTCTCGGTCCTGCACAGCCACCTCTTCGTCGGCGCGGGTCTGCTGCTCACCGACGCCTCCGTCCTCGACGAGGCCTTCTGGGACGACGTCGCCACCCACCGCGTCACCACCATCCCCGGCGTCCCGCACACCTTCGAGCTGCTCGAGCGCAGCGGCTTCGCCGAGCGATCGACGCCCTCGCTGCGGACCCTGACCCAGGCCGGTGGCCGGATGGCACCCGAGCGGGTCCGGGCGTTCGCCGAGCTCGGCCAGCGCCGCGGCTTCGACCTGTTCGTGATGTACGGCGCCACCGAGGCCACCGCCCGCATGAGCGTGCTGCCCTCCGACCTCGCCGCGACCGCGCCGACCTCGATCGGTCGCCCGCTGGCTGGGACCGGCTTCCGGCTCGACCGGCCCAACGCCGAGGGCGTCGGCGAGCTCGTCTTCTCCGGGCCCAACGTCATGCTCGGCTATGCCACCGCGCCCGCCGACCTCGCGCTCGGCCGCACCGTCACCGAGCTGCGCACCGGCGACCTCGCGCGCGAGCGCCCCGACGGCCTGTGGGAGGTCGTCGGCCGGTGCAACCGGCTCGCGAAGGTCTGCGGGCTCCGCCTCGACCTCGACCACGTCGAGCGGGCGCTGGGCGATCGCGGGTTCGTGGTGGCCGCCGCCGACGGGGGCGCCCGCCTCGTCATCGGCATCACCGACGGCGCCCGGCCCGTCGACGTACCCACCCTCCTGGCTGTCGCAGCCGAGGTCACGGGACTGCCCACCGCGCTGGTCGACGTCGTGGTGCTGGCCGACCTGCCGCGACTGGCCAACGGCAAGATCGACTACCGCGCGCTCGCGGAAGGTCGCCATGGTTTCGACACGTTCGGCGCTGGCGCGCCTCACTGCTCAACCAGCGGTGGAGGACGTGTCACGCCCGCCGACGTCACCGCCCTCTTCGCGACCGTCCTCGCGCGCCCCGACGCCCAGCCGACCCAGTCCTTCGTCGACCTCGGTGGCGACTCGCTCTCCTACGTCGAGGCGTCGCTCCGGCTCGAGCGGCTGCTCGGCGAGCTGCCCTCCGGGTGGCAGGCACTGCCGGCGGCGGCGCTGGCCGACGCAGCCGGGCGCCGCACGTGGGGTCGCGCGGTCGAGACCAACGTCGTGCTGCGGGCGCTGGCGATCTTCACGATCGTGGCGTCGCACGCCAACCTCGTCGTGCTGATGGGCGGCGCCCACGTGCTGCTCGCCGTCGTCGGTTTCAACCTCGGCCGCTTCCAGCTCGGCGACCAGCCGCGCCGCCAGCGCGTCCGTGCGATGGGCCGCGCCGCGGTGCGGGTCGTGGTCCCCTCGGTAGCCGTGATCGGCACCGTCGCGGCGTTCTCCGCCGACATCACCTGGAAGCAGGCCGCGCTCATCACCTCCTTCACGGAGTGGACGTGGTCCGAGCCGAGGTGGAGCTACTGGTTCATCGAGGCGCTCGCCCTTTCCACTCTGGTGCTGGCCGCCCTGCTCGCCGTCCCGGCGGTGGACCGCGCGTCGCGCCGGTGGCCGCTGGCCCTGCCCGTGGCGCTGACGATCGCGCTGGCGCCCGCCCGCTTCGACCTCGTCGGCATCCCCGGCGACCACGTCCACCGGCTCAACGGCATGCTCTGGCTGGTGACGCTCGGCTGGGCGATCTCCAAGGCCCGAACGGTCCCGCAGCGGCTGCTCGTGAGCGCGCTCGCGCTCTGGCTGGCGCCGGGCTTCTTCATCGTCGGGGGCCCGGTGCGCCCGGCCTACCTCGTGCTCGGCCTGCTCGTGCTGATCTGGCTGCCCCGGCTCCGGCTGCCCGCCCTCGCCGCATCGCTCGTCGGCGTGCTCGCTGCGTCCTCGCTGTGGATCTATCTCCTGCACTGGCAGGTCTACCCCCACTTCGAGCTGTCCTCGCCCGTGCTCGCGACGGTGCTCTCGCTGGCCGTGGGCGTGGCGGCGGCCGAGGGCGTGCGGCGCGGCGGACCGCTCGTGCGCACACGCCTGGCTGACCGCCTCGGGAATCGCTGACGCACACGCGGTGTTCAACCCCGCGTGGACCGCGTAGCGATGATCAGCCTGCACACCTCCCCGCTCGACCAGCCCGGGATCGGTGACGCGGGCGGCATGAACGTCTACGTCATCGAGCTCTCCCGCCGCCTCGCCGCGCAGGGCATCGCCGTCGACATCTTCACGCGCGCGACCTCGTCCGAGCTGCCCCCGGTCGTCGAGGCGTTCGACGGGGTGCACGTGCGCCACATCGCGGCCGGCCCCTTCGAGGGCCTGACCAAGGGCGAACTGCCCGGCCAGCTGTGCGCCTTCGCCCGTGAGGTGCTGCGCGCCGAGGCCAACCAGCCGCTGGGCCACTACGACGTCGTGCACTCGCACTACTGGCTCTCCGGCCAGGTCGGGGCGCTGGCCCGTGACCGCTGGGGCGTCCCGCTGGTGCACTCGATGCACACCATGGCGAAGGTCAAGAACGAGGCGCTCGCCCTCGGCGACACGCCCGAGCCGCTCGCCCGCGTCATCGGCGAGGAGCAGGTGGTGGCGGCCTCCGACCTGCTGATCGCCAACACCGACCTCGAGGCCAAGCAGCTGATGAACCTGTACGGCGCCGACCCCGACCGGGTCGAGGTCGTGCACCCGGGCGTCGACCTGTCGGTCTTCCGCCCGCAGGACAAGGCCGTCGTACGCCGCCAGCTCGGACTGCCCGAGGACGCGGTGGTGCTGATGTTCGCCGGCCGGATCCAGCCGCTCAAGGCGCCCGACGTGCTGCTGCGCGCCGTCAGCGTGCTGCTCGACCGCGACCCGTCGCTGCGCTCGCGCCTCGTGGTGCCGATCGTCGGCGGCCCGTCGGGCAGCGGCCTCGAGCACCCGGAATCCCTGGCCCAGCTGGCTTCCGAGCTCGACCTCGAGGACGTGGTGCGGTTCGTGCCGCCCGTGGCGCAGCGGGAGCTGGCCCGCTGGTGCGCTGCGGCGACCGCGGTCGCCGTACCTTCCTACAACGAGTCGTTCGGCCTCGTGGCCGCAGAGGCCCAGGCCACCGGCACCCCCGTCGTGGCGGCCGCCGTCGGCGGTCTGACCACGGTGGTCGCCGACGGGATCAGTGGCCTGCTCGTAGAGTCGCACGACGCCCACGACTGGGCCGACGCACTGCGGCGCCTGATCGACGACCCCGCGCTCACCGCGCGGCTCGGCGCCGGCGCGCTCGCGCACGCGGGCGACTTCTCCTGGGAGCGGACCGCCGAGCGCACGCTCGCGGCCTACCGCGACGCCCGCACGCTGATGCGTGATGAGATGTCGGTGTGACTCCGAGCGATGTGATCCGCGGCTATCTCGACGCCAACGAGATCGACTACGAGTCGACGGCGCCGGGGAGCTTCTCGCTGACGCTGCCGGGCGAGAAGAAGCTGCAGACACCGGTCCGGCTCGACGTCGGTGAGCACGCCCTCGGGGTGCACGCGTTCGTCTGCCGCAACCCCGACGAGAACCACTCCCGCGTCTACCGCTGGCTGCTCGAGCGCAACCTGCGGATGTATGCCGTGGCGTTCGCCGTCGACCACTCCGGCGACATCTACCTCGACGCCCGGCTGCCGCTCTCCTCGGTGACCGAGGACGAGCTCGACCGGCTGCTCGGCTCGGTGCTCGCGCACGCCGACGAGTCGTTCAACGCCATCTTGGAGCTCGGCTTCGCCAGCTCCATCCGCAAGGAGTGGGAGTGGCGGATCTCGCGTGGCGAGTCCACGGCCAACCTCGAGGCGTTCCGTGGGTGGCTGGAGGCCGGGGTCGACCCCGCTCCGCCCGCGACCGACTGACTACCGCGCGAGCAGCACCGCACCGAGTGCCAGCATCGCCGGCACCGCCTGCACGACGAGGATCTTGCGACTGACCGTCGCGGCGCCGTACACACCGGCGACGACGACGCAGCCGAGGAAGAAGACCTTGAACGCGAGGTTGTCGTCGATCAGGCCCCAGACCAGGCCGGCGACGAGGAACCCGTTGTAGAGACCTTGGTTGGCGGCGAGGGCCTTGGTCTCCTCGGCGAACTCCTTCGTCAGCCCGAACGCGCCACGACCGGCCGGCTTGGTCCACAGGAACATCTCGAGGACCAGGAACCAGGCGTGCAGGGCGGCAACCAGCCCGACGAGGACGTTGGCGACGACAGTCATGGACGCATGATGGCAGGTCAGGACGCGCGTCGGGCGGGCTTGCGGCGCGTCAGCAGAACCCCCGCGATGCAGAGCCCGCCGCCGACGAAGGCCAGCGCGGGCGGCACCTCGTCGAGCAGGAACCACGCCATCAGGGCGGTGATGAACGGGACGAGGAAGGTCGACAGGGCGAACTTGCCGGCGTCGGCGTGGCTGAGGGCGTAGGCCCAGGTGGTGAAGGCGATCGCGCTCGGGAAGATGCCGAGGTAGAGGATCCACCACAGCGTGTCGGCGCTCGCGTCGCCGAGCACGGAGACGGTCTGGCCGGCCCACGGCAGGCAGACGACGGCGCCGACCACGGCATACCAGAACGTCAGGTCCAGGGCACCCATGTGCGGCAGCAGCTTCTTCTGCGTGAGTACGCCGATGGCGAAGGTGGCAGCGGCCACGACCGCGAGCAGCACGCCGGTGAGGTCGCCGTTGTCCCCCTGGGAGGAGGCGCGGCCGATGATCACGACGCCGGAGAACCCGACGCCCATGCCGATGACGAGCCACTTGGTCAGTCGCTCGCCGAGGAAGAAGGTCGCGAGCAGCGCGACCAGGAGCGGGCCGATCTGGACGATCAGCGCCGCGGTGGCGGCGTCGATGCGCCGCTCCGACTCGTTGAGGGCCAGGTTGTAGACACCGAACCAGCTCGCGCCGCCAGCGGCGATCAGCGGCCACTCCCGCCTCGTGGGCAGACGGGGGATCCGGCCGCGCATCAGCGCGAGCAGCGCGAGCGCCATCACGAGCAGCCGGCTCAGCGAGAGCGCGCCCGGCGGGACCGACTCACCGAGGTGGCGGATGCCGACGAAGGCGCTGGCCCAGAGCACGAGCGTCGTGGCCACCGCGACGAGCGGCAGCCACGCCCTCACCGGCGCTGTGCCCGCGGGCACGGTCTCGACGGGTTGGGTCGGCGTCGTGCCGGGAGTCGTTGTCACGAGTCAAGGCTACGGACGGCCATGACGCGACGCGAGCGGATTCCGGACACGGAACCCCGACTTCCCGCCGCGGCCCTACAGATCCAATTTGTAGCCCAGACCGCGCACGGTGACGAGGTACTTCGGCTCGCTCGGGTCGGGCTCGAGCTTGGCGCGCAGCCGCTTGACGTGCACGTCGAGGGTCTTGGTGTCGCCGACGTAGTCGGAGCCCCAGACGCGGTCGATGAGCTGGCCGCGGGTGAGCACCCGCCCCGGGTTGCGCAAGAACATCTCCAGCAGCTCGAACTCCTTGAGCGGCAGCCGCTGC
The DNA here is from genome assembly GCF_003047285.1 of Nocardioides allogilvus. Classification (GTDB taxonomy): domain Bacteria; phylum Actinomycetota; class Actinomycetes; order Propionibacteriales; family Nocardioidaceae; genus Nocardioides; species Nocardioides allogilvus. Next base: position 31,430 of record NZ_PZYX01000004.1, on the reverse strand, counting down.
TCGGTGCCGTCGACGGTGACGACGTGGCGCTCGACGTCCATGCGCACCGGCCCCGCCTCGAGCGTGTCGGGCAGCAGGTCGGGCTCCTGGCCGCGGCGCAGCACGGCGCGGATGCGGGCGACGAGCTCGCGCGGGGAGTAGGGCTTGGTGACGTAGTCGTCGGCGCCGAGCTCGAGCCCGACCACCTTGTCGACCTCGTCGTCCTTCGCGCTGACCATGATCACCGGCACGCTGGACGTCTGCCGGATCTGGCGGCAGACCTCGGTGCCGGGCAGGCCGGGCAGCATCAGGTCGAGCAGCACGATGTCGGCGCCGTTGCGCTCGAACTCGGCGATGGCGGAGTTGCCGTCGGCGGCGATCGCCACCTCGTAGCCCTCCTTGCGGAGCATGTAGGCGAGTGCGTCGCTGTAGCTCTCTTCGTCCTCGACGACGAGTACCCGGGTCACGGGCGAACCTCCTGCTGTCCTGTGCTGACGCCGTGGGTGGCGTCGTCTGTCTTGGTTCGTGGGGTGGGGCGCGGGGGAGCGGCGGGTGTACGGCGCGGGGGCGCGATCATCGCCACCGGCTCCGAGGGACCGCTGTGGCTGTGCGGGTTGAGCGGCAGCGTGAGGGTGAAGGTCGAGCCCTGCCCCTCCACCGACCAGACGCTGACGTCACCGCCGTGGGTGGCCGCGACGTGCTTGACGATCGACAGGCCGAGCCCGGTGCCGCCGGTGGAGCGGTGGCGGGCGGGGTCGACGCGGTAGAAGCGCTCGAAGATGCGGTCGATCTCCCGCGCGGGGATGCCGATGCCCTGGTCGACGACCGAGATCTGCGCGGTGTCGCCCAGCGACTTGGTGCTGACCAGCACGCGCGAGCCGGCGTCGGAGTAGGCGACGGCGTTGGCGACCAGGTTGCTCACCGCGGCGCTGATCTGGTCGAGGGAGCCGAAGACCTCCAGCTCGTGGTCGCCGGTGGTGACCAGGGTGATGTTCTTGGCGCCCGCGTCGATCGTGCTGGTGTCGACGGCCGTGGCGACCACGTCGTCGAGGGACACCGGGACCGGCGCCTCGAGCGGGTCGTCGCCCTGCAGGCGGGACAGCTCGATGATCTGCTGGACCAGCTTGGTCAGCCGGTCACTCTCGGTGAGCATGCGCGACGCGAAGCGCTCCACGGCCTCGGGGTCGTCGGCCGCCTCGGTCACGGCCTCGGCGAGCAGCCGGATCGCGCCGACCGGCGTCTTGAGCTCGTGGCTGACGTTGGCGACGAAGTCGCGGCGTACGGCCTCGACGCGACGCTCGCGGGTGCGGTCCTCGACCAAGGCCAGGACCAGGCGCGAGCCCAGTGGCGCGACCCGCGCGATGACGGTGCGCGAGGTGGCGTTGTCGGTGCCGAGGTGGAGCTCGGTCTCGCGGATCTGGCCGTCGCGGCGGACCTGGCGGATCAGCGCGGTCAGGTCGCTGACGAGGACCTCGCTGCCGCGGACCAGGCCGAGGGCGTAGGCCGGCGCGGACGCCTTGAGCACGTGGTCGTCGGGGTCGACGACGACGGCGCTGGAGCGGAGCACGGAGAGCACCGCGGCCACACCGGGCGGCACGAGCGGCTCCTCGACGTGGGGGAGGCGGGACTGCTGTCGATCGCTGATGTGCCAGGCGAGCACGCCACCGCCGGCGACGATCGCCCCGATGACGGCCGCCAACGCTGCCTGCATCGTCGGATCCACACCGTGATCGTACGCATCGTGACAGGTCGAATTCGCCCACTGGACGCCGAGCGCCCACTGTTCACGCTCAGTTCACCTCAGGCGTGGCGGGCCCCACGCGCGCGCCCGTAGGCTTCGCACATGCGTGAAGCCTTCCATGACCAGCTCGACGGCATCTTCATCGACCTCGCGGAAATGTGCGGCCAAGTGGAGACCGCGGTCAACCGCGCGACGGCAGCGTTGCTCACCGGCGATGCGGCCATCGCCGAAGAGGTGATCAGCGCCGACCAGGCCATCGACACCAACCGCGAGCGGGTCGAGGACAACGCCTTCGCGCTGCTCTCGCTGCAGCAGCCGGTCGCCGGTGACCTGCGCGTGGTCGTCTCCGCGCTGCGGATGGTCAGCGAGCTCGAGCGGATGGGCGACCTCTCGGTCCACGTCGCCAAGATCGCTCGCCTGCGCGTGCCCAACATCGCCGTACCCGACTCCATCCGCGACACCATGGTCAAGATGGCCGAGACCGCCGAGGACATGGTGCGTCGCGTGAAGTCGATCATCGCCGACCGCGACGTCGAGGCAGCGATCGAGCTCGGCCGCGACGACGAGATCATGGACCAGCTGCGCCGGCGCAGCTTCGCCGAGCTGCTCGGCGACGACTGGGCGCACGGCGTCGAAGCGGCCGTCGACATCGCGCTGCTGGGCCGCTACTACGAGCGCATCGCCGACCACGCCGTCTCGATCGCCAATCGCGTCATCTTCGTCGTCACCGGCCAGCAGGTCTCGCGCCACGACGACTGAAAACCTCGAGAAGGTTCGGTTCCCCCGCATCTGCGGGGGAACCGAACCTTCTCGGGTGTTGCAACACTCACGAACCTGACGCAAACCTCATGAGGTACGGCGCAGCGGAGCCGTGCGACGCGGGCGTCAGGGAACTCCGACGCCGGTCAGCCGGGCTCTCGACTGCTCAGCGACCCTGGTTGGCGACGGCAGCCGCAGCGGCGGCCGCGGCCTCGGGGTCGAGGTACTCGCCACCGGCGACGGTGGGCTTGAGGGACTCGTCGAGGCGGTAGAGCAGCGGCATCCCGGTGGGGATGTTCAGGCCCGCGATGTCCTCGTCGGAGATGTCGTCGAGGTGCTTGACGAGCGCGCGCAGGCTGTTGCCGTGGGCAGCGACCAGGACGGTCTGGCCGGCCTGCAGGTCAGGCACGATCGAGGACTCCCAGTAGGGGAGGAAGCGCGCGATGACGTCCTTGAGGCACTCGGTGCGCGGCATCTCCGACCCGAGGTCGGCATAGCGCGGGTCGCCCACCTGGGAGAACTCCGAGGAGTCGTCCAGCGGCGGCGGCGGGGTGTCGAACGAGCGGCGCCAGAGCATGAACTGCTCCTCGCCGTACTCCTCGAGGGTCTGCTTCTTGTCCTTGCCCTGGAGGGCGCCGTAGTGGCGCTCGTTGAGGCGCCAGGAGCGCTTCACCGGGATCCAGTGGCGGTCGGCGGCGTCGAGCGCGAGCGCGGCGGTGTTGATCGCGCGGCGCTGCAGCGAGGTGTGCACGACGTCCGGCAGGATGCCGGCCTCCGTGAGCAGCTCGCCGCCGCGGACTGCCTCGGCGCGGCCCTTCTCGGTGAGGGCCACGTCGACCCAGCCGGTGAAGAGGTTCTTGGCGTTCCAGTCGCTCTCGCCGTGGCGGAGCAGGACCAGGGTGTAGGTCATCGAGATCCCTTCCGGGGACAGAAGCGGTGGCTCAGTGCTCGGACTCGGTCGAGTGCTCGGCGTCCTCGGTGGGCTCCTCGGCCGGCGCGGGGCCGTCGAGGTCGGCGTAGTAACCCTCGTTCTCGACGACGGGCACGTCCATCACGACACGCTCGCCGTTGTCGAAGGCCAGCGACAGCTCGACGAAGTCGCCTGCCGCGAACTCACCGGTGACCTTGATCTCGGCGGCGGGCTCGGCGAGGTTGACCAGCGCGCCCTTGCCGACCACGACGGGCTCGAGCTCGACGGGGGTGCCGTCGGTCAGGGCGAGCTCGGTCAGCGCGACATCGGTCTCCTGGTCGCCGTTGGACAGCGAGGCGATGAAGGTGCCGGAGCCCGGCTCGGTGGAGACGACGACGGCGGAGAGCACGTCGACCGTGCCGTCGCGGTCGTTGGTCCCCACGCCGGGGGTGTACTCACGGTCGGTCGCGTAGTCGAAGCCGCACGAGGAGAGGCCGGCCGTGGCGAGTGCGACGGCGGCGGTCGTGAGCGCGAAGGAGCGTCGGAGCTGCATGGCGCACAGCCTAGCGTCGACTCAGGTCAGTCCGATCGCCTGTCCCGCGATGAGGAGGCCCGCCACGATCGCGGCCGTGAAGACCCCCGCCAGCACGAGCAGCCGGGCCGCCCCTGTCTTGAGCGCGATGCGCAGCGGCAGCGACTTCAGGCCGTCCTGGTTGTCCGGCACCAGGCCGGGCAGTGCGCGCAGCAGGTGGACGCCCAGGCCGAGCAGGCCGGCCAGCACCGTGACCAGCACGGTGGGCGGGGTGTCGGCGCCGGTGCCGTTCCATCCGCCGTACGCGAGGTAGGCGGGGTAGAGGGCGAACTGCAGCACCCACGGCAGGAAGGACAGGACGCTGCCGCGCAGCACCCGGTTGCCGACCAGGCCGATGAGCAGGGCGATGAGGTAGGCGCCGCCGGCTCGCTCGCCGGCGCTGAGGGCGAGGGGTACGACGAGGAGCAGCGCACAGGTGAGGCTGAACCACACGGTGCCGGGGTCGAGCAGGCCGGCGCCGATGGGCTTGCCGGGGGCCTCGTGGCGCTCGTCGCGCACGCGGTCGACAAGGTCGTTGTCCCAGCCGAGGATCGTCTGGCCGACCAGCACGGTCACGAACACCAGGCCGATCTCCCGCAGCGGCCGGCCGGCGAGGCCCGCCGCGGCGGCCAGGCCGAGCGCGGTGAGCAGGGCCTGCTTGGGGTGGGCCGCCCTCACCAGCAGCACTGGCAGCGTCTGCCCGAGGCGGAACGGACGCCGGGTCGCGGCGGGGCTGTCGTCGGCCAGCGACGGCGCTGGGGGCGGTGGCGGCGTCGGGGCGGCCTGCGGCGTACGAACCGGGGCGTCCGCGGGCGCGCGTCTGCGCTGGCGCTTGAGGGGCGACATGGCACGCATTGTGCGCACATCTTCGTCGCCGCAGGGGTCATTGACGGGGTTTGCCCGGGCGATTCCTGCCGGGCCGGACCACACGATGCGCTGTCTGTCAAGACCGCATGGGGCCTCTGACCTGCGCAAACGATGTCAGGGGCACTCCGGGAGCGTGTTAGACTGGTCACCTAGGAAGGGGTACAAATACATGACTTTCACCGTCGGCGAAACGGTTGTTTACCCAAATCACGGGGCTGCTGTCATCGAGGAGATCGAGACGCGGACGATCAAGGGTGAGGACCGCGAATACCTCGTTCTTCGGATTGTTGCCCAGCAGGACCTGGTCGTTCGGGTCCCGGCCATGAACCTCGACCTCGTGGGCGTCCGCGACGTCGTCGACAAGGAGGGCCTCGAGCGCGTGTTCGACGTCCTTCGTGCCGCGCACGTGGAGGAGCCGACCAACTGGTCGCGCCGCTACAAGGCCAACCTGGAGAAGCTGCACTCCGGCGACGTCATGAAGGTGGCCGAGGTCGTCCGCGACCTGTGGCGCCGTGAGCGTGACCGCGGCCTGTCGGCCGGCGAGAAGCGGATGCTGGCGAAGGCTCGCCAGATCCTCGTCTCCGAGCTCGCGCTCGCCGAGCACACCAACGAGGACAAGGCCGAGGCCATCCTCGACGAGGTGCTCGCGTCCTGACGCAGCAGTGAGCCACGAAGGCCCCCGGGACCATCCCGGGGGCCTTCGCTCATTTCGATCCGTCATACGGTGTGCGAGCGATGACTGAGACTTTGTACGACGGATACGACCACGACCTGCCCGCCGCGCTGGGGATCGTGCTCGACGAGGACCGCGGGTCGCTGCCCTACTCGCTGATCCACGGCGAGGCGCTCGTCGCGTGCGCCGCCTGGGCGCTGGGCGAGGCCGGGGTGACGCCCCTGGACAGCGGCATCACCTGGGACGCGGTGCGCCGCTCCGAGGAGCCGGTCGTCATGCACGACGCCCTCTGCCCGATGACGCCCGCCGACTTCATCGTGACGTGCGTACGCCGCGCGCTGGACGACGACGTCGTCGTGGTCGCCACCCGGCCGGTGACCGACACCGTCAAGCGCGTGGCCGACGGCATGGTCGGCGAGACGGTGGACCGGGAGGCCCTCACCTCGATCGTGTCCCCGGTGGTGCTGCCGCCCTCGGTCGTCTCGGCCATGCAGGACGAGCCCGGCACGGACCTCGTGGCCCTGGTCGCGACGCTGGCCAGGTCCCACCGCGTCGTGCTCGTCGAGGCCCCGGCCTCCGCCCGCCGCGTCACCTCGGCGGAGGACATCGCGGTCCTCGAGGCACTCACCGCAGGCTGAGGAGCCGTTCGGCGAGCGCCACGTCCTCGGCGAACGTGATCTTCAGGTTGGCCGGGCTGCTGGGCACGGCGGCGATGTCGACGTCGCCGTGGGCGGCCAGCACGGCCGCGGTGTCGGTGCCCTCGAAACCCGACGCGGCAGCAGTGCGGTGCGCTGCCAACAGGAGGTCCGCCCGGAACACCTGCGGGGTCTGTACGCCGCCGAGCTCGCCGACCACCGGCTCGAGACCGGTCGTCAGCAGGTCCCGCACGGGGACCACCGGGATGGCGCCGGTGTGCGTCCGGGCGGCGGCCAGCGTCGCCTCGAACAGCGCGACACCGGCGAGCGGGCGGGCGCCGTCGTGGATGGCGACGAGGTCGACCTCGCCGGCCTCGATCGCCGGCGCCAGGTGCTGGAGCGCGGCCCACTCGGAGGCGTGCCGGGTCGCGCCCCCGTCGACCAGGACGACCTCCGCGTCGCCGAGGTGGGGCGCGAGCGCGTCGGCCACCGCGGGGCGGTCGGCAGGGCGGACCACGACCACCACACGGCGTACGTCATCGGCGGCCAGGGCGTCGCGCACCGACCAGGCGAGCACGGCGCGGTCTCCGAGCGGAAGCAGGACCTTGTTGATCTCGGCGCCGACGCGGGTGCCCGAGCCCGCGGCGACGATGACGACGGCAGCAGGCATGGGGTGAGCCTAGGCGCCGCGGTCCCGGCACGGCGCTGGCGCGCCTGCTCGACCAGCGGGTCCGTGAGGGCGTGAGGACAAGTTGACTCCTGCGTGAAACAAACCGAAGCGAGCGCGAAACCTCGCCGACCTACGTTCCCGGCATGGACAACTACCGAGGCGGCGTGACCATCGACCACTGGACGCCCGAGGACGAGGCGTTCTGGGAGTCGACCGGGAAGAAGGTCGCCAAGCGCAACCTGATCTGGTCGATCTTCTCCGAGCACCTCGGGTTCTCGGTGTGGCTGCTCTGGTCGGTGAGCGCGGCCCTGCTGCCGAAGGCGGGCTTCACGTTCACGGTCAGCCAGCTCTTCCTCCTCGTCGCGATCCCCAACCTCGTCGGCGCCCTGATCCGGCTGCCCTACACCTTCGCGGTGCCGAAGTTCGGCGGTCGCAACTGGACCATCGTCAGCGCCACGGCGCTGCTGGTCCCGACACTGCTCTTCGCGTGGGCCGTGCAGCACCCGGAGACGCCCTACTGGGTGTTCTGCCTGATCGCCGCGACCGCGGGCCTGGGCGGCGGCAACTTCGCCAGCTCGATGGCCAACATCAACTTCTTCTACCCCACCAAGAAGAAGGGCATGGCGCTCGGGCTCAATGCTGCGGGCGGCAACCTCGGTGTCGCCGTCATCCAGCTCTTCTTGCCGATCGTCGTCGGCGGCGCGGGCATCTTCGGCCTGGTCAAGGCGAGCGAAGGCGGCTTCCACCTCGAGCGCGCTGGCTACCTCTACGCCGTCCTGGCCGTGGTCGCCGCGGTCGCCGCCTGGTTCTTCATGAACAACCTCTCCGGGGCCAGGTCGAGCCCGCGCGAGCAGCTGAAGGTCCTCTCCTACAAGCACACCTGGGTGATGTCGTTCCTCTACATCGGCACCTTCGGCTCGTTCATCGGCTACTCCGCCGCGATGCCGCTGCTGATCAAGCTCAACTTCTGGAACCAGCCGGTCCCGACCGTGCCGGGCATCGGCATCAACTTCGCCTACTACGCCTTCCTGGGCGCCCTCGTCGGCTCCGTCGCCCGCCCCTTCGGCGGCTGGCTCGCGGACAAGTACGGCGGAGCGCGGGTCACCCTCTGGACGTTCGTCGCGATGATCGCCGGCACGCTCGGCGTGATCTACACCTTGACGCTGCTCGTCGCCGTACCCACGAACACGGCCGGCGGATCGGCGGCGTCCCCCTACAGCGACGAGGTCGTCGCGGCGGTCAACGCCAACTCCGAGCTCTTCCCGTGGTTCCTCGTGGCCTTCCTGTTCATCTTCGCCGCGTCCGGCATCGGCAACGGCTCGACCTACCGGATGATCCCGCTGATCCTGGCCAACGAGGCTCGACGCAAGGCGACCCCCGAGACAGCCGGTGCGGCGATGCTCAAGGCGACCAAGGAGTCCAGTGCGGTCATCGGCATCGCCGGTGCGGTGGGTGCGCTCGGCGGCTTCCTGATCCCGATGACCTTCGGTGCCCCGTGGATCGAGGACCCGGTCTCGGCGATCAAGGTCGCCTTCGGGGTGTTCGCTGGCTTCTACGTCATCTGCCTGGCCACGACCTGGTTCGTCTACGTCCGCACGACCAGCTTCGCCGGCCGGGCGCCGAGCCTTGCGGGAGCAAACGTCTGATGACGACCACCCACTGCCCCTACTGCTCGCTGCAGTGCGGGATGCGCGTCTCCCGACGCGGCCCGGCGGTCCCCGAGGTCAGCGAGTGGGAGGAGTTCCCGGTCAACCGGGGTGCGCTGTGCCGCAAGGGCTGGAGCGCCGCCGGCCTCTACGCCGGCCGGGAGCGGCTCACGACGCCGCTGCTGCGCGACCGGGCCACCGGCGAGTTCACGCCGGTCAGCTGGGACGAGGCGCTCGACACGATCGCGACCCGGCTGCTCGCCCTGAAGGCGACGCACGGTCCCGACACGGTCGGTGTCTTCGGGGGCGGTGGGCTGACCAACGAGAAGGCCTACCAGCTCGGCAAGTTCGCCCGGGTCGCGCTCGGCACCTCGCAGATCGACTACAACGGCCGCTGGTGCATGTCGTCGGCAGCCTCGGCCGGCACCCGGGCGTTCGGGCTGGACCGCGGCCTGCCCTTCCCGCTCGCCGACATCGAGGAGGCCGACGTCGTCGTGCTCGTCGGGTCGAACATGGCCGAGACGATGCCGCCGGCGGCGCGCCACCTCGACGCCGTCCGGGAGCGCGGGGGCAAGGTCGTGGTCATCGATCCGCGCCGTACGGCGACAGCAGACCGTGCCGACGTGTTCGTGCAGCCCGTCCCGGGCGGCGACCTGGCGCTGGCGCTCGGAGTCCTGCACCTGCTCGTCGCGGGCGGGCTGGTCGACGAGGACTACATCGCCGCCCGGACGAGCGGCTGGGAGGCGGTCCGTGACTCCGCGGGCGCGTGGTGGCCCGAGCGGGTCGAGCGCATGACGGGGGTCCAGGCGTCAGAAGTGCGCGCGCTGGCTGCGCTGCTGGGCGGGGCTTCTCGCGTCATGGTGCTCACCGCACGGGGTGCCGAGCAGCATGCGACCGGCTCCGACACGGTGCTGGCTTGGATCAACGTCGCCCTGGCGCTGGGGATGCCCGGCAAGCGCGGCGCGGGCTACGGCTGCCTGACCGGGCAGGGCAACGGGCAGGGCGGCCGCGAGCACGGGCAGAAGGCCGACCAGCTGCCCGGCTACCGGATGATCGACGACCCGGCCGCGCGCTCGCACGTCGCGGGCGTGTGGGGAGTCGCTCCCGATTCGCTGCCGGGGAAGGGGCGATCGGCGTACGAGCTGCTGGACGCGCTGGGCCAGGCTGACGGTCCGTCCGCGTTGCTGGTCTTCGGCTCCAACATCGTGGTGTCCGCGCCCAACGCGACGCACGTGACCTCCCGGCTCGAGGCGCTCGACCTGCTCGTCGTGGCCGACATCGTCCTGTCCGAGACCGCCGCCATCGCCGACGTCGTGCTGCCCGTGACGCAGTGGGCCGAGGAGACGGGCACGATGACCAACCTCGAGGGACGGGTGATCCTGCGGCAGCGAGCCGTCAGCCCGCCGTCGGGCGTGCGGTCCGACCTCGACGTGATCGCCGGGCTGGCGTCCCGGCTCGGCTCGCCGATCCCGTTCTCCGTCGAGCCCGAGGAGATCTTCTCCGAGCTCGGCCGCGCCTCGGCCGGCGGCAAGGCGGACTACGCCGGGATCACCTACGACCGGATCGTCACCGAGCACGGCGTCTTCTGGCCATGTCCGACCGTTTCTCATCCGGGGACACCACATATGTTCGTGGACTCCTTCGCCCACCCTGACGGGCTCGCTCGGTTTCTTGTCGTCGAGCACCGCGGCCCGGCCGAGGTGCCGGACGCCGACTATCCCGTGCATCTCACGACCGGTCGGGTGCTCGCGCAGTACCAGTCCGGAGCGCAGACTCGTCGGGTGCGCGATCTCCCCGACACCGGGCCCTTCGTCGAGCTGCACCCGATGCTGGCCGGACGCATCGGCGCCGTGGACGGGTCCTTGGTGAACGTCGCCACCCGGCGCGGGACGATGAGCGCCCCCGCGCGGGTGGTCACGACCATCCGGCCGGACACGATCTTCGTGCCGTTCCACTGGGTCGGTGCCAACCGGCTGACCAACGACGCCCTCGACCCGGCCTCGCGGATGCCGGAGTTCAAGGTGTGCGCAGCGACGGTCTCCTCGGCGTTCGAGCAGGTCGTCCCGCGACCGTCCCGAGAACCCGAGGTGCTGGATGTCTGAACGCCTCGTGGTCATCGGCGGCGGCATGGCCGCCGTCCGTCTCGTGGAGGAGCTCGTCTCCCGCTCCTACGCCGGATCGGTGACGGTGCTTGCGGACGAGCAGCATGCGCCGTACAACCGAATCCTGCTGTCGGCGGTGCTCGAGGGGACCCACAGCATCGACGCGATCACGCTGCGGCCTGCCTCGTGGTTCGCGGCGCAGGGCGTCGACCTGCGACTCGGCGCGCGGGTGCTCGAGATCGATCGTGGCGCCGGCGAGGTGATGCTGGTCGACGGGACGCGTCTCCCCTTCGACCGGCTGGTGCTCGCGACCGGATCGATCCCGACGCTGCCGCCGATCCGCGGGCTGGTCCGCTGGGACGGCTCGCTGCACCCGCGCGTGCACGCGTTCCGGTCGCTGGCCGACTGCCGTGGTCTCGACGACGCGGCCGTCGAGGGTGCGCGCGCCGTCGTCGTCGGCGGGGGACTGCTCGGACTCCAGGTCGCGCGGGCGCTGTCGATCCGCGGCCTGCACACCGAGATCGTCGAGGGTGCGGAGCACCTGCTCGCCTCCCAGCTCGGCGAGCCGGGCGGCCGGGTGCTCGCGCGCGACCTGCGTCGCCTCGGCACCGACGTCTACACCGGCGCACGCGCGATCAAGATGACGGAGGACGGCGTGCGCCTCGACAACGGCTACGAGCTGAGCGCCGACCTGGTCGTGCTGACCGCCGGCGGGCGGCCCTCGACGGCGCTGGCCCGGCGGGCGGAGCTGATGGTGCGTCGCGGCGTCGTCGTCGACTCGTCGCTGCGCTCGATCACCGACGAGCGCATCCACGCGATCGGCGACTGCGCCGAGCACCGTCGTCGCGTCACCGGTTTCGTGCCGCCCGCCTGGGAGCAGGCGGGCGTGCTCGCCGACGTCCTCGCCGGGGGCACCATGCGCTACGACGGCTCGCGCAGCGTCGCCCGGCTGCGGGCCACCGACCTCGAGGTCGCCGTGCTGGGCGACCCGGAGCGGGCGGTCGGCGAGGTCGTCGAGATGACGAACCCGATCGCCGGCTCGCACCGACGACTCGTCGTCGAGGGCGGGGTGATCGTCGCCGCCGCGCTCGTCGGCGACCTGTCGCGGGTCGGGCTGATCACCCAGCTCTACGACCGCGGCACCGTGCTCGGGCCGGACGAACCGGGTCAGCTGCTCCTCGGCGAGCCCGCCTCGGCTCCGGTGGTGCTGCCCGACGAGGCCGAGGTCTGCGCCTGCGCGGGCGTGAGCGCCGGCGCGATCCGCGCCTGCTCGTCGTTCGAGTCCTGCCGCGAGACGACGCGCGCGACCACCGGCTGCGGCGGTTGCGAGTCGGTCGTACGGCGCCTGCTGGCCGAGGAAGCGCCTGCGCCCGTCGCCGTACCCTCCGGCTGAGTCAGCGCCGGGTGGGGTGCGGCTTGCGCAGCGAGTCGGGGAGGAGGCCTGCCCCGGGCGCGTTCTCGGAGCTGGCGACCCAGTCGCCGGGGTTGGAGAAGGCGCAGCGCTGGAGGCTCAGGCAGCCGCAGCCGATGCACGACTCGAGTCCGCCCTTGAGCCGCTGCAGGGCGGCGATCTGCTCGTCGAGGCGGGCACCCCAGTGCCGGGAGATCTTCTGCCAGTCGGCCTTGGTGGGCGTGCGGTTGGCAGGCAGCCGGGAGAGCTCCTCCTTGATCTCCTCGAGCGTCAGCCCGACGTTGGACGCGGCCCGGATGAAGGCCAGCCGGCGGAGCACGCTGCGCTCGAAGCGGCGCTGCCCGCCGCCCGAGCGCGTCGCCTCGATCAGGCCCTCGGACTCGTAGAAGCGCAGGGCCGAGGCAGCGAACCCGCTGCGCTCGACGATCTCGCCGATCGGCAGCTGATCGTGCTTGTCCATGATCTCCCCTTGAACTCAAGTTAACTTCAACTTGAATGATTGCCGCATGACCACGAACACACAAGCACGGGTGGCTCTCGTCACCGGAGGAACGGCGGGCCTGGGGCTCGCCCTGACCAGGGCGTTGGCAGCCGACGGCTGGCACGTCATCACCGACGGACGGCACGAGGGGAGGGTCAAGGAGGCGGACTTCCCCGCAGGTGTCACCGCGATCATCGGCGACATCACCGACGCCGACCACCGCTCGGCGCTCGTCAACGCGGTGTGGGAGCGAGGCCGCCTCGACCTGCTGGTCCACAACGCCAGCACCCTCGGGCCGCTGCCGATGCGCCCGCTGGCCGAGGTGGGCATCCCGGACCTGATGGAGGTCTGGCCCACCAACATCGGCGCACCGCTCGTCCTCACCGGCGAGCTGCTGCCGTGGCTGCGCCCCCAGGAGTCGGTCATCGTGTCCATCAGCTCCGATGCGGCCGTCAACCACTACGAGACCTGGGGCCTGTACGGCGCCAGCAAGGCTGCGCTCGACCACGTGACGCTCACCTTCGCGGCCGAGGTCGGCGTGACGGCCTTCGCCGTGGACCCCGGCGACATGCGCACCCAGATGCACCAGGACGCGTTCCCGGGCGAGGACATCTCGGACCGGCCGCTGCCGGAGTCGGTTGTGCCGAGGCTGCTCCGCCTCCTCGACCGGCGTCCCGCGTCCGGGCGCTACCGGGCGGAGGACTTCTGATGACCACGCTCAGCGAGGCGCCGGGAGTGCACTTCGAGGCGTCGGCATTCGCGCCGCGGCCCGCCGAGTGGCGGGGGCTGGCGCGGGACGAGGTGCGGCTGCTCGTGGGCACGCCGGACGGCATCAGCCATGCGAGGTTCCGTGACCTGCCCGAGCACCTGCGCGCCGGCGACGTGCTGGTCGTCAACAACTCAGCGACGGTCCCGGGTGAGCTCGACGCGACCCTGCACGACGAGCACGTGGTGCTGCACGTGGCGGCCCGGCTCGACGGGGGAGAGCGGGTGGTCGAGCTGCGCTCGGCTCCCGACGCGGCGCGGGCCGTGCTGGACGCGCAGCACGGTGACGTGGTGCGCCTCGGCGTCGCGCGTGTGACGCTGGTCGGACCTTGGCCGACCGAGCGGGGCTCCTCCCCGACGGGGCAGGGCAACCGGTTGTGGCGGGGCCGTGTGCGCGGTGACCTCGATGCAGCGCTGGCACGCGCGGGCCGGCCGATCGCCTACGGCTACCTCGACCGGCGCTATCCCCTGTCCGCCTACCAGACGGTCTTCGGCACGCGGCCCGGCAGCGTCGAGATGGCCTCGGCCGGGCGGCCCTTCACCGAGGCGCTGGTGACCGGGCTGGTCGCCCGCGGGGTGGCGTTCGCACCGGTCACCCTGCACACCGGCTTCTCCTCGCAGGAGGCCGGCGAGGCGCCCGGGCCGGAGTGGTTCGAGGTGCCGGAGCCGAGCGCCCGTGCGATCAACGCCGCGCGGGCCGGAGGCGGTCGGGTCATCGCGGTCGGCACCACGGCGACCCGGGCGCTCGAGTCGGCCGTGTGCGACGGCGCCGTCGTCGCCAACGCCGGCTGGACCGACCGCGTCGTCACGCCGGCCGCGCCGCCGGAGGTCGTCGACGGGTTGATCACCGGCTGGCACGACCCGCACGCCTCTCACCTCCTGCTGGTCGAGGCCGTGGCCGGACGAGCGCTCACGCAGGCGGCGTACGACCACGCTGTCGCGAACGGCTACCTGTGGCACGAGTTCGGGGACTCAGCGCTGCTGCTGCCGTGAGCAACGTGAGTGAGGGTTTTCCTCCCCGAAACATGAGGAAACACCCGACACAACATGGGTTTCCTACCGTCAGGACATGACGCACCTGCGACCCACTCTCGTTGTTGTCGGCCACGGCATGGTCGGCCACCGCTTCGTCCAGGCCGCGATCGAGCGCGGGCTCACCGAGACCCACGACATCGTGGTCCTGGGCGAGGAGCCCCGCCCCGCCTACGACCGGGTCGCGCTGACGAGCTTCTTCGCCGCCGAGAGCGCCGACGAGCTCTCGCTGCTTCCCGAGGGGGAGTACGCCGACCCGCGCGTGCGCCTCGTCCTCGACGCCGCCGTCACGGCGATCGACCGGGTCGGTCGCACCGTCACCTACGTCTCCCCGGCACCGCGCTCGACCGACGAGCCCCTGACCAACCCGGGCGCCGTGCACACGATCTCCTACGACGGGCTCGTCCTGGCCACCGGCGCGGCGCCGTTCGTGCCGCCCGTGCCCGGCAAGGAGCTCGACAACGTCTTCGTCTACCGCACCATCGAGGACCTCGAGGCGATCCGCGAGGCGTCGAGGACCGCCACGGCCGGCGCGGTCATCGGCGGCGGTCTCCTGGGCCTCGAGGCGGCCAACGCGCTGCACCAGCTCGGCGTCCGGACCCACGTCGTCGAGATGGCGCCGCGACTGATGGCCGTCCAGGTCGATGCCGCCGGTGGTGCCACGCTGAAGCGCCACATCGAGCAGCTGGGGCTCGACGTCCACACCGGCGTGATGACCGAATTGATCGACGGCGACGACGACGGTGTCGTCAGCGGGCTCAAGTTCAAGGACGTCGAGGAGCCCCTGCCGGTCGAGATCGTCGTCTTCTCCGCCGGCATCCGCCCGCGTGACGCGCTGGCTCGCGAGTGCGACCTCGACGTCGCCGAGCGCGGCGGCGTCCTGGTCGACGAGCAGTGCCGCACCTCCGACCCCCGGATCTTCGCGATCGGCGAGTGCGCGGCGCCCGGCGGCACGATGTACGGCCTGGTCGCCCCCGGCTACGCCATGGCCGAGGTCGTCGTCGACGCCCTCCTCAAGGGCCCGGGCGCCTTCACCGGCGCCGACATGTCCACCAAGCTCAAGCTGCTCGGCGTCGATGTCGCCAGCTTCGGTGACGCCTTCGCCACCACCGAGGGCGCCCTCGAGCTGGTCTACTCCGACGCGGTCGCCGGGGTCTACAAGAAGCTCGTCATCAGCGACGACGGCACCCGCTTGCTGGGCGGGATCCTCGTCGGCGACGCATCGGCGTACGGCGTGCTCCGACCGCTCGTCGCGAGCGGGCTCGCGCTCCCGGCCAACCCGGAGGAGCTGATCCTGCCCGCGAGCCGCGGCGGCGTGAAGCTCGGCATGCCCGACGAGGCGCAGGTGTGCTCGTGCAACGACGTGACCAAGGGCCAGATCCTGCACGCGGTCACCGAGGACGGCTGCGAGAGCGTCGCGGACGTCAAGAAGTGCACCCGCGCCGGCAGCACCTGCGGCAGCTGCGTCAGCGTCGTCAAGAACATCATCGAGGAGCACTTCGAGAGCGTCGGCAAGGTGGTCGACAAGGGCCTGTGCGAGCACTTCCGGCTGAGCCGCCAGGAGCTGTTCGACGTCGTCGCGGTCCACGGCTACAAGCGCTTCGACGACATCGTCGAGGCCCACGGCACCGGCCGCGGCTGCGACATCTGCAAGCCGGCGATCGCCAGCATCCTGGCCAGCCAGTTCAACGGGCACGTGCTGGAGAAGGAGACCGCTCGGCTGCAGGACACCAACGACGCCTACCTCGCCAACATCCAGCGCAACGGCACCTACTCCGTCGTCCCGCGCATCCCCGGTGGGGAGATCACCCCCGACAAGCTGATCGTGATCGGCGAGGTCGCGCGCGACTTCAACCTCTACACGAAGATCACCGGCGGCCAGCGGATCGACCTGTTCGGTGCCCGGATGGAGGAGCTGCCCGCGATCTGGCGCCGGCTCGTCGACGCGGGCTTCGAGTCCGGCCACGCCTACGGCAAGTCGCTGCGGACGGTGAAGTCGTGCGTCGGGTCGACCTGGTGCCGCTTCGGTGTGCAGGACAGCGTCGGGCTCGCGATCGCGCTCGAGCTGCGCTACCGCGGGCTGCGCAGCCCCCACAAGCTCAAGGGCGGCGTGAGCGGGTGTGCCCGGGAGTGCGCCGAGGCGCGCGGCAAGGACTTCGGTGTGATCGCGACCGAGAAGGGGTGGAACCTCTACGTCGGCGGCAACGGCGGCGCCGTACCGGCCCACGCACAGCTGCTCGCGGGCGACATCGACACCGAGACGCTGATCTCCTACCTGGACCGCTTCCTCATGTACTACATCCGCACCGCCGACCGCCTGCAGCGCACGGCCGGCTGGATGGAGTCGCTCGACGGCGGGCTCGACCGGGTGCGCGAGGTCGTCGTGGACGACTCGCTCGGCCTCGGCGCCGAGCTGGAGGCCGAGATGGCACGGCACGTCGGCGGCTACTTCGACGAGTGGAAGGCGACGCTGGAGGACCCCGAGAAGCTCGGTCGGTTCGTCTCGTTCGTCAACGCCCCCGACACCCCCGACCCGACGATCTCCTTCACCGAGGAGCGCGGCCAGATCCGCCCGGCGGACCCGGACGAGCCGGTGCTGCTCGCGTCGACGATCTCCGTCGGTGCTCCCGTCGAGACCACGGTCGGGGCCGTCCGATGACGCGCGGCGACCGCACCTGGGAGAAGGTGTGTTCCGTGGACGACCTGGAGATCGAACGCGGCGTCACGGCGCTGGTGCACGGCCAGGCCGTCGCGATCTTCCGCACCCACGACGGCGAGGTCTATGCCCTCGGCAACCACGACCCGTTCGCCAAGGCCTCGGTGCTGGCGCGCGGCATCGTCGGGACCCGGGCCGGGGTGCCCTTCGTCGCGAGTCCCATGCACAAGCACGCCTTCGACCTGCGGACCGGCGTGTGCCTCGACGACGAGCAGGCCAGCGTGCCCTGCTACGACGTCCTGGTCGAGGGCGGCTTCGTGCACGTCGGTGGACGGCGGCGTGCGGTCGCGTGAGCGAGCGGAGCAAGCCTGACCTGCCGCTGGAGGGCTATCGGATCGGGGTGACCGCGGCCCGCAAGGTCGAGGACCAGATCGCCCTGCTCGAGCGGCGCGGGGCCAAGGTCGACTGGGCACCGGTCCTCTCCAGCGACCCCAACCGGGTCGACGACGCCGAGCTGCGCATGGCGACCGAGGCGCTGCTGACCGAGCCGATCGACATCTTCGTCGCCACCACCGGCATCGGCATGAAGACCTGGTTCGCGGCCGCCGAGCAGTGGGGCCTGCACGACGAGCTCGTCACCGCGATCGGTGCCGCCGAGGTGCTCGCGCGCGGCCCCAAGAGCGTCGGCGCACTGCGCCGCCGGGGGATCCGCGAGCTGTGGGCCCCGGACTCGGAGTGCTTCGAGGACGTGCTCGCGCACCTGCGCGGTCGCGACCTCGAGGGGCGGCGCATCGTCGTGCAGGAGCACGGCCAGTCGCTGTCGATGGTCGCGCACGCCCTGCAGCGCCAGGGCGCCCGCGTGGACGTGGTGACGGTCTATCGCGTCATGAGCGCCGAGGACCCCGAGCCGATGTTCCGGATGGTCGACCTGATCGCCGAGCGCAAGCTCGACGCGGTCACCTTCACGTCCGCTCCCGCTGTCGCGTCGCTGATGGCGGTCGCCGGTGTCACCGGCCGCCGCGACGACGTCGTCGCCGCGTTCCAGGCCGACGTCATCGCGACCTGCGTCGGCCCCGTGACGGCGGCCGCCTTCGAGATGTGGGGCGTGCCGACGATCATGCCCGAGCGCTCCCGGCTGGCCGCGATGATCAAGCTGCTCGAGACCGAGCTGCCCTCACGCCGCGACGGGTTGTCGATCGAGGTCGCCGACCACGTGCTGCTGATGCACGGCGACATGGTTCTCCTCGACGGTGTCGAGATCAGGCTCTCGCCCGCGCCGCTTGCCGTGCTGCAGGCCCTCGTCGTCAACCCGGGCCACGTCGTGTCCCGCAGCGACCTGCTCGCCGCCCTGCCGAGCGGCACCGCTGTCTCCGAGCACGCCGTCGAGATGGCCGTCGCCCGTCTGCGCGCTGCGCTGGGCACCACGGTCGTCCAGACCGTGGTCAAGCGCGGCTACCGGCTCGCCGTCGCGACCTGAGTCGGCGTCGGACCCACCTCAGCGTTCGCCAACTGCAGGCAGTTCAGGGCGGAGCGTGGCACCGCGAGCGTGGATCAGGTCGGGAGCCCGGCCAACTGCCTGCAGTTGGGTGCTTCGCCGTACGACGATCAGCCGGCCGGCGCCACGAGGGCGGTCGCGATCGCGGCGACGCCCTCGCCGCGACCGGTGAGGCCGAGCCCGTCGGTGGTGGTCGCACTCACCGACACGGGGGCGCCGAGCGCGGCGGAGAGAGCGGCTTCGGCCTCGGTACGGCGAGGGCCGAGCCGTGGGGCGTTGCCGATCACCTGGACGGCGACGTTGCCGATCTCGAAGCCCGCAGCGCGGACCCGGCGGGCCGACTCGGCGAGGAGGGTGGCGCCGGACGCGCCCGCCCACGCGGGTTCGCTGGTGCCGAAGTGTGAGCCGAGGTCACCGATGCCGGCGGCGGAGAACAGCGCGTCGCAGGCGGCATGGGCGGCGACGTCGGCGTCGGAGTGACCCTCGAGCCCCCGCGGCTCGTCGGGCCAGGCCAGCCCGGCGAGGTGCATCGGCACGCCCTCGACGAGGCGATGGACGTCCGTGCCGATGCCGATGCGGGGAAGGCTCACGCGCAGATCATGCCCGGTCATCGGCCATGATGGACAGGTGGATGACAATCGGGGTCGCTGGGCAGCGGCCGGAGTCGTGACGATGTTCGTGGGACTCGCCACGAGCTATGCCACGGCGATGGCCCTCACGATCCGGGAGTCGCCGGTCGTGGCGGTCGCCGAGCTGATCATCCGCCTCACGCCGGGCGCGATCGCCGAGTGGCTCATCAGCATCGTCGGCCAGCTCGACAAGCCGCTGCTGATCCTCGGCATCGTGGCTTGCCTGGTCGCGATGGGTGCGCTCGCGGGCTCGCTCGCGCGCCACAGCGTGCTGAAGCCGGTGCTCGTGTGGGTCGTCCTGGCCCTCGTCGGGGGCGCCGCGGTGATGGTCCAGCCCGGTGCCAGCGTCGTCGACGTGCTGCCCGTCCTGGTGGGCTTCGTGACCTGGCTCGTCGTCCTGTCGGCGCTGTCCAAGCCGCTGGTCACCGAGCGCGCCCACCCCGAGCTCGAGTCGCGCGAGCGGCGGGTCTTCTTGATGGTGGCGGGCGTCTTCGGGCTCGCCGCGGTCGGCATCGCCGGGGCCGGGCGGGTCGTGGGTCGCGGCCGTCGGCACGTCGCCGAGAGTCGTCGGCTGCTGCGGCTCGAGGGCGTCACGCGTCCGCTCGCGCCGGCCGACACCTCCATCGGGCTGCCGGGGATCGCGCCGTGGCAGACCCCCAACGACGACTTCTACCTCATCCACACGGCGATCTCGGTGCCGACGATCGAGCCGAAGGACTGGACGCTGCGCATCCACGGGCTGGTCGACCGCGAGCTCGTCCTGACCTACAACGACCTGGTCGCGCGCCAGCTCACCGAGTCGTGGATGACCCTCAACTGCGTGAGCAACGAGGTCGGCGGCGACCTGGTCGGCAACGCCTGGTGGAGCGGCATCCGCATCGCCGATCTCCTCGAGGAGGTCGGTCTCGATCCCTCGGCCGACTGCATCCTGCAGACCTCGGAGGACGGCTGGAACTGCGCGACCCCGCTGTCCGCCCTCACCGACGACCGCGACGCGATGCTGGCCGTCGCGATGAACGGCAAGCCGCTGCCGATCGAGCACGGCTTCCCGGTGCGCACGATCGTGCCCGGCCTCTACGGCTACGTCTCGGCCACCAAGTGGGTCGTCGACTACGAGGTCACCCGTTTCGCCGACGTCTCGGCGTTCTGGACCGACCGGGGCTGGTCGGAGGAGGGTCCGGTCAAGATGGCGTCGCGCATCGACGTACCCCGCTCCGGCGACGACGTCGCCGTCGGTGACGTCAACGTCGGTGGCCTCGCGTGGGCCCAGCACACCGGCATCGACACGGTGGAGCTCTCGGTCGACGGTGGCGAGTGGCAGCCGGCCCAGCTGGCGCAGACCCCGTCGGAGGACACCTGGGTGCAGTGGGCGCTCACGGTCTCCCTGGACGAGGGCGAGCACGAGCTCCGGGTGCGCGCCACGGACAACGACGGGCTGGAGCAGACGGGTGTGCGGCGCGACGTGCTGCCCGACGGCGCCACCGGCTGGCACACCATCCAGGTCAGGGCGACCTAGGAACCAGCCGTCCAGACGTGGCGCACCTCGTCGACGAGGTCGGCCGACTGGCGCAGCCCCGCCCGCGCCGCATCGGCGCGCTTGGCGGGGTCGAGCAGGTTCTTGCCGAAGGCCGCCAGGGCCTCGGGGTCGGGGGTGATGACGCTCCACTCGCGCGGTGCGACCTTCTCCAGCTGGGCCCGGATCGAGGTCTTCTTGCTGAGCGCCTGCGGCAGCGGGGCGAGCACGACGACCCGCTCGGCCCCGGTCGCGAGGTCGACGTTGGCGGTCGAGCGCATGCCACCGTCGATGTAGTGACGGCCGTTGATCGCGACCGGCGGCCAGACGGTGGGTACGGCGCAGCTCGCCGCGACAGCGCTGACGACGTCGACACCGCTCTCGCGCGTGAACACCGTGAACTCGCCGGTCTCGACCTCGACGGTCGCGATCCGGAGGTCGCGCTCGGGCCAGTCCTCGCTCGTGATCCGGGAGCGGATGATGCCTTCGCGATCGATGCTGCCGGGCTGGTGCGACTTCAGCGCCAGCTTGCCGACCCGGGCCAGCTTGGTGCGGCCGTCACCGGGCAGGACGTAGGGCGGCACCATCTTCAGCAGGGCCAGGCGCGACAGGCGCCCGCCCAGCTCGGCGTCGGGCGGGGCGAGCTGTTGCTCGTAGAGGTCGGCGATCGCCGTACCGCTCGTGATCTGCACGCCCACCACCGAACCGGCCGACGTGCCGATGACGCGGTCCGCGCCGGTCAGGTCGATCCCTGCCTCCGCGAGCCCGGCCAGGATGCCCAGCTCCCACGCGATGCCAGTGATGCCGCCGCCACCCAGGACCAACGCAGTCGTCATGCGTTCAACCTAGTCAGCGGTTGATGACGTAGACGACGCCTCCGCTGGCGTTGATCCAGATGTCCTCGAACTCGTCGCGGTCATAGACACGGCGTACGGCGCTGTTGCTCGCGCCCGCCGGGTCGTTGACGACGACGTCGCCGTCGGCCTCGAACCCGACGATCACCATCAGGTGACCGTTGCTGGCCGAGATCGGGGCGCCGGTGAGCTGGTTGCGCCCGAAGGCGACCGACGCGACCAGGGGGACGCCGGCGAGGATGAAGTCCTCCGCGGCGCGCAGGTCGCGCAGGCGGGTGACGTAGGCGTCGCCGGCGGTCAGGGTGCTGGCGTAGGCGGTGTTGAAGGCCCAGTTGCCGGTGCCGTCGTAGGCGTGGTCGAAGACCAGGCGCGCGGTGTGGTCGACCTGCGGGTCGGCGTGGCCGGCCGTGATGTCGGGGAACGGACCCGGTTGGAGGCCGTAGTAGGCCAGCACCATCGCGGTCGAGGTCGGCGAGCACCAGGCCTCGCCGCCGCCACCCCACTGCGGGTAGTGGCCCGAGTGCGTCATCTGGGAGAACGTCGGCACGTCGAGGACGGTCCCGGCCGCCGGGCCCGGAGCCGACGTCGGGGCGCTGCCCCGGGGCACGAGCGCGCTGGCCATCGCGCCGACGCGATCGAGGCGCACGAGCGGCTTGCTGGTGGCGTTGCGGTAGAGCCTGACCCGGACCTGCCACTGGGTGATCGCGGTCGCGGCCTGCCAGGTGTCGACGCTGACCCGCCCGAGGTCGTCGGCCTGGCTGCCGAGGGAGCGGCGCCGCAGGGCGGGGTTGTCCAGCGTCCACTCGGCCATGGAGTCCCAGCTGGAGACGGTGCCGTCGGCGGCCTGGCCGCGGACCTGCACCTTCACCACCGAGTCGCCCTCGGTCACGGCCTCCCAGCTCGGGATCAGCTGGGTCAGGCCGAAGCCGGGAGCCGCCCACGGGGAGGTCCAGGTGCCGACCTGGTAGGCGCGGCCGCCGAGCTTCCCGGTGCGCGGCTTCTTCACGACGAGGGAGCCGGCCCGGACGCGGAGGCCCTTGAGCTCCCCGGCGCGCCACTGGGCGCCCGTGGACCACGAGGTGTTCGCGATGCTGGAGGAGGCGCGGCGTGCCTGGGGGTCGCCGGCGTGCGCCGGACCGACGGCCGCGAGCGAACCGGCGAGCAGGACGAGGACGGGGGCGAGAGCGCTGCGACGTACCACCCGGAGACGGTAACCCGCCGACGTCACTTTTGTCCCATGAGTCACACGCCCCGGGGAATCAGGCCAGAGGGGCGTGCGCCCCTAGACTTGGCGGGTGACCCTGCGCCTCCATGACACTGCGACCCGCGAAGTTCGTGACTTCGTTCCCCTCGAGGAGGGGAAGGCGGGCATCTACGTCTGTGGACTCACCGTGCAGTCGGAGCCGCACGTCGGGCACGTGCGATCGGCGGTCAACTTCGACGTGCTGCGGCGCTGGCTGACGGCGAACGGCTACGACGTGCACTTCATCCGCAACGTCACCGACATCGACGACAAGATCCTCGCCAAGGCCGCCGAGCAGGGCCGCCCCTGGTACAACCTCGCCTTCGCGATGCACGCCGAGCTGACCACCGCGCTGGCCTCGATCAACGTGCTGCCGCCGACCTACGAGCCCGGCGCGACCGGCACGGTCCCGGAGATGATCGAGCTCATCTCGATCCTGATCGAGCGTGGCCACGCCTATCCCGCGGCGGACGGTTCGGGCGACGTCTACTTCGACGTGCGCTCCTGGCCGTCGTACGGCGAGCTGACCCGGCAAGGCATCGACGACATGGAACCGGCGACCGACGCCGACCCGCGCGGCAAGCGCGACCCCCGCGACTTCGCGCTGTGGAAGGGCTACAAGCCCTCCGAGCCGGAGTCCGCGGCGTGGCCCAGCCCGTGGGGCAAGGGCCGTCCCGGCTGGCACATCGAGTGCTCGGCGATGGCGAGCAAGTACCTCGGCCCCGCCTTCGACATCCACGGTGGCGGCGTCGACTTGCGCTTCCCGCACCACGAGAACGAGCAGGCCCAGTCGCGCGCCGCGGGACTGCCGTTCGCGTCCTACTGGCTGCACAACGCCTGGATCACCACCGCCGGCGAGAAGATGAGCAAGTCGCTCGGCAACTCGCTGCTCGTGCCCGAGGTGCTCAAGCGCGTGCGCGGCATCGAGCTGCGCTTCTACATGGTCTCCGCCCACTACCGCTCCCACGTCGAGTTCAGCTTCGAGGCGCTCGACGAGGCGGCAGTCGGGTTCCGGCGGATCGAGAACTTCCTCGAGCGAGCAGCAACGTCCCTCGGCGGCGAGGTGCCGACCGGCGGGATGCTGTGCTCGGAGTTCATCGAGGCGATGGACGACGACCTCGGCACCCCCGCCGCCGTCGCCGCCATCCACGACGTCGTCCGCGAGGGCAACAAGCTGCTCACCGAGGGCGGTGACGCCGACGCCCTGCGCGGCAACGCCGCCTCCGTGCGCGCCATGCTCGACGTGCTCGGCCTCGACCCGGCCGACCCGGGCTGGACGACCACGGGTGGCGCCGACGACGAGAAGCTGCGCGGCGCCGTCGACGTACTCATCACCGCACTGCTCGAAGACCGCGCCACCGCGCGAGCCGACAAGGACTGGGCCCGGGCGGACGCGATCCGCGACCGCATCAAGGCGGCCGGCATCGAGATCGAAGACACGCCCTCAGGGCCGAAGTGGAGCATTTGAAATGGCTGGTAATTCTCAGCGCAAGGGTTCGGTCCGCAAGGGCGGCAAGGGCGCGACCGTCGGTTCCGGCGGACAGGTCCGTCGCGGCCTCGAGGGCAAGGGCCCGACGCCCCCGGCCAAGGACCGGCCCTACCACAAGGCCCACAAGTCGGCGAAGCGCGCCGAGCGGGTGGAGACGGTGCGCCCGAAGCGCCGCACGACCAAGTCGACCGACGCCGAGTGGGTGGCCGGTCGCAACTCCGTCGTCGAGGTCCTCACCGCCGGCATCCCCGTGACGGCTGTGTACGTCGCCGAGGGAGCCGAGCGCGACGGACGACTGCGCGACGCGTTCAAGATGGCGGCCGAGCACGGCTATCCGCTGCTCGAGGTCACCCGCGCCGAGCTCGACCGGATGACCGCGGGCGCCGTGCACCAGGGCCTCGCGGCCCGGCTGCCGTCCTACGAGTACGCCCACGCCGACGACCTGCTCCAGCGGGCCGCCGACGCCGGTGAGAAGGCGCTGATCGTGGCGCTCGACTCGGTCACCGACCCCCGCAACCTGGGTGCCGTCGTTCGCTCGGCGTCCGGCTTCGGTGCACACGGCGTGCTGATCCCCGAGCGTCGCGCCGCGGGCATGACCGCCGCCGCGTGGAAGTCGAGCGCCGGCGCCGCCGCCCGCATCCCGATCGCGCAGACGGTCAACCTCGTGCGGCAGCTCAAGGCCCTCCAGGAAGCCGGGTGCATGGTCGTCGGGCTCGCTGCCGACGGCGAGATCTCGCTCCCTGAGCTGGTCGCTGCCGACGGCCTGGCCACCGGACCGCTGGTCGTCGTGGTCGGCTCCGAGGGCAAGGGACTGGGCCGGCTCGTGTCGGAGACGTGCGACGCGCTCGTCTCGATCCCCATGGCCAACCAGCTCGAGTCGCTCAATGCCGGAGTCGCGGCGTCGGTGACCCTGTATGCGATTGCGCAGGCCCGGAGCTAGCACGCGGCGGGCCCTGACCGGGCTCGTCCTCACGGCGGTGTGCCTCACCGTCGGGGTCTCGTCCGGGCTGGCGTTCTTCCTCGGGGACAGCCGCACGGTCGTCGTCGCGAGCCACGACGCGGTGGTGACCCCGACCTTCGACGGCCAGGTCTCGCTGCGGACGGGCCCGCTGCTGCCCGACGTCCGGCGAGCCTCGGGCGGTCCGGTCGGGGTCGACCTGGTGCTGGGCAAGACCCAGACCGAGTCGGTCGAGGAGCTCTTCGCGCGCTACGCCTTCATCGCCAGCGAGCCCGACTCGCAGGTCGCCAAGGTCAGCGACGCGGTCCGCGACATGGCCTCCTCGGCCGCCCTGCGCGGGCTCGCGCTCGGCCTGGTGCCGCTCGCGACCTGGTGGCTGCTCGGCCCGCACCGGCGCGGCCAGCTCTTCCGCGGAGTGCGGACCCGGAAGGGAGTCCTCGGCGGCGTACTCCTGCTGACCGTGCCGTTGTTCCTCTGGCAGCCCTGGGCCTCCGACGAGGACACCCAGGAGGCGCAAGGGGAGTGGGAGCCGCTCGAGACCTTCATGGCCGGCTTCCCCGTGCCGGAGGAGGCGGCGGGCATCGAGATCCGCAACAGCCCGACCACGGTGCAGACGCAGCGGCTGATCCAGAGCGCCGTCGACACCTACGACAAGAGCAAGGAGTTCTACGACGCGGCGGCCGAGGAGGCCGAGTCGCTCGAGCTGAACGAGCCGGACGACGACGAGACCGTGGCCCTGGTCGTGAGCGACCGGCACGACAACATCGGCATGGACCGCGTCGCGCGCGCCATCGGCGACCAGGCGGGCGCGAGCGTCGTGCTCGACGCCGGGGACGACACCTCGACCGGCCAGCCGTGGGAGGCCTTCAGCCTCGACTCGCTCGACCGGACCTTCGACGACCTCGACCGCTTCGCCGTGGCGGGCAACCACGACAACGGCCCCTTCGTGACCGACTACCTCGACGACCTCGGCTGGACGATGCTCGAGGAAGCGCCGGTGGAGGCGCCCTGGGGCGGGCTGCTGCTCGGCGTCGACGACCCGCGGTCGAGCGGGCTGGGCAACTGGCGCGACGAGACCGGCCTGAGCTTCACCGAGGTCGGCGAGCGGCTCGCCGACGCGGCGTGCGACCAGGACGGCGAACGGATCTCGACGCTGCTGGTCCATGACGCCAACCTCGGCCGCGAGGCGCTGACGCGCGGCTGTGTCGACCTCGTCGTGGGTGGGCACACGCACGTGCAGGACGGCCCGACCGAGGTCCTCGGCGAGAACGGCCGCAACGGCTACCGCATCACCAACGGCACGACCGGCGGGGCGGCCTACGCCATCGCGATCGGCAGCAAGCCGCGCCGCGACGCCGACGTCACGCTCGTGACCTACCGCGACGGCCGCCCGGTGGGCACGCAGTGGGTGCGGCTGCGCACCGACGGGGTGTTCGTGATCGGGCCGTATGCCGAGCTGGGGCTGGACGAGCCCGACGAGGAGTAGAGGTCTAGAAGTAGTCGCGGATGTGCAGCTGGCGGCCGCCGAGGAGCGCGTCGAGGGCGCGGTCGTGTCCCGGGTCGCCGGTGAGCAGGCCCGCCATCCGCAGGTCGGCACAGGTCGCCGTACCGGCATAGAAGAGGGCCAGTCCGCGCGGCGCGAACGTCGGGCCGCCGGGGGAGCCGGGGGTGCAGGTCGTGACGGCGTCGTCGACGGTCAGGGTCCAGTCGCCGTTGGTCGATCCCAGGAGGTCGCCGGCGACGGAGAAGCGGATCGGCTCGGCCGCCGAGCGGATCGCGGGCAGCCCCGAGAAGGCGCCGGGGACGTCGTGGACGCGGAGCATGTAGGGGTGGCTGTGCACGACCGGCCAGTCGGCGAAGGGCAGCACCAGGCGCGCGGCGTCGCGGCCGGAGGTGAGCAGCCGGACGTGGCCGGTGACGGTGGCGAAGGAGGCGAACATCCGCCACAGCGCCAGTGACGCGTCGCGGGTGAGCGCGACCAGGTCGGCGATCTCGAGGGTCGCCGCGGAGTCGTAGCCGCTGCCGCGGTTCCAGGTCGCGTAGCCGACGACCTCGCCGTCCGCCTCGGCGAGCGTGACGCCGGTGAAGGCGCCGATGACCGCCTCCGCACCGGCGGGGAAGGACGCCCCCTCCCGGGTCAGCGGACCGTTCTGGGCCGCTGCCCAGGTCGCGTAGACCCGCCGTACGGCATCGAAGTCGTCGGCCGTGGCCCGCCGGGTCGTCGTGGACCCGGGCCGGGGCACGGCGGCGAGCCGGGAGGTCGCGATCTCGACGGTGTCGTAGGAGGAGACCAGCTCGTAGCCGTAGCGGCGGTAGATCCCCGGTGCGGTCGGGAACAGCGTGGAGATGACCTCGCCGCGCTCGCGCAGGCCCTCCTCGAGGACAGCGGCCATCAGGTCGTCGAGCAGGCCCGCACCGCGGTGCTCGGCCGACACCGTCACGCTGGCGATGCCGTTGGTCGGGACCTGTCGGCCGTGGAACCACGAGTGGAACTCGCGCCCTGTCACCTTGGCCGCCAGGACGTCGCCGTCGAAGGTGCCCCAGTTGTGGCGACCGGGCGGCGGGTAGTCGGCCGGGTCGGGCGGCGTGAAGCCTGCCGGGAAGTCGCCGAACGCCTCCCTGCCCAGGGCCAGGCTCTGGGGCAGGTCGTCCGCGACGAGGGGCCGGGGAGTGGAGCGCGTCATGGCTGGGAGCGTAGGCGGTGGAACCCTGTGGTGGCGCTCGCGCGCTGCTACTCGTCGGTCGCGGCGATGATCTCGTCGGGCTTGGTGGTGAGGACCGTGTCGATGTAGTCGCGCGCGGTCTCGAAGATGCCGACCTCCTCACCGGCCTGCTCGGAGAGGTACCACCGGTGCACGAGGACCTCGTGGAAGACCTCGGCCGGTTCGAGCTTGCCGCGGGCATCGGGTGGGATCATCGCCATGATCGGCTCGTAGACCTCGGTCAGCCACTTGTTGGCGACCAGGTGCCTGTCCTCGCGGCCGAGGTCGAAGTGCGCCGTGTACGCCGCCAGGTCGTTCAGCAACCGTCTGGCCTGTGCATCCTCGACGGTCATGCCGGTGAGCGCCTGCAGCTCGCGGCGGTGGTGCCCGAGCTCGACGACCTTCGGCTGGATGCGGATCTGGTCACCGTCGAAGTCGGTGACGATGTCGAGCTCGTCGACGTCGAAGCCGAGGTCGTTGAGACGTTCGATCCGGCTCTCGATGCGCCACATCTCGCTCGCGCTGAACTCCTCCACGTCCGTGAGCTCGGCCCACAGGGCGGCGTACTGCTCACGCAACCGGGTGATGACGGCGAACCCGTCGACCTCGGTGCCGACGGCGCCGCTGGCCTGCAGGTCCATCAGCTCGGCGAAGATGTTCTCGCAGCCGAGGGTGACGTCGTGCTCGCGCATGCGCTCGCCGACCTCGTCGTGGAGCTCGCCGGTCTCGGCGTCGACGAGGTAGGCCGAGAAGCCGCCGGCGCTGCGGCGGAAGAGCACGTTGGACAGCGACACATCGCCCCAGAAGAAGCCGGCCAGGTGCAACCGCACGAGCAGCACGACGATCGCGTCGACCAGGCTCGGCAGGTTGTCCGCGGTCATGCCGTGGGCGAAGAGGCTGCGGTAGGGGAGCGAGAAGCGGAGGTGCTCGGTGATCAAGGTCGCCGGGAGCTCCTGGCCCTGCTGGTCGACCCGACCCGCGACCACTCCCTGCGGCACGACGGCGGGCAGGCCCTCGCGCTGGAGGTCGCGCAGCAGGCGGTACTCACGGAAGGCGATGTCCTCCTGCGTCTCCTTGATCGCATACGTCCGGTCCTTCAGGCGCACGATCCGCACGACGTGGCGCGAGAGGCCGCGCGGCAGCGGGACGACGTGGTCGTCGGTCCACTCCTCGAGCGGGGTCGACCACGGGAGCGTGATGATCGCGGGGTCGGGCCGACTCGCGACGATGCGCAGGGCCATGGGCGCGAACCTACTCGCATCGCCCGCTCGCTGGCACGTGACAGTGCTGGATCACCCGCACCTGCGGGGGGACGATCCAGCACCGTTTCCTGGGTGTGCCGTTGTCCACAGGGCGACGTCGGGCGTTGGCGACGGGCAGATCGTCCGCCTACGCTTCGAGCGGCGGGTTCATCGGGGGCCGCCGTCTCGGAAGGATCCGCTCGTGCTCGTACGTCGCCTGCTCGCCGCCACCGTCGTGGTGCCGCTCCTCCTCGTCGCCGGGTGCAGCGACGAGGAGCCGGAGCCGGTCATGCCCACCACGTCCTCGCCGACGACGTCGCCGTCCTCGACGCCCACCGTCGATCCGCTCGCGATCCCGGCGGAGGCGAAGGAGCCGACGAAGGCCGGCGCGGAAGCCTTGATCAGGCACTTCTGGGACATGGTGGCCCACCTCCGGGAAACCGGAGATCCGCGACCCGCACGTTTGGCCTACTCGGACAGTTGCACCTATTGCGATGGCGGAGTCCAGTACTTCCTGGCCACCCTGAAGCAAGGTCACACGTTCACAGGCAAAAGTGATTCTGTCGCATCCGTGAAGGCCGACATTGTCGGCGACAGCGGGACGATCGCTTACGCGGAAGTCGTCACGAGGTCATACCCGCACGATGAACTCGATGATTCGGGAAACCTCGTCAATAGGTTTCCCGGCGCGAAGGTCACCATGGGCTACTTCCTTGCTTTCGAGAACCAGGCATGGACGATCACCAACGTCGGGGAGCCGGAGTGATGCTGACGCGAGGTCTTCTGGTCCTGACCGGATTGTGTGCCTCGCTATTCGCATTCCAAGCCCCTGCATGGGCGGAACCCTTCAAGTGTCCTGATGGCTTCGTCGTCCATGTGTCCGTGACGCCGACGGAGTTCACCATTGCCCTGGTCTGCCAGGGCCACATGGAGCCTGGAGATGAGACTCCGCCCCCTTCCGCGTCTTCCAGCGATCCGCCCGCGGTTGCGGGCACCTGGGTATTCGACGGCTATGCGTGTGAGAACCAGGGGATCTGTGCGGACCATGAGATGTGCGCGGACGGATCCATCAAGAAGATGTACTACTTCTTGAGCGTCAGTGGAGAGCGTGGGGAGTCGAGGGGTGTTTGCCCCGGCGACGCCGACATCCCCACGGTGCCGAAAGCCACCCCGCCCACCGCCGGCCAGATCTTCGAGGCCTTCAAGAGCGTCGTGCCGCCGACGGCCGAGCTCTCCGTCCAGCCGCCCGGCGGCCAGACGCTGGTCAACTTCGACACGATCTTCTCCACGAAGGCCGAACCGTTCACCACTGGCGAGATCGCGCTGGTACCCGGGTTCAAGGTCGTCTTCGAGATCTTCCCGACGGCCTTCACCTGGAAGTTCGGAGACGGGCAGGAACTGAAGACCGACTGGGCAGGCAAGCCGTGGTCCGAGGGAGTCGACGTCTCCACGTTGATCACCCACGCCTACACGTCGAAGAAGGACGTCAAGGCGTCCGTCTCGATCACCTGGGGTGCCAAGGCCAGTCTGAACGGCGGTGAACCCGTCCCGGTCGACGGCACGGTGAGCGTGGCCTCGGCCATAGTGCCGCTCGAGGTCCTCGAAGCGGTACCCCAGTTGGTCGAGTAGTGCCCCCGGACGTGCCTGTGACCCCGCATGGTCTCGGTGGTTGACGCTGTCGAGGCCCTGCGGGGTGTGGGGCTGTGTGGTCAGTGGTCGGGTGGGTGTGCGTTGGGATCGATGGGTCGTGAGCCGGTGCGGTCGCGGAGGTAGGTGTGGCCGTGGGGGCTGGTCCAGACGAACACGCCTGGCTCGGTCATGGCGTAGGACCAGCGGCCCTTGGTCTTGAGGCGGTGATGTCGCCGGCAGAGCGCGGCGAGGTTGTCGGTCGACGTGGTGCCACCACGATCGGGTGCTCCGTGGTCATACGGGATGACGTGGTCGAGGTCGCAGCGTCTGGCGTTGCGTCCGCACCACGGGAAGACGCAGGTCCGGTCGCGGGCGATGACGTGGTCACGGATCCGGTCGGTCGGTGTGTAGCCGGTGGTCTCGAGCCGTTCCCGGAGGTCGATCACCGGCCGCACCGTGACCTGGACGTCGGGGCGGCCGCACCAGTCCCGGATCTGCTCTGCGGTCAGGACCCGGTGGCCGACCTGCTCGAGGGTCCCGGTCAGGCACTGGCCTTCACCCAGGTGCCGCTGCAGGATCGCGTCGGTCGAGAGGTGGGCGTGCAGCACGATCTGTGTGGTCGCGGGTGCGGGCTGTGGTGTCTGGGTGCGGTCTGGCGGCGGGTCGGAGTCTTCGTCGCTGAACCCGAAGGCGAGCTGTTGGCGGGCGAGGTCGCCGAGGGCGGTGGCTCGGCGGCCGTCGAGGGTGTCGGTCGACCCGAGCGCGAGCTGGTGGGCGGC
>NZ_PZYX01000003.1 GCF_003047285.1 Nocardioides allogilvus | reverse complement strand
GCCTCCGGTTCGGTGAGATGCGTCGCTGCTCCACACCTCACCCGGAGGCCTTCACCTGTGTCTAGAGCCGCTGCCTAACCTCCGTGGACAGAACACTTAGGGTGCTCGTCATGACTGATGCCCCCGAGCAGCTGCGTGGTCTCGTCGATGTCTGGTGGGAGGCAGTCAACGACTTCACCGCGCTGCTGGAGAAGGTGCCCGCCGACGCGTGGGACACCCCGACCGACCTGCCCGGCTGGGACGTCCACGCCGCCGCCGCCCACACCGCCCACCTCGAGGCGCTGCTCGCGGGCCAGGCCCACGACGAGGTCGAGATCGGCGACGCCCCGCACGCCCGCGGAATGATGGGCCAGTTCACCGAGCAGGGCGTCGTCGCGCGACGCGAGCGCACCCCCGACGAGCTGATCAACGAGATCCGCAGCAGCACCACCTCCCGGCACACCCAGCTCCTGGCCGACCCGCCGACCGACCCCGCGGCGCCCGCGCCCGGGCTCTTCGGCGCCATCGGCTGGAACACCCTGACTCTGCTGCGCAACCGTCCGCTCGACGTCTGGATGCACGAGCAGGACGTACGCCGCGCGCTGGACCTGCCCGGAGGGCTGGAGAGCCCCGCGGCTCGCCACAGCGCCGACTACCTCGCCGAGTCCCTGGGCTACGTCCTCGCCAAGAAGCTCAAGGCCGCGCCCGGCACGACCGTCGTGCTGGAGGTCGAGGGACACGCCCCGCTCGCCGCCACCGTGACCGACGAAAGCCGCGGCCAGCTGCTCGAGGCCGTCCCGGCCGACCCGACCGTCACGCTGCGCACCGACCGGGAGACGTTCGTCCTGCTCGCGGGCGGCCGACGCCTCCCCGCCCCGGGCCAGGTCGAGATCTCCGGCGACCAGGCCCTGGGCCAGCAGGTCGTCGACCACCTGGCGGTGACCCCGTGACCGCGACGTCGTCCCCCGCCTGGACCCTCGCCGACATCCCCGACCAGACGGGACGCACGATCCTCGTCACCGGCACGACCGAGGGCGGCCTGGGCCACTACACCGCCCTCGAGCTCGCCCGCCGCGGCGGACGCGTCGTGCTCGCCGGGCGCAGCGCCGACAAGCTCGACAGCACCGAGTCCGCGATCGTGGCCGAGGTGCCCGGCGCCGTGCTCGAGAAGCTCGTCGTCGACCTGGCCGACCTCGCCTCCGTGCGCACCGCCGGCGAGGCGGCCGGTGAGCTGGGGCCGATCGACGTGCTGGTCAACAACGCCGGCATCATGGCGCCGCCCTTCCGGCGGACCGCCGACGGGTTCGAGTCGCAGATGGCGACCAACCACTTCGGCCCGTTCCTGTTCACCGGCCTGCTCCTGCCCCAGCTCGTCGCGAGCGGCGATGCCCGCGTCGTGGCGGTGTCCTCGCAGATGCACCGGCGCGCCCGGCACGCGCCCGTGTGGGACCCGAGGTCCAAGCGCCGCTACGCCCGCTGGGCGGCGTACAGCGAGAGCAAGCTCGCCAACCTGCTCTTCACCTTCGAGCTCGACCGGCGGGCCCGGGACAAGGGGCTGCCGCTGCGTGCGCTGGCCGCCCACCCCGGCTTCTCCGGCACCCACCTCGCGGCCAACGGTCAGTTCGGCCGCGGTGCGGGCGGTGTCGCGAGCATCCTCGACGCGGCCATCAAGGCTGTCTCCCAACCGGCGCACGCCGGCGCCTGGCCGAGCCTGATGGCCGCCACGGCCGACCTGCCCGGCAGCACCTACGTCGGCCCGTCCGGCCTCGGCCAGATGTCCGGGACCCCGCAGATCGTCACCGCCCGCTCGCTCGCGCAGGACCCCGAGGTCCAGCGCCAGCTCTGGGAGGTCAGCGAGGAAGCGGTCGGGCTGAGCTGGCCCTAGGCCTGCGCACGCTCCTGGTCGCCGTACGCCGCAGCGTCAGTCGCGCACGATCGACACCGGGCGGTGAGTGAGCCACATTCTCGGGCGGAGAAATGTGGGTGTGCCACCTCGGCGCCCGCGCGCCCCGGGGACACGCCGAATGAGCGGTGAGCCAGCCACATTCTCGATGAGGAAAGTGTGGCTCACTCACCGCTCGGGGCCCGGGCCTGCGCACGCTCCTGGTCGCCGTACGCCGCAGCGTCAGTCGCGCACGCGGTCGCGGACCCGCACGAGGCCGGCCAGGGTGGCGATCCAGGCAGCCCCGTCGGGGGCGATCGTCATCGCGGCGTAGTGGTTGTTCATCAGCACCCCGGTGCCGGCGCGGACGCTGAAGACGGTGCGGCCGGTGGTGACGTCGAGAGCCGTGAGGTACCACGCGCTCACGCCCCACCAGTTGGGCTTCTTGGTGTAGGCGTAGGCCAGGCCGTTGGCCGCCGACACCTTCGCGACGCTCGAGGGGGCGACCTCGTCGCTCGTCCACGCGAGCTTGCAGGCACCGCCGGCGACGTCGACGCGGGCGAGACCCGGGCTGGTGCCGCGACCCAGCAGGGTCGAGACCGGACTGCCGTAGCCGTGGTTGTTCTCCACGATCACGCCGTCGCCCACCGAGACCAGCGAGTTGTCGGTCGCGCTCTCGTCGTCCTCGAAAACGGGCTGGGTGCAGATCTCCCGCCCTGACGAGCGCTCGTAGAAGGCGACGCGCATCCGCGGCTCGGCGTTGTCGGTGATCGCGATGATGCCGCCGTCGATGATCGTCGGCGTCGTCCCGCTCCCCCGGCTGAGCTGCCCCGTCTTCTGCTCCGAGCCGCGGTCGTACTCCGCACGCCAGTCGACGACGGGCACGCCCCCGGGGCCGGCCGAGAGCCGGTAGAGCGCGTGCGTCGTGACGACGTAGGTGCCGCCTGTCTCGTCGATGGCGAACGAGTTGGCGATCTCCTCCCCGATGTCGAGCGTGCGCACCTCGCCGCTGCCCGGGGCGACGGTGCCCACCAGCCCGTCCTGGGTCTCGAACCAGATCCGCCCCGCCCAGTCCGGCAGCACCGCGATCAGGCAGTCGTCCTGCGGCACGGCCTTGCCGAGGTCCCAGGCCTGGTCGGTGGTGAGGTCGGGCTCGCCGTCGGCGTCGGAGGTGCGGATGGCCAGGATCCGGCGGTCGGTGGTCGCCACGACGGCCCGGTCAGCGTTGTCGAGGTAGAAGTAGGCACCGCCGCAAAGGTCCTCCCACGGGCGCTGGTCGCTCTCGGCGCGATCGGGGAGGGCCTTGGTGGCGAGCTTGTCCATCGACTCGGGGTCGACGACGTGCAGCGTCGGGCCGGCCAGGTCGCCGCAGAGGGCGACCAGCCGGTCCTGGTTGTCGAAGGCGAGGGTCGCGCACTCCTCGAGGCCGAACCACGATGTGTCGACCTCGGGCTCGAGACCGCTCGGGCCGGCCCAGGCATAGGTGTCGGACGCGGCGGCGTCGTTGTGCATCGAGCTCGCGCCGTTGCGTGCGAGGTGCGGGTTCTGCGGGATCGCGGCGATCGGCACCGGGCGCTCGAGCGCCGGCCGCCCGACGTACGACGGAGTCATCATCAGCCCCGGCGCCTGCGGGACCGGCAGCCAGCCGTCCGGGACCAGCACGACCAGTCCGACCACGACGGCGAGTACGGCGACGCCGGCTCCGGCACGCTGCCAGCTGATCCAGATCCGGTCCTGGACCCACCAGCGGATCCGTGGCACGGCCAAGGCCGCGACCGCGGCGACCAGGACCCAGGGACCGACCGCGACCAGGGCCACGAAGAGTCCCAGCACGATCCAGATCACCCGGGCAAGGCTAGGGCCTCGCCGGCCCCGCCCAGCGCACCCCTGCCGGCAGGGCGGGCGCTCAGGCCCGGTCGTCGCCGGGGGTGCGGGGCCGGACGGGCTGCAGGAGTGTCACGGTGCGGAAGTGCGGCTCGTGCCCGGCGACGTACATCCGGCCCTGGTGCCGCTCGACGTCCAGCAGCGGCGGCAGCTCCTCGACGCCCTGCTCGACCGGCTCGCGCGGTCCCACCAGGTCAGGCACCCGCAGCTCCTCGATGTGCCGCAGCCGGTGCGTGATGTCGATGATCTCCTCGGACTTGTGCCACTTCATCCCTGCCCCTCTCGCCTGACCCGAGTCCTCTGCCGTTGCCGAGCCAACGGTCCCTCGAACGGAGGATGCGGACATCGCCCAGGTTGGGGATCAACGCGCAGGGATCAGGCAGCGAGGTCCTGTCGACGGGCGACCTGGTCCAGGCGAGCCTGTGCGGCGCGGCGGACCTTCGGGCCGCCCTTGCTCATCTTGTAGAGCAGCGCGACCTGCGAGGGCAGGTTCTTCTTGGTCGTCGTGGCCAGCCAGCCGTTGGGCAGCGAGAGGCGCACGACCTTGTGCCAGGCCGAGTAGACCTGCTTGGGCAGCGAGCCGGTCGTGTAGGTGAGGCCGTACTTCTCGAAGAGGGCCTGGACCTGCGGCGCGATCTCGGCGTAGCGGTTGCTGTTGAGGTCGGGGAAGAGGTGGTGCTCGATCTGGAACGACAGGTTGCCGGTCATCATGTGCATGGCCTTCGAACCCGAGATGTTGGCCGAGCCGAGCATCTGGCGGACGTACCACTCGCCGTGGGTCTCGCCGTCGATCGAGGCCTTCTCGAAGGTCTCGACGCCCTCGGGGAAGTGGCCGCACATGATGACCGAGTGGCTCCACAGGTTGCGGACCACGTTGGCCGTGAAGTTCGCCGCCAGCGTGGGCAGGAACGAGCCGGTCGGGATCGAGAGGGCGGGGTGGACGAGGTAGTCCTTGGTCGCCTGCGCGCGGATCTTCTTGAGCACGGCGCGCACCTCGGCCTTGAACTGCGGGCTGCGCTTGTCCTTGGGGACGCGGAGGTGGCGGCCGAGCTCGAGGTCGTAGGCCGCGATGCCGTACTCGAAGAAGCAGGCGTTGATGAAGTTCCACAGCGGCTGCGCCAGGAAGAACGGGTGCCAGCGCTGGTCCTCGTCGACGCGCATGATGCCGTAGCCGAGGTCGTTGTCCTTGCCGATCACGTTGGTGTAGGTGTGGTGCAGCTCGTTGTGCGAGTGCTGCCAGGCGCGGGCCGGCGTCGCCATGTCCCACTCCCAGGTCGTCGAGTGGATCTTCGGGTCGCGCATCCAGTCCCACTGGCCGTGCAGGATGTTGTGGCCGATCTCCATGTTCTCGAGGATCTTGGCGACGCTCAGGCCGGCGGTGCCGACGACCCACGCCGGCGGGAAGATGCTGGCCAGCAGCACGGCGCGGGAGCCGAGCTCGAGCGAGCGCTGCACCTTGATGACCTTGCGGATGTAGGCGGCGTCGTCGGCTCCACGGGAGTCGAGGACCGACTGGCGGATCGCGTCGAGCTCGACGCCGATCTGCTCGATGTCCTCGGGCGTGAGGTGGGCGATGGGGCTCTGGGCCTGCTTCTGGATCGTGGTCATGTGGATCAGTCCTTCCGGCGGTTGAGGAGGTCGCGCAGCGACCGTCACGAAACCTGAGGGGGTGGGGTCAGTGGTCGAGGTCGCAGGCGCCGGCGGCGGCGCTGATGCAGGTCTGGATCTTGACGGCGCCGGTGGCGCCGGGGCCGGTCTCGCCGGGGACGGCCGTGGTGATCTGGCCGTTCCGCAGGTCTCGCACCGAGCCCTGGGTCATCGGCAGCACGCAGCCCATGCAGATGCCCATCCGGCAGCCGCTGGGCATCAGGACGCCGGCCTCCTCGGCCCCGTCCAGGATCGAGGTGGCGCCGTCGAGCTCGACGGTGGTGCCGTTGGCGAAGGAGATGGAGCCGCCCTCGCCGGGCTCGACGCGGGCGGTGCGGAACTGCTCGGTGACGAGCTCCAGCCCGGCCGCCTCGTGGTGGGCGCCGAGCGCGTCGAGGAGTCCGGCCGGGCCGCACGCGAGGGTGCGGCGGTCGGCGAGGTCGGCGACCAGGTCGGTGAGGTCGTCGACCTTGAGGACGCCGTGCACGTCGTCGTACCGCGCGACCAGGCGGATCGCGCCCGAGGCGTCGAGCGCCTGCAGGTCGCGCAGGAAGATCGAGTCGGGCTCGCTGGGCGCGACGTGGACGACGACGATGTCGAGGTCCTTGCTGCGGTCGAGCTTGAGGACGCCCGTGTCGGTGCTCGGGAAGAGGTTGCGCAGCATCCCGATGACCGGCGTGATGCCCGAGCCGGCCGTGACGAAGAGCAGTTTGTCGTGGTCGGAGTTGAGCACGAACTCGCCGGCCGCCTGCTCGAGGTGGACCAGCGTGCCGGGCACGGCCTCGTGCACGAGGTGGTTGCTGACCATGCCGTCGGGCACGGCCTTGACGGTGATGGAGATGCGACCGTCGGCGCGGGGGCCGTGGGTCAGCGAGTAGGCGCGCCACTGGCGGACGCCGTTGACGTCGATGCCGATGCGGAGGTACTGGCCGGGCTTGTGACCCGCCCAGTCGGCGCCCGGGCGGATGACGATGGTGGCGGCGTCGGGGGTCTCGGCGGTGATCTGCTCGATCCGGCCGCGGAGGTCGGCGCCGGCGCGCAGCGGTGCGAAGAGGTCGAGGAAGTCGGCGGGCACGAGCGGCGTCGTGGCCGACTCAGCCAGGCGCGTCAGGCGCGAGCGCAGCGAGGTGGCGCTGCTCCCGGTCATCAGTGAGGGGCTCATGTGTCCAACAGTGCCCGTCGCGGCGTCGAAGTTCCTGCCCTGTGCACGTGAATCACGGCTACACTCTTGTTCAGATCGAACAAGAGTCGGAGGTTTGACCACAATGGCACGTCGGGTTGTGCGCGGCACCACACAACAACGCACGGTGGTGGGTCTCGACGAGGCGGTCGTGGACGTGCTCCGCGGCCAGCTCGCGGTGGTCGCCGAACGCGCCGTCGCAGCGATCATCGACGAGGTCCCGAGCTATGCCGGGGCACTGAGCGGCCCGATGGGCGCCACGATCCGCAACGCCGTGCAGCTCGCGCTGGGCGGCTTCCTGACGCTGGCCAAGCGAGAGGGCGAGAGCCTGCCGATGGCACCCGCCCTGGAGGGGGCCTACCAGCTCGGCCGCGGCGAGGCACGCAACGGCCGGACGATGGAGGCGCTGCTGGCGGCCTACCGCATCGGCGCCCGGGTCTCGTGGCGCGACATGTCGCGCACCGCCGTCGGGGCCGGCATCGATGCGGGGCAGATGTCGCGCTTCGCCGAGCTCGTCTTCGCCTACATCGACGAGTTGTCCGCCGCGAGCGCGGCCGGGCACACCGACGAGCTGGAGAGCACCGGTCGCCTGCGCCAGCGCAACCTCGAACGCCTCGCGCGCGCGCTCGTCACGGGCGCCTCGGCCGACTCCGTCGTCGCGGCCGCCGAGCGGGCGGGCTGGGCGCCGCCGGTCGAGCTGGTCGCCGTACTCCTCCCGGAGTCGCAGGCCGCCCACGCCTCCACGCTGATCGACGCCGACACCCTCCAGCCCGTCGAGGACCTGCCGGGCATCCCGGACGGCTGGGCACTGTTGCTCGTGCCCTCCACCGGTTCTGCGGCGGCGCGGGCCGGGCTCCTGCGCGCCCTCCGCAGCACCAGCAGTGTCGTCGGGCCGTCGGTGCCGTGGCTCGAGGCCGCTCGTTCGCACCAGCTGGCTGCGCGCGCCTTCGACCTCGGCCTGTCCGGCCTCGTCGACACCAACGCCCACCTGGCCGCGCTGGTCCTCGCCGCGGAGAGCGACACCCGCACCGCCCTCCGCGTCCAGGTCCTCGCCCCGCTCGCCGGACAGCGGCCCTCGACGATCGAGAAGCTCACCGAGACCCTGCGGTCCTGGGTGCTCAACCAAGGCCGGCGCGACGCGGTCGCGGCGGAGCTCTTCGTGCACCCGCAGACCGTGCGCTATCGCGTCCAGCAGCTGCGCGAGCTGTACGGCGACCGGCTCGAGGACCCCCAGTTCGTGCTCGAGGCGACGCTGGCCCTGGCGTGACCTCGCCGAATGGGGCGTGCACCGTGGCGCCCGCGCGGTGGCGGTCAGGGGGAGACGAGGTTCGCCTCGTCGAGGAACACGAACTGGGCCGTCTTCCCGGGCAGCTCGACGACCGGCCCGAGAGCGGCACCGAGCCGGATGAGCAGGGCGATGGACCGCTCGTTGGCCGCGTCGGGCTCGAGCACGATCCGCTCGACGCCGGGCCGGGCGAGCAGCGAGCGCACCGCGGTGGTGACCACCGTCGTCGTGTGGCCGGCGCGGGCGGGCTCGTCGGCGAGGAAGAGGTGCAGGCCGAGGTCGCCGGGGCGGCGGTCGTAGAAGTCGCCGATCTCGTCGACGAACGGGTCGTAGGTCTGCAGCAGCGCGACCGGCACGTCGTCGACCGAGGCGATCGAGGCGGTGAGGTGTGGCTGCTCGACGATCCAGGTGTAGATGTCGCGGACCTCGTCCAGGTCGCGGTCGAGCATGCCCCAGAAGCGCGCTCGCGGCTCGGTGACCCACGCATGGATCAGGGCCGCGTCGATCCGCGGGGCGACGGGGCGGAAGGCGATCGTCATGACATCTCCTCGACCGGGATCAACCGGCAGCTGGACCAGGCTTCGAACTGGTCCTCGTGGTGTGGGCTCCGGGGGTCCCCGGCGGTTCCGAGCGGCACGGCCCATCGGCTCTCGCGGCGCTCGCCGAGGTCCCAGACGTAGCGCGCGACCGGTCCGGACACGCTCACGGGCAGGCCCGGGATCGAGCCGGTCGCAGCGACGCAGTCGGTGTCACCGGCCAGCCCTCGACCGGCAACGGGCGGGTCGAAGGGATGCGTCACCCCGAGGTCGGTCAGGGCGTGCAGCGGCGCGAAGCGGTGCCGCTCGCCCCAGGTCGCGCTCGCCGGCTCGACGTCCAGCGCGGAGGCGATCAGTGCTTCGATGTCGATGCCGAGCGGCCTGTCGACCGTGAGCCAGCGCTCGAGCGTGGAGGCGACGCGACCGGGCAGCCACAGCCACGGCACCCACATCTCGCCGTACGCCGCTGCGTCGGCCAGCGAGGCGAGCGGCTCGGACTCGGCGATGGCCAGGACCAGCCGGTCGCGCACCTGGGCGTAGAGCGCGGCAGCGGTGGACGTCGCACCGAAGCTCCGGTCCCAGCCGAGCAGGACGGACCGGTTCGCCCCGGCCCGCTCGGAGAGGGTGTCCAGGGCGGCGATGCGCGTCAGCAGCAGGTCGTGGTCGAGGTGCACGTCGCCGAGCACCGCAGCGACGGCAGCCGAGGTCCAGGCGGCGGGTGC
The DNA here is from genome assembly GCF_003047285.1 of Nocardioides allogilvus. Classification (GTDB taxonomy): domain Bacteria; phylum Actinomycetota; class Actinomycetes; order Propionibacteriales; family Nocardioidaceae; genus Nocardioides; species Nocardioides allogilvus. Next base: position 346,117 of record NZ_PZYX01000003.1, on the reverse strand, counting down.
CTCCAGGAGCGACCGCAGGCGGGACGCTCGGTGGGGCGGGGCGAACCGGTCTCCGAGCACGTCGAAGTCGGCGTTCACCCGGTCGTTGGCCGACACCAGCACCCCGTCCGGCGACCCGGCTACCCGCGGGAGCGGGACCGGCAGCTGGCCGGCGACCCGGTGCAGCGTGCGCCCGGCACGGTCCGCGACGAGCACGTTGTTGACCGGCTCGACCCAGCGCTCCAGCGCGGTGTCGACGTCGTCGACCGACCGGGACCGGAGCAGCGGCAGGACCGCGTCGAGCATCGAGCCTTCGGCGTACGACGGACCGGCCAGGCACAGCGCGACGTCACCGTCGACGAGCAGCGCCGGCCCGGTGTCCGAGGAGAGCAGGTCGACGGTCACCGGAGCCGCGTCCCGGACCTCGATCACGGTCGAGGTGGACGTGCAGGACGACACCGGCACCTCGACCAGCGCCTGCTGGTCGGCCATCGCGTTGGTGACCGCCCACGCGACGTCGCCCGCGTGCCCGAAGTGCTGCACCCCGGGCACCCCGGGGAACGTCAGCCCGACGACGTCGAAGTCGGGGCACGAGAGGCGCACCTGGGCGTAGACGTTGGGCGACTCGAACAGCCGGTGGGGGTCGCCGCCGATGATCGGGAACCCGCTCGCCGTGAGCGCGCCGCCGATCACGAAGGCGTTGCTGCCGCCGGCGTTGGGGTCGTGGCCGAGGAGGATGCCAACCGCTTCGGGCATCACCCCTCGCACCCGACGGCGCCACAGGTCGTGACCGACCGCGCCGAAGAGGACGTGCTGCACGAGGAAGATCGCCATCGGCGTCCACGGCTGCCACTCCCCGGGAGCCGGGCCGAGCTGCTCGAGCTCGGCGCACGGCGCGCTCGGCAGTGCCGCGCGCACGCCGTCGACGTACGCACTCACGAACGCCTGCGTCTCCGGATCTGCCGCCGCGAACGCCTGCTGCGCGGTCTCCGCGATCCGGGCCCGGCGGGCGAAGGTGTCCCACTCGACACCTCCGGACCCGACCAGCGACGCCGTCCGCCCCTCGCCGCGCAGCCGCTCGATCTCCAGCTGCCAACGGCGATCGGTCGCCGTCGCCCGGCCCTGCTCGAAGGCCAGGTCGAGCACGTCCGCGCCGCTCACGTGCGGCACGCCGAAGGAGTCGCGGCGGATCGTCATGCGTCCGCCAGCGCGTGCCTTGGTTTCGACACGGCGCTGGCGCGCCTGCTCAACCAGCGGTGGGACACCGGGTTGGCCAGCTCGCCCGCGAAGATCAGCGACTCGGCCTGGTCGGTGAGGTCGACCATCTGCAGCGTGTTGCGCAGCTGGAGCCGGTTCAGGCAGCTGTGACGGAAGGTCGGACGCAGCAGGTCGTAGGCCGCAGCGGCATCGGCCAGCTCCGGATGCGTGCGCTCGTGGTCGAGCACGCAGTCCGCAACGAGCGCCCAGAAGACATCGGAGGACAGCACGCCGTCCTCGTCCAGGATCGCCGCGAGGTAGCGCAGGAACCCGTCGAACACGTCGGTGTGGATCGCCAGCGCGCGCACGTCGAGCGGCACGTCGGCGCGGATCCGCTCGACCTCGGGCGGCAGCGGCAGGTCGCCCATCACCGCGACCTCCTCGCCGATGTCCTTCATCAGCATCCGGGTCGGCACGTGCCTGTCGAGCACCATGACGAGGTTCTCGCCGTGCGGCATGAACGCGAGGTCGTAGGCCAGCAGGCAGTGCACGAGCGGTCGCAGGTAGGCCCGCAGGTAGGTCGCCACCCACTGCTCGGCCGGCAGCCCGGAGGCGCGCACCAGCTCGGTCGCCAGCGCCACCCCGTCGCGGTCGCGGTGCAGCAGGGAGGCCATCGTCGCCAGCCGCTCCCCCGGCGCGAGCCGCTCCACCGGGCTCTCGCGCCAGAGCGCAGCGATCATCTTCCGGTACGGCGACGTGTCGGCCAGCCGGTGGAAGACATCGCCCGTCCAGCCGATCGCGGCGTGCTCGCGCAGCACCGAGAACCCGCATGCAGCAAGGGTTTCATCGTTGTCCACCACGTCCGCGACCCAGTCGTTGATGGCCGGCGTGGCCGCCATGTAGGCCGGGGACAGCCCGCGCACGAAGCCCATGTTCTGGATCGCCAGCGCGACCTTCACGTAGGACCGCGTCGGGTGCTCGACGGGGAAGAACGTCCTGATCGACTGCTGCGCACGGTGCGCGCCGGGCCCCTCGCCGAGCAGCACCAGCGACCGCCGGGCGACGTCGGGGGCGAAGGTGATCGCGAGCCGGTGGGTCCACTGCCACGGGTGCACGGGGAGGTAGAGGTAGTCGGCCGGGTCGAGGTCCAGCCCGCGCAGCCGCTCCTCGAACGACGCGACGACGTCGTCGCCGAGCTCGGCCGCATAGTGCGCCCGCTCGTCGGTGTCGTGCGCGAGCGAGAGGTGGGCCTCGCTGCGCCGTACGGCGATCCAGAGCAGCCGCACGTCCGAACCCGTCTCCGGGGCGTACGCCGCGAAGTCCTCGGCGGAGAAGCCGATCCGCCCGTTGTTGGCGACGAAGGCGGGGTGTCCCTCGCTCATCGCGGCCTCGACCTGCTGGTAGTCCGCGTGCACGAGGTCCCTCGACGAGGTGGTGTGGTGGACCAGCTTCCAGGCCGACGAGGCGAGCGTGCTCGCGATCTCCTCGAGGTAGGTCGGCAGCAGCGCGGCCGGGATCCGGAGCACGTCGTTGCACTCGACGACGAGCTCCTGGGCGTCCAGCCGTGCGGCCTTGCCGTGCACGGTGCGCGTCAGCGAGGCCGCGTCGATGACCCAGTGCTCTAGGGCGTGCACGCGGGCCGTGAAGTCGTACGTCGATGCGCCGGCGACCACCTGCCACCCGCCCGGCGTCTCGGTCGGCGTGAGGAGCCGCTCGTGCGCGAACTCGGAGAGCGCCTTGGCGACCAGCCGTCGCTGCGCCTCGGCCATGACCGCCGGTGTCAGGTGATCACTCATGCACGTACTCGCTTCGCTCCGTGCGCGCATGAGGCACATGCCACGCTGTGTTGGATGATTCGCTCGCTCCGCTCGCTCATGCGACACCTCCCAGCTGCGAGGCGGCGAAGTCGGCGCGCGAGCAGGTGCTGAAGGCCGCGGTCTTGTCGGGCAGGCGCACCGGTCGGACGACCCGGAAGCCAACGGCCGCGTTGAGCGCGGCGATCTTGTCGTTGCGGACGTCCGGCTCGACGACGACGCGCGCGACGGCCGGGTCGGCGAAGCACTCCTCGACGACCCGGCGCATGACCGCGCCCGTGAAGCCGGGGACGGGGGTGTCGGTCGGGGCGACCAGCAGGTGCATCCCGACGTCGCCCGCGGCCAGCTCGGGCAGGTCTGCCAGCGGGCTGTGGAACGGGTCGTAGCGCTCCATCAGGAACACCGGCGAGCCGTCGGCGCGACCGAGCAGCGCCTCGTGGTGCGGGTCGTCGGCGATGCGCGCATACTCCGCGTGCACCTCGTCGAGGGTCGCGCCCTGCATCCCCCAGAACACCGAGCGGGGGTGCGTGACCCACGCCTGCAGGGTGGCGAGGTCGCGGGCCAGGTCGAGCGGTTCGATGGTCAGTCTCATGACGTGCTCCTTGCGAGCTGCTCCGCGGGCTGTTCCGAGGGCGAGCGGAAACGGTCCGGCATGCCGAACTCCTGGAAGGCGATGCGCTTCTCGACGCGGTAGGGCTCGCGGCCCAGCACGCCAGCGAGGATCACCGAGCTGCGCAGTGCGCCCATGCCGAGGTCGGGGGCGACGAAGCCGTGCGTGTGCTCCTCGCCGTTCTGGACGAACACGTCGTCGGTGTGGCTGACGGAGAAGGAGCCGTCGGCGGCGTACCTCCCCTGCTCGTCGAGGCGCAGCCGGTCCCGGACCGGAGCCAGGAACTCCGGCACGCTCGACGTGTAGCCGGTCGCGAGGACCAGCGACTCCGTCGTCAGCCGGCCGCTGACGTCCTGCTCTGTGTGGTGCAGGTCGAGGGTGTAGCGCTCGCCGTCCCACTGCGCCGCGCGCACCTCGGTCGCGGTGAGGAGCGTCGTGTCGACGCCGCCCAGCGCCTCGCGGCGGTAGAGCTCGTCGAAGATCGCGTTGATCGTCTCCGAGCTGATGCCCTTGGACAGCGCCTGCTGGCCCGCCTGCACGCGTGAGCGGGTGGCGCCGGGGAGCGCCTGGAAGTAGGACGTCCACTCGGGCGAGGTCATCTCGAGGGTGAGCTTGGTGTACTCCATCGGGAAGAAGCGCGGGCTCCGTGTCAGCCACGTCAGCTCGAAGCCGTGCGCCTCCTGCTCGGCCAGCAGGTCGGCATAGACCTCGGCCGCGCTCTGCCCGCTGCCGACGACGGTGATCGACCCGGTCGACACCAGGTCGGCCTTGCGGGAGAGGTAGTCGGCCGAGTGCAGCGCGGGTCCCTCGACCTCGAAGGGCAGGCGCGGCGCCGTACCCGTCCCGAGGACGAGCCTGCGACCGCGCCAGGCCTCGCCGGTCGCGCTGGTGACGACATAGGCCTCACCGTCGTGCTCGACGCGGGTGACGGGCTGGCCCCACCGGATCGAGGTCAGCCGCTCGGCCGCCCAGCGGCAGTAGTCGTCGTACTCCCGGCGCAGCGGGAAGAAGCTCTCGCGGATGTAGAAGGAGTAGAGCCGGCCGACGTCCTTGAGGAAGTTGAGATAGCTGTACGGCGACGTCGGGTCGGCCAGGGTGACGAGGTCGGCCATGAACGGCACCTGCAAGGTGGCGTCGTCGAGCAGCATCCCGGGGTGCCAGGAGAAGTCGTCGCGCGCCTCGAGGAAGACCGCGTCGAGGTCGTCGAGCGGTTCGGCGAGGCAGGCGAGACCGAGGTTGAACGGGCCGACGCCGATGCCGATGAGGTCGTGCGTCCTCATGCGACGACTCCTTGGAGGAGGTGGAGGTCGCGGCCCGGGATGCGGCGGGCGAGGTGGCGGGCGCCGGCGTCGCGGATGAGCTCGACGATGCCGAGGATGTCGTCGTGCGTCGCCTTGGGGTTGAGCAGCGTGAACTTCAAGAAGGCCACGCCCCCGACCTTGGTGGCCGCGACCATCGCGCGGCCGCTGTCGAAGAGCTCGGCCCGGATGCGGGTGTTGATCCGGTCGACCTCGTGGTCGGGCACGCCGACGGGCCGGTAGCGGAAGACGAGCGTGCTCAGCTGCGGGTCGGCTGCGAGCTCGATGTCGCCGAGGTCGCGCATGGACCCGGCGACCTCGCGGGTCAGGTCGATGACGTCGTCGAGGTAGCCGCCGAGCGCGTCGGCGCCCATCACGCGCAGGCTCACCCAGAGCTTGAGCGCCTCGAAGCGCCGGGTCGTCTGGAGGCTCTTGTCGACCTGGTTGGGGTGCGCGGAGTCCTTGGGGTTGAGGTAGTCGGCGTGCCAGGTGACGTGGCCCAGCGTGGCGCCGTCGCGGACGATCAACGCGCTGCAGGAGACCGGCTGGAACCACGTCTTGTGGTAGTCGATCGCGACCGAGTCGGCCCGCTCGATGCCGGCGAGCCAGTCGCGGTGGCGCGGCGAGATGAGCAACCCTCCGCCGTACGCCGCGTCGACGTGGAACCAGGCGTCGTGGGCGCGGGCCAGCGCGGCGATCTCGGCCAGCGGATCGATGGCGCCGAAGTCGGTGGTGCCTGCGGTGGCCACGATCGCCATCGGGACCTCCCCGCGACCGACGGACTCCGCGAGCGCGCGGGCGAGCGCGAGCGGGTCCATCCGGCGGCGGTCGTCGGTGGGTACGGCGATCACGGCCGCCTCGCCCAGGCCGAGGAGGCGGGCCGCCTTCTGGACCGAGAAGTGGCCGTCGCTGCTGGCGAAGATCCGCAGCTTCTCGCGGGGCCCGGAGGCGTGGCCGCGCGCGAGCAGCAGGCCCTGCAGGTTGGACTGCGTGCCGCCGGTCGTGAAGATGCCGTCGGCGGTCTCGTCGTAGCCGATCCGCTCGGCCGTCCAGTCGACGAGGTGCCGCTCGATGAAGGTGCCGCCGACGCTCTGGTCGAAGGTGTCCAGGCTGGCGTTGACGCCGCTGATGAGGACCTCCGCCATCAGCGCCGGGATGACGACCGGGCAGTTGAGGTGGGCGGCGTAGGTCGGCTCGTGGAACCAGATCGTGTCGTCGAGCCACAGTCGCGAGAGCTCGTCGAGCACCGCGTCGGTGTCGCCGAGAGGCGCGTCGAGGTCGGTCCGGGCGACGCGGCTCGCGGCCTCGCGGGGGCTGGTGCCGCGGCTGGGGCGGCCGTCGGTGGCCGTGAGGTGCCGGACGAGGCGGTCGGCAGAGACGTCGATCGCGGCGCGGTAGCCGTCCGCGTTGTCCGGGTGGAAGAGGTGGCGCAGGGAGGAAGACACCGAGAGAGCCTTTCCTAGGGATTAGGTAAGGCTTACCTTAGTGACTCCGCTGATCCAGAGCGATCCGGGGTCACTCAGCGGAGTGGATGCGCTCCCCCGCGACCCAGGTGCCGAGGACGTGCTCGCCCATCGACCGCAGCCGGGTGGCGTGCGCGTGGTCGTCGTCGCCGGCGAGCGGGTCGGTGTCGAGGAGCACGAAGTCGGCCGGGTGGCCGACTGCGACCGTGCCCCACCCGTCGGTGGAGGCGGCGATGGCCTCCCGGGCGGTGATCGCCTGCTCCGGGTGCCACGGCTCGTCGCCCTCGACGGCGCGGTGGACCGCGGCCGCGATCGCCAGCCAGGGGTCGAGCGGCGAGACCGGCGCGTCGGAGCCGAGCACCACGTCGACGCCGTCGTCGAGCATCCAGCGCAGCGGGAAGCAGCGCTCTGCCCGGCCCGGCCACAGCCGCTCGGTGACCTCGCGGTCGTCGAGCAGGTGCGCCGGCTGCACGCTCGCGCGAACTCCGAGCTCGGCCATCCGCCGTACGTCGTCGCGCGTCGTCAGCTGCACGTGCTCGATGCCGCCGCGCGCGCCGGTGTCAGCGAAGGCCGCGAGGGCCTCCGTGACGGCGCGGTCGCCGATGGCGTGTACGGCGACGTCGAACCCGTGCTCGGCAGCGCGCGCGAGCAGGGCGCGGAGCTCCTCGGGACCCTGGTTGGGCTGGCCGTGGGGGAAGCCGTGGACGGCCTTCTCGGCGTAGGGCTCGCAGCACCAGGCGGTGCGGGTGTTGAGCGAGCCGTCGCTGATGATCTTCAGCGGTCCCATCGTGAGCCGAGGGTCGTCGCCGAGCGGGCGGCCCGAAGCCAGGCCGCGCTCGATGACGTCGGTCAGCCCATCGGCGTACGACGCCATCCGGACGCGCAGGAGGTCGGCACCCTCGCTCCAGCGCTCGAGCCACTCGGGGACGCCGCCGCTGAACTCGAAGTCGACGAGGCCGACGATGCCCTGGGCCGCGGCGACCTCCATCGTGCGGCGGTAGGCGTCGGGGCCGGTGCCGTCGGAGCCGAGCACGGTGGTGAGGCGGCCGTAGGCCTGGAACCACTCCCCCTCGGCGACGACGCCCTCGCGCGTGGGGAGGGCGAGCATCTGCAGTGCGCGGGTGTTGAGCCAGCCGTGGTGACCGTCGCCGCAGATCAGCACGATCGGCTGGTCGGTCTCGATCGCGTCGAGATCGGACACGACCGGCGGGTGGTCCCAGGCGGTCGGACGGTGTCCCCAGCCGATGACCGGCCAGTCGGGATATTCCTCGAGGCGCTCGCGCACGAGCTCGACCGCCTGGGCGCTGGAGCGCGCCGGCGCGAGGTCGAGACGGGCACTCGACAGCGACCATTGACCGAGATGGACGTGCTGGTCCCACAGGCCCGGCATCAGCCAGCCGTGGTCGGCGCTCGGGTCCCCTGCGGGCTCCACCGACGTGACGACCCCGTTGTCGACCGTGACGTCGACCGGGCCCTCGGAAGCGGGGTCGGTGACGGCGACCAGCCGGACTCCTTCGATGCGCATGAGGGCCACGGTAGGTCGGGCACAAGGCGTCGCCCGACCCGCCCTGCACTTCCACTCGCACGGGTGGAAGTTCAGGGGCGGCTGAGCGTGGCCGGGCCGCACAGGCCCTGCATTTCCACTCGCCCGAGTGGAAGTTCATCGGGGCCCCGGTGGCTGCCGTGCCGCCTCGTCCTTCGGGGTGTGTGACGGCCGCCCGGAGCGGGCTATACACGAAGTGACGACGCCGACCGGCGCCGCGCCAGCGGGCCCCCGGGCCCTGAGTGCAAGGGAGAGGACGACATGAGCCAGTCCGAGACCGAGGGTCCCGCCGACGGCGGCGCGGAAGGCACACCCGGCGTGCAGGACGGCGGCGCCGACGGAGGCGCCGAAGGGCCCGCCGACGGCGGTGCCGAAGGCACGCCCGGCCAGCAGGACGGCGGTGCCGACGGAGGCGCCGAAGGGCCCGCCGATGGTGGCGCCGAAGGCACGCCCGGCCAGCAGGACGGTGGGGCGGACGGCGGGGCCGACAGCAGCTCCTGATGTCACGACCCGCTGACAGCGGGCGCGGGGACGCCCCCGCGCCCGCCGTCGCGAACCCGCACGACCGCCCCGCCCTGGCCCGCGTCGTCGGGGACGTCGACACGTTCGCCCGGACGGTGTGGGGGCGCGAGCCGCTGCTCCTGCGCGCGGCCGACCCGGCAGGCTTCGCCGACCTGCTGAGCGAGGCGTCGGTCGACGAGCTGGTGGGCCGGCGCGGCCTGCGCACGCCGTTCCTGCGGGTCGCCAAGCAGGGCGACACCTTGGCCAACGCGGCCTTCACGGCCCCGGGCGGACTCGGGGCGGGCATCGCCGACCAGGTGAGCGACGACAAGCTCGCGGCCCTCTTCGCCGGCGGCTCCACGATCGTCCTGCAGGCGCTGCACCGCGTGAGGCCGCCGCTCATCGACTTCTGCCAGCAGCTGGCCTCCGACCTCGGCCACCCCGTCCAGGCCAACGCCTACGTCACTCCCCCGCAGAACCAGGGCTTCGACGACCACTACGACGTCCACGACGTCTTCGTGCTCCAGGTCGCCGGACGCAAGCGCTGGTCCATCCACGCGCCCGTGCACCCCTCGCCGCTGCGCGACCAGCCCTGGACGGACCACCGCGAGGCGGTGCGTCTTGCGGCGGAGCACGAGCCGCTGATAGAGACCGTGCTCGAGCCCGGCGACGCGCTCTACCTCCCCCGCGGCTTCCTGCACGCCGCCACCGCGCTCGGTGGCGTCACCGTCCACCTCACCCTCGGGATCCACGCCTGGACGCGGTACGCCGTCGCGCAGGAGCTCGTCGCGCTCGCCCTCGCCGAGCTGGCTGACGACGAGGGGGCGCGCACCTCGCTGCCGTTGGGCACGAGCCTGGCGACCGGCGAGCTCGACACGGACGTCGTCGCTGCCAAGCTCCGGGCCGCGATCGACACCCTCGACCCGGCCGCGGTGGCCGGGCGCCTGCAGGCCCGGCGCCGCGACGCGCAGCGCGCTGCGCCGCTCGGGCCGCTGGCCCAGCATGCCCTCGCCGTACGGCTGACGCAGAGCACGACGCTCCGCCTGCGCGAGCACCTCGACGCCACCTTGGTGGACGGCGTGCTGCACGCGCGCGCCGGCCGGGTGCGGGTCGACGAGGTGCCGGGCGACGCGCTGAAGCGGCTGCTGGCCGGCGACGTGCTCACCGCCGGGGACCTCGGCTCGGACGCCGCGCGGACGCTGATCGAGGCGGGACTGGTCGTCGCCGGATGACCTTCCGCTGCTCCCTGGGCGCCGTCGACCGGGGTGACCCCCGGCTCGGCACGGCCCCACCCCAGCGCGACTGGCTGCTCGTCGAGCACCCCGGACCGTGGCCGGTGACGGCGCCCTTCGGCGCGGACCTCTCCGACGAGCTGCTGCGCCGGCTGGGCCACCCCGGGCAGCGCACCCTGCTCGTCCGCCCGCACGGGCGGGTGCCCTCTGCGCCGGCACCACGCCGGTGGTTCCGGTGCCTCGACGGCGAGCTGCGCGCCGGGCGCTGGGACCACCCCGATGACCTGCTCGCGACGCTGGAGCCGGGTGCCGGCTCTCCCCACCCCGAGCCCCTCCTGCTCGTGTGCACCCACGGACTGCACGACGTCTGCTGCGCCGTCGAGGGCCGGCCCGTCGCGGCGGCGCTGTCGCAGCGGTGGCCCGGGACGACCTTCGAGTGCAGCCACCTCGGCGGCGACCGGTTCGCACCCAACGTGCTGCTCCTGCCCGACCGCACCTGCTACGCCCAGATGCCGGCCGAGCAGGCGGTGCCGACTGTCGAGGCCCACCTCGCCGGGCGGGCGGACGGCGCCTGGCTGCGTGGGGTGGCGGGCCTGCACCCCGCCGAACAGGTCGCCCTCGGCACGGCCCTCACCCGGTGGGGACCGGCGCCCATCGCGCGCCTGTCGACCCGGCTGCTGGACCAGGTCGGCACCTTCGACTCCGGCACCTGGACGGTCGAGCTGCTCGGCGTCGACCCGCTGCCGTCCCGCGTGCGCGTGGTCGTCACCAGCCAGCGCCGTACCGATGCTGCCCGGCTGACCTGCCGGGCGACGCGCGAGACCCGGGCGCTGCAGTGGGACGTGGTGTCGGTGGAGGCCTGACCGCGATGCCATGAAACTCCACGCACAGGCGTGGAGTTTCACCCCGGTTTGGGTGTAGGAGCCCGAAACTCCACGCGCTTGCGTGGAGTTTCACGGGTCAGCTGGGCGAAACAGGTTGCGACCTCGAGCTGGCGGATCGAGAGTCTTCAGGTGCAGGACATTCTCGCTCGCCTTCCGGCCCACTTCGATCTCCACCCGGTGACGTCAGCAAGCGAGGTGTCGGGCGGCCTGTCAAACGCCCTCTACCGGGTTGAGACTTCGGCCGGCGCCTATGCAGTCAAGATCATGGGGATCAACGCCGACTCGCACGACTTCCAAAACAACATCGAGAACGCTTTTGCGGTGGAACAGGCGGCGTTCACCGCCGGCGTTCCGTGCCCCGAGCCGGTCCCCACCTCGCAGGGCACCTGCCTTGCGGCAGTGGCTGGCAAGTTGGTCCGCGTGCACCACTGGGTCGAGGGGGTCACCCCCGCCATCACCCCGGAGTCCGGTCGCTGGGCCGGGGAACTGCTGGCCAAGATTCATTCGATCGAGGGCCATGTCGACCTGACACTGGATGACGATCCATCGGACGAGTCCGGGGGACCAGCCTCGCGAACACCCCGGGACTGAACGAACGACTCGAGTGCCGCCTGAGAGCGGCAGCACCGGCCTTGGCCGACCTGGAGAGACTGACCGCCGCTCCCGGTCAGCTCGCGGCGCATGTGTCAGCGCACGGAGACCTGGATCCCAAGAACACGCTTCTCGATCCCAGCGGTCGCCTGCTCGCGCTGGACTGGGACTCCGCCGGACGCCAACCGGTCCTGCGTGACGTCGTGACGATTGCTCTCGATTGGTCGACAACACCCTCCTCGTTCCGAGGCGTGGTGGACGCCTATGAAGCGGCGTCTGAGGACGTCCGGGTCCCTGCGAAGCCGTGGGTCTTCGGTGGCTGGGTCGTGGCGCACAGCGGCTGGCTGGTCCACAACGCCACCCGGCGTGCCGGCTCAGCCTTGGGGAGTGCCGAGGTCTCGACCACGTGCGACCGGTTGCTGCGGCTCCATGCGAACCTTCCTGTCTACGTGGAGGCCCTCAGCCACCGCTAGTGGGTCAGCCGGGGGCACTAGGAGAGGAACGCCTCCAGGATCGGCCCGGCGGTCCGCGAGCCCGACTCGCCGGTCTCGACGAACACCGCGACGGCGAGGTCGTCCTGGGTGGCGATCATCCAGGTGTGGGTGGGCAGTGAGCCAGACGCGTCGGGCGAGCCGTATTCCGCCGTCCCGGTCTTCGCGCCGACCTGCCCCGGCAGGTCGGCGAGGAACGAGCCGGAGCCGTCGGTCACCACGGCGCGCATCAGCTCCTGCAGGGCTGAGGCCTCGGCACCGGTCAGTGGCTCGGCGGGGGCGGTCTGCGCGACGTCGAGGGACGGCAGGAGCTCCGGGAGTACGGCACGGCCCGCCGCGACAGAGGCGGCGACGGTGGCCATGGCGAGCGGGGAGGCGAGCACCTTGCCCTGCCCGATCAGGTCGGCCGCGGCCTCGGTCTCGCCCTCGGGGGGCGGGACCTGGCCGAAGTAGGCCGGGAAGCCGAGGTCGTGGTCGACGCCCAGCCCCAGCGCCGCCGCGGCCTCGGCGAGGGCGCCGTCCTCCACGAGGGAGCGCGACGAGATGAAGGCGGTGTTGCACGAGTTGGCGACGGCCTGGCGCAGCGTGATCGTGCCCAGCCCCGACGAGGGGTAGTCGTCGTAGTTCTTGAACGACTTCCCGTCCACCACCGTCGTCGGCGCGCACTCGAGCGTGTCCTCGGGCCGCACCCCGGCGCGCAGCAGCGCCAGCGAGGTCACGACCTTGAAGGTCGAGCCGGGTGCGTACTGCCCGAAGGTCGCCGTGTTCAGGCCCTTGCTCCCCGGGCCGCTGGCGGCCGCCAGGATCGCGCCGTCGGAGGGCCGGATCGCGACGACGGCGCTCGCGGGGCCGACGGTCGACAGGGCCTGCTCGGCCTTCGTCTGCAGGTCGATGTCGAGGGTGGTCTGCAGCGGCGTGCCGTCGACCGGGGCGACGTCGTGGACGGCCCGGTCGTTGTCGGCGCCGGCCGCGATGACGGTCAGGCCGGGGGTGCCGGTCAGCTCGTCGTCGTACCTCGCCTGCAGGCCGGACAGGCCGACGACGTCGCCGGCTTCCACCGCGCCACCGGACTCCTCGACGATCTCCGCGGTCGCCTCGCCGACGCTGCCCAGGATGGGCGCCGCGAAGCCCCGCGACGGCGCGAGGTGCTGCTGGTCGGCGAGCGAGACGGCGCCGGGGATCTCGGCATAGGAGGGGGGTACGGCGGTGGTCGCCTCCTCCGCGCGGAGCACGATCGCCTCGACGAACGCCTTGTCGCCGGCCGCCTCGGCCTGCTTGACGAAGGGCCCCGGCCGGACTGAGAGGGCCGTGGCGATCGCGCGCGCCGACGTCGCCAGGTCGTCAGTCGCGGTCAGCTTCGTCTTGTCCAGCCCGAGCCGGACGACGTCGCGCGGCGCGACGATCGCCCGCTCGCCCGCGCCCAGGATCTGGCCGCGCTCGGCGGCGGTGCGGGTCAGGGTGAGGTGCTCGCCCTCGACGAGCGAGGGCTCGACCAGCGACGGCGCCCACTCGACCTGCCAGGCGTCCTCGACGCGGGTGAGGTCGGCGGTGGTCTCGTAGGCCCAGGGCTGGCCGTCGAGCTCCCAGGTCCACGTCAGCGGAGCGGTGGCGGTGTCATCGGTGACCTCGGCGTCGGCGACCTCGACACTGGGTGTGACGTCCCCGAGTCCCTCGACGACCGCCGCATGGGCCGCGACGGCGTCCGGGGAGTCGAACGGCACCCCGCTCAGGTCACCTGACGACAGCCCCTCGGCGAGCGACTCGAGAGCAGCATCGGGGCCCTCCCCACCGTCGAGCAGCTGGCAGCCGGCCAGCGTGAGCGAGCCTGCAATGACGAGGACAGCGAGCCGAGAGCGCATGGCCTCACGCTAGTGGCCACCTGGCACCTATACCCTGCCCCCTATGGGTTGGCGGGGACTCGTTGCGGTCGCGACGTTGCTGGCGGTGGGCATCGTCGGCGGTTTCGCGACGGCGGCCGTCCTCCAGTCGTCCCCCGTCACCTCGGGTGCGCCCACACCGGTGACCGCAGCCGACCCCAGCTTCCCGGTCATTCCGCCGCCGCCGCTGCGTGCGGACCCGCCGCAGCCGCCGCTCGAGACCGGCCTCCCGCTGCGCGAGGTCGCGGTCGGGACCGACAACTACCGCTTCACCTTCCCCGCCCCGCGTGGGTGGAGCAGGTTTGAGACCTCGTCCAACGAGGTGAAGTACAAGAAGCCCCGCAACCCGAGCAACACCTACATCCTGCGCGTCGAGCAGGTCATCACCCAGCACGAGACGATCCCCGACATCCTGGCCGCGCGGATCGAGGACCTCAAGCGCGACGAGGAGGACTACACCGAGCTCTCGCGGACCTACGACGCACTCGAGTTCAGCTACGTCCACGACGGCTACCGGCGGTTCGGGATCATCACCTGGCTCGACATCAACGGCACCGACCAGGCCGAGGCCGAGATCGCCGTCACCGGCCGCCGGGTCGACGTGCCCGGCATGCGCGAGCTCATCACCCGGGTCATCTACGGGATCCGCGCGGGCTGACAGACGAGCTGCGCTGGTGAGCGATCGGCCGCAGATGGATCCCTCAGCCCAGGCGCGTCAGGAGCGAGCGCAACGCCTCGGCGTGCGTCGAGACGTCGAACTCCCAGGTGGACTGGGACGCGGCATAGGACCGTTCTCGACCGTCCGCAGGGACGTCTGCCTTGCTCCAGAAGTAGTGGATGTTGGCGTCGAGCAGCTCCGACATCATGTGCTCATTGCGAGCCAGGTACGCGTCATGGTTCAGCACCACCACGTCGCTCACCTGATCGGCGTAGAGCATGTTGAACATCCCGGTACCACCGAATCCTGCAACCACGCGCGCGTTCGAGAAGGCGTGACACTGCTCCTGAGGCGTCAGTGCGCCGGGGTGGACGATCGTGTAGCCGAGCTCCGAGAAGATGGCTTCCACCTCGTCGACGTTGCGGCACGGCCGATTGCCCTCGCGACGGGTGACGAAGAGACGGTCCCCCTCGGCTGGGGAGACGCCTTCCGGATGGAACCCGTCTCGCAGCCTCCGCCAGATCGCTCGCATGGCCGGGTGGGCCTGGAAGGGTGGACTGTTGTGCCACATCGGAGTTGCACCGACCAACGTGTCCACGACGACCGGCCCGTCGACCCAGACGATGTCCCGCTCGGCGACGCCGAAGGCCCGTAGCACCGCGAGATCCGGGCGTGGGCGGGTCCTTCCGGCATCGCGGGGATGGCGGCGAAGCAGGAGGCGCAGGTCCGGGAGTGCCTCCTTGGCCTCGTCCCAGCCCCACAGCTTGGCGATGGCCTCGGTCATCAGGTGACCGTAATGACCGGGGTGGGCGTAGTCGAAGAAGTAGAAGGCGCCCTCCAGCCGGGTCGGCGGGGACTCGTTCTCCCGCAAGCGTCCGAAGCGGCCCTCGACCTGGGTGAGCTTGGGCTGATGGAGGCGCCTTCCCTGCCACTTGAAGGACTCAGGAAGGACGAACCTCTCCGTGCGGGCGAGAGAACCCGCCGACAGGATGATCTCCCCCTCATATCTGCGCAGGTCCATGCGTGGATAGGAGAGCGTGTTCGAGAGCTGCCCCAGGGGAGTCGCGTCCGGGAACGAGGTGACGATCCGACTGGACGTCTTCGACCCCGCGGGCAGCGAGGCGAGGTGTTCGACGCTCGTCGCCGACCGATGGGCCAGGACCTCCCCCACGTCGCCGTCACGAAGCAGTCGCAGGTGCTGCACGGTCTTCGGCACGAGCACGCCGGCACGTGAGCGTGACGGCGCGCCGATCGCCGCACCCAGCTCACGCTGCCATCTCGCAATGCCGTGCCCGCCGCCTGTCTCGACCCGGGCGCGAAGCTGGCTGAGGCGTGCGACGAGGTCGCGCTGCTTGTCGCGCGGCACCACGACGAGCACCTGCCCGCCGGCAGCCACGTGGGGTGCGAGCCGGGCAACGAGACGGGTCCGCCTGGCCATGGTGCGCTGGACAGCCACCACGACCAGACCGACCTCCCCGATCTCCAGCAGGACCGTGTGCAGCTTGCTCATGCTGTCGGGGCGCGCGACCCACTCCCACCCGCGTGCGACAGCGGATGCGGCCGCGCTCGGCGGACCCACCACGACGACCCTGTCTGCGGTGCACGCCAGCGCGGCGAGGGCAGGCACGTGGTGGCGATCGACCAGGACCACTGCGGTTCCTGCCACGCGCAGACGGCGGCGAGCCTGGAGCATGCCGCGTGCGGCACGTCGCGCAGCGCTCACAAGGACAGCTTGACCGAGTCGAGGACCTCGATGGCGGCCGAGCGGTCCTCGGCGCGGACCTGCACCCACAGCAGCCGGTTGGCGGTGACCTGGATGACCCGCTCGATGGTGATGCCGCCGTGGGGGCAGTCGGTGAACTCGACGGTCATGTAGGAGTCGCCGTTGCGGCGGTCGGTGACGGCCGGGCGGGTGACCTCGCACTCCGGGTGCTGCGGCACGACGGGGGGCAGCTCTCCGGGCAGCACCCCGAGGAAGATGCCCTGGCCCGGGTCGTCGTTCTGGTTCCAGCCGACCGCCGTCCCGGCGGAGATCGAGGCCTGCTCGGCCTCGGCGTCGGGCGGCACCCACTGCTCGGTGTCGACGGCTCGGGTCCACGCCTCGGGGACCGTGACCGAGATGGTGCCCGACACGTCCTCGATGGTGCGGTCGGTGACGATCAGCTCGTGGGCGCCGAAGCCGCTGAGCAGGCCGACGAGCACGGCCGCGAGCCCCACCGCCGTGAGCCGCTTCCGCGACAGCCGGGCGGGCGCGCCCGGCTTCCGGCTCGGGGCCTGCGTGGTCCAGTCCGTGTCGAGGCTGCCGGACGTGCCGGGTCGGGGCGCGGGCAGGGTCAGGTCGGGATCGACCGGGATCCACGTCGGCGGCTCGTCGGTGTGCCCGGCCAGGGAGGTCGACAGCGCGGCGACGAAGGCCGGCACATCGGCGTACCTCTCCTCGCGGTCCTTGGCCATCGCCTTGCTGATCACGGCCTCGGTCTCGGCGGGCAGGCCGTTGTCGAGCGGCGGCGGCGGTGCGGGGTCGGCGGCGGCGTTGAGCGACGCGTGGTTGTACGGCGCCCGGCCGGCCAGCAGCAGGTAGGTCAGCGCGGCGAGGGAGAACTGGTCGGCGCGCGGGTCGAGCGGCTCGCCCTGGGCCTGCTCGGGCGACACAAAGGACGGGGTGCCGCCGATGATCGTCAGCCGCGACGACATGTCCATCGCCTTGCCGAGGCCGAGGTCACCGAGCATCGCGCTGACCTGGGGCGCACCGTTGACCTCGACCGTGCGGAAGAGGACGTTGGCGGGCTTGACGTCGCGGTGCAGCACGCCGCGCTGGTGCAGGGCGTGCAGCCCGGCGCCGACCTGCGCGATGACGTGGACGGCCTGCGAGACGGTCAGCGGCTCGAGGTCCAGCCGGTCTGCGAGCGAGCCCTGGTCGGCGTACGACATGACGAGGTAGGGACGCGAGTCGGGGAGCTCGCCGGCGTCGTAGACGGAGACCACGTGGGGCGACTCGACCTTGCGGAGGAAGCGGCCCTCCTCGACGAACCGCTGGCGCGCGTGGAAGTCCTCGGTCCAGTTGTCGGCGAGCACCTTGATGGCCACCGGGGAGTCGAGCTGCTCGTCATAGGCGAGCCACACGGTCGCGAAGGCCCCCGAGCCGATGCGACGGCGCACGGGGTAGCGACCAAGCCGAGAAGGTGCTGACACATCTGCATTATGTTGCAGTCGTGACTCCAGACGACATCGATGACCTCGCTCGGCGCGCCCGCGACGGTGATCGCGACGCCATGGAGGGCTTGTTGGCCGCCGTCCGCCCCCGTGCGCTCAACGTCTGCCGGGGCGTCCTGCCCTACTCCGGCGACTCCGAGGACGCCTGTCAGGAGGCGCTGCTCAACATCTCCACCAAGCTCGGCTCGTGGAACGGCCAGGGCCGCTTCACCACGTGGATGCACGTCGTGGCGCTCAACAGCGCCCGCACGACCTACCGCAAGCTGAAGAACCAGGCCGTGCCCACCGACTTCGAGGGCGGCCACCACGACCGGCCCGACCCGCGCACGACCTCGGTCATCGCCGGCACCCGTCTCGACCTGCTCGAGGCGATGGAGACGATCGAGAAGGACCACCCGCAATACGTCGAGCCGCTGCTGCTGCGCGACGTCTACGGCATGGCCTACGACGACATCGCCCAGCTCATCGGCGTCCCCCTCGGGACGGTGAAGGCGCAGATCCACCACGGCCGGAAGCTGGCGCGCCCGCTCCTCCGGGGCGAGTGATGACCAGCCCTCGCTGGTTGAGCAGGCGCGCCAGCGCCGTGTCGAAACCAAGAGGGCCCATGGGACTTGCGGCCCTGGTGCTGCTCGCCGGCTGCTCGTCGCCGCCGGACGCCGCGCCGGACGTCGCGCCCCCGGCCCCGTCCAGTGAGAGCGCCACCGCCGTCGCGGTCACCACCCCCGAGGTCGCGGAGCGGGTCGAGCCCGACCTCGAGCTCGCCGAGAGCACCCCGGTCGAGGACTCGGTCTATCCCGCCGTCGGCGGGCCCGACGTCGACGCACTGCTCTACGACCTCGACCTCGCGTGGCAACCGGACGCGCGCACCCTGACCGGCACGGCGACGATCACCTTCCGCGCGGCCCGCGACGCCCGTCGCTTCACCCTCGACCTCGCGGCTCCGCTCGGGGTCGAGAGCGTCACCCTCGACGGCAGCGAGGCGGCGTACGCCCATCGCGGCAAGGACCTCACCGTCAAGGAGCGGCTCGTCCGAGACGGCCGCCACGAGCTCGTCATCGCCTACTCCGGCCAGCCCGGCCCCGTCGCGGCGCCGACCACCCGGCGCGACTTCTCGACCCTCGGCTTCACCGTCACCGACCGCGGCGAGGTCTGGACGATGCAGGAGCCGTACGGCGCCTACAGCTGGTATCCCGTGAACGACCAACCCGCCGACAAGGCGCTCTACGACATCTCCGTCACCGTGCCGGACCCGTGGACCGGGGTCGCCAACGGGCGCCTGGTCGCGGACGTCGCCGAGGACGGGCTGCGCACGACCGAGTTCCAGCTCGACGAGCCCGCGTCGTCCTACCTCATCACCCTCGCCATCGGCGACTACGCCCACTCCAGCGGCTCCTCCGAGAGCGGCGTGCGGCTCGACTACTGGTATCCCCGCGGGCAGCCGCTCGTGCTCGACGACATGACCGCGGCGCACGAGGCGATCGACTGGATCGAGGCACGCCTGGGCCCCTACCCGTTCAGCTCCGCCGGCATCGTCGCGACCGACTCGCAGTCGGCCATGGAGACCCAGACGATGGTCACCATCGGCGACAACGACTACGTCCGATCGGCCCCGGTGCTCGTGCACGAGCTCGTCCACCAGTGGTACGGCGACCAGGTGTCGCCCGCCGACTGGCGCGACGTCTGGCTCAACGAGGGCATGACGATGCTGCTGCAGGGCCTGTGGGAGGCCGACCACGACGGCGACCGGATCAACACCACCATCGGCCGCTGGCGCGACCTCGACCAGGACCTCCGCGACGACTACGGCCCGCCCGGCGCCTACGACCCGGCGCAGTTCGGCGGCTCCAACGTCTACTACTCGCCCGCGCTGATGTGGAACGAGCTGCGCCTCGAGCTCGGCGACGACGAGTTCTTCCGGATCGCCCGCTCCTGGCTGGCCGCCCACGACAACACCTCCGTCACCCGCGACGACCTCTACGCCCACTGGGAGCAGGAGACGGGCCGCGAGCTGTCGGCGTTCTTCGACGCGTGGATCCTGGGACGCACGACGCCACCGCCCGGGGTCTGACTACTCTGCGCGCATGACCCGCCTCGGCGCCCACGACTTCATCGACCTCGTCCTCGACGCCGACTCCTGGGACACGTGGGACACCACGCCCGAGCGGATGGGCATCTCCGAGGAGTACGCCGCCGAGCTGGTCGCCGCCGAGGAGAAGGCCGGCACCGACGAGTCCGTCATCACCGGTGAGGGCCGCATGCGCGGGCGGCGCGTCGCCGTACTGCTCGGGGAGTTCAGGTTCCTCGCCGGCTCGATCGGGCGTGCGAGCGCGGACCGGCTGGTGGCCGGGATCGAGCGCGCCACGCTCGAGGGGCTGCCGCTGCTCGCGGCGCCCGTCTCCGGCGGGACCCGGATGCAGGAGGGGACGCCGGCGTTCGTGCAGATGGTGCGGATCTCCGCGGCGGTCGCCGCCCACCGCGCGGCCGGGCTGCCCTACCTCGTCTACCTCCGCAACCCGACGACCGGCGGCGTGATGGCGTCGTGGGGCTCGCTCGGCCACGTCACGGTCGCCGAGCCCGGGGCGCTGGTCGGCTTCCTCGGACCGCGGGTCTACTCCGCGCTCTACGGCCGCGACTTCCCCGCCGACGTGCAGACGGCCGAGAACCTCTTCGAGCGCGGGATCATCGACGCCGTCGTCCCGCCGGAGGAGATCGCCGACATCCTGGACCGTGCCCTGTCGATCCTGCTCGCTCCGCGCGAGGGCGTCGCCCCGGTCGCCGACCCCGGCCAGGAGGACGTGCCCGACGTCGACACGTGGGACGCGGTGACGCGGTCGCGGCGGCCCGACCGCCCCGGTGTGCGGCGGCTGCTGCGCTATGCGGCCTCCGACGTGGTGCCGCTCAACGGCACCGGGCAGGGCGAGTCCGACCCCGGCCTGCTGATCGCGCTGGCTCGCTTCGGCGAGGCGCCCTGCGTGTTCCTCGGCCAGGACCGCCGCGGCCAGACGACCGACCACCCGATGGGGCCGGGCGCGCTGCGCGAGGCGCGACGCGGCATGCGGCTGGCCTCCGAGCTGGGGCTGCCGCTGGTCACCGTGATCGACACCCAGGGCGCGGCCCTGTCGGCGGAGGCGGAGAACGGCGGGCTGGCCGGCGAGATCGCCCGGTCGCTGGCCGACCTCGTGACGCTCACCGCGCCCACGCTGTGCCTGATGCTCGGCGAGGGCAACGGCGGCGGGGCGCTGGCCTTCCTGCCCGCCGACCGTGTCGTCGCCGCGCAGCACGCGTGGCTCTCGCCGCTCCCGCCCGAGGGCGCGTCCGCGATCGTGCACCGCGACCTCGACCACGCGCCCGAGATGGCGCGCGCCCAGCAGGTCCGCGCCCTCGACCTCTACCGCCGCGGCATCGTCGACCGCATCGTCGCGGAGAAGCCGGACGCCGCCGACGAGCCCGAGGACTTCTGCCGCCGCGTGGGCGCGGTGCTGGAGCACGAGCTCGCCGCGCTGCTGCTCGCCGGGCCCGGCACGGCCGAGGCGCGGACGCGGCGCTACATCTGAGGACGCGTCAGCGGTACCAGTGGAAGCGCACGTCGCCGGGCCCGATGGCTTCCTCGCTCCCGTTCGGAGCATCGGTCGGGGTGGCGAACGGTTCGCGGGGTGACGCTGTGGTCGGCATCGAGCCCGGCAGCAGGTCTGGCTCCTCGCCTCCGAGGTCCTCGGCGAAGAGCAGAATGATGAGCACCGGGGAGGCCGTGAGGAAGAGCAGGACGACTGCACCCAGCACGAGCTTCCAGGCCAGCGGCAGCTTGCGCGGTGGCGGCGCAGCCCTCGGCGCGTACTGCCGGTCCGTGGTGAAGACCAGGCGACACCGAGGACACGACGTGTCGTCCGGGGTGATCGGCTGGCCGCAGCGTGGGCAGTACATCCGACCTCTCCCAGTCGCCACTCGTGAGCTCGGACCCTAGTCGCGTCGCCAGCCCGCGCGCCACGTTATGCCGAGAGTGAACCCCCTTGCCGCATGCACTTCCGGCGGGTGGAGTGAACGCATGAAGCTCCTCGTCCTCGGTGGCACCAGGTTCCTCTCCCGCGCCGTCGCCGAGCAGGCGGTCGAGCGCGGGTGGGACGTCACCTGCGCCTGTCGCGGCGCGTCCGGACCACTGCCCGCCGGTGTCACCCACCTCCCCTGGGACCGGTCGCAGGACGCACCGGCCGAGATCGCGGGCGAGTGGGACGCAGTCGTCGACGTCTCCCGCACGCCGTCGCACGTGCGCCGCGCGGTCGCCGCGGTGCCCGACGCGCACTGGGTCTTCGTCTCGACGATCAACGTGTACGCCGACAACGGCTCACCCGCGATGGAGCCGCTCGTCGAGGCGATCGAGACGGACGTCGATCTCGCCGCTGACCCGGAGGCCTACGGTCCGATGAAGGTGGCCTGCGAGCGGCTCGTCACGGAAGGCACCGCCTCATCGGTGCTCGTGCGGCCCGGACTCATCGTCGGGCCCGGTGACCCGACCGGTCGCTTCTCCTACTGGCCCGACCGGCTGGCCCGCGGCGGCGAGGTGCTGGCGCCCGGGTCACCGTCGGACGTCGTCCAGGTCATCGACGTACGCGACCTGGCGGCCTGGCTGCTCGATGCCGCCGAGGCACGCACGACCGGCGCGTTCGACGGGGTCGGCGAGCCGATGCCGATCGCGCGGCTCCTCGACCAGGTCGCCGAGGGGGTGGGGGCGCTGCCGTCGTGGACCTGGGTCGACGCCGGCTTCCTGACGGAGCAGGGCGTCGAGCCGTGGGCGGGCGAGGGCTCGATCCCGCTGTGGCTGCCGCGGCCCGACTACGACGGGATGATGTCGCACCCGGCCCAGCCCGCGCTCGACGCCGGCCTGCGGCTGCGGCCCGTCGCCGAGACCGCGCGCGACACCCTGGGCGAGACCGCCGTCGGAATCACCGCGGAGCGGGAGCGCGAAGTCCTGGCGGCCTGGCACGCGCGCTAGCAGCCGCGACCGCGTGGGCCGGCTCAGGAGCGGAAGCGTTCGATCTCCTCGGAGATCTGGGCGGCGGGAACCCGGAAGAACGCCTGCGGCACGAGGAAGTCCGGCCCGCTCCCCTTGCGGTCAACGACCACGCCGTAGCCCTTGGGGCCGGATTCACCCGGCCTCATGGACTCCGGCACGCCCGTCCATCGGAACAGGCGGCTGGCCTGGAGCCGGGAGCCGCGCACCTTCACCCAGGGCAGCTCGATGTCGGTGCGATACCCGCGGTAGCGCAGTCCGCTCGGCGCCAGCGTGACGCGCCACCGGTGCAGTCGACCAGTGGCCAGGCGCACAGCGTCAGGGAGAGACGCGAGCAGTGCGCCGACCAGGACCAACGCCGCACCGGGCGACTCGAGAGCATCGATGCCGTCCGTGACCACTGTGAAGACCAAGGATGCTCCGACAACGCCGGCCATGGCCCAGGCGGCGATCATGACCACCACGACGGCCCAGGGGGCCGCGATCGTCAGCGAGCCGTCAACATCGCGGACGAGTTCCCGGCGTCGTCGCGGCCAGAACAGGACGACGCAGAGCACCAGCCCGACAGCGCCCACCGCACCGAAGACCAGCGCCGGCGCCTGTTCGGAATGGCCGCCGACGGCCGCCACCACAACGCCCGCGACCAGCATCAGGGAGAGCACGGCTGAGAGGAAGACACCCGGCCACCGCGGAGCCAGGCGCGGAGCGGTCGCGGCACTGTTCTCAAACGTCACCGCGGCACACTACCCAGCGACGGTCTGCTGCTCGCCTCGGCGGCACCGACGCGGTGCTCGGCACCCGCTGAGATCAGAACGACATCATCAGCATCGCTGCGCCGGCCACCAGGCCGAGCGACATCAGGGCCAGGGCGAAGCAGAACGTGAGGACCTGCGTGCGATCGGAGGGGCCGGAGCGGGGGTGGGGCGCGCGCAGCAGCGGGCCCGACTCCCCGGGCAGCGCCAGGGCGGCCAGCAGGTCGTCGCGCAGCTCCAGCGCGGACCCGTGCCGGCGCTCCGGGTCGCGGTGCATCGCCCGCGCGAGCAGCTGGTTGAGGTGGCGGACCTGCGGCGAGAGCCCGGCCAGCCGGGGCGGCGGGTCCTTGATGTAGCACTCCGCCACCTGGAAGGGCGTGCCATGGTGGACCGGCTGCCCGGTCAGGGTCTCCCACAGCAGGGCACCCATCGAGTGGATGTCGCTGGCCACGCCGGACGGGCTGCCGAGGTGCACCTCGGGGGCCGTCGCGCTCCAGCCGGTGCCGACGTCGGCGAGCAGGCCCACAGCCCGGCCCTCGCGCCACTGCAGCAGCACGTTGGCGGGGGTGAGCGCACCGTGGACGAGCCCGCGCGCGTGGGCCGCGGCCAGGCCGGTCGCCAGCTGCGCCATCAGGTCGATCCCTGCCTGGACGGGCGCCGGGCCCTGGTCGTCGAGGACCTGCGCGAGGCAGCCCTCGGCCACCAGCTCGCTGGCGATGTAGAGCCGCCGGGTGTTGTCCTCGCCGTACAGGTAGACGCGCGCGACGTGGGGCGAACGGACCGACGCGGCGCTGCGCGCCGCCAGGGTGAGGCGGCGCTTGGTGGCCGGGTCGCCGGTGATCGCGGGCGACATCACCTTGAGGGCGACGCGGGCCCCTGACGAGGCCTGGACGGCGGCGAACACGACTCCGTGCTCGCCACCGCCCAGTCGACCTTCGATCCGGTAGGGGCCGACCTTGTCGCCGACCGCCGGATAGGGATGCACCCCGGCCTTCTACCCAGGCCGGGGCGTCCTAATCCCTCAGAACAGCAGTGCCGTTCCCGGGTCCTCGAGGATCCCGGCGACGTCGGCCAGGAACCGCGAGCCCTTCTCACCGTCGATGTGGCGGTGGTCGAAGGACAGCGCCAGCGTCGTGATGTCGCGCGCGACGATCTCGTCACCGACGACCCACGGCTGCTTGCGGATCGCGCCGAAGCACAGGATCGCGGCCTCGCCCGGGTTGATGATCGGCGTACCGGCATCGACGCCGAAGACGCCGACGTTGGTGATGGTGAACGTCCCGCCCGCCATCTCGGCCGGCTGCGTCTTGCCGTCACGCGCCGTGGCGGTCAGCGATGCGAGCGCGCCAGCGAGGTCGAGCATCGAGAGCTGGTCGGCGTCCTTGATGTTCGGCACGACCAGACCACGCGGGGTGGCGGCGGCGATGCCGAGGTTGACGTAGTTCTTGTAGACGACCTCCTGCGCAGCGTCGTCCCAGAACGAGTTGATCTCCGGCGTCTTCTTCATCGCCAGCATGACGGCGCGGCTCAGCACGAGCAGCGGGGAGACCTTGGCGTCCCTCAGCTCGCGGTGCTTCTTGAGCCGGGCGACGAGCTCCATCGTCGCCGTCACGTCGACGGTGATCCACTCGGTGACGTGCGGGGCGGTGAACGCGCTGCCCACCATCGCCTGCGCCATCATCTTGCGCACGCCCTTGACCGGTTCGCGGCGCTCGCGCTCGCCCGTCGCTGCGAACCCTCGCGATGCGTCATGCGAACCCGCATCGACAGGTGCGGAAACGGATGACGCACCAGAGGTCGCGCCTTCGACGTCCGCCCGCGTGATCACTCCACCGGCACCGGAGCCGATCAGGGTCGAGAGGTCGATGCCCAGGTCCTTGGCGAGCTTGCGCACCGGCGGCTTCGCCAGGGCGCGTACGGCGCTGGGCGACTGCACAGCGGCCGGCACCAGCGCCTCGGCGGGCGCGGCGCTCGGGGGCGTGGCAGCGGACGTGGCCGGCACGGCCGGCTCGTCGACGGGCGCGACCTCGTCGGTCCGGGCACCGCCGGGCGCGAACGCGCCCTGGACCTGCAGCTGGGTCTGCGCGCCGGCCTCGGTCGACGGAGTGGCAGAACCTCGGCGGGCCCGGCGCTGCGGACCCCGCTCGGCCTTGTTGCGACCGACCAGCGACTCGCCCTCCCCGCCACCGGAGGCGGCCGGGTTGGACAGGTCCATGTCGGAGAGGTCGTGCTCGGGAGCAGCGGGAGCAGCGGGCGCCACCGCCGGGGCGGCACCGGCCGGCGCGGCCGGGGCGGGCGCAGTCGCCGGAGCAGCAGCGTCGGCCTCGGAGCCGACCGAGATGATCGGCGTACCGACATCGACCATCTGGCCCTCCTCGACCATCAGTGCGAGGACGGTGCCGGCGTAGGGCGACGGCAGCTCGACGATCGACTTGGCGGTCTCGATCTCGACGATGATGTCGTTGATCTCGATGACGTCGCCGACCTTGACCTTCCAGGAGACGATCTCGGCCTCGGTGAGGCCCTCGCCGACGTCGGGCAGCTTGAACTCAGACATGCAGGTCTCCCTTCTCGGTTTCGACACGGCGCTGGCGCGCCTGCTCAACCAGCGAAGTCATCAGAACTCCAGCGAGCGGTCGACGGCATCGAGGACGCGGTCGAGGTCGGGCAACCACTCCTCCTCGATCCGCGAGGGCGGGTAGGGGGTGTCGAAGCCGCCGACGCGCAGCACCGGCGCCTCGAGGGAGTAGAAGCACTCCTCGGTGATCCGGGCGGACAGCTCGGAACCCATGCCGAGGTTGACGTGCGCCTCGTGGGTGACGACGACGCGACCCGTGCGGCGCACCGACTCGTAGACGGGCTTCATGTCCAGCGGCGACAGCGTGCGCAGGTCGATGACCTCGAGCGACTTGCCCTCGTTGGCGGCAGCCTCGGCGGCCTTGAGCGCGGTCTTCACCGTCGGGCCGTAGGCCAGGACGGTCACGTCGGAGCCGGCGCGCACGGTGCGGGCGGTGAACAGCGGGTCGGGCGTGGCCGACTCGTCGAGCTCGAGCTTGTCGGCGTGGTACTGCCGCTTCGGCTCGAGGAAGATCACCGGGTCGTCGCAGGCGATGGCCTGCTGGATCATCCAGTAGCCGTCGACCGGGTTGGAGCAGGCGACGACCTTGAGGCCGGGCGTGTGCGCGAACTGCGCCTCCGGCGACTCGCTGTGGTGCTCGACCGCGCCGATGCCGCCGCCGAACGGGATGCGGATGACCATCGGCATCTTGGACTTGCCCTGCGAGCGGAACGTCATCTTCGCGACCTGGCACACGATCTGGTCGTAGGCGGGGTAGACGAAGCCGTCGAACTGGATCTCGACGACGGGTCGGTAGCCGCGCAGCGCCATGCCGACCGCGGTGCCGACGATGCCCGACTCGGCCAGTGGCGAGTCGATGACGCGGTCCTCGCCGAAGTCCTTCTGCAGGCCGTCGGTGATGCGGAAGACGCCGCCGAGCTTGCCGACGTCCTCACCCATGATCAGGACCTTCGGGTCGTCCTCCATGGCCTTGCGCAGGCCCATGTTGAGGCCCTTGGCGAGCGTGATCTTGGCCATCAGTGGTCACTCCCCTCGAAGGATGCGAGGTAGGCGGCGTAGCCGTCGCGCTGGGCGGCGAGCTCGTCGGTCATCTCGGTGTAGACGTGGTCGAAGACGCTCATCGGCTCCGGGTCCGGCAGTGCCTTGCAGCCTTCGCGCAGGTGGTGGCCGAGCTCCTTCGCCTCCGCGTCGAGGTCGTCGAAGAACGCCTGGTCGACCAGGCCGTTGCGGCGGAGGTAGACCTTGAGCCGCTCGATCGGGTCCTTGAGCTTCCAGTGCTCGACGTCGTCGGAGAGGCGGTAGCGCGTCGGGTCGTCGGTCGTCGTGTGCGCACCCATGCGGTAGGTGTAGGCCTCGACGAACGTGGGGCCCTGGCCGTCGCGCGCACGCTGCAGCGCGGCCTTCGTGACGGCGTACGTCGCCAGCACGTCGTTGCCGTCGACGCGGACGCCCGGGAAGCCGAACCCGAGGGCGCGCTGGTAGAGCGGGATGCGGGACTGACGCTCGATCGGCTCCGAGATGGCCCACTGGTTGTTCTGGCAGAAGAACACGACCGGCGCGTTGTAGGACGCGGCGAAGATGAAGCCCTCGTTGACGTCACCCTGCGAGGAGGCGCCGTCGCCGAAGTGGGCGATCACGGCGGCGTCGCGGTCCGGGTCGCCGGTGCCGACGGCACCGTCGCGCTGGATGCCCATGGCGTAGCCGACGCCGTGCAGGACCTGCGCGCCGATGACGATCGTGTAGAGCCCGAAGTTCTTCTCGGCCGGGTCCCACGCGCCCTGGTCGACCCCGCGGAAGAGGCCGAGCAGGTCGAGCGGGTCGATGCCGCGGCAGTAGGCGACGCCGTGCTCGCGGTAGGTCGGGAAGACGTAGTCCTGGGGGCGCAGCGCGCGGCCGGCACCGATCTGGGCGGCCTCCTGGCCGAGCAGCTGGGCCCAGATGCCGAGCTCGCCGTGGCGCTGGAGCGCGGTGGCCTCGGTGTCGATGCGCCGGGTCAGCACCATGTCGCGGTAGAAGCCGCGCAGCTCCTCGGCGGAGAAGTCGTGGTCGAACTCGGGGTGGTGGACGCGCTCGCCCTCAGGGGTGAGGAGCTGCACGAGCTCGGGGCCACCGTCCTGCTGCGAAGGGCCGAAGACCTCCACGAGGTCGGGGCCGAAGCCTCCGGTGTTCACTGCGGGGTCGCTCATGGCACTCCATTCGCTAGCGGCTGCGCGGGGTCACCGGGCACGCCGACGGCTGTCTGTTGTCCATGGTGCCGCGGGCGTGTGTGACCCCGACCACATGGTGTCCCCAAAGTTATCCGCCGGACCACCTCGGGGGCCAATCGGTCTAGGTTGTGCGCCGTGCTCCCGCGCCTCCGCGCCGCCCTGACCGGCCTGCTGGCGACTGCGCTGGTGGCCGTCGCCGTACCCGCCCAGGCGGAGCGTGCGCCGCGACCGGTCCTCGCCACGGACTTCGCCGATCCCGCCGTCACCGTGCACGGCGACGGCTTCGTCGGCTTCTCCACGGGCAGCCTGGTCCCGCGGTCCCATGCCGACGGACCGGCGGGCGGCTGGCGACCGGCGAGCCCCGCGCTGGTCCGGCTGCCGTCGTGGTCGCACGCCGACGGCGACATCTGGGCCTCCGACATCGCCCGCCTCGGCCGCTGGTGGGTGCTCTACTTCGCCGCGCCCGTGCGGGGTCTGGGCGAGTACGGCCGCTGCATCGGCGTCGCCCGCTCCCGCTCGGCGACCTCCGGCTTCAAGGCTGTCGGCGGACGCCCGCTGGTGTGTCCGTCGTACGTCGACGTGCCGGCCGCCGAGGACCCGGTGCCTGTCGCCGTGGCCGGCCTGCCCCGGGCCGGTGTCATCGACCCGTCGCTGGCCGTCGCGGACGGACAGCCGCACCTCGTCTACAAGACCGACCGCATCCCGTCGTCGATCCGGCTGCTGCCGCTGTCCGCCAGCGGCCTGCACGCGGCCGGCCCGAGCGTCGAGCTCTTCCGCCACGACGGCGTGCTGGAGAACCCGGTGCTCGTCGAGCGCCCGGCCGGGTGGGTGATGCTGCTGTCGCAGGGCAACTTCACGCGCTGCTCCTACCGGACCGTCTGGCGCCGTACGACATCGATCCTGGACTGGTCGGCCGCGACCGGCGGCGTGCTCCTCGACCGGACCTCGCGCCTGTGCGGCCCGGGCGGTGCCGACGCGACGCCGATGCCGCACTCCCCGCGGCTGCGGGTCTACTTCCACGCCTGGACCTGCCACGGCAGGGCCACCCCGTGCGGGCCGGGGATCCGCAAGGACCGGCTGCGCCACCGGTCGCGAGCGATCCGGCCGATGTATGCCGCCGACCTCGGCTGGGTCGACGGGGTGCCGGTCGTCGCGAACTTCCTCTAGGGACGGTGCTGGTCGAGCAGGCGACCGAGCCGCGGGCCTGTCGGTTTGCGCCAACCCCCCGCCCCCGGGGTATCAAGGTGGTGCCTTGAAGGGGGTTCAAGCCACATGACTCGTCACCTGATCAGGTGGGCCGGTGCACTGACCGCATTGACCGTCCTGCCCGCCCTGCTCGCGCTCGCACCGGTCTCGACGTCGGCCAGCGGCGCGGACGACCGCAAGGCCGCGATGGCCCCACGACCGCTGATCTGGGAGCGCGACTTCGGTGACCCGAGCGTGGTCTTCGACGGCACGAAGTGGTTCGGCGCGGCGACCGGCTTCCGGGGACGCGGGTCCGACTCGGCCAACGACTGGGGCATCTGGAACCCCACGGGCGACCTGCTGAACGCGAAGCCCGCCTGGGCGAAGTACGCCGGCGTGTGGGGCCCGGACCTCGAGCGCGGCCCGGCCGGCTGGCTGGCCTACTACACGATGCCGTCGCGCGGGCTCCCGCACGCGCAGGACCGCTGCATCGGCGTCGCGACCGCGCCGTCCGTGGACGAGACCTTCACCCCTGTCAGCGACCGACCGCTCGTGTGCCCCGACTACTCCGCGACCGAGCCCGCCTCCGACCCGGTCGGCGGTCGGGTCGGGCTGCCGCGCCGCGGGGTGATCGACCCGTCCTCCTTCATCGCCCCCGACGGCCGGCGCTTCCTGCTCTACCGCACCCAGGGCACGCCGTCGACGATCCGGATGATCCGCCTGAACCCGGCCGGCACGGGCACCTTCGGACAGAGCCGCGAGCTGATCCGCGACGTGGGCGTCCTGGAGAACCCGGTCATGGTCCAGCACGGCGACTGGTACTACCTGATCACCTCGCGCGGCGACTACGGCGACTGCCGCTACCGCACGATCTGGCGCCGCTCCCACTTCCGGCACAAGGACTGGCAGGGCACGCGCGGGCACGCCCTGGTCAACCGTCGCAACTCCGGCGTCTGCGGTCCCGGCGGTGCCGACTACGTCGAGGCGACCACCACCCACGCCAACCGGCTGTTCTTCCACGGCTGGGTCTGCAAGGGCACCAACCTGCCGTGCTACCAGAGCTACCAGGGCGGCCAGGACTTCGAGGACGTCGGCAAGCGTGCGCTGTACGCCGCCCGGCTGCAGTGGACGAAGGACGGCCCTGTCCTCTCGGCGTTCGTGCAGGGCCCCGAGCCGGTCCCGCCGCCGCCCAGCCCCACACCGACACCGACACCAACCGTGACCCCGACGACCCCGCCGCCGACGTCACCGACCAGCCCGCCACCGACGTCCCCGACGACGAGCACCACCACCACGTCACCGACGACGTCGCCGACCACGACCTCGACGATCCCGATCCCGATCCCCTAGCCGACCGCTCAGCGGCCGTGCGGGGTCAGCCAGCCGGACTCGTCGGGCCCCAGCGGCACGATGCCCGTGGGGTTCACGTCGGTGTGCACGCGGTAGTAGTGCGCCTTGATCTGCTCGAAGTCGATCGTCTCGCCGAAGCCCGGCGTCTGGAACAGGTCGCGCGCATAGCCCCACAGCGCCGGCATCTCGATCAGCTTGTTGCGGTTGCACTTGAAGTGCCCGTGGTAGACGGCGTCGAAGCGGGCCAGCGTCGTGAACAGCCGCACGTCGGCCTCGGTGATCGCGTCACCCATGAGGTAGCGCCGGTCGGTGAGCCGCTCCTCGAGCCAGTCGAGCGCGGTGAAGAGTCGTTCGTACGCCGCGTCGTAGGCCTCCTGCGAGCCCGCGAAGCCGCAGCGGTAGACGCCGTTGTTGACCTCGGTGAAGACCCGCTTCATCACGGCCTCCATCTCCTCGCGGCCCTCGACCGGCCACAGGTCCGGCGCGTCCGCGCGGTGGTGCTCGCGCCACTCGAAGAAGAAGTCGTGGGTGATCCACGGGAAGTCGTTGGTGACGACCTTCGTCGTCGCCACCTCGACGATCGCCGGCACGGTGATGCCGCGCTCGTAGCCGGGGACGCGGTTGAAGTAGGCCTCCTGGAGCCGCTCGATGCCGAGCACCGGGTCGACGCCGCCGGGGTCCAGGTCGAAGGTCCAGCTGCGGGCGTCGTGGGTCGGGCCGGGCAGCCCGAGCGAGATGACGTCCTCGAGCCCGAGGAGGTTGCGCACGATGATCGCCCGGTTGGCCCACGGGCAGGCCTTGGCCGCCACCAGTCGGTAGCGCCCGGGCTCGACCGGCCACACGGGGGCGTCCGGGTCGGCGCCGTACGCACCCTCCAGTGGGTCGGCCGGCGCCGGGCCCGCGCGCAGCCGGTCGGGGATGTAGTTCATGTCCCGCTCGAACGGCTTGCCGTCCTCGGTGTACTTCGCAGTGTCGGCCATGGCTCCATCATGCCGCTTTCAACCACATCCCCCCAGCCCGACCGACAGACCGGCGCCCACCGTGGAGTCACGATGGGCGCCGGTTGCACTCGGGGACCTCAGATGTGCTGACCCGGGTTCGTGTCGTCGCTCCTCGTCGCGGTGGCCGTGCGCGAGTCCGACAGCCGCGCGAGCTGTCGGGCCGCTGCGTCGCGACCACCCAGGCCGAAGGCGAGGGCCGCGGCAGCAGCACCGCCGACGACCAGTGCGCCGAACGCGAGCTCGATGATCGAGTCCGCGATCCCCATGTAGGACAGGCCCATCGCGACGAACAGCACGAGCGTCGCGTAGCGCACGACCGTGCTGCCGGTGCCCGTGACCAGCTTGGCCAGCAGGTTGGCGATGAAGAACCCCGCGGCGATGATCGCGCCGCCGAACAGGACACGGCCGCCCAGCTCGAGCACCTCGCTGAGGAACTCGGTGATCTGCGGGAAGGCGAGCACCTGGGCAGCCATCACGGCGAAGAACAGCACGATCGCCACCTGCGCGACCTTGGCGACCACGGGGGTCGCGCTCTTGCCCTCGGGCAGCACCTCCATGGCCGTGAGCGCCCGGTCGGTGCCGAATCCGTCGAGCACCTGCGCCAGGATCTCGCCCGCGAACTTGGCGATCATCACGCCGATGCCGAGGATCAGCGCAGCCGCGATCACGAGGGGGATCGTGTCGAAGATCTTCGTCAGCATCTGCTCGGCCGGGTCCGAGATCGACTTGATGCCCAGGATCTGCAGAGCCGCGATCGCCACCACGATCATGATCAGCGCGTAGACCACGGTCGCCAGGGTCTTGGGGAGGGCGGAGAGTCCCGACGGGGTCGAGGTGTCTGCGGCGTACGCCGTGGTGCCCGACGCGGTGTCGGCGGACGTGGCCACCGGGCCGGTGCCCGTCTGCCTGTCCACCGTCGACCTGGCCGAGCTGAACCACCGCTCGAAGGGAACGGCACCCAGCGCGGTCTCGATCAGCTGCCGCACCACCTTGGCCACCAGGGCACCGATGAAGAACACGAACAGTGCGCCGATCAGGTTGGGCAGGAACTCCATGACGCGTGTCAGCAACGTCTGGATCGGCGCCAGCACCTGGTCGAGGGCGAAGACCTGGAGGATGGCGACCAGGCCGAACAGCCACACCAGCAAGGACGCGGCCGTGCCGAGGGAGCTCCCCAGTGACTCACCGTCTCCCCCTGCGCGCTGGAGCGCGGATACCCGGCTGGTGATCTTGCTGAACGCCCATTTGACGACACGGGCGACGATCCAGGTGATCAGCAGGATCACCAGTGCGGTGCCCGCCTTCTGGGCTATGTCCGCCCAGTCGATGTCGTTCCAGAATCCTTCTGAAGTGTCCATGTGGGTTACCTCCGAGTAGTTTCCCCCGCCCCTTCCACTGTTCCGCAAATCCGCTCGGTTGTTAACCCCTGGCCTTCATCGCCGGAACTCCTGGGCCAGGGTGATGAGCCGATCGTTGGCCTCGGTCTCGCCGATGGACACGCGGGCGCCCTCCCCGGCGAAGGGGCGCACGACGATGCCGAGCTCGTCGGCGGCCGCGGCGAACTCGGCGGTCCGCTCACCCAGGTCGAACCAGACGAAGTTGCCCTGCGCGTCGGGGATCTCCCACCCGGCAGCGCGTACGGCGCCGACGACCCGGTCCCGCTCGAGCACCAGCGAGTCGACGCGCGAGAAGAGCGCCTCCGTCGAGGCCAGCGACGCGATCGCCGCGGCCTGGGCGACCGACGAGACCCCGAAGGGCAGCGACACGGCGCGCAGCGCAGCGGCCAGCGGCGGGGGGCCGACGGCGTAGCCGACGCGGAACCCGGCCAGCCCGTAGGCCTTGGAGAAGGTGCGCGTCAGCACCACGTTGGAGTGGGCGCGACAGGTCGCGAGCCCGTCGATCGCATCGTCCATCCGGACGAACTCGAGATAGGCCTCGTCGACGACGACGAGCACGTGTGAAGGAACGCGGGCCAGGAAGGCGTCCAGCTCGGACTGGGTGACCGCAGGTCCGGTCGGGTTGTTGGGGGTGCAGACGATCACGACGCGGGTGCGGTCGGTGATCGCCGCGGCCATCGCATCGAGGTCGTGACGACCGTCGGGCAGGAGCGGGACCTTGACCGACACGGCGGCGGCCGCAGTGGCCGCGATCGGGTAGGCCTCGAAGGAGCGCCAGGCGTAGATGACCTCGTCGTCGGGCTCGCAGAACGCGTTGAAGAGCTGGTAGATCAGCGCGACCGACCCCGTCGCGGCCGCCAGGTCCTCGACCGGCACGTCGAGGGACTCCGACAGGGCGGCGTACAACGCACTGTTGCCCATGTCGGGATAGCGGTTCATCGCCTCGGCCGCGCGTGTTGCCGCCTCGAC
Source organism: Nocardioides allogilvus (assembly GCF_003047285.1). Taxonomy (GTDB): domain Bacteria; phylum Actinomycetota; class Actinomycetes; order Propionibacteriales; family Nocardioidaceae; genus Nocardioides; species Nocardioides allogilvus. The sequence continues at coordinate 312,322 of NZ_PZYX01000003.1, read as the reverse complement.
GACGCCCGGGAGCGGCGGGTAGGGGTTCTCGTTGGAGGAGAGCTTGTAGGACGTGAGGCCGGGCCGCGGGGTGGGTGGCTTGCCGGCGACGTACACGGGGATGGCGAGCACGTTGGGCCGAGGCTGCGGAGTGGTGGACATGGGCGCAGGTTAGCGCCGGCGCCACGGTCGCAGCACGAGGGCGAGGACGATCCCGATCCCGCCGCCGATCAGGGCACCGGTGACGTTGTCGACCACGTCGGTGACGTCGCAGGCGCGGTCGATGCGCGCCAGCGCGAGCTGCATCAGCTCGATCGCCACGCTGTAGAGCCCGAGCAGCACGAGGCCCGCGGGCGCCAGCAGCCAGCCGAGGCGCCAGCGCGCGACGCCGAGCACCCACAGCGCGCCGGCCGGCACGAAGACCGCGATGTTGAGCAGCCGCTGGCTGCCGGGCAGGATCCAGAACCCGTCGGGTGCCGGGCCGCCGTAGTCCAGGGAGCAGGTGTCCGCGCGCGACTCGGCGGGCACGACGCCGGTGCCCCACTGCGCCGGCAGCAGCGTGAGGATGCCGAGCACGACGACCGTCCAGGCACAGCCCGCGAGGGCGATCGCGGTGACCCAACCGAGGCGGCGGCTCAGCCCCCAGGCGACGAGCGCGAAGACTCCGAGGCTGGCCAGCGAGGCCAGCAACATCACGCCCGTCCCGCCGATCGTCACCACCCGTCGAGGTTATCGAGCGGGGTGTCGAGACGACCTGCCCCCTACGCTGACGAGCATGGGTTTCCTCCTCAAGCTCCTTGCGTACGCCGCCGGGCTGGCCGTGGCCGCGTGGCTGCTGGCCGACATCCGCTTCACCGGACCGAGCAACGGTTCGGCCGAGGTGCAGGAGAAGCTGCTCCCGCTGCTGGGCGTCGCGCTGATCCTGACGCTGGTCAACACCTTCATCCGGCCGGTCCTCAAGGTGCTCTCGTTCCCGATCACGCTGCTGACGCTGGGGCTCTTCCTGCTCGTCATCAACGGACTGATGCTGCTCCTGGCGGGCAGGATCGCCGAGGCCTTCGACCTGGGCTTCACGGTCGACGGGTTCCTCGCGGCCGTCATCGGCGCCATCATCGTCACCATCGTCACCTGGGGCGTCGACGCCGTCGTGGGCGACGAGTGACCTCCCTGCCGGCGCCCCACGAGCCGGGTCGCTACCGCGTCGCCTTCATCTGCTCGGGCAACATCTGCCGCTCCCCGAGCGCCGACGTCGTCCTCGCCTCGCTGCTCACCGACGCCGGCCTGTCCGACCGGGTGACGGTGGTGTCGGGCGGCATCGGCGACTGGCACGTCGGCAACCCGATGGACCCGCGCTCCGCGTCCGCCCTGTCGGCGCGGGGCTACGACCCCTCGCTGCACCGCGCGCAGCAGGTCGCGGGCCACTGGTTCGGCCGCGACGACGTGCTGCTCGCCATGGACGAGACCCACCGCAGCGACCTGGCCCGGCTCGGCGACGCGGACCGCGTCCGGCTCTTCGGCGACTTCGATCCGCAAGCTCCGGGTGTGGAAGTACCAGACCCCTACTACGGTGGCAGGGATGGCTTCGAGGAGGTGCTGGACATGATCGAGCGCACGTGCCGTGCCCTGGTCCCCCACATCGAGCGAGCCCTCTCGTCCTCATGACCCGCCAGCCGCTGGTCGCGAAGCGTGCCGAGGAGCTCCTCGGCACGTCCGTGGTGTCGACCGCCCCGGTGGCCGGCGGTGACATCGCCACCGCCACCCGGCTGCGTCTCTCCAACGGCCAGACGGCGCTGATGAAGACCCTCGCCCACGCCCCCGCGGGGTTCTTCGAGGCCGAGGCGACCGGGCTGCGCTGGCTGGCCTCGGCGCCCGGGGGCGTGCCCGTCCCCGAGGTGCTGGCCGCCGACGGCGACTGCGTCATCCTCGCCTGGATCGAGCCGACCCCCAAGCACCAGCCCGAGGCCGCGATCAGCTTCGGGACAGCGCTCGCGGCCACCCACCGCGCCGGCGCATCGGCGTACGGCGCCCCACGCGACGGATTCATCGGCCGCCTCCCGATGCCCAACAAGGCGTGCGCGACCTGGCCCGAGTTCTATGCCGTACGCCGCGTGCTGCCCTACCTCAAGCTCGCTCGCGACCGCGGTGCGGTCACCGACGGCGAGGCAGCCACGATCGAGTCGGTCATCGGCCGGCTGTCCTCGCTGATCCCCGACGAGGCGCCCGCGCGGCTGCACGGCGACCTGTGGAACGGCAACTGCCTGTGGGGCGTCGACGGCGTCGTCCACGCGATCGACCCCGCGGCCCACGGCGGCCACCGCGAGGCCGACCTCGCGATGCTGCACCTCTTCGGGCTGCCCCACCTTCCCCGGGTGATGCAGGCCTACACCGAGGCATTCCCCCTGGCTGACGGCTGGGAGGACCGGCTCCCGCTCCACCAGCTCTTCCCGCTGCTGGTGCACGCGTGCATGTTCGGTGGCGGGTACGGCGCCCGCGCGGCCACCGTCGCTGCGCGCTTCGTCTGAGTCGTTCTCTCGGCCGCAGCCCTGCTCGCTTCCCTGATCGATCGCCCTCGGGTGAAGTTCCACTCGAGCAGGTGGAAGTTCATCAGAGTTCACGCGGAGCCACGGTCAGCTCCACCTGAACTTTCACTCGAGCGAGTGGAAGTCCATCGCGGTTCCCGCGACAGGGAACGCGCTTGCTCAGCCCACCCTCAGGCACTGCTGGCATCCTTGGCGCGTGCCCCAGTCCCGTCCCCGCGTGCTCGTCGTCGACGACGACAAGGCCGTGCGCGAATCGTTGCGCCGCTCGCTCGAGTTCAACGGCTATGACGTGTCGCTGGCCGCCGACGGTGCGGAGGCACTGGCCACCCTGGGCACCACCCACCCCGACGTGGTCGTGATGGACGTGATGATGCCGCGGCTCGACGGGATCGAGACGACCCGGGCGCTGCGAGCGACCGGCAACGACGTACCCGTCCTGGTCCTCACCGCCCGTGACGCCGTCGGCGACCGGGTGGAGGGCCTCGACGCCGGGGCCGACGACTACCTCACCAAGCCCTTCGCCCTCCAGGAGCTGCTCGCCCGGCTGCGCGCCCTGCTGCGCCGGATCGTGCCCGGTGACGAGGACGAGACGCTGGCGTTCGCCGACCTGTCGATGGACATCGGGTCGCGCGACGTACGCCGCGGGCAGCGCAGCATCGAGCTGACGCGCACCGAGTTCACCCTGCTCGAGATGTTCCTGCGGCGACCGCGACGGGTGCTGGAGCGCTCGTTCATCCTCGAGGAGGTGTGGGGCTACGACTTCCCGACCAGCGCCAACTCGCTCGAGGTCTACGTCGGCTACCTCCGTCGCAAGACCGAGGCCGAGGGCGAGCCGCGGCTGATCCACACCGTGCGCGGCGTCGGTTACGTCCTGAAGGAAGCATGAGCGAGCGCTGGCACTACCGGCGCTCACTCGCCTCCCGGGTGGCGCTGCTGACCACGCTGGCCGTCGCGGCGTCGATCGCGGCGATGGCGCTGGGCGCGTTCATGGTGATGCGGATGCAGCTGCAGTCGTCCCTCGACGAGTCGCTGCTCAACCGGGCCCACCTGGCCGCCGAGTCGACAGCCCTGTCCCAGGCGACCGCGCAGGACGTGCCGGCCTGGATGCTGGGTGCGGCCGACGTCCGGGTCATCTTCATCACCGCTGAGCGGGGCGTGCGCTCGGCCGACAACCTGCCGACGTTCCAGCTCGGCCGGCCCGAGCTGAAGGTGGCATCCGGCCAGTCGCCGTCCTCGATCAGGACCGTGCTCGACGACGGCGGCGCGCGCTACCGCGTCGCCACCGTGCCCGCCGGCAGCGGTCAGGCGCTGGTGCTCGCGCAGGCGCTGGAGTCGCAGGACCGCACGCTGCGCAAGCTCGGCACCGTCATGCTGGTCTCGGGCGTGCTCGGCATCCTCGCCGCGGCGCTGTCCGGCTGGGCGGTCGCGACCAACGGCCTCCGGCCCGTACGCCGCCTGACCCAGTCCGTCGAGAAGAACGCCGTCCACGAGGACCTGCGCCCGCTGCCGGTCGAGGGCGACGACGAGATCGCCCGGCTCGCCACCGCCTTCAACCAGATGCTCGGCGCCCTCGCCGCGTCCCGCGACCGGCAACGACGGCTGGTGGCCGACGCGAGCCACGAGCTGCGCACCCCGCTCACCTCGCTGCGCACCAACCTCGACCTGCTCGCCCAGGCCGACGGCGCCGACAACCACACGGCTTTCCCCGTCGAGGCCCGCCGCGAGCTGCTCGACGACGTCCGCGGCCAGATCGAGGAGCTGACCACCCTCGTCGGCGACCTCGTCATGCTCGCCCGCGAGGAGCAGCCCGAGGCCTCCATCACCACCCTCGACCTGGCCGAGGTGGCGGACCGCGCCGTGACGCGCGTGCGTCGCCGCGCTGCGGGGGTCGACTTCGACGTACGCCTCGAGCCGTGGACCGCGCAGGGCGACGCGACCGGTCTCGAGCGCGCGATCACCAACGTGCTCGACAACGCCGCGAAGTGGAGCCCTGCCGGCGGGACGATCACCGTGCGGCTCGCCTCCGGCGTGCTGACCGTGGACGACCAGGGACCGGGGATCAGCGAGGCCGACCTTCCGCACGTCTTCGAACGGTTCTGGCGCTCCGACGAGTCGCGCTCGATGCCGGGCTCGGGACTCGGGCTGGCGATCGTGCGCCAGGTCGTCGACCAGCACGGTGGTCGCGTCGTGGTCGGCGAAGCGCCCGGCGGCGGCACCCGCGTCTCGCTGTCGATTCCCGAGCGAAACTGACCCGGGCGCGTCAGCGTCCGGACAGTTTCGCGAGCACGGCCGGGACGCCGACTCGGGGCTACTCGACCGCCGCATCCTGGTCGAAAACCGACAGCAACCGCTCCGCCTTCCAGCGCGACTCGGCCCACTCGTCCTCGAGGTCGGACCGGACGGTGATCCCGCCACCCGTGCCGAGGGTCCAGCTCCCGTCACCCGCGGTCGTCAGCGAGCGGATCACCACCCCGAGGTCGGCCGGCCCGTCGCCGCTGATCCAGCCGAAGGCACCGGCATAGACCCCGCGCGCCGTCTCCTCGACCTCGTCGATGATCTCCATCGTCCGCAGCTTGGGCGCGCCCGTCATCGAGCCCGCGGGGAAGAGCGCCCGCAGCGCCCCCACCGTCGACACGTCGTCGCGCAACCGGCCGCTGACCGTCGAGACGAGCTGGTGCACCGACTCGTAGCTCTCGACCTGCATCAGCGCCGGCACCTCGACCGACCCGACCTCGCACACCGTCGCCAGGTCGTTGCGGAGAAGGTCGACGATCATCAGGTTCTCGGCGCGGGTCTTGGGGTCGGTGGCCAGGCTGGTCCGCAGCGCGTCGTCCTCGGCGGCCGTCGAGCCGCGGGGCGTGGTGCCCTTGATCGGCTTCGTCTGCAGCGTCCGGTCGGGGGTGATCAGCGCATAGCGCTCGGGGCTGGAGGACAGCAGCCAGGCGCGGTGGCCCTCGACGTCGTGCTGCAGGAACCCGGCGTACGGCGCTGGGTTGACCTCGCGCAGCCGGAGGTAGGCCTCCGCCGGGGTGACGGAGTCTCGCCGGGCCAGCCGGTAGGTCAGATTGACCTCGTAGGAGTTGCCGGCGCGCAGCTGCTCCTGGACGTCGACGAACCCAGCGGCGTACGAACGCGGCGGACTGGTGGGGGAAGTTTCGCGCTTCTTGGGTGTTGCAACGGCCAACCCGTGCAGGAGTCCCCGCTTAGGCGGGGACTCCTGCAGGGGCCCGTGCTCGAAGATCCGCACATGCCGCGCCCGCATCCACACGGCGTCGGGCAGGGCGGGGTCGGGGCGGGCGGGGAGGTCGGGGCGGCAGGCATAGCCGAAGTAGCCGAACCACTGCTCGCCCGGAGCCATCGTCTCTTCGAGTACGGCGAACACGTCGTCGCCCACGACCTCGGAGCGAGCGCCGGCGTGCCGGGTGACCAGCCCGGAGGAGGCGGCGTAGGTCAGGGACACGTCGTCCTCGTCGAGCCAACCGATCAGCGAGCGCTGCCCCGACCACTCGCGCGCGCCGCCGCCGTCGAGCCAGAAGCAGCGCGGGTGCTCGGCGGCGACCTGCGCGAAGAAGTCGATCGGGTCACTCATGCGAGGAAGTTCGCGATCAGCTCGGCGCCGCAGGAGGACAGGATCGACTCGGGATGGAACTGCACGCCCTCGAGCGGCAGCGAGCGGTGGCGCACGCCCATCACCACGCCGTCGGCCGACCACGCCGTCGCGACCAGGGACGACGGCAGGGTCGTCGCCGCCAGGGAGTGGTAGCGCACTGCCTCGAACGTCGGCGGCAGGCCGGCGAAGACACCTGCTCCGTCGTGCCGGACGACCGCCACGTCGCCGTGCGCCGGTTCGACGCGCGAGACGACACCGCCGTACGCCGTCACCAGGCCCTGCAGGCCGAGGCACACGCCCAGCACCGGGACCGTGCCGGCGAGCAGCACCTCGCGCCCGACCGCGAAGTCGGCGGGGTTCGCCGGGTGGCCGGGCCCGGGCGAGAGGATCACGTGGGAGTGGGACAGCACGTCGCCCGCGCTGACCGCGTCGTGCTGCACGACCCGCGGCACGGAACCCGTGACACCTGCGACGAGGTGCACGAGGTTCCAGGTGTAGGAGTCGTGGTGGTCGACCACGATCACGTCCGGCGGCACAGGCCGAACGCTAGTGGGTCGGGCTACGACGTGATGCCGCGGCAGGTGGCGGCGACGGCCTCGTTGCCGACCTGGGCGGCGCAGAGGTCGAAGTCCTTCAGCTTCTGGCGCAGCGACTTGACCTCGGCGGCGTAGCGCGGCTTGGCGAAGGAGTTCGTCTTCTCCCAGACCCGGTTCTTGTAGGGATAGAACTCGTAGCCGTGGTCGGTCCGGTCGGGCGCGTTGTCGAAGTCGTAGCGGATCAGCAAACCCGTGCGGCTTCGTACGGCGACGTAGGACGGGATCCGGTCGAGCTCGTCACCGGTGAGCGCGGAGTCGGGGTCCTTCTTCGTCAGCGCCTGCGCGGTGTGCTCGAAAAAGACGTGGTTGCGGCGCACCACAGCGGGGTCGGCGAACGTCGGGACCAGCGAGGCGCCGAAGCGGTAGGGCTGGGGCGCGAGGCCCGCGAGCTCCTCGAAGGTCGGCGCGAGGTCGATGTTCGAGGTGAGCTCGGCGCGACGGCCCTTCACGACGCCGGGGCCCACGACCAGGAGCGGCACGTGCACGTCGGTGTCGTAGGCGGTGCCCTTGCCGCGGCCCAGGCCGTTCTGGCCGAGGTGGAAGCCGTTGTCGGAGGTGAACACGACATAGGTGTTGTCGTCGACCGTGCGCAGGATCTTGCGGACCGTGCGGTCGACCGACTGCGCCATCATCGCGCGGTTGCGCAGGTCGTTGACGCTGACGGCCGCGCGGAACGGGTTGGGCCGGGTGTTCCACTGCTTGGTGCGCTTGCCCTTGGCGGTCAGCGGGTGGTTGTCCTTGCGACTGTCACCGAAGCCGGGCAGGTCGCGCGTCGTCAGCTCGGCGCAGGCCACGCGGCCGCAGTTGCCCGGCTTGCCGTCGTGGGGACGGTCGCGGAACATCGGCGGGAAGACCGGGTCGCCGGGGTAGTGCGGTTCGGGGTTCGTGCGGTTGTGCGGCGCGTACGGCGCCACCTTGAGGAAGTACGGCGCTGCGCCGGCCTGGTGGCGCTTGATGAAGCCCAGCGCGTAGCGCTCGATCACGCTGCCCGCATAGGCGCGGTCTCGCACGGCCATCGGCGCGGACAGCGGCGGCGCGTCGTGCTGGCGGATCTGGAGGCGGCCGTCGTTCAGCGTGGTGGAGGCGAAGCCCCAGCCGTCGTAGGCGGAGCCGAAGACGACGTTGAGCTCCGACCAGCCGGGGGGCGCCGGCGGCACCGCGCGGCCGGGCGCCCACTCGTACTCGTTGAGGTACTTGCCGACGAAGCCGGTGGTGTAGCCGGCCTGCTGCAGCGCGACGTTGAACGAGCGAGCGGGGTTGCCGTTGCCCTCGAAGGCGGGCCAGCCGCCGAGCGGCATTCCGCTGGCTGTGCCGGAGGTGTTGGTGCGGACCCCGGTCTGGTGGGGGTACTGCCCGGTGAACAGGCTGGAGCGCGACACGCAGCACAGCGAGTCGACGACGAAGGCGTGGGAGTAGTCCGCACCGCGGCGGCGCATGTCGCGCACGGACCGCATCGTCTGGACGAGGTCCATCGAGAAGTCGTCCATCAGGACGAGCACGATGTTGGGCCGCTTCGACCTCCGTCCGGCCTTGTCGACCGTCTGCGGCTCGGCGACGACCGCCTCGACCTGGACGGCCGTGGCGTCGGCGCTGGGGCCGGTGAGCGTGTCGGTGGTCTCCGTGGTCCCGCTGGCGACCCCGCCGCAGGCGCTGACCGCGAGCAGACAGGCGGCAGCAACCGATCGTCGTACGAACTGCAAGGACTCCCCCGTCCAGTGATGATGTGCCCACCCATGGTGACGCATGGGGCCGGGAATTCGTTGCTCGACGCACGAATCCGATAAGGCTACTAGTTCAGTGCAGAATCCCCGACGAGGGCCTGCACGAGGTCGTGCAGCAGGTCGTAGCCGTGCTCGGTGAGGATCGACTCCGCGTGGAACTGGATGCCGCGGTAGTGCGGTCCGGCCACGAGGTGGACGTCGCCGGACTCCTCGTCGCGCTCGACGGTGACGCCGTCGGGCAGCGCGCTCGGGTCCGTCACCCGGCCGACGAAGGTGTTGTAGAAGCCGACCCGCTCGGTGCGACCGCGGTAGGGGATCGGCGACTGGGTGCCCTGGAAGACGATGTCCTTGAACGCGAGCGGGATGCCGAGGCGCTCGCACAGCGTCTGGTGGCCGAGGCACACCGCGAGGAACGGCTGTCCGCTCGCGAGCAGGTCGTCCACGGCGCCGCGGAACGCCGCGATCTTGGGGTGCGTGCCGTCGCGCGGGTCGCCCGGACCGGGGCCGACGATCACCAGGTCGGCGCCGTCGAAGGCACCCGTCGCGTAGTCCTCGTGCCGCACCACGGTCGAGGACATGCCGAAGACGCCGAGCACGTGGCGCAGCATGTTCACGAAGTCGTCCTCGCCGTGCAGGATGACGGCGCTCTTGCCCTTCAGCGTCGGGTCCGGCGGCGCGCCCTCCTGGTCGGTCAGCCAGAAGCGGCTCAGCCGCTGGTTGCGCGTCCCGAGCGCGAGCAGGACGTCCTCGTCGCGGGCCAGCGCCGCGATCGCGTCGCTGTCGACGGTCGCGACCGGCACCAGGCCGAAGGCGCTGAGGATGCCGCCCGCCTTCGCGTGCGTCTCGGCCACCTCGTAGGCCGCATCGCTGTCGCGCACCAGGGTGGCCCCGGCTGTCACCTTCAGGTGCCCGTCGGGCGAGACGTCGGCGGTGCGGATCAGGATCGGGCTGTCCATCGTCGGGTTGCCCTGCCGGTCACGGCCGAAGAGCGCCAGCGCCGAGCCGTAGTAGCCGCGGCCCTCGGTCTCGTAGCGGCTGATCAGCCGGCAGGCGTTCTCGACCGGGGCGCCGGTGACCGTGGCGGCGAACATCGTGTCGCGCAGGATCTCGCGGGGGTCGCGCTCGCTGCGCCCGGCGAGGAGGTACTCGGAGTGCACGAGGTGGGTCATCGGCTTCAGGAACGGGCCGAGCACCTGGCCGCCCTCGTGGCAGATGTCGCACATCATCTTGAGCTCTTCGTCGACGACCATGAAGAGCTCGTAGATCTCCTTCTCGTCGCCGAGGAAGTCGAGCAGCCGGCTCTTCAGCTCGTCGGGACCACTGCTCTGGCCGACGCGGAACGTCCCCGAGATCGGGTTCATCCGCACGTCGCCGCCCATCACCGACACGTGCCGCTCCGGGCTCGCCCCGATCAGGAACCGGTCGCCGGTGAAGAAGATGAAGGTCCAGTATGCCCCGCGCTCACGCACGAGCAGCCGCCGGAAGACGGTGAGCGCGCGCTCGACGTCCCAGTCGGCGACGACGGCGCGGTAGTGCCGGCCGATGACGAGGTTGGCGCCCTCGCCCTGGCCGATCTCGTCAAGGATGATCCGCTCGACGATGGTGGCGTAGTCGTCGTCGTCCACGCCGAAGCCGCCGCGGTCGGAGAACTCGACGGGTACGTCGGGGAGCGCGTCGATCAGGTCGTCGACACCGACCTCGTGCTCCTCGGTGATGTCGACGACCACGAGCGGGGTGCCGTCGTCGATCACGTCGAAGCCGCGCTCGGCGATCTGGCGGAAGGGGACGGCGACGAGGCGGTCGGCGCTGCGGCCCGGCTCGGGGACACCCTCCTCGAGCGGGATGTCGAGGATCGAGTCGACCTCGCTGCGCGTGCCGCCGATGATGCCGGCCGTGGGTGCGGCCTTGCGCCGGATCACCGCCCACGCCTCCTGCCCCTGGACCTGCTCCAGGAGGGCGCGGACGTAAGCGGCGGCAGTCATGGCCGAAACCCTAGTTGGCGCTGGGCTCTCGACTTCGCCCCATCTCAGGGCTGAGGTTCCGCTGAACTGGTGAGCTTGACGCGTGCCCGCGTGAGCGGGGCCAGTCTCCAGGTAGGTAACCAGTTACCTACTCGAGTCATGGAGGAGCCGTCAGGCGGAGACCGGCTCACGCTCGGGTGCAGTCGCTGGCGCCGTACGCCGAGTGGTGCGCCGGACGATCAGGTCCTTCAGCCTCATCGACGGCTTCTCGACGAGGTGCCAGGACAGCGCCGCCAGGGCCAGCGTGACGGTCACGACCATCAGCAGGTTGACCGACATCCGCTGCACGCCGAACACGTCGACGACGAGCTGCTGGACCGGGAACGCCCAGAGGTAGAGGCCGTAGGAGAAGTCACCGAAGCGGGCGCTCTGCGCGATGTACGGCGTGCGCGCGAGCCCGATCGTCAGGACGACGTAGGGGACGACCACCGAGGCGACCTCGAGCGCGAGCCCGGGCGCCACCTCGTCGACCAGGAACAGGACTGCCGTGCCGGCGACCGCGATGTCGGTGCGGAAGCGGAACCACGAGAAGCGCTGACCGGCCAGGCGCAGCAGCGCGCCGCCCGCGAAGAAGGCCCACAGGCCGGCCGCGTCGCGGAGCCGCACGCCCCAGAACACCGGCGATTCGTGCTGAGGCACCTCGGCCAGGTGGATCACGACGGCGAGGACGACGAGGGCGCCCAGCGGACGCACGAAGCGCGGGAAGACGAACAGGAACGGCACCGCGGCGTAGCAGAGGAACTCCACGAACAGCGTCCACAGCGAGCCGTTGACCGCCGTCGCGTAGGGGAGGTCCTCCCACACACCGGGCAGCGGGAAGGTCACCAGCAGCTTGATGTTGTTGACGATGTACGTCGCCGTGCCGGGGTTGTCGAAGTACTCCCCCCGCGGCAGCGTCGTCACCAGGGGGCCGATGACCAGGGCGGTCACCAGTACCACCACGATCAGGGCCGGGAAGATCCGCAGGCAGCGCGCCAGCGCATAGGTGACCGGGTTGCGGGTCCGGCTCCAGCTCGCGGTGATGAGGTAACCGCTGATCGCGAAGAAGATCATCACGCCGATGGTCTGGAGCTGGTAGCCCAGGACCACCGGGACGTCGCCCTGGCGGCCCAGCAGCGCATAGCCGTGGCCGAGCACCACCAGCAGGGCGCCGATCAGGCGCAGCGCGTCGAAGTTGTTGGAGCGGCGCTCCGCGGCCGTGACGGGACCCGGGTGCGCCGACGTCGGCGCGGGCAGTGCGCTCACGACACCGTCACCAGGAGCTGCGTCGCGCGGGTGAGCACGACGTAGAGCGTCGCCCGACCTGTGACCGACTCGTCCTCGATCTCCTGCGGACGCACGACCACGATGGCGTCGAACTCGAGACCCTTGGTGTCGAGGCCGGTGAGCACCACGACGCGGTCCTCGCCGCTCGGGGTGACCGACGAGTCGATCGCCGCACGAGCCCCGGCGGCGTCGGACGCCAGCTCGGGCCACGACGCGAGCCAGCCGTTGACCTCGGAGCGCCGGGCGACCGGGACCACGATGCCGACGGTGCCGGAGACCTGGCCCGCGACCGCGAGCACCTCCTCGCGGACCTGGGCCTCCAGGTCGGTGGCCGAGACCTCACGTGGCGGGGTCCCGGTGCGGCGTACGGCGTCGGGCAGGTCGGCGCCGAGTCCGACCCGCTGCGCGTAGGCGGCGGCGAACTCGTAGATCTCGGCCGAGTTGCGGTAGTTGGTCGAGAGGTGGAACTCGTGGGTCTGCTTGCCCTCGAGCGCCTCGGCGCGGGCGGCGGCCGACTCGGCCGGGATCGGCCACGACGACTGCGCGGGGTCGCCGACGATCGTCCAGCTCGCGGTGCGGCCGCGGCGACCGACCATCCGCCACTGCATCGGAGTGAGGTCCTGCGCCTCGTCGATCAGGACGTGGGCATAGCCGTCGTCCTCGATCCGGTGGGTCGGCGGCGCCCAGGCGCGACCGGAGGGGGCGTACTCCCGGTCCGCGGCGGTCGTCAGCTCCTGCAGGTCGACCCCGCCCTCGAGCGCGGTGAGGGTGTCGTCGCGGTCGTGGTCGGCATCGGTCCTGAGCGGCACGTCGCCGAGGGCGTAGCGCAGCTCGTCGATCAGCGGGACGTCCTCCACGGAGAGCCCGTCGGACCAGGACTTCGTGAGCAGGCGCTGCTCCTCGGGGGTGAGGATCCCGTCGGAGACGCGGTGCAGGAACTCCGGGTCGTGCAGCCACGACAGCACCGTCGGCGCGTCGAGCGGCGGCCACCAGGCGGTCGCGAAGTCGACGAAGCGCTGGTCGGAGAGCAGCTCGGAGTTGAAGTACTCCCGGCCCTGCTCGCGACCGCGCTCGCCACGGACCTGGCGCCACAGCGCGTCGAGCAGGGCGTTGGCCACGCGCGGCAGCTGCCGGTTGCGGCGTCCCTGCGACATCAGCTGGCGGCGTACGCGCCCCAGCGTCGCGCGGTCGAGCTTGAGACGGTCGTCGCGCCAGAAGAAGTCGAAGTCGGCCGAGCTGCCGGGCACCTGCTGCCGGGCCGTACGGCGCAGCACCTCCGCCATCCGCGCCGAACCCTTGATGTCGGCGACCGCGGGCTCGTCGTGGCGCGTGGCCCGCAGCCCGTCGACGACCTCGCCGAGGCTGCGCAGCGCGACGGCGGTCTCGCCGAGGCTGGGCAGGACCCGCTCGATGTAGCGCATGAAGACGCCGCTGGGGCCGACGACGAGCACGCCGCCGGACTCGTAGCGGCGACGGTCGGAGTAGAGCAGGAAGGCCGCGCGGTGCAGCGCGACGACGGTCTTGCCGGTGCCGGGGCCGCCGGAGATCGACACGACGCCCTTGCCGGGCGCGCGGATCGCCTTGTCCTGCTCGGCCTGGATGGTGGCGACGATGGAGTGCATGGAGCGGTCGCGGGCGCGGCCGAGCTGGGCCATCAGGGCGCCCTCGCCGATGATGGGGAGGTCGGTCTCGGCGTTCGTGTCGAGCAGCTCGTCCTCGACGCCGACGACGGTGCGGTGCTCGGCGCTCAGCACGCGGCGGCGGATCACGCCCTGCGGCTCGGCAGCGGTCGCCTGGTAGAACACAGAGGCCGCCGGGGCGCGCCAGTCGATGAGCAGGGTGTCGCGGTCGGCGTCGCGCAGGCCGATGCGGCCGATGTAGCGCGGCTCCCGGTCGATCTCGGGGTCGAGGTCGAGGCGCCCGAAGACCAGGCCCTCGTGCGCGGCGTCGAGCTGGGCGATCCGCTTGGCCGCCTGGAAGACCATCGCGTCGCGCTCGACAAGGCCGCCCTCGTGCTCGAGCTTGCCGCGCTCGTGGCCTTCCTTGGCGAGCTGCTGGGCGTTCTTCGCGCTCGCCTCGAGCTGCACGTAGACCCGATCGATATACGCCTGCTCGACCGCGATCTCGCGCTCCACGAGCTGATCACTCACCCGGACATCCCCCAGTCTTCCTCGCGCACGCCACTAGTGCCGCTCATCAAAACGACAGAAGATCAAGACTACCGACTCAGGCCTGCCTGCGCCGACTTCCCGCGGCACTGCGGGTGGTGCGCGTGAGCCGCGTTACTTCTTGCGGCTCAGGAAGGCCGTCATCGACTCGCGCGCCTCGTCGGAGGCGAAGAGCCGGGCCGAGAGGGCAGCCATCTCGGCGCCCTTCGCATCGATGCGGGCGATGAGGTCGGCGTTGAGGATCCGCTTCGACTCGCGCAGGCCCTGGGGGGCACCCGTCGCCAGCGACCGGCAGAGCTCGGCGACCCGCTCGTCGATCGCATCGTCCGGCACGGCCGTCGTCACCAGCCCGTACGCCGCTGCGTCGGCGCCGGAGAAGACCTCGCCGCCGAGCGTGGTCAGCGCGGCCGCGCGGGGGTCCATCCGGTGGTGCACGGTCAGGCTGATGATCGCCGCGGCCAGACCGAGCTTCACCTCGGTCAGCGCGAACGTCGCGGACTCGTTGGCCACCGCGATGTCCGCGGCGGCGACGATCCCGATCCCGCCGGCCCGCACGGCGCCGTACGCCCGCACCACGACGGGCTTGTCCATCGACACGATGAGGCGCTGCAGCTCGACGATGCGGCGAGCGCCCTCCTCCATGCCGTCGGCCGTGGCCTCGGAGAGGTCGGCGCCCGAGCAGAAGACCTTCCCGGACGAGGTGATCAGGACGACCCTGACCTCGTCGTCGGCTGCCGCTGCCTGCAGGTGCCCGAAGAGCTCGGTGACGAGCTGCTTCGACAACGCGTTGCGGTTGTGCGGAGAGTCGAGGGTGATCGTGGCGAGCGGGCCGTCGACGACGTAGTGCACGAGTTCCATGCCCCGCATCCTGCCTCAGGCCACCCATCCAATCCGCGCAGGGCACGGCGCCGAACACCCGATGTGCTGACACGTCTGCTCCACGCCCTGTTCGGCGTCCTCGCCACCCTCGCCGGTGTCGCGGCCGCTCACCTCGTGGCGGCCCTGACCGTCCCGGCGGCCTCGCCCGTCCTCGCCGTCGGATCGACGGTGATCGACCTGACCCCCACCCCGGTCAAGGAGTGGGCGATCAAGAACTTCGGGACCGCCGACAAGCCGATCCTCATCGGCTCGGTCATGCTCGGCGTCCTGGTGCTGGCGGGGATCGCCGGCATCGTCGCCGCGCGCCGCATCACCCTCGGGCTGCTGATGATCGTCGGCCTGGCCGCCCTCGCCGGCGTGCTGGCGATGCTCCGGCCCACCGCCGGTCCGCTGGACCTGCTGCCGAGCGTCGTCGCCGCCGTCGTCGGAGCCGTCGCCCTGTGGTGGCTGCACCGGCTCGAGGAGGCCGGCACCGGAGAGGCCGTGTCCGGGCCCACCCGACGTGGCGTCCTGATCGCGGCCGGCGGCCTGGCGGTCGCCGCTGCGGCGTTCGGCAGCGCCGGACGGTTCGTGGCGTCGTACCGCCTCAAGGGCACCGACATCGAGCTACCCAAGGCGACCGGGCTGGAGAAGCCCCTGCCGACCGGGCTGGAGCAGAAGGTCCCCGGGATCTCCCCGTTCCGGACGCCGACCGCGGACTTCTACCGCGTCGACACCCGCCTCTCGCTGCCGATCGTGGACGCCGAGTCCTGGACGCTGACCATCGACGGTGACGTCGACAAGCAGGTCACGCTCACGCTGGCCGACCTCTACGACCTCGAGGTCATCGAGCGCGACATCACCATGACCTGTGTCTCCAACGACGTCGGCGGGCCCTACATCGGAGCCGCCCGCTGGCTCGGTGTACGCCTCACCGACGTGCTCGACCTCGCCGGCATCGACAACACGTCGGCCGACCAGATCCTGTCGACCGACGTGGACGGGATGACCATCTCGACCCCGCTCGGCGTCGCCACCGACGGTCGCGACGCAATGATCGTCTTCGGCATGAACGGCGAGCCGCTCCCGCGGGAGAACGGCTTCCCGGTCCGGATGGTCGTGCCCGGCCTCTACGGCTTCGTCAGCGCCTGCAAGTGGATCACCAAGATGACGCTCACGACCTACGACGCCGAGCAGGCCTACTGGACCGAGCGCGAGTGGGCCACCGATGCCCCGATCAAGATCTCCAGCCGGATCGACACCCCGAAGCCGTTGTCCAACAACGACCCCGGACGCCTGTTCATCGGCGGTGTCGCCTGGGCGCAGCACGTCGGCATCGACAAGGTCGAGGTCAGCGTCGACGGCGGCGCGTGGCAGACCGCGACGCTCGGTGCGGACGCCGGCAACGACTACTGGCGCCAGTGGTACCTCGAGTGGGACGCCAAGCCCGGCCAGCACTTCCTGGCCTGCCGGGCGACCAACAAGGACGGCGAGCTGCAGACCGCTGCGCGCATGAGCCCCTTCCCCGAGGGCTCCAGCGGCATCCAGCAGATCGCGGTCAACGTCGGCTGAGCCGGCGGCAAAAGTTTTCAAATACGCACCAATCCGCCTCGATCGAGGCAACGAACACCCTCCGGAAACAAACTCCCGGGGCCACCCGCTCTGGAAGCCCCTCACGAAAGGCAGTTCCCCATGAACCGCATTGCCCGCACTTCCGGTCTGGCCGCCATGGCTCTGACGCTGTCCCTCGGTATGGCTGCCTGTGGCGCCGACGAGGAGCCCACCTCCGGTTCCGCCTCCGAGACGACCTCGGAGACCGCTTCCGAGGAGCCCACCACCGAAGAGACCGAGCCCGCCTCCGACGCCGGTGCCGGCACGTTCGGTGAGGGTTGCGCCGCGATCCCGACCGACCCGTCCGACCCGGGCTCCTTCGAGGGCATGGCCACCGAGCCGGTCGCCACCGCCGCCTCCGGCAACCCGCTCCTCAAGACCCTGGTCGCCGCCGTGACCGAGGCCGGTCTCGTCGACACGCTCAACTCGGCCGAGGGCATCACCGTCTTCGCCCCGACCGACGACGCGTTCGCCAAGATCGACAAGAAGACCCTCGACGCCGTGCTGGCCGACAAGGAGACCCTGACGGCGATCCTGACGCACCACGTCGTTGGCGAGACCATCACGCCGGACAACCTGGCCGGCAAGTTCGACACCCTCAACAACGACAAGCTCGTCGTCAAGGGCTCGGGCGAGGCGTTCACCGCCGACAAGGAGGAGAAGGCCAACATCATCTGCGGCAACATCCAGACCGCCAACGCGACGGTGTACGTCATCGACACCGTCATGATGCCCCAGATGTGATTGTCGGATAACCGACACTCAGCAAGGATCTGTCACGTGGACCACTTGAAGTCCGTGCCCGGCGGGGCATCCTCACCAGAGGGTGCCCCGTCGGGGGACGCAGCAGCACGGCTCGCCTTCTTGATGCAGCGGTCAAGCCGCGGCGACGAGGCCGCCTTCGCTGAGCTGTACGACGCCACCTCGGCCCGGGCCTACGGCCTGGCGCTTCGGGTGGTCCGCAACCCCGCTCACGCTGAGGAAGTCCTCCAGGAGGCGTTCCTCGACGCGTGGCGAACCAGCAGTCGCTTCGATCCCACTCGGGGGAGCGCCATCGGCTGGCTGTTGACGATCGTGCACCGCAAGGCAGTCGACCGGGTCCGCTCGGCCGAGGCCTCCACGGCCCGCGATTCGACATACCACCGTGAGAGCCGACCCGTGGAACACGATTCAACGCTCGAAGCCGCCCACGCCTCGCTGGAAGCCCAGCGGGTCCGCGGAGCAGTCGCCGGGCTCACCGCCGTACAACGAGAAGCCGTGGAGCTTGCCTTCTTCGGGGGCTACACACACACAGAAGTGGCAACGATGCTCGACGTTCCTGTCGGCACCGCCAAGACCCGCATCCGGGATGGACTCATCCGGCTGCGCGATGCGATGGGAGTTGGGTCATGAGCGACATTCACAAGCTCACGGGCGCCTACGCCCTCGACGCGGTCGACGACCTCGAACGAGCAGCGTTCGAACGCCACCTCGCCGAGTGCGAGGACTGCCGCGACGAGGTGGCCTCCCTGCGGGAGACCGCCGCGCTGCTGGCCGATTCCGTCGCCGTCACCCCGCCTCCCTCGCTGCGCGCCTCCGTCCTGACCGGCATCACCCACGTCCGGCCGCTCCCTCCGATCGTGGCACCCTCTCGGCGTGCTGCCTGGTTTCCCCTCCTGGTCGCCGCGTCCATCGTCGCCGTCCTCGGCCTGGCTGCTGCTGTCTGGCAGCCATGGACCCCGTCGGACAACCCATCGCTGACCGTCGCCGAGCAGGTTCTCCGCGCTCCCGACGCCCAGTCGGTGAGCATCGACCTCGGCGACAAGGGTCGAGCCACCGTCACGCGGTCCAAGTCGCTGCACAAGGCCGTCATCCGCACCGAGGACATGGCGCCGGCGCCGAGCGGCCAGACCTACCAGCTGTGGCTGCAGCAGCGCGGCGACATGGTCTCTGCCGGCTTGATGGAGGGCGGCACCGAGGAGATCGTCCTGGACGGTGACGCAGCGACCGCCAGCGCCGCCGGTGTGACGATCGAGCCCGCCGGTGGCTCCGAGAAGCCCAACCTCCCGCCCGTCGCACTCTTCGACTTCTCCCAAGCGACATGACCGCCTCGCCCCGGCACATCGGAGTCATCGGCTCCGGTGTCGCTGGCCTGACCGCTGCGTACGTCGCCTCGCGCACCGCCCACGTGACGCTGTTCGAGGCCGACGACCGCCTGGGCGGTCACGCCGACACCCACGTCGTCGAGTCCCCCGACGGCGAGCTGCGCATCGACACCGGCTTCATCGTGCACAACCGCCGGACCTATCCCACGCTGCTGCGCCTGTTCGCCGAGCTCGACATCGCCACCCAGCCCTCCGAGATGTCGCTGTCGGTCTCCGACCAGGGCTCGGGCGTGGAGTACGCCGGCGCCCTGGGCGCCCGCGGGCTCTTCCCGACCCGCTCGGCCCTGACCTCGGCGACCCACTGGCGGATGCTGGCGGAGATCCCGCGGTTCCACCGGCAGGCACGCAAGGTCCTCGCCGCGGCTGCGGATCCGGGATCTCGGGTCGACGACCAGACCCTGCGGGAGTTCCTCGACGCGGGCGGCTTCTCCGCCCACTTCGTGCGGCACTTCATGGAGCCCCTGGTCGCGGCCGTGTGGTCCTGCGATCCCGAGACCTCGCTCGACTACCCCGCCCGCTACCTCTTCACCTTCCTCGAGCACCACGGCATGCTCGGCGTCTTCGGTTCCCCCGAGTGGCGCACGGTCACCGGCGGTTCGGGGACGTACGTCGCCGCCGTCGCCACCCACCTGCAGTCGGTGCGCACCGGCACCAAGATCACCTCGGTGTGCGAGCTGCCCGACGGGGTCGAGGTCACCGACGGCAACGGCCGCGTGCACTCCTTCGACGCGGTCGTCGTCGCCACGCACCCTTCCCAGGCCCTGACGATGCTGGAGTCGCCGAGCCGGGCGCAGTCCGAGGTGCTGGGCGCGCTGCCCTACTCCGCCAACACCGCCCTGCTGCACACCGACACCTCGCTGCTGCCCCAGGCGGTCAACGCCCGATCGAGCTGGAACTTCCAGCGTCCGGCCACGCCCACCGGCCAGGTCACCGTCACCTACGACCTGACCCGCCTTCAGCGCCTGCCCACGTCGACCCACTACCTCGTCACGCTCGGCGGCGAGCACCTCGTCGACCCGGCGTCGGTGATCGAGCGGATGGAGTACGAGCACCCGCTCTACACCCCCGAGTCGGTGGCCGCGCAGCGACGACTGCCCTCGATCGACACCGACCGGGTCGCCTTCGCCGGCGCCTACCACGGCTGGGGATTCCACGAGGACGGCGCGCGCTCCGGCCTGGCGGCCGCGACCCGGCTCGGGCTCACGTGGCCCGTCGCACAAGCCACCTCCGTCCAACCGGTCGAGCCCGGCCTGTTCCGCACCACGGTCCGGCACACCCGGCGCACACCCTTCAAGCGCACCTTCGAGAACCGCTCCCACCTGTGGCTGGTCGACCTCGACGACCTGCCCGACCGCGGCCCGCTCGCCCGGTTCGAGGCGCGCGACCACCTGGGCTCGCCGACGTCGTCGATCCGCGCCAACGTCGAGGAGTTCCTCGCGCTGCACGACATCGACGTCACCGGCGGCCAGATCGTGATGGCCGCCAACCCCCGCTCGCTGGGCTACTGCTTCAACCCCATCTCCGTCTTCTGGTGCTTCGACGCCACGGGCGCGCAGGCGGCAGCGGTGGTCGAGGTGCACAACACGTACGGCGACCGGCACGCCTACCTCGTCCGGCCCGACGGCCAGGGCCGAGCCCGGACCGACAAGGCGATGTACGTCTCGCCGTTCCACGGCGTCGACGGCCACTACGAGCTCGCGATCCCCGTCCCGAACACCCGCCTCGACATCGCCGTCACCCTGCACACCGACGACGGCTCGCCCTTCGCAGCGAGCGTCACCGGCGAGCGCGTCGAGTCGGCGCAGGACGGACGCGGTCGCTGGGCCGGTGCCTGGCGATCCGCCGGTGCTGCCCTGCGCGGCAGCGCCCTGATCCGGCTCCACGGCATCTGGCTGTGGGCTCGCCGGCTCCCGATCCACCCCCGACCGGCCCACCACCAGCCACTCGTGGACGAGCGTGCCCACTCCGCCGCCACCCTGCAGCCCGAAGAAGGTGTCCGATGACGGACCTGGCCAACAACCCCGCCCACACGCCCCAGCACACCCCGACCCACCGGGCCGACGAGCCGAGCTCCCGGCACCCCGGCCTCGAGCCGGTGCGCACCGGCCCGCGCACGACCGTGTCGGCAGCCGTCGCGCGCCGGCTGTTCGCCGCCGCGATCCGCCGCCTCGACGTGCTCGTCGAGGAGGCGCCCAACAGCCGCGGCATCGGGCGCACCTTCGGCCGCGGTGGTCCGCGGATGGTGATCCACCGTCCCGAGGAGTTCTACGCACGCGTCGGCCGGGACGGGCTCATCGGCTTCGGCGAGGCCTACCTCACCGGCGCCTGGGACACCGACGACCTGGCCGCCTTCCTGACCGTGCCGGCGGCCCGGATCGCGACCCTGATCCCCGAGTCGCTGCAACGGGCGCGCGCCTTCGTCACCCACCGGACCCCGAGCCACCAGCGGAGCACCGAGGACAACAGCCAGGCCAACATCGCCCATCACTACGACTTGTCGAACGAGCTCTTCGCGCTCTTCCTCGACGAGACATTGAGCTATTCGTCCGCCCTGTTCACCACCTCCTTCGTCGCCGGGCCCGACGGTCCGGACCACCTGGTCGCCACTCCACCAGCGACCACCGACAACGCAGCTGCCGCGACAGCGCTCGTCCACAGTCCCGACTTCGCCGAGGCACAGGCGCGCAAGATCGAGCGTCTCCTCGACGAGGCCGCCGTGACCGCGGGCAGCCGGGTCCTGGAGATCGGCACCGGCTGGGGTGAGCTGGCGATCCGCGCAGCGCGCCGCGGTGCGCACGTCCACTCGATCACCCTGTCGGTCGAGCAGCTCGAGCTCGCCGAGCGGCGCGTCGCCGACGCCGGCCTCAGCGACCTGGTCCGGATCGAGCTGCTGGACTACCGCGCGCTCTCGGCGCCGGAGTTCGCGGCGGCGTACGACGCGATCCTCAGCGTGGAGATGATCGAGGCCGTGGGCCACGAGTTCTGGGGCACCTACTTCCAGACCATCGACCACGCTCTCGCGCCGGGCGGGCGCGTCGCGATCCAGGCGATCACGATGCCGCACGACCGGATGCTCGCCACCCGCGGCACCCAGACGTGGATCAACAAGTACGTCTTCCCCGGTGGCTTCCTGCCCAGCGTGCGGGTCATCGACGAGATCACCTCCGCCCAGACCGCCCTGCGTCGCACCGGGCTGCTGGAGTTCGGCAGCCACTACGCCGAGACCCTGCGGCGCTGGGACGAGCTGTTCCTCGCGCGCCGCGACGAGGTGCTCGCGCTCGGCTTCGACGACCAGTTCATGCGGATGTGGCACTTCTACCTCGCCTACTCCCGCGCCGGCTTCGCCAGCGGCTACATCAACGTCCAGCAGCTGACGTTCACCAAGGGAGGCGCCCGATGACGACGACCACCGCGCGGCCCACCCTGACCCGGGCCGGCATCGCGCAGCGGCTGGCCGAGGCCGCGCGTCCCTTCATCGGCGGCGACCTCCCGGTGCGCCTGCAGGTGTGGGACGGCTCCGTCGCCGGGCCCGCCGACGCCCCGCTGGTCGTGCTCCGCTCCCCCGACGCACTGCGCCGCCTGCTGTGGCACCCGGGCGAGCTCGGCGCCGCACAGGCCTACGTCACCGGCGACCTCGACGTCCCCGCGCAGGACGGCTGGGACCTCGACTCCGTCCTGACCCACGCGTTCGCCGTCGGCCAGGAGCGCGGTCTTGCGGGCGTACGCCGATCGCCGGGCGCCTTCGTCAACGCCCTGCGCGCAGCCGCCGGCCTGGGCGTGCTCGGCCTCCCGCCGAAGCTGCCCGCGAGCCAGGCGCGCGTCAAGGGTCGCCTGCACAGCGCGATCCGCGACCGCCGCGCGATCAGCCACCACTACGACCTGAGCAACGAGTTCTACTCCCTGGTCCTCGACCCGGCCATGGCCTACAGCTGCGGCTACCACGAGACCCCGGACGCCACCCTCGAGCAGGCGCAGCGCGCCAAGCTCGACCTGGTCTGCCGCAAGCTCGGTCTCGAGCCCGGCATGCGGATGTTGGACGTCGGCTGCGGCTGGGGCTCGCTGTCCCTGCACGCGGCGGAGCACTTCGGCGCCCAGGTCACCGGCGTGACGATCGCGGCCGAGCAGAAGAAGTTCATCGATGCCCGGATCGCCGAGCGCGGTCTGGGTGACCGGGTCGAGATCCGCCTGCAGGACTACCGCTCGGTCCCCGAGAAGGACCACTTCGACGCCGTCGGCTCCCTGGAGATGGGTGAGCACGTCGGCGAGGCCAACTACCCGACGTACGTCGACGTGCTGCGCCGCGCGGTCAAGCCGGGCGGTCGGGTGCTGGTCCAGCAGATGTCGCGCTCCGGCAGGCAGGGCGGTCGCCACCCCGGCGGCGGTCCCTTCATCGAGTCGTTCATCGCCCCCGACATGCACATGCGACCGGTGGGCGAGACAGTCGCGCACCTGGAGCACGGGGGTCTCGAGGTGCGCGACGTGCACGGCCTGCGCGAGCACTACGTGCAGACGGTGGCAGGGTGGCTCGAGCGCTTCGAGACCAACCTGCCACGGCTCACCGAGCTGGTCGGCGAGGAGGTCGTGCGGGTGTGGCGGCTCTACCTCGTCGGCGGCTCGATGGCCTTCCGGGACGGGCGCATGGGGGTCGACCAGATCCTCATGGTGCGCCCGGGCGCGGTCCACACGCTGCCGGCGAAGCGCGCCTGGTGAGAGCCCTTCATGGGTGACCTCACCATGCTCGCCGCTGCTGGTATCGATCTGCTGATCTGCATCGTGGCGATGGGGCTTGCCGCGTGGGTCAGCTGGCGGGTGGGCCGCGTCTCGGTGGTCGACGTCGTCTGGGGACTGGCGTTCGTCGCCGTCGCCGTCGTGCTGGCGGTCGTCTCCGGACAGTGGCTCTCGGCCCTGCTCGCGGTCCTGGTCACGATCTGGGGCACGCGGCTGGCCCTGCACATCCACCGTCGCTCGCGCGGCCACGGCGAGGACCCGCGCTATGCCGCGCTGATCGGCGACGCCGGGTTCGCCACGGTGATCGGCAAGGTCTTCGTGGTCCAGGGGCTCGCGGTGTTCGTCGTCTCCCTGCCGCTCATGACCGCGGCGGCGTACGACGTCCGCTGGCCGTGGCTGGTCGCCGTCGGTGTGGTCGTGTGGCTGGTCGGCCTGGTGTTCGAGGCCGTGGGCGACGCGCAGCTGGCGGCGTACAAGCGGCTGCCCCGCGACGAGAAGCCGCCGGTCATGCAGACCGGCCTGTGGCGCTACACGCGCCACCCCAACTACTTCGGCGACGCGTGCGTCTGGTGGGGCATCTGGCTGGCCGGGGCGTTGTCGCTCGGCTGGCTGCCCGGCCTGCTCACGATCGTGGCGCCGCTCGCGATGACCTACTTCCTGGCCTTCGCCACCGGGGCGCGGCTGCTCGAGCGGACGATGATGCAGCGACCGGGTTATCCGGAGTACGCCGCGCGGACCTCGATGCTCGTGCCGCTGCCGCCCCGCGGCTGATCACGCGGCCGCCGCACTCCCCCGTGGTGGCCGTCCCGGGTTTCATTTCTGCCGGTCCTCCTCGGCGCTCAGCGTCGCGGGACAGGGCACACTCGAGGGATGGACGCCGTCGAGGCCGCCTTCGCTGCCCACCCCCGCGTGGACTTCCTGCCCGCCCACGCGCGCTCGCAGGCCTCCTTCGACGGCCCGCTGCGGATCGCCGCCGGCCAGACCAACTCACAACCCCGCACGGTGGCCGACATGCTGCGGCTGCTCGAGGTCAGCGCCGGTCAGCGGGTGCTCGACGTCGGCAGTGGTTCGGGCTGGACCACGGCCCTGCTCGCCCACCTCGTCGGGCCGACCGGTGAGGTCGTCGGGGTCGAGCTCGAACCGGAGCTCGTCCGGTTCGGCCGGGCCAACCTCGCGGCGACCGACCAGCCGTGGGCCTCGATCAGCCAGGCGAGCGAGGGCGTGCTGGGGGCGCCCGACCGGGCGCCGTACGACCGGATCCTGGTCTCCGCCGAGCCCGACCAGCTGCCGGCGTCGCTGGTCGACCAGCTCGCCGACACCGGGGTCATGGTCATCCCGGTCGCGGGGATCATGCTGCGCGTCATCAACCCTGGCGGGCTCGTGACCGAGCACGGGCGCTACAACTTCGTGCCGCTGCGGTGATCACTCAGCTTCGGGCTGGTCCTTCTGCTGCTCGCGCTTCTTCTGCTGCTCGTAGCGACGGCGCTGCTCCTCCGCGCGCTCGCGCACCTTCTTCAAGAAGTCCTCGTCCTTGACCGGGTCCTTCGGCATCGCGCGACCGGGACGGTCGTACTCCGGGAACGCCGGCGCAGGTCCGGGCCGCGGGCCGGCGACGACCGGGCGACCGGCCACCAGCCAGGCGATCGAGCCCGCGAGCGGGAAGAACAGGATGAGCAGGATCCACCACAGCTTCGGCAGGTTGCGCATGCGCGACTCATCGGTGGAGACGGCCTCGATCAGGCACCACACCATGAGGATGATGCTCACGATCGAGAGCAGCGCGTAGAGCTTGAACACGAGGACAGCATGAGCCCTCGGACCACTCACCGCCAGCGAACGCACCACCCGGTTAGCGTGGCGCCGTGGAGCTGAGCGCGCGCGAGGACGTCAACCGCCGGATGCTCCGCGCGCGCGACGAGATGGACCGCCGCTACGCCGAGCCCCTCGACGTCCCCACGCTCGCGGCGATCGCCCACCTGAGCGCGTCGCAGTTCGGCCGCGTCTTCAAGGAGGTGTACGGCGAGACGCCCCACCGCTACCTGCAGCGGCGTCGCGTCGAGCGGGCGATGACGCTGCTGCGGCAGACGGACCGGCCGGTGACCGACATCGCGTGGGACGTCGGCTTCGCCAGCCTCGGCACCTTCAGCCGCACCTTCTCCACGGTCGTCGGTTCCTCACCGTCGGAGTTCCGGGTGCGGCACGAGCCGGTGCACGTCCCGACCTGCTTCATCGCCGCGTGGACGCGACCGCGGGAGGCTGCGGCAGGGACAGCGGTTTCGGAGAAGCAGACCGACCGCCCTGCCCCCTAGCGTCCTCGTCATGACCACCAACCACATCACCGCCATCAGCCTCAAGAGCCTCCCGGTCCTCGACCAGGACGAGGCGCTCGCCTTCTACACCGAGCTCCTCGGCTTCGAGGTCCGCAACGACATCGACCTCGGCTTCATGCGCTGGCTCACCATCGGCCTCCCCGGCGCGGACGTCCAGCTGCTCCTGGAGCTCGTCGGCGGGCCGCAGCACGACGCCGCCACCGCCGCCCAGGTGCGCGAGCTCGTCACCAAGGGCGCCCTGGGCGGACTGTTCCTCACGAGCAGCGACATCCACGCGACGTACGCCGCACTCGACGCCGCCGGTGTCGAGATCACCCAGGAGCCGGTCGAGCAGCCCTACGGCACCGACATCGGCATCCGCGACCCCTTCGGCAACCCCGTGCGGATCAGCCAGCCCGCCGCGCTCACGTCCGACCAGATCCAGGAGAAGTACGACGGCGCACCGGCGTGATCGGGGTTTCGTGACGGCGCTGGCGCGCCTCCTCGACCGCCGAGGTCGGAGGTTGAGGAGGTCGCGCAGCGACCGTCACGAGACCGCAGGGCGCTCCACCTGCGCCGCCAGGGTGACCGGCGCCTGCAGGCAGTAGGAGTCGGTGAGCAGCTCGCCCAGCTCGGTCCAGTCGGTGTCGTCGTCGAGCAGCATCCCGACGACGTTGGCGCCCCAGCCGGAGCGGAAGTAGGGATCGCCGAGGTGCTCGAAGGCCATCACCTCGTCGGGCTCGGCGCGGAACGTGATCCGGAACAGCTGGTCCTCGCCGCCGAAGACGTGGGCGATCGTCGCCTGCCCGACGCGCCAGCGGGTGCCGACCCAGGCCGGCTCCTCGCGGCACTCCGGCAGCGCGCACAGGATCGAGCTCAGCCGCCGCACCCACTCCTCGGGCACGAGCGGACGGTCCTTCGGCGCCATGGGCCACAGCGTAGGAGAGGCCACCGACAGCGCCCGGGTCGACATGTGCGAGCGCTAGTCCGCGCGTACGGCGAGAGCCACCCCACCCACGAGCTACCGAACAGTCAGGGGGTCTGCGGGTGGGCGGATTCATATGGTCGAAGCAACGCTTGAAGGAGCGTTGTATGCCGAAGAGTTTCCCGCCAGAGGTTCGCGAGGCGTTTGTGGAGTTGATCTGCGGTGGGGTTTCCCTTCGCCAGGCCGCTGAGCGCACTGGGGTGTCGAGCACCCAGGCCGTGGTGTGGTGGAGCCAGTCTGGCCACATGAACTTGCGCTTGGTGTTCGGTCCTCATGGTGGCCTTGGGGCTGTCGCGCCGTTGGTCGCCGTCGTGGGAGGGGTGCGGCGGCAGTTGTCGATCGATGACCGTGCGGAGATTGCCGTTGGGGTTTCTCAAGGGTGGACTCTGCAACGCATCGCCGACTCGATTGGTCGTGACCGGTCGGTGGTGTGTCGCGAGATCCGGCGCAACCGGAGCCCGGACGGTGTCTACCGGGCGAGCGTGGCTCACCGCGCCGCTGC
The DNA here is from genome assembly GCF_003047285.1 of Nocardioides allogilvus. Taxonomy (GTDB): domain Bacteria; phylum Actinomycetota; class Actinomycetes; order Propionibacteriales; family Nocardioidaceae; genus Nocardioides; species Nocardioides allogilvus. Next base: position 285,284 of record NZ_PZYX01000003.1, on the reverse strand, counting down.
CGGCCGTCGTCCGCGGCCGAAGACGAGCAAGCTCACTGCCAACCCCGGTCTGTGTCGTCGGATCGAGGAGTGGATGGATGACGGCTGGTCGCCCAGATTGATCAGCCAGATGCTCGCGGCCGATGCGGCCAGCGACACTGAGCGGGTGAGTCACGAGACGATCTACCAGGCCTTGTATGTGCAGACCCGTGGGTCGCTGCGCGTTGATCTGCACCGCTGTCTGAGCCTGAAGCGGGCCCGTCGCAAGGCGCACGGCAGCACCCGGAACCCGGCCAGCCCGTACAAGGAGGCCTTCAAGATCAGCGAACGCCCAGCCGAGGTGGCTGACCGGGCGGTGCCGGGTCACTGGGAAGGTGACCTGATCATGGGCGGGACCGCCACGGGTTCGGCGATCGGGACGCTGGTCGAGCGCTCGACCCGGTTCACGATCTTGTTGCACCTGCCCGGTCGGCATGACTCGAACTCGGTGGCCGAGGCGATGATCCGTGAGATGGGCAAGTTGCCTGAGCACTTGCGCCGCTCGGTCACTTGGGATCGCGGTGTTGAGCTCGCCAGGTACGCCGATATCCAGACCGCTTTGGACCTGAAGTTGTACTTCTGCGACCCGCACTCACCGTGGCAGCGGGGCACGAACGAGAACACCAACCGGCTGTTGAGGCACTGGTTCGAGAAGGGCAGCGATCTCTCGATCCATACTGCCGAGGACCTGGCCCGGATCGCGGCCAAGCTCAACGCACGACCCCGTCCGACCCTGGACCTGCACACCCCGGCCCAGAAGCTGAACGAGCTGCTGCAACAGGCAGCAGCTTGACCGAATTGCTTCGACCGATTGACATTGCCGTGCGGCGGACCCTCGTACTGTTCGGTAACGCGACGCACCCGACGCACCCGACGCCCCCCAGCACCCCACCGGCCGACTGCGATGTGCCGCCACCCCGCCAAGCGGGGCCGCTCAGTATGACTTCGGCAGCCCCAGGCTGTGCATGGCCACGAAGTTGAGGATCATCTCGCGGCTGACCGGAGCGATCCGGCCGAGGCGGGCCCCGACCAGCATGTTGGCCAGGCCGTACTCCTTGGTGAGGCCGTTGCCGCCATGGGTGTGTACGGCGACGTCGGAGGCGTTGCAGGCGACCTCGCCGCCTGCGTACTTCGCCATGTTGGCGTACTCGCCCGCGCCGAAGTCGTCGCCGGCGTCGTAGAGGGCGGCCGCCTTCTGCTGCAGCAGCCGCGACTGCTCGAGCTCGATCTTGATCCGGGCCAGCGGGTGTGCGATGCCCTGGTGCGAGCCGATCGGCTGGTCCTTCCAGACCGTGCGGTCCTTGGCATAGGCGACCGCCTTGTCCAGCGCATAGCGCGCCATGCCGTTGGACATCGCGGCCCCCATGATCCGCTCGGGGTTGAGCCCGGCGAACAGCTGCCAGATGCCGCCGTCCTCGTCGCCGACGAGGGCCTCGGTCGGGACACGCACCGAGTCGAGGAACAGCGTGAACTGCTTCTCGGGCGCCGACCAGCCCATCGGGATCGGCTGGCGGGTGAAGCCCTCCGCGTCGGTGGGCACCACGAACAGCGCCGGCTTGAGCTTGCCGGTCTTCGCGTCCTCGGTGCGTGCGACGATCAGCACCGCGCCCGCCTCGTCGACACCGGAGATGAAGGTCTTCTGGCCGGTGAGCACCCAGCCGTCGCCGTCACGGGTGGCAGTCGTGGTGATCTGGTGGGAGTTGGAGCCGGCGTCGGCCTCGGTGATGCCGAAGGCCATCAGCAGGCTGCCGTCGGCGATGCCGGGGAGCCAGCGCTGCTTCTGATCCTCGGTGCCGCAGCGGCTGATGATCGAGCCGCAGATCGCCGGCGAGACGACCATCAGCAGGAGCGGCGCACCGGCCGCCGAGGCCTCCTCGAGGACCGCGGCCAGGTCTGACATGCCGCCGCCGCCTCCGCCGTACGCCTCGGGGATGTTGACGCCGAGGAAGCCGTTGCGACCCATCTCGAGCCACATCTCGGTCATCTTGCCGCCCTCGCGAGCCTGCTTGGCGACGAACTCGTGGCCGTACTTCCCGGCCAGCTTCTTGACCGCCTCGCGCAGCGCGACGCGCTCCTCCGGCTCGGTGAACATGGTGCTCATCAGGCTGCTCCTTCGTCGGTCTCGTCCGGGGTGACCACCGCGAGCACGGAGCCCGCCTCGACCTGCTGCCCGACGGCCGCCGGCAGCTCGGTGAGCGTGCCGGCATAGGGCGCGGCGATGGTGTGCTGCATCTTCATGGCCTCCATCACGAGGATCGGCTGGCCCTCGGCGACCACGTCGCCGAGCGCCGCCCGGACCGCGATCACGCTCCCGGGCATCGGCGCCAGCAGCGAGCCCTCCGCGACCTGGTCGGCCGGGTCCACGAAGCGGGGGGTACGGCGCAGCGCGACGTGGCCGAGCGAGGACTCGACGTCCACGCGCTCCCCGTCGGTGTTGACCATGAAGGTGCGCTGGACCCCGCCGACGTCGAGCCGGACCGTCTCGGGCCCGGCCTCGAGCACCGTCACGTCGTCGAGGTCGGCGGAGGTGAAGGACCGGCCGCCGAACCACCGGACGTCGAGGACCTCGTCGCCGTGCTGGAACTGCGTGAGCTGCGGCTGGGCCACGACGTTGCGGAAGCCCGCCGGGATCCGCTGCTGGACGGGGCGATCCGTGCGGGCGCGCTCGGCCAGCGCCACCGCGGCGGCGAAACCGCTCAGCGCGACAGCGTCGGGACCGCCGGGGGCCGCGGCGAGCGCGGTCAGGTCGGCACCGTCGAGCCAGGTCGTGTGCATTCGCGCCTCGGCGAAGACCGGGTCGCGCAGCAGGTTGACCAGCAGGTCGCGGTTGGTGACCAGCCCGTGCAGCTGCGCCTTCGCCAGCGCCCCGGCGAGCTGGCGCAGGGCCTGCTCGCGCGTCGGGGCGTGCACGACCACCTTGGCGATCATCGCGTCGTAGAACGTGCCGATCTCGTCACCGGCACCGACGCCCGAGTCCAGCCGGATGCCGTACGTCGACGGCCCCTCGAACTCGGAGACCACACCGGGCACGGAGAAGCGTGCGATCCGGCCGCTCTGCGGCTGGTAGTCGTGGGCCGGGTCCTCGGCATAGAGGCGCACCTCGATCGCGTGGCCGCGGGGCCGGCCCACCTCGAGGTCGGCCAGCGACCGGCCCTCGGCGACGGCGAGCTGGAGCGCGACGAGGTCGACGCCGAGCACCGCCTCGGTGACCGGGTGCTCGACCTGGAGCCGGGTGTTCATCTCCAGGAAGAAGAAGCGGTCCTTGTCGGTGTCGTAGAGGAACTCGACGGTGCCGGCGCCGCGGTAGTCGATCGCCTCCGCGGCCGCCCGGGCCGCGTCGTGCAGCGCGGTGCGGGTCGCGTCGGGCAGGGCAGGGGCCGGCGCCTCCTCGATCACCTTCTGGTGGCGGCGCTGCACCGAGCAGTCGCGCTCGCCGAGCACGAACGTCCGACCGGCCGTGCCGAGCACCTGCACCTCGATGTGACGGCCGCTCTCGACGTACGGCTCGACGAACACCGTGCCGTCGCCGAAGGCGGACTCCGCCTCGGACGCGGCCTTCTCGATCTCGCCGGCGAGGGCGCCGAGCGAGCGGACGATCCGCATGCCGCGGCCACCACCGCCGGCGCTGGCCTTGACCAGCAGCGGCAGGTCGGCGGCGGACGCCGTCTCGGGCGTCAGGTTGCCCAGGACCGGCACCCCCGCGGCCTCCATCAGCTTCTTGGACTCGATCTTCGAGCCCATCTGCTCGATGGAGGAGGGGTCAGGACCGACCCAGGTCAGCCCGGCATCGCCGACCTGGCGGGCGAAGGCGGCGTTCTCGGAGAGGAAGCCGTAGCCCGGGTGGATCGCGTCGGCGCCGGCCTTGCGGGCCGCCTCGATGACGAGGTCGCCGCGCAGGTAGGTCTCGGCCGGCGTGTTGCCCGGCAGGCGTACGGCGACGTCCGCCTCGAGCACGAACGGCATCTGCGCGTCCGCGTCGGAGTGGACGGCGACGGTCTCGATGCCGAGCTCGCGGCAGGTGCGGAACACCCGCCGGGCGATCTCGCCCCGGTTGGCGACGAGGAGTCTGTTGATCGTCACAGTCGGAACACCCCGAAGTTCATGGCGCCCTCGATGGGCTGGTTGTCGATCACGGACAGGCAGATGCCCAGGACGGTGCGGGTGTCGCGCGGATCGATGACGCCGTCGTCGTAGACCATGCCGGAGAGGAAGTAGGGCATCGACTGCTCCTCGACCATGCCCTCGACCATGTCCTTGATGCCCTGGAAGCCCTCGGCGTCGAAGACCTGGCCCTTCTTCTCCGCGGACTCGCGGGCGACGATCTCCATGACGCCGGCGAGCTGGGCCGGCCCCATCACGGCCGACTTCGCGCTGGGCCAGGTGAAGAGGAACCGCGGGTCGTAGGCGCGCCCGTTCATGCCGTAGTTGCCGGCGCCGTACGACGCTCCCATGATCACCGTGAGGTGCGGGACGGTGGAGTTGCTGACCGCGTTGATCATCTGCGCGCCGTGCTTGATGATCCCGCCCTGCTCGTACTCCGCGCCGACCATGTAGCCGGTGGTGTTGTGCAGGAAGAGCAGCGGCGTGTCCTTCTGGTTGGCGAGCTGGATGAACTGCGCCGCCTTCTGCGCCTCCTGCGACATCAGCACGCCGCGGGCGTTGGCCAGGATGCCGATCTCGTGGCCGTGCAGCCGCGCCCAGCCCACGCACAGCGCGGAGCCGTAGAGCGGCTTGAACTCGTCGAAGGCCACCTCGTTGCCGGGACCGGCGGTTGAGCCTGTCGAAACCCCGTCGACGATGCGCAGGATCGCGTCCCGCGGGTCGAAGGGCTCCTTCAGGTCCGTCGGGATGAGGTCGAGGAGGTCCTCGGGGTCCAGGTCGGGTTCGGCGTACGGCGCCTGCGGAGCCGCGCCCCGCTTGCGCCAGTTCAAGCGGGCGACCACGCGGCGCGCGAGCCGCAGCGCGTCGTGCTCGTCGAGGGCCAGGAAGTCGGAGGAGCCGGAGGTCCGCGAGTGCATCTCGGCGCCGCCGAGCGACTCGTCGTCGGTCTCCTCACCGGTGGCCATCTTGACCAGCGGTGGGCCGGCCAGGAAGACCTTCGCCTGCTCCTTGACCATGATCACGTAGTCGCTCATGCCGGGGACGTAGGCGCCGCCCGCGGTGGAGTTTCCGAAGACGACCGAGATGCTCGGCTGCTTGCGCGCCGACGCGCGGGTGAGGTTGCGGAAGCCGCGACCGCCGGGGATGAAGATGTCCTTCTGGGTCGGCAGGTCGGCGCCGCCGGACTCGGTGAGGTTGATCGTGGGCAGGTTGTTCTGCTCGGCGATCTCGCCGGCTCGGAAGGACTTCTTCAGCGACCACGGGTTGAGGGCGCCGCCCTTCACCGTCGGGTCGTTGGCCACGATCATGCACTCGACGCCCTCGACGACGCCGATGCCGGTCACCATGCTGGCGCCGACCGTGAAGTCGCTGCCCCAGCCGGCCAGCGGCATCAGCTCGAGAAAGGCGGAACCCTCGTCGACGAGCAGCTCGATGCGCTCGCGGGCGGTGAGCTTGCCGCGGTCCTTGTGGCGGGCGACGTACTTCTCCCCGCCCCCGGCCACCGCGACGGCGTGCTGGGCGTCGAGGTCGGCGAGCTTCTCGAGCATGGTTGCCCGGTTGGTGGCGCTCATGACTCCAGCACCGCCTTCATCCGCTCGAGGGTGGTGCGCATCCCGCGCTCGTTGGTGCGTCCGCGCAGGCGACCGAGCAGCGCCCAGTAGACGCGCATCGGAAGGCTCGTCTCGAGGCGGAAGTACTCCGTCACGTCGGTGCCGCCGTCACGCGGCGTCAGTCGGTAGCCCCAGTTGTTCGCGGTCACCGAGTCGGTGCCGACGGCGAACTCGAAGACCCGCTCCGGCTCACAGACGGTCACGCGGCACGGCGACCAGTAGGTCGGGCCGACCCCGTTGCGCTTCACGTGGCCGGCAAAGTGGGCGCCCACCTCGGGACCGGTCGAGCCGCGGGTCCACTTCGCCTCGAAGGTCTCGGGCGAGAACTCGCCGATCCTGGTGACGTCGCTGACCAGGGCCCACACCTCGGCGGGCGGGGCGTCCATCCAGATCGTCACGTCGCCGCCGAGCGGCCTCACGAGGTTCATGCGTATCCCAACAGCTTGGCTGCCAGGTCGGTGAGCACCTCGGTGGCGCCACCGCCGATCGGCAGCAGGCGGACGTCTCGGTAGTGGCGTTCGACCTCGGACTCGCGCATGTAGCCCATCCCGCCGTGCAGCTGGACGGCTTGGTCCGCGACCCAGACGGCAGTGTCGACCGCGGTCTGCTTGGCCAGACAGGCCTCCGCGATGACGTCCTCGCCGGCGACGTACCGCGCGGCGACCTCGAGGGTGTAGCTGCGCGCGATCGCGACCTGGCGGTGCATCTCGACGAGCTTGGCCCGGACGACCTGGTTGGCGACCAGCGGCTTGCCGAAGGTCTCGCGGTCCTGGCAGTACTGCGCGGTCAGGGTCAGGCAGCGCTGCGCGTGGCCATAGCCCATCAGCGCCAGCCAGATCCGCTCGGTGACGAACTGCTGGGCGATGTAGTAGAAGCCGTGGTTCTCCTCGCCGACCAGGTTGGCGGCGGGCACGCGCACATCGGCGTACGACAGCTCGCCCGTGTCGGAGCAGAGCCAGCCCATCTTCTCCAGCTTGCGGGAGACGGTGAAGCCGGGCGTGCCCTTCGGCACCACGATCAGCGAGATCCCGTGGGCGCCCGGGCCGCCGGTGCGGACGGCGGTGGTGACGAAGTCGCCGCGCACCGACGAGGTGATGAAGGTCTTCGCGCCGTTGATCACCCAGTCGTCGCCGTCGCGGACGGCTCGGGTGGTGATGCCGGCGACGTCGGAACCGGTGCCGGGCTCGGTGACGCCGAGGGAACCGATCAGGTCCCCGGCGAGGACCGGGCGGGCATAGGTGTCGACGAGGTGCGGCGAGCCGTTGGCCACGATGTGCGGGATGGCGATCCCGTGGGTGAAGGCACCCGCCATCAGCCCGCCGGACCAGCCGCCTTCCATGAAGCCCTCCTGCATGGCGCACACGTCGAGCAGGTCGCCGCCGTCGCCGCCGACCTCCTCGGCGACGCCCACGCCGAGCAGGCCAGCATGGGCCAGCTTCTTCTGGAAGTCGCGCGGGATCTCCCCCTCGCGCTCCCAGGCGTCGAGGTGGGGGGTGACCTCGCGCTGGGTGAACTCGATCGCCGAGCGCTTCAGGGCGAGCCGCTCAGGGCTCCAGCCATGGTCGAAGGTCGTCACAGGAGTCCTCCATCGATGTTGACGTGGCGCGAGCGGATCCACTCGCCGAGGCCCTTGGCCTGGGGGTCGAACCGCGTCGAGGCGGCCACCCCCGCGCCGAGGAGGCCGTGGATGACGACGTTGACCGCGCCGAGGTTGGGCAGCAGGAACACCTCGACCTGGAGGTCGGCCGACTCCGGGACCAGCTCGCGCACCCGCCGGGGGTTGATCACCTTGCACAGCCACTCGACACGATCGGCGTAGACGTCGTCGCGACCGTCGTGGGCGACCCACAGCCCGATGTTCGCGTCGCCGCCCTTGTCGCCCGAGCGCGCGTGCACGAAGGTGCCCAGCGGCAGCCGCCGCGTGAGCACGTCGGACGGTGAGGGGTACGGCGACGGGCGCGCGCCGATGTCGGTGGCCGGTGGCAGCGTGGAGACCGGGGGGTTCCCGATCACCTCCCTGTCTCCGTCTGCGTGCACGACGGTGTGCTCGACGACCGAGCGGTCGACGTACTCCGCGCGATAGACGCCGAACGGCGTCGCGGGTGCCGGCGGCGCGGTCATGGTGAAGCCGGGGTAGGACCCGAGGGCGAGCTCGACGGCAGCCGACGTGAAGGCCCGGCCCACCGGCTCGGGCGCGGAGTCCTTGACCGTGCAGCGCAGCAGCGCCGACGCGCCCTCCTCGGAGTCGGCGTCGGGTGCGGGCATGGCCAGGCGTGACCAGGCGACCTCGGCCGGCGGGTTCGCGGCGAGGGCGGCGTCGAGCTGGGTGCGCACCCAGTCGGCCTTGGCCTCGATCTCGAGACCGGTCAGCACGAGCTCGACGCTGTTGCGCCAGCCGCCGAGCTCGTTGACACAGACCTTGAGCTGCTCCGGCGGAGCCTCGCCGCGGACGCCGGTGATGGCGACGCGGTCGGGGCCGACCTGCTCGAGGGACAGCGAGTCGAGGTGGGTGGTGACGTCGGGACCGAGGTAGCGCGTGGACTGGATCTCGTAGACGAGCTGCGCGGTGACGGTGTCGACCGTGACGGCGCCGCCGGTGCCGTCGTGCTTGGTGATCACCGAGGAGCCGTCGGCCGCGACCTCGGCGAGGGGGAAGCCGAGCGGGGTGCCCGTGTGCGGCAGCGACCGGAAGCCGCTGAAGTTGCCGCCGGTCGCCTGCGTTCCGCACTCGAGCACGTGGCCGGCCACGACCGCGCCGGCGAGGGCGTCGTGGTCGGTCATGGACCACCCGTGGTGCGCGGCCGCCGCCCCAACGACGAGCGACGCGTCGGTGACGCGGCCGGTGACGACGATGTCGGCGCCTCGTGTCAGGGCCGCGGCGATGCCGAACCCGCCGAGGTAGGCGTTGGCCGTGAGCGCGCCCTCCCACAGGCCGAGCGGACGCAGGTCGTCGCCGGCGACGTAGGCGATCCTCGGCGCCAGGCCGAGGCCGTTCGCGACCTCCCCCAGCTTCGTCGCCAGCCCCGCCGGGTTGAGGCCGCCGGCGTTGGAGACGATCTTCACGCCGCGTTCGAGCGCGATCCCGAGGGTGTCCTCGACCTGCCGGACGAACGTCTTGGCATAGCCGAGCGACGGGTCCTTCATGGTGTCCTTGCCGAGGATCAGCATCGTCAGCTCGGCGAGGTAGTCGCCGGTCAGCACGTCGATCTCGCCGCCCTCGAGCATCTCGCGCATGGCGCTCAGGCGGTCGCCGTAGAAGCCGGAGCAGTTGCCGATCCTGACCGCCGGTTGAGCAGGGCGCCCAGCGCCCGTGTCGAAACCAAGGCTCATGCCTTGCTCCTCCCCTCTCCGGGCGGTCCCGCGAAGCACTGCGCGATGTCGAGCCAGCGGTCGGCGTCGGGGCCGGTCGCGACGAGGTCGGTGTCGGCGCGGTTGACCCGCTGCGTGGCGAGGAGGCACAGGTCGAGCGCCGAACCGGTCACCGTCTGCTCGGCGTCCTCGGGCCCGAACGACCACACGTTGCCGCTCGGGCTGACCAGGTCGATGCGGAACTCCGCGCTCGGCGGCACCAGGTCCTGGGTGACGAAGGAGAAGTCACGGGTGCGTACGGCGAGGTGGGCGACGTGCCGGATCCGGTCGCTCGGCTCCGGGGTGACGCCGAGCGCGTCGTGCACGTCCAGGCTGTGCGCCCAGGTCTCCATCAGCCGCGCGGTCGCCATCGAGGTCGGTGACATCGGCGGGCCGAACCACGGCATCTTGCCGCCGTCGAAGGCCGCGAGCGTCTCGCGCAGCGCGGTGCGCCCCGAGCGCCAGCGGGCGAGCAGGTCGGCAGGCGCGGCCTCGGCGCCGGCGATCGCCTCGGTGTCGACGAAGCCGGTCGGGTCGGCGATCGCGAGCACCACCGCCTCGTCCCAGGCCTCCTTGTCGGTGGCGGCCTTGACCGCGACCTCGTCGGTCCACGCGAGGTGCGAGATCTGGGTGGCGACGTCCCAGCCGGGCGCCGGCGTCGGCGTGCGCCAGCCGGCCTCGTCGAGGTCGGCGACCAGCGCGTCGAGGACGTCGCCCTCGGCCGTCAGGTCGTCGAGGACTGTGGTGAGTACGTCGGTCACTGGTGACTCTTCTCAGTTGGGGAACGAAAGCGGGGTCGAAGGCTGTTCTGAGCCCGATCTGGTTCCCCAGCGCAGCGGGCGGGGAACGAGATCGGGCCCACGTCGCCGTACGACCCCGATCTGGTGCCCCAGCCGGTCACGCCAGCTCCCGGTCGAGCACGTCGGCCCAGTGGTCGAGGATCCGACGGCGCCGGGCGGCGTCGTCGGAGATGGTGTTGGCGAGGCCGAGCCCGCGGACGAGGTCGAGGGTGGCCTGCACGAGCTCGCGCACGCCGGGCTGCGACTCGTCGGCGCCGAGCGCCTCGACGGTGAGCCGGTGCACCTCGCGCCCGACCCGCTGCTCCAGCGGTCCGACCGCGGCGAGCAGGGCCTCGTCGGTGCGCGCGGCGACCCACAGCTCGAGGGCGGCGGTGAAGACCGGCGAGGCGAAGTGGTCGCCCAGCATGGTGAGTACGGCGCGGGTCCGCCTGCGCCCGGTCGGCAGCCCCGCCACCGCGTCGGCGATCTCGGCACCCCGGAGGACGGTGAGGTGCTCGACGGCCGCGACGACGAGGTCGTTCTTGGTCGGGAAGTGGTGCAGCTGGGCACCGCGAGAGACGCCGGCGCGCGTGCTGACCAGCGTGGTCGACGTACCGGAGTAGCCGCGCTCGACCAGGCACTCGACCGTCGCCTCGAGCAGGCGCAGCCGCATCGCGCGGCTGCGTTGCTCCTGGGGCACGCGGGCGGTCGTCGTCATGTGACCCATCGTGGGGCCAGATCAACAAACAGTCAAGACTGACTTTTAGTGGGTGGACACGCGACTCCTGCTTGAGCGTCCATATTGACGCTCAAGCCACGGCATCAGGCGCGGTAACCGCTCAGATCCCCACTCAAGCCGTGAAACCGACGACCCCTCAGGTCAGCCGGGTCACCAGCGGCAGCCGTGAGCGCGCGGTCAGGCCGACGATCGCCGCCGTGAGCAGGGGCAGCGCCACGACGAGGCCGAGGATGAGCAACCACGGGATGTCGAGGAACGGCCCGGCTGACTCGCAGACGAGCATCCCGTCGGCGCCCGAGGAACAGGACTGCCCGGCTGATCCGGTGAGCGGATAGGTGATCGCCACCCCTGGGATGAAGCCGACCAGCGCACCGAGGACGCCCCCGACGAAACCGACGACCAGTGCGTACGACGCAGCGACTCCTCGCCGCGAACGCGGAGCCGCTCCCACTGCGGACAGGGTGGCCAGGTCGGGACGGGCGTCGGACAGCGCCAGGAAGGTCGCGGTCAGCGTCCCGCCGAGCATCAGCACGCCGCCGAGGGTGAAGAGGACGAGCAGCAGGATGAAGATCTCGTCGGGGGTCTCGTAACCGCGCTCGACGATGAGGTAGGCATTCGCATCAAGGCCCGTGATCTCCTCGCGGATCGCCTGCTCCTGGTCCTTCGAGATCTCGCCCCCGAGATAGAGGGCGACCGTCTCGACGGGCCGGTCGAGCTCCGCGGCGAACGCGGCGGGAATGATGGCCTGCGTCGGCGGCATCTCGGCGTCCGTCTCGACGAAGTGGGCGGGCCAGGTCAGACTCGACGTGGAGGCAGTCTCGTCGCCTTCCCCGTCCCACCGTTCCATCGTCAGTGTCACCTCATCGAGGTTGACAGGGTGGTCGGTGAGGACAACGGCCTTTCCTGCCTGGAGGGCAGCACGCGCGCCTCCCTCGTCGTCGACCTCGAGGAAGCCGGGGACCACCTCGCCGACCAGCAGGTCCGAGCCGAGAGTGCCGCCCCACCCGGACAAGAGCATCTGCGCACTTGGAACGGAGAGGCTGACGTGGACGAAGGCATTTGCATCGCTTGCGAAACGCAGCCCCTCCACCAGCTCCGTGTCGATCTCGGGCGCCTGCGCCCGCACGATGGCCTGCGCCCGGTCCCACGTCTGCTGGGAAGGAGGCACCGAAGCGGAGCCGTCCATGGACTCCGTCGGATAGATGTTGATCAGGCCCGTGTCCATCGGCAACGAGCGCGTGTAGGTCTCGCGGTTCTGCTTCTCGTCACTGGTGTTGGCGATGCCGAGCGCGACGACGCCAGCCACGGTCGCGGCCACCGCGGCGATCGCCGGGACGGTGCGGGTGCGGTGCCTGGCGGCGTCGCGGGCGGCGTACCGCATCACGAGGGGCAGGCTCCCGGACAACCGTGCCAACAAGGTCACGACCAGCGGCACGATGAAGATCATCCCGAACACGGAGACGACGGCACCGAAGGCGATGGCGTACTGGCCCGCCTCGTAGAAGTTGAAGAGGTGACCCCGCCGGACTCCGGCGACGGACAGCCCGATGCCGGCGCCGAGCAGGAGGACCCCGAGGACCGGCGTGCGGGGGGACGGTGGCGGGTCGCCACGACGTCCGGAGAGTACGGCGACCACGTCCTGTCGCGAGGCCAGCCAGGCCGGCACCACCGCGGCGAGCAGTGCGCTCAGGAGGCCGAAGGCGGCCACGATGGAGACCACCAGCCAGTTGACGTCGTCGGGGCCGAACCAAGCGTTGCTGAACCGCTGGACGACAGGCAGGAGGACAAACCCGAGCGGCACACCGAGCACGGCGCCGATCAGGGCCGCGAGGCCCCCGAGCACGATGCCGGACGCGAGCACCACGCGGCGGGCCTGGCGCGGCGTGCCACCGGAGGCGGCCATCAGCGCGAGGTTGCGCGCCTGGCGGCGGGCTCCGACCGCGAAGGCCGGGCCGGCGAGCAGCACCACCTCGAGCAGCGCCATGGTGATGACGAGCGCCGCGACCGTGATGTAGAGGCCGCGGCCCGTGTCGTAGCCCATGCGTTCGGCCATCTCGACGACGGGAGGCGGGTCGGTCAGCACTGCGCGCGAGTGGACGAGAGCACCCAGCTCGTTGAGCGCCAGCACGTCCGACCAGAGCACCGGGTCTCCGCCGACCAACCAGTCGGGCGCGACCCGATCGCCAGTGAAGTGGTCGCCGAAGCTGCCCGGCGGTGAGATGACCGTCAGTTCCTTGCGGTGTTCGGCGTCGCGGCCGATGCCGACGACGGTGACGTCGTGACCGAGCACCTCGAGAGCGTCGCCGATGGCGACTCCGCGCTCGGCGAAGGCGTCGTTGACGACGGCCTCACCCGGTCGGGCAGGGAGCTCACCCACGCGCAGGTCGAAGAGACCTTCGGCGAGTGGGCTGCTCAGGTCGACCTCGGTCGCCAAGGCCGTGACACGGCGATCACCCAGCGGGATGTTGGCGTGACCGTCGGCGATGGTGATGAAGTCGCGACCGCCCAGGGCCTCAGCGAGCTCGGCCGACGTCGACGCCTCCCCCGAGCCGGTCTGGGTCCACATCCCGGATCCGGGGTCCGGGGCCTGCAGGACGGCACTTCCGCCCGTCGGATGGACCCGCGCCTGCGCCGAGCCCATGGTGCGCTCGACCCCCTCGAGCGAGCTGACGTCGGCGGTCGCCTGCACGACGGAAGCAGCCGTCACTGCCAGCACCGGGAGCGCGATCATGAAGAGCACCAGGATGCTGCGGCCACGAGCCCGGAGCACGTCTCGCCACGCCAGCCTCAGGGCAGGGCGCCAACCCTTCACGGCGTGACCTCGAGCAGCTCGTCGGCCACGTCGGCCCCGGACTCGTCGACGATCAGGCCGTCGCGGAGGAAGACGACGCGGTCGGCCCAGGCGGCGTGCCGGGCCTCGTGCGTCACCAGCACCCCGGCCGCGCCCGCGTCGCAGCGGTTGCGCAGCAGGCGCAGGATCTCCTCGCCGGTGTCGGTGTCCAGCGCACCCGTCGGCTCGTCGGCAAGGATCAGCCGCCGCTCCCCGACGATGGCGCGCGCGATCGCGACCCGCTGCTGCTGACCGCCCGACATCTCGTCGGGGAACCTGTCCGCCAGATCGACGATGCCGACCTCCTCGAGCGCGGCCAGCGCGAGCAGGCGCGCCGCCTTGCTGCGCTCGCCGTCGAGCTCGCGCGGGAGGGCGACGTTCTCCGCCGCGGTCAGCGCGGGGATCAGGTTGAAGTCCTGGAAGACGTAGCCGATCGACGTACGCCGCATGCGGGCTCGTCCGGCGTTGCCGAGGCTGCCCAGGACCGCGCCCTCGACGCTGACGGTGCCGCTCGTCGGCTCATCGAGCCCGCCCGCGATGGTCAGCAGGGTGGACTTGCCGGAGCCGGACGGGCCCATCACGGCGACGAGCTCGCCGGCGCAGGCCCTGAAGCTGACGCCGCGCAGGGCGTGCACCTCGGTGGGACCCTCGCCGTGCACACGGGTCACGTTGTCCAGGTGGAGCACGACGGCACTCATGGGCGAACTTCCTCGGAGTCGGCCGTCCGGGTCGGACAGGCAGGGACGTGCAGGTGACCCTCGGCTGCGGCGCGCCGGAGCCGGGCTTCGCAGTGGTCGAGCCAGCGGATCTCGGCCTCGGCGTCGAAGACGAGCGAGTCGAGGACCAGCGACCACGCGAGGTCCTCGGGTTGATCGGGTCGCGACGCGCGACCGCTGCGCTTGAGGCGCGTGTAGTCCTGGAGGGCGGTCATGGTCGCCGTACGCTGCTGCTGGATCAGCGCACCCACGTCGACGCCCGGCAGGGTCACCGCGATGGCGAGCTTGATCGCGAGCTCGTCGCGGGGCGGCTGGGTGCGAGGCACCGGCGTGGTGAACCACGCCGACACCTCGCCCCTGCCGGAGGGGGTGATGCGATACATCACCTGGGCTGCTCGATCGGGCGCGTCTGCGGCCCCCGCCGCGTCGACGCGCTCGTCGTGCTCGATCAGGCCGTCGCGCTCGAGCCGGGACAGGGTCGTGTAGACCTGCCCGACGTTGAGCGGCCAGGTCGCCCCGGTGCGCTGCTCGAACTCCGCGCGGAGCTGGTAGCCGTACATCGGCTCCGGCTCCAGCAGCGCGAGCATCGCCTGTCGGATCGACATCGCGCCCCTCCTCGTCGTCGGCCCCCGTGACCGACGCTGGGAGATGTATACCACGTATGCATACCGGGTATGCAGGGCCCTTTCTCCCTTGAGCGTCCATCTGGACGCTCAAGTGCTGGCATTCGGTGCGGCATCCGCCAAGAACCCCACTCAAGCCGTGACACCGACATCCACAGGTGGCAGGCTCCGGGTTTCGCGACCCGCATTCGGGGGAGGTACCTCGACGCGCGCTCCTGAGGGCGGCCGCACTTCCACGACTTCCCAAGGGGGAAACATGTCCAACTACGGCAACCCGCCATCCGACCCCTACGGCCAGCCCGGCCAGGACCCCTACGGCCAGCCCGTCAACCCCTACGGCGCCCAGTCCTACGACCCCGCTGGCTACGGCGGCGTGCCGCAGGGCGTGACCTTCGCCCACTGGGGCAAGCGGGTCGGCGCGGCGGTGATCGACGGGCTCCTGGGAATGCTGGCCCAGTCCCTCTACATCGTCGGCTCGATCATGGCCGCCAGCAGCGCCGAGCTCACCACCGACCCGGTCACCGGTGAGGTCACGAACACCGGCGGCGGTGCCAGCGGCCTGGCACTCGCGCTGATGGGCCTCGGCATCATCATGGGACTCGCCTTCTTCATCTGGAACAGCTGCATCAAGCAGGGTCGGACGGGCTACTCCATCGGCAAGGGCGTGATGGGCATCAAGCTCGTCAAGGCCGAGACCGGCCAGCCGATCGGCGCCGGCATGTCGTTCGTGCGCCAGCTCGCGCACATCCTGGACGCGCTCCCCTGCTACCTCGGCTTCCTCTGGCCGCTGTGGGACGCCAAGCGCCAGACCTTCGCCGACAAGGTGATCGGCACCTACGTCATCGACCAGCCGAAGGGCTGACCCAGCTCCACCCTCCGACCCGCCCGGGAGACCGGGCGGGTCGAGTCATGTCGGCTGCGCTGTCACACCGTGTCCTGGACGCTCCTGCGGTCGCCTGCCACCGCAGGAGCGTCACCAGGGCCGCAGTGCGGTGGTGTGGCGCCGGCGCGGTGACCACTCCGGGCGTACGGCGATCAGCCGGCCGCGACGGTGAGCGCGATCTCCGCCCGGGCCGGCGCGGAGAGCCAGCGCCGCCGGGCGCGGACGAGCCGGACGCTCGACCAGAGCAGGAACGGCGCGCCCATGGCCGGCGGCAGCCACCACACGTCGACCCCGGCCGCGCCGACGAACAGCATCCCGGTCAGGGTCGTGACCAGCGAGAGCCGCGCGGCATAGCCGAACATCGCCGTGTGCGGGGCCGGGGTGGCGCGCGGTGAGCGCAGGTCGACGGCATACGGGCGCCGTACGGACCACTTCATCGAGATCGCGAGCACCTGCACCACCGCGACCAGCCAGCAGACGACCAGCGCGATCGCGACCTGCTGCGACGGCAGGCCGTTGCGCACCGACCCGACCAGCACGGGGACCGCGGAGACGGCGACGAGGCACTCGGCGGTGACGAGGGTGCGGGCGTCGAAGATCCGCGCGGGCTCGACGGGCAGGCTCTCGCGCCACAGCATCCCGCGACCGTCGAGGCACCAGGCGTTGACGCCGTAGAGCAGCACGGCACCGCTCGCCCCGAGCCCCGGCAGGATCAGGATCGTGTCCCACTCCAGGCCACCGCCCAGGGCGACCAGGGCGGGGCCGAGGGCCAGCACGATCAGGCCGCGGCGCATCCCTACCGAGCGCCAGACCGAACCGCGGTCCAGCCGCCTCAGCAGGGCGAGGTCGTCGCCGAGCAACCGTGCGACCGGCGCGGGCCGGGCCTCGTGGACGCCCGACTCGACCCTCAGCTCCTCGCGCGGCGGGAGCGAGAGCGCCCAGCGGGCGGGTACGGCGCCGACGGCGACCGCGACGCCCAGCACCGCGACGAGGAGGGCCCCGACCAGCGGCCAGCCAGGGTCGCCCAACGAGGACGCGAGGGCAGTGGTCGGCAGCACCCGGACCAGGTCGTCGAGGCGACCGGCGACCTGCCCGACCAGCAGGGCCACGCCGACGAGGACGGTGAGCGTGCGGACGACGAGCACTCCGTGCCGGGTACGGCGGGTGCCCTCGACCGACCAGCCGACGACCTGCGCCAGCGCCGTGGCGACGAGCAGCCAGAGCACGACGACGGCCTGCGCCCCGAGGAGTCCCTGCGGCCCGACGGAGAGCGCCGTGGCCGCGAGCAGCGCCCATGCCTGCAGCAGCCAGGCGAGGTTGAGCGGAGCGAGCACCAGCGCACCGAGGTGCTCGGTGACCGGCCCGATGGGGTGGATGACGGCCTGCTCGCGGGGCAGGAGCTCACGGCCGCCGCCCCCGCCCATCGAGGCACCGATGCCGAGCAGCAGGAAGCCGGCGAACGCGGCCGGCAGCAGGTCCTCGAGCTGGCGCGCACGGTCGGCGGGCAGGCCCGTGATCCAGGCCGGTGCCACGGCCAGCACGACCGTCAGTCCCACGACGACGGCCACGGCCACTGCGGTCAGTCGCGGTCGCCGTACGGTCCCGGACCGGAAGCGGAGGAGGTGGCGCAGGTCGGCGGTGGCGCCGGACCAGGTCTCAGTCGAGGAGCGCACGGTAGGCCTCGACGGTGAGCTCGGCGGCGTCCATCTCGGCGACGCTCGAGCCGCCGCGCAGGACGATCGCAGAGCCGCACGCCTCCAGGGCGAGGTCGCGCAGGTGCGTGGACAGCAGGATGCAGGCGCCACGGGCGCGCGCGTCGGCGACGACCTCGAGGGTGGCCTCGACGCCGATCGGGTCGACGCCGTCGAAGGGCTCGTCGAGCAGCAGCACGGCCGGCTCGTGCAGGGCGGCGAGCACGACGGACAGCCGGCGGCCCATGCCGTGGCTGAAGCCGCCGACGACCCGGTGGGCGACGTCGCCGAGCTCGAAGCGCTCGAGCAGGTCGCGGCCGCGGGCCTCCCAGTCGGGCATCCGCCGCAGCCGGGCGGTGAGCTGGAGGTGCTCCCACGGCGTCGCGCGCGGGACGAGACCGCCGACGTCGGGGCAGTAGCCGACGGTGCGCTTCACGGCGAGCGGGTCGGTGGCGACGTCGTGGCCGTTGACGAGCACGGTGCCGGACGTGGGGGGTACGACGCCAGCCAGCACCTTCATCGTCGTCGACTTGCCGGCGCCGTTGCGACCGAGCAGCGCTGTCGCCCGGCCGGAGTCCGCGGCGAGGTCGATGCCGGCCACGGCCTCCACCTCGCCGAAGCGCACGTGCAGGGCGCGGATGTCGATCACGGGGGTCACGGGATCATCCTCTGTCAAAGTCCCCGCCTAGGCGGGGAAACCCTCACTTGTTGGCCGTTGCAACGGGCGAGAGGTGCAGGAGTCCCCGCTTAACCGGGGACTCCTGCACCTCTTGGGGAACTTTGACGCGTCAGGCGGGGTAGGTGCCCCCGGCCTCGGCCACGGCGACCACGGAGGCCGGCGGCTCGAAGCGCTCGCCGTACTTCGCGGCGAGCTCGCGGGCCCGGGCCACGAAGCCGGCCGGGCCACGGCCCGCTGCGCCCTCGAAGCCGTTGACGTACTGGATCGCGCCACCGGTCGCGGGCGGGAAGCCGATGCCGAAGATCGAGCCGATGTTGGCCTCGGCGGCGGAGCGCAGGACGCCCTCGTCGAAGCACTTGATCGTCTCGATGGCCTCGACCACGAGCTGGCGGTCCTGGATGTCCTGGAGCGGGATCTGCTCCTCGGCGACCGGGAACTCCTCGGCCAGGCCCGACCACAGGCCCAGGCGCTTGCCGGACTCGTCGTAGTCGTAGAAGCCGGCGCCCTTGAGCTTGCTGGAGCGACCGAGCTCGATCATCTTGTCGATGACCTTCTCGGCACCGTTGACGACCCAGGTGCCGCCGTCACGCTCGACGGCGTCGCGCGAGGCCTTGCGGATCTTGGCCATGAGCTCCATGTTGAGCTCGTCGGTGATCTGCAGCGGACCCACGGGGAAGCCGGCCATGGTGGTGGCGCGGTCGATGCTGACCGGGCTGACGCCCTCGCCGAGCATCGCGATGCCCTCGTTGATCTGGGTGCCGATGACGCGCGAGGTGTAGAAGCCACGGCTGTCGTTGACGACGATCGGGGTCTTCTTGATCAGCTGGACGATGTCGATCGCCTGGGCGATCGCGGTGTCGCTGGTCTCCTTGCCGGCGATGATCTCGACCAGCGGCATCTTGTCCACCGGGGAGAAGAAGTGCAGGCCGATGAAGTCGGCCGGGCGGTCGACGCCCTGGGCCAGCTCGGTGATCGGCAGCGTCGAGGTGTTGGAGCACAGCAGCGCGTCGGGGTTGATGTGCTCGGCGATCTCGGCGAACACCTTGGCCTTCAGCGACGGGTCCTCGAAGACGGCCTCGATGACGAGGTCGCAGCCCTTGGTGTCAGCGGCGTTGTCGGTCGGGGTGATCCGGGCGAGCAGCTCGTCGGACTTCTCCTGCGTGAGCTTGCCGCGGGAGACGGCCTTCTCGTTGATCTTCGCGGAGTAGGCCTTGCCGCGCTCGGCGGACTCCAGCGCGACGTCCTTGAGGACGACCTCCATGCCGGCCCGCGCACAGACGTAGGCGATGCCCGCGCCCATCATGCCGGCGCCAAGCACGGCGACCTTGGTGGGCTTGAAGGCAGGCACACCCTCGGGACGCAGCGCGCCGGAGTTGATCTGCTGCAGGTCGAAGAAGAACGCCTGGATCATGTTCTTCGCGTTCTGACCGGTGACGAGCTTGGCGAAGTAGCGCGACTCGATGCGGGCCGCGGTCTCGAAGTCGACCTGGGCGCCCTCGACGGACGCGGCCATGATCGCCTCGGGAGCGGGGAACTGCGCACCCTTGAGCTGCTTCTTCAGACCGGCCGGGAAGGCGGGCAGCATCTGCGCGAGCGAGGGGTGCGACGGCGTACCACCGGGCATCTTGTAGCCCTTGCGGTCCCAGGGCTGGGTCGCGGCCTCGTCGTTGTCCTTGTTGGCCAGCACCCACGCCTTCGCGGCGGGGAGCAGCTCGTCCTGGGTGGCGACGAGGTCGTGGACCAGGCCCTTGGCCTGGGCGGCCGCAGGCTTGTAGCGCTGGCCCTGGAGCAGGACGTCCATGAGGGCGGACGAGACGCCGAGGAGGCGCGTGACGCGGGCGACGCCGCCGCCGCCGGGCAGCAGGCCGAGGGTGACCTCGGGCAGGCCGATCTCGTAGCGACCGTCGACCGCGATGCGGTGGTTGAAGGCCAGCGCGATCTCGAGGCCGCCGCCGAGCGCGGCGCCGTTGATGGCCGCCACGGTCGGCACGCCGAGCTTCTCGATGCGACGCAGCTGGGCCTTGAGGGCCTGGCTCTTGTCGAAGATCTCCTGCGCCTGGTCGGGGCCGACCGACAGCAGGTCCTTGAGGTTGCCGCCGGCGAAGAAGGTCTTCTTGGCAGACGTGATCACCACACCGGTGATCTCGCCCTTCTCCTCCTCGAGGCGGGCGACGGCCTCCTCCATGCTGCGGCCGTACAGCTCGTTCATCGTGTTGGCGCTGGCGGTCGGGTCGTCGAGGGTCAGCACGACGATGCCGTCGGCGTCGCGGTCGTACCGGATGGCGCTCTGGTTCTCAGTCATCTCTTGTCAGGTTCCTTAGGAGTTCGGGTCCGGTGTCAGACGCGCTCGACGATGGTGGCGATGCCCATGCCGCCGCCGACGCAGAGCGTGGCCAGGCCACGACGCAGGTCGCGGCGCTCGAGCTCGTCGACCAGGGTGCCGAGGATCATGGCGCCGGTCGCACCGAGCGGGTGGCCCATCGCGATGGCGCCACCGTTGACGTTGGTGATCTCGTGGGAGATGCCCATGTCGCGCATGAAGCGCATGGCGACGGCGGCGAACGCCTCGTTGATCTCGAACAGGTCGATGTCCTCGACGCCCAGGCCGGCCTTGGCCAGCGCCTTGCGGGCAGCCGGCGCGGGTCCGGTCAGCATGATCGTCGGGTCGGCGCCGCTGACCGCGGTCGCGATGACGCGGGCGCGGGGGGTGAGGCCGAGGTCGGTGCCGACCTGCTCGGAGCCGATCGCGATCAGCGAGGCACCGTCGACGATGCCCGAGGAGTTGCCGGCGTGGTGGACGTGGTTGATCTTCTCGATCCAGTGGTACTTCTGCAGCGCCACGTCGTCGAAGCCCAGGTCGCCGTGGAAGGCGAAGGACGGCTTCAGGCCGGACAGCGACTCCACCGTCGTGCCGGGGCGGATGAACTCGTCGCGCTCGAGCACGGCGAGGCCGTTGACGTCGCGGACGGGGATGACCGAACCGTCGAAGTAGCCGTTGGCCTGCGCCTTGGCCGCGCGGGCCTGCGACTCGGCGGCGTAGGTGTCGACGTCCTCACGGCTCCAGCCCTCGACCGTGGCGATCAGGTCGGCGCCGATGCCCTGGGGCACGAAGTGGGTGTCGAGCGCGGTGCGCGGGTCCATCGCCCAGGCGCCACCGTCGCTGCCCATCGCCACGCGGCTCATCGACTCGACGCCACCGGCGAGGATCAGGTCCTCCCAGCCGGAGCGGATCCGCTGCGCGGCCTGGTTGACGGCCTCGAGGCCCGAGGCGCAGAAGCGGTTCAGCTGCACACCAGCCGTGGTGTCGGGGTAGCCGGCAGCGATCACCGCGGTCTTCGCGATGTCGGCGCCCTGGTCGCCCACGGGGCTGACGACACCGAGGACGACGTCGTCGACACGGGCGGGGTCGAGTCCGGGGTTTCGGGTCTTGACCTCGTCGAGGAGGGTGACCACGAGATCGATCGGCTTCACCTCGTTGAGGGAGCCGCCGGCCTTGCCCTTGCCACGCGGGGTGCGGATGTGGTCATAGATGAATGCTTCTGCCATGCAGTGATTGTGACACCATTACTGTCACAATGGTCAAGGGGTGTGGCCTGATTCACTACGATCGGCACCCACGACCAGGTCCGGAGGAGGTACGCCGCATGGCACCCGCAGCATTCGACGAGCTCCAGCAGCCGCTGCTGCTCACGCTCGACGAGCTGACCGAGCGGGTCGGCATCAGCGTGCGCAACATCCGCTTCTACACCAGCAAGCGGCTCGTGCCACCGCCGCTGCGCCGCGGTCGCTCGGGCTACTACACCGCCGACCACGTCGCCCGGCTCGAGCTCGTCCGCGAGCTGCAGAACCACGGCTTCACCCTCTCCGCGATCAAGGGCTACGTCGATCGCATCCCCGAGGACGCGACACCGTCCGACATCGCGCTGCACCTCTCGCTGCTCGCCCCGGTGACCGGCGAGAGCGACGTCGACGTCCATGACGGACTCGTCGGCATCGGCGTACCCACCTCCGCTGCGGAGGCGGTCGCCGAGGTCTATGCCCGCCACGGCCAGCAGGTCGCCGACGAGCTCTCCGAGATCGTGCGCCGCCACGTCTGGCCGGCCGTGCGCGACGCCGGCGGAGACGTGGAGACCCTGCGCGAGCTGGTCCACCGGCTCAAGCCGCTGACCATCGCGGGCCTGGTGAGCGCCTACGAGCAGGCGATGGACGCGAGCGCCGACTCCTACGAGCGCCGGGGATCGGCCCAGCGCACCTGATGACCGGCGCCGCCGTCTACCTCATCCTCGGCCTCGCGCTGCTGCTCGCGATCGTCCTGCCGCAGGCGACCCGGCGCATCGCCCTGTCGCCCCCGATGGTGCTCGTCGCGGTCGGCATGCTGATCGGGCTGCTGCCGCTGCCGGACGGGGTGAGCCTGGAGCCGGAGGCCAACCGGACGGTCATCCTGCACGTCACCGAGCTCTGCGTCCTGGTGTCACTGATGGGCGTCGGCCTGGCGATCGACCGCGCGCTCGACCTGCGCTCGAGGACGTCATGGCGCACCTGGTCCCCGGTCTGGCGGCTCCTCGCTGTCACGATGCCCGCCACGGTCCTTGGCGTCGCACTGATCGGGTGGTGGGTCGCGGGCCTGGCGCCGGCCGTCGCGCTGCTGCTCGGTGCCGTGCTGGCACCGACCGACCCAGTGCTCGCCTCGGACGTGCAGGTGGGTGAGCCGCTCACCGAGGACATCGGCGACGCTGAAGATCCCGACGACGACATCCGGTTCTCGCTGACGGCCGAAGCGGGCCTCAATGACGGGCTGGCGTTCCCGTTCGTCCACCTCGCGCTGCTGCTGCTGGCGGGGGGCTTCGCAGTCCTCGATGCCGGCACCTGGCTGGGCTGGTACGTCGTCGGCAAGATCGTCCTCGGCGTTCTGGTCGGCCTCGTGGCCGGGTGGCTTCTGGGCCGTCAGGCCTTCCGGGCCCGCACGGACAGCCTCCGGCTGGCCGACCACGGCGAGCCACTGCTGGCTCTGGCCGGGCTGCTGGCGACGTACGGCGCCGCGGAGCTCCTCGGGGGCTACGGGTTCCTGGCCGTCTTCGCGTGCGCGATGAACCTGCGCGCAGCCGAGCGGCGACACTCCTACCAGCGGGAGATGCACGCCCTGGTCGAGCGGCTCGAACGCCTCATCACCTTGCTGGTGCTGCTCGTCCTCGGCATGGCGATGACTCGCGGGCTGCTGGCACACCTGGACTGGCGTGGGGTGGCGCTGGCCCTCGCTCTCGTGCTGGTGGTGCGGCCACTGGCCGGGTACGCCGCACTCTCCACGCTCCCGCGAGCAGAGCGGCTCGTCGGCGGGCTGAGCCGGGGCGAGCGACTGGCGGTGGCGTTCTTCGGCGTCCGCGGCGTGGGTTCGCTCTTCTACCTTGCCTACGCGACCAGCCACCACGACGTGCCGGGCGAGTCGTGGCTGTGGTCGACGGTGGCCTTCACCGTGGTCGTCTCCGTGCTCCTGCACGGGGTCACCGCGACGCCGGCCATGACGCGGCTGGACGCTCGCCGCGCTGCCGGCCGCTGAACCCGAGTCCTCAGGTCACCGACAGCGACGCCGCCCCCAGGCCGCCGACCTCGACCCGGAACGACGAGTGGCCGGCGACCGGCACCGCGTCGGTCATGGCACCGGCGAGCACGAGCGCGCCCGCCGGCAGGCTCTCACCGCGTGCCGCCAGGTGCTCGGAGAGGTGGACCAGGGCCAGGACCGGGTCGCCGAGGATCGCGGCCGGAGACGTGGTCGCGACGAGCTCGCCGTCGACGAACCAGCGCGCCTCCGCGCCGCGGACGTCGCGCAGCGGCGCCCACTCCCCGACCACGAAGCCGGCCGCACTGGTGTTGTCCGCCAGCACGTCGCCGAGCCGGAAGCGGTAGCCCGTCCAGCGCGAGTCGATGACCTCGAGCGCGACGGCGACACCGTCCACGACGTCCGCCACCTCGTCAGGTGTGATCGCGCGATCGAGCACGGCGCCGAGCCGGAAGGCGATCTCGGGCTCGACGCGCGGCTGCCCGAGGCTCGCGAGGTCCAGCACGTCGCCGGCCATCGCGTCGGTCAGGAAGCCGACGATGGGCTGGTGCACGCCCATGGTCTGCTGCTTGGCCGCACTGGTGAGGCCGAGCTTGGCGCCGACGACACGCTCCCCCGCGGCCGTCCGCGCGACGCGGTCGGCGTCCTGGACGGCGTGGCCCCACGCCTCGTCCACCCCGTCGAGGGTGTCGCTGAAACGCTGGAGGGTACGGCGATCGCCGCGCGCAGCAGCGAGGAGCGCCGCGGCCTCGTGCGGATCGAGGCTCATCCGAGCTCGCCGCGCGCGTAGCTGTAGGACGCCTCGACGATGCCGGCCACGACCTCGAGCTCCGCGTCGTCGCGGGGGCCGTAGACCATGAGGAACCCGGGCGAGAGGCGCACGCCCGCCCACATGTGCGACTGCGCCCAGCCCTGGGCGATCGCGTCGCCGGCCAGGTCGAGGGGCAGCGCGAGGTGGAGCGACCCGTCGTGCGCAGGGTGCAGGTGGGCGAACTCCTTGACCTCGGCGACCAGGAAGGCGTCGTCGGGGCCGTCGGCGGCGGGTGCGACGAAGCCGCGGGCGCCGGGGACCGAGATCATCGACTGCCCGCTCGTGATGCCGCCGAGTGCGGAGATCCGCTCGAACAGGGCCTCCTGCAGGTGCGCGGGAGAGTTGTCGGTGAGCTGGGCCTGGGGGATGCGGAAGTGCACCTGCGGCCGCTCCCCGGTCCGGGCGGGGAGCGTGCCGCCGGCCAGGGTCGGCCACGACACGGGCTGCGCGGCCAGGCCGACGGGCTCCGCCCCGCGCCGGGCCAGCCAGGCCAGGCGGTGCGTGAGCCACTCGGCGAGCTCGGCGGCCGTGCCCTGGGTGAGGCCGTGGCCACCCGGGTCGCGCCGGGCGGACGCGGCCGCGCCCGAGGCGCCGAGCAGGTAGGACCAGGTGCGAGCCAGCAGCTCGGCGGGGATGACGTGGTCCTGGTCGCCCTGGGCGACGAAGACCGGCAGCCCGGTCAGGCGGCCCGGCTCGACCGGGACGCCGGCATCCTCGAAGGGCAGCGTGCCGTAGAGGATCGCGGCAGCGGCGTACCGCGCAGGATCGGCGAGGACGAGTCCGCCGGCGAAGGCGGCTCCGCCACTGAAGCCCGCGAGGACCACGGGCCGGCCGGCGGGGGCGACCGAGTCGAGCCAGCCGCGGAACCACGCCATGGTCTCGGCCAGGCTCTCCGCGACCGGGCGGCCGATGCCGCGGTTGGCGAACCACGCATAGCCGCCGCCCTCGCCGATGGGCGCGCGCACAGCGGCGTACGACGGACCCTCCGGCAGGTGGCCGGCGAGCCCGATGATGTCGGTCTCGCTCGAACCGCGACCGTGCAGCAGCACGACCAGCGGGCGGGACGGGTCGTCCTGACCGGCGGCCCAGGCGACCACGGGGTCGGCGAAGGCGGTCATCGGGCCACGACCGGAATGTTGTCGGCTGCGGTGCGGACGCCCGCCCAGGCGCGGACCTCGGCGGCGAGGTCGAGCCGCTCGACCGGGGCCTCGTGCTCGAAGCGGCCCCAGTCCTCGCGCGGCAGCATCCACATCACCTCGAACTCGTTGCCGTCCGGGTCCTTGCCGTAGACGCTCTTGGTGGCGCCGTGGCTGGACTCACCCGTGTAGGCGTCGTGGTTGGCAAGGCTGAGCCGCGCCAGCTCGAGCTGCTCGATCGTGTCGACCTGCCAGGCGAGGTGGTAGAGCCCGATCCCCGGCCGCTTGACCTGGTCGGCGCCGATGCCGAACAGGCCGAGGTCGTGGTGGTTGCCGCCGTGCGTGAGGCGCAGGAAGGCCGCATGGGCACGGGGCTCCGTGGCTGCGACCTCCATGTCGAAGACCGAGGTGTAGAAGTCGATCGAGCGCTGGAGGTCGGCGACGAAGAGGACGGCGTGGTTGAGCCGGACCGCGGGGATGGGCATGGTGCTCTCGCTTTCGTTCGGGACCATGATAGTTGAAGGTTTAACCACTGTCATCCCGCATCCATTCCCGCCGCCGTGCGAGGCTGACCGGCATGACGACAGTCCTTGTGACCGGTGCGACCGGCTTCGTCGGTCGACGGGTGGTCCCCGCCCTGACCGACGCCGGCCACACGGTGCGCGCGATGACGCGCCGGCCCGAGGACTACGCCGGTACCGGCGAGCCCGTGGGCGCCGACGTCGACGATCCGGCGTCGCTCGCCGAGGCGCTGGCGGGCGCGGACGTCGCGATCTATCTCGTGCACTCGCTCGACGACCCCGACTTCGAGCGCAAGGACGCCCAGGCCGCGCGCAACTTCAGCCGCGCCGCGGCTGACGCCGGCGTGCGCCAGATCGTCTACCTCGGCGGGCTCGGCGCCGACGACGAGCACCTCTCCGCCCACCTGCGCTCGCGCCGGGAGGTGGAGGGCCTGCTCGGCACCGACGGCGTCCCGGTCACGACGCTGCGGGCCGCGATCGTCGTCGGCGACGGCGGCATCTCGTGGGAGATCACCCGCCAGCTCGTCAAGAACCTGCCCGCGATGGTCGTGCCGAAGTGGGTGCACACGTTGTCCCAGCCGATCGCGATCGACGACGTGGTGCGCTACCTCGTCGGCGTCGTCGACGAGCCGGCCGCACTCGGCCGGGTCTTCGAGATCGGCGGCCCCGAGCAGCTGACCTACCTCGAGATGATGCAGGTCGCCTCCGAGGTGGCCGGCGGCCGGCGCATCCCGATCGTCACGGTGCCGGTGCTGACCCCGCGGCTCTCGTCCTACTGGCTCGCGCTCGTCACCGACGTCGACGCCACGACCGGGCGCAACCTCATCGACTCGATGTCGACCGAGGTGATCGTGCGCGACACCTCGATCCGCGACCTGGTCCCCGGCGACCCGTTGACCTACGAGCAGTCCGTACGGCGCGCGCTGGCCGATCGTCAGGCTCGCCCGAGCTCAGCCGAAGATCGCGGGTAGCGCGAACAGCATCGCCACCGACCAGGTGACGTGCGTGAGGATCGGCGCGAGCACGCCGCCGCTCGCGCGTCGTTGCAGGCCGCACACGGCACCGAGCAGGACGGCGGCGAAGGCCAGCATGATGTTGCCGGTCGCGAGCGTGGCGACGAAGTAGGCCACGGTCGTCCACACGACAGGGTGGCGCGGGATCGCGGCATAGGCGGCGCCACGGAAGAAGAGCTCCTCGGCGACGCCGTTGACGACGGTGATCACCAGCAGCAGCGGGAGCGAGCCCTGGTCGGCGAAGTCGAGCACCGAGCGGACTTGCCGGTCGAGCCACTCGATCTCGCGGACGACGAGGCCGCCGACCACGAAGACCGCCGCCAGCAGCAGCCCGAGCAGCACCGGCGCGACGACCGGTCGCGCGTGCGTCGCGTCGCGGGGGATGCGACCGAGGTGGAGGCGGCCGCTGAGGACGGCCCCGATCGCCCAGACGAGCGCGAGCAGGGCCGTGCCGGCATAGAACAGGTCGCTGCCGGGCTCGATGCGCAGCGACCAGCCGAGCACGGCCGCCCCGACCAGCACCACGACGACGGTCACGACCTGACGTCGACGCAGGGCCTCGGTGGTGTCGCGCTGGTCGCGCGGCACCACGGTCCACAGGGATCGGCGCAGCCAGTCGAGCATGCTGCTCACCCTAGGACCCGGCCAGATACCGGGTCCGCACGTCCACTCCGGCTCCGCCCCCTCGACCGCAGTGCGGCCCCGGAGACGCAAAAGCGGTGGTGTGCCACCGCAGGAGTGGCAACACCACCGCAGTGCGGTGCTGTGGAGCGGCGGCCCGGGGGCCGACCGATCAGTGCGGGATCAGCGTCCGGAGAAGCCGGCAGCCGAGTGCGAGCGACCGCTGGTCGAGGCACCCTGGCTCCGGTTGCCGCCGCCACCGCCGCCGCCGCTGCGACGACCGCGACCGCCGCCGGTCGAACCGCCGGCCGAGCCGCCGGTCGAACCCTGGCCACCCTGGCCGCCACCGGAGCGACGACGCTGGCCGCCACCCGTGGAACCGGCGGAACCGCCGGTCGCGGTGGCGCCGCCGGTCGGGTTGCCCCGGCGCGACTGGCCGTTGGTCTGGCCGGTGCTGCGGGCGCGCTTGCGCTGGGCGTTGGCGCCGTTGGACGAACCGCCACCGGAGGGGGCGACGTCGGGGACGAGACCGCCGGGCGTGCTGCGCACACCGGGAGCGAGCTCGACCAGCATCGGGTGACCGGGGCCGTGCACCTTCGTGGTGGTGGGCTTGATGCCCGCGAGACGGGTCAGGTCGCGCACGTCGCGCACCTGCTCGTCCGTCATGAGGGTGATGACCGTGCCCTCGGCGCCGGCACGCGCCGTACGACCGGAGCGGTGCAGGTAGGCCTTGTGCTCGACCGGCGGGTCGGCGTGGATCACGAGCGCGACGTCGTCGACGTGGATGCCACGAGCGGCGATGTCGGTCGCGACGAGGGTCGCGGCCTTGCCGGAGTGGAAGGCCTCCATGTTGCGGGTGCGCGCGTTCTGCGACAGGTTGCCGTGCAGCTCGACGGTCGGGACACCGGACTTGTTGAGCTGGCGGGTCAGCGCCTTGGCACCGTGCTTGGTGCGGGTGAACACGACCGTGCGACCCGGCGCGCTGGTCAGGTCGACCAGGATCGGGACGCGCTGGTCGCGGTTCACGTGCAGCACGTGGTGCGACATCGTGGAGACGGTCGCCTGCGCCGAGTCGGCCTCGTGCGTGACGGGGTTGGTCAGGAAGCGCTTGACGATGACGTCGATCGCCTTGTCGAGCGTGGCGGAGAAGAGCAGGCGCTGGCTGTCCTGCGGCGTCTTGTCCATGATCCGGCGCACGCCGGGCAGGAAGCCCAGGTCGGCCATGTGGTCGGCCTCGTCGAGGATGGTGACCTCGATGGCGGACAGGTCGGCGTACTTCTGCTGCATCAGGTCCTCGAGGCGACCCGGGCAGGCGACAACGATGTCGATGCCCTTCTTCAGGCCGGTGGTCTGCGGGCCCTGGCTGACGCCGCCGTAGACGACGATCGTGGAGAGGCCGGCGGCGTCGGCCATCGGCTTCAGCGCGGCGTGGATCTGGCCCACGAGCTCACGCGTCGGGGCGAGGATCAGCGCACGCGGCTTGCGCGGCATGGCCGGCATCTTCGAGGCGTCGAGGCGCGCGACCAGCGGCAGCAGGAAGGCGTAGGTCTTGCCGGAGCCGGTGCGGCCCCGGCCGAGGACGTCGCGACCCGCGAGGGAGTCCGGGAGCGTCGCGGCCTGGATGGGAGTGGGGGTGGTGATGCCCTGCTTCTCGAGGATGTCGATGAGCATGGAGGGCACGCCGAAGTCGGCGAAAGACATGTGGAACCTTTTCGTTGGCGTCTCGCCAACACATCGCGCAGAGCGCGGCATGGCCTCGAAAGGATTTCGAGGTAAGCGGACCCGTGGTGTTGCTGGGCCTGCTGCGACTCGGGGCAAGACTGGCCGAGGCGACTTCGTCCACAACCTTAGTGGGACTCCTGATGTTCCTGTGAATCTTCGCGGTGTGACCTTCACGTCACTCCCCCGCTCGCTCGAAAGACAGCGGTGTCCGCCAGTCACTGGGTGACCGTCGGACACCGCCATCTTCGAGCGTTCAGGAGTCGCCCTTCTGTACGGCGGCGCCGCTCTCGATCAGGGCATCGACGTCTGCGACCCCCCAGGCCGTCAGGGCCTCGCGGGTGTGGGCACCGGCGCCCCCGGGCGGCATGGTGATCGTCGCCCCGGTCCGCGAGAAGCGCGGAGCCGGCGCCGGCTGGGTGATGCCGGCGCTCTCGACGAACGTGCCCCGGGCCGCGAGGTGCGGGTGGGCGGGGGCTGCGCTGAGGGGGATGATCGCGGCCACGCACGCGTCGGTGCCGTCGAAGACCTCCGACCACTCGGCCTGGGTCTTCTCCTTGAACCGCGCCGTGAGCGCCTCGCGGATCGCGCCGAGGTTCGAGAGGTCGTTGCGGTCCGGGAGGTCGATCTCCAGGCGCCGTACGAGCTCGTCGTAGAACTGGGGCTCGAGCGCCCCCACGCTCATGTGCTGGCCGTCGGCGGTCTCGTAGATGTCGTAGTAGGGCGTGCCGCCGTCGAGCAGGCCGCTGGCGCGCCGGTCGCTGGCGACCCCGAGCGTGGTCAGCGTCGTGGCCATCGCGTTGAGGTGGGCGGTGCCGTCGACGATCGCCGCGTCGACGACCTGGCCCTGCCCGCTGGTCTTCGCCTCGAGCAGCGCGGCGAGCACGCCGATGACGAGGTAGGTCGAGCCGCCGCCGAAGTCGCCGACGAGGTTGCCCGGGAAGTGCGGGCGGCTGCGGTCCTGGCCGAGGCCGTGCAGGGCGCCGGTGATGGCGATGTAGTTCATGTCGTGGCCGGCCGCTTGGCTCCACGGGCCGTCCTGGCCCCAGCCGGTCATCCGGCCGTAGACCAGGCGCGGGTTGCGTCCCCAGCAGTCGTCGGGGCCGAGGCCGAGCCGCTCGGTGACGCCGGGACGCATGCCCTCGATCAGCACGTCGGCGCTCTCGACGAGGTCAAGGACGGTGGCGACCGCCTCGGGCTTCTTGAGGTCGAGCGCGATGCTCGGGCGGCTCCGGGTCAGCACGTCGTGCTCACCGCTGCCGAACATGCCGCCACCCGGGCGATCGATCCTGATCACGTCGGCGCCGAGGTCGGCGAGGATCATGCAGGCGTGCGGGCCGGGCCCGATGCCGGCGATCTCGACGACCTTGACTCCCTTGAGCGGACCGGTGCCCTGACCGAGTTCATACGTCATGCACTGATCATGACACCAACACTGTCACGGTTGCGAGGGGCCGTCTCAGCGCCACATGAGAACCCGCTTATGCGGGGGATCGTCACCTTCCTGGGTGTTGCAACACCCCAGAACCCTCGATTCCCCCGCTTATGCGGGGAATCAGCGAGCCGCCGCCGCGAGCGCCTGCGCGAGGTCGGCGCATAGATCGTCGGCGTCCTCCAGGCCGATCGAGAGCCGCAGCAGGTCGTCGTGGGGCTTGGCCTCGCTGGCCACCGGCCGGTGGGTGAGCGCGGCGGGGTGCTGGACCAGCGAGTCGACGCCGCCCAGGGAGACCGCGTGGGTGAAGAGCGCGACCGCCTCAGTGACGCGGGCGGCTGCGGCGTACCCGCCCTCGACCCGGAACGCGAGCACGGCGCCGGGTCCGCGCATCTGGCGTCCGACCAGGTGCAGCGGGTCGCACTCGGGCAGGCCGGGGAAGAAGACATCGCCGACGCCGGGCTGCTCCGCGAGCCACGTCGCGAGCTTGCTCGCGCCCTCCTGCTGGGCGCGCATGCGCAGCGGCAGGGTGGCCAGCCCGCGGTGCAGCAGGTAGGCGCCCATCGGGTGCAGCAGCGCCCCCGTGACCGCACGCACCCGGCGCAGCGCCCCGGCCCACTGCTCGTCGCAGGCGATGACGCCGCCCATCGCGTCACCGTGGCCGCCGATGTACTTCGTCGCGCTGTGCAGCACGAACGTCGCGCCCAGGGCTGCCGGGTTCTGGAGGACCGGCGTGGCAAAGGTGTTGTCCACCAGCACGGGTACGGCGCCTGCTGCATCGACCACGGCCGCGATGTCGACGAGCTCGAGCGTGGGGTTGGCCGGCGTCTCGAGCACGACGAGACAGGTGTCGGCCCGGACGACCGACGCGACCTCGTCGGCGGTGCAGAAGGTCGTCTCGATGCCGAGCGTGCCCGACGCGAGGAGGTGGTCGGTTCCGCCGTACAACGGGCGGATCGCGACGACGTGGCGGCCGCCGGAGCCGTGCTCGGCGACAGCGGCGAGCACCGCAGCGGTCATGGAGGCCATCCCGGTCGAGAACGCGACGGCCGCCTCGGTCCGCTCGAGGGTCGCGAGACCTTCCTCGAAGCGGGCCACTGTGGGGTTCCAGAGGCGCTGGTAGACCAGCCCGCCCTCCGTGGGACGGCCGCCAGTGGCCATGGACTCGTAGGAGTCCCCGCCCAGCCCGATCGAGGGCAGCGGGTTGGTGGTGGAGAAGTCGAGCGGGAGCGCGTGCACGCCCAGCGCCGAGAGGTCTCCGCGGCCGGCGTGGACGGCTTGGGTGTCGAGGCTGGTCATACGGCCATGGTGGAAGAATCAGCGGGAGAAGGGAATGCAGTTCGCAGAAGCATGCCGAGATCGACGCACACGCCGCAGAATCCGAGGATTTCCGATGCCACGACCCATCCCAGCGACAGAACATGCGGCGCTCGACGCCGTCGACCTGCGCATCCTGTCCGAGCTGACCGAGGACGGCCAGGTCACCAACTCGGCCCTGGCGGCGCGGGTGGGCATCGCCGAGTCGACCTGCCTGGCCCGCGTGCGCTCGTTGCGCGAGCGCGACATCGTGCGCGGCATCCACGCCGACGTCGACCTGGCCACGCTCGGCTTTCCCATCCAGGCCGTGATCAAGGTGCGCCTCGGCAGCCACAACCGCGACCACGTGGCGACGTTCCACCGGGCGCTCCCCGCGATCCCGGGCGTCGTGCGGATCCTGCACGTCGGCGGCGAGGACGACTACCTCCTCCAGGTCGCCGTCGCCTCGACCCAGCAGCTGCGAGACCTCGTGCTCGAGCACATCAACGTGCACCCGATCGTGCGGCACACGGAGACCCAGATCGTCTTCGAGGAGATGGTGGGCGCCGGCGTGCTGTGACGCAGCACCTCTTGCAACTAGTTGCATAGGTCTGGCACGATCCCGACATGGCCCTCGAACACGCGCTCCTCGTCGCGCTCTCCGAGCGCCCGGGATCGGGTCTCGAGCTCGCGGGCCGCTTCGAGAAGTCGATCGGCTTCTTCTGGCATGCCACGCACCAGCAGATCTACCGCGTGCTCGGCCGCATGGAGACCGACGGCTGGCTCAGCGTCGAGACCGTCGCGCAGAGCGGCCGACCCGATCGCAAGGTCTACGCCGTCTCGCCCACGGGGGCGCAGGTGCTCGCCGACTGGCTGGTCGAGCCGCTCCCGATGGAGGCCTTCCGCAGCGACCTCGCGGTCAAGCTCCGCGCTGCGTCGTACGGCGATCGCGCGGCGTTGCTCCGACGGGTGCGCGAGACCCTCGGGGACCACGAGACGCGGCTGGCGCACTACCGCGAGCTGGAGAAGCGCGACTACCCCACCCCGGCCGACCTGGCCGGACCCGAGCTCGACCAGTACCTCGTCCTGCGCGGCGGCATCCGCCTCGAGGAGTTCTGGATCGGCTGGCTCAACGAATACCTGGAGGCCCACGCATGACGCCCTACCCGCATCTCCTCGCCCCGATGACCATCGGCGACCTCACGCTGCGCAACCGCGTCGTGATGGGCTCGATGCACACCGGCCTCGAGGACAAGCCCTGGGACATCGACAAGCTGGCGGCCTACTTCGCCGAGCGCGCGCGGGGCGAGGTCGGGCTGATCATCACCGGCGGCTACGCCCCCAACAAGCGCGGCTGGCTCAAGCCCTTCGCCTCCGAGCTGACCACGCGTCTGCAGGCCGCGCGCCACCACCGGGTGACCGACGCGGTGCACGCCGAGGGCGGCGCGATCGCGATGCAGATCCTGCACGCCGGCCGCTACGGCTACCACCCGCTGAGCGTCAGCGCGTCGGCGAAGAAGTCGCCGATCACGCCGTTCAAGCCCTCCGCCCTCTCGACGAAGGCCGTCGACCGGACAGCGACCGACTTCGCCAAGTCGGTCGCGCTGGCGAAGAAGGCGGGCTACGACGGCGTCGAGATCATGGGCTCCGAGGGCTACCTCATCAACCAGTTCCTCGCCGCCCGCACCAACGAGCGCACCGACGCCTGGGGCGGCAGCGCCGCGAAGCGGATGCGGTTCCCGATCGAGATCGTCCGCCGCTCGCGCGAGCTGGTGGGCGAGGGCTTCCCGATCATCTACCGGATCTCGCTCCTCGACCTCGTCGAGGGCGGCCAGAGCTGGGACGAGGTCGTCGAGCTCGCTGGTGAGCTCGAGGAGGCCGGCGTGAGCGTCTTCAACACCGGCATCGGCTGGCACGAGGCGCGCGTCCCGACGATCATCACCCAGGTCCCGCGCGGCGCCTGGCGCTCGGCGACGGCCCGCCTCAAGGAGGTCGCCGGCGTGCCGGTCTGCGCCTCCAACCGGATCAACTCCCCGGAGATGGCCGAGGACATCCTGGCGTCGGGCGAGGCCGACCTCGTGTCGATGGCCCGGCCGCTGCTCGCCGACCCGGACTTCGTCGCCAAGGCCAGGGACGACCGGGCCAAGGAGATCAACACCTGCATCGCCTGCAACCAGGCCTGCCTCGACCACGTCTTCGCCAACAAGCTGGCCTCCTGCCTGGTCAACCCGCGGGCCGCGCGCGAGACCGAGCTGATCCTGCTGCCGACCCGCACCCGCCAGTCCGTCGCGGTCGTCGGCGCCGGCCCGGCCGGCCTCGCCGCCGCGGTCAACGCCGCGGAGCGCGGCTTCGCGGTCACCCTTTTCGAGCAGGCCAGCGAGATCGGCGGCCAGTTCCGGCTCGCCATGCAGATCCCCGGCAAGGAGGACTTCGCCGAGACGCTGCGCTACTTCGCCGCCCGCCTCGACGCGCTCGACGTCGACGTGCGGCTGTCCACCGCCGCCACCGCCACTTCGCTCGCCGGCTACGACCACACCGTCATCGCCACCGGCGTCGTCCCGCGCATGCCGGCCATCGAGGGCATCGAGCACGCCGTGTCGTACGCCGATGTGCTCTCCGGCAAGGTCGAGGTCGGTCGCCGCGTGGCGGTCATCGGTGCCGGCGGCATCGGCGTCGACATGAGCGTCTTCCTCACCCACGAGGAGGAGAGCCTCGACGAGTGGATGGCGCACTGGGGCGTCGGCGACCCCACGCTGCACGCCGGCGGCCTGACCACCCCGAAGGCCCGCTCCGCCGCACGCGAGGTCACGCTCGTCCAGCGCAAGGAGACGCCGATCGGCATCGGGCTGGGCAAGACGTCCGGCTGGGCCCACCGGGCCGTACTGAAGCAGTCGGGTGTGGCGCAGGTCCGCGGGGCGACGTACGACCGGATCACTCCCGAAGGCCTGCACATCACGGTCGACGGTGAGGCGCGCTTCATCGAGTGCGACGACGTCGTGATCTGCGCAGGTCAGGAGTCGGTACGTGACCTCCACGACGCGGTCGGCGGACACCTCGTCGGTGGGGCCGACGTCGCCGCCGAGCTGGACGCGAAGCGGGCGATCAAGCAGGCCACCGAGGTCGTCGCCGCGCTGTAGGGCCGCGGCGCGCGACTTGTCCACACGGCGGATCCGAGCAATGGTGACGGGGACACATTCTCCATTTCGGAAGGGAGAGCCATGCTTGCTCTCACCGAGAACGTGACCGAGATCGTCAAGCAGCTCGCTGCGGAAGTGCCGGAGATCTCCGGCCTGCGCATCTCTGCTGAGGCCGACGGGCAGTCCCTGTCGGTCAGTCCGGCCGAACAGGCCCAGCAGGACGACCAGGTGGTCGAGCAGGACGGTGCCACCGTCTTCATCGACCCGCCGGCCTCCGAGCTGCTGGCCGACAAGGTCCTGGACGGCGGCGTCGACGAGCAGGGCAACATCCAGTTCGCGCTGGGTCAGCAGACCTGACCCACAGCAACACCGTTGGAGTCCTGGGTCTCGCTGCGAGGCCCAGGACTCCACTCATGTCCGGCCTGCGTCACCGGGTCTACGGTGGCCGCATGCCCACAGATCCGACGCAGGCCCGCGCCGCCCGCTGGGGAGCGCTCGCGCTGATGGCGCGACCGGCCTACATCGCCACCGAGCTGATCACGGCCGCCGCGACGACGGGTGGCTACAGCTTCGTCGCCGACTCGGTGAGCAAGCTGGGCGAGGTCGGGTCGTCCGACGGGTATGCCTCCCCGCGCCACGAGGTGATGAACGGTTCGTTCGTCGGCTTCGGGGTGCTGCTGGCCGGCGGCGCGTGGTTGTCCAACAGGGAGCTCGGGCCGTGGGTCACCGGCCTGCTCGTGGTCTCGGGCGTGAGCTCCGTCGCCACGGGCCTCGCGCCGCTCGACCGCGACGCGACGTTGCATGCCATCGCGGCGACGCCGCTGTTCGTGGCGCAGCCGCTCGCGCTGATGGGCCTCGGGCACCGCCTCCGCCACCGCCAGCCGCGACTCGCCCAGGCCCTGCTCGCGACCGGCGTGGTCACCGCCGCGGGGGCGGTCGGGTTCGTGCTCACCGGGGAGGACGGAGCCGCGGCCGGCGCGCTCGAGCGCCTCGCGCTGTGGCCGGTGCTCTTCGGGCTCGCCGGGTGGGCGTGGAGTCAGCGGCGGGCAGGGTTTCGTGACGGTCGCTGAGCGACCTCCTCAACCGCCGGCCACGGGCGGCAGCGTCACGACCTGGCCCGCATAGCTGAGGCCTGCGCCGAAGGCGATCAGCAGCGCCAGGTCGCCGGGCTTCGCCTCGCCGTTGCGGAGCATCGCCTCGATCGCGAGCGGGACGGAGGCGGCGGAGGTGTTGCCGGAGTCGACGATGTCGGTGGCGACGGCGACGGACTCGGGGAGCTTGATGTTGCGCGACAGGGTCTGGGTGATGCGCAGGTTGGCCTGGTGCGGGATGAAGGCGTCGAGGTCCTCGACGGTGACTCCGGCGCTCGCGAGCGCCTCGTGCGCCACCTCGGCCATCGCGAACGGCGCCCAGCGGAACACCGCCGTACCCTCCATCTGGACGACGGGGGTGTCGGCATGCGCGCCGAGGCAGCTCGGGCTCTGGTTGATCACGTGGGCCTTCGAACCGTCGGACCCCCAGGCCGTCGGGCCGATCCCGGTCGCCTCCGCCGGTCCCACGACCACCGCGCCCGCACCGTCGGCGAAGATGAAGGCCGTGCCCCGATCGGTGGGGTCCATGAAGCGGCTCAGCTGCTCGACCCCGATCACCAGCACGTGGGTCTCGGCTCCCGAACGGACCATCGAGGACGCCAGGTTGAGCGCGTGGCAGAAGCCCGCACAACCCGCCGAGACGTCGAAGGCCCCCGCGGTCGACCCGAGCCGGGTGGCGATCTGCGGCGCCGAGGCGGGCGTGTGCTCCGGGTGGGTCGAGGTCGCAACGATGACGCAGCCGAGCTGGTCGGCACTCACGCCGGAGACGGCCAGCGCGCGTTCGGCGGCGGTGGTCGCCATACCGATCAAGGTCTCCTCCGACCCGGCGAAGCGACGGGTCTTGATCCCGGACCGGGACTGGATCCACTCGTCGTCGGAGTCGAGGACCTCGCAGATCTCGGCGTTGGTGACGACCCGCTCCGGGCGATAGACACCCAGGCCGAGCATCGCCGCGTGCGTGAGTTCGGAGGTCTGCTGGATGGTCATGGTGCGAGCATAGGCACGTCGTCCGACCCGCGGGCTGCCTCGGGCGCGGGAGATTGTTCACCGGATGGCGACCGCGCTGGTCACCCGCGGTCAGGGATGATGGGCGCCATGACCACGAAGATCGCCGTCGCCGGGCTCGGCTATGTCGGGTTGTCCATGGCGTGCCTGCTCGCGCGGCACAACGAGGTCGTGGGCCTCGACCTCGACGAGGCACGCATCGAGCTGCTGCGCTCCGGCGAGAGTCCGATCCACGACGAGGACATCTCGCGCTTCCTCGCCGAGGAGGACCTGACCCTGACGTTCACGACCGACCCGGCGCAGGCCTATGCCGGCGCGGAGTTCGTCATCATCGCGACGCCGACCAACTACGACGAGGTCACCAACTACTTCAACACCGCCTCCGTCGAGGCCGTGATCGCCGACGTGATGCGCCTGGCGCCCGACGCGACGATGGTCATCAAGTCGACGATCCCCGTGGGCTTCGTCGACGACGTGCGCTCGCGTCTCGGCTGCGACAACCTCATCTTCAGCCCGGAGTTCCTGCGCGAGGGCCGCGCTCTGCACGACAACCTCCACCCGTCGCGGATCGTGGTCGGCGAGGACAGCTCGCGGGCCCGCCGCTTCGCCGAGCTGCTGGTGAAGGGCGCCGACGTCGACGACGTGCCGCTCCTGTTCACCGAGCCCACCGAGGCCGAGGCGATCAAGCTCTTCGCCAACACCTATCTCGCGATGCGCGTGGCCTTCTTCAACGAGCTCGACTCCTTCGCCCTCTCGCGCGGGCTCTCCTCCCGCCAGATCATCGACGGCGTCGGCCTCGACCCGCGGATCGGCTCTCACTACAACAACCCGTCCTTCGGCTACGGCGGCTACTGCCTGCCGAAGGACACCCGCCAGCTGCTCGCGAACTACTCCGAGGTCCCGCAGAACCTCATCAACGCGATCATCGACTCCAACACCACCCGCAAGGACTTCGTCGCCTTCGACATCCTCGACCGGCAGCCGAAGGTCGTCGGCATCCACCGGCTGCTGATGAAGGCCGGCTCGGACAACTTCCGCGAGTCCTCGGTGCAGGGGATCATGAAGCGGATCAAGTCCAAGGGCGTCAAGGTCGTCGTCTTCGAGCCCGAGCTCGACGAGGACCAGCTCGACGAGGACGGCAAGTTCTACGGCTCGAAGGTCTACAAGAACCTCGACAAGTTCAAGGCGAAGGCCGACGTGATCGTTGCCAACCGAATGGCGCCCGAGCTCGACGACGTGCGGGACAAGGTCTACACCCGCGACCTCTTCGGCTCGGACTGAGCGAGCTTCCGGGAAATTCATTGACGTAAATGAACTTCGCGAAGTTGCTCAACGATCCAGCGGCCGCTTCAGCTTGCCCTCGTAGCGCGGCACGTCCCGCTCGCTCCGCTGCACCCAGCCGGCGTCTCGTGCGGTCAGCCGGATCATCCCGTACGCCGCCTGCAGCCGCTCGTCGGTGACGTCGGTGTGCGCCCGGCGCACCCGCTCGACCGCGGCCGTGCGCTCGAGCCGGCCCACGCCGTCGATGACCGCGGCCCCGTCGTGGTGCTGCTCCAGGTCGTCCAGCAGCGCCTCGATCGCGTCCGCGGTCGGGGCGTTCGCCACGTCGTCGAGGGTGAGCCGCCACGCGGAGCGGCAGCGCCCGGGCGGCAGCGAGTCGAGCAGCTCGACGCGCTGGTCACCGGCGTAGGTCCGGTGCACGATCCGCTCCTCGAGCTGCGGGTCGCCGAGCGGCGACTGCCGGGCGTCGGTGAGCGCGTCGAACTCACCGAGGACGACCACGCGCAGGTCGTCCAGCGACGAGTCGAGCACGGCGTCCACGACACCGATCACCTCGTCGGCGCCCCGGCCGCGGCTGTCCAGCACGACCTCCAGGAACGGCACGTCGTAGCGCCGCCCGCGGCGGTTGCGCTTGGGCCGCATGGTCGGCACGAGGTTGGCGAGGAAGGCGTCGTTGTAGCGGTTGATCTGGTCGCGGTGCTCCATGACGTGGGTGCGCCCGAGGTGCCAGGCGCGCGACGCGTGCTCCGGGATGAGCACTCCCCCCGCCTCGGCCAGCCGGTGCCCGAGCTCCATGTCCTCCCCGAGGCGCAGGCTCGTCGCCATACCGCCCGAGGTGTCGTAGAGCTCGCGCGTCAACGAGCCGGTCGCCCCCACGTGGGCGCGGAAGGCGCGCGGTCCGGCGAGGGTCAGGTCGTCGGTGCGCCGCCACATCCCCTCGACCCACTTGTGGGTCTCCTCCGCGTCCCAGTCCCAGGTGGTGGCGATCTCGTCGGACGCCACCGCGCTCTTGATGTCACCAGCGGATCGTCCCGCCAGCGGCGCGGGGTCGACGAACCGCTTGGTGCCGAGCACGACGGCGTAGTCGATCTCGTGGTGCCAGCGCAGCTGCGCCTCGAGGTGCTCGCGGAACGTGAGCATGTCGGCGTCGAGCCACTGGATGACGTCGCCGTCGCTGGCCAGCGCGCCGGTGTGGCAGGCGTTGGCGCGCCCCCAGCCCTCGGTGACCCGGACGATCCTGGTGTTGTCGGGGCGGACCTCGGGCAGCGTCACCGGGGTCGGGTTGCCGTCGTCGACCACGATGACCTCGACGAGGTGGGCCGGATAGGTCTGGGCAGCGAGGCCGGCGAGCACCAGCGGCAGCGTCGACTCGGCGTCCCAGGTCGGGATGACGACGCTGACGCTCAGGGTCGGCGTCCAAGCGCCGAGCTCGCGCGTCGGCAGCGCCTGCCACTCGTTGCGGCGGATGAGGGGCTGGCTCATGGCAGGTCACCCTCCTCGACCACGAGCTCGGGCGGGGCGTGGAAGCCCGGCCACTCGCGCTCGAGGATCTCGGGCCGCCGGAAGGACTCGGGGTCCGACTGCCAAGTGTGCCCGCTCGCCGTACGGCGCAGGACGTAGCCGAGGCCGTGGGTGCGGTAGATCCGGCCGCCGCTCGCCTCGACCGCGTTGAGCAGTTGCGCGTCGACGAAGCGGCGGACGCGGCGGAAGCCGCCCACGCTGCGCAGGACCCGGCGGTCGACCATGATCGTGCCGCCGGCGACGAAACGGTTGAAGACCTCCGTCGGGTGGTTGCGGCGGGCCGTGACACCCAGCTCCTCGAGGAAGACGAACTCGCTGGGCATGCCCACCACCTCGGCGCCGGTGTAGCGGCGGGCGAGGAGCAGGTCGTGGACGGCGTGCGGGGAGTACCAGTCGTCGTCGTCGACCTTCAGCAGGACGTCGCCGTCGGCGACGGTCGCGGCGTCGTCGAGCACGTCGCCGAAGAACGCGTCCTTCGCGTGCGGTCGTACGACGACGTCGTGCCCGCCCAGCCTGGCGCGGACCTCGTCCTCGGAGACCGTCCAGCCATGGGTGCCAAGGACGACCTGCAGCTCGACGTCCTGCTGGCGGGCGAGCTGGCGCATCGCGAAGTCGAGCTGGTGCGGGCGCATGGTGGCGAGCAGGACGCTGACCCTCGGCTGGTCGACGATCCGGACGCCGGCCCGGGCCGCGAGGCCGCGACGCCAGGCGAGGGTGGAGTGGGTGTCGAGGGCCGCACGCCGGCTCGTGACGCTGTGCTGCTCGCGGGCGAGCGGGTCGTCGAGGTCGGGCGTATGCGCGAGGGCGTCGGCGAGCTTCGTGCTCAGCTGGGGGTTGGTGCCGGTCGCGAGCAGCGGGACGCCGGCCATCGCCAGACCGGCGACAGTGCGCGGGTCCGCCGTCGTCAGGTCGACCCGCAGGCCCTGGACGCCGCGGAGGGCCTCGATCGCCTGCTCGGTCAGGGGTTGTCCGGCAGGCAGGTCGCGGACGGGCTCGTCGAAGTCCTTGCGCCAGCCGCGGGGATTGACGACGTGCTCGTCGATGGGCTCGAGACCGGAGTCGGTGACGACGAGCGGGGCGCGGTCGATGACGTGGTGGACCTCGGGCTCGCCCGGGGTGGCGCTGATGACGACGTCCGGCGGCACGTCCCGCTCCGCGTCACCCGCAGCGGCGGCCGTCTCGAACAGCGGAGCGCGTACGTCGAGGCCCGCCGCGGCAGTCCGGCCGGCGTAGCCGACGACGAGACCGCCGTGCCCGCGGTCGCCGTCGGCCGCCTGCCGGGCGCACTCGACGAGCACCTGGTGGGCGGGGACGGGCTGGGCGAAACGGAGGACCGTGAGCACGCCGCGGGGGGTCTCGCGCGCCATCAGGCTGGTGATCGCCGGCCACTCGGGTCGCGGATGCACGACGAGGGGGGCCGTGGCGTCGGTCAGCCAGATCGCGACGACCCGGGTCTGGCCCACGCGCGGGAGGGCGGAGGCCCGGGCGCGGAGCGTGGCCCGGTCGGCCGTCATCCACAGGACCGACTTCCAGCCGCGGCCGATGTCGGTGGCCCCTGCCAGGGTCGTGAACGTGGCCCCGGCCGGGGCCAGCTCGGCGGACGACTCGTCGTCGCCGATCACCAGCAGCGGCTCGGGAGAGGTGAAGCCATCGAGGGGATGAGTCACGAAGGAGCTCCCGTGCGGGGGGCCCGTTCCCGCAGCGACGCGGGTAGTGAGTGCTTGACGAGGGGCCGCGGTTGCTGCCGCAGCCAGGTCCGGGTCACGTGGTCGATGATGTGGACGCCGGCCGGGGCGTCCACGCGGACCAGGCCGCCGAGCTCCTCGGCTCGGCCCGAGCGGATGGCCTCGTCGACCTCGAACTCGCGCAGCTTGCGGTAGAGCCGGGTGTTGGTGAAGTCCACCCCGTCCTTGCGCCAGTGGGCGTACTCGTCGGCGTCGAGCCACTTGACCTCCACGCACAGACCTTGCTGGAGGACGAGGCGCTCCGTGGCGGCCGGGAACTCACGCAGCTCCCAGTCGAAGGCCTTCA
The DNA here is from genome assembly GCF_003047285.1 of Nocardioides allogilvus. Lineage (GTDB taxonomy): Bacteria > Actinomycetota > Actinomycetes > Propionibacteriales > Nocardioidaceae > Nocardioides > Nocardioides allogilvus. Next base: position 243,098 of record NZ_PZYX01000003.1, on the reverse strand, counting down.
CGAAGGTGAAGTCCGGGCCCATGGGATAGACCCACGGCTCCAGGAAGCGCAGCGAGAGGTCGAGCCAGCCGGTCGACTCGTCGACCACGGTCAGCGGGTGCCGCGGCATCGCGACGATGGTCTGCGTCGACTCCAGCTGCCAGGACAGGTCACGCAGGATGCCCGTGCCCTCGGGCGTCAGCACCATGTCGCCGTCCCACTTCATCGAGTAGGTGGTGCGGACCTGGCTGAAGCACCAGTTGTAGAAGTGCGTCAGCGAGTGGACGCTGGTGGCGGGCGTGGCGAGGTGCTCACCGCCGGCGCGCGCGACACGGTGCGGATAGCTCAGGCCGGTGAACCGCTCGGTCGCGCCGCAGTCGGCCGCGATCTTCCGGGCGACGTCGAGGGTGCCGTCGTCGGACCCGTTGTCGACCAGGAGCACGTGCTGGACGGCGGCGAGGATCGGCGGCAGGACCCAGGGCAGGTTGCGGGCCTCGTTCTTCACCCGGAAGACGCAGGTGAGTCCGGGCGCGAGACGCTCACCGCTGCTCCACGGCCACGTGACGTCGTAGTCGGGCAGGCCCTCGAGCGAGGGGATGTCCGGGACAGACATCAGTCCTCCCGGCCGCGTTGCCTGTTGAGCGCCTTGCGCAGGCCGCGGCGGGCACTCTCGGGCACCATCGCCCGGACGGCGTGCGGCACCCGGTCGGCGCGGCGGCCGGCCGGCGCGGGTCCCGGGCGGGTGGCGCCGGCTGCCTCGAGCTCGCGACGGGTCGCGATCGAGCCCTCACGGCGCGCGGCGAGCGTCGTCGAGTGAGCGAAGGCCTCCGCGTCGGCGTACATCTCGTCATAGGCGACCCGGAGCTGGTCGCTGTGGGCGTGCGCCTCGGCGGTGTCGCCGCCCTCGGTGGCCAGGCCATCGAGCGTCTGCCAGGTCTCCTCGGCGAGGTCGCGCAGCGATGCCGGCACCTCGACGTCGTCCCAGGTGAGCGTGACCCGGCGCAGCGACGGGTCGATGAACTTGTGCACCTGCGCGATGTCGCCGGCCATCGCCGTCTTGACGGAGTGCAGGTCGAAGGCCTCGCCCAGTGCGAACACCGGCTGGGTCCAGTCGGCCAGCAGGTCGGCGTACCGCACGAACCGGCGGGCCTCGCCGCGCGTCGCGCGCTCGGTGTGCAGCATCATGTTGACCCAGGCAGCGGTGCGGGTGACATCGCCCTGGCGCTGGTCGTAGTACTTCTTCTTGGAGCCGACGACCTCGGTCGGCGGGCGCAGCATGGTGACGAAGGACGACGTCGCGTCGCAGCGCTCGGCGCTGGCGCGCCACAGGCCCATGAACCAGGCCGCGCGCGGGTCCTTGATCACGAGCTCGTCGCCACCGGCGGCGAACTGCGACTCCAGCCAGCTGATCACCCGCTCGCGGGTGGCGTGGTCGGCGCTGAGCTTGCCGGCCTCGAGCCAGGCCCGGGGCCGGGCGTCGGAGACCTGCACGCCGGACCGGCCGAGCAGCTCTTGGTGGAGGTCGACGACCCACTGCGGCTCACCGAAGCCCTTGGGGTTGGTCGAGTCGGCGACGACCTCCGGCTGCGGGACGTGCAGGCCGAGCGTCTGGAGGGTGCCGCTCATGGTGCTCGTGCCACTGCGGCCCGAACCGACCACGAACACGACCCGGCGATTCGACATGCTCCGCAGCCTATCGGCGCGACCCGACGGTTCAGGCCTCGACCTGCGCCTGGGAGGCGATCAGGCCGGCATACCAGTCGAACGACTTCTTCGGCGTCCGCTGGAGCGTCTCGAAGTCGACATGGACCAGGCCGTACGGCGCCGTGAGCCCCTCGGCCCACTCGAAGTTGTCCAGCAGCGACCAGCAGTAGTAGCCGCGCACGTCGACGCCGCGCTCGATGGCCTGCTGCACCGCACGCAGGTGCGCGTCGAGGTAGTCGATGCGGGGCTGGTCGTCGACCGTGCCGTCCGCATCGGGCGCGACGTCGTAGGCGGCGCCGGACTCGGTGACGATGATCGGCGGCAGCGCGGCGCGGTAGCGGGCGCGGAACATGATCAGCCACTCGCGCAACGCGTCCGGCACGACCGGCCAGCCGCGGTCGGTGACCGGGTAGCCGACGACGTCGCGGAACTCGAAGGGCATCTCCGCGTCCTCGGGAGCGGCGGCCACGCGCATCGGGTTGTAGTAGTTGACGCCGTAGAAGTCGAGCGGCTGGCGGATCGTCGCCATGTCCCCCGGCTCGGGGAGACCGTCGAGGAGCGGCAGCAGGTCGGCGGGATAGCGCCCGAGCAGCATCGGCTCGAGGAACATCCCGTTCCACAGCGCGTCGAAGAGCTTGCTCGCGCCCACGTCGGCATCGTCGTCGGAGGCCGGCCACACCGGGGCGTGATTGTTGGCGCAGCCGACACTCGTCGCGCCGTGCCGGCGCAGCTCGATGACGGCCCGCCCGTGCGCGAGCAGGAGGTGGTGCGAGGCCCACAGGGCGTCGAACATCAGGGTCCGGCCGGGCGCGTGCGTCCCCACGGCATAGCCGAGGAACGAGGCGACATTGGGCTCGTTGATCGGGATCCAGTGCTCGACCCGGTCGGCGAAGTGCTCGGCCACGATGGCGGCGTAGTCGGCGAAGCACTCGACGGTCCCGCGGTTGAGCCAGCCCCCGTCGTCCTCGAGCGCCTGCGGCAGGTCCCAGTGGTAGAGCGTCACCATCGGCTGGATGCCGTTCGCCAGCAGCGTGTCGATCAGCCGGTCGTAGAACGCCAGCCCCAGCTCATTGACCGGGCCACGACCGGTCGGCTGGATCCGCGGCCAGCTCAGCGACAGCCGGTAGGTCGTGGTGCCGAGGCGCTTCATCAGCGCGATGTCTTCCTCGAAGCGGTGGTAGTGGTCGCACGCGACGGCCCCGGAGCTGCCATCGACGATGCGGCCCTCCTGCGCGGCGAACGTGTCCCAGATGCTGGGGCCCCGGCCGTCCTCGTCCACCGCACCCTCGACCTGGTAGGCCGCCGTGCTGGTCCCGAACCGGAATCCGGGGGGAAGCTGGGGGAAGTCGTTCACGTTCGCGAAGATATCTGCATGACCCTCTCCGTGTACGCCGGATCGAACAGGTTCATCACAACCGCTGACGGACGGGTGACCCGACACTCCTTCTCCTTCGGCGAGCACTACGACCCGGCCAACCTCGGCTTCGGGCCGATGATCTGCCACAACGACGACCTGCTCGACCCCGCCGCCGGCTACCCCGACCACCCCCACACCGACCTCGAGATCGTCACCTGGGTGCTCGACGGTGTCCTGCTCCACACCGACGACGCGGGCAACACCGACGAGCTGCGGCCCGGGGACGTCCAGGTCATGAGCGCCGGCTCCGGGATCCGGCACGCCGAGATGGCCGACGCGGCCAGCGGTCCCACGCGGTTCATCCAGACCTGGGTCAGGCCGGACGAGTCTGGTACGCCGCCGCGCTGGCGCTCGGAGCACGTCGACCCGGGCACGGGGCTGACCACGGTCGTGGGCCCCGGTGCCCTCGACATCGGCACCCACGGCGCGTCGCTGCGGATCGCGCGGCTGGCGCCGGGAGCGATTGTCGAGCTGCCCGACGCCGCGCACCAGCACGTCTTCGTCGCGGTCGGCGGCGGACGGCTGGCGGACCAGTCGGTCGATGACCGGGAGCTGGGGTCCGGTGACGCCGTACGCCTGACGGATCAGCTCGGCGCGACCTTCGAGGCGAAGGCCGACACCGAGCTGCTCGTCTGGGACTTCAGGCGATGACGGTGAGCGCTCCCGGGCGCACCGAGATCGCTGCCGGCGCCTGGTCGGGCGTGGGCAGCACGCCGAGCGCCTCGCCGTCGCCACCCATCGGAACGGGCCGACGCGACGTGGCCGAGAGGGTGATCTCCCGGCCGGTGAAGACGTGCACCTGGTCGTTGTCGACGTGCTCGCCCTGGTAGACCTTCGGCAGTGAGCGCATCAGTCCGCGCCGGGATGCAGCCTCGATCACGATGATGTCGAGCAGCCCGTCGTCGAGCACCGCGGCGGGGGCGATCTTCATGCCCTTGCCGTAGTAGGCCGAGTTGGCGACCACAACCGTGGCGCCCTCGAAGACGTGGGACGCGCCGTCGATCGTCAGCTGGTAGGTCGCCGGGGTGTAGGTCGCCAGCGCCCGCAGCGCTGCGAGCGGGTACTGCGCCACCTTGGGGACGAAGCGCGCGTGGTCGACGATCTCAGCGGCCCGCGCGTCGAGCCCGGCATAGACCGAGCCCGCCACGAGGCGGTCGCCGAAGGCGATCAGGTCGATCGAGCGCGGCGTGCCGGTGAGCAGCACGTCGGCCTGGGCCAGCGGGTCGGCGGGCAGGCCGAGCATCCGGGCGAAGTCGTTGCCGCGGCCGGCCGGCACGATCCCGAGCGTGCCACCGGCCCGGGAGACTGCCCCGGCGATCGACGAGAGCATCCCGTCGCCACCGACCGACACCACGACGTCGCCGCGGGCGACAGCCTCGCCGACCAGCGTCGTGGTCGCCTCGATGCCGGGCGAGTAGGTCACCTCGACGCTCGCGCCCTGGTCACGGAGACGGCGGGCGACGGGGACGACAGCCTCGGGGGCGGCGCCACCGCCGGAGGCCGGGTTGACCAGGAAGCAGAAGGAGGCCGGAGCGTCCGTCATGGGATCAGCACTCCCGGGTTGAGGATGCCGGACGGGTCGAGCGAGGCCTTGACCGCGCGCAGCGTCTGCACGCCCACCGGGCCGATCTCGCGCTCGAACCACGGCTTGTGGTCGGTGCCGACCGCGTGGTGGTGGGTGATGGTGGCGCCCGCGTCGATCATCGCGTCGGACGCGGCGCTCTTGGCCGCGGCCCACTGGGCCAGCGGGTCCTCCTTCTCCTTGGTCGCCACCGTGAAGTAGAGCGAGCAGCCGGTCTCGTAGACGTGCGAGATGTGGCAGAGCACGATCGAGCCCTCGCCGAGCGAGGTCTCGAGGGCGGTCTTCACGTCGGCGTACAGCCGCTCGCGGTTGGACCAGAACGTCGCCGTCTCCAGCGTCTCGACGAGCACGCCGAGGTCGAGCAGCGAGTCGCGGAGGTAAGGCGCGTTGAAGCGACCGTGTGCCCACTTCTGCCCGGGCTCCTCGCCGAGGTCGGTGCCGCCGAGCTCGGTCAGGATCGCGGTGACGGCCGCACGCTTGGCGTCGACGGCGGACTGGGTGCCCTCGAAGCCGGTGATCATCATGCAGCCGGCGTCGCCCGCGCCGCCGATGGCGGACGGGTCGGCGAGGTTGATCGCGGTCTCGGCCTCGTCGGAGAGGCGGATCACGGTGGGGAGCAGGCCGGCCTGGGCGAGGGTGCGCATGGCCGTGGCGCCGGCAGCGAAGGAGGGCCAGCGCCAGCCGACGTACTCCTTCACGGCGGGCAGCTCACGCACGCGCACGGTGACCGCGGAGATGACGCCGAACGCGCCCTCGGAGCCGAGGAACAGCTGGCGAAGGTCGGGGCCGGCTGCGTTGGCCGGGGCCGAGCCGACGGTGATGGTGCCCGACGGGGTCACGACGGTCATGGCGACCACGACCGCGTCGAAGCGGCCGTAGCCGGCGCTGGACTGGCCGCTGGACCGGGTGGCCGCGAAGCCGCCGATCGTGGCGAACTCGAAGGACTGCGGGTAGTGGCCCAGGGTCACGCCCTCCTCGGCGAGCAGCGCCTCGGCCTCGGGGCCCCGCAGGCCGGGCTCGAGGGTGGCGGTCATCGACTCCTTGTCGACGGAGAGCAGGCTCTTCATCCGCACGAGGTCCAGGCTCACGACTCCGGCGTACGCCGCACGCGCAGCGACGAGGCCACCGGTGACCGACGTGCCGCCACCGAAGGGGACGACCGCGAGGTTGTGGGCGACGGCCACGGCGAGCAGCGCCTCGATCTCGGCCTGGTCGACGGGGCGGACGACCACGTCGGGGGCGTCCGACAGGTCGCCGGCGCGGGCCTTGAGCAGGTCGGGCGTCGACTTGCCGCGGGTGCGGACGGCCCGGACGGCGTCGTCGACGATCACCTGGTCGGCACCGACGACGGCCTCGAGCGCGGCGAGCGCCTCGGACCCGATGACGGAGGCCGGCGGGGTCGCGCCGGAGACGGCCGGGGACTCGTTGATCCCGAAGGCGAACTCGATCAGTCCGCGCGCTTCTTCAGGCACGGAGGTGGCGGCCGCGGGGTCTCCCCAGCGCTGAGCATGCATCTCGATCTGTTCGGTCATGTGTTACAGTGTGACACATGACGTCACTTCGTCACAATGACCCCGCCAAAAGTTCTCCGACCGACGCCTATCTCGATGCGGCCCGCGACTGCATCCTCGACGTGGGCTGGCGCCGCACGACCCTCACCGAGGTCGCGCGCCGAGCTGGTGTGTCGCGGATGACCATCTACCGGTCCTGGCCCGACATGGAGAAGCTCCTCGGCGACCTGATGACCCGCGAGTGGGCCACGGTCGTCAGCGCCGGCGACCCCCATGCCGACATCATCGACCGGGTCGTCACCACGGTCCGCGCACTGCGCGACAACGAGCTGTTCGTGCGGATCGTCGAGCTCGACCCCGAGCTGCTCCTCCCCTATCTCCTCAACCGGCGCGGCCGCTCCCAGGACCTCATCCTCGAGGTCATCGAGCGCACGATCGCCGATGGCCAGGCCGCCGGCATGATCCGCTCCGGCAACCCGAAGGTGATGGCCCGCAGCCTGGTGCTCGCCGCCCACGGGTTCGTGTTCAGCGGTCACACGATGGTCGACGACGACGTGACCGAGGACGACCTCGCCGCCGAGGCCCGCATCCTCATCGAAAGGGTGCTGGCGCCATGAGCACGACCGAGCGCCGCATCTCCCACGGCACCGCCGACCTGCCCGACCACGTCGACGTGCTGGTCATCGGCCTGGGCATCACCGGCGTCGGCGTCGCCCTCGACGCCGTCACCCGCGGCCTGAGCACCCTCGCCGTCGACGCCCACGACCTCGCCTTCGGCACGTCGCGCTGGTCCTCCAAGCTCGTGCACGGCGGCCTGCGCTACCTCGCGAAGGCCCAGGTCGGCGTCGCCCACGAGAGCGCCGTCGAGCGCGGCATCTTGATGCAGGTCACCGCCCCCCACCTGACCAGCGCGATGCCGATGCTGGTGCCGCTGATGTCGAGCGTCTCCACCTTCGCCGCCACCCTCACGCGCGGCGGCTTCTGGGCCGGGGACATGCTGCGGCGTACGGCGCGGACCTCCGCCCAGACACTGCCCAAGCCGCGCAGGATCTCCGCCACCGAGACCCTCCGCCTCGCGCCGGGCCTCCGCACCGACGGCCTGCGCGGCGGGCTGCTGTCGTGGGACGGCCAGCTCGAGGACGACGCCCGCCTCGTCACCACGGTCGCGCGCACCGCGGCGGCCCGCGGCGCCCACATCCGCACCCGTGCCCGCGTGCTCAGCGCGACCGGCACCAGCGTCGAGCTGCGCGACGAGCTGACCGGCGAGACCCGCACGATCACCGCCGGGACCGTCATCAACGCGACCGGCGTCTGGGCCGGCGAGCTGGTCGACGAGATCACCCTGCGCCCGAGTCGCGGCACCCACCTCGTGCTCCGCGGCTCGACCCTGCCGCGACTGCGGGTCACGGTCACCGCGCCCGTCCCCGGCTCGACGAGCCGCTTCGTCATGGTCATTCCCCAGCCCGACGACACGATCTACGTCGGCCTCACCGACGAGCCCGTCGACGGCGACATCCCCGACGTGCCCACACCGTCCGAGGCCGAGATCGGCTTCCTGCTCGACGTGGCCTCGGCCGCGCTGGCCCAGCCGCTGCGCCGCAGCGACGTCGTCGGCGCCTTCGCCGGCCTGCGGCCGCTGATCGACGCGGGCGACGGCTCGACCGCCGACATCTCGCGCAAGCACGCGGTCCTCACCAGCAAGACCGGGGTGATCACCATCGTCGGCGGCAAGCTCACGACCTATCGCCGGATGGCGCAGGACGCCGTCGACGCCGCGGTCGAGGCCGCCGGGCTCGTCGCAGGACCCTGCGTCACGGCCAGCACCCCGCTGCTCGGCGCTGCGTCACGCGCGGAGCTCGCCCGCCTCGAGGAGCCTGCCCGGCTCGTACGCCGCTTCGGCACCGACGCAGGTCTCGTGCTCGACAACGCGCGCGCCGTCAGTGGCCTGTCCGACGAGGAGCTCCTCGCCCCGGCGACCGACCTGGTCCCGGTGACCCTGGCCGAGCTGATCTTCGGGGTCACGCACGAAGGTGCCGTGGACGTGGACGACCTACTCGACCGCCGTACCCGCGTCGGCCTGGTCCCGGCTGATCGCGAGCTGCTCGTGCCGCTCGCCGCCCGGGCGCTCGAGCTGGCGCGGACCTCGCACTAGCGCGACGACGGCGGCGAGGGCCGCCAGCCCGAGCAGCACCATCGGCGGGGGCGGCAGCAGGAGCACGCTGAGCGCCACCGCCGGCACCAGCACGACGGCCAGCAGCAGCGCTGTCCGCGGGTCCTCGACCAGCCCGGGCGCGCGGCGCCTCACGAGCAGCACCAGCGCACCGAGGCCGACGAGCATCAGCGCCATCATCAGGCTCATGCCCTGGTAGAGGTCCCAGTAGGAGCGCTCCATCCCGGCGACCGGGATCGAGGTCGCGGCCATCAGCGCCCGCACCTCGCGCTCCTCCGGTGACGGCGTCGCGCTGCTGCCGATCGCCACGAGCGTGGTGTGCCCGGCGCCGGTGATGACGAGGAGCCAGCCGATCAGGGCGGTGCAGGTCGAACGGAGGGTGCGCGTGGTCATCGGATCTCCTGGGGTCGGGGTGGTGGTGACTCTATAGATGTAGAGTCACCACCACAACTCTACGGCGGTAGAGTGCGGCGCATGGAGCAGGACCGTCGTCAGTTCATCGCCCGTACGGCGCTGCAGGTGCTGTCCACTGCAGGCGCCCGCGGGCTGACGCACCGGGCGGTGGACACCGCCGCGGCCGTCCCCGCCGGCTCGACGTCCTACTACTTCCGCACGCGCGCGGCCCTGCTGGGCGCCTGCCTCGACGACCTCGTCGCCCAGGACCACGTCGACCTCGACGTCATGGCGCCGCTCGTGGCCGCGGCCGACGCCGACACGATGGCCGCCGCCCTGGCCGACCTGCTCGAGCGCTGGCTGACGAGCGGGCGCGAGCGCCACATCGCGCGCTACGAGCTGTCGATGGAGGCGCTGCGGCGGCCCGACCTCGCCGACCGGTTGCATGCCGGCGGACTGACGATCCGCAACCGCGTGGGCGAGGCGCTGGCCGCCATGGGCGCGGACGACGCGACCGCCCGGGCCCACTGGCTGGTCGCGGCCCTGGACGGGATCCTGTTCGACCGACTGGTCGGGGCCAACGCCGCTGCGTCGGTCGACCACGCAGACCTCGTGTCGGTCGCGCAGCGCCTCACCGCTGGTGCACTGGCACCTCGGCCCTGACTAGGTCGCCGGCAGGGCGACGTACGTCGTGTCGAGGTATTCCTCGATGCCCTCGAAACCGCCCTCGCGGCCGAACCCGCTCGCCTTCACGCCGCCGAAGGGAGCCGCCGGGTTGGAGACCAGGCCGGTGTTGATGCCGACCATGCCGAACTCGAGGCGCTCGGCCAGCCGCAGGGTGCGGTCGAGGTCGCGGGTGTAGGCGTAGGAGGCGAGACCGTACTCAGTGCCGTTGGCGGCCGCGACCGCCTCGTCCTCGGTGGTGAAGGTGGTGATCGGCGCGACCGGGCCGAAGACCTCGACGACGTTGATCTGCGCCTCGGGGGGCACGTCGACGAGGACCGTCGGCGGGTAGAAGTGACCGGCCCCGGCCGGGCGCCCAGCGCCGACGACCACCTTCGCGCCGTCGTGGATGGCGTCGGTGACGAGCTGGCTGACCGAGTCGACGGCGTCGGAGTCGATGAGCGGGCCGACCTGCACGCCGTCGTCCTGGCCGCGCCCGACGCGCAGCGCGCCCATCCGCTCGCCCAGCTTGGTGGCGAACTCCTCGGCGACGTCGGCGTGGATGAGGAACCGGTTGGCCGCGGTGCACGCCTCGCCCATGTTGCGCATCTTGGCCAGCATCGCGCCCTCGACCGCGGCATCGAGGTCGGCGTCGGCGAAGACCAGGAAGGGGGCGTTGCCGCCGAGCTCCATGCTCACGCGCTGGAGGTTCTCGGCCGACTGCTTGACCAGCAGCTTGCCGACCGCGGTCGAGCCGGTGAAGCTCACCTTGCGCAGCCGGTCGTCGGCCATCAGCGCGCCGACGACCGGGCCCGGGTCGGTGGTCGGGATGACGTTGAGGACCCCCGCGGGCAGCCCGACCTCGTCGAGCAGCGCAGCGAGCTTGAGCATCGTCAGCGGTGTCTGTGAGGCAGGCTTGACGATCATCGTGCAGCCCGCCGCGATCGCCGGACCGATCTTGCGGGTGCCCATCGCGATCGGGAAGTTCCAAGGGGTGACGAACAGGCACGGCCCGACCGGCCGCTTGGCGGTCAGCAGTCGGCTCTTGCCGTCGGGCGCGGACATCCAGCGACCGTGGATCCGCACCGCCTCCTCGGAGAACCAGCGGAAGAACTCCGCTCCGTAGGCCACCTCGCCGGCCGCCTCGGCCAGCGGCTTGCCCATCTCCAGGCTGATGACGCGGGCGAACTCGTCCTGGCGCTCCATGATCAGCTCGTACGCCGATCGCAGCAGCTCGCCACGGTCGCGGGGCGCTGTCGCCGCCCACGCGGCCTGGGCCGCGACCGCCGCGTCCAGCGCGTCCGCGGCGTCGGCCTCACCCGCGTCGGCGACCTTCGCGAGGGTGCTCCCGTCGGCGGGATCCTCGACGTCGAACCGGGCGCCGTCATTGGCCTCGCGCCACTCGCCGTCGATGAACAAAAGCTCAGGCAGCTGCTCCATGCGGCCCATCATGGCACCGCCCTCCCCACCCCGACAGGGAGCGCTCAGTGACGGCCGGATGTCAGGCGAACGACGAAATCGCGCAAGTGGTCCTCACCACCCAGGCTGTTTCGCTCGATCTCAAGACACCTCGTTCGGCGAGGTGAGAAGGTTCCTCTCGCGCGCCCCTTGCTGACCCCATGCAGCAAGGGGCGTGCACCCATTTCCCCGCATGCCCCCCGGCAGCCTTGTCAGCGCAGGGGTGGAGCGGCCCGGCCGGATCGGCCCGCGCATCGTCACTCCGGGTGGAGCGAACAGGCCGATTTCGGCGATCTCTTGGCGTTCTGGTGGGGATGCGGTACCTTGGGTGAACAGAAAGTGAACAGGAGATGTCACATGAGGGACACCACGATGACCAGCGGGCTCGTCTGCACGTGGGTGGCGGTCGCCGACCAGGCCGGCCGCACGCACATGGAGGCACGCTGGAGTCAGCCCCGAGCTGCCGCCGCGCGCGCTGCCTGACACCCACCCTGCTTCGTGAGCCGTGACCCGTCGGGTCGCGGCTCGCTTCCATTTCGGGGTGCCTGTCGCCGTACGGAGAAATTTTCTCCAGACGTTGGGGAATACCTGACGAGCAAGTATGTTGAAAGTTGTACTACCTGCTCATCAACCCAAGGAGAAACCCCATGTCGCAGTTCGACGCCCCCACCACCGCCATCGCCGACATCGCCGGCGACTACGCCCTCGACACCTCGCACTCGCGCCTGGGCTTCGTCGCTCGTCACGCGATGGTGACCAAGGTCCGCGGCCAGTTCGGCGCCTTCGAGGGCACGGCCAACATCGACACGGCGACCCCCGCCAACTCCAAGGTCGACCTGACCATCGACGTCACCTCGGTCGAGACCGGCAACGCCGACCGCGACGGTCACCTCAAGTCCGGCGACTTCTTCGACATCGAGACCTACCCGTCGATCCGCTTCGTCTCCACCGACGTCACGCGCAACGGTGACGACTGGACCATCACCGGCGACCTGACCATCAAGGACGTCACCAAGTCCGTCGCGATCGACTTCGAGCAGACCGGCTCGGCGATCGACCCCTTCGGCAACACCCGCGTCGGCTTCGAGGGTGAGACCACCGTCAACCGCAAGGACTTCGGCCTCGTCTGGAACGCCGCCCTCGAGACCGGTGGCGTGCTCGTGTCGGAGAAGGTCAAGCTCGAGTTCGACATCTCGGCGATCAAGTCCGCCTGATCCACCCCGCCGACTCCCGGGTCGGCGTGAACACGAAGAAGCCCCGCCACGTCAGTGGCGGGGCTTCTTCGTTGCGCAGTCGGTGGTGCCGACTCGGTCAGCTCTTGTGGCGCGGCTTCTTGTCGCCGTACGACGAGGAGCGGGCCTGGCTGCGGGCAGCCGGTGCGCCGCCGTCCTGTCGGATCTCGATCAGCTTGCCGGAGATGCGGGTGCCGGCCAGGCGGTCGAGGGTGCCTGGCGGCAGGTCGCGCGGCAGCTCGACTAGCGAGAAGTCGGGACGGATGTCGATGTGCCCGAAGTCCTGGCGCGAGAGGCCACCCTCGTTGGCGAGCGCGCCGACGATCTGGCGGGGCTCGACCTTGTGGCGCTTGCCGACCGCGAGGCGGTAGGAGGCCATCTCGACGTCGGTACGACCGCGGGGGCGACGCTCGGGCTTCTTGCCGCCGCCACGCTCGGGGCGCTGCTCGCGGGTGTCGAAGTCGCGACGGGCGGGCTCGCGCTCCGGCTCCATGTAGAGCGGGTGGTCACCGTGCATGACCGCCGCGAGGGCAGCCGCCACGTCGACCTCGGGCACGTCGTGCTCGGAGATGTAGTGGGCGACGATGTCGCGGAAGAAGTCGAGCTTGTCGCCGGCCAGCGCCGCGGTGATCGCGTCGTCGAAGCGGTTGAGCCGCGTCGAGTTGATGTCCTCGATCGTCGGGATCTGCATCTGGGTCAGCGGCTGGCGCGTGGCCTTCTCGATCGCGCGCAGCAGGTGCTTCTCACGCGGCGTCACGAAGGCGATCGAGTCGCCCGAGCGACCGGCGCGACCGGTGCGGCCGATCCGGTGGACGTAGGACTCGGTGTCGGTGGGGATGTCGTAGTTGACGACGTGGCTGATCCGCTCGACGTCGAGGCCGCGGGCCGCGACGTCGGTGGCGACCAGGATGTCGAGCTTGCCCGACTTGAGCTGGTTGACGGTGCGCTCGCGCTGGACCTGCGGCACGTCACCGTTGATCGCCATGGCCGAGAAGCCGCGAGCCCGGAGCTTCTCCGCGAGCAGCTCGGTCTCGTTCTTGGTGCGGACGAAGACGATCATGCCCTCGAAGTTCTCGACCTCGAGGATGCGGGTGAGCGCGTCGACCTTCTGCGGGTAGGAGCAGATGAGGTAGCGCTGGGTGATCGTGGACGACGTCGTCGTCTTGTTCTTGACGGTGATCTCGACCGGGTCGTGGAGGTACTTCTTGGAGATCCGGCGGATCTGGCTGGGCATCGTCGCCGAGAACAGCGCGACGTGCTTGTCGTCGGGGGTGTCGGACAGGATCGTCTCGACGTCCTCGGCGAAGCCCATCTTCAGCATCTCGTCGGCCTCGTCGAGCACCAGGAAGCGCAGCGCCGACAGGTCGAGCGTGCCCTTCTCGAGGTGGTCCATGATCCGGCCGGGGGTGCCGACGACGATGTGGACGCCGCGACGCAGCGCGGACAGCTGGACGCCGTAGCCCTGGCCGCCGTAGATCGGCAGGACGTGGACGCCCTTCATGTGCGCGGCGTACTTCTCGAACGCCTCGGAGACCTGCAGCGCGAGCTCGCGGGTGGGCGCGAGCACGAGCGCCTGCGGCGTCTTCTGCGTGAGGTCGAGCTGGGACAGGATCGGGAGCGCGAAGGCGGCGGTCTTGCCCGTGCCGGTCTGCGCGAGGCCCACCACGTGGCGGCCCTCGAGGAGCGGCGGGATGGTCTGGGCCTGGATCGCGGACGGGGATTCGTAGCCCACGTCGGCGAGCGCCTTCATCACCTGCGGGGACAGCCCGAGGTCGGCGAAGGTCAGCTGGGGGGCGTCGTTGGCGTCGGGACTGTCGGTCTGGGGAAGGTCACTCACCCTGCAACGGTAGTGGTTATCACGCCCAGTGGCTGCTTCGTCGCCGGGGCGATTCCCATCACTGTGGCGAAAACCGGGCGACAGGCACCGCCGACGGCTCCACAATCGGTTCATGTCCGGAGTCCAGACCGCCCTCCCCGAGGGCCTCACCACGCGCCCGCTGGAGACGTCCGAGTCCCGCGCCCTCTTCGACCTCATCGCCGCCCAGGAGCAGCACGACACCGGGTCGGTCGACATCGAGGAGGCCGATCTGATCAGTGACTGGGCGCTGCCGGGCTATGACCTCGCGGCGTCGTCGATCGGGGTGTACGCCGATGGCAACCTCGTCGCCTATGCCGAGCACATGAGGAACGACCGCGTCGACGCGGCCGTCCACCCCGACCACCGGGGCCGCGGGATCGGCACCTGGCTGGCGGCCTGGCTGCGCTCGCACGCGAAGTCGCGCGGCGCCACGCTGATCGGCATGCCGGTGCCGGAGGGTTCGGCCGGCGACCGGTTGATGGCCGACCTCGGCTATCGCATCCGCTGGACGAGCTGGATCCTCGAGCTGCCTGAAGGCACGGAGATCGAGCACCGCGACCTGCCGGCGGGACACGCTGTCGGCCAGGCCCGGGCGGAGGACCTCGTCGCGCTGCACGACGTGCTGGAGGACGCGTTCCTCGAGTGGTCCGAGCGCGAGCGGGAGACCTTCGAGGCGTTCACCGCGATGGTGCTCCAGCGTCCGGGATACGAGCCCTGGAACGCCCGCGTCGTGACGGACGCGGCCGGCGAGGTCGTCGCTGCGGCGATCGTGTTCCTGTCCGAGAACGGGACGGCGTACATCTCGAGGCTCGGGACCCGCAAGGACCAGCGCAACCGTGGCCTCGCCCAGGCGCTGCTCGTCGACTCGTTCGCCGCCGGGCGCGCCCACGGCGCGACGACCTCCGAGCTGAGCACCGACTCGCGCACCGGCGCGCTCGGGCTCTACGAGAAGGTCGGCATGGTGACGACCGGCGTGTGGGTCAACCGCTGCGTGGAGCTCTGACCTCCGCCGGTTGAGCAGCGGCCTTGATCTCGACAGGGCGCTGGCGCGCCTGCTCAATCGGCGGAGAGCTGACCGCGGCGCCGCGTGAGGTAGGCCCGTTCGGCGGGGTTGTCGGTGGCCGAGATCGCCGCATCGTACGCCGCCGCCGCCTCGCTGCTCCGGCCGAGCCGCCGCAACAGGTCGGCGCGGGTGGCGTGCCACGCGTGATAGCTCGAGAGCTCGAGCCGGTCGACCGCGGCGAGCGCGACCACGGGACCGTCGAGCTCGGCGACCGCGACGGCACGGTTGAGCGCGACGACCGGCGTGGGTGACACGACATAGAGCTGGTCGTAGAGCGCCGCGATCTGGCCCCAGTCGGTGTCGGCCGCGGCCGGCGCGTCGGTGTGGACGGCGTTGATCGCGGCGAGGAGCTGGTAGTGCCCGGGCCGGTTGATCGCCAGGCAGTCGCGGACCAGGGCGTGCCCCTCCTCGATCAGGTCGCGGTCCCACCGACCACGGTCCTGCTCCCCGAGGGTGACGAGCTCGCCGCCGGCCACCCGCGCCGGGCGGCGGGCCTCGGTGAGCAGCATCAGGGCGAGCAGCCCGGTGATCTCCGGCTCGGTGGGGATGAGTGCGCGCAGCAGCCGTGCGAGCCGGATCGCCTCCAGGCACAGGTCGTCGCGGATCGAGTCGGCGCCCGAGGAGGAGAGGTAGCCCTCGTTGAAGATGAGGTAGACGACCGCGAGCACGCCGCCGAGGCGGGCGGGCAGGTCGGCGGCCTGCGGCACGCGGTAGGGGATGTGCGCATCGGAGATCTTGCGCTTGGCGCGGGTGATGCGCTGGGCCATGGTGGTGTCGGGGACGAGGAACGCCGCGGCGATCTCCTCGACCGTGAGGCCGCCGATCAGCTTGAGCGTCAGGGCGACCCTCGCCTCCGGCGACAGGGCCGGGTGGCAGCAGGTGAAGAGCAGTCGCAGCCGGTCGTCGTCGACCACGCCGGGATCGGCGGGTGGTGTGGGATCGATGATCATCGCTGCCTGCTGATGCTTGGTGTCACGGTTCGACTCGCGGCGGATCCGGTCGATCGCCTTGCGGGTCGCGGTGGTGGTCAGCCAGCCGCCGGGGTTCGGGGGGATCCCGGAGGTCGGCCAGTGCTCGAGCGCGGCCACGAGGGCCTCGCTCGCGGCGTCCTCGGCGACATCGATGTCACCGAAACGCCGGACGAGCGAGGCCACCACGACGGCGTACTCCTCGCGATGGATGCGAGTGAGCTCGGCCTCGAGGTCCTGGGTCATGCGGGGTCCCCGCGACGTTGTTCGGGGGAGCGCAGCGGAGGAGAAGAACTTCGTGGGGTGCTCATTAGGCGGACTGGAAGGGCCGGACCTCGACCCTGCCCTGGCACGCCGCCGAGCCTTCCTTGGCCCACACGAGCGCCTCGTCGAGGTCGGCCGCCTCGATGATCCAGAAGCCACCGAGGTATTCCTTCGCCTCGGCGAACGGGCCGTCGGTGACGACCGGCTCGGTGCCGGTGGCGTCGACGGTCGTCGCGGCGTCGATGCCCTCGAGGCCGCCGGCGAACACCCACTTGCCGGACTCACGGACCTTGTCGTTGAACGCGTCGACGGCCTCGAAGATCGGCTGGATCTCCTCGGGCGAGGGGACAGCGTCGGTGGGGTCGATCGCGACGGAGAGCAGGTACTGCGGCATGGGATTTCCTCCTGGTAGGTGACCCTCTGGGCGGGCCTTCATCATGTCTACGAACGAGTCAGGACGGATACGACAGGTCGGCGGAAACTTTTTCCAGATCAGCGGGGCCCGGCGTAGTCCCGAGGTAGTTAAGTGAGAATTTGTAGGGATTCGGCCGGAGGACGACAAGCTTTCACTTGACTACCCCGCGGCGAGGGCGGGCGGAACCACCCGACGGCGGACTGACACCACCTACCGCGCGGACTCGCGCAGCGTCGACCCGCGGGCACCGCGGACGGTCAGCGAGGCCGAGACGAAGGCCGCGATGCCCAGCACGACGGCCGCGATGGCGGTGAGCGCGACGAGGCGCATCGGCGAGATGGCCGCGACGAGGTGCGGGGTGGTGAACGACTCGACGACGCCCAGGGTGATGGTGCGGAGCACGACGTACTGCGCGAGCGAACCGGCCAGCACGCCTGCCACCGCGGCGCCACCGAGCACCACGAGGAACTCCCGGGCGACGGCGGACATCACCGCGGAGCGGGGTACGCCGACGACCCGCAACGCCGCAGCGTCGCGACGCCGGGCCGGGAGCTGGACCGCGGTGGAGACGAACAGCCCGGCCAGCGCCATCAGCAGCACCAGCACCGCGACCACGGCATAGAGCCGCAGGGCCAGCGCGTAGGCGCTCTGGTCGAGCACCCGCTTCTGCGCGGCATAGGTCGTCTCCACGGCGAGGCCGGACCTGGTCAGCTCCCTCGACAGTGACTGCGGAGCGCCCGCGCGCATCAGCACCCGCGTCTCGAAGAGGTTGTCGTAGACCGAGCGGTCGGCGATGAAGGCGGAGTAGTCGACGAGCAGCCCGGCCGGGCCGACGAACGGCATGCCCTCCAGCTCGCCCGCCGGATCGACCTGGACCATGCCGGCGCTCTCCCGGTTGGGCAGGTCGGCGATCACGCGGTCCGAGACGTCGACCCCGCGCAGGACCGGTCGCTGCAACGGGATCCCGCCCGCGGAGAGCCGGGCCATCGCCGGGCCCGCGGCGTCGTCGAAGGTCAGGTCGATGCTGTCCCCGGAGGTGTCGACGGCCCCGATCGAGGAGCGCCCCCGGTTGTCGGCGCTCGGCTGCCAGCCAGCTCCGGCGATGGCGTCCTCGACCACCGCGCCGTCGACCGCGACCGACAGCACCCGGGCCGTGCCGGTCATCTCCATCGCCGTCCCGGCGCCCCCGCCCAGGGTCAGGCCCTCCAGCGGGCAGCCGGTGCGGCAGGTCGTCGGCAGGGCAACGCCCTGGGTGCTCTCGCCCGCCGGGAACGGCCCGAGATAGCTGCGCTCCGGCACGCCACCGACGCTGCCGAAGCGCGCCTCGATGCCGAGCTCGCCCGACGTCGTGGCCTGGTTGTCGACCGTGATCGAGAGCCGCCTGCCGACGAGCAGAGGGATGCGCCCGGGCAGCGTGATGTCGTCGACGACCTGCTCGACGCTGCGACCCGGGCTCCACGTGGCCGGCCAGGTCGCCACCGTGGCCAGCCGCTCGGCGTCGACCACGGCGAAGTCCGCGCCGGGGTTGAGCACCGACGCCGCGGCCATCAGCCACTCCCCCTCCGGGTCGAGGCTGTGGGTGAGGTCGCGGGTCTCGCGCAGCGACAGCGAGGAGGTCCAGGTCGTCGCGGCCGGCGACACGGTGGCCGCGACGCTGCCGCGCCAGGTCGAGGCCGAGTCGTAGACGCCCGCGCCGAAGACCGCGACCGCGATCGCTGCCGCCACCGGGAGGATGACCAGCGTGCCTTCCTGACGACGCGAGATCGCCCGCGCCGACACGAAGCCGCTCAGCGAACGGGTCAGCCCACGACGCGTGGTCCACCACGTCGCCGCCCAGGCCGTCAGCCGCGTCGCCGCGAGCCCGGCCACGATCGCGAGCAGCATCGGCAGCAGCATGTCGGTCAGGTCGGGCGCGCTCTGGCCGGAGGCCGAGAGCTTGGAGACGAGTACGGCGAGGGCGAGCGCCAGCAGGGTCAGCTGGGCGACGACCGACCAACGTCGCGACTCCCGCGGTCGGCGTACGCCCGAGAGCTGGGAGGCGAGGGTGTCGCGCACGACCATCCCGACCGCAACGCAGGCGACCCCGACGGCGACGGCGAGCACCAGCGCTGCGGCGGCCCAGCTCACCCACGGCAGCGGCATCGGCAGTCCCGGCACCAGCCACTGCCGGGTCAGCAGGGCGCCCAGGCCGACCCCGAAACCGACACCCAGCGGCACCGCTGCGGCCAGGACGACGAAGGGCTCGGCCAGTCCGAGCAGCCACAGCCGGGTCGAGGAGACCCCGCGCAGGGAGGCCAGCGCGAGCTCCGGCACCCGGATCTCGCTGGCCGCCATCAGCAGCCGCATCAGCAGCGCGAGGGCGACGAGCACGAGCGACAGGACGGCCGGGGCGATCGACTTGCGCGCGGTGGACTGTTGGGCACGGACCTCGTCGCTGAAGGCCTGCAGGTTGTTGGTGCCGGGGACCCCGACAAGCGTGCCGCCGTCGACCTCCTCGGTGACCTCCAGGCCGGCGGCCGTCGCCACCGCGTCGGCGAGGTCGGCCGGCGTCGCATCCGCCGGGACCGCGAGCGGGGTGTCGACCTGCACCGTCCACGCTCCGGCGCCGAGGGTGCCGAGGGTCGCGTGCGTGGTCAGCAGCGGTGCCGGCATGTAGGGCGTGTAGTCGCCGGTGGGATCGAACCGTTCGCTGGTCGAGCTGAGGCGGAGCGGGTGGGTCCACTCGTCGTCGGAGACGGGCGTGGCATAGGAGCCGACCACGGTGACCTGTGACAGCGGCGAGCGGGCATACGAGCCCCGGAGCGGCTCCGGGATCGCGGTGTTGAGCTCCAGCGGCCGGCCGATCTCCGCGCCCGCCTTCTCGACGTCTGTGGCCAGCATCAGCACCTCGCCGGGCGCGGTGGGGCAGCGGCCCTCGATCTCCAGGCCGGCGCAGACGTCGTCGCGCGACCAGAAGCTCACGATGCCGCCGAGCCCGCTGAAGTCGTCGGACACGAGCGTCGCCGTTGCTGGGCCCCACGGCCCCTCGTTCCTGGCGTCGGAGGCGGCGATCGCACGGTCGACGGCGACCTCCGGGTCGGTGCCACCGTCGGGGGTGAGCTCCCGCGTGAGGTCGGTCGACGCCGCCGACGCCTCCTGCAGCCGGGTGACGACATAGGAGTTGGTGACGGCCTCGGAGAAGATCGGCCCCAGCGCCGCCGACCCGAGCGCGAGCGCCGCGAGCAGCACCGAGCCGACGCTGAGCAGCGCACGCGACCTGAGTCCGCGAATGATGGTGCCGAGGAGCTGGATCATCGGCCCTCTTCCTCACGCAGGGTCGAGGGTCGCGTCGCTGACGGTCGTACGGCGCGGGCCCGGCCGCCCAGGACGAGCATCGCAACCGCCGCCAGCACCGCCGGCACCACCAGCGTCGCCACACGCGGGGTGGTGTCGAGCGGCGCGGCCGCGGGCGACACCGTGACGAGCGGCAGCCCGCCGAGCAGCAGGTGCACCGCGAGCCAGCCGCCCGCTGCCACCGAGCCCAGGACGACCGCGGCGAGGGCCGCCAGCTCGACCCGGCCGGCCCGGCGGGCCTCGCCCAGCCCGACCCCGAGCACTCGCAACGAGGCGACGTCGTGGCGATAGCTGCGCAGGTGCCGGGCGATGCCCGCGGCCAAGGAGAGCAGCGCGACCAGCGCGCAGAAGGCCGCCATCAAGGCGTAGGCCCGGGACTGGTCCGCGCCCGCTGCGGTGGAGACGCTGCGGCGTACGTCCTCGAGGGAGCGGGCCTTCGTGCCGGTCGCCTCGGTCAACGCCGCCAGCATCGCGGACGGTGTGTCGTCGGCGACCACGATCGAGGTCTCCGCGTCGGGCACCGTCGGCCGGGATCCGACCATGCTCGTCGGCAGGTCGGTCAGCTGCCCGATGCCACCGAGCAGCGGCAGCGCCTCGAAGCGGGTGCCCTCGCCGAGCACGCGATCGTTGCCGGCGATGTCGAGCGGGAGGCCGGGCTCCGCACCGGCCGCGAACTCCGGGATCGGGTCGGAGATCGCCGCCACCTGCAGGTCGAGCAGGCCGTCGGGCAACGGATTGACCTCGAGGCCGTCGAGCCGGTTGGCGACGGACCGGTAGTGGAGGTCGAGACCGGGATAGAACCTGATGTTGCCCAGGCCGTCGATCGCGGACCGGTCCGGTTGCCACGCGACGTCGAGCAGAGAGCGGTCGCCCACGGACAGCTGCGTCAGGAGCACGCGGTAGGAGGTGTCATCGAGCTCGAAGACGTTGCCGCCACCACCCGCGAGCGTTCGGGCGATCGCCAGCCCGGTCACCTGGCAGCCGGCGGTGCAGCCGGGCAGCCGGACGGAGCGACGATCCTGCTGTCCCGGGCGCGGGTTGAGCAGGGCCTCGATCGATGCGCCCTTGCCATCGGCCGTGACGTAGTCGAGCTCCAGGATCAGCCGGGTCGTGGCGGTGGGGCCGGACTCGATCCGCTCGCTCGCGACCTCGAGCCGGTTGCCGCGCACGGTCAGGTCGGCGGAGTCGGTGGTGAGCTCATCGATGCGTGCGGCCGCAGCTGCCGCCGGGGTGTCGTCGTAGAAGTCGCCGGCCACGGACTCGAAGCGCGCCGCGTCGACATAGGCCCGCCGCTCGCCGAGCCGGCCCTCGTTGGGCACGACCGCCACCGCCATCAGGTGCTGGCCCTCGGGGTCGAGGTCGCGGGTCAGCGCCAGGGCTTGTACGGCGCCCTCCTCGACCGGCACGCTCCGCGGACCGCCGGCAGCGATCCGGGCGCCACCGTCGACCCAGTCGGTGACCGAGGAGGCGCCGGTGAGGGCGAGGACGCCGACGACGGCCGCGGCGACGAGCAGCCGCATGGGCGTCACGAGGTCGTCGGCCCGCGACAGCCGCCGCGTGGCCAGGAACCCGGACAACCCCGACGTCGCCGTGGCACCGGTCGCACCGCGGGCGAGCAGGCGCAGCACCCAGATCGCGACCTGGCCCAGCGCCAGCCCGACCAGGGCGGGCCCGAGCAGCACCAGGACGTCGGGATCGCCGACGACGGCCTGGCGGCTGCGGTAGGCCGCGACGGCGGCACCGACGATGACGAGCACGCTTCCGAAGAGCACCAGCGTCGTCGCGCGCCGGGGTCGGTTGCGGGTCGCGACCTGCACCGACAGTGGTTCGGTGACGGTCGCCCAGGTGCCGAGCAGGACGATCAGCAGGCTGCCCGCGGCGGTGCCGAGGGCGACGCCGGCAGCCGTCGACCCGAGCGCCGGCACGTCGGCGTCGAGCCAGGCGCTGCCCGCGACGCGTGCGACCAGCGAGCCGAGCACGAGCCCCAGACAGGTGCCGAGCACGATCGTGACGAGGGGCTCGGCCAGCAGGACGCCGCCGAGCCGGAGCCCGCGGATCCCCCGCAGCCGAGCCAGGCCGATCTCCTCGCGGCGCGCGGCCGCGAGCTCACGACCGATGCTGGGGATCGCGACCGCGCCGAGCAGCAGCAGCGGCGACATCAGCCAGCGCGAGGTGCCGGCGGCCTCGGCGAAGCCGAGAACGGCGACCGCTCCGCCGACGACGACGGTCGTCATCGCGAGCAGCGTCAGCAGGGTGCCGCGGCGGCTCCACGCTCCGCGGAGGGCACGGGTCATGCGTGCGCTGTCCGGCTCTGCACCAGCCGGCCCTCGTCGAGGGCGTAGTGCACGTCGCAGGCCTCCACGACCGCCGGGTCGTGGGTCGCGACGACGACCACGGACCCGCGGGCCGCCTCCTCGTGGAGCTCGGCCAGCACCACGCCGCGGTTGCCCTCGTCGAGCTCGGAGGTGGGTTCGTCGGCGAGCAGGATTCCGGCGCCGACGACGAACCCGCGGGCGCAGGCGACGCGCTGCATCTGCCCGCCCGAGAGCTCCTCGACCTGCCGGTCACCGAGGTCGGCGATGCCGAACCGGCCCAGCGCCGCCTCGGCCTCCTCGTCCGCGTCGCGCGGGTCGACCCCGCGAGCACGCAGGGCGATGGAGACGTTCTCGCGAGCACTGAGGATCGGCACCAGGCCATAGACCTGCAGCACGAACGCGACGTCTGGGCGCGGGTCGCCGGTGCCCTGCCACATCGACGCATCGGCGTACGACGTCGTGCCGGTCGTCGGCTCGAGGAGCCCGCCCGCGATGGAGAGGAGGGTGGTCTTGCCCGACCCGCTCGGACCGGACAGGGCCGTCACCTTGCCGGCCGGGAAGGTCAGCGTGACGTCGTCGAGCAGGGTGCGGCCGGCGACGTAGGTGATGTCGCTGAGGACCAGGTCGCTCACTGGGCTGCCCCTTCTCCGCTCGAGCGGGTGATGATCAGGCGCCCCTGGTCGTCGTCCTCGAACTTCACCAGCGTGCCGGGCGGCCACTCAGCCGCGACGTGGCCCGGGAGGTGGAGCACGCCGTCCTCGCCGACGACGGCGTATTCGGAGCCGTGGCGGCCCTCGGCGCCGACGCGACCGCCCTTCATCGTGATCGAGCGCGGGAAGGTCGCGGCCACCTCGGGCTGGTGGGTGACGACGACGATGGTGGTGCCGAAGTCGTCGCCGAGCGAGTGGATGAGGTGCAGGACGTGGTCGCGGTCCTCATGGCTGAGCTGGCTCGTCGGCTCGTCGGCCAGCAGCAGCCGGGGCGCGGTCGCGACCGAGCAGGCGAGCGCGAGCCGCTGGCGCTGGCCGCCGGACATGGTGGAGACGACCTGGTCGGCCTGCTCCTCGAGACCGACGCGGCTCAGCAGCTCGGTGTCGAGCATCGCGTCGCGGCGCTCGGTGGAGCTGAGGGAGAGCCGGGCGAAGGCGATGTTCTGGCGACCCGTGGCATAGGGCAGCAGGTTGCGGGTCGCGCCCTGCAGCATGGTGGAGACCGACCGGGAGCGGATGCGGGCGAGATAGCGCTCGCCCATCCGCGAGATCTCCTCGTCACCGAGGAAGATCCGGCCGGCGCTCGGCTTCTGGATGCCGCCGAGCAGCGTCAGCAGCGTCGACTTCCCGGAGCCGGACGGGCCGAGGAAGGCCACCCGCTCGCCCGGCGCGATGACGAGGTCGACGCCACGCAGCGCGACCACGTCGTGCCCGCCGAAGGTCTTGTAGAGGTGCACGACGCCCTCACAGCGCACCCCCAGTCCCCCGATGGCGACCGCCGGCCGCGCGTCTGCCTGATCCAGCACTGCACTCCCCCTCGCAACGGCCCTCGCAACGGGCCTGGTCGTCACCCTAGCCACGCCCACCGACCGACGTAGCCGGGTCAACGGCGAGTCGTTGTGCTTCCGACACCCAAGGAGTGCCCGTGACCCTCGCCCTCATCCGTCGCACCGCCGCCGTCCTTCTCACGCTGGTGCTCGGCGCCTCGCTGCTCTCCGGTTCGGGGCCACTCGTGTCCGCCGCGGCCGCCGGCTCCCCCACCGTCGGCTCCGCCGATCCGGGTCGTACGGCGATGCGCCCACCCGGCAAGCGCAAGCCGCGGCTCCGGATCTCGGTGCTCTCCAACCGGGCCGACCTGATCTCGGCCGGCGATGCGCTGGTCGTCGTACGGCTCCCGCGCAGGGTCGACCCGAAGAAGGTCGTCGTCACGGTCGGCGAGCGCAGGGTGACCCGGGCGTTCAAGGTCCGCGCGGACGGCCGCTACTGGGGCCTGGTCAGGCACCTGAGGCTCGGGCGCAACGTCGTGAAGGCCTCCGCGCCGCGGGCCCGCAGCGGCCGGACGGTCATCACCAACTTCCCCAACGGTGGCCCGGTCTTCGCCGGCCCGCAGCCCGGGCCCTACCAGTGCCAGCCCACCGCCCGCGACGCCCAGTGCAACCAGCCGGCGTCCTACTCCTTCCTCTACAAGTCCACCGACCCGCTCAAGACCGGCCTGTCGCGCTACCACCCGAAGAACCCGCCCGACGACGTCGCGACGACGACCACCGACCAGGGGGTCACGGTGCCGTTCGTGGTGCGCCGCGAGGACGGCTTCCAGGATCGCGACCGCTACACGATCCTCACCCTCTTCAGGCCCGGCAAGGCCTGGAAGGCGTGGGCCCCGCAGGCCCAGTGGAACCACAAGGTGCTCGCCACCCACGGCGGCGGGTGCGGTGCGTCCTACGGCCCGGCCCACCCCAACCTCCACGACTTCGCGGGGACCCTGCCGGCATCCCCGGTCGAGGACAGCTATGTCACCGCGCTCGCCAAGGGCTTCGCGGTGCTCGCCACGGCGCTCAACAACACCGGCCACAACTGCAACCTCGCGGTCGAGGCCGAGTCGATGATGATGGCGCGCGAGCGGCTGGTGGAGCGCTACGGCGAGGTGCGCTACCTCATCGGCACCGGCTGCAGCGGCGGGTCGATCGCGCAGCACACGATCGCCAACTCCTACCCCGGGATCTACCAGGGCCTGGTCACGACCTGCTCCTACCCCGACGTCTTCACCGCCGGCGCGCAGTTCGCCGACTACCACCTCATGCGCAAGTACTTCGAGGACCCGTCGCGGTGGTCGCCCGGCACCGTCTGGCTGCCCACGCAGATGGCCGACGTCGAGGGACACATCAGCCACCTCAACGCGGTCGCCGCCGACGAGTTCCTGTTCAAGAAGGCCATCAACCCGGAGACGCCGTGCCTCGGCACGAAGGACCCGGTCGCCGGTGACCCCTCGACCCGTTTCGACTCCGACATCAACCCGGCCGGTGTCCGCTGCTCGATCCTCGACATCGTGATGCAGCTGCTCGGGCCGCGTCCCAAGTCGGTCTGGTCGGCGCAGGAGAAGGCCGCCGGGCACGGGTTCGCGGGCGTCCCGTTCGCCAACACCGGCGTCCAGTACGGCCTGAACGCGCTCAACCGGGGCACCATCACGCCCGAGCAGTTCGTCGACCTGAACGAGAAGGTCGGGGGCATCGACGTCAACGCCGACCCGACGCCCGGTCGCATCGCCGGCGACCCGACCTCGATCGCCCGCGCCTACCGCACCGGGCTCATCAACGAGATGAACCACCTCGACGAGGTGGCGATCATCAACCACGGCGGGCCCGACCCCGGCGTGGCCCACGACTACGCCCACGCGTGGTGGACCGAGACGCGCCTCGAGCGCGACCAAGGGCACACCGACAACAGGGTCATGTGGTTCGGCCCGGCCCCGCTGATCGGGGACGTGGAGTGGTCGCGCGAGGCGTTCCTCGCGATGGACGGCTGGCTCGCGGCTGTCGAGAAGGACAAGCGGGCCATCCCGCTCGCGCAGAAGATCACCGCCGACCGGCCCGCCACGGTGACCGACCGCTGCATCGGGGTGTGCGCGACCGATGTGACCCAGCTGCGTCTGTCGACCCCGCGCCAGGAGGCCGGCGGCGACATCGCCAACGACGTGGTCGCCTGCCGGCTGACGCCGCTCGACCGGTCGACGTACACCTCGCCGCTGCCGTTCAGCGACGCGCAGTGGGCGCGGCTGCAGGCCGTCTTCCCCGCCGGGGTGTGCGACTGGAGCAAGCCCGGCGTCGGGCAGGGACGGGCCGAGACCTGGCTGGGCTACGGCACCGCCACCGAGGTCGTGTACGGCGGTCGCCCCCTGCGCGCCGCCCCCGCCCGCTCGGGTGCCGGGCTGATGTCGCGGTCCTTCCGGGAGCTCCTGCGGAAATGAGGTAGCGGCCCGCGCCGCCGTACCATTGCGCCAGTGACCTCCCCGCATGACGCCGGCCTCGACCCCGAGGACCTGGCCGCCACCCTCCGCGTGCTGCAGCAGCTCCACACGCTGCCGCCCGAGCACCCCGACCACGTGACGGTCAAGCGCGCGGCCTCGCACATGTACAAGGCGATCAAGGCCGAGCGGAAGCTGACCAAGCGCGCCGAGGAGCTCGCCCACGACCGGGCGGTCACCGAGCTCACGGCGACCGGGTCGCCGGTGCGGATCGACGACGAGACGTCCGGCATCCCGCTCGTCTCCAACGCGCCGGGCGCCTTCGCCGGCGAGCTGATCAACCCGCGCGGGTGCTACATCTGCAAGAACGACTACACGCTGGTCGACGCGTTCTACCACTGGCTGTGCCCGAGCTGCGCGGCCTTCAGCCACACCAAGCGCGACCAGCGCACCGACCTCACCGGCAAGCGCGCGCTGCTCACCGGCGGTCGCGCCAAGATCGGGATGTACATCGCGCTGCGGCTGCTCCGCGACGGCGCGCACACGACGATCACGACCCGCTTCCCGCGTGACGCCGTGCGTCGGTTCTCCTCGCTCGAGGACTCGGACGACTGGCTGCACCGCCTCAAGGTCGTCGGCATCGACCTGCGCGACCCCACCCAGGTCATCTCGCTGGCCGACGACGTCGCAGCCGCGGGCGCGCTCGACATCCTGATCAACAACGCCTGCCAGACCGTACGCCGCACGCCGGGCGCCTACGCCCCGCTGGTCGACGCCGAGCTGGCTCCGCTGCCGACCGACCGGGAGCTCCCGGAGATGGTCACCTTCGACCGCATCTCCGAGGCGCACCCCGCCGCCATCGCCGGCGCGCTGGCCGACACGGCCGTCGCCCACCACCTCGGCGAGAGCGCCGAGCACGCCCTCGCCGCGCACAACGCGGCGTCGCTGACCGCCCTCGCACTGACGGCCGGCAACGCGTCCCTCGACGCGCACATTGCGGGCACCGCCGTCGACGCGGGCGGCCTGCTCCCCGACGTACAGCTGAACAACTCCTGGACGCAGACGGTCGGCGAGGTCAACCCGCTGGAGCTCCTCGAGGTGCAGCTGTGCAACTCGATCGCGCCGTTCCTGCTGGTCTCCCGGCTGCGACCGGCGCTGGCCGCGGCGGCGGTCACTGCGTCGTCCGGGCGCGCGTACGTCGTGAACGTGTCGGCGATGGAGGGACAGTTCGGTGGCCGCCGCTACAAGGGCGCCGGGCACCCGCACACCAACATGGCCAAGGCCGCGCTCAACATGCTCACCCGCACGTCGTCGGAGGAGATGTTCGAGACCGACAAGATCTTGATGACCGCCATCGACACCGGCTGGATCACCGACGAGCGCCCGCACGCCGAGAAGCTGCGGATGGCGGCCGAGGGCTGGCACGCCCCCCTCGACCTCGTCGACGGCGCCGCCCGCGTCTACGACCCGGTCGTCCTCGGTGAGGCCGGCGAAGATCTCTACGGCTGCTTCGTGAAGGACTTCAAGCCCTCACCCTGGTGAGGGCCGTCAGCGCGCTAGCCAGTTGAGCAGCAGGGTCAGGACGACCGAGGCACCGATCGACACGAGGATCATGACGAGGCAGCCGGGGCCACCCCCGAGAGGTCTGATCTGGACAGGGCTCATGTGCCCACCCTGTCAGGCCGGGGCGCCCTCACCGGCGATGTTGACCAGCCAGTTGATCCCGAACTTGTCGACGAGGGCACCGAACTCGTCACCCCACGGGGCGGGCTCGAGCGCCTGGACTACCTGGCCGCCGTCGCTGAGGCCGGCGAAGTAGCCGCGGAGGGCCTCGCCGTCCTCGCTCGTCCCGGACAGGCTGATGGAGACGTTGTTGCCCCTCGTCACCTGCACCATCTCGGGCGGCGCGTCGGCGACCATCAGCGTGAAGCCGGCGGGCGTCTCGAGCTGGCCGTGCATCACCTGGACGGCGAAGTCGCCCTGGGTGCCCATGTCGCCGAAGGTCATCACGGTCAGCTCGCCGCCGAGGACGGACTGGTAGAACTCCAGCGCCTCGCGGGCCTGGCCGTCGAGGACGTTGACGTAGGGGTTCAGCCGTGCAGCCATCGGGTGCCTCCTGGGGTCGGGAAGTCTCTTCGACCAACCTAGGAGCCCGTCACGGTCTGCGTCGAGCGTCCTCGGGAAATAGAAGAAGGCCCGCTCCCCACGGGGGTGGAAGCGGGCCTTCAGTCTGGGTCGATCACTCGGCGGCGGGGATCTCGTCCTCCGCGACCGGCGTGACCGGGGTGGTGCTCGGGCGCTGGTCCGCGAGCTTGGTGACACCGTTCGACACGGTCTCACGGACCTTGTCGACGTGGGGCGCGAACCGGCCCTCGGTGCGTTCGTCGATGGTGGTGCTCATCTTGTCGAGGAAGCGCTCCACGTCGTCGCCGCGCTCGGCGGCCAGCGTCGCGACCTTGTCGCGGGCGGTGGTGAAGGCGGTCTCGAGCTGGATGACGAAGTCGTTGACGTGCTTGTCGATCTGCAGCTCGTCGATCGTCTGCTTCAGCTTGTCAGCGATGTTGGTGTCGGACATGTGCGTCCCCCTTGAGCGGGTCGTGCGGTTGCCGCCGGTCGGCTGCACTGTCCTCAACGATGCCCCATGGGCCGCGATTCCGTCGCCCGGGGTGTCGATCGCCACGTGCCCGCCGGGAATCAGCCCGAGTGTCCGCGCAGCAGCTCGGCGAAGTCGGCGACGGGCGCCAGGTCGTTCCCGGACGTACGGCGACGCGCGGTCGGGTCCGGGGCGAACCCGGCGACGTGGTCGCTGCCCGAGACCACAACGGCGTTGGCCAGCTCGGCCGCGGCCCGGGCCACCCGGTCGGAGAGACCCGTGCTGCCGAAGTCCTCGGTCGCGGCGAACACGCCGGTCGGGAGCACGACGGCTCGCAGGTAGCTGAACAGCGGGCGCATCGCGTGGTCGAGGACCAGCGAGTGCCGGGCGGTGCCGGCGGTCGCGGCGATCAGCACCGGCATGCCGTTGAGGGCGTCGGTGTCGAGCGCGTCGATGAGCATCTTGAACAGCCCGCTGTAGCTCGCGCTGAAGACCGGGGTGACGGCGATCAGGCCGTCGGCGGCCGAGATCTGCTCGCGGACCGCGGCCAGGCGGGGCGTGGCGACGCCTCCGCTGGTCATGTAGCCGGCGAGGTCCTGGGCGAGCTCGCGCACCTCGACGTACTCGAAGGACACGGCCTCGCCGCGGGAACCCACGGCCGCCGAGACGGCGTCGGCGAGCTGGTCGCCGAGCAACCGGGTGGACGAGGGCACCGTCAGGCCGGCGGTGAGGACGACGATCGTGCGGGTCATGACTGTGCTCCTTCGGTGACGGTTGCGGTGTCGTCGGCCTTGGCGGGCTCGACGAGGTGGTGCCTGGCCTCGGGACCGGCGGCCACGAGGGAGGTGTGGGTGGGCGGGTCGCTCGGCACGTGGGCCGGGCGGCGGCGGTCGAACTCCGCGCGGAGCACGGGGACGACCTCGCGACCCAGGATCTCGAGCTGCTCCAGCACGACCTCGGTCGGCAGGCCGGCGTGGTCGATGAGGAACAGCTGGCGCTGGTAGTCACCGGCGTAGTCGGCGAAGCCCAGCGTCCGCTCGATGACCTGCTCGGGTGTGCCGACGGTCAGCGGGGTGGCGGCGGAGAAGTCCTCGAGGGACGGGCCGTGGCCGTAGACCGGGGCGTTGTCGAAGTAGGGCCGGAACTGCTTCTTGGCCTCTGCCTCGGTGGCACCCAGGAACACCTGTCCGCCGAGGCCGACGATCGCCTGGTCGGCGGCGCCGTGGCCGTAGTGCTCGAAGCGCTGGCGGTAGAGCCGGACCATCTTGGCCGCGTGGTCGGGGCCCCAGAAGATGTGGTTGTGGAAGAACCCGTCGCCGTAGTAGGCCGCCTGCTCGGCGATCTCGGGGCTGCGGATCGAGCCGTGCCACACGAACGGCGGCGTGCCGTCGAGCGGCGCGGGCGTGCTCGTGTAGCCCTGCAGCGGGGTGCGGAACTGGCCCTGCCAGTTGACGACCGGCTCGCGCCACAGCTTGCGCAGCAGGTGGTAGTTCTCGATCGCGAGCTTGATGCCGTCCTTGATGTCCTTGCCGAACCACGGGTAGACCGGGCCGGTGTTGCCGCGCCCCATCATCAGGTCGATGCGGCCACCGGAGAGGTGCTGCAGGAAGGCGTAGTCCTCGGCGATCTTCACCGGGTCGTTGGTGGTGATCAGCGTGGTCGAGGTGGAGAGCTGCAGCTTCTCGGTCTTCGCCGCGATGTAGGCGAGGTGCGTGGTGGGCGAGGAGACGGTGAACGGCGGGTTGTGGTGCTCGCCGGTCGCGAAGACGTCCAGGCCGACCTCTTCGGCCTTGAGCGCGATGCGGGTCATCGACTCGATGCGCTCGCCCTCGGAGGGCGTGACGCCGGTGGTGGGGTCGGGAGTGATGTCGCCGACGCTGAAGATGCCGAACTGCATGGTGCCCTCCGTTGCTGGACTAGTTGAAGATTGTACTACATATAACCGGACCGCGGTCCGGTCTATTCCGCGGCGAGCGCCAGCGCAGCGCCGTACCCCTCCGGAGCGGGCACGCGGGCGCACATCAGGCCGCGTAGCCGCCGAGCAGGTGCGCCAGCTTGAGGTGCGGCGCGGCCTCGTCCGCCTTGCTCTGGCGCTGCAGCGAGCGGCCGATGAGCAGGTGGGCGTAGGCCTCCTGCGGGTCGATCGCGAGCACCTCGCGCGCGGCGTCGATCGCGGGGCCGAGCAGGGCGGAGTGGTAGTAGGAGCGCGCCAGCAGCAGGCGGGCGTCCGTGAGCGCGTGCCCGAAGTCCTCGGGCTGCTCGAGCAGCTCCTTGAGCAGCACGATCGCCTCGCGGTAGGCGCGGTCCTCGAAGAGCGACTGCGCGCGGACCCACCGGTCGTGCAGCGAGTCCTCGAGGAGTCCGGCGTGGCCGGCCAACAGGTCCTCGAAGGGGGTGAAGTCGGTCATGGCTGGCTCCTCTCGGGTCGTCGGTCGAGGTCACAACGCCCGCCCGAGGTGTCCGATTCCCGCGAGCCCAGGTGGCCGGCAGGTGTCCAGGCTTTCACCCGGACGAAGGCTGCGTGAACACCTGCCTCTCTGCCGCCGTACGGCTGTCCGCGTGCCCGCCGAGCGGCTCATGCTGGGGGTCATGAGGTATGGCGAGGAGCACGGCCCGCTGGCGATCGCCCACC
This sequence comes from Nocardioides allogilvus, assembly GCF_003047285.1. Taxonomy (GTDB): domain Bacteria; phylum Actinomycetota; class Actinomycetes; order Propionibacteriales; family Nocardioidaceae; genus Nocardioides; species Nocardioides allogilvus. The sequence goes on along the minus strand of NZ_PZYX01000003.1, from coordinate 211,597 downwards.
GTGGCGGCCTGGCGTTGGGCCCGGAGAACACGCTGGCGACCTTCGCGCGGGCCACCGCGCTGGGGGTGCGCTACCTGGAGACGGACGTCCACACCACGAGCGACGGCCACCTCGTCTGCTTCCACGACGCGACGCTGGAGCGGGTCACGGGCGCACCCGGCTCCGTCGCGGACCACACGTTGCGGTCGCTGAGCCGCCTGCGCGTCGAGGGCCGAGAGCAGGTCCCGACCCTCGCGTCGGCGCTGGCCTCCTTCCCCGACACCCGCTTCGCGATCGACCTCAAGGACGAGCCGGCCGGCCCGGCCCTGGTCGCCCTGCTGCTGGCGAACCCGTCCTGGGCGAAACGGATCTGCATCGCGGGCGCCTGGTCCAACCGGTTGCAGCGCGTCCAGCACGCAGTGCCGGACGTGACGACCGCACTGGGCTGGCGTGCGCTGACGACCCTCATCGCCGCCTCGCGCTCCTACGCCCGCCCGCCCGCTCGCGTTGCATCGGGCACGTTCGCCCACGTCCCGCTCCGGCTCGGGCGGGTGCCGATCTACACCGAGCGGATCGTCCGGCGCGCCCACGCCCTCGACATCCGCGTCGCAGTGTGGACCGTCAACGACCAGCCCACCATGCACCCGCTCCTCGACGCCGGCGTCGACGCGGTCATCACCGACCATCCCGACCTCCTCCGCGAGGTCCTCATCGCGCGGGGCCAGTGGGCGCCGCTCGCCGGGCGCCGTACGACGTCTGCCTGACGCCCCTTCCGGGCACTGGTGGGGGAAGTCTTGCACCTCTGGGGCGTTGCAACGGCCAAGAGGTGCAGGAGTCCCCGCCTAAGCGGGGACTCCGACACATCACCATCACCCCCACTTGAAACCCCTACCCCCTAGGGGTATGGTCATGTCATGGCCCACGAACACAGCTACGTCGCCCACGGCACGAAGGACGCCCACCTCAAGCGCCTGAAGCGCATCGAGGGGCAGGTCCGCGGGATCGCGCGGATGGTCGACGAGGAGCAGTACTGCATCGACATCCTCACGCAGGTCTCCGCGGTCACCCGCGCCCTGCAGGCGCTCTCGCTCGGGCTGCTCGACGAGCACCTGGAGCACTGTGTCGTGGAGGCCGTCCGCGAGGGCGGCGACGAGCAGGCCATCAAGCTCAAGGAAGCCAGCGACGCCATCGCGCGCCTGGTCAAGTCATAGGAGAAGACATGGAAACCCAGAACCTCACCGTCACCGGCATGACCTGCGGCCACTGCGTCGCCAGCGTCACCGAGGAGATCAGCGAGCTCGCCTCCGTCGAGGCCGTCGACGTCGACCTCGCGACCGGCTCCGTCACCGTCACCAGCAGCCAGCCCCTCGATCCCGCGGCCGTGCGCGCCGCAGTCGAGGAAGCCGGCTACGGCGTGGCATGAGCACCCCCGTCCGTCTCGCGGTCTTCGGGCTGGGTCTGCTCGTCGCCTTCGCCGCCGCCTGGGGCGTGGGTACGGCGATGGGCCCCGTCCTCGACGACGATCCGGCCGCCTCCCATGACATGGAGATGGGCGACGACGACGCCGGCCACGAGCAGGCCGCCCACCTCCCGGGCGGGCTCCTGGTCAGCCAGGACGGCTACACGCTGTCACTCGCCGAGACGACGATCAAGCCGGGCACCCGCCCGCTCGCGTTCACCATCACGGGCGCCGACGGCGAGCCGGTCACCGACTTCGACATCGAGCACGAGAAGCAGCTCCACCTCATCGCCGTACGCCGCGACGGCTCGGGCTACCAGCATGTCCACCCCGTCCTCGGGGACGACGGGACCTGGCGCACCGACCTCGACCTCGTGCCCGGCGCGTGGCGGGTCTTCGCCGACTTCACGCCCGACGGCGGCGAGGGCCTGACCCTCGGTGCCGACGTGACGGTCCCCGGCCAGGTCGGCAGCACGCCCGCAGCGAGGACCGCCACCACGGAGGTCGACGGCTACACCGTCACCATCGACGGCCACCTCACCGACGGCAGCTCGAGCGACGTCACGGTCGCCGTCGAGCGCGACGGCGAGCCGGTCACCGACCTCGAGCCCTACCTCGGCGCCTTCGGCCACCTCGTGGCCCTGCGCGCCGGCGACCTCGCCTACCTCCACGTCCACCCGGAGGAGAGCGGTCCCGGCCCCAAGGTTCCGTTCGTGGCGGAGGTCCCCAGTGCCGGCGACTTCCACCTCTACTTCGACTTCCAGCACGACGGCGTCGTGCGGACGGCGCAGTTCCTCATCAGCGCCGAGGAGGGCGGTTCCCATGACGACCACTGACACCGACGTGTCCACCACCGAGCTGCAGATCACCGGCATGACCTGCGCGTCCTGCGCCAACCGGATCGAGCGCAAGCTCAACAAGCTCGACGGCGTCACCGCCTCGGTCAACTACGCGACCGAGAAGGCCCACGTCAGCTACCCGGAGTCCGTCTCGACCGACGACCTGATCGCCGGCGTCGAGGCCGCGGGGTACGCCGCCACGCTGCCGACGCAGGAGCAGGCCGACGCTGCGCCCGAGCGCGACGAGGCCTTCGTCCGGCTCGTCGTCTCGGCCGCCCTGACGGTCCCCGTCGTCGCGATGGCGATGGTGCCGGCGCTGCAGTTCGAGTTCTGGCAGTGGCTGTCGCTGACCCTGGCCGCACCGGTCGTCGTCTGGGGCGGCTGGCCGTTCCACCGCGCCGCGTGGACCAACCTGCGCCACGGCGCCGCGACCATGGACACCCTGATCAGCCTCGGCACGCTGGCCGCCTTCGGCTGGTCGGTCTACGCCCTGTTCCTCGGCACCGCCGGGACGCCGGGCATGACCCACCCCTTTGAGCTGACCATCGAGCGCAGCGACGGCGCCGGCAACATCTATCTCGAGGCGGCAGCCGGCGTCACCTCCTTCCTGCTGGCCGGCCGCTGGTTCGAGCACCGCGCCAAGCGGACGGCCGGGGCCGCCCTCACCGGCCTGCTCAACCTCGGCGCCAAGGACGTCGCCGTCCTGCGCGACGGCACCGAGACCCGCGTCCCCATCGACTCACTCGTCGTCGGCGACACCTTCGTGGTCCGCCCCGGCGAGCGCATCGCCACCGACGGGGTCGTCGAGTCCGGCACCAGCGCGGTCGACCTCAGCCTGCTCACCGGCGAGCCGGTGCCGGTCGAGGTGAGCGTCGGCGACTCCGTCGTCGGCGCGAGCGTCAACGCCGGCGGTCGGATCGTCGTCCGGGCGACCCGGGTCGGCGCCGACACCCAGCTCGCGCGACTCGCGCGCCTGGTCGAGGAGGCCCAGAGCGGCAAGGCGCCGGTGCAACGGCTGGCCGACCGGATCTCCGGGATCTTCGTGCCGATCGTGCTGGTGCTCGCCGTCGCCACGCTCGGCTTCTGGCTCGGCAACGGAGCCGGCGGACCGGCCGCGTTCACGGCCGCGGTCGCCGTACTCATCGTCGCGTGCCCCTGCGCCCTCGGCCTTGCGACCCCGACCGCACTCCTGGTCGGCACCGGTCGAGGCGCCCAGCTCGGCATCGTGATCCGCGGACCCCAGGTCCTGGAGTCCACCCGCGCCGTCGACACGATCGTGCTCGACAAGACCGGCACCGTCACGACCGGCCAGATGAGCGTCGTGTCCGTGACCACCGTGCCGGGCGTCTCCGAGGACGAGGTGCTGCGGCTGGCGGGAGCCCTGGAGTACGCCTCCGAGCACCCGATCGCCCGCGCCATTGCGGCGTACGCCGATTCGCCGCTGTCCGTCAGCGACTTCGTCGCCACCGGCGGGGTCGGGGTCACCGGCACCGTCGACGGACGGTCGGCCTTCGCGGGCCGGCCGAAGTCACCGGAGCTGAGGGACGCGGTCGAGGCGGCGTACGCCAACGGCGCGACCCCGATCGAGGTCGGCTGGGACGGGCGCGCGACCGCGATCATCGTGGTCGCCGACACCGTGAAGCCGACCTCGAAGCAGGCGGTCGCCGAGCTCAAGGCGCTCGGCCTGACGCCGGTGCTGCTGACCGGCGACAACCGGGCAGCCGCGGAGGCGGTCGCGAAGGACGTCGGCATCGACACCGTGATCGCGGACGTCATGCCCGAGGGCAAGGTCGCGGCGGTCAAGGACCTGCAGGGCCAGGGGCGCGTCGTCGCCATGGTCGGCGACGGCGTCAACGACGCTGCCGCGCTGGCGCAGGCCGACCTCGGCCTGGCCATGGGCACCGGCACCGACGTCGCGATCGAGGCCAGCGACCTGACGCTGATGCGCGGCGACCTCCGCGTCGCGGGCGACGCGATCCGGCTGTCGCGGCGCACGCTGTCCACGATCAAGGGCAACCTGTTCTGGGCGTTCGCCTACAACGTCGCCGCGATCCCGCTCGCCGCCGCCGGGCTGCTGAACCCGATGCTGGCCGGCGCCGCGATGGCGTTCTCCAGCGTGTTCGTGGTGACCAACAGCCTGCGGCTGCGCGCCTTCTCGTGACCTCTCGTCACCGGCACATGGCAGGATCTGCGGCGAGGCAGCGGCGCTGGCCGCTCGACACCGGCAACTTTCTGGGGAGTGCACGAACATGGGTCTGATCGACTTCTTCAAGCCGAAGCGTGACGAGGTCAAGGAGACCAAGTCCGCCCTCGACGCGGCCAACGACCCGACCGTCGACGACGGCGCGATCAACAAGGTCGTCACGATGCTGCTCGACATCGGCCTCGACGGCCGCGGCCCGATCAAGTCGGCCCCCCAGGTCGCCAGCGCCGCGAAGAAGGACAAGGGCTCCCGCGAGGAGGCGATCAAGGCGATCGCCCGCGCCACCACGGTCCGCGGCGGCATCGGCGGCTTCGTCACCGGCCTCGGCGGCTTCGTCACGATGCCGATCGCGCTCCCGGCCAACGTGCTCGAGTTCTACGTCCAGGCCACCCGCATGGTCGGCGCGATCGCGATCCTGCGCGGCTACGACATCAACGAGCCGCGGATCCGCACCGCCGTGCTGCTCACCCTCGTCGGCTCGAAGTCCGACGACGTGCTCAAGAAGGCCGGCATGGCCACCGGCGGCGGTCGCGTCACCGCGCTCGCGCTGCGCAACATGCCGCCCGCGGCGCTGATGGTGGTCAACAAGGCCGTCGGCTTCAACCTGATGCGCGGCGTCGGCACCAAGGCGCTCGGCCGCCTCGGCCGCGGCGTCCCGGTCGCCGGTGGCTTCGTCGGCGCCGGCATCGACTCCTACATGATGAAGAAGATCGCCGACCACGCGATGAAGGAGTTCCCGGCCGTCACCGGCGGTTGAGCAGGCCCGCCAGGGCCGTCACGAAACCCGGTCGCGGGTGTGCAGCAGCCACGCCAGCCCGAGGAACGGCAGCACCAGCGGCAGGTAGCCGTAGCCCTGTCCGTACGCCGACCAGACGGTCGCGTCCGGGAACAGCGCCGGGTCCAGCACGGTCAGGGTGCCGACCGTGAGCACGCCGACGAGCTCGAAGAGGACGGCCGCCCACGCCAGTCGGCGTGGGGCCGGCCCGACCTCCGCCAGCCCGAGGGTGGCCGCGATGTAGACGAGGCCGGCCACGGCCGAGAGCGTGTAGGCCACCGGTGCCTCGGACGCCTTCGTCGCGAGCTGCACGCCGGAGCGGGCGGTCGCGGACAGCGCGAACACCGCATAGACGGCGATCAGGGCGCGACCGAGGCCGGACCTGGTCGAGGTGCCCTCAGCCATGCAGCTGCACCACGCGCAGGACGAGGAATGCCACGGTCACGGCGGCGACGATCAGCACCGCGGTCGCGCCGCGACTGCGCTCGGCCAGCGACCAGAGCACGCCGAGCGGCAGCACCAGGACGGCCGCGAGCAGGTAGCCGACGAACGTCACCGGGCTGGCCACGTCGTCGTCGCCGGCGACCTGCGCGATGCCGATGACCGCCTGGGCGATGACGCCCAGCTCGAGCAGGCCGGCCAGGGCGACGACGGCGTTGTCGGGACCGCGGTCGAGGGCGACGTACACACCGGCGACGACAGCGAGCAGCAGCGAGGCGACGAGCAGGCTCGTCTGGAGGGGCTCGATCACGGGCCCAGTGTCTCAGGCGGCTCAGTCGCGCAACGCGGGCAGCACCTCGGTGGCGAAAGCGTCGATGAACGGTCCCTGGTCCTGGCCGACGAAGTGCAGGTAGAGGTCGTCGAAGCCGAGCGCGGCATATTCCGCCAGCCAGGCGCGGTGCTGCCCGAGGTCGGCCGAGACCCGCACGTGCTCGCGCACCGTCGCGGGAGTGACGTGCTGGGCCATCAGGTCGAAGGCCTCGGGCAGCTCGGTGTCCCAGCTGACCGGTTCGGGGAAGACGTTGGTGCGCCACTGGTCGTGCGCGATCGCCTCCGCCTCGTCCTCGGTCGCCGCCCAGGACAGGTGCACCTGCAACGCGGCCCGGCCGCGACCGCCGGCGTCGCGATAGGCGGCGAGCAGGTCGCGCAGCACCTCGACCGGCTGGTTGAGCGTCACCAGGCCGTCCGCCCAGCCCGCGACCCGGGCCGCGGACTCGACCGACACGGCGGGACCCACGAGGAGCGGCCGGGGATCGGGGATGTCCCACAACCGGGCACGGTCGACGGTGACCAGGCCACGATGGGTGACCTCCTCGCCCGCGAGCAGCCGGCCGATGACGTCGACGCACTCCTCGAGCCGCCCGGTCCGCTGCTCCTTGTCGGGCCAGCGCTCCCCGGTGATGTGCTCGTTGGACGCCTCGCCGCTGCCGAGCGCCGCCCAGAAGCGTCCGGGGAACATCTGGCCCAGGGTCGCGATCCGCTGCGCGTGCACCGCCGGGTGGTAGCGCTGCCCGGGAGCGGAGACGCACCCGATGGCCAGGTCCGTGGTGGCCAGCGCGGCCCCGAGCCAGGCCCACGCATAGCCCGCGTGCCCGTGCCGCTTGCTCCACGGCGCGAAGTGGTCCGAGCACATGGCCATCTCGAAGCCCGCGCGCTCGGCTTGCTGGACGTCGGCGAGCAGCCGACGGGGCGAGATCTGCTCGTGCGAGGCATGGAAGCCGACGCGGGTCACGACTGGTCCTTTCCCTCGGGGGCGGTCAGTGGTCGATGCGGCGGTCGTCGTCGAGGACGACGCGCAGCCAGCGATGGTCGTACGCCGAGAGCGTGCACGTGAACCGGCCGCGCGGGCCGGTCTCCAGCTCCTCGGAGGGACCCGGCGTGAGCAGGTCGACGAGCCTGGTCCCGCGCGTGAGACCGGGCACCTCGAGGCTGACCTCGACCGGCTCGTCGGCGAAGTTGTGGAGTGCGAGGAGGGCCCACTCGTCCTTGCGGCACACGTGGGCCAGCACCCGGTCGTCACCGTGGTCGAACACCTCCACCGTCGACCACCCGATCTCCGGTGACTGCCGGTAGCGGGAGATGATGCGGCGTACGAACGACCACAGCGAGTCGGGATCGCTGCGCTGGGCCGCCACGTTGACCTGGTCCGCGCCGTAGGCGCCCCGGGTGACCGGACGGACCAGCGAGCGGCGTCCGGCGGTCGAGAAGCCGCCGTGGTCGCCGGGCTGCCACTGCATCGGTGTGCGGACCGCCAGCCGACCGGGCACGTCGAGGTTCTCCCCCATCCCGATCTCCTCGCCGTAGAACAGCACCGGCGTGCCGGGCAGCGAGAACATCAGCGAGTAGGCCATCCGGATCCGCCGCTGGTCGCCGCCCAGCATCGGCGGCAGCCGGCGCCGCAGCCCGCGGTCGAAGAGCTGGTGCTCCGGGTCGGGGCCGAAGGCGTCGAAGACCTCCTGGCGCTCGTCGGCGCTGAGCTTGTCGAGCGTCAGCTCGTCGTGGTTGCGCAGGAAGTTGGCCCACTGGCTGCCGACGTCGATCGCCGGTCGCTCGCGCAGCGCCGTCGTGAGCGGGCGGACGTCTCCGCGCGCCAGCGACAGGTAGAACGCCTGCATGCCGATGAAGTCGAACTGCATCGACAGCTCGTCGGCGTCGCCGCTGCCGAAGAACGCCGCCATGTCCGGGTAGGGGAGGTTGACCTCGCCGAGGAACATCACGGTGCCGTTCCGCCGCCCGGCGTGCGCCTTCAGGTTGCGCAGGTAGTCGTGGGGGTCGAACGGCGGGAACCTGCGCTCCTTCTTCGGCACCTGGTCCTCGGTGAAGAGGAAGGGCACGGCGTCGATCCGGAAGCCGTCGATGCCGAGCTCGAGCCAGTAGCCCATCGTGCGCATCACCTCGTCGCGGACGGCGGGGTTGGCGAGGTTGAGGTCGGGCTGGGTCTTGTAGAAGTGGTGGAGGTACCACTGCCCCGAGGCGGGGTCCTGCTCCCAGATCGAGTCCTCCTTGTCGGGGAAGACGACCTGCTTGCTGGTGTCGGGCGGCGTGGACGAGCGCCAGACGTACCAGTCCCGGCGCGGGTCGTCCTCACCGCGGAGCGCCTGCTTCCACCACGGATGCCGCTCCGAGGTGTGGTTCATGACGAAGTCGACCACGACCCGGATGCCGCGCGAGTGGCACGTGCGCACCAGCTCGACGAGGTCGCCGGCACTGCCGAGCTGCGGGTCCACGCCGTAGAAGTCGGTGATGTCGTAGCCGTCGTCACTGCCACCCGTCGGGTAGAAGGGCATCAGCCACAGACAGGTCACGCCCAGGTCGGCGAGGTAGTCGACCCGGTGGAGCATGCCGCGCAGGTCGCCGTTCCCGTCGCCGTCGAGGTCGAGGAAGGTCTGGACGTCCGCGCAGTAGAGGACCGCGTTCTTCCACCACAGGTCGGCGGTGTCGGCGAGGTTCACCACTTCACGACATCATGTCGGGGTGACAGGCACTTCACCCCGCTGGGTGCTCCATGTCGACATGGACCAGTTCCTCGTCGCCGTCGAGCTGCTGCGCCGTCCCGAGCTCATCGGCCTGCCCGTCATCGTCGGCGGCCGGGGCGACCCGACCGAGCGGGCCGTGGTCTCGACCGCGTCCTACGAGGCGCGCGAGCGCGGCGTGCACTCGGGACTGGCCCTGAAGATCGCCGTACGCCGCTGCCCCGACGCGATCCTGCTGCCGGTCGACTTCCCGGTCTACGAGGCCGCGTCCGCGGAGGTGATGGCGACCCTGCGCGCCCACCCCGGCGCCGTGGTGGAGGTGCTCGGCTGGGACGAGGCCTTCGTCGGTGTCGAGACCGACGACCCGCTGGCGACGGCGCTCGAGCTGCAGGCCGCGGTGCTCGCGCGGACCGACCTGCACTGCTCGATCGGGATCGGCGACACCCTCGTCCGGGCCAAGATCGCGACCGACTTCGGCAAGCCGCAGGGCACCTACTTCCTGCACCGCGAGAACTGGCTCGACGTGATGGGCCACCGGCCGACCACCGCGCTGTGGGGCGTCGGACCGAAGATCGGCCAGCGGCTGGCGGCGATCGGGATCGACACCGTGGCCCAGCTCGCGGCCAGTCCCGACGAACCGCTGGTCGAGGCGTTCGGTCCCAACACCGGCCCGCACATCGGCCGGCTCGGGCGCGGCGGCGGGCGCGCCTGGCCCGACGACACGCCCTGGGTCGCGCGGGCCCACGGCCGGGAGACGACCTACCAGGCCGACCTGACGACCCGCGACGACGTCGCCGTCGCCCTTCGGGAGCTGGCCGAGCGGGTGATCGAGGACCTCGCCAAGGAGGGCCGCGCGGCGACGCGGGTGCACCTCAAGGTCAGGTTCGCGCCGTTCTTCACGCACACCAAGGTGCGCAAGCTGTCAGGGCCGACGATGGATCCGGCCGTCCTGGCCGACACCGCCCTGGCGCTCTACGACGCGCTCGCCGACGACCGGCCGGTCCGGCTGCTCGGGGTGCGGGCCGAGATGGAGCCCCCCGAGGGCGGCTACTGAGGGTTGTCCACAGGCGCAGGTCTCGAGGTTCCTCGCCGGTCGCCCGCGGGAACCGTCCACGCATGACCCAGACACCACCCTCCGAGCCCTGGCTCGACGACCTCCGCCGCGAGACCGCCCGCCACCTCGAGCAGATCGCACAGGTGCAGGACGAGCTCTCCACGTTGTACGGCGAGGCGCACGCCGCCGAGGGACGCGTTCGCGTGCGCGTCAACGCAGCCGGACGGCCGACCGTGCTCACGCTGGAGCCGAGCGCCCTGGCCCTGCCGCCCTCCGACCTCGCCGCCGCGATCCTGCGGGCGGTCGACGACGCGACCGCGCGGGCGGGTGAGCGGCTCGCGGAGCTCGTCGGCACGCTGGTGCCCGCCGCGGACCTCGACGCGATGCTGGCCGGCCGACCGACGGACGCCGACCGTGTCGCCGTACGCGCGGAGCTCGACGCCCTCTCCGCTGACGGCGGTTGAGGAGGTCGCGCAGCGGCCCGGCTACTCCTGCTCGTGGATCGGGACCCTCGGCAGCTTCTTCACCTTCCGGATCCGCTTGCGACGGGCCGGGATCATCGAGCGCATCTCCTCGAGCTTGCCGAAGCACAGCAGCCGGTCGTCAGACTCGAGCACCGTGTCGGCGCGCGGGTTGGGGATGACGGCGGTGCCGCGGTGCAGGGTCAGCACGGAGATGTCCTTCTCGCGCAGGCCGGACTCGCCCAGGGTGAGCCCGACGATGTCGGCGTCGCCATGGACGAGCAGCTCGGCGACGCCGTACCCCGTCGAGACGCTGAGCCGCTGCCGGACGTCGATCTGCGGGAAGGCGACCTGGTTGTCGATGTGGTCGATGATCGCGCCGGCGACGTCGAGCTTGGTGGCGGTCTCGATGCCCTCGAGCCCGGGCGAGGAGTTGACCTCCATCACCAGCGGGCCGTCGTTGCCCTCGAGCATGTCGACGCCGGCGACCCGCAGGCCCATGATCTGCGCGGAGCGGACCGCGGCCTCCTCGAACGCCGGGTCGAGCTCGACGGCCTCGACCGTCCCGCCGCGGTGCACGTTGGAGCGGAACTCGTCGCCCTTCGCGACCCGCCGCATCGCCGCGACGACCCGGTCGCCGACGACGAGGGCGCGGATGTCGCGACCCTTCGACTCCTTGACGAAGCGCTGGATCAGGACGTTCTGCCGGGTGCTCTGCAGCGTCTCGATGATCGCCTCGGCGACCTTGATGTCCGGCGCCAGGATGACCCCGATGCCCTGGGTGCCTTCGAGCAGCTTGATCACGACCGGAGCGCCGCCGACGCGCTCGATCGCCGGGATCACGTCGGCGCGGTCGCGGACGAACGTGGTCGCCGGCATCGCGATCTCGTGCTTGGACAGGATCTGCGAGGCCCGCAGCTTGTCGCGGGAGTTGGAGATCCCGTAGGCCGTGTTGGGGGTGTAGACGTCCATCTGCTCGAACTGCCGCACGACGGCGGTGCCGAAGTAGGTGATCGAGTTGCCGATGCGCGGCAGGATCGCGTCGTAGTCGGAGAGCTGCTTGCCGCGGAACTGCAGGTCGGGCTGGTCGCCCGACAGGTCGATGCCGAAGCGCAGGGTGTTGAGCACCTTCACCTCGTGCCCCCGGTCCTGGGCGGCGGTGCGCAGCCGCTGGGTGCTGTAGGAGCGCGGGGCGCGGGACAGAATGGCCAGCTTCACGAGATCACACCTGATTGGATAGGGGGGTGGCAGCCACCCATCCAACCAGCCCCGGTCAGTTGACCGCCGGTTGGCGCGAATGGGTTCGTCTGCCCGGCATCGACGTCGAGTGGGTCAAGGCCAAGCTCGACACCGGTGCCCGGTCGAGCGCGATCCATGCCTTCGACATCCACGAGTTCGACCGCGACGGCGAGTCGTGGGTGCGCTTCTCCATCCACCCGTGGCAGCGCTCGCGCGAGGACTCCGTCGACGTCGAGCTGCCGATCCACGACCGCCGGCACGTGCGTTCCTCGACCGGGCACGTGCAGGAGCGCTACGTCGTGCTGCTGGACGTCACCCTCGTCGAGCGGACCGTGACCGCGGAGGTGACGCTGACCAGCCGCGACCAGATGGGCTTCCGGATGCTGATCGGACGCGAGGCGCTGCGCCAGGGCTATCTCATCGACTCGCGCCGGTCCTACCTCGGCGGTCGCCCGAAGAAGTCCGTACGGCGCCGCAACCGCGGCGTCTGATCAGGCCCGCAGCCTCTGGGCCAGCCCGTCGAGGATGAGCTCGAGCCCGTAGTCGAACTCATCGGCGTACGCATAGTCGCGACCCACGACCTGCTCGGTGATCATCTCGACGAGGTGCGGGTAGTCGTCGCCCAGCTGCCCGAGCTCGGCGGCGAACTCCTCGGTGCTCTCGCCGGGCTCCATCGGCAGGTTGAGCTCGGTCAGCACGAAGCCGAAGACGTAGGCGTCGATGACGGAGTAGGCGTGGGCGGCCAGCGCGACCGAGAAGCCGTGCCGGCGCAGGCAGCCCAGCACCGCGTCGTGGTGGCGCAGGAGTGCGGGGCCGGGGTGGCGTCGCGACTCCAGCAGCCCGAGCGTCCAGGGGTGGCGGCGGAGCACGTCGCGAGCCGACGACGTGCGGGTGGAGATCGCGACCCGCCACGGCAGCTCGGGATCGGGGAGCGTGATCTGGGCGAAGGCCCAGTCGGCGAGGGCGTCGAGGAGGTCCTCCTTGCCGCGGAGGTGGTGGTAGAGCGACATCGCCTCCACGCCGAGCTCGCGCCCGACGTTGCGCATGCTCACCGCCGCCAGGCCGCCGCGATCCGCGACGGCCACGGCCGCCGAGACGATCAGCTCGCGGCTGAGCGCGGGGCGGGCAGGCTTCGGGGACATGTCAGGGATCTCCCTAGTAGTGGACTTACGAGTGTAAGGATACGCTCTGCCTTACATGTGTAAGGAGATCACCATGAAGGCAGCAGTCCACCGCGCATACGGCGCTCCGGACGTCGTGCATGTCGAGGACGTCGCGACCCCCATGCTCGGTCCGAAGCAGGTGCTGGTGCGCGTGCACGCCACCGCCGTGACCGCCGCTGACTCCCGCATCCGCGCCGCGCGGTTCCCGCGGGGCTACGGCCTGATCGCCCGCGCGCTCTTCGGCCTGCGCCGACCGCGACGTCCCGTGCTCGGCTGGGTCGCCAGCGGGGTCGTGGAGGCCGTGGGCGCTCGCGTCGAAGGGTTCGCGGTCGGCGACGAGGTCTGCGGCACCACCGGCCTGGGCGCCGGCTGCCACGCCGAGCTCGCGGCGCTTCCGACCAAGCGCCTGGTGCACCTGCCGGCCGGCGTCACGCACGAGCAGGCCGCGGGAGTGCTCTTCGGCGGCGCGACTGCGCTGTACTTCCTGCGCGACGTCGGCAGCGTCCAGCCCGGGCAGACCGTCCTGGTCAACGGCGCGTCGGGGGCGATCGGCACCAACGCGGTGCAGCTGGCCAAGCACTTCGGTGCCGAGGTCACCGCCGTCGCGAGCGCCGCCAACGCCACGCTCCTCAAGGAGCTCGGCGCCGACCACGTCGTGGACTACGCCCTGACGCCGGTCGCGGGCCTGAGCGAGCGGTTCGACGTCGTCCTCGACACCGTCGGCAACCTCGGCCGCGACACCGGTCGCCGGCTTCTCACGCCGGACGGCGTCCTGCTGCAGGCGGTGGCGGACCTCAGCGACAACCTGCTCGCGCGCGGCAACGTCAAGGCCGGCACCACCCCGGAGCGGGCCGAGGACTTCGCGACCCTGCTCGACCTCGTCGCCGAGGGCCGGTTGGTCGTCGTGAACTCGCACGTCCTGCCCCTCGAGGACATCGTGCGCGCCCACGAGATCGCCGACTCCGGTCGCAAGGTGGGCAACGTCGTCGTGGTCCCGTGATGCCGCGTGCAGGGTCGGGCGACTGCGAGAATGCGCAGATGCCTGCCCACCACGACGCCCGCTGATGGCGCGCGAGTCCTTCGGGATCGGCACGGTCCGCATCCGCCCGGGCTCGAGCCGCAACCTCGAGCTGCCGATCACCCGCCTGGTCACCGGCTCCGACGTCAGCCTCCCGGTCCGGGTGGTGCACGGGCGCGAGGACGGCCCGACGGTCTGGCTCAGTGCCGCGATCCACGGCGACGAGGTCGTCGGGGTCGAGGTGATCCGCCAGGTGCTCGCCGGGCTCGATCCCAAGACCTTCCGGGGCACGCTCGTCGCCGTACCCGTCGTCAACGTCCTGGGCTTCATGACCGGGGACCGCTACCTGCCGGACCGCCGCGACCTCAACCGCTCCTTCCCGGGCTCGGCCCGCGGCTCGCTGGCGGCGCGCATCGCGCACCTGTTCATGACCGAGGTCGTGGCGAAGTGCGACGTCGGCCTCGACCTGCACACCGGCTCCGACCGCCGCTCCAACCTGCCCCACGTGCGCGCCGACCTCGACGACGACCTGACCCGCCAGCTCGCAGAGGCGTTCGCTGCGCCGGTGATGCTGCACGCCGGCATCCGCGACGGCTCGCTGCGCGAGGCCGCCCGCGAGCAGGGCGCCAAGGTGCTGCTCTTCGAGGCCGGTGAGAGCCTGCGCTTCGACGACTACGCCATCGACGCCGGTGTCATCGGTGTACGCCGCGTGCTGGCTGCACTGGAGATGACCGAGCCGGTCAACGAGTCGGCGCCGACCCCTTCGGTCGAGTCCCGCGCGAGCGGCTGGGTGCGCGCGCGGCGCACGGGCATCCTGCACCTCGACGTCACGCTCGGGCAGCTGGTCACCGAGGGCGAGCGGCTCGGCGCGCTGCACGACTCCTTCGGCAAGACGCTGCGACTGGTGCACGCGAACCGGACCGGGATCGTCATCGGCCGCACGGAGCAGCCGCTGGTCAACTCCGGCGACGCGCTGATCCACATCGCCGACGTCTTCACCGGCGACGCCTAGTCATCCAGCTGGTCACCAGCTCGGACCCGCCGTCGGCTGCTCGAAGCAGGGCTCGGGCTCGAGCCTGATCTGCGCGAGGCTCAGCGCCGACGGCTTCCAGTTGCCGTCGAGGGACGTCACCTCCTTGACGACGAGGCCCTGGGCCGCACCCAGGATCCGCCGCTGCACGAAGCCGAGGTTCTTCGCCCAGACCTGGTAGATCCCGAGGGCGAACTCGATGCGCCGCAGCTCGAGGGCGAGCTGGCCGAGCCGGGCGGTGATCTGGGCGCTGACGATGCCGGCCCGCGCGGCAGCGGCAGCCGCCCCGGCCGCGGCCGAGGCGCCGAGGGTGATGATCGCGCCGGCCGCGCTGAGCGCCAGCGAGATGGCCGCCCACTCGATCAGCTCCCGGACGAGGTCGCGCACGAGCTGCTCGCACCGGCGGACCGCGAGCGCGGCCTGGTCGAGCAGGTCGGCCACCTCGCTCGCGCCCTCGGCGACGGCGTCCAGGTCGCGCCTGATGTCGATCACCGCCTCGACGAGGGCCGTGTGGGCCAGGCCCTCCCACTGGCCGTCGACGCGCTCGAGCGCACCCCGCTCGTCATGCGCCACGTGCGTCAGCGCCTCCGACATCGCCCGCCAGCGGCGGGCCAGCTCGTGCACCTGCTCGCCGTCGCCGGTCACCCACTCGAGCTTCTCGAGCAACGGCGCCAGCAGCGGTCGCATGAGCGCGGCGATCTCCGCGCCCAGCGCACCGAGCTGCGACTCGAGGTCGAGCGCGTGTGCAACCCGGGGGCTCATCGCGGGCCGCCCAGGAGCGCCTGGAAGCGCTCGGCGACGTCGGCGTCGACGGCTCGGAACAGGTCGCGCACCTCGCGGACGCCGTCACTGAGGTCCTCGCACCGCTGCGCGACGTCCCAGATCTCGGCGCGGACGGCACGGTTGACGGCACGGAACGTCTCCACGACCTCGTGGGCGGGCAGGATCTTGCCCAGGGCGTCGGGGTCCAGCACCGCCTCACGCCGGTCGTGCTGGATCCGGATCAGGGTGTTGCGGGCGTGGCGCTGGTCGGCAGCGACGCGGGTCATCGCTGCGAGCTCGGCAACTAGTCGGCCGGTCATGGTGTCCTCCACTGCTGGGCGTTGGTGCAGGGAGAGTGCCCGCGCGAGGTGGGGGCGGAAACGACCGAGTCGTCAGCTGTGGAAAACCCTCAGCGCCAGCGGTCGCGCGCGCTGGGGGCGCGGCCCGCTCCGGGCTCGCCGACCTTCACCTCGCGCCCGTACGCCCAGCCGTCGGTGAGCGGCAGGAAGTCGCCGCTCCAGAAGGTGCCGGGGTCGAACCACTGCGCGCGCCGGTCGAGGGCGATCACGCCCATGTCCTGCAGCGTGGTCGCCACCACCTCGGCACAGAAGGCCTGCTCGGGGCGGACCTTGCGGCCGCGGTGCCGCTGCGCGACATAGGCGTCGCGCGCGCGGAACCAGCGCGCCAGCAGCTTGGCCGTGCTGGGGAAGGACACCCCGTCGAGGCGCGCGATCGCGGTCAGCATCGAGTCCTCCTCGCGGCGCCCGACCTCGGGTGTGAGCTGCCGTAGCCACGCCTGCTGGCGGTAGGTGCCCGACCACCGGTCGACGGCCTCGCGCAGGTCGTGCAGCTGCACGCCGCGGTGGTTGCCGCCCGTCCAGACGTCGGTGAGCACCTTGGAGAGCTCGGCGTGCCACATCAGCGGTGGCAGGTCGTCGATGACGACGGCCATCCCGACGTGGTTGACCGGGGAGTTGGTCAGCGTCCGGATCGCCCGGTCGGCGACGGTGCGTCCGCGGAAGAGCCACAGGTCGCCGGTCCGGGTGATGTCGACCGCTTGATCCAGGGTCAGGGCGTCGTCCATGGCGGCCAGTCTGCACTGGAGGGAAGGCCGCTGACCTCATCCGGGCAGAACGCCTATGCTCCGGTCATGGCCAAGAGGTTCGCGTGGTGGAAGTTGCTCGGCCTGGCCGGGGTGCTCGGCGGCGTCGCGACGGGCGCCGCGATCACGCGCCAGGAGCGCGAGCGCCGGTCCTACTCCGCCGACGAGATCCGCGAGCGCCTGCACCGCCGGCACGCGGAGATCGAGGATCCGTCCTAGCTGTACTCGGCAGGGACGTTCGTGACAGTGGGGGTCTTGTGAAACGGGAGAACCTCCCGGCTTAGTGGAGATGTCTAAGTCACCCACTCGCCCAGGAGGTCCTCGTGGCCCACGCTAACGCTCGCTTGAATCTGCACGGTCGTCGTTTGCTCGTCTCACGCGTGATCAACGACTGCAGACCGGTCGCCCACGTCGCGAAGGAACTCGGCGTCTCGCGCCAGTGTGCCCACCGTTGGGTTGCCCGGTTCCGGATCGAAGGCGACGCCGGCCTCCACGACCGACCCTCGCGACCACGCAACTGTCCACGCAGAACCCCGCTCGACGTCGAAGAACGGGTGCTCGAGCTCCGGCGCGAGGAACGTCGCGGTCAGGACTGGATCGGTCCCGAACTCGGTCTCGCTCCGCGAACCGTCTCAGCGATCCTGCGCCGCCACCACGTGCCCTACCTGCGCGAGTGCGACCCGCTGACCGGAGAAGTCATCCGGGCCAGCAAGACCACCGCGCTTCGTTACGAGCGCGACCATCCCGGCGATCTGATCCACGTCGATGTGAAGAAGATCGGCAAGATCCCCGACGGCGGCGGCTGGCGAGCCTTGGGCCGCGCCGCCACCGCCGCGCAACGTCACAAGCACGAGAAGATCGGCTACGACTACGTCCACGCCGCCGTCGATGACCACTCACGGCTGGCCTACGCCGAGATCCTCGACGACGAAACCGGACCAACCTGCGCCTCGTTCATGCTCCGGGCCGCACTGTTCTTCCTCAGCCACAGCATCAGCGTGCGCGAAGTCATCACCGACAACGCCCGCAACTACACCGTCTCCTACGACTTCCAAGCAGCGCTCAACGCCATCGGCGCTCGCCACCTGACCATCCGCCCCCACTGCCCGTGGCAGAACGGGAAGGTCGAGAGATTCAACCGCACCATCCAGACCGAATGGGCCTACCACCAGATCTTCGAGACCAACACCGAACGAGCCGACGCGCTTGATCCCTGGCTCGATCACTACAACACTCAACGACGCCACTCAGCCCTCGGAGGACTACCCCCGATCAGCCGGCTGTCATGAACCTGTCAGCCGAGTACACCTAGCCGTCCAGGTGCATCGCGTCGGCCTCCGGGCCGCGCTCGCCGTCGAGGTCGACCGAGTCGTCCTCCTCCGAGGCGTCACCCCCGAGCACGTCCTCACCCGCGGGGATCGCGTCCGGGTCGTCGCCACCGAGCATCTGCTCGTGCTCGGCCAGGTCCTCCGGGTCGGCCTCCTCCTGCCGTAGCCGGACGCTGAGCGACTCGTCATCGAGCTCCGCCAGCTCGGCGCCACGGGGGTGGCGGTCAGGCGGCGACCACGGCTCGTCGGCACCCGCGGTGGGGTCGTCGAGATTGACCTCTGCCTCGGACTGCTCCTGCGGGTCGAGCTCGGTCTGGCCGAAATCGCCTTCGCCCTGGTTGCTCATGCCTCCACCTTGTCCGCCTGCCCGGAACCGGACAAGCCTCACTCGTCGTTGGTCTCGTGGGCCCGGGAGTCGATCGCGTCGGTGTCGACGGTGTCGTTCTGCTCGGCGTTGCCCGCGGGCTCGGCCGCGAGCGCGGCGAGGCGCTCGGCGTCGTCGACGTGACGACCTGCCCCGGGGAACACCGAGCCCGGGTCCACGTCGTCGTCGCTGGCGTCGGGGTCGTGCCAGGGGTCATCGATCTGGGCAGCCATGTCAGTGCTCCTTCGTCTCGGTGCGCGCCGTCGGGTGCTCCAGCCCCGCGGCCTCGGTCAGCCATCCCCATGCCTGCGCCCGGGCCGCCTCGTCCGCGCGCGTGGTCGGCACGAGGTTGACCGGCCGCGGCCGTCGGTCGTGCCAGAAGAGCGCGGTGGGCGGAGCCGGCTGCGTCGCCGAGAGCCACACGCTGGTGTCGGCGCCCTGCGCGTCGTCGCGCAGCAGCGGTCGGGTCACCGCCCGGAACCGCGGCAGTGACTCCCGCACGCCCGGGGTGTCCGCCCAGCCCGGGTGCATCGCAGCCGTGGTGATCTCGTCGAGCGACCACCGGTCCGCGAGGAGCGGCAGCACCTCGACCTGCATGCGCTTGGACCGTGCGTACGCCGCTGTCGGGGAGTAGTCCCCGCGACGGAACCCGGGATCGTCGGACCGCAGGGGCTGGCCGTACATCCCGCCGCTGCTCACCAGCACGACCCGGCCGCCGGTCAGAACGGGCCGGAGGGCCTCGGTCATCACGACCGGCCCGAGCAGGTGCACGGCCATGCTCAGCTCGTGGCCCTGCGCCGACTCGGTCCGCTCGGGCGGCATCACGCCCGCGTTGTGGACCGCCGCGTGCAGGGCGGGCACCTCGCTGCCGAAGTCGGCAGCGAAGCGCCGTACGTCCTCGAGGTCGCCCACGTCGCAGCGCCACAGGCGCATCACGGCTCCGGGCAGCCGGGAGGCGATGTCGTCTCGCACCCGCGCTCCCTTGACCTCGTCGCGCACCACGAGGTGGACGGTCGCGCCGAGGGCGGCCACCCCCTCGACCGTGGCGGTGCCGAGCCCCGAGCTGGCGCCCGTGACCAGCATGTGTCGGCCGGAGAGCGCGCCGGGAGCGGGGTCGGCGGGCCAGCCCGGCAGCGCACGCCGGACGTTGAGCCCGATCTTCGTGTAGCCCAGGACCAGCGTCCGGTCCAGGAAGGTGTCGAGCGCGCGCGCGGGGAGCGGGGCGGTCATCGTGCCCCCGGGAGCCGGTCGAGGCAGCCGCGCATCTGCTCGACGGTCGTGCGCGCGAGGAAGGGGAGGTAGGCAGCCACGACGGGGACCGCGAGCTTGGACTTGCCGTGGAAGGAGAACTGAGCCGTGTAGGTCACCTCGGACCCGCCGTCGTGCGCGCGGATCCCGAGCACGTCGTGCCCGTGGAACTGCTCGTTGCGACCGGTCAGGCGGATGCGGGTCGGGTGCTCGAGCTCGACGGTGGTGTAGGTGATCACCGCCTCGCGGCCGAGGAAGGACGAGACGTTGCGATAGGTCGTGCCCACTCCCCCCGCACCCGAGGTCCGCTCGCACGACTTCGTGCCCGGATCCCACTCCTCGGCGTTGGTGAAGTCGGCGAGGTAGTCGAAGACCACCTCGGGTGGCGCGGTCGTGGTGAACGTGCGGGACACGGTCGGCATGTGGGCTTCCTCCTCGGTCGCTGTCCACGCTACGTCCGCTCCCCACACGACGGACCACCCTTGCGGACCGTCGCTGGTGCACACTTTCTCCAGGGAGGTCCGATGAACGAACACGCACACCACCCCGACGCCGAGGACTGGGACGAGCGCTACGGCGACGACCAGATGTGGAGCGGGCACCCCAACGAGCAGCTCGTCGTCGAGGTCAGCGACCTCGAGGCCGGCACGGCCCTGGACGTGGGCTGCGGCGAAGGCGCCGACGCCATCTGGCTGGCCGAGCGCGGCTGGCGTGTCGTCGGCATCGACGTGTCGGCCCGCGCCCTGGACCGGGCCGCGCGTGCCGCGGCAGCCGCGAGCGCTGACGTCGAGTGGCGACCGATCGGCCTGGAGCAGGTCGACGCATCGACGTACGACCTGGTGATCTCGTTCTATCCCGCCCTCGTGCGCAGCGACGGCGCCGTCATCGAGACCCTGCTCCGGACCGTCGCACCCGGCGGCACCCTGCTGGTGGTGCACCACGCCCATGTCGATCGCGAGCGGGCGCGCGAGCACGGCTTCGACCCCGATGACTACGTCCGGCACCAGGACCTGCTCGCTGTCCTCACCGGCCGCGACGGGTGGACGATCGAGGTGGCGGAGGAGCGGGGGCGTACGGCGCCCGAGGGACCCGGCGCCCACCACCACACCGACCTCGTCCTGCGCGTCCGGCGCGACTGAGGCTCAGCCTGGTCGCACCGTCAGCGACTGCGAGAGCGTGCCGATCGGTCCGTGCTCGTCGTGCAGCACGCTGCTCGTCACGCCCAGGCCGCCGGGACCGAAGGAGACCGTGGTGTCGAAGCCGAGCCAGCCGGGCTCGGGCGCGCGCAGCAGGTGGGCCGTGAGGTCGACGTTGGGGAAGGCGACCTCGCGCGGGTCGGCGCGGACGGTCATCCCGTTGGCGATGTCGAGCAGCCCCATGGCGGTCGCGGTGGCGCTGGCGGGCTCCTCGAGGAGCTGGGTGGCGCTGCGTGCCCAGAACCTTCCGCGACCGGGCCCGTGGTGGTCACGGCG
Source organism: Nocardioides allogilvus (assembly GCF_003047285.1). Classification (GTDB taxonomy): domain Bacteria; phylum Actinomycetota; class Actinomycetes; order Propionibacteriales; family Nocardioidaceae; genus Nocardioides; species Nocardioides allogilvus. Next base: position 190,628 of record NZ_PZYX01000003.1, on the reverse strand, counting down.
CAGCGACGCCGAGGCGATGAAGCCGCCCGGCCAGACCGTCGTCGGGTCCCACTCGTCGAACGACTCCGGGTCCGGCATCGGCGGCAGGTCGGTGCCCGCCACCTCGCCGGTGTCGCCGCCCGCGAGCAACCAGGCACGCAGCAGCACGCCCGGGCGGCCGGCGTGCGTCAGCACCGCCTCCACGAGCTCGACGGTGCGACCGGGTCGGACGACGCGGACCTCGATCTCGACCTCCTCCAGCGGCAGGACGCCGAGGATGTCGTAGGAGAGGCGGCTCAGCCTCACGCCGTCGGAGCGGCGGGCGTCGAGGTCGAGCTCGACCGCGTGGGCCATCAGCCCCATCGCGGGCGCGATGTGCTGCTCGTCGGTGCGCCACGCACCACCGACGTGCTCGGTGGGGGCGAAGGTCGTCGGTCCGGTGCGGCGGAAGTAGGTCTGGTCCACGGGGACAGCGTGCCCCACGGCCCGGACCGTAGGCTCGGTGCACGCCGCTCCACCTGAGCCACCGGCCGAGGAGGCCCCTTGTCCCGCACTGCCACCCGCATCCGGACGATCCTGCCCAGCACGGGTCGCACCGCCCTCGGCGCCACGATCGCCGGCGGCGTCCTCACCGGCCTGGCGTCCGCGCCCGAACGGATGGGCCGGCTGTTCCGGCGCCGCTACCCGACGGTCGCGGTCACCGGGATGACCGGCGTCGGCAAGTCGCAGCTGGCCGACCGGCTCTCGCGGCGCTCCTCCGGCAACGGTGTCACCGAGGTCGGCTCGGCGGTGATGGAGCGCCGCACCCGGCGCTCGGCCCGCCTGCACGGCTTCCGCTTCCTCGTCGTCCCCGGCGACAACGCCGCCACCCGGCTGGGCGCCCTCGACGAGGTCTTCCACGACGAGCCGGTCGACGGCGTGATCCACGTCGTCGCCAACGGCCACGCCACCCCTCGCCGTACCGCCGGCACCACCGGAGCCGCGAGCGCCACCCGCGAGGAGCAGCTCGCCGCCGAGCTCGAGGACTGGGCGATCACCGCCCACCGCATCGCCTCGATGGCCGTCCGCCGCGACCGACCCGTCTGGCTCGTCATCGCAGTGACCAAGGCCGACCTGTACGCCGACGAGCTGGACGACGTCGTGCACTACTACTCGCCGGGGAGCGGATCGCCGTTCGGCGACAAGATCGACGAGCTCCGCGCACTGGCCGGCGGCGCGAAGCTCTCGGTCGACGTGCTCCCGGTGAGCAGCCAGGGTGGCGATCGCAAGTCCACCATCTCCACCAAGCAGGCGAGCGCCATGGTGGACGCGCTGGCCACCCGGCTCGCCCAGCTCAGCGGCCACGTCTGACCCGAAATTCCGGTACAGCTGTGTCAGGTCGGTTCGACGGCGCCGACCACGCGGCGTACGAACGTGTCGAGGTTGGTCTGCAGCCGAGCGACCCGCTGCTCGGTGCTGAGCGTCTCGACCGGCTGGACGCGGGCGGGGCGCTTGAGCCGGCGGGCGTAGAGCGAGCAGGCGAGGTCGGTGCACAGGTAGGTGCCGACGGTGTTGCCGTTGCGGCCCGAGGCGCCGGGGCGCGGCGCGACCATCAGCGCGACGTCGGTGGTGGAGTGGACGGTGCCGCACAGGGCACACATGTTCTGCCTCCCGGTCGCGCGACGATCGGTGCCCAGCCGCAGGACCAGGCCGGTGAGCGCCCCTCGCCACTCGGTGACGACGTAGGCCGCCGCCGGGGAGCCCGGGTCGCGCCAGCCGAGGAAGTCGAGGGAGTCCCAGGCCGTGTCGGCGAGACCCGACGGGATCCGCAGCCGCTTCGCCTCGCCCTGGGAGCAGTTGATGAACACCTTGCGGATCTCGGCCTCGGAGAGCGGGGTCATGGGTCCATCATGCGTGGACCGGGCCGGCCTCAGCGACTGACTTCCGCCACCTCCAGGATGCGCGACAGCTTCTCGGGGTTGCGGACGGTGTAGATCCCGGAGACCAGGCCCTCCTCGACCCGCATCGTCATCACCGAGTCGACCTCGCCGTCCTGGCGGACCAGCAGCGCCGGCCAGCCGTTGACCTGGACCAGCTCGGCCGTGAGCTGGCCGACCACGGTCGGGAGGCCCGCAGCCAGCAGCCGCGAGACCTTGTCGGCGCCGGAGATCGGACGTGGCAGCGCCTGCTTGATGCCGCCGCCGTCGCCCAGCAGCACGACGTCCGGCGCGAGGATGTCGACCAGGTCCTGGAGGTCCCCGGTGACCAGCGCCCGCTGGAAGGCCTCGAGCGCCACGCGGGTGTCGGCTCGCGACGTGACCCCGCGCGGGCGCCGCTCCGCGACCTGGGTCCGGGCGCGGTGGGCGATCTGGCGCACGGCTGCCTCGGACTTGCCGACAGCCTCCGCGAGCTCGCCGTAGCCCACGTCGAACACGTCGTGGAGCAGGAACACGGCACGCTGGGTGGGCGTCAGCGTCTCGAGGACGAGCAGCATCGCCGTCGACAGGCTGTCGGCGAGCTCGACGTCCTCGGCGACGTCGGGACTGGTCAGCAGCGGCTCGGGCAGCCACGGACCGACGTACTCCTCGCGCCGCCTTGACACCGTCCGCACCTGGTCCAGCGCAGTCCTGGTGACGATGCGGACCAAGAACGCACGTGGGTCGCGCACCTCGTCCTGATCGACGCGCTGCCACTTCAGCCAGGTCTCCTGCACCACGTCCTCGGCGTCGGCCGCGGAGCCGAGCATCTCGTAGGCGACGGTGAACAGCAGGCTGCGGTGGGTGACGAACGGGTCTCCGCTCATGCTCGTCAGGCTACGGGCTCGGTCCGGGCCTGCGACCGGGCTGCGAGAGGTGGCAGCCCGCACGCCTCGGCGTAGTGCTCGGACTGGATGCCGAGCGCGATGTTGCCGCGGGCGCTGGAGTTCATGAAGCCGACCTTGGCGGTCAGCTCCAGCAGCCCGGGGGCGCCGAGGTCCTCGAGCAGTGCCGCGGACATCTCGTCGGTGACGGTCACGGGCGTGTGGCACATCGCGACGGCGTACTCCATCACCCGCCGCTCCAGCGGCGTGAAGACCGTCGACTCCCGCCACCGCGGCACCTCGCGGGCCTTCACCTCGTCGAGGCCCTTGTTGTGGGACATGAAGTAGCCGAGGTCCAGGCAGAAGCTGCAGCCGATCTCGGCGGCCGCCGCCATGGTCGCGAAGGACGTCAGGTTGTGGTCGAGCTCGTGCCACTTCTCGCTCTTGCGGCCGAAGCTCATCGAGTCCTTGAAGACGGCGCGGTGGTGCCACATCACCTCTGCTCCCGCAGGCACGCCGCCCATCATCTTGCGCATGGCGATCTTGAGCAGGCCGCCGTAGACGCCGGTGATCTCTGCCCTGGGGATGCGCGGTTCGCTGGTCATCACTGTCTCCTTGTCGTGTGTACGCCGTTGCGTTCTGGACATGAAGACGCCGGCCGATCCCGTCGTGTGACATCCCGATCCCACTAGGCTTCTGCCCGGATCATCGACAACTCGGGAGAAATCATGGCGAAGAAGAAGGTGGTCCGGGTCGACACCGGGGCCGAGGAGACGAGCAGCGGACCCACGTGGAAGCCCACGCCCGAGGCAGAGGGCAGCGCCACCAAGCTCCGGCTCGTAGCGGGGCTGCTGTGGCTGCTGGCGATCGCGGGCGAGCTCTATGCGATCTTCGGGGTCCTGCGCGACACCCCGGTCAACATGGTGCTGCTGATCGGGCTGCTCGTGGTCATCGGACTCCTCGCGGCGGGCGGCTCGCTGCTGTGGAAGAAGGCCAACCGCCTCGACCCGGCCTCGCGCCGCGACACCGTGCGGTTCTTCGTGCAGAACCAGCTCGGCGCGATCATCACCGTGATCGCGTTCCTGCCCCTGATCGCGATGATCCTGCTCAACAAGGACATGAGCGGCAAGGAGAAGGCGCTGGCCGGCGGCATCGGCGCGCTGGTCATGATCGCCGCGACCGCGGTCGGCATCGACTGGGACGCGCCGTCGGTGGAGCAGTACACCGAGGAGAGCAACCAGGTCACCGACATCACCGGCGCCGACCTCGTCTACTGGACGAAGTCCGGCGAGGTCTTCCACCTCTGCGAGAAGGTGTCGGCGGTCAACCTGGAGTCGAAGGACAACACGATCTACTCCGGCACCGTCGCCGAGGCGCACGCCGCCGGCAAGGAGCGGCTCACGCTCCAGGTCGAGCAGGAGCGCAAGCAGTGCGGCTTCGACGCGCCTCCCATGGAGGAGCCGTCGGCCCCGACCCAGCAGTGATCCTCAGCAGCGCTTCCGGAACACGTAGCACCGCAGTCGCGGCTCGCTGGGCAGCATCGACGCCCCGGCTAGGTTGACGATCGGCAGCAACGTGCTGCCCAGGCTCGGCACCCCGAGGATCGCCGGCACGAAGTCGAGCGCCGCGGGCTCGACGTACGGCATGTAGGGCTGGGTGCAGACGGCCCTGTCGATCCGCGCGGGGTTCGCCGGACCGCGGTGGCCGAGGGCGTCCATCACCAGCGCGTAGGCGACGGGGTCGATGGTCCCGACGAAGTTGTGCTCGGAGGTCGCCGCGGGGCAGATGTCCTGGATCGCGGTGTTGCTGATGCGGCCCTTGCCGGTGCTCAGGAACGACGACGTCATCGGCGTCACCACCTCGTCGAGGCGGCTGGTGATGACGGTGTAGCTGATCCGGCGGAAGGTCTCGGTGCGTGAGTTGAGTGCCTGCATGAACCGCGCCTCGTCGACCTGCTGCCACACCGCCGGGGTGCAGGTCGTGGCGCCGGGGACGCAGTGCTGCAGCGCGGTCGTGCCGTGGTTGGAGGGAGCCATCCCGATGACTTCCGCGACCATCTTCCGGGTGTCGGGCCAGAAGCGCAGAGCCCAGCGCGGGTTCATGCCGCCCTGGCTGTGACCGAGGATCGCGATCTTGCGACCGGTGCGCTCGTGCATGGTGCGGATGGCGAAGACGTGGTGCTCCCCCGCGACCTGGATGTCACCGAACGTGTGGTGGGGCATCGTGATGGAACACCAGTAGCGGCCCTGGTCGGTGAAGGCCTTCGCGTAGTTCCAGGAGTAGTTCTCCTCCGGAGTCACGCTCGTGGCCGGGCTGAGCAGCACCGGGCGCTTGCGAGCCGACGGCGAGCCGTGGCAGTCGAGTGCCGCGCGCAGGTCGGCGCGCGGGACCAGCAGCCGCGGACCCGGGCGGTTGAGCGGCGCGTACGTCGATGACGACCCGCCGTCGCGCGCGGAGTCGGCAGCGGCGGGGACCGATGAGGCGCCCGTCAGGACGAGGGCGGCCAGGGTCAGGGCAGTCAACAAACGCTTCACGTATGTGACAACTGCGGGCGACCTGTCATGTCACGGCTGGCCGGTTGTCGCTCGCGTCACTAGCCTGCTGGCATGGGCCTCGTCACCGCCGACATGTCCGTCTCGCTCGATCTCGTGGGCGCGGGCCGCGACCAGTCGCTGGAGCATCCGTTCGGTCCAGCCGTGGGCGAGCGCTTCCACACGTGGATGTTCGAGCACGGCGAGGAGAGCGCCGACGAGATCGCCGGCATCCTCGACGCGGGCGCCTTCATCATGGGCCGGCACATGTTCGACCCCCACCGCGGCGAGTGGGACCTCGGGTGGACGGGCTGGTGGGGGCCGGAACCGCCGTACCGCGCGCCGGTCTTCGTGCTCTGCAGCCGACCGCGGGAACCCCTCACGATGGAGGGCGGGACGACCTTCCACTTCGTCACCGAGGGACCGACCGTGGCGCTCGAGCGCGCTCGGGCCGCGGCGGGCGAGCGCAACGTCTCGATCGCCGGCGGTGTCACCACCCTCAACGGCTACCTCGCTGCGGGCGTCGTCGACGAGCTGCGCCTGCACGTCGCACCCTTCACGCTGGGTGAGGGACTGCGGGTCTTCGACGACGTCCCCGACCTGACGATGGTCCCGGCCGCCAGCCGGACCACCCCGCACGTCACCCACCTCACGTTCCGCCGCGCCTGATCCGTGCGGCAGGCTTGCGCCATGACCTCAGACGTCGGCGACCGCATCGCCACCTGGCTCGAGGGCCTCGACCTCGCCCCTCACCTCGCCGAGGCCGGGCTCCCCACGTTCGAGCGCGACGAGCAGGGGCGCGCGCTGTGGACCGACCCCGCGACGGGCGAGGCGATGACCACCGCACAGCTCGAGGCGCTCGACCAGCTGCTGCACTCCGACGGCGACGACCCGGCGTACGCCGTGCCGATCGCGCTCGTGCAGGTCGCACGCCAGGAGCGGCTGCGCAGCGAGCTGCTCGCGAGCCCGTGGTTCACCTACGAGACGCTGGCCGAGGTGCGCGGCACCTCCATCGACGCGGCCCGCTTCGTCATCCACAAGACGGCGTCCCTGCACGGCCTGCTCATCGTCAGCCACGAGGGCCGCACGCTCGTCCCGGCCTTCCAGGTCACCGCCGCCGGCGAGCCCCGGCCGGAGCTCGCCCCTGTGCTCGCCCCGCTGCTCGCCGCCGGCATGGACCCGTGGAAGGCGTGGATCTGGCTCACCCAGCCGGCCGCGCTGCTCGGCGGCCTCGTCCCCGAGCAGGCCGCTGCGGACCCGGAGCATGCCGAGCTGGTCGCACACGCCGCCGTACGCCTGGCCGAGAAGGTCGCGGCGCAGCCGGTCGAGCGCGTGGTCAAGCCGCACACCTGCTGAGCAGCAGGCTGCGAACGGCTCAGCCGCCGCCGGCGGGCAGCGGCTCGAGCATGACGTCGGGGTTGTCGCGGGCTGTGGCAGTGGCGCGCCACTGGTCGGTGAAGATCGCCAGGTGGGTGCCGTCGGAGCGCTGCAGGACCTCGACGCCGCGGGCGCCGCGCAGCGCCAGCGCACCTTCCGCGTCCGTGCGGCGCGCGACCTTGTAGTCGAGCGACGAGAGCCGGATCGGGGAGTTGAACTCGTTGGCCATCCGCTCCTCGACGACCTCGAACTGCATCGGGCCGACGGCCGCGAGCACGGGGCTCTGGTCGCCGCGGAGGTCGGAGCGCAGCACCTGCACCACGCCCTCCTGGTCGAGCTGCTCGATGCCGCGGCGGAACTGCTTGTAGCGGCCGATGTCCTTCGCCGTCGCGGTCATGAAGTGCTCCGGGGCGAAGGTCGGCACCGGCGGGAACTCGATCGGCTCGCCGGCATAGACCGTGTCACCCACGCGCAGCGCCTGGGCGTTGACGAAGCCGACGATGTCGCCGGGGTAGGCGTGCTCGATCGAGGTGACCTCGCGACCGAAGACCGCCTGGGCGTACTTCGTTGCGAACGGCCGACCGGTCGCGGCGTGCGTGACGATCATGCCGCGCTCGAAGTCTCCGGAGACGATGCGGGCGTAGGCCAGCCGGTCGCGGTGCGAGGCGTTCATGCCCGACTGCACCTTGAAGACGAAAGCGCTGAAGTCGTCGTCGACCGCGCGCGAGGTGCCGTCCACGCCGGCGACCGTGCCGGGCGCAGGGGCGAGGTCGAGCAGCAGGTCGAGCAGCTGCGCGACGCCGAAGTTCTGCAGGGCGCTGGCGAACATGACCGGGGTCGTGACGCCGGCGAGGAAGCGCTCCTGGTCGTGGTCGGCGTCGTCGAGCGAGAGCAGCTCGTGCTCCTCCACCGCCGCGGCCCAGACGTCGGCGTCCGCGGCGTCCACGTCATCGGCCGACATCCGCAGCTCGGGCGCGCGGGTGGCGCCGCCGGCGGTGCGCGTGTACTTCACGAACTCGCCCGTACGGCGATCGAGGACCCCACGGAAGTCACCGGCCTCACCGACGGGCCAGGTGAGAGGCGTCGGGCGCAGCTTGATCTGCTGCTCGATGAGGTCCATCAGCTCGAGGGCCGCGAGACCGGGACGGTCCCACTTGTTGATCACCGTGATGACGGGGATGCCGCGCAGCGCGCACACCTTGAAGAGCTTGAGCGTCTGCGGCTCGAGCCCCTTGCCCGCGTCGACGAGCATCACGGCGGAGTCGACGGCCGAGAGCACGCGGTAGGTGTCCTCGGAGAAGTCGGAGTGGCCGGGGGTGTCGACGAGGTTGATGACGTGGTCGCGGTAGACGAACTGGAGCGCGGCCGACGTGATCGAGATCCCGCGCGCCTTCTCCATGTCCATCCAGTCGGAGACGGTCGCGCGGCGACCACCCTTGCCGTGCACGGCACCGGCCTCGGTGATCACCCGCGCGTGCAGCGCCAGCGCTTCGGTGAGCGTGGACTTTCCGGCGTCAGGGTGGCTGATGACGGCGAAGGTACGGCGGGGGCGCTTGTCGGACACGTCCGGAAGTTACCCCGCCGCCAGCGACGCGCGGAATTTCGGAGCCACTGATCAGTGGCTGTGGCCCTCGTCGTGATGCCCATCACCAGCGTCGGTGGGTGCCTGGTCCGCGGGCGCCTGCTCGGTGGGCGCCGGGTCCGCGGGCGTCTGGTCGGTCGAGGTCTCGGAGGTGCCGTGGTCGTGCTCGGCCGGCTCCATCGTGGACGCGAGGGCGTCCATGCCGAACCAGGTCAGGGCCGCGACGACGAGCAGGCCGGCACCGAACGGGCTCACCAGGTCGCGCCAGCGGCCTTCCTGGTCCTTGGCCACGAACGCGGCGTACGACATGAGCAGGCCGATGGGCGTCATCGCTGCCGAGCGCCCCGGGAACTGCTCGAAGTGCTGGATGCCACCGCCCAGGAGACCGACGCCGAACGACAGGAGCAAGGAGAAGGCGACCAGCGAGATCGCGCGCGTGAGCGTCGGGCGCTCGGCGGCGAAGACGAACTCGTTGACCACGGTGCCGAGCAGGAAGACGAGGGCGCCGACGGCGCAGATGACGGTGTAGACCGGCGGGTCGATCGGGTAGTGCACCACGGCTCCGGCGATGAGCGCGGCGCCCACGAAGTAGAGCATCGCGCCGACGTAGCGGGCGTGCACCGAGGGCGTTCCACCGGCCGTCGGGCCTGAGGGCGCCTCCGGCGTGGTGCTCTCGTGGGACGGGGCGGTGATCGTGGACATGCGGTTCCTTTCGGTGCCTGGGTGCCTGCTGACCCCGGCGAGGGTCTGGGTCGCGGGCGACGTCGGCGCGGCGGCGCGACGCTAGACGGGCGACGCCGCCATTTCCAATCGCCGGTCGCGACGTGGCAGGGACTGCTACTCGGGCCGACGGATCCGCCGCTAGGGTCGGCGTCATGAGTGCGACCGTGCAGCGCGTGCTCGGTGTGCTGGTGCTCCTCGTCGCCGGGATGCTGAGCCTGCCCCTCGCCGCGACCTTCCTCGACGACCCCGGCTCGGAGAACTGGATCATCGCGGTCCAGCTCGTCGTCATGGCTGCGATCGGCGCCGGGGTCACCCTCGCCCTGCCCGCCCTGGCGCGGTCCGGCTCCTCGACCGGGCGACGCGCCCTGACCGGGGTGTGGTGGGGACTGCTCGCGGCGTTCGTCGGCGTGGTCGTGTACTGGCTCCTGATCAGCGGGCTGCGCGGCGCCTGAGCGGCTCACCCTCCGGCTGCGCGGGCGCAGCCGATGCACAGGCGTGCCGTCGGCCTGGCCTCGAGCCGCCCGGCGCCGATCGCCTGCCCGCAGGTCTCGCAGGCGCCGTACGCTCCCTCGTCCCAGCGGGCCAGGGCCGCCTCGACCTCCGCGAGCTGCCCCTGTGCCTGCCGGACGAGCGCGCTCAGCTGTGACCGCTCGAAGGCGATCGTCGCGCCCTCCGGGTCGTGCTCGTCGTCGGCATTGGTGTCGCGCGAGGCCGCGACCACCCCGTCGAAGTCGTCGGTGAGGAGGGCCAGGCGGGCGCGGACGTGGGCCAGCTCCGCCTCCAGGAGCTGACGAACGTCCGGCGTGCTCGGGCCATTCATGTCAGCAGTCTGGCCGCTGTCGCGGCGGGTGACACGCAGCTCGACGAGAATCGCGTGCCCATCGCGCACAATGTCCGCGGGCTACTCCTGCCCGCAGCGAGGACCGGACGGGCGAGAGAGGTGCAGGTGCATGCGGGCAATCCTGTTCAGCAGCGGCTTGGCGGTGGTCTTCTCGCTGCTCGGGACCCGGTGGGCGATCCGGTGGTTCACGAAGCAGGGCTTCGGCCAGCCGATCAGGGACGACGGCCCGACCACGCACCACGTCAAGCGGGGCACGCCGACCATGGGCGGCCTGGTGATCCTGGTGAGCGCCACGGCGGCCTACCTCGTGTCCACGCTGGTCACCGGCGGGCTGCCGAGCGCGAGCGCGTGGCTGCTCCTGCTGCTGTTCCTCGGCTGCGGGGTCGTGGGGTTCCTCGACGACTTCATCAAGGTCTACACCCAGCACAACCAGGGGCTCTCCAGCCGCGCCAAGATGGCCGGACAGACGGCGGTCGCGCTCGCCTTCGGGGTCCTGGCCACCCAGTTCTTCGCCGATGAGCGAGGTGTCCGGCCCGCCTCGCACTACATCTCCACCACGCACGACTGGGGGATCAAGCTGCCCCTGGTCGTGGTCCTGCTGGTGATCTGGTTCATCGTGACCGGGACGTCCAACGGGGCCAACCTCGCGGACGGCGCCGACGGACTGCTCGCCGGCACCTCGGCGATGATCTTCGGCGCCTACACGATGGTGAACATCTGGCAGAACAACCAGCTGTGCGGCTCCGCCCGCCCCACCGTGGTGGAGTCCCAGTGCTACCAGGTGCGCGACCCACTCGACCTCGCGGTCTTCTCCGCGGCCATCGCGGCAGCCTGCATCGGGTTCCTGTGGTGGAACGCCAAGCCCGCCCAGATCATCATGGGCGACGTCGGCTCGCTCGCCATCGGAGGTGCGCTCGCAGGGCTGGCGATCATGTCGCGCACCGAGCTCCTGATGGTGGTCATCGCCGGGCTGTTCGTCATCGAGACCTTGTCGGTGCTGCTCCAGATGAGCTACTTCAAGCTCACCCGGCGCCTCACCGGCACCGGGCGGCGCATCTTTCGGATCGCCCCGATCCACCACCACTTCGAGCACCTGGGCTGGGACGAGGTGACGGTCGTGATCCGCTTCTGGATCGTCGCCGGCGTGTGCGTGGCGAGCGGGCTCGGGATCTTCTACGCCGCCTGGCTCGGCTGAGCGCGACCGACACTCGCGCCCAGCCGTCGAGCCTGACCGGTCAGGACCCCGCGTCGACGTCGCCGCGCCAGGCACCGGACTCGTTGCCCCGGCTCTCGATGAGCTGCTTGAAGCTCTCGAGGTCCTTGGCGACCTGGCGGTCGTCGACGTTGATCGCCGAGGCGACCTTCTCGGCGGCGCCGGACGGCTGCCAGTCGATCTGGACCATCACGCGCGTGGTGGACTCGTCGAGGCGGTGGAAGGTGACCACGCCGCCGTGCTGCACCTCGCCGCCCACACTGCGCCACGCGACTCGTTCATCGGGGTGCTGCTCGGTGATCTCGGCATCGAACTCGCGCTCGACGCCGGCGATGTTGGTGACCCAGTGCGTGTGGGTGTCGTCGGACTGCGTGATCGACTCGACCCCACCCATGAACTCCGGGAAGGACTCGAACTGGGTCCACTGGTTGTAGGCAGTGCTGACGGGTACGTCGACATCGATCGACTTCTGGACCTGGCCCATGGTCGTGACCTCTTTCTCGTTGGCGAAGTGTGTGTCGTTGCACCTCGCCGTACCCACCGCGCGCCGACCCATACGGACCAACCAGGTGGGCCTGGCCAGGGCAGAGCTGGTGGTCGGGGTGGCAGGCTGGGGGCGTGACCACGATCAAGATCAACGCCATCACCGTCCCCGCGGGCTCCGGCGACGAGCTGGCCCACCGCTTCGCGGCACGCGCCGGCGCGGTCGACGGGGCCGAAGGCTTCGAGGGGTTCGAGCTGCTCCGACCCACCGATGAGCGCGAGCAGTGGCTCGTCATCACCCGCTGGCGCGACGAGGCGTCGTTCCAGGCATGGGTGAGCTCGCCCGGCTTCGCAGAGGGACACCGCTCCGCGACCGAGCGAGCCGGCGGCGACGCGCCCCTGCCGGTCTCGACCCACAGCGAGGTGTGGAGCTACGAGGTAGCAGGCGGTTCGGACCCGAATCCCGCCTGACCGGCTCGACCGGGCCCACCCGGGGTGGTTGGCCCCAGCGTGAGGTCCCCGCGGGCCGGAATCGCGAGCCCCCCGCCCAGGGGGCTGGGGGCAGTCGGATGTCTCAGTCGTCGAGGACCCGGACCCGGGCGCATGCGATGAGCGATCCCAGGTCGAGACCGTAGCTCGGACCGGCAGCGTCTTCGTAGGCCTCCAAACGACCCGATGCGCGTTCGACGAGCCGAGACGCCCCGACCTTGTTGCCGCGCGCATGATGCGTCAACCCCACGCACAACTGTGCCAAGCCTTGCCACAGCTCGCGTTCCTCGTCCGGGCACGACTTCCACCGGACCTCAAGGGCTTCGTGTGCCGCGAAAGGACGTCCTTCGTCCAGGAGACGGCGGGCGTACGCCAAGGTCTCCGCGGGCGCAAGAGGTTCCTCGGAGATCGGCTCGACGCCCTCCGCGCCATAGGGCAAAGGGCGCCCGAGAGCGTCGCGTGGTCGAGCCTGCTGGGCACGCCCGTGTTCGTTTCGATCCCGATCGCCGAGCACGTCAAGCCCGCTTCGCGACCGCATGAAGCACGACGGCGCGGATGCTCCGGCCATGCGTGGCTGACAACGCTGTCTCCCGGTAGCGCGCGAAGGCCACCCGTGACTCCGTCAACATCGTTCTCCTCCGTGCTAGGGACGTCGAGTGCTCCATCGGCGCGCTTGACACTCCCGAGGCGCCGTCTGTCCTCACCATACGGACGCCACCGGGACTGCGTCGCGAGCCACCCGAGTAGCCAAAGCCTGTACGCACGACTGGCCGGACACGCACCTGGCCCCGGATCCGAGGACCCAGGGCCAGGTGGTGTGTGGTGACTCAGGGCTGGCGCGTCCCCTTGGGACCGCCCTTGACCTTCGTCGTCGTGGCCACCGGTCCGAAGACCTGCAGCTCGGCGATGCGGACCATGTTCTCCGGCGGATTGAGCACCGCCCGGTCCGGCGTCGACGCGGTGCTGTCGCAGTCGGGGTTGCTGAACACCGGGTCGTTGGACGGGTTGGTCTCGTTCTGGTACTCCGGGCCACCGGTGCACTGGTTGTCCCGCACCCGGATCCGGACGTGCGTGGCCCGGACTGCGGTGAACGCGAAGCTGCGCAGGGTCAGGTCCGGCGCCGCCGGCCGCGGCCGGACGCCCGGGAAGGCGTCGGCGGCACTGCGGTAGACGATGTCGAACTCCGCCTCGTCCGTGGTGCAGGTGTTGCCCGCAACGGTGGCGTCGCAGACGAGGATGTCGAACGAGCGCAGGGCCGAGAAGCGGCTCTGGCTACCGGAGTCGGGGTCGCTGGCATCGGTGGGCCGGAGCGCGGTACTGACCTGCACGTCGGTGATGTCCACCGGCGTGCTGCCGAGTTCGACCGTGACCTGACGGCCCTCGACCTGGCGGCCCTCGCCCTTGCCCTGGCTGGCGGTCCCCTCGGCCGTCAGCGACGCCCAGTTGGTCTCCTCGGTGTCGTCGATCAGGCTGCCGAGGTTGATGCCGTCACCCGTCGCGGTCGCACCGTTCGCGGCCGAGGCGAGGTTGCGGCGCATGGGCACCGACAGGGTCACCGTCTCGCCCGGGGCGAACGTGCGGGTGAACCGCTGGGCGCCGTACCCCGGGGCCTGGGCGATGAACTCGTACGTGCCCGGCACGAACTGCACGGTGTCGGAGGTCGCGGTGCTCGGGTCGTTGTCGGCCGTCGGGCTGATGCGGGCCTCGTAGACGCCGGTGTAGACGGTCATCTTCTGAGCCACTCCGCTACCGGTGTCACCAGCCGCGAACGTCACGGTGGCCTCGTCGGTGGCCAGCGGCGAGGACCAGCCCGGCACGGGCTCGCGGTCGCTCGCGTCGGTCGAGGAGGCAGTCTCACCCATGCCGCGCTTGGCGAAGGCCCGCCAGAGCACGGCTTGGTTGGCACCGTCGAAGCGCAACCGGTCCGCGGCGAGCATCGCGTCGCGCGAGTCGAGCATGGTCGAGCCGGCCGGGTTCAGGAGCAGGCCGTCGAACATGATCTGCGCCCAGCGCCGGTTGCCCGGGCACTGGTCGGCGGGGAGCACGCCCTCGGCGCAGCGCAGCTGCAGCGCCTTGTCCGAGGACGGGAACTGCGCGTCGTACTTCGCGTTGAGCGCTTCGGCAAGGTCGTAGTTCGTCGCGCTCCAGATCTCACTGTCGGCGTGCGCCGTGGTGGTGCCGTTGCCGTCATACTCGAGGTCGGAGTAGTTCAGCGGGCTGACATTCATCCCGTAGTTGCGGATGCCGCGCTGCTTGTTGCCGCTGACGTACGGCGCGAGGGCGAACGGGTTGGCGCCCTCTCCAGTGCTGATCCCGTAGCCGCGGAAGTACTCGGCGAAGATCAGGTCCGACCACGACTCGGTCTGGCCCTGCGTGCTGCCGGTGCCGGTGTCGGGACCGGCCACCATCCGGTTGCTGATCGCGTGACCGTACTCGTGCGCGACCACCGCCATGTCGTAGGCACCGTCGGTGCAGGCGGCGTAGAACGCACCCGCGAGCGGCTGCCAGAGGTACTGGTTGGTGATCGGCGCGATGCCGTCCTGCAGGGTGATCTGGTTGGCGTTGTCCCGACCGTTGAAGGTGCGGCGGCCGGCCTGGGCGTTCCGACCTCGGGGTCGTTCTCGCGGTGAGGGGCGGTGTTGCCGAAGTTGGACACCTGCAGGTTGGAGTTGAGCTCGGTGAAGCCGAGGTAGTAGCTCCAGTCGTGCATGCGGTTGTGCATCGCGAACAGGTTGGCGGTCGCGGCGTCGTCGTCGTTGCCGCCGACCTGGTCGAAGGTCCGGGGGTCACAGCTGGAGGTGAACCAGGTGTTCTTCCACGGGTAGTCGTAGCGACGGTCGGGCGAGTAGGGCCGCTGCACCACGGTGTCGGGCGTGAGGAAGCTGACCTCGGAGATCGAGGTCGTCGCGTTGTTGCCCATGGTGGTGAACGTCGCCAGGCTGGGCGCCAGGACGTCCCACGGGACGCGGGAGGCGATGTTCTGCTGCTCCTCCTGGCACGCAGAGCTGTCGGAGATCCAGCACCACAGCTGCCGGGTGTCGGCATCGGGAGCGTTGGAGTCGACGAAGTTCGGGTTGGCCGGGAAGACCCGCCACCGCGGCATCTGCACCTCGGCGCTCGCTGTCGGACCGGTGCTGAACGACCCGGCGTACCCGATCGAGCCCGCGCCGGGCGTGAACTCGCAGATCTCGACGAAGTAGTCGCCCGCAGGCACGCCGCCGCCCGGGGCGTAGGTGAGAACCTCGGGGCTGGTCAGCAGGTCCTGGGACGCGACCGCCGCGTCCTGGCCGCTGCGATAGAGGTTGATCTTGACGTCGTCGTCGAGGCCGTTGGGCATCGTCGTGGCGACCGAGACGGTCAGCTGGCCCTGATCGGAGTCGACGGCGTAGGGGCCGTGCCGCTGGTCCGCGGGGGTGCAGCTGCCCGCGTCGTCGGTCGACCCGGAGAAGGTTGCCGCTGTGGGCGCAGCCCCCGCTGTCATCTTGAGGCCGTTGGCCAGGTGGTCCACGCGGTTGTCGCGCACCCACACCTTGCCCGTCTCGGCGTCGACGAAGCTGATGTACGCCGCGGGGTCGCCGTGCTCGTCGTCGCTGTGGTCGGCCTTGAGCAGCGTGGTCTCCCACACCCGGCGCACGCCGTCGGTCGGCGTCGGCAGCGCCATCAGACGCGCTCGCTGGACATCCCGCGAGGCGGAGCTGGAGAAGGTCGTCCACACCCCCTCGACCCCGGTCTCGGTCAGCGTGCCGAGCTCCATGCCGGCGTCGGCAGCGGCGGCCTTCAGGGCCGCGACCGCACCGAGCGACTGCGTGCCGCTGACCGCGTCATCGCCGGTGACGGAGGAGGACACCCAGGCGACCCGACCGTCGCGCTGGACGCCGACGGTCAGCAGACCCTCCCAGGCGGCGACGAGGTCGTCGAAGGTCTGCCGGAAGGTGACGACGTGCGCCACGTCGAGATTGCGGATCTCTTGGCCGTCGCGCTGGCGCGCGAGGTCGGGAGCGTCGAGCAGTGGCGCGTCGCCGACCACCTTGAGCGAGGCGACCCCGCTGGCGGAGAGCCGGAACAGGTCGCGGTTCTGATCCACGAAGGAGCGGGCGACGTCCACCGCCGCGCCGGCCTTCGGCCCCGACAGGTAGCCGGTGGTGCTCATCAGCACGTGCGGGGTGCCGAAGTGGTTCCAGCGAGCCGTGTCGGCGCCGAGTGTCTGCGCCGCAGCACGCTGGGAGGCAAGGGGGGCGATCTCCCCGGGGCGGGCGTCGAGGTTGGAGACCTTGTCCTCCTCCCCCTGGAAGGAGAACTTCGCGTTCTCCAGCTGTGGCTGGGCAACGGACTGGCCCGAGGCGGGCAGGCCGCTCGCCAGCAAGGCCAGGCCGATCGCGGATGCACCGAGGAGGGTTGCCCTCCGGCGCCGTGACTTCGCAGGGACGTGGTGCACGTGTGATCTCCTCCGCGCCGGCCGCAACAGCTGGCGCTGATGGGCGACCCGGTGGGGCCGCGGGGGTAGTTGTCGACGTACGTGACGCGACCCGTGGCATCGGTGTCTCCTCCGCAACGAGTGCGTCAGGCCCTCAACGAGCCAGTGTGAGCCAGGTCACGCCGATGTTCTCGACCACTCCGCCGAGCGAGGCGCACTGTCACCGGACAGGTGTCTGGACGTCTCTCGCCACTCGCGCAGCCCCGTCTCGGTCTTGTAGCTCGGAACTCAGCCGCGGTAGCTCCGTATCGCATCCACCACTGCCGCGCGCACGAGTTCGTGGGCCGGAGCAGGCAGCTCGTCGAGACCGAACCACCCGATGCCGTCGTGTTCCTCTGGAGCGATGTTCTCCGGCGTTCCCTGCCAGTCGCGCACCAGCCAGGCGCTCAGGAGCGCCGGCTCTTCCGCAGGCCCTGCAGTCACGCGACACAGATGGGATGTCGAGTCGGTCGCGATCCGCACGCCGAGCTCCTCGTGCAGCTCTCGTGTCAGCGCGCCAAGCTCTGACTCGTCAGCCTCGATGACCCCACCGGGCAGGTCCCAGACGTCCGGGTAGGCACGCTTGTCCGGCCTTCGGTGCACGAGAAGCACCCGGTCGTCACGGATCAGCGCTCCAACGACGACCTTGTGCATCCGTCTAGCGAAGCACGGGCCCCCGACAACGGGCGTGGGCCCCTGCCGGGGTGCGTGCTCTACTCGGCAGTGCCCAGCCCGTCAGTGCGCCATGTCCACGAAGCGCGAGTAGTGGCCCTGGAAGGCGACGGTGATGTCACGGGTCGGGCCGTTGCGGTGCTTGGCCACGATCAGGTCGGCCTCGCCGGGGCGGGTCGACTCCTTCTCGTAGACGTCCTCGCGGTGCAGCAGGATCACCATGTCGGCGTCCTGCTCGAGCGAACCGGACTCGCGAAGGTCGCTCATCATCGGCTTCTTGTCGGCGCGCTGCTCCGGACCACGGTTGAGCTGGGAGAGCGCGATGATCGGCAGCTCGAGCTCCTTGGCCAGCAGCTTGATCTGCCGGGAGAACTCCGAGACCTCGAGCTGGCGCGACTCGACCTTCTTGCCCGAGCTCATCAGCTGCATGTAGTCGATGACGATCAGCTTGAGGTCGTGGCGCTGCTTGAGCCGGCGGGCCTTGGCGCGGATCTCCATCATCGTCATGTTGGGCGAGTCGTCGATGAACATCGGCGCCCCGGAGACCTGGCCCATCTTGCGGGCGAGGTGGTCCCAGTCCTGGTCGGTCATCTGCCCGTTGCGGATGTGGTTGAGCGGCACCTTTGCCTCGGCGGAGAGCAGCCGCATCATGATCTCGGTGCGCGTCATCTCGAGGCTGAAGAAGACGCTGGTCAGGTTGTTGTGGATCGACGCGGCCCGGCAGAAGTCGAGGGCCAGGGTCGACTTTCCCATGGCAGGACGCGCCGCGACGATGATCATCTGACCCGAGTGCAGACCGTTGGTCAGCTCGTCGAGGTCGGCGAAGCCCGTGGGCACGCCGTAGAGCCCGGCCTCCCGGTTGCCGATCGCCTCGATCTCGTCGAGCGTCGGGTTCATGATGTCGCTCAGCGGCGCGTAGTCCTCGGTCGCGCGGCGGTCGGTGATCTTGTAGACCTCCGCCTGCGCCTGGTCGACGACGTCGTCGACCTGGCCCTCACCGGCATAACCGATCTGCACGATCTTGGTGCCGGCGTCGACGAGCCGGCGCAGGATCGCCTTCTCGCGGACGATCTCGGCGTAGTAGCCCGCGTTGGCGGCGATCGGCACGTTGGCCGAGAGCGTGTGGAGGTATGGCGCTCCGCCGACCCGCTCCAGCTCGCCCTTGCGGCTCAGCTCGGCCGCGACGGTGACCGGGTCAGCGGGCTCGCCGCGGCTGTAGAGATCGATGATCGCGTCGTGGATGACCTCGTGGGCGGGGCGGTAGAAGTCGGGGCCGCGCAGCGTCTCGGTGACGTTGGCGATCTCGTCCTTGGAGATCAGCATCGCGCCCAGGACGCTCTGCTCGGCCGCGTTGTCCTGCGGGGGCGTGCGGTCGCCCGGGCGGCGCGGTGCCTGGCCGGGCTCGAAGGCCGCGGGACCGTCGCCCCACTCGAAGTCGGCCTCGCTGCGACCCTGCTCGGTGATGCTCACCGTTGTCCCCTCACTGGCGATCGCCCACCTGGCGACCACCCATCGACACTCGCACCACGACCCCGAAACCGACCGTAGACGGCGCCACCGACATCGTCGGAGACCCCGATCGGCGCCGGCGAGCACCCTGCGCGTTCGCGCGACCGTACGTCCTCGCCGAGGCCGTGTGCCAGTCGTCGAAACGGAGTTATCCACAGGCCTTGTTGATAACTGGGGAGAGCAGGTGGACGACACGCCACCCGATGTGCAACGACTGGGGACCCAGCTGTGGACAGACCGGAGCGCTCGCCAGCGATTATCGCTTTGACCTGCAGAAACAGTGTCGTGGGCCTGTGGAGGAAAATTGGGGTCGAAAGAGTTTGCCCAGCTTCTCGGCATGTGGGAGCTGCCGGTCGGTTTGTCGACATGGCGCCGGATTGTCATGTCTTCGACGAGTTGTGCACCGTTCATGCACAGGTAGTCCGAAAGGACTATCGACATCATCGGATCGCAGTGTTCGTCATGACCAGAGTGGGCGCCTGGCCGTTACACTCGGCTCGTGACGTCCACCGATCGCGAGATCCTGCGCCTGGCTGTGCCGGCGTTCCTCGCCCTCGTCGCCGAGCCGCTCTTCCTGCTCTCCGACGCCGCGATCATCGGTCACCTCGGCACCACCGAGCTCGCGGGACTGGGGATCGCCGGCGCCGTGCTCCAGACGCTGGTCGGCCTGTGCGTCTTCCTCGCCTACGGCACGACGGCGAGCGTGGCGCGACACCTGGGCGCCGGCGACACCCGGGGCGCGCTCACCCAGGGCATCGACGGCTGCTGGCTCGCGGTGCTGATCGGCACGCTCGTCACCGTCGTCGGCGCCGTGCTCGCGCGGCCGCTCGTCGAGCTCTTCGGTGCCGGGGCTGCCGTCAGCGACCAGGCGACGGCCTACCTCCAGGTCGCGATCTTCGGGGTGACGCCACTGCTGCTGATGCTCGCCACGACCGGCGTGCTCCGCGGCCTGCAGGACACCCGGACCCCGCTGTGGGTCGCCGTCGGCGGCAACATCGCCAACATCGTCCTCAACGTGGTCTTCGTCTACGGCCTCGACCTCGGCATCGCCGGGTCCGCCCTCGGGTCCGTGCTGGCGCAGCTCGCCAGCGCGGGCGTCCTCGTCGCGGTCGTCGTGCGCGCAGCACGACGCGAGGGAGCGCCGCTCACCCCCGACCGCAGCGGCATCGTCACCGCCGCTCGCACCGGCGTACCCCTCGTCCTGCGCACCCTCACGCTGCGAGCCTGCCTGCTCGTCGGCACCTACGCCGTGACCCTCGCCGGGCGCGACACCGCGCTCGACCTCGCCACCCACCAGATCGCCATCACGCTGTGGACCTTCCTCGCCTTCGCCCTCGACGCGCTCGCGATCGCTGCCCAGGCCATCACCGGACGTGCCCTGGGCGCGGGTGACGTCGACGGCACCCGCGCCCTGACCCGGCGGATGGTGCAGTGGGGCTGGGGGGCAGGCATCGTGAGCGGTCTGCTGCTCGCCGCCAGCGCCCCGTTCCTCGGACCGCTCTTCTCCCCGGACACCGGCGTCCACCACCTGCTCGTCCCGGTGCTGCTCGTCGCGGCCCTCGGCCAGCCGATCGCCGGTGTGGTCTTCGTCCTCGACGGCGTGCTGATCGGCGCGGGCGACGGCGCCTATCTCGCGTGGGCCGGCCTCGGCGTGCTCGCCCTCTACGCTCCCGCCGCCGTCCTCGCGGCCCTCGGCCCCGGCGGACTGGTCCCGGTCTGGCTCGCGATGGTCGTCGTCTTCATGGGCGCGCGCTTCGTCCTGCTCACCCGACGCGCACGCACTGACACGTGGCTGGTCACGGGGTCGCTAGCCTCACGCCCATGAAACCGCTCCAGTCCGTCGCGATGGGACTGGTGATCGTGGTGCTGGTCGCCCGGTTCGGCGGCTACGACGCGCTCGCCGATCCGGTGGGCTGGCTGCTCGTGCTCTGGGGCGTACGGCGCCTGCCTGACCCCACCACCCTGCTGGTGCTCGCCGCGGCGGCCCTGGTGGTCGCGTGCGCCGTCTGGTTCCCCGCGACCCAGCAGCTGCTCGACGACGGCGACCCGTCGTTGCGGTGGGCGGTCAACCTCCCGCAGGTCCTCTTCGCACTGGTCCTGTGCCGGCACCTCGCCGGCATCGCCGGTGCCGCCGGCGACCAGCGCGCCCGGGCCTGGCTGCGCACGGCCGTCGTCCTCAACGCGGTGCTGGCCGTCGCGCCCGTGCTCGTCTTCGCCTCCTCGGCCGACGAGCTGATCGCCTCGGTCTATGCAGCGGCGGCCGGCGTCGCGCTGCTCCTCATCGTCTTGCTGTTCGCCTACGCAAGCCGGCCGTGGGCACCGGGCTCGTAACCTAGGCAACGACCGGCGGCTGCTCGGAAGGCCCCCACACCCTCAGGAGACCGCATGCGCACGCGCCGCCTCGGCGTCACCACCGCCCTCTCGCTCGCCGGCGCCCTGCTCGTGGGGGTCCCCCTGGGCACCGGGCCGGCCACCGCGGCGGCCGACTGCCTCTCCGAACCGCCGACCGGGCTCCTGGGCGCGTCGTGCGACGACACGGTGCCGCCCGAGACCACGCTGACCGCCGTGTCGACCCCACCCAACGCCGGGGGCTGGGTCGCCACCGCCACGATGGGGTTCACCTTCGCCGGCTCTCACACCGACGCCGACACCGGGACGCTCGCCTTCGAGTGCCGGCTGGGCGGCCCGGTCCAGGCCCACGACTGGGTGCCGTGCACCTCCCCGCGCTCCTACACCGGGCTGGTCGACTCCGACGCGGCGCCGTACACGTTCCAGGTCCGCGCCGTCGACACCGCCGACCGCAACCACCGCGTCGGCGGCGGCTTCTCCCCGCCTGAGGTCGAGGACCTCGACGCCACGCCGGCCCAGCTCAGCTGGGGCCAGGACACCGTCGCGCCCGTCGCCTTCGTCAACCCCGACCTCTACGACGAGGAGACGCCCCAGCAGCCGGTCGTGGTCGGTCGCAGCCTCGCCGTCCGTCTCAACAGCAACGAGCCCGGTGCCACCTTCGACTGCGAGATCGACGGCGAGGCGACTCCGTGCACGCCCGGCCGGTGGACCTACACCGGCGCCACCTCGGGCCGGCACTTCCTCCGAGCGCGCAGCGTCGACAAGGCCGGCACGCCCAGCGCCTGGTCGGAGACCTCCGAGTTCTTCGTGTCCCGCGACCTGCGGGGCCGGCGCGGCTGGAAGACGGTCAAGAAGTCCGGCGCCTTCGACCGCACCCTGGCCAGGTCGAAGCGCAAGGGCGCCCGGATCGTGCTGCCCAAGCAGCGGGTCGGCGAGCTTCGCCTCTATGCGCCGACCGCCCCGTCGTACGGCAAGGTGCGGGTCAAGATCGGTGCGACCAACTGGCGCGTGGTCGACCTGTCCGCGCCGCGCTCGGCGCAGCGGGAGTTCGTCGTCATCGACCGCTACCAGGGCGCCCGCACCGGGAAGGTCGTGATCGAGGTGCTGACCCGCAACAAGCCGGTCCTCCTCGACGCGATCGTCGCGCGGACCAACGTCTTCCAGGGCTGAGCCCCCCGCCCCGCAAATGACGAACGGCCCGCCCGCTCCGAGGAGCAGACGGGCCGTGCGTGTGGAGCAGCGTCAGGCCGGAACGACGTTGAGCGAGACCTTGGCGGCCACCTCGTCGTGCAGCTTGACCGACACCTCGTGCGCGCCGAGCGACTTGATGGGCTGGGCGACCACGATGGTGCGGCGGTCGACCTTCTCACCGGAGAGCTCGGTGATGGCGTCGGCGATCTCGGCGGTGGTGACGGCGCCGAAGAGGCGACCACCCTCACCGGAACGGACCTTGACGTTCACCGGAGCCTGCTCGAGCTTGTTCTTGATCTCGACCGCGTGGCCGGCATCGCGAGCGGCACGCGAAGCGCGGGCAGCCTTGATGGACTCGATGGTCTTCTCGCCACCACGGGTCCAGCGGAGGCCGAGGCCCCGCGGGATGAGGTAGTTGCGGCCGTAGCCGTCCTTGACCTCGACCACGTCGCCGGGGGCGCCGAGGCCGTCAACTTCCTGCGTCAGGATGAGCTTCATGTCTCGTGCTCCTCTCAGCGACCGGTGGACGTGTAGGGCAGCAGAGCGACCTCGCGGGCGTTCTTGACCGCGATGGCCACGTCACGCTGGTGCTGGACGCAGTTGCCGGTCACGCGACGCGCGCGGATCTTGCCTCGGTCGGAAATGAACTTGCGGAGGAGCGTGGCGTCCTTGTAGTCGACACCGGTCGCCTTCTCCTTGCAGAACTGGCAAACCTTCTTCTTGGGCTTGCGAATCACTGCCTTGGCCATTGTGGTGCTTCCTTTCTAGAAGCCCGGCCCTGCCGAACAGACAGGGGCGGAATGGTTGAGGTGATTACGGACGGGTTGTGCTGATCAGAAGGGCGGTTCTTGCGAGCCGCCGACGCCGGGGGCACCCCACGGGTCGTTGGCGGGGGCAGGGTTGCCACCGCCGTACCCGCCCTGGTTGCCGCCCTGGGCCGGCTGGCCGCCGCCCTGCGGAGCGCCGTAACCGGCACCCTGCGAGGGAGCAGGCGTGGCCCACGGGTCGTCGGCCGGGGCGTTGCCGCCCTGTCCGCCGCCCTGGCCACCGCCACCGAAGCCGCCACCGCCACTGGAGCGGTTGGCGCGGGTGACCTTGGCCGTGGCGTACTTCAGCGAGGGACCGACTTCTTCGACCTCGATCTCGAAGACGGTGCGCTTCTCACCCTCGCGGGTCTCGTACTGGCGAGACTTGAGTCGGCCCTGCACGACGACGCGCATGCCGCGCTGCAGCGACTCGGCGACGTTTTCCGCCGCCTGGCGCCACACCGAGCAGGAGAGGAACAGCGCATCGCCGTCCTTCCACTCGTTGCTCTGCTTGTCGAACGTGCGGGGCGTCGACGCGATCCGGAAGTTCGCCACGGCCGCACCCGAGGGGGTGAAGCGCAGCTCCGGGTCGTCGACGAGGTTGCCGACGACGGTGATGATCGTCTCGCCTGCCATGTCAGGTCTCCCTAGAAGTCAACTGATCAGTGATGTTGGTGGCCACCATGACGGAGCCCACCGACAGTGGTCCAGAGGTCAGCCCGAGGGCCGGACCTCACTTGGCGTCGGGACGCAGGACCTTGGTACGCAGGATGGACTCGTTGAGCGTGAGCTGGCGGTCGAACTCCTTGACCGTGGCCGGCTCGCAGGTCAGCGAGATGACGGCGTAGATGCCCTCGGCGTTCTTCTTGACCTCGTAGGCCAGACGACGACGACCCCACACGTCGACCTTGTCGACACTGCCGCCGTCCTTGCGGATGACGTTGAGGTACTTGTCGAGGGACGGCTCGATGGTGCGCTCCTCGAGACTGGGGTCGAGGATCACCATCACTTCGTAGACACGCGACATGCGTGGCTACCTCCTTCGGACTAAAGGCGGCCACGGACGTTCCGTGGCAGGAGGATGTGCCCCCACTGGACGGGGGCGACAGGCAAGGTTAACAGCGAGCCGGGCCGGACGGGCAAATGCTGGCCTGTGGATGAGCGGACGCACGGATCGAGCCGTGCGGCTAGCGTCGTGACCATGCGTACGGCGCCGCTCCACCACACCGTCATCGCCGGCCGCTACGCCATGATCGACCAGATCGGTGCGGGCGGCATGGGCTCGGTCTGGCGGGCTCGCGACGAGCGCTCCGGCGAGGTCGTCGCGGTCAAGGTGCTGGGCCAGCACAACGCCGCACTGCTGATCCGCTTCGTCCGCGAGCAGGCCGTGCGCGTGCGCCACCCCCACGTCGTCGCGCCCATCAGCTGGGCCGCCGACGACGACCTGGTCGTGCTCGCGATGGACCTCGTCGCGGGCGGCTCGGTCCAGGACCTGCTCGACGAGCACGGCACCCTCCCGGTGGGCTATGCCGCGGTGCTGCTCGAGCAGCTCCTCCAGGCGCTCGCCGCGGTGCACGCGGCCGGACTGGTGCACCGCGACGTGAAGCCGGCCAACCTGCTCCTCGACCCCTCCGAGCCCGGCAGCGACCGCCCCCACCTGCGGCTCGGCGACTTCGGCGTCGCGGCCCCGATCGCGGACGCCCGCTACACGACGGTCCCCGGCGCGATCGGCACCCAGGGCTACATGGCGCCCGAGCAGGCCCGCGGCGCACCGCCGGACCCGGCCCAGGACCTCTATGCCGTCGGTCGCGTGGGGCTCCAGCTCGTCAGCGGCCTGCCACCGGAGCGGCAGGGAGAGATCGGGTCGGGGCCGCTGCGGCCTCTGCTCGAGCGGCTGCTCGTCGTCGACCCCGAGCAGCGGCTCGCCTCCGCGGAGGCTGCCCTGCGGCTGCTGCGCCGCCTCGACATCGCCTTCGAGGCCGGGCCCCGGGTCGTGGATCGCCTCGGCCGGCAGCCCACCGACCAGATCGACTGGACTGCCTGGGCCCTCCTCGGTGCCTGCGTCGCCGTGCTCGCCCTCTGTGTCGCGGTCATGGTCGGCACACTGCGCTGACCTCCCGGTCCACCCGACGGCGGTGTCACGGCTCCAGAGGGACCGAGACGACTCCGATCGAGCGTCCGAAATCGAAGCGGACGGTCCGGGGGGCGTCACCCGAGACCACGTAGGCGGCCCTGACGACGGAGGGAGCGGCGCTGTCCAGGACGGTGCCGGGATCGTCACCCAGCAGCATCGTGGCCTTCCCTTCGATCCGGGCGTCGACCACGAGCCAGCTGCGGGAGTCCGGCGCCCAGCCGAGCCCCGCTACGTAGGGCAGGCGGTGGATCGCCGCCACCTGGCACCCGTTGTCGAGTGTCGCCGCCACCGGGAAGTCGCGCGCGTCGCAGAGCCTGTCGACGCTCGTCGTCGCGGTGGCGAGCTCGAGCAGGCTCTCGGCAGGCCCGGCGCCCACCGCACCCGTGCCGGGATCGACCGTCTGGGTGAAGCCGTCGTAGGTCACCTCGATGCCCAGAGGGTCACTGACCCCCACGACCATCGCGCCCGACCGGCCTGCCTGCGCGGTGATCGGAACGGGCACCTCGGCGCCGCCGTCCACGACCGTGAGCGTCGGCTGCGGGAGATCCTGTGGCTGGCGCCCGTCGAGGAGCACGCTGCGCGCGTCGCTGCTCGGATGGGCCTCGAAGGACCATTCCAGGCCCAGCAGTGTGACTCCCTCGTCGACCGGTTCCAGGCTCCCCTTCCCGCTGGGGACCGGGCCCAGGTCCTGGGCGACCTCCAGGGTCAGCACACCCGAGGGCAGGCCCACGGCGGCGGTCGCGGTGTCCTCGATCGCGGTCGCGTCGACCTGCTCCACCTGGCCGGCCTCGACCTCGACCGGCTCGTCCCCGTCATCGGACGTGCAGGCGGTCGACGACGTCACGATCACCACGAGAACCACCGCTGCTCGTCCCAGCCACGCTTGGCGCCTCATCGGTCGGTGGTTCCCCAGTTGTCGTCGTTCGCATATTGGTTGGCCGCGAGTCCGTCCGGCACCGGCCACTTCGCGTTCTCGAGGGCGCTGTCGCCGCCGGTGAGCTCGGACCAGGCCATGAATCCGGAGTTGCGTCCCTGGATGCTCACCTCGCGCATGGCCGTGACCACGGCGTTGAGGAAGTTGGCCCCGTCCACGATGATGCCGACGGGCGCTGTCACGGTCGCCGTGGGCAGCTTCGTGATCTCGATGTCTCCCAGCAGGGTGTCGACGATGTCGGACACCAGCGCCACCAGCGCCTGGATGACGTCCGACCAGCACTTCTGGATCATCTCCGCCGCGTCGGCCATCAGGTGACTGGCCGAGCCCATCTTGGCGGCCATCACCGTCATGGCGCCCTTCTGCTGGCCCGCAGCGCCGGAGTAGGCCTCGAAGCCGCGCCCGTCCCAGAAGATCTTGACCGTGTCGGTCGACTTCCCCACCGCAAAGGCGGCGTCACCCAGGGAGGACTGCGCGGTCTGGTAGCCGGCGCCGAGACCGTTGAGCTTCTCGGGGTTTCCGAAGATGCCGTCGATGCAGGCCTGCATGGCGTCCACGGCCTTCTTGTGCGCGTCCCACAGATCAGACAGGAGGTCGCCCAGCTTGCCGTTGAGCCAGTCCTTGACCTCGCCGATCAGGACGGCTCCGGAGATCGCACCCACCAGCGAGCCCAGCGGACCCCCGACGATGCCGATCGCACCACCGATGATGGCCGCGTCGACCTCGCTGAGGCCGTTGATCTTGTGCTGGATCTTCTCCCCCCACTTCTCGATCTCCTCGACCAGCTCGTCGTTGAGCTCGATGATGCGGTTGAACCACATGTCGGGGGTGCCGAACAGGATCAGGTCCGTGAGCTGCCCTTGGAGGGGCGGAGCGTCGTAGTCCGGCAACCCGGGAAGTCGATCGCCCATCAGAGACCCGCCTCCTGCTTGGTCATCAGCGTCGAGATGTTGGCGTCGGTCGCTTCGTAGTCCTTGGCGACCTGCTCGAGGGCGTCGCCCATGTCGGTCGACGTCTCACTGCCCGTCCCGAGGACTCCGGCGGCTGCCGTCGCGAAGTCGTCGTGCGGCTGCTGCAGGGAGGCCAGCAGGACGCCGAACAGATAGCCCTGTCCCTCACCGTTCGTTGCCTTGGTCTTTGCCGTGGCCAGCTTGGGACTCGCCTCGCTGCGCCACGTGAAGGCGCAGTTGTAGAGCGCCTGGGTCTCGACGTAGATCGACTGAGTTGGTTTGGTCATTGCTCCACCGCTTCCTTGAGTGCGTTGTTGAGGCGCTCCAGGCTGGTGGCCCACAGCCACTCCTGGTCGACGTCGACCGCCGTCAGCTGACCCCGATCGTTGCGGGCCAGCGAGACATATCCGTTGAGCGATGTCGTCCGCCGCATCCCCGGCGCCTGGATCGGTTCGAGGCCGCCGCCGTTGATGTAGCGCGCCAGGTGGTTCATCTGCTCCTCGTGCGTCCGCACGACCAGCCGGGGGGCGGTGGGACCCGGGAGGGGTGCCAACGGCCGGTCGGGGTCGGAGGGAGGACGGTCAGGATCGAACGCCCCCAGGAGGGCGAGCTCGTTCAGCACCCGTGCCGCCTCCGCGCGGTTGGCCGCCTCGAGGACGGCGTCGCGCAACCCCGTGTCGGACGTGGTGACCGACGTGAGCTCGAGGACCTGGACGGCCATGACCTCCCCCTGGCAATCGAGGGAGACCTTCACCAGCCGGGCCGGATCGGTCGCGTCGGCCTCGATGGTGCCGACGTAGTCGGGGCTGAGCACCCGACGTACTGCTTCCTGGTTCGACATGCCCAGCATCTACCCGCCGCCCCGACGAGCAAACACTCGAACTGACGTCGGATCCCGGCGACGAGGTTTCCGCGTCGGTGCCAGCGCATAGCCTTGCCGTCATGGACATCAAGATCGGCGCGCACGTGGACCAGACCGACCCCATCGCGCAGGCACAGGCGCGGGAGATGCCGCTCGTGCAGTTCTTCCTCGGCGACCCGCAGGGCTACAAGGGTCCCGAGGTGCAGTACGCCGACGGCGCAGCCGCGCTGAAGGCCGCGGCCGAGGCCGCCGGCGTCGACCTCTACGTCCACGCGCCCTACATCGTCAACGTCGCGACGACGAACAACCGGATCCGGATCCCCAGCCGCAAGCTGCTGCAGCAGCACGTCGACACGGCCGCCGAGATCGGTGCCAAGGGCCTGATCGTGCACGGCGGCCACGTCAACAAGGACGACGACCCCGGTGTCGGTTTCGACAACTGGCGCAAGGCGATCGATGCGACCGACCTGAAGATCCCGCTGCTGATCGAGAACACCGCCGGCGGTGGCAACGCGATGACGCGCTACCTCGACCGGATCGCGGGTGTCTGGGACGCGATCAGCGGCTGCGAGCAGGCGGACATGGTCGGCTTCTGCCTCGACACCTGCCACGCGCACGCCGGCGGCAACCCGCTCGAGACCGTGGTCGCCGACGTGCGTGCGATCACCGGGCGCATCGACCTGGTCCACTGCAACGACAGTCGCGACGAGTTCGACTCCGGCGCCGACCGGCACGCCAACCTCGGCGCCGGCAAGATCGACGCCGACCTCCTGGCCGCCGTCATCCGCGACGCCGGCGCCCCGGTCATGCTCGAGACCCCCGGCGCGGCCGCCCAGCACATCGAGGACGCGGCCTGGCTGCGCGAGCGCCTCTGAGCCTCCCCGAGCGGTCGAGAACGGCTCCGTGCCGTCCGGCCTCCGTGCGCGCAGAAAATTGATTGCCCTCTGCATGCAACCAGATGGGGCAGTACTGCGTCTGGGTATGTAGAGAGCTGGCTGGACACGCACGGGGGTCGTGTCCGGCCGTCTTTCATTTTGTGACCGGCTTCGGGCCTGTGTGGGTCTGGCCGCCCAGCCGATACCGTGGCCCGGTGACTCCTCCGACCACGATGCCGCTCTCCGTCCGGACCATCACGACGGCCGAGCACGCAGCGTTCATCGCCGCCCGCCCCAGCGCGAGCTTCCTCCAGACCCCCGGCTGGGCCAAGGTCAAGCCCGAGTGGCGCGCCGAGAGCATCGGCTGGTTCCGCGACGGCACGCTCGTCGGCACCGCGCTGGTCCTCTACCGCCAGCTCCCCAAGCTGAAGCGGTTCCTCGCCTACCTGCCCGAGGGTCCGGTCATCGACTGGCTCGACGACGACCTCTCGGCCTGGCTCGACCCGATGGCCGCGCACGCGAAGAAGCAGGGTGCCTTCGGCGTACGCATGGGGCCGCCCGTCATCACCCGCCGCTGGAGCGCCGCGCAGATCAAGGACGGCATCGCCGACGAGACCGTACGGCGCCTGACCGACGTCGCCCCGCTCGAGCGCTCCCGCGAGGGCGCGGCCGTGGTCTCCCAGCTCCACGAGGGCGGCTGGCGACCGCAGGCCGTCGAGGGCGGGTTCGCCGCCGGGCAGCCGCAGTTCAACTTCGTCATCCCGCTCGCCGGTCGCACCGAGGAGGACGTGCTCAAGGGCATGAACCAGCTCTGGCGCCGCAACATCAAGAAGGCCGCCAAGGAGGGCGTCGTCGTCGAGCAGGGCTCGCGCGCCGACCTCAAGGCCTTCCACGACCTCTACGTCCACACCGCCGAGCGCGACCACTTCACGCCGCGCGGCCTGGCCTACTTCGAGACGATGTTCGACGCGCTGTCGGCCGAGGCACCGGGCCGGATCACGCTGTGGCTGGCGCGTCACGACGGCGACCTCGTCGCCAGCACGATCGCGATCCGCGTCGGCACCCACGCCTGGTACTCCTACGGCGCCAGCTCGACCGAGAAGCGCGACGTCCGCGGTTCCAACGCCGTGCAGTGGGAGATGATCCGCGACGCGCTGGCCAACGGCGCCGAGGTCTACGACCTGCGCGGCATCACCGACACCCTCGACTCCTCCGACTCCCACGTCGGCCTGATCCAGTTCAAGGTCGGCACCGGCGGCGAGGCGGTCGAATACGTCGGCGAGTGGGACCTGCCGCTGAACAAGCCGCTCTACAAGGCCTTCGACCTCTACATGAAGCGACGTTCGTCGTGATCCGGGGCAGCTTGTCGCGTCATGTGGACGGTTACCGACCCGAATGCCGTTGCTTGAGCGGCCATATGGACGCTCAAGCAGGGGAACAGTCGCCATGAGCCTCGTCCTCTGCGTCGACGGCGAGCGCTGGCGCCAACACCTCCTGGAGACGGTCACGGCGCTGCCGGGTGTCGTGCCGGTGGCCAAGGGCAACGGCTACGGCTTCGGCATCGGCCGGCTCGCCCGCCGCTGCGGCTGGCTCGACGAGCAGGCGTCCGTCACGGGCAGCCGCATCGACATGATGGCGGTGGGCACCTACCTCGAGCTGCACGAGGCAGCCCCGCGCTTCGACGGCGACCTGCTGGTCCTCACGCCGTGGCGACCCCTGGGAGCTGCCCTCGACGTCCCCGAGACCCTCAACCCGCGCGTCATCCACACCGTCAGCCGGCTCGCCGACGTGGGCGACCTGCTCGGGCGGGCTCCGGACGCTCGCTTCGTGCTCGAGCAGCTCACCTCGATGCGCCGCCACGGGATGACACGGCGCGACCTGCTCGCGGCCGCCGAGGTGCTCGCCGAGAGCGGGCTCTCCGGCCTCGCGGGGGTGGCGATGCACCTGCCCCTCAACACCGCGAGCCACCTCGGTGAGGTCACCCGGCTGATCAACGACGTGGTCGCGACCGGCCTGCCGACGCGCACGATCTTCGTCAGCCACCTGACTCCCGTGGAGCTGGCCGGGCTGCGCACCGCCTACCCCGACTTCACCATCCGCCCCCGCATCGGCACCGACCTGTGGCTGGGCCAGCGCGCGGCGCTCAAGGTCACCGCGACGGTGCTCGACGTGCACGCCATCGAGCGCGGCGAGACCTTCGGCTACCGCGGCCGATCGATGCCGAAGGGCGGCCACATCCTGGTCGTCAGCGGCGGTACGGCGCACGGCATCGGCCTCGAGGCGCCGACCGGCGACCAGTCGCTGCGCAGCCGGGCCGCCACGATCGCGCGCAGCGGCATGGACGTAGCCGGCTTCGTGCGCTCGCCGTTCTCGATCGACGGCAAGCAGCGGCTGTTCGCCGAGCCCCCGCACATGCAGGCCTCGATGCTGTTCGTGCCGTCAGGTGCGCGGGTGCCCGACGTCGGTGAGGACATCGAGGTCCGGGTCCGCTTCACGGCCACGACCTTCGACCGCGTCGACATCCGCTGAGCCCGGGCCCTCCGGCTCGCGCTCGGCGGCGGCCATCGCCGTGACCCCGATCAGCCAGACCAGGCCGGCGAGGCGCAGCACCACGCCCAGCCAGTAGGCGCGTGCGTCACCGCCCCCGGACGGCGCAAGGATCCCGCCGAGGTAGAACCCGAGCATCGCCCAGTGCCCGATCTCGCAGGCCTGCCAGACCAGCAGGTGGCTCCACTGCCGCACGGCCACGACGGCGAGCGGCAGCAGCACCAGCGCGAACGACGGGGCCGCCGCAGGACTCACGATCAACGCCTCGGCCACCAGCAGCGTGCCCAGGCTGGCGAACGACCACTGCGTGCGCCAGGCCAGCACGACCACGACGACGCAGACGACGAGCAGCAGGACCGCGGTGCCACCGAGGATCATCCGCAGGGACGGGTCCAGGCCGGTCACCTGCGAGGCGAGCAACCAGGCCGAACCGATGTCGGCGCCGTGGAAGTAGGCCTTCCACGAGGTCAGCCACGCGCTGGGCGAACTCGCCACGGCCGGCAGCATCAGCGCCGTCCACGCCGCCACCGCTCCGGCGCCGAGGATCCCCGCCTCGGGCCACCGGCGATCGCGTGCCAGCAGGGCGATCCCGGGCACGAGCAGCAGCGCGGCGAAGGGCGACGCAGCAGCGGCCACACCGATCGCCACCCCCGTCACGCCGAGGCGCCGGCGCGACCAGCCCCACAGTGCGGCGGTGACGCCGGCAGCGGCCAGCAGGTCCCAGCCGATCGGGAAGAACAGCACGAGCACGGGAGCCAGCGCGAACGCAGCGGCGTCCCAGGGTCGGTGCCGCCGGACGCCCGTCAGCAGCCCGGCAGCGAGCAGCCCGACGCCTGCCAGCAGGACGATGTTGACGAGGGTGAAGATGCGCGCCTCGCGCAGCACCCCGGGCTGCTCGGCCACCTCGGGGACCGGCACCAGGGCGCGGGCCTCGAGGTCCGGCGAGCCGCTGAGCAGCGCGGTCACCCGCTGGCTGGCGAAGGCGACATAGGCGGGCAGCGGCGGCTGCCAGGCCGGTGCATATCGGGCCCGCGCCTGCGCGTCGTCGGTGAAGGGCCAGGTGCCCTCGGCGAGGCCGTTGGCGACGTACGCCGTCGAGATGTCCGACCAGCACAGGTTGGTGTAGCGGCCGGTGTTGCCGGCCTCGCCCGCGATGTCCAGGCAGGGCGCCTTCGCGACGATGCCGAGCGACAGGGCGACGGCCGCGAGCAGGAGCACGACGCGCAGCGGCGTCCACCACGGGTGCTGGCCCGCGTGGTCGCCGAGCGGCCCACCCACCGCCTCGCTGACCGAGCGGACGAGCGCGTCCTCCCGGCTCGGCGAGACCCGGTCGCGAGCCGGATCGCTCACCGGACTGCGGTGCGGCTCGGTGTTGCGCTCGGCGACGTCGTCTCCGACGGCGGCGGCAGCGGCAGCGGCGACGTCGGGCTCGGCGTCGGGGTCGGGGTGGGCGTCGGGGTGGGCGTCGGCGTCGGCGTTTGCGTCGGGGTGGGGGTCTCCGTCGGCTTGGGCTTCTGGGTCTTGATGGTCGCCGACTTGGTGGGCTTGCGCGTGGGCTTGGGCTGCGGCGGCTGCGTGGTGGTGGTCGGCGGCGGGACGTAGGGCTCGTGGCCCTCGTCGGGCGCGTCGCCGTCGACGTAGGCAGGCTCCGGGAAGTACTCGACCTCGAGGCCCTCCATCACGCGCTGCATGATCGCGGTCCAGGTGTCGGCCGGATAGCCACCACCGAAGTAGGACGGCAACCAGCCCTCGAGCTGTTCGTTGCCCTTGCCACGGACGTACATCACGGCCGTGGCCATCTGCGGCGTGTAGCCGGCGAACCACGCCGAGGACACCTCGCCGTCACCGTTGGTGGCGGTGCCCGTCTTGCCGGCGGCGGGCCTGCCGAGGTTGAGCGCCGAGGTGCCGGAGCCCGACTGCACGACCTGCTCCAGCGCGTAGGAGACGTCGGCCGCGATGTCCTCGTCGATGGTGCGCGTGGCGTCGTTCTTCCAGGTGTAGCGCTCCTCGCCGGAGGCGTCGACGACCTTCTCGATGACGTGCACGCCGGCGCGCTCACCGCCGCCCGCGATGGTGGCGTAGGCGTTGGCCATGTTGATCGGGCTGACCGTCGCGTTGCCCAGCGCGACCCCGGTGATGGGCTCCAGGCCCGGTGAGGAGTTGGGGATGCCCTTCGTCTTGCGGGTGCCCTTGCCCGGCGGGATGCCGAGATCCCCGGCAGCGTCGATGATCTTCTCCGGGCCGTCGTCCATCCCGAGGGTCATGTCGATGAAGGCGGTGTTGACGGAGTTCTCGGTCGCGGTGAGCATCGAGATGGCCGAGCCGAAGTCCTCGTCGCCCTGGTTCTCGACATCCGTGCCGTCGGGCAGGAGGTAGGGCGAGTTGCCGTCGAAGCTGTCGGTCAGCTCGTAGCCGTCCTTGATCGCCGCGACGAGCGCCGCGACCTTCATCGTGGACCCGCCCTGGCCACCGGCCGACGCCCAGTTGATCTGGGAGTCGAGGTAGTCCTGGCCGCCGAAGAAGCCGCGGAGCGCACCGGTGCCGACCTCGACCGTGGCTGCTCCGATGTGCAGCTCCTTGTCCCCGAAGCCCTCGGGCTTCTGCTCGAGCACACCCTCCTCCACGGCCGCCATCGCCTCGGGCGTGAAGGTGGTGGTGACGCGCAGGCCACCGCCGTCGATCTCCTGCTCGTCGAAGCCGAGGCGCAGCAGCTCCTTCTTCACCAGCGTCAGCATGTGTCCGCGCTGACCGCCGAACTGGCTCTGGCTGGCGATCTCGGGGAACTTCGGCAGCCGCTTGGCTGCCTTCTCCGCCTGGCCGGCCGAGATGGTGCCCATGTCGGCCATCGAGGACAAGACGTAGCCGTAGCGCTCCTTGAGCGCGCGCCTGGACTCGCGACCGTTGTCGGGGTCGTAGCGCGAGGGGTTGTTCAGCGTGGTGGCGAGGACCGCGCTCTCGCGGAGGCTGAGGTCCTTGGCCTCCTTGTCGAAGAAGGCGCCTGCGGCGGCCTGGATCCCGTACGCGCCGCGGCCGAAGTAGATCGTGTTGAGGTAGCCCTCGAGGATCTCCTCCTTGCTCAGCTGGTTCTGGATCTTGAGCGAGACGATCGCTTCCTTGATCTTGCGCTGATAGCTGCGCTCGCTCGTGAGGTAGAGGATCTTGACGTACTGCTGGGTGATCGTGGACGCACCCTGCTGGGCGTTGCCCTGGGCGTTGGAGAACGCCGCGCGCAGGATGCCCTTGGGGTCGAGGCCCTTGTCGGTCCAGAACGTGCGGTTCTCCGCGGCCACGACCGCGTTCTGCATCGTCTGCGGCATCTCCGAGAGCGGGATCGACTGCCGGTTCTGGTCGTCGTAGTAGGTCCCGAGCTCGGTCTTGCCGCCGCTGTAGTAGACGAAGGTCGTCTGCGCCTTGAACGCCTCGTTGGGCTCCGGGATGGCGATCGCCTTGTAGAGGACGAAGAACAGTCCCACCGCGATCAACAGGCCGACCAGCCCGAAGACGGTCAGCGTCTTGAGCAGGCCACGAACGCGGTCGCCAGCCGACTTCTTGGGCTTGATGGGACGTCGGGTCATGGGGGGACCGTCAGCTCTGCGCTTGCTCACGCGCAAAGGGTACGTGGCAGGGCTGGTCGACTTCGATTAGCGGCGTGTGGATATATCGCTACGATAGGTCGCATGGCACGTCGCGCAGAGACCATCGAGCTGGCAGTCCTCGGACTGCTGCACGAGGGACCCATGCACGGCTACGAGCTGCGCAAGCGGCTCAACCTGATGCTCGGCTGGGGTCGGGTGCTGTCCTACGGCTCCCTCTACCCCGCGCTGAAGAAGATGCTCCGGGCCAACCTCATCGAGGAGGCGACGGCCACCACACCGGTGTCGCGCCGCCCCCGGATCGTCTACGAGGTCACCGAGGCCGGGCACACCGAGTTCGAGCGCCTGATGTCGGAGGTCGGTCCCACGGCGTGGGAGGACGACAACTTCGACATCCGGTTCGCGTTCTTCGGACGAACCGACATGGAGATCCGGTTGCGGGTGCTCGAAGGGCGCCGTACCCGACTCCAGGAACGACTGGCACGCGTCCAGTCGGATCTCGAGCGCACCCAGGCCGAGGTCAACAGGTATGCCGCAGAGCTGCAGCGGCACGGGGTCGAGTCGGTCGAGCGCGAAGTGCGCTGGCTCTCCGACCTCATCTCCGCCGAGCGGGGCGAACCCCTCTCACCGCACGGGGCGCGGACGGTCCACACCCCGAGCACCGACCACTGACCATGCACGCCACCAAGAAGTCCCACGACACAAGGAGAGTCCCCATGGGGTCCGTACGAGTAGCAATCGTGGGGGTCGGCAACTGCGCCACCTCCCTCATCCAGGGCGTCGAGTACTACAAGGACGCCGACCCGACCGCAGTCGTTCCGGGCCTCATGCACGTGAAGTTCGGCGACTACCACGTCTCTGACGTGAAGTTCGTCGCCGCCTTCGACGTCGACGACAAGAAGGTCGGCAAGGACCTCTCGGAGGCGATCAACGCCTCGGAGAACAACACGATCAAGATCTGCGACGTCCCCACCATCGGTGTGGAGGTGCTGCGCGGCCCGACCCTGGACGGCCTCGGCAAGTACTACCGCATGACGATCGACGAGTCGCCCGCCGAGGCGGTCGACGTCGTGGCCGCCCTCAAGGCTGCCCAGGTCGACGTCGTCGTGTCCTACCTCCCGGTCGGTTCCGAGGAGGCGGACAAGTTCTACGCCCAGTGCGCCATCGACGCCGGCTGCGGCTTCGTCAACGCGCTGCCCGTCTTCATCGCCTCCGACCCCGAGTGGGCCAAGAAGTTCGAGGACGCCGGCGTCCCGATCGTGGGTGACGACATCAAGTCGCAGGTCGGCGCGACCATCACGCACCGCGTGATGGCCAAGCTGTTCGAGGACCGCGGTGTCGCGCTGGATCGCACCTACCAGCTCAACGTCGGCGGCAACATGGACTTCAAGAACATGCTCGAGCGGGAGCGCCTGGAGTCCAAGAAGGTCTCCAAGACCCAGGCCGTGACGTCCAACCTGACCGGCTCGCTGGCCGGCCTCACGGACAGCAAGAACGTCCACATCGGCCCGTCCGACTACGTCGCCTGGCTCGATGACCGCAAGTGGGCCTACGTCCGCCTCGAGGGTCGCGCCTTCGGCGACGTCCCGCTCAACCTGGAGTACAAGCTCGAGGTCTGGGACTCGCCCAACTCGGCCGGCATCATCATCGACGCCGTGCGCGCCGCGAAGATCGCCCTCGACCGCGGCATCGGCGGCCCGATCATCGCCGCCTCGACCTACCTCATGAAGAGCCCGCCGGTGCAGATGCCCGACGACCTCGGTCGCGAGGAGCTCGAGAAGTTCATCAAGGGCGAGTGATCTCACCGCTGGTGAGCTGAACCGCCGAAACCCCCGAGAGGCAACCTCTCGGGGGTTTCGTCACGTTCTGGGGTGTTGCAACACTCCGGAACCCTCGATTCCCCCGCCTATGCGGGTTTTCGTGGGGCGCCAGGGGTGGGTGCCACACCAGCACCACGCCGTACGGCGAAGCGTCAGCGCTCCACGGCGACCTTGATCTTCGCCAAGGTCTCGCGCATGCCCTCGCCGAGCTCGACCTGGAAGTCGGCGACGCCGCCGAGCATCCGCTCGGTCAGGGCGCGGGAGATGTTCGAGATGCCGTCGGGCGCCTCGCGGCGCTGGATCAGGCGCGTGCCGCCGGCACCGTCGGCCTCGAGGGTGAACGACCAGATCGTGAAGTTGTCCTTGACCCGGAACGCGACCTCGCGCTGCGGCTCGAACCGGACGACCTTGGACTGGGTGGGCCACACGAGCAGGCCACGCCGGTTGATGTTGATCATCTTGGTGCCGAGCTGGATCGGGCGGCCGCGGACGATCGTCTTGACGACCTGTGGACTCCACTCGGACATCCGGCCGAGGTCGGAGACGAGGGTCCACACCTTCTCGGGCGCAGCATCGATGGTGGTGGACTCTTCGAGCAGGGGTGCGACGAGATCGGTCATGGGCGGTTACGTTACCCAGCCTCAGTCGACCGGGTTGGCCTCGGCCCACGCCAGCAGGGCGGCGCGGGCGTCGTCCTCGCTCATCGGCCCGTTGTCCATCCGCAGCTCGAGCAGGTGCTTGTAGGCGTCACCGACGCGGCGCCCCGGCTCGATGCCGAGGATCTCCATGATCTGCGCGCCGTCGAGGTCGGGACGGATGGAGGCGAGCTCCTCCTGCTCGGCGAGCCGGTCGATCCGCTCCTCGAGCGAGTCGTAGGTCCGGCGCAGGCGGTCGGCCTTGCGCTGGTTGCGGGTCGTGCAGTCGGCGCGGGTGAGGATGTGCAGCCGCTCGAGCTGGTCGCCGGCGTCGCGGACGTAGCGGCGGACCGCCGCGTCGGTCCACTCACCGGAGCCGTAGCCGTGGAAGCGCAGGTGCAGCTCGACCAGCTTGGACACGGCGTCGATCTCGGCGTTGGAGAAGCGCAGCGCCTGCATCCGCTTGCGGGTGATCTTGGCGCCCACCACGTCGTGGTGGTGGAAGGTGACGAGACCGCCGGACTCGAAGCGCCGGGTCCGCGGCTTGCCGACGTCGTGCATCAGCGCGGCGAAGCGGGAGACGAAGTCGGGACCGCCCCCCAAGCGCGACTCGAGGTCGATCGACTGCTCCAGCACCGTCAGCGTGTGCTCGTAGACGTCCTTGTGGCGGTGGTGCTCGTCGCGCTCGAGGGCCAGCGCCGGCAGCTCGGGCAGGACGTGTGCCGCCAGGCCGGTGTCCACCAGCAGCGTGAGCCCGAGCCGGGGGAACGGCGCGCACACCAGCTTGACCAGCTCGTCGCGGACCCGCTCCGCGGAGATGATCTCGATCCGCCCGGCCATCTCGGTCATGGCCGCGACCACCTCCGGCGCAACGGCGAAGCCGAGCTGCGCGGCGAAGCGGGCGGCGCGCATCATCCGCAGCGGGTCGTCGGAGAAGGAGTCCTCGGGACGGCCGGGGGTGCGCAGGGTCCGGTTGGCGAGGTCGACGAGTCCGCCGTACGGGTCCTCGAACTCGCGACCGGGGACGCTGACCGCCATCGCGTTGACCGTGAAGTCGCGCCGCCCGAGGTCGCCGGCCAGGTTGTCGCCGTACGCCACGTCGGGCTTGCGTGAGAGCGGGTCGTAGGTCTCGGAGCGGTAGGTCGTGATCTCCACCTGCCACTCGCCGATGCGTGCGCCGATGGTGCCGAAGGCGCGGCCCATGTCCCAGATCGCGTCGACCCAGCCGGCGAGCAGCTTCTCGGTCTTCTCGGGCCGGGCGGAGGTGGTGAAGTCGAGGTCGTTCTGCAGGCGCCCGAGCATCGCGTCGCGCACCGGGCCGCCGACCAGCGCCAGCTCCTCGCCGGCCGCGGCGAAGCGCGCCCCGAGCTGGTCGATCACCGGCCCGATCCGGGTCAGCTCCGCGCTGACGCGGCGCTCGACCTCGACGATGGTCAATGGAGGCAGGGCGGCGTCGGACACGAGGGTCAACTCTAGGGGATCGGAGAGGGATCGCCGTGGTCGCGAGCGTCGTGCTCGAAGGGGTGGTCTGCGCGGCTACAGTCGTGCCGTGCAGCACCTGTCCCCCTCCCTCCCCGCCCGGAGGAGTCGGGGACGGATCCCGGCGGTGCCGACGACGGCGCGGGCTCTCGTCCTCGCCACGCTCTCCCTCGTCCTGGCCCTGCTCGGGCCCGCGTCGGCGAGCCTCGCGACCGCCTCCGCAGAACCCCGCAAGGGCGCCCCGGCCCGGGCAGCCGCCGACCCGTTGAAGATCCACCTCGACTCGATCAAGCCCTCGGCCCTGAGCGACGACGAGCGCCCGGTCAGGATCACCGGCACGCTCACCAACCAGAGCGACGAGCAGTGGACCGACATCAATCTCTATGCGTTGGTCTCCGCGTCCCCGATCGTTGACGCGCCCTCGCTGGCCGCGTCCTCGGCGATCGACGCGGACGAGTTCGTCGGCGAACGGATCGTGACGCCCGGCACCGAGGACACCGTCGAGGTGCTCGAACCCGGCGAGACGACGGAGTTCCGGCTCAAGGTGCCGCGCAGCGAGATCCTCGTCGAGGCCACCGGCGTCTACTGGCTCGGGGTGCACGCCCTCGGCAGCTCCTCGGTGGAGCGTGACATCGTCGCCGACGGGCGCGCCCGCACCTTCATCCCGCTGGTGCCGCGCAGCGGGAAGAACCCGGACAGCGTCGATGCGGCGATCGTCGTGCCCATCCGCGAGACCGTGTGGCTCACTCCTTCAGGTCGCGTGGACCGGGTCGGCAGGTGGGCCAGGTCGCTCGCCGAGGGCGGCCGGCTGCACTCGATCCTGGCGGCGGACGACGCCGACGTCCCCCTCACCTGGCTGGTCGACCCGGCCGTGCTCGCGGCGGTGGCCCGGCTCGAGGAGGGCAACCCCGACCGCAGCCTGGCCCCCGATCCTGCGGTGACGCCCGAGCCCACCGAGGAGCCCTCCGACGAGCCTGCCTCCCCGACGGACGGCGCGCCGGCCGGGCCCGATCCCTTCTCGGCACCCTCCGACCCGATCCCCCCGGTCGACCCCGACGACGAGCTCACCGAGGAGGAGCAGCGGGTCGCCGGCCTGGCCGGCGCCTGGCTCGACCGCTTCAGGCAGGTCACGGCCGACCAGCCCGTCCTCGCCCTGCCGTACGGCGACCTCGACGTGTCCGCAGCGGCGGTGCACGGTCCCGGCTACTACCAGCAGGCCGTGACGCGCAGCGCCCAGGTGATGGCCTGGCTGGAGGTCGCCGCCACGCCGGCGATCGCCCCGCGCGACGGCATCCTGAGCCCGGCCGCCATCGAGGCAGCCACGCCGGACACCACGATCATGGTGGCCGACACGTCCTTCGCGTCCGTGCCCCCCAACGCGCCGCAGTCGATGGTGCGCCTGCTCGAGCACAAGGTGGTCGTCACCTCCAGCGGGGCCGCGGCGGGCGGCCCGAGCCCGACCGCCTCCGCCGACCCGTTGGCCCTGCGGCAGCGGCTGCTGAGCGAGGTGGCCCTGCGCCTGCAGTCCGGCTCCCGCTCACCCGTCGTGATGATGCTGCCGGCCCACTGGCGACCCGTCGACCCGAGCCCCCTGTTCACCGGCCTCGAGGTGCCGTGGCTGGAGCCGATCAGCGTCGCCGACCTCACCCTGCGCCCCGCGGCCTCGATGAACGCGGTCGGACTGGTCTACACCGACGAGGACGCGGAGGCGGCGCTCGACGTCCTCAACTTCAGCGCTGCCGACCAGTTCACCACCCGCGCCAACCTGCTCGCAGGGACCCTCAGCCTCCCCAACCTCGTGCGCCAGCAGGTCGCCGACGAGGTGCTGATGAGCCTCTCCTCCGGACACCGCGTCAACGCCGCCCGGGCCGCCGAGTCGGTGCGCGAGGCAAGTGTGTTCGTCGCCGACCAGATGGCCAGCGTCACCGTCGACGCACCGGACGCGGTGACCCTGTCGAGCGAGAGCGGGCAGTTCGGCGCCGACCTCGTCAACGGCCTCGACCAGCCGGTGACGGTGCGGATCGCCGTCGAGTCCGACGGTGACCTCGAGTTCGCCGACCAGGGCCCGATCCAGATCAGCGCGGGCGCGCGGCACCGCATCCTGCCGCGCGTGACGGCCGATCGCCCCGGCATCCACCAGGTCCGTCTCGTCGTGACCGACACCCAGGGCGAGCCGCTCGGCTCGAGCACCAACCTGCAGATCCGCGCCGCCCAGGTGAGTGGCCTGATCTGGCTGCTGCTCGCCGGCGGCGCGGCCCTGCTCTTCGGCACCATCGCGGTCCGGCTCGTACGCCGCCTCCGCGACCGCGGCAAGGCCGGCGACAAGGCCGACGACAAGGCCGCCGGCGAGCAGGTCGCGTGAGCGAGCAGAAGCAGGCCCCGACCCTGCTGGCCTCCAGCGCGGTGATGGCCGCCGGCACGGCCTTCTCGCGGATCAGCGGGTTCCTGCGCGGAGCGCTGCTCGTGGCGGCCCTGGGTGCAGCGCTGCAGGCCGACCTCTTCACCCTGGCCAACACCCTGCCCAACATGATCTACATCCTGGTCGCGGGCGGCGTCTTCAACGCCGTGCTCGTCCCGCAGCTGGTGCGGGCGATGAAGGGCGACGAGGACGGCGGCGACGCCTATGCCAACCGCGTCATCACCCTGGCCGCGCTGTTCCTCGGCACCGTGACGGTGGTGCTCATCGCGGTCGCGCCCTGGGCACTGCGGCTCTTCCTGCCCGGCGAGTTCGACGCACCCGGCCGGGCCGCTCACTTCCAGTCGATCGTCGACCTGACCCGGCTGTGCCTGCCGCAGGTCTTCTTCTACGGCATGTTCGTGCTGGTCGGGCAGATCCTCAACGCCCGTGGCCGGTTCGGCCCGATGATGTGGGCGCCGATCGCCAACAACCTCGTCGCGGTTGTGATGCTGGTGATCTACCTCGTGCTCTACGGCAAGGCCACCGAGTCCGAGTACCAGCAGGCACTGGGCGGCAACCAGGAGCTGCTGCTGGGGGTGGGCTCGACGCTGGGCATCGCCGTCCAGCTCCTGATCCTGCTGCCCTACCTCCGCGCGGCAGGCTTCTCCTACCGGCCCCGCTTCGACTTCCGTGACGAGGGCCTGGCCAAGACGCTCGCGCTGGGCGGCTGGACGGTGCTGTTCGTCGTCGTCAACCAGCTCGCCTACTTCGTGGTGATCAACCAGGCCGCAGGCGGCACCGTGACCGATCCGGAGGGCACCGGCTACACCGTCTACTCCAACGCCTTCTTGATCATGATGGTCCCC
This sequence comes from Nocardioides allogilvus, assembly GCF_003047285.1. Classification (GTDB taxonomy): domain Bacteria; phylum Actinomycetota; class Actinomycetes; order Propionibacteriales; family Nocardioidaceae; genus Nocardioides; species Nocardioides allogilvus. Next base: position 148,558 of record NZ_PZYX01000003.1, on the reverse strand, counting down.
CACTCGATCATCACCGTCTCGCTGGCGACCGCGATCCTCCCGAGGATCTCCGCGTACGCCGCCGACCACCGCCTGCCCGACCTGGGCCGCGCCATCGGCTCGACGCTGCGCAGCGCACTGGCCCTCGTGCTGCCGATCGCGGCGCTGCTCCCGGTGCTGGCCGCCGACGTGTCCAACGTGCTGTTCGGCTGGGCCGAGGAGGGCACCCACGAGCGGTTCGCCCCGACCCTCGCGCTGTTCGCGCCGGGCCTGGTGTTCTTCACCGTCCACTACCTCATGCTGCGCGGGTTCTACGCCCTCGAGCAGACGCGCCGCGTCTTCTTCATCCAGTGCGCCATCTCCGCGACCAACATCGTGATGGCGCTGCTGCTGGTGAGCCGGGTGGACGACCGCCACACCGCCCCCGCCCTCGCGGTGGCCTACCTCTCGGCCTACCTCGTCGGCTCGGCGATCAGCTATGCCTCCCTGCGCCACGTGCTCGGGGGCATCGGGACACCGGGCCTCGTGCGCTTCCTGGTCCGGATGCTGCTCGTCGTCGCTCCGGCCGTCCTCGCGGCCTGGCTGGTGACCCTCGGGCTCACCGCCGCGTTCGGCTCCCTCGCCGACGAACCCGAGCCCTGGGTCTCCGCGATCCGCGGTGGCCTCGCCGGCGCGGTCGGGCTCGGCGGCGTGCTCCTGCTCGCCCGCACCTTCCGTGTCCGCGAAGTCACCTCCGTGACCGACGCCGCGTTGGCCCGCCTGCGGCGCGCGTGAGTCCTACGATGAGGGCGTCGAACGCCTGTCGGACCGGGGAGGGTGAGGAACCGCGTGCCTGACTCGCTGCATGCCGGTGACCAGCTCGCCCGCCGCTACCGCCTCGACGAGCTGCTGACCGAGAGCGCCGGTGGCCGCTTCTGGCGCGCCCACGACCTCGTCCTCGACCGGCACGTCGCCGTACACCTGATCCCGCGGTCGGACGAGCGCGCCGACGGCCTGCTCGAGGCTGCACGGCGTACGGCGCCGCACCACGACCGCCGGATGCTGCGCGTGCTCGACGCCGACCGGACCGACGATGTCTGCTACGTCGTCAACGAGTGGGGTGCGGGCACCTCCCTCGACATCATGCTCGCCGCGAGCGGCCCGCTGCAGCCCCGTCGAGCGGCCTGGATCGTCTCCGAGGTGGCCGCCAGCCTGGCGCGGGCGCACGACGCCGGCCTCGACCACGGCCGGATGGTGCCGGAGAACGTCCTGATCGACCGGCAGGGGCAGGTGCGGATCATCGGCTTCGCCGTCGACGCGGCCCTGCACGGCCTGGCGCCCGGGCGCCAGTCGGCCGACCTGGTCGACACGGTCGCCGTGCTCTATGCCGCGCTGACCGGCAAGTGGGCGGGCGTCTCCATCTCCAACCTGCCGCCCGCGCCGACGGTGCACGGCGACGTGCTGCGACCGCGACGCGTGCGGGCCGGGATCCCCCGCCCGCTCGACGCGCTCTGCGACCAGGTCATCAACCAGGTCTCCGGACACAGCCACCGCTCCGTGCACGACCTCTCGACCATGGCCGGGGTCGCGTCAGCGCTCGCCGAGTTCGTCGGCGACCCGACCGGGATGGCCGAGGGCGGCGCCTGGAGCGGGCCACCGCCGACCCAGCCCATCAGCCGGATCGGGCCCATGCCCACGCCGTCCCCACCGGTGCCACCGGCCCAGGTCCGGCCTGCCACGACGCCGACTCCCATCGAGGCACGTCCCGAGCCGAGGCCCGAGCCGCCCGAGCCCGAGCCGCCCGAGCCCGAGCCGTTCGAGCCCGACGCGTCCGAGCCTGCCCAGCCTGCTGAGCCCACCGCCATCATCGAGACCAGCCCCGTCGCCGAGGAGCTCCCGACCCAGGCCGGCATCCCGGTCTTCGACGAGAACGACGAGGTCGGCTGGATCCCGGCCCGCAGGGAGGCGCCCGCCCCGCCGCCCCCGTTCGAGGAGAAGCCCGCCAAGCCCCTGTTCGCGCCGGAGCCCCCCGAGGGCCAGCCGGTCCGTCGCCCGCGACCCGGCAGCACCGCTGCCCAGTCCCCGTCCTACTGGCCGTGGGAGTCGACCGGTCCGGCCACCAGCTCCGGCAGCGGGGTCTGGCCCTCGCAGGAGCTCGCCGACAGCGGGGACGACGTCGTCCCCGGGCGCAACTGGTTCCGGCTCGCGATGGGCATCGCCATCGGCGTGCTCGCGTTGGTGGCTGCTGCCGCGGCCTATCACCTCGGCTCAGGCGGCGCCGAGGAGGAGCCCGGGGAGACGACCACGACGACGTCGCAGGGCCCGACGCCCACGCCGCTCACGGGCATCACGGCCTTCGACCTCGACCCGCAGGGCTCGCCGCCGCAGGAGGAGTACCCCGAGCTGGTGCCGCTGGCGATCGACGGCGATCCCGAGACCTCGTGGCACACCTCGACGTACAAGCAGGACTTCGGGCCGACCGGGCTCAAGGAAGGCGTCGGCCTGGTGCTCGACCTCGGTGCCACCATCGGCGTCCGCGAGATCGACATCGCGACCCTGGGCGGCCCCACGGCGGTGTCGGTCTATGTCACCGAGACCGCCCCGACCAGCGTCTCCGACCTCACGCCCGTCGGCACGGCAGCGGGCAACGGCGGGCTAGCTGTCGCCCTCGACGAGCCGGTGTCCGGCCAGTTCGTCACGGTCTGGTTGACCTCGATCCCCCCGGTGGAGGGCGGGTTCCGGGGCACCATCGCCGACGTGGTGGTCAAGGGGTGACCCCACGACCGGCCCTGGGGCACGCCGAGCGCACGGACGCCGAGCTGCTCGCGCTGCACGTCGACGGCGACGCCGACGCGTTCGGTGAGCTCTTCGCCCGTCACCGCGACCGGCTCTGGGCGGTCGCCCTGCGCACCATGGGCAACCCCGAGGACGCCGCCGACGGACTCCAGGAGGGGATGATCGCGGCGTTCCGCCGGGCCGGCTCCTTCCGCGGGGACGCGGCCGTGACGACCTGGCTGCACCGGGTCGTCGTCAACGCCTGTCTCGACCGCCTGCGGGCGATGAAGGTCAGGCGCACCGAGGCCCTGCCCGACGACCTCGAGGACCGCGCCGACCGGGGCTCGCTCGTCAGCTCGACCGACGCGGAGCTCGACCCGGCCGAGCTCGCGGTGGCCGACGAGCGCCGGCGCACGGTGCTCACCGCGCTGGGCACGCTCACCCCCGACCAGCGCGCAGCGCTCGTGCTCGTCGACATGGAGGGCTACTCCGTGGCCGAGGCCGCGCAGATGCTCGACGTCGCCGAAGGCACGGTCAAGTCGCGCTGCTTCCGGGGCCGGGCGAGGCTGGCCCCGCTCCTCGGGGTGCTCGCACCGCCGCAGCGTGACGTGGCCGACACCAGGAACCTCCCGCCCACCGCGGACGTCCCAACCACTGGCCCTCCGCGCGCGCCGCCGCCCGCCCCGAGCTGACCAGACCGTCCGTCCCCTGCCCCGCCGAAGGAGGTGCCCCCGTTGACCGATCCCACGCCCGACCCGCTGACTCCCGGACAGGACGACGCCGTGCGCAGGCTCCTCGCGTCGGCCCGTCACAGCGACCCCACTCCCCCCGAGGTCGTCGCGCGCCTCGACGAGACGCTCGCCTCGCTCAGGTCCGAGCGCGTGCAGGCGCCGGCGCCCGTCGTGACCTTGGCGTCGCGTCGTCGCCGTACGGCCGCCACGGCCCTGCTCGCAGCCGCCGCCGTGGTGGTGCTCGGCGTCGGCATCGGCCAGGTGCTGCCGTCCGGCACGTCCACCGACGCGGGCAGCAGCGCCGGTGCCGGCGACTCGGCCGCCTCGAGCGACGAGCGACCCGCCACGGCCGAGTCCGGCCGGGCCTTCGACGCGGAGTCCGACTCCGCGGCCGACGCCGAGGAAAAGCTGAGTGACCTCAGGATGCAGAACGGGAGGACGCCGGCCGGCCCCGGTGCCCTCACGAGTGAGTCGGGGCTCCGCTCCCAGGTGCGGGCCCTGCGCCGCGCCTCTCTCACCGCCGCCTACTCCAGCAGCCCGCTCTGCACGCTCGCGGACGCCCGGAGCGGCAAGCGGGTGCCGGTGACCTTCGACGGTGTCCCCGCCGTGCTCGTCTTCCGCGCGCCGGTGGCCGACCGGCAGCGTGTCGACCTGTTCCTCTGCGGCGAGGCCTCGCCCGCCCGCTCGGTGCGGCTGCGGGCGCGCTGACGGACTGGCCCACCGGGCGGAACATCGGCCGCCTACGATCGGTTGCACACGTCGTAGAGCCATCCCCCATCTCCAGGAGCCCTGAAACCGCATGTCTGAAGTCCGCAACGTCATCATCATCGGTTCGGGTCCCTCGGGCTACACGGCCGCTGTCTACGCCGCGCGCGCGTCGCTCAACCCGCTGGTCTTCGAGGGCTCCGTCACCGCCGGTGGTGCGCTGATGAACACCACCGAGGTGGAGAACTTCCCCGGCTTCCGCGACGGCATCATGGGCCCGGCCCTGATGGACGAGATGCGCGCCCAGGCCGAGCGCTTCGGCGCCGAGCTGGTCTCCGACGACGTCGTCGAGGTCGACCTGACCGGCGACATCAAGGTCGTCAAGACCGCGGACGGCGAGTTCCACGCCCGCTCGGTGATCCTCGCGACGGGCTCCGGCTACCGCAAGCTCGGTCTACCCCGCGAGGAGGAGCTCTCCGGTCGCGGAGTCTCCTGGTGCGCGACGTGCGACGGCTTCTTCTTCCGCGAGCAGGCCATCGCGGTCATCGGCGGCGGTGACTCGGCCGTCGAGGAGGCCACCTTCCTCACCCGCTTCGGCTCGAAGGTCTACCTGATCCACCGCCGCGACGAGCTGCGCGCCTCCAAGATCATGCAGGAGCGCGCCTTCGCCGACCCCAAGCTCGAGATGGTCTGGAACTCCGAGATCGCCTCGATCAACGGCGATGACCGCCTCGAGTCGCTGACCCTGCGCGACACCGTGACCGGTGAGGAGCGCCAGCTCGACGTCACCGGCCTGTTCATCGCCATCGGCCACGACCCGCGCTCGGAGCTGCTGACCGGCCAGGTCGACCTCGACGACGACGGCTACGTCCTGGTCAAGCACCCCTCGACCGCGACCAACCTGCGCGGCGTCTTCGCCGCCGGCGACCTCGTCGACCACCACTACCGCCAGGCCATCACCGCGGCCGGCACCGGCTGCGCGGCCGCCCTCGACGCCGAGCGCTACATCGCCGATCTGGACCACGCCGCCTCGAGCGCCGGCTCGGCTGCCGCCACCGCGCGCGAGGTCGAGGAAGCCGCCCAGGTCGCCGGCTGATCGAGCGCTTCGCGTCGCCGTACCCACGCCGAACAGACGTGGGAACAGATGTCGGCGACGTGGTGTTCACTCATCTACAGACCTCATCAGACAACCGAAAGGGCAACCCCGTGGGCAACATCTCCGCCGTCACCGACGCCGAGTTCGAGGCGCAGGTCCTCAAGTCCGACAAGCCCGTCCTCGTCGACTTCTGGGCCGAGTGGTGCGGCCCGTGCCGCCAGGTCGCCCCGATCCTCGACGAGATCAACGCCGAGCACGGCGAGAAGATCACGTTCTTGAAGATGAACGTCGACGAGAACCCGGTCACCCCGGCGTCCTACCGCGTCACCGGCATCCCGACGATCAACGTCTACCAGGGCGGCGAGGTCGTGAAGTCGATCGTCGGCGCCAAGCCGAAGGCCGCGCTCCTCAAGGAGCTCGCCGACTTCATCTGAGTCGCTTCCTCGTCGGCCCGGCACATCACGTGCCGGGTCGACGTGCATTTCGGGGTCGTACGGCGCCGCCGACCCCCGCACCGGACGAGCCCGGGCTCAGACTGACGAGCGGTGCGTCGTCTTGGGTGCAGGCGCCGGCGCCGGGCGCACCACGCCCCACAGCTTCTCGAGGGTGGCCCCGACCTCGCTCTTCCAGGTCACCGTGGTGCGCAGGTCCATCCGCATCCGTGGCGTGGTCACGTGGGCGCGCTGGGTCTTGAATCCGACCCGGCCGAGGAACTCGGCCGGCATCACGCAGCCGTAGGAGCGGCCCCGGGTGTCGCCGAAGGCCTCGACCGCGGCGATGTTGCGCTTGACCAGGTCGCGCGCCATCCCCTGCACCAGGAGCCGGCCGACGCCTCCGTGGCGGGCCGACGGGTCGACGTACACCGTGGACAGCAGGACGGCGTCGGGCGAGGGCGGCGAGGTCGGGATGCCGGCAGCGCCCGGGAAGAAGACCGCGGGGGCATAGATCGCGTGCCCGACGACCTCCCCGTCGACCAGCGCGACCCGCCCGGCCGAGCCCCACTCGCGCAGGACCCACGACAGCCAGGCGTCGCGCGCCTGCGTCTCCTCACCGCTGCCCAGCCGGGCGCGACTGACCGGATCGGTCGACCAGAACAGGCAGGAGCGACACGGCTCGCGCACCTGAGCCAGGTGGTCGAGCGTGAGCGGGGCTGTCCGCCGGGCCATGACCCCATGCTAGGCGCGATGCCCTACTGCGAGGATGGGCCCATGCGCCAGATCCGCCAGAGCAAGAAGCTGCAGGGAGTCCGCTACGACGTCCGGGGCCCGATCCTCGTCGAGGCCCAGCGCCTCGAGGCCGAGGGACACCGGATCCTGAAGCTCAACATCGGCAACACCGCACCCTTCGGCTTCGAGGCACCCGAGGCGATCTTGGCCGACATCATCCACCACCTGCCGGAGTCGCAGGGCTACAGCGACTCGCAAGGCATCTACTCCGCGCGCACCGCGGTGATGAACTACTACCAGTCCCACGGGCTGCGCGAGGTCAGCGTCGAGGACGTCTTCATCGGGAACGGCGTCTCCGAGCTCATCTCGATGGTGCTGCAGGCGTTCCTCGACGACGGCAACGAGATCCTGGTGCCCGCGCCCGACTATCCGCTGTGGACCGGCGCGATCACGCTCTCGGGCGGTACGGCGGTGCACTACCGCTGCGACGAGTCGAACGGCTGGAACCCCGACCTGGCCGACATCGAGGCCAAGATCACCGAGAACACCCATGGTCTCGTGATCATCAACCCGAACAACCCCACGGGCGCGGTCTACAGCGAGGACATCGTCAAGGGCCTGGTCGACATCGCCCGGCGCCACCAGCTGGTCGTGTTCGCCGACGAGATCTACGAGAAGATCCTCTTCGAGGACGCCCAGCACCACCACGCCGCGACCTTCGCCGGCAACGACGTGCTCTGCCTGACCTTCAGCGGCCTGTCCAAGGCCTACCGCGTCTGCGGCTACCGCGCCGGCTGGCTGATGATCTCGGGGCCGAAGGAGATCGCCACGGACTTCCTCGAGGGCTTGACGCTCGTGGCCAACATGCGCATGTGCGCCAACGTGCCCGCGCAGCACGCCATCCAGACCGCGCTCGGCGGCTACCAGTCGATCGAGGAGTTCATCGGTCCCGGGGGCAGGTTCTACGAGCAGTCGATGCTCGCAGACCGGTTGCTCAACGAGATCCCGGGCGTCTCCAACGTGACGCCGAAGGGTGCGCTCTACTGCTTCCCGCGCCTGGACCCCGAGGTCTACGCCATCGACGACGACCAGCAGTTCGTGATCGACCTGCTGCGGGCCAAGAAGATCCTGGTCACCCACGGCACCGGCTTCAACTGGTTCGCGCCCGACCACTTCCGGCTCGTGACCCTGCCCGAGGCGTCCGTGCTCGAGGAGGCCATCGGGCGGATCGGCGACTTCCTCGCGACCAGGCGCTAGCCGGCCGGCGCACGCCCCGCTGATGAGAGGCGTCACGTTGCGTCGCAGGGTCCCCTGACGGGGCTTAGGCTCCCTGCCATGCGCGATCTCACCTATCCCCCCGTCATCGTCACCGCCAAGGCCGCTTTCCGGCTGCTCGGACAGCGGTTCCAGATGACCGGGACCGAGCACGTGCCGCGCTCCGGCGGCGTCCTGCTGGCCTTCAACCACATCAGCTACGTCGACTTCGTCTACGGCGGGCTGGCCGCGAACCCGTCCGGGCGCAAGGTCCGCTTCATGGCGAAGCGCGAGCTGTTCGATCACCCCGCGGTGGGCCCCTTCATGCGGTCGCTGCACCACATCGAGGTCGACCGGGCCGCCGGTGAGACGTCGCTCGCGGTCGCACTGGACCACCTCAAGTCCGGCGAGGCGGTCGGGATCTTCCCCGAGGCGACCATCTCGCGCGCGATGGAGCTCAAGGAGTTCAAGACCGGCGCCGTGCGCATCGCGGCCGAGGCCGGGGTGCCGCTCGTGCCCGTCGTCCTCTGGGGCACGCAGCGGATGATGACGAAGGACCACCCGCGCGACTTCTCCCGGGGCAAGACCATCGCCCTCACCGTCGGTGAGCCGATGCATCCCACCACCGAGGACAACGCGGTCGCCCAGACCGCGGAGCTGCACCGGCGCATGAACGTCCTGCTGGAGCAGACGATCACCGCCTACCCGACCGCCGAGCAGCCTCCCGGTTCGTGGTGGGTGCCCGCCCGTCTCGGGGGTACGGCGCCGACGCTCGCGGAGGCCGCTGACCTCGATGTCGCGGAGAAGCGCGAGCGCGCGCGTCGCAAGGCCGCCAAGAAGGCCGCCACCAAGAAGTGATTTCTCGACCTGTCGTCAAGTCGCTTTGTTGCTGCATCGCTTTGTCGACATAGCAGCGTTCGTGCAGGTCAGAGCGTTGCGCCGGGCTGTGAACCGGGCGCCCGGACGACCCAGACCTGCCGGGTGAGCGCTGAGGATCCTCAGATCGGACGGTCGTTCCGGTTGCGCGGGTCCATGACCTCCACGATCCGGCGCAGGTCGTCGAGGGAGGCGAACTCGACCGTGATCTTGCCCTTGGCCTTGCCGAGGTCGACCTTGACCCGGGTCTCGAACCGGTCCGAGAGCCGCTCGGCGAGATCGGCCAGGCCCGGAGCCGTCGGGCGACTGCGCTGGGTGCGGGGAGTGCCGGTCTGGCCGGGCCCGAGGGAGACGATCTCCTCGAGGCCGCGCACGCTGATGCCCTCGGCGGTGACGCGGGCCGCGAGGCGGTCCTGGAGGTCCGGGTCCTCGATGGTCAGCAGGGCGCGGGCGTGGCCGGCCGACAGGACGCCGGCCCCGACGCGACGCTGGACGGCCGGGGACAGCTTGAGCAGCCGCAGCGTGTTGCTGATCTGGGGGCGCGAGCGACCGATGCGCTGCGCCAGCTCGTCGTGGGTGCAGCCGAAGTCCTCGAGCAGCTGCCCGTAGGCGGCAGCCTCCTCGAGCGGGTTGAGCTGCGACCGGTGCAGGTTCTCCAGCAGCGCGTCGCGGAGCATGTCGTTGTCGTCGGTGTGGCGGACGATGGCCGGGATCGTGTCGAGACCGGCCTCCTGGGATGCGCGCCAGCGGCGCTCCCCCATGATCAGCTCGTAGTCGGCCTCGCCAGTGCGCCGCACCACGACGGGCTGGAGCAGCCCGACCTCGGTGATCGAGTGCACGAGCTCAGCAAGGGCCTCCTCCTCGAAGACCTGGCGAGGCTGCCGGGCGTTCGGGCGCACCTGGGCGATCGGGAGCTCGGCGAAGTAGGCGCCGGAGACGGTCCCGGCGTGCACGGGATCCGTCTCGCCGGTGCTGGTCGCGGGCGCCGCAGGCGCGGGGCTGCCGTCCGCTGCGGCCGTGGGCGGGGTCGAGGGGGCGTCCACGGACCACCTGTGGGAGCCGTCCGACTCGGCGGGACCGGTCGGGATGAGGGAGCCCAGGCCCCGGCCGAGGCCGCGACGAGGCTGCTTGGGGGTGGTGCTCATCGAGGTGCTCCCTTGGTTGCGATCTCCCGGGCTGCCTCGAGATAGCTGAGCGCACCGGCCGACGCAGGATCGTAGGTCATCACGGTCTGGCCGTAGGACGGCGCCTCCGAGACTCGCACCGACCGGGGGATCGCGGTCTTGAGCACCTCGGGCCCGAAGTGCTCGCGCACCTCGGACGCCACGCCCGCCGCAAGCCTCGTCCGGGCGTCGTACATCGTCAGCAGGATCGTGCTGACGACGAGGTCCTGGTTGAGGTGCTTGCGCACCATCTCCACGGTCTCGAGGAGCTGTCCGAGCCCTTCGAGGGCGTAGTACTCCGCCTGGATCGGGATGAACATCTCCCGGCCGGCGACCAGGGCGTTCAGCGTCAACAGCCCCAGCGACGGCGGGCAGTCGATGAGGACGTAGTCGAAGCGCTCCTCCCCGGCCGTGGCGGCGGTCCCGACCCAGGGATGCCCCGCCAGGGCCGTCTGGAGCCGGGTTTCACGTGCCACCATGCTGACCAGCTCGATCTCGGCGCCCGCGAGGTCGATCGTTGCCGGCACGACCCAGAGTCCGGGGATGTCCTCGCTCTGGCTCATCACCTCGGCCAGGGGCTGCCCGTCGACGAGCATGTCGTACGTCGAGGGCACCCCGCGGTGGTGATCGATGCTGAGCGCGGTCGAGGCGTTCCCCTGGGGGTCGAGGTCGATCACCAGCACCCGCTGGCCCAGCTGGGCGAGCCCGGCGGCGACGTTGACGGTTGTGGTCGTCTTGCCGACGCCACCCTTCTGGTTGGCGACCACGAACACCCGGGTGGCGCCGGGACGCGGCGCGGGAGTGTCGCGGTGCAGGTGACCGCTGCGGGCCAGCACCGACTGCTCCGCGGCCCGGGCGAGGGGCGTGGTGTCGTCGTCGTACGCGCTCATGCCTTCGGCGACCTCAGCCGCCGTACGCACCCGCCATGCGGGGCTGGTTTCACGTGAAACCTGCTCGGGGGCGCTGGTTTCACGTGAAACAGATCCACCCTCAACCTGTGGATGAACGTGAGCCTCCTGTGGATACGCACGCTCAGCGGGTGGGGATGAGGCGGTGGATAACCCCGCATCGTCGCGCTGAGGGAGATGCTCAGGACGGTTCGAGTCCTCGGTCACAACCAGGACCTTTCGCAAAAGTATTGGCACGGTCAGAGGGGGCACGACCCGCGTCGGCCGCCAGGGATCAGCGTTGGCGACGGCGCGCGGGACGTGACGAGCGTGAGGCGGGCAAACCTACCCGCGAAGGGTCGGCCCAGGCCACCCGTAGGGCATGGGTGCTGTGGACAAGTGACTCGCCCCCGAGGGTGAGGATCTCGGGTTCGGAGCACCGCAGCTTCCTGAGCGTCGGGCGGGCCGCTTCGATCTCCTCGGCGACGGAGGAGCCCTTCATCGCGACCAGCGCTCCGTGCGGCGCGACCAGCGGCATCGACCACCGCAGGAGACGCTCGAGCGGCGCCACGGCCCGGGAGGTCACGATGTCGAAGCCATGCGGCTCCTTGACCTCCTCGGCACGACGCCGCACGACGGTGACGTTGGACAGCGCCAGCTGCTCGACGACCTCGTCGAGAAAGGTCGTACGGCGCAGCAGCGGTTCGACGAGGGTGATCCGCAGATCGGGGCGGGCGATGGCCAGCACCACGCCGGGCAGCCCGGCGCCCGACCCGATGTCGCACACCGAGACGTCCCGGGGGATCGCCTCACCCAGGACCGCACAGTTGAGGAGGTGCCGATCCCACAAGCGCGGCGCCTCACGCGGGCCGATCAGGCCGCGGAGCACCCCATCGGTGGCCAGGAGGGCGGCGTACGCCTCCGCCAGCGGCAGACGAATGGAACCAAACACCCCCCGGGCCGCCTCGGGAGTTTCCGGGGGCACGGAGGGTGGGAGGTCGCTCGTCGTGTTCACGGGCACTGTTTCACGTGAAACACGCGCTCTCAGGCCGGCAGGATGACGACGAAGCGTCGCGGCTCGGCGCCCTCGGACTCAGACGTCAGGCCGGCAGCGGACACGGCGTCGTGGACGACCTTGCGCTCGAAGGAGGTCATCGGCTCCAGGGAGACGGACTCGCCGGACTTCTGGACCTCGGCGATCTTCTCGGTGGCCAGGGCGATCAGGCGCTCGCGCTGCTGGGCGCGATAGCCGGAGACGTCGAGCATCAGCCGAGACCGCTCACCGGTCTCGCGGTAGACGGCCAGGCGGGTGAGCTCCTGCAGCGCGTCGAGGACCTCGCCCTTCGCGCCGACGAGCTGGGAGAGGTCGGCGCCCACGATCGACACCGCAGCCCGGTCACCCTCGACGTCCATGTCGAGGTCGCCGTCGAGGTCGGCGATGTCCAGCAGCTCCTCGAGGTAGTCGGCGGCGATGTCGCCCTCGTTCTCGAGCCGCTCCACCTTGGAGGGACGGCCGGACTCGACCGCGTCCTGCGTGGACTCCTCGGTCGACTCGCTCAGGTCGGTGCTGGTCTCGTCGGGTTCAACTGCGCTGGTCTCGCTCATGTGCAATCTCCTGCCATCTGCTTCGAATTCGCGGCCGGGCCGCGGGGAACTGGGGGAGGGCTAGCTGTTGCCCTGCTGCTTCTTCTTGGCCTGGCGCTGCGCCTTCGTCTGGCGCTTGGGCTGCACACGGGGGGCCGGGCGCTCCTCGACCGCGGTCTCCGTCGTGGCCGGCTCCGCACTCGTCTGCGCGTCGAGCGTCAGGCCCTTGCGGGCAGCCTTCGCCCGGTCGCGCTCCTCCTTGGCCCCGAAGGCCGGAGTGCCGGGGGCGGGGTTGTTGCGGATCACGTAGAACTGCTGGCCCATGGTCCACAGGTTGGAGGTCGTCCAGTAGAAGAGGACACCCACCGGGAAGGCGATACCACCGACGGCGAACACGATCGGCAAGACGTAGAGCAGCATCTTCTGCTGCTGGGCGTAGGGCCCGGTGAGCGCGTCAGCCGGCATGTTCTTGCTCATCAGCTGGCGCTGGGTGAGGAAGGTGGTGAGGGTCATCGCGATGACGAGGACCGCAGCCAGCAGCCGCACCATGTTGTCGTTGGTGCTCAGGAAGGTGTCGGAGATCTTGGCGCCCGCGAACACGGCGTCACGCAGCTGGTTGTTCAGCTCCGGGGTCATCAGCCCGCGCTTGTCCTGCGGGTTGCGCGCGGCCTGGTCGAGGATCCGGAACAGGGCCAGGAAGATCGGCATCTGCAGCAGGATCGGCAGGCAGGACGCGAACGGGTTGGTGCCCGAGTCCTTGTAGAGCTTCATCGTCTCCTGCGCGAGACGCTCACGGTCGTGGCCGTACTTCTTCTGCAGCTCCTTGACCTTGGGCTGGATCAGCTGCATGTTCCGGCTGGACTTGATCTGCTTGACGAACAGCGGGATCAGCGCTGCCCGCACGACCAGGGTCAGTCCGATGATCGACAGCACCCAGGCGACGCCCGAGGCGGGGCCGAACCAGTCGCCGAAGACCTTGTGGAAGCCAACGAGAACGAAGGAGATCGCGTAGTACAGCGGCGTCATGATGAAACTGCCGATGGCACCGAAGAATTCGAGCACTCAAGCTCCCTGGGTCGGGGTCGATCCCGCACTCGCGGCGCGGGGAGGACTGTGTGGATCGAGCGGAACCGGGTCATAGCCGCCGGCTGCCCACGGGTGGCAGCGGATCAGTCGTCGCCCAGCCAGCCACACGCCGCGCAGGGCACCGTGCTCGGTGACTGCCTCGAGTGCGTAGGCGGAGCAGGACGGGTGATAGCGGCACACCTGGCCGTACAGCGGGCTGATCAGCGTGCGATAGGCCTTCAGCAGCCAGATCAGCAGGAACTTCACGACGTCACCCTGCCCAGACAACGGCGCAGGTCGGCGTCGAGTTCCGTGGTCGTCGCGTCCGCGGAGGCCGGGAGCGCACGCACGACGAGCACAGCAGAACCCGGAAGCCCCGCCAGTGCAGGCAGGTGCTCCCGGGTCAGGTGTCGAAGTCGGCGCTTCACGCGGTTGCGAACCACGGCATTGCCCACGGCCTTGCTGACCACGAAACCCACGCGCGCCGGTTGCCCGGGCGCCTGGACGTCGAGGTGGACCACGAGCGTGCTGGACCCGCAGCGACGACCCGATCGAACCGTGACCCGGAAGGAGTCACTGTCGACGAGTCGGTGCGCCGCCGGCAGCACGAGCGTGGACGCCGCGGGCGCAGCCGTCAGACGGCCAGGCTGCTGCGGCCCTTGCGGCGACGTGCCGACAGGATCGAGCGGCCGGCGCGGGTGCGCATGCGCAGGCGGAAACCGTGCACCTTGTGACGGCGGCGGTTGTTCGGCTGGTAGGTACGCTTGCTCACGAGCTTCTCTCCGATGCAGTTTCTCTTGGGGTGTCCACTCCACAGGCGGGACATGGTGCGTACGGCGGGCAGAGTGATCGCCGCACTTGGCTCTTCGGCCGGCACCGCCCACCCACGCTGCATGACCCGTGTGGGGCATGCGAGTCGTGGACATGCGGCACCCGTCGACACGGAGTGACCGGCCAACGGTACGCGCGCTGGCGAATCAGGGTCAAACTCAGGACCTTGCCATACCGGGTCAGCCTGTGGATGACGGCTTGCCGGGGGCTTTCGACGGTTGTTAGGTTGCGGCCCACCGAGGTTCCTTGCCCCGGTGAGGACGACCGCTGGCAACGGGTCGCAACGGGGTGGTCACAGGACCGCTCATCTGCGGCCTGACCTGCACACTTAGGGTTCGAGCAGGACGGGCCGACTGCCCGGGGTGTGACCCAGGTCACCACGACGGCCCATGGTTCACAGACTGTGGACAACTCTGTGGACGAATCGCCGAACAACCAGATGCAGGAGAGGTAGGCCGGTGGACGACCAGGCAAACGATCTCGGGACCGTGTGGCGAGCCATCGTCCATGACCTCCAACCCAACCAGCGGGCTTGGTTGCGGGCGAGCGAGCCGGTGACCCTGCACGAGAGCACGGCCATCATCGCCGTGCCCAACGACTTCACGCGCGGCCAGCTCGAGGGCCGGCTGCGCGCCCAGCTCGAGGACGCGCTCAGCGAGTCCTTCGGCCGCGAGATCCGCATGGCCGTCAGCGTCAACCCCGCCCTGGAGGACCTGACCCCGCACACACATGTCGCCGAAGAGACAAGTCCACCTAGCGACATGTCGACAAATGCACCTGCGGACGACGGCACGCCGCACGGCCTGATCCCGACGTCCAACGCGACGACGCCGGCACCGAGCTCGGCCTCCAGCGCGGAGCAGGCCGCCGATCGGCGTACGCACTCGGCACTCGAGACGCGGCTCAACCCGAAGTACACGTTCGAGACGTTCGTCATCGGCTCCTCCAACCGGTTCCCGCACGCGGCCGCCGTCGCGGTGTCCGAGGCGCCGGGCAAGGCCTACAACCCGCTGCTGGTCTACGGCGAGTCCGGCCTCGGCAAGACCCACCTGCTGCACGCGATCGGCCACTACGTGCGCAGCCTCTACACCAACGCCAAGGTCCGCTACGTCTCCAGCGAAGAGTTCACCAACGAGTTCATCAACGCGGTCCGCGACGACCGGCAGGACCGGTTCAAGCGGCGCTACCGCGACGTCGACGTGCTGCTGATCGACGACATCCAGTTCCTGCAGGGCAAGACGCAGACGCAGGAGGAGTTCTTCCACACCTTCAACACGCTGCACAACGCCAACAAGCAGATCGTGCTCACCTCCGACCAGGCGCCCAAGAAGCTCGAGGCGCTCGAGGAGCGGCTGCGCAACCGGTTCGAGTGGGGCCTCATCACCGACGTCCAGCCCCCCGAGCTCGAGACGCGGATCGCGATCTTGCGCAAGAAGGCCGCGATGGACCGGCTCACCGCCCCGCCGGACGTGCTGGAGTTCATCGCCTCCAAGATCCAGACCAACATCCGCGAGCTCGAGGGTGCGCTGATCCGGGTCACGGCCTTCGCGAACCTCAACCGCCAGGACGTCGACATGAGCCTGGCCGAGATCGTCCTGCGCGACCTGATCCCCGAGGGCGCGGAGCCGGAGATCACGCCGGGACTGATCATCGCCCAGACGGCTGCCTACTTCGGGGTCTCGATCGAGGACCTCACCGGCCCGAGCCGCGGGCGCCACCTCGTGATGGCCCGCCAGATCGGCATGTACCTCTGCCGCGAGCTGACCGAGCTGTCGCTGCCCAAGATCGGCGCCGAGTTCGGCAACCGCGACCACACGACCGTGATGTATGCCGATCGCAAGATCCGCCAGCTGCTCGCCGAGCGGCGCGCGGTGTTCAACCAGGTGTCCGAGCTGACCAACCGGCTCAAGGTCCAGGCACGTCAAGGGTGAGCAGAAATCTGTGGAGGACGTGTGGTTCCGACCAGCGTGTCCTCCACAGGGCCTGTGTGCGAACGGGCACGAACCACAAGTTCACCCGGCTGGGTGCACAACCCGCCCCGCTGGTGAACAGCTGGGCGCACAGCCCCTGTGCACTCGCATTGCGAGGGCTCACCTGCACAAACAGAAGTTCTCCACAGTTTCCACAGACGCTATTACTCCTATGTACCTGTAACCGGATCGATTGCCAGAAATCATTGAACCGGCCCTTGGCTGGGGACAACCGCGGGACTTCCCTCCCGTCGCGCCTCTCCTCCATGGCAGGATTCACAATCCGCGCGCACCTGTGCGCTGGATCGTGTCGTTCGCGGCACCTGCTGACCCGCCGAAAAACTTTGCACATGAGGAGCCCGCAGTGAAGTTCCGCGTCGAACGCGACGTCTTCGCCGATGCCGTTGCCTGGGCGGCCCGCAGCCTCCCGGTCCGCCCGAGCTCTCCAGTGCTCGCCGGCCTGCTCATCGAGGCCAGCGACGCCGGCCTGGTGCTGTCCACCTTCGACTACGAGACCTCGGCCCGCGCCGACCTCCACGCCGAGGTGAGCGACGAGGGCAGTGCCCTGGTCAGCGGCCGGCTGCTCGCCGACATCTGTCGCAGCCTGCCGGCGAAGCCGATCGAGATGCAGCTCGACGGTCCCCGGGTCTCGCTGACCTGCGGGTCCGCGCGCTTCAGCCTGCAGACCATGCCCGTCGAGGACTACCCCAAGCTGCCGCAGATGCCGGCCGCGACCGGCACCGTCTCCAGCAACGACTTCGCGCACGCGGTCGCCCAGGCCGTCACCGCGGCCGGTCGCGACGACATGCTCCCGGTCCTGACCGGCGTGCGGATCGAGATCGACGGCTCGACGATGTCGCTGCTCGCGACCGACCGCTTCCGGCTCTCGCACCGTGAGCTCACCTGGAACCCCCAGACCCCCGACGCGTCGGTCGCCGCGCTCGTCCCGGCGAAGGTGCTCGGTGACACCGCCAAGTCGCTGACCTCCGGCGCCGAGGTCACGATCGCGCTGAGCGCCGGCGACGGTGGCGAGGGCCTGATCGGCTTCGAGGGAAGTGCGGTCGGTGGCGTTCGCCGTACGACCACGCGACTGCTCGACGGTGAGTTCCCCAAGGTCCGCTCGCTCTTCCCGAGCGAGCACCTCACGATCGCGAAGGTCCGCAAGGACGAGCTGATCGAGACGGTCAAGCGCGTCGCGCTGGTGGCCGAGCGCAACACGGCGGTGCAGCTGAAGTTCGGCGACAACCAGCTCGTGCTGGACGCCGGCACCGGCGACGAGGCGCAGGCGACCGAGGTCATCGAGGCAGAGATCACCGGCGACGACCTGACGACGGGCTTCAACCCGCAGTTCCTGCTCGACGGGCTGACCGCGCTCGACGGTGAGTTCATCGACCTCGCCTTCACCCAGGCCAGCAAGCCGGTCGTCATCTCCAGCACCGACGGCGGCGACAAGGAGTCGTTCCGCTACCTGCTGATGCCGCGCCGCCTGCTCTCCTGACGGCAGTCGTCACCCAGCCCTGTCGTCACCCGCGACGGGGTGGTTGAGTTGGGGCCGGACCACACAACGGGAGGCACTCGGATGCACATCGGACTCGTCGGGCTCGGCAAGATGGGCGGCAACATGCGCGAGCGGTTGCGCCGTGGCGGCCACACGGTGGTCGGCTACGACCGCAACCCCGACGTCAGCGACGTCGCCTCCCTCGCCGAGATGGTCGAGCAGCTCCCCTCGCCGAAGGTCGTCTGGGCGATGGTGCCCGCGGGCGACCCGACCCGGCAGACGGTGGCCGAGCTCGGTGGCCTGCTCGCCGAGGGCGACGTGATCGTCGACGGCGGCAACTCGCGCTGGACCGACGACCTGGCCAACGCCGCATCCCTCGAGGACAAGGGCATCGGCTACGTCGACTGCGGTGTCTCCGGCGGCGTGTGGGGCCTGGAGAACGGCTACGCCTTGATGTACGGCGGCGACGCGGCCGACATCGAGAAGGTGCAGCCTGCCTTCGACACCCTCAAGCCGGAGGGCGACTTCGGCGCCGTGCACGCCGGCAAGGTCGGCGCCGGGCACTTCTCCAAGATGGTCCACAACGGCATCGAGTACGCCATCATGCAGGCCTATGCCGAGGGCTGGGAGCTGCTCGAGAAGGCCGAGCTCACCGACAACGTCACCGAGGTCTTCCGCTCCTGGCGCGAGGGCACCGTCATCCGCTCGTGGCTGCTGGACCTGATGGTCGCGGCGCTCGACGAGGACCCGGGCCTGTCGCAGATCGCCGGCTACGCCGAGGACTCGGGCGAGGGTCGCTGGACCGTCGAGGCCGGCATCGAGAACGCGGTGGCGACCCCCGCGATCACCGCTGCGCTCTACGCGCGGTTCGTCTCCCGCCAGGACGACTCGCCGACGATGAAGGCGATCGCCGCGATGCGCAACCAGTTCGGCGGGCACGCCGTGAAGACCGCCGCCCCCCGTGGCGGCGACGCAGCACCGGACCAGGGTGCGCCCGACCAGTCGAAGGCGGCCGAGCAGGCCGGCGCCGGCAGCGGCACCGAAGCCGGGGAGAGCTAAGAGGCACGTGCACGTCGCGCACCTGACCCTGCACAACTTCCGCTCGTATGCCGACCTGGACGTCGAGCTGGAGCCGGGGGCGACGGCCTTCATCGGCCGCAACGGCCAGGGCAAGACCAACCTCGTCGAGGCGATCGACTACCTCTCCCGCCTGTCCTCGCACCGCGTCTCCTCGGATGCCCCGTTGGTCAAGGCCGGCACCGACCAGGCGCTGATCCGGGCGGCGGTCGTGCGCAGCGGGCGCACCGCGATCCTCGAGGTCGAGCTCAACCCGGGCCGGGCCAACCGGGCCAGGATCAACAAGTCCCCGCTGCCGCGACCGCGCGAGCTGATCGGGGTCGTGCGCACCGTCGTGTTCGCGCCCGACGACCTGACCCTGGTCAAGGGCGATCCGTCGGACCGGCGCAAGTTCCTCGACGACCTGCTGATCCTGCGCGCGCCGCGGCTGGCCGGCGTCCGCTCCGACTACGACCGCATCCTCAAGCAGCGCAACAGCCTGCTGAAGACGGCCGGCCTGGCTCGCGGTGATTCACGTGAAACAGCGCTGTCCACGCTGGCCGTCTGGGACCTGCAGCTGGCCAGCATCGGCAGCGAGCTGCTCGCGGCCCGGCTGCGGCTGGTCGACGACCTGCGGCCCTACCTCGGCAAGGCCTACCAAGCCGTCGCCCGCGGGGCCAGCCGCGACGACGCCGAGATCGACTACAAGCCTTCCTTCGAGCTGCCTGCCGACGTCCACGACCTGGAGGGTGCACTGCTCGCCGAGCTCGAGCGCCGTCGCAAGGACGAGCTCGACCGCGGCATCTCCCTGGTCGGGCCGCACCGCGACGAGCTGGCGCTGAGCCTGGGCAACGGCGAGCTCCGGCTGCCGGTCAAGGGCTATGCCTCGCACGGGGAGTCGTGGTCCTTCGCGTTGGCGATGCGGCTGGCGTCGTACGACCTCCTCCGCGCCGACGGCGACGACCCGATCCTCGTGCTCGACGACGTGTTCGCCGAGCTCGACACCGAGCGCCGCGCCCAGCTCGCCGAGCTCGTCGCCGGCGCCGAGCAGGTGCTGGTCACGGCCGCCGTCGCGGCCGACGTGCCCGAGTCGCTGCAGGGCATCCGGTTCATCGTCGCCGACGGCGAGGTACGCCGCGATGCCTGACGAGACCCCGGAGGAAGCCACCGAGGGACCGACCGAGGGACACCGCGACGACGGGCTCGACTACGCCCGCTCGGCGCGCAAGGCCGCCGGGTCCGGCCCGGGCAAGGCACCCCGACGCAAGACCAGCGGCGACGCCTTCCGGCGCCGGGTGGTGCCGAAGTCGTCGGGCGCCCACCCCGACGACCGGGATCCGCAGCTGATCGACTCCGCCATGTCGCGGATGATCAGCCAGCACGGCTGGGAGCTCGACCTGCGCGTGCAGGCGGTCTTCGGCCGGTGGGCCGAGCTCGTCGGCGACGAGGTCGCCTCCCACTGCACGCCCGAGACGCTGGCCGAGACGCGCCTCGTCGTGCGCACCGACTCGACGGCCTGGGCGACCCAGCTCAAGCTCCTCGCGCCGACCATCGTCAAGCGCCTCAACGTCGAGCTCGGCGACGGCATCGTGACCGTGATCGACATCCAGGGACCGCACCTGCCGAACTGGAAGAAGGGCCGCTTCACCACCCGCGACGGGCGCGGTCCCCGAGACACCTACGGCTGACCCGTTCTGCCGATCTGCGGGGCCCGGGGCGTATGGGGACTCCACCGCCCCCCTGTTCGGCCCTCCGTTCGGCCTCTCTGGTGTCCGCAGAGGCCCGTTTCATCCACAGATCCCCCGGTTCCCGGGGGTCATGCGTGGATTCTGGGCCTCTGAGGGCTAGACTGAGCGAAAGGTCGTTGACTGGATCAGTCACGACCTTCGCCCTTGTCACCCCACCCCTTCAGGGGTGAGAAGCAGAAGAGGTTTGCGTGAGCGACGCCCAGGTCCCCGAGCAGCCCAATGGAGTCGAGTACGACGCCTCCGCGATCCAGGTCCTCGAGGGTCTCGAGGCCGTGCGCAAGCGGCCGGGCATGTACATCGGCTCGACCGGTGAGCGCGGCCTGCACCACCTGATCTGGGAGATCGTGGACAACGCGGTCGACGAGGCGATGGCCGGCTACTGCGACCGGATCGTCGTCACGTTGCAGGACGACGGCAGCGTCCGGGTCGAGGACAACGGCCGAGGCATCCCGACCGACACCGCGCCCGGCGCCGACATGCCGGCCGTGACGATGGCGCTGACGATGCTGCACGCCGGTGGCAAGTTCGGTGGCGGCGGCTACAAGGTGTCCGGTGGCCTCCACGGCGTGGGTGTGTCGGTGGTCAACGCGCTGTCGACCACGCTGGTCGTCGACGTACGCAACCGTGGCCACCTGTGGCGCCAGACGTTCTCCCTCGGTGTGCCCGACGCCGACCTCGAGCAGATCCGCCCGATGGAGCCCGGTGAACGCACCGGCACCACCGTGACGTGGTGGGCCTCCGAGGACATCTTCGAGTCCACGACCTACAACCTCGAGACGATCACCAACCGCTTCCGCGAGATGGCCTTCCTCAACAAGGGCCTCGAGATCGTCATCCGCGACGAGCGCGAGCACGCCGACGAGATCGCCGATGCGGTCGAGGACGGCACGGTCGACGCCGCGATCGACCAGGCCTCCCCCGACGCGATCAAGAAGACGACGACCGGCCTGGAGCGCGTCTTCAAGTACGACCGCGGCCTGGTCGACTACGTCGAGCACCTCAACCGCCGCAAGGACAAGGCCAACCCGACCGTCATCTCGTTCGAGGCGGAGAGCCCCGAGACGACCGGGGCCCACATGAGCCTCGAGGTCGCGATGCAGTGGAACACCTCCTACACCGAGTCGGTCCACACCTTCGCCAACGCGATCAACACCCACGAGGGCGGCACCCACGAGGAGGGCTTCCGCTCGGCCCTCACCACCCTCGTCAACCACTGGGGCGAGGAGTGGGGACTGGTCAAGAAGAAGGAAGACCGCGTCTCGGGTGACGACATCCGCGAGGGCCTGACCGCGATCATCTCGATCAAGCTCGAGGAACCGCAGTTCGAGGGCCAGACCAAGACCAAGCTCGGCAACACCGAGGCCAAGGGCTTCACCCAGCGCATCGTCAACGACCAGCTCGGTGCCTGGTTCGAGGAGAACCCCGCCGAGGGCAAGGACATCGTCCGCAAGTCGCAGGCGGCCGCCTCGGCGCGCATCGCCGCCCGCAAGGCCCGCGACCTGGCCCGTGGCCGCAAGGGCCTGCTCGGTGGCGGCGGCCTGCCCGGCAAGCTCAGCGACTGCCAGTCGACCAACCCCGTCGAGTGCGAGGTCTTCATCGTCGAGGGTGACTCGGCCGGCGGCTCCGCGCGCCAGGGCCGCGATCCGCGCGTCCAGGCGATCCTCCCGATCCGCGGCAAGATCCTCAACGTCGAGAAGGCCCGCATCGACAAGGTGCTGGCCAACACCGAGGTGCAGTCGATCATCTCCGCGCTCGGCACCGGCATCCACGAGGAGTTCAACTCCGACAAGCTGCGCTACCACAAGATCGTGCTGATGGCCGACGCCGACGTCGACGGCCACCACATCAACACGCTGCTGCTCACGCTGCTGTTCCGCTTCATGAAGCCGCTCATCGAGCACGGCTACGTCTACATGGCGCAGCCGCCGCTCTACCGCCTGCGCTGGAACAAGCCGGCCGAGCACGAGTTCGTCTACTCCGACGCCGAGCGCGACGCGCTGATGCGCGACGGCCTCGAGCAGGGCAAGAAGCTGCCGAAGGAGAACCCGGTCCAGCGCTACAAGGGTCTCGGTGAGATGAACGCCGACGAGCTGTGGGAGACCACGATGGACCCGGCCCACCGGATCCTGCTCCAGGTGACCCTCGAGGACGCTGCCCAGGCCGACGAGATCTTCTCGATCCTGATGGGCGAGGACGTCGAGCAGCGCCGCTCCTTCATCCAGCGCAACGCCAAGGACGTTCGATTCCTCGATATCTAGGTCTCTAACACCAGTCCTAGATTCTCCTAGATTCGACCAGAGAGACACACAGACACATGACTGAGAGCACCGGCAACCTCCTCGGCGGCGGGGACGGCATCGACCACGGCCCCGGTGGCCGGATCGAGCCCATCGACCTGCAGGTCTCGATGCAGCGCAGCTACATCGACTACGCCATGGCGGTCATCGTCGGGCGCGCACTCCCCGACGTGCGCGACGGGCTCAAGCCCGTGCACCGCCGGATCCTCTACGCCATGTACGACGGCGGCTACCGCCCCGACCGCGGCTTCTCCAAGTGCTCTCGCGTCGTCGGTGACGTCATGGGTCAGTACCACCCCCACGGCGACACCGCGATCTACGACACCATGGTCCGCCTCGCGCAGCCGTGGGTGATGCGCGCTCCGCTGATCAACGGCCAGGGCAACTTCGGCTCGCCGGGCAACGACTCCGCTGCCGCCATGCGTTACACCGAGTGCCGCATGGCGCCGCTGGCGATGGACATGGTCCGCGAGATCGACGAAGACACCGTCAACTTCCAGCCCAATTACGACGGTCGCTCGCAGGAGCCGACCATCCTGCCCGCCCGGTTCCCCAACCTGCTGGTCAACGGCTCCGCCGGCATCGCGGTCGGTATGGCGACGAACATCCCGCCGCACAACCTGCGCGAGGTCTCCGAGGGCGCGATCTGGGCGCTCGAGCACCCCGACGCCAGCCGTGAGGAGCTCCAGGACGCCCTGATCGAGCGGATCAAGGGCCCCGATTTCCCGATGGGCTCGCTCATCGTCGGACGCCAGGGCATCGAGCAGGCCTACCGCACCGGACGCGGTTCGATCACGCAGCGCGCCGTCGTCGAGATCGACGAGGACTCCAAGGGCCGCACCTGCCTGGTCATCTCCGAGCTGCCCTACATGGTCAACCCGGACAACCTCGCGCTGAAGATCGCCGAGCTCGCCGACTCCGGCCGGATCCAGGGCATCGCCGACGTCCGCGACGACACCAGCTCGCGCACCGGCCAGCGCCTCGTGGTCGTGCTCAAGCGTGACGCGGTCGCCCGCGTCGTACTCAACAACCTCTTCAAGCACACCGAGCTGCAGACCAACTTCTCGGCCAACATGCTCGCGCTGGTCGACTACGTCCCGCGCACGCTGACGATCGACCAGTTCATCAGCAACTGGGTCGCCCACCAGATCGAGGTCATCCAGCGCCGGACGCGCTACCGCCTCGCCGAGGCCGAGAAGCGCGCCCACATCTACCGCGGTCTCGCCAAGGCGCTCGACGCGCTCGACGAGGTCATTGCCCTGATCCGCCGCTCCCCCGACGTCGACGAGGCCCGCACCGGGCTGATCGGCCTGCTGGACATCGACGAGATCCAGGCCAACGCCATCCTCGAGATGCAGCTGCGCCGCCTGGCCGCCCTCGAGCGCCAGAAGATCATGGACGAGCTCGCCAAGATCGAGCTCGAGATCGCCGACCTCGAGGACATCCTCGCCAACGAGCCGCGCCAGCGTCAGATCGTGATCGACGAGCTGTCCGAGATCGTCGCGAAGTACGGCAGCGACCGCCGCTCGCAGATCATCGCGGCCGATGGCGACCTGTCGATGGAGGACCTGATCCCCGACGAGGAGCTCGTCGTCTCCATCACGCGCGGTGGCTACGCCAAGCGCACCCTCGCCAGCCAGTACCGCACCCAGAAGCGCGGCGGCAAGGGCGTGCGTGGCGCGACCCTGCGCGGCGACGACGTGGTCGAGCACTTCATCTCCACCACCAACCACCACTGGCTGTTGTTCTTCACCACGGCCGGCCGGGTCTACCGCACCAAGGCCTACAACCTGCCTGAGGCCGCCCGCGACGCCAAGGGTGGTCACGTCGCCGGCCTGCTGTCGTTCCAGCCCGACGAGGACATCGCCCAGGTGCTCGCGATCCGCGACTACGAGCAGGCGCCCTACCTCGTCCTCGCCACCCGCAACGGCCTGGTCAAGAAGACGCGCCTCGGCGACTACAACAGCCCGCGCCAGGCCGGCGTCATCGCGATCAACTTCCGTGAGGACGACGACGCGCTGATCGGCGCCGAGCTGGTCAACAGCGACGACGACATCCTGCTCGTCTCGCGTCGCGGCCAGGCGATCCGCTTCAAGGCCGATGACGGCCAGCTCCGCCCGATGGGTCGCGCGACCTCCGGCGTGACGGGCATGAAGTTCCGTGACGGCGACTCCGTGCTGTCGATGTCGGTCATCCGCGCCGCCCAGGTCGCGGCCGAGGAAGCGGCTGAGGACGCTCCCGACGGCGACGCCGTCTCGAGCGACGAGGTGAAGGAGCAGTACGTCTTCACCATGACCGACGGCGGCTTCGCCAAGCGCTCGCGGATCACCGAATATCGCACCACCGGTCGCGGTGGCCTCGGGATCAAGGCGATGACCCTGACCAACGAGGACCGCGGCGGCCTCGTCGGCGCGTTCATCGTGGAGGAGGGCGACGAGATCCTCTCCATCACCCAGGCCGGCCAGGTCGTGCGCAGCCCGATCAACGAGCACTTCCGCGCGACCGGTCGATCGACCCAGGGCGTGAAGTTCGTCAGCCCCAAGTCCGGCGACGCCGTGGCCGTGGTGGCCCGTTCGGTCGAGGCCCGCGACGAGGAGGAGGCGGAGGAGTCCGCCGCCGAGACTGCGCCCGAAACGGTCGTGGCGACCACCGAGGTCGTCGAGCAGGCCGATACTGTCGAATCGCCGGATGTTGCCGACGGTGCAACAATCGAGAGTCCTGACGAAGACGCTGAGGAGTGATCCATGTCTGAGCGAATTGCCCCCCGCGCTGCCGGGAGCAAGAGTTCGACCGGTGCGAGCACGGCCCCCGCGACTGACGCCGGCGCGCGTGCGCCCCTGAGCGAGCGCATCCTCTCGGCGCTCTCCAGCGCCGCGACGGAGCACCGTGCGAACGCCGTGGCCGGGACGAGCAAGCAGGATCGCCGTACGGCCGGTGCCGCCAACAAGGCACCGCGCCGCGCCCGGCTCCGGCTGACCCGCATCGACCCGTGGAGCGTCATGAAGACGTCGTTCCTGCTCTCGGTCGCCTTCGGTGTCGTCACCTTCGTCGCGGTCTTCATGGTCTGGTCGGTGCTCGGCGCGGCCGGCGTCTGGGAATCGATCAACGCGACGGTGGCCAGCGTGGTCGAGGGCGACTCCAACAGCTCCGACTTCGACGTCACCAACTACCTCGGCATGGGTCGCGTCCTGGGCTTCACGCTGCTGGTGAGCATCATCGACGTGATCCTCCTGACCGCCATCGCCACCCTCACCGCGTTCCTCTACAACATGGCCGCCGCCCTGCTCGGCGGCATCGAGGTCACGTTGGCCGAGGACGAGCGCTGACGTTTTGTTGCCCCGCCTGACGGTGGGGTAATGTTCCCCCTCGGTCGCCCTCGGGCGGCCAACGTCGCGCCAGCGACACCGGGCCTATAGCTCAGACGGTTAGAGCGCTTCCCTGATAAGGAAGAGGTCAGAGGTTCAAGTCCTCTTAGGCCCACCACCACTTCGATCTCCGCCCGTCTTCTAAGGTGCCTGCATGAAGAAGCTCATCGTCGTCCTGCTGGCTGCTGCCGGCGCCGCCTTCGCGAAGAAGAAGATCGACGAGGGCAAGACCGAGCAGGCACTGTGGGCCGAGGCGACGGACACCGTCCACAAGTCCTGATCCACACCACCTCGGTGGTTGAGGAGGTCGCCCAGCGACCGTCTCGAAACCTAGGGGGCCTTGGCGCAATTGGTAGCGCACCTCGTTTGCAACGAGGGGGTTAGGGGTTCGAGTCCCCTAGGCTCCACCAGCTCCTCTCGCCGTACGGCGACAGCGACCGGCTCAGGGTGGCCCGCGCCGGACGGTCCCGACTTCTCGGGGTGTCCGTCAGGTTCTCGAGCGTTGCAACACCCCGGAACGTTGCATTCCCCCGCCGATGCGGGGGAATCGAACCTTCCCGGGGGTTTCAGCGGCGCCCGAACAACGACGCCGGGTTGAGTCGTGAGCCCTTTCCAGCCTGATCGCCTGACACGATCCGGTCGAGTCGAAGGGTACGCGGGGTGACGGGGTGCGTACGGCGAGTGGCAGACTCGCCGCGTGAAATTCCCGTCCTCGTCCCCGGTCGGGCCGCTGGCCTGCCTGGTCGTCGCGGCGACGCTCGCCGGCCTCGTGGGCTGCTCCGAGCCCGAGCTGCGGGCGCAGGAGCTGCCGGTGGAGCCCACGCCCACCATCGCGCCGTACGACACGGCCGGCAGGGCGCCTGCCGGGCAGACCGCGCTGACGCTGGTCCCGGCCGACGCCAGCGTCGTGACCGTCACGGACTTCGACGAGTCGCGGGCGAGCCTGGGCGTGCCCGACCTGACCAGCGACGACCTGATGAGTGATCGCTCGGACTACTGGGAGCGCGCGCGTCGCGAGAGCGTGCTGCTGGCCGAGGGCATGCTGCTCGACGAGACCTCCCGGCTGATGCTCGACTACGGCTTCACCCAGGACGACGTCGACTGGGAGGCCCACTTCACGACGCCGGAGGGTCCGGGCTGGATCCTCGCGTTCCGGCCCGACCTCGACCTCGCGCCCGTGCAGCGTGCGGTGCGCGACGAGGTCGCGGGCCTGGGCGGAGGGGTCGTCGACCCCGAGCGACACCTCGTCTCGGTCGGGATCGCGGAGGACGGTGAGGACACGTGGGGCACCATCGGGGGCATCGCCGACCTGACCAGTGACGCACCGGCCGAGTCGGCGTACTACCGAGCCGGGTGCGTGCCGCTGGGCACCGCGCTCGGCCCGGACGCCGACATCGAGGACCAGGAGGCCGTGGTGGGCCAGCACGACCCGACCCTGCTGGACCCGCTCGCGAGGTTCGCGGTGAGCTTCGCCGACGGGGTGGCCACCGCACGGCTGGGCCTCGACCGCACCGACCTGTTCGCGCGCTCCGACCTCGCGGCCGACTTCCCCACCGTGGGCCCGATCGGCTTCTCGGACGCCTTCACCCTGCCCGTGGTCGACCCCTCGACCGGGCGCATCGGCTACGACGTCGCGGCTCCCGTCGCTGCGGCCACGGCGACGCTGACCGACCTGCTGCCGTTCGCGGTGTGCAACGAGGTCACGCCGATGGACGAGCCGACCGGCCTGTGACGAACCCGTGAGACGCCTGATCGCGCCGACCGCGCTCGCCCTCGTGCTCGTCGCTATCGCCGGCGCGCTGGGGGCCTGGCAGCTGAGGGCCTGGCAGGAGCGACGGGCCGCCGAGGCGCGTGACCTCACGCAGCTCGCGCCGGTCCCGCTGACCGACGTGATGGGGCCCGACGACCCGTTCCCCGGGACCGACCTGGGGCGTCCCGTGAGCATCACGGGCGAATGGCTGCCGCAGGGCGCCTTCTACGTCTCCGGGCGCGAGAGCGAGGGCCGCGACGGGCTGTGGCTCGTCGTCCCGCTCGCCGTGGGCGCGGCCACCGAGCCCGCCGTACCCGTCGTGGTGGGCTGGACGCCGGCCGAGGACGCCGCGCTCGTCCCGACCGGGACCGGGGAGGTGACGGGCTGGCTGCAGCCGCCCGAGGGCAACCTCTCGGTCGACGACGACCCCACCGACGACGTGGTCCCCCAGCTCCGCACCGCCGACGCCATCCAGCGCGTCGACAACGACCTCTACAGCGCCTACGTCGTCGCCACCACACCCGCTGCCGGGCTGGAGGCCGCGACCCTCGACTCGCTGCCCGAGGTCGGCACGTTCACCGCGCTGCGCAACCTGCTCTACGCCCTGGAGTGGTGGGTCTTCGGGGCCTTCGCCGCCTTCGTCTGGTGGCGGTGGGTCCGCGACGAGAAGGCCACCGAGCGCGTGACAGACTCGCCGTCGTGAAGGCTGCCCTGCTCCGCTACCGCGTCATGGCCACCGTCGTCGGTGTGCTGCTCATCGTGCTGTGCCTCATCGGCCTGCCGCTGCACTACGGCTACCTCCTCTTCCCCGACGCGATGCCGCAGGGCGGGAGCGCCTACGAGCTCGGTGCGGCCATCTCGCAGTACCTCGGCGTGGCCCACGGCTGGCTCTACCTCATCTTCTTGATCATGGCCTTCCTGCTGGGCCGCCGGGCCGGGTGGGACATGCCGTTCCTGGTCGTCACCCTGCTGTGCGGCACCGTGCCGATCCTGTCGTTCTGGGCCGAGCACCGCGCCACCCAGCGGGTGCGAGCCGAGCACCCCGAGCTGGCCTGACGCCGGTGACCACGGCGTTCGTGCTCGGCGGTGGCGGCGTGCTCGGCGCCGTCGAGGTGGGTATGCTCCGCGCCCTCTTCGAGCGCGGCATCGTCCCCGACCTCGTGCTCGGCACCAGCGTCGGCGCCCTCAACGGCGCGATGGTCGCCCGCGACCCGTCGATCGGCGTGATCGACCGGCTGACGGACCTGTGGGCCGCGACCGCGCAGTCGCGGACCACCGACGGCAGCGAGCTGTTCCGCGACCGGCCGTTGCGGACCGTCCGCCGCGTGGTGGCCACCGGCGGCACCCACGTCTTCTCCGCCAAGCCGCTGCGCGAACGCCTCGTCGACGAGTTCGGCGACCTCACCTTCGAGGACCTCCCGGTCACCTTCGGCGTCTGCGCCGCCAGCATCGAGCGCGCTGCCGAGCACTGGTTCACCAGCGGTCCGCTCGTGCCCGCCATCGTCGCCAGCGCCGCCGTCCCTGGCCTGCTGCCGCCCGCGAAGGCGACGACGGAGTACGGCGAGGAGCACTTCCTCGACGGTGGCATCGTCAACTCCATCCCGGTGGGGCGGGCGGTGGGGCTGGGCGCGACCCGGATCTTCGTGCTGCAGGTCGGCCGGATGGACCGGCCGCTGGTGGCGCCGAAGCGGCCCTGGGAGGTCGCCCGCGTCAGCTTCGAGGTGGCACGCCGCCACCGCTTCCAGCGCGAGCTGGCCGAGATCCCCGACGGCGTCGAGGCCCACGTGCTGCCGGCCGCCGGCACGTCGCCCAAGGACGACAGCATGCTCGCCTTCCGCGACTTCGACTCCGTGCAACGGCGCATCGACTCGACGTACGACGCCTCGCTGGCCTATCTCGACGAGCACCTGCCGACATGACGGGCCCGCACGTGGACCGGGGGCCGGGGTGATCTGGGCACTGCGGCGCCTCGTGCTCGCGCCCGCCCTCGTGCTGCTGACGGCGCTCCTGTGGGTGAGCCTGCCGCTGTGGCTGATCGTCGCGGCCGCCCTGTCGCCGCTTGTGCCCGGCCGCTGGCGGGCGTTGCGCCTGCTGTGGGTGGTGATCCTCTACCTCACGGCCGAGTCGTTGCTGCTGCTCGTGCTGCTGGGGCTGTGGGTGGCGTCCGGCTTCGGGTGGCGGATCAGGTCGCCGTACTTCGCGGGCATCCACTACGACCTCGTGCAGTTCGTGCTGGTGCTGTTCGTGCGCGAGTCGCGCCGCGTGCTCGCCCTGAAGATCCGCACCGACGGGCCGAGTCCCGCCGTCCACCCGGACCGGCCGATCCTGGTCTGCTGCCGGCACGCGGGGCCGGGCGACTCGTTCCTGCTGATGTATGCCCTGCTGCACTGGTATGCCCGCGAGCCGCGCGTGGTGCTCAAGGACACCTTGGCGTGGGACCCGGCGATCGACGTGCTGCTCAACCGCATCCCGGCGTCCTTCATCTCCCCCGACCCGGGGCCGGGTGAGGAGTTCGAGAGCAAGATCGCGCGCCTGGCCGCCGGGCTCGACTCCAACGACGCGTTCGTGATCTTCCCCGAGGGCGGGAACTTCTCGCCCGGTCGCCGCGACCGCGCCATCGCCCGGCTGCGCAAGCTCGGGCTGGAGAAGATGGCCGAGCGGGCCGAGGAGATGACCCACGTGCTCGCGCCCCGGCCCGGCGGCTTCCTGGCGGCCCTCGACGCGGCTCCCGAGGCCGACGTCGTGCTCGTCGCCCACACCGGGCTCGACCACCTCGTCACCGTCGCCGACCTCTGGCGCGAGCTGCCGATGGACAAGGAGCTCGTCATGCGCTGGTGGGAGGTGCCCCGCTCCGAGATCCCGGCCGGTCGCGAGGAGCGGATCGACTGGCTCTTCGAGCGGTGGGCGCGGATCGACGCCTGGATCGACCACAACAAGCCGAAGGACCTCCCCCGGCACTGACGGTGCGCGGGAGAGGTCCTGGGGATGGTGCTGTCAGTGCCTGTTCTCCGGCACGTCGTCGACGTCGATGATCTCCGCCGGGTGGTCGGGCGTGGTGATGTCGTGCGGCGTCTCGGCCGCGTCGCTGATCGCCTCGCCCGGGGCGCCACCGGCGACGTCGTGGTTGGTCTCGTCACCCACCGGCGAGCCCGTGGACTGCGGGGCGGCCGGGGTCACGGGTGCGGCGGCCGCGGGCGGGGTGGCCGGAGCCGGGGGCGGCGGGGTCGGCACGTAGGACGACTGCCAGTTGTTGGTGCCCGAGGACTGCTGGCGCAGCTTGGAGAACACCACGCCGCCGATGGCCAGCAGGCCACCGAGGAACAGCACCTTCTTGAGCTTCGAGCCCGACGGCTCGGGCTCGTGGCGCAGCTCCGAGAGCTTCGCGGCCGCGACCTCCCGGGAGGCAGCAGCCCGCTCGGCGGCGACGGCCGCGCCCGCGGACGCCTTCTCGGCGGCGATGGCGCGGCCCTCGGCGAGCCGCGGCGCGGTCCGGTCGCGGGCGTCCTGCAGGAGGGGTACGGCGCGGTCGCGGGCGTCGGCCAGGGCGGGCCCTGCCTTGTCGCGTGCGTCGGTGATGGCGGGTCCGGCCTTGTCCCGCGCGGACTCCAGCGCCGCCTCGAGCTGCGGGATGACGTTTTCGGCGACGGACTCGACGTAGTCGGTGGCCCGGTCGATGAGCGACTTCTGCTTGCGGATTCGCATGCGTGTCCTCCTAGAGATTGGTGACTCCATCTCACCATGCACCTCAAGGGGCGACCAGCCCCCGCCGGGGTGAGGGGTGCCATGGCAGGATCGGTGCGTTGACTTCACCCCACGCGAGAGGCATCACCATGGCGGACCCGAAGGCCACCCTGAAGACCAACCAGGGTGACATCGTCATCAACCTGTTCCCCAACCACGCTCCCGAGACGGTCGACAACTTCGTCGGTCTCGCCGAGGGCACCAAGGACTACTCGGCCGGCGACCGTTCCGGCCCGTTCTACGACGGCCTCGGCTTCCACCGGGTCATCGAGGGCTTCATGATCCAGGGCGGCTGCCCCCAGGGCACCGGCACCGGCGGCCCGGGCTACACGTTCAAGGACGAGGTCCACCCCGAGCTCGTCTTCGACAAGCCCTACCTCCTCGCCATGGCCAACGCCGGCCCGGGCACCAACGGCTCGCAGTTCTTCATCACCCTCGGTGCCACCCCGTGGCTGAACCGCAAGCACACGATCTTCGGCGAGGTCGCCGACCAGTCGTCGCGCGACGTCGTGGACAAGATCGGTGCGACGCGCACCGGCGCGGGCGACCGTCCGGTCGACGCGGTCGTCATCGAGTCCGTGACGATCGAGCGCTGAACCACCACCCATGAGTGACACGTCCGCGACCGGTGTGCCGACCTGTTATCGGCACGCCGATCGCGAGACGTGGATCCGTTGCCAGCGCTGTGAGCGCCCGATCTGCCCCGACTGCATGCGCGACGCTGCGGTCGGGTTCCAGTGCCCGTCGTGCGTGAGCGAGGGTGCCAAGCAGACGCGCACCGGCCGCACGGCGTACGGCGGCTCCCGCTCCGGCAACCCGGCCCTGACCTCCATGGTGCTGATCGCGACCAACGTCGCGGTCTGGCTGGCGATCGTGGCGACCGGCTGGCAGCAGAGCGAGCTGATCCGGCGCCTCGCGCTCACCCCGCTCGGCACCTGCGAGTCCGAGCAGGGCGGCTACTACCCCAACATCACCTCGCGGGTGGACTGCCAGTTCTACGCCAACGCCGACGGTGTCTGGGTGCCCGGCGTCGCCGACGGCGCCATCTGGCAGCTGCTGACGAGCGCGTTCACCCACGTCGACATCTGGCACATCGGCTTCAACATGCTGGCCCTGTGGGTGCTCGGTCCCCAGCTCGAGATGGCCATCGGCCGGGCCCGCTTCCTGTCGCTCTACTTCCTGTCCGCGCTCGCCGGCTCGACCACCGTCTACTGGCTGGCCGCCGAGAACGGCGCCACGCTCGGTGCCTCGGGTGCCGTCTTCGGGCTGATGGGAGCGCTGCTCGTCATCGCCTTCAAGGTCGGCGGCGACGTACGCAACATCCTCACCTGGATCGGCATCAACGCCGTGATCACGGTGCTCGGCGCCCAGTTCATCTCCTGGCAGGCCCACCTCGGCGGACTCCTCGGCGGGATGGCGATCGCTGCCGTCCTCGTCTACTCCCCCCGCCCCCGCCGCACCCGGCTCCAGGCCCTCGGCCTGCTCGGGCTGCTCGCGGTCCTCGGCGCACTGATCGTGCTGCGCACCGCCGCCCTCGTCTGAGCCCCGGCCCCTCTTCCTCCCGCCCTGCGCGGCGGTGAGTGAGTCACCTTCCGCACGCCGAAAAGGTGGCTCACGCACCGCTGGACGACGGCGCCGTGGCGGGGGCTGTTCATGCACAGCTGTGGACTCACCTGTGGATAACTACAGACGTGTAATTCATCCACAGCGGCTCTCCACAGTGTTGAAAACTCGGGCCCCGACATGCGTCATACCGACCCCGAGGAATGGGTTGCGGTTCGTATGACGGATGCCCCCGGGCACCGGAAATGCCGACAGCCGCCGCCCCCGAGGGGACAGCGGCTGCCGGACGAGGTCGTGCGGGTGACTCACTCCCAGCGCGTGGCGAACGAGAAGCCGACCGCCATGAAGGCGATGCCGACCATCAGGTTCCACTGGCCGAGGTCGTTGAAGACCGGCAGGGCCGAGAGGTCGTCGGAGAAGACGTAGAACGTGCAGATCCACAGCAGGCCGATCAGGAAGCAGCCGAGCATGCCGACCACGACGCCGCGGCCGCGGCCGAGCGGGGTGACGGGGTGGGCGGCGATCGCCAGGCCGACGAGCAGGGCGCCGAAGCCGATCGCGTAGTTCCACAGCTCGAGGTCGGCGATCGCCTTGGGGCTGCCCGTGGGGGCCGGGAACACCGTCGGGTCGGGGCGGACGCTGAGGTAGTAGAACAGGATCCACGCGATGCCGGCCACGATCAGCAGCAGCGACAGGATGAACCTCACCGACACGATCTTCGCCTCGGTCTCGACGTACGTCGCGTTGGACTTGGCCACAACACACTCCTGCTCGATTTTCACACCGTGGTCATACGGACGGCGGGGGCACCCACCGGGGAGCTAGCGTAGTCGCCATGGCCCCGGACTCCGATTCTCACCCCACCCACGGGAGCGGCGGCACACACCAGCGCTCCCGCTCGGCGTGGGCGTGGCGGATCGGCACGCCGGTGATGGTGCTGCTGTCGGGGGTGCTGTTCGCCATCAGCGCCGAGCACAGCGGCGGCACCGACCTGCGCGGCGGGCGCTACACCGACTTCGCGTCGGTGGTGAAGGTGCAGCGCGAGGACACCAACGAGCTCACCGCCGAGGTCTCCCGCCTCGGCTCCGAGATCGAGCGGCTCAGTGCGGGCCTGGGCGATCGCAGCGTCAACCGTGCGCAGCGCGAGGTCGAGACGCTCTCCGACCCGGCGGGCCTCACGCCCCGGACCGGGCCGGCCGTCAAGGTGACGCTGGACGACGCCCCCGAGGAGATCCTCGCCGACGAGAGCCGCGACCCCCTCGACGTGATCGTGCACCAGCAGGACATCCAGGCCGTCGTCAACGCCATGTGGCGAGCCGGCGCGGAGGCCGTCACGATCCAGGGCCAGCGCCTGATCACCACCACCGGCATCAAGTGCGACGGCAACCTCGTCAGCCTGCAGGGCGTGCCCTACTACCCGCCCTACGAGATCGTCGGCATCGGCCTGCCCGCGCTGATGCTCGACTCCCTCGACGGTGACAACTACCTCGACATCTACCGCGAGGCCGCCGCCGATCCACGCGGTGGTGTGTCGTACGCCGCCGAGGTGGTCCCGCACGCGATCGCGCCGGGCTACCAGGGGCTGCTCGACCTCACCTACGCGACGCCGCTGCCCACGACCAGCTGACCGGCGCGGGTCCGTGCCGTGGGGCCGCGACCCGGCAGCTCGGGTGCCCATCGGGGCCGTCAAGGCCGCCCCTCGCGATAGTTCAGTGAGACTTTGTCGTGCTCACCGCCTGTGAGTACAAACTCCCACTCAACTACCCCGATCCCGATGGTCCCGGCCGATCCCGATGGTCGCGCGGGTCAGCTCCGGCGGAGCAAGGGGGTCGTCGGTGCGGCCGCCGGCGTGGTGGGTGTCTCCGTCGGCACGGGCAGGGGCGTCTCGGTCGGGGTCGGCGTCTCGGTGGGCGCCGGCGTCTCGACCGGGGGCTCGTAGATCGACACGAAGATGGTGATGGTGTCGCCCTGGTCGGCCGTGCCGTCGGCCGGGATCTGGCGGATCACGGTCTTCTTCGGCTCGGTCGTCTCGGCCGTCTCCACGACCTCCGGCTCGAAGCCTGCCTGCCGGATCGCACGCTCGGCCTCGCCCTGGCGCATCCCGACGACGTTGGGCACGCCCTCGGGTCCCTCGGAGATGAACAAGGTGACGACGGTGCCCTCGGCGACCCGCTGGCCGCTGGCGGGCTCGGTCCGGACGACGTTGTCCTTCGGTTCGTCGGACTCCTCGGTCTCGAACTTCACCTTGAGGTCGTTGCTCTCGATCACGGTCCGCGCGCTGTCCTTGGGCTGGCCAAGGACATAGGGCACGTCCGTCTCCGGCACGCCGAGCGACAAGGTGAAGTCGACGGCGGTGCCCGGCGGGACGTAGAGGTCGCGGTTGGGGCTCTGCTCGATGACCTGGTCGGCCGGCACCGTCTCCGAGGACTCCCGGTCGATGGTCCCGACCGCCAGCCCGGCCTCGCGGATCGCCGCGCGGGCCTCGTTCTGGGTCAGCCCCACCAGGGCCGGCACCTGCTCGTCGTTGACCGGCTCCTCGAAGAGCCCGGGCAGGATGTAGGCCGCACCCGCGATCACCAGGATGGCCAGGAAGCCGATGAGCACCATCAGCCCGCTCCGGCCACCACGACCGCCCCGGCCGGGAGGCGCGCCGGCCGGCACCGCGGTCATGCCGGTCGCGGTGGTGGAGATGACCTGGGTCGGGTGCGCGGCCGGCGGCACGTCGTCGACCGGTGCCAGTGGCGGCGGCGCGGCCTGGATCGGGTGGCCGGCGAGGTAGCGCTCGATGTCGGCGCGCATCGCGGCCGCGCTCTGGTAGCGGTCCTCGACGCGCTTGGCCAGCGACTTGAGCACGATCGCGTCGATCTCGGGGTCGAGCTGGTCGTCGTGGTCCGACGGGGGAGCGGGGTTCTCGCGCACGTGCTGGTAGGCGACCGCGACCGGGCTGTCGCCGACGAAGGGCGGCCTGCCGGTGAGCAGCTCGTAGAGCAGGCAACCGGTGGAGTAGACGTCCGAGCGCGAGTCGACGGTCTCGCCGCGCGCCTGCTCGGGGGAGAGGTACTGCGCCGTACCGACCACCGCGGCGGTCTGGGTCATGGTCGAGCTGGCGTCGGAGACGGCCCGGGCGATGCCGAAGTCCATCACCTTGACGTCGCCGGCCGGCGTGAGCATGACGTTGGCGGGCTTGATGTCGCGGTGGATGATCCCGGTGCGGTGGCTGTAGTCGAGGGCGGCCAGCACGTCGCTGGTGATCTCGAGGGCGCGCTCGGGCAGGATCTTGCGCCCTTCGCGGATGATGTCGCGCAGGGTCCGGCCCTGCACGCACTCCATCACGATGTAGGGCTGGGCGACGTCGGAGCCGTCGGTCGACATCTCCTCGCCGGTGTCGTAGACCGACACGATCGAGGGGTGGTTGAGCGAGGCCGACGACTGCGCCTCACGGCGGAACCGGGCCTGGAAGGTCGCGTCGCTGGCGAGGTCGGTGCGCAGCCGCTTGACCGCGACGGTCCGGCCCAGCCGGGTGTCGCGGGCCTTGCGGACCTCGGCCATGCCG
Organism: Nocardioides allogilvus; assembly: GCF_003047285.1. Classification (GTDB taxonomy): domain Bacteria; phylum Actinomycetota; class Actinomycetes; order Propionibacteriales; family Nocardioidaceae; genus Nocardioides; species Nocardioides allogilvus. The sequence continues at coordinate 111,926 of NZ_PZYX01000003.1, read as the reverse complement.
CCGCGTCCCAGCAGGTCGCCGAGCTCGTAGCGGCCACCGATCAAGGTGGGCTCAGTGCTCATCGGTCGCCTCCGGCTCCATGCTCATTGCTCGCGCCGCCTCTCACTGGCTGGACGTTTCGGTCGGGGCAGTGGTCTCGGTCGGGGTCTCGGTGAGGGTCTCGGTCGGCACCTCGGTGGGCACCGGGGTGGGTTCCTCGCTGGGGCTCTCCTCCGGCTCCTTCGGCGCCTTGCCCCAGTAGGTCACGGTGACCCGGTCACCCTCGACCAGCGTGCCTGACGGGTTCACACCGGCGACGGTGCCCTCGACCTCGCCCCCGGGGTTCTCGAGCTTCTCCCGCGTGACCTGGAGCCCGAGGTCCTTCAGCGCGGACTGGACCTCCCCGATCTCGCGGCCGATGTAGTCGGACTCGTCGACCTCGATGCTCGCCACCGTCGGCTCCTGCGTCTCGGGCGTGGCGCTCGGCGGCTCGGTCTGGGTGCGGGTCTGGCTGGGGGAGCGCCGGTTGTCGGGCTGGTCGTCGGTGTCGTCGGCGCCGCCCAGGATCTGCCAGATGATCAGCGCAGCGGCGACCAGCACGGCGCCGAGCAGGAACCACGGCACCACGTTGGTACGGCGCTGCGCCGGTGCGGCCACGGGCGTCGCCGGCAGGACGGTCGTCTCGGGCGGTGGCTCCGCAACTGTTCCGGGCGGGGGAACGGTTGCTGCGGCACCGCCCGCGGGAACGGCGGGAACGGCCGCCGCGGCCGCCGACGTCGGCGAGCGCAGGGCGGCGGCGAAGGCCGACCCGTCGGCGTACCGCGCGGCCGGATCCTTGGCGAGCGCGCGGGTGACGACCGCGGCCAGGTCGGCGGGGACCGACGACGGGAGGGCCGGGACGGGCTGGCGCACGTGGGCGACGGCGGTGGCCACCGAGGTCTCGGCCGTGAAGGGCCGCCGACCGGCCAGGCACTCGAAGGCGACGCAGCCGAGGCTGTAGACGTCGGAGGCGGCCGTGGCCGAGCGCCCCTCCGCCTGCTCGGGGGAGAGGTAGGCGGGCGTGCCCATGACCTGGCCGGTCTCGGTGATCGCCATGCCGTCGGCCGCGCGGGCGATGCCGAAGTCGGTGACCTTGATCTGCCGGTCGGGCGTGACGATGAGGTTGCCGGGCTTGATGTCGCGGTGCACGATGCCGGCCCGGTGGGCGGCGCCCAACGCGTCGGCGGTCTGCGTCATCAGGTCGCGGGTGACCTCGACGTCCATCGGGGCACCGGGGCGCAGCAGCGCCGACAGCGGCTGGCCCTCGACGAGCTCCATCACGAGGTAGGGACGCGGCGTCGCGGAGCCGTCGAGCGGCGAGGCCTCGCCGAAGTCGAAGACCCCCGCGATGCCGGGGTGGTGCAGCGAGGCGGCGTGCTGCGCCTCGCCCTCGAAGCGCCGGCGGAAGGTCGCGTCGTCGGCGTACTCCGCCTTCAGCAGCTTGATCGCCACCGGCCGGTCGAGCGTTGTGTCGCGACCGCGCCAGACCTCGCCCATGCCGCCCGTGGCCAGCCGTGAGACGAGGGCGTAGCGGTGGGCGTCGTCGGCGAAGCTCCCGTGCTCGGGGATGCTCACGAACCCATCACCGCCTGCATGATCGCCTTCGCGATCGGGCCGCCGAGGCTGCCGCCGGCGATCTCCTCGCGCGCGGTGTCGCTCGCCTCGACCATCACCGCGACCGCGACCTGCGGGTCGTCGGCCGGGGCGAAGGACACGAACCAGGCGTACGGCGGACGCGAGTCCGTCGACTGGGCCGTGCCCGTCTTGCCGGCGACCCGGACGCCCGGGATCGCGGCAATGCCGGCGGTGCCGTCGTCGACCGTGGCCACCATCATGTCGGTGAGCTGGTCGGCGGTGGTGCTGGAGATGGCCCGCGAGTAGGTCGACTCCTCGGTCTTGTCGAGCAGCGAGGCGTTGGGTGCGCGGACCTCGTCGACGAGGTAGGGCCGCTTGACCTCGCCGCCGTTGGCGATGCCCGCGGCGACCATCGCCATCTGCAGCGGGGTGGCGGTGACGCTCGACTGGCCGATGCCCGAGAGCGCCGTCTGGGGCGCGTCCATGTCGGCCGGGTAGAGCGACGATGCCTGGCCCGGGAGGTCCTCGAGGGAGGTCGAGTTGAAGCCGAACGCCTCGGCCTGCTCGGTCATGGCCTCGGTGCCGAGCTCGTTGGCCAGGGTCAGGAAGCTGACGTTGCAGGAGACCGCGAGCGCCTGGGTCAGGGTGATCTTGTTGCCGCCGCAGCTGCCGCCCTGCCAGTTGCCGACCTTCGTGGTCGACTGCGGAAGCTGGAACTTCGCGCCGCCGGGCACGAGCGAGTCCTGGTCGTAGTTGCCCGACTCGATGGCCGCGGCAGCGGTGATCAGCTTGAAGGTCGAGCCTGGGGGCAGGGTGGTGCCGATCGCGCGGTTGATCAGCGGGTTGGCGGGGTCGTCCTGGAGCTGGTCGGACGCGTCCTCGACGTCGCTGAGGTCGTGGGAGGCCAGCAGGTTGGGGTCGAAGGTCGGGCTGGACACCATCGCCAGGACCTTGCCGGTGCTGGGCTCCAGCGCGACGACCGCACCCTTCGCGTCGCCGGGGAGTGCTTGCAGCCCGTCCCACGCCGCGTCCTGGGCGGCGGCGTTGATCGTCAGCTCGACGTTGCCGCCCTGCGGCTCGGTGTTGGAGAGCATGTCGACGAGGCGGGTGACGAACAGGCGCGAGTCGTCGCCGGAGAGCACGTCGTTCTGCGAGCGCTCGATGCCGGTCTGGGAGTAGTAGGAGAAGTAGCCGGTGATGGGGGCGTACTTGAAGGGCTGGGCGTAGGTGCGCTGGAACTTGTACTTGTCGTCGACCTCGACGCTGCGCGCCACCGTCTCCTTGCCGACCAGGATCGCCCCGCGCTCACGCGCGAAGGCCGCGGTGATGACCCGGCGGTTCCGGGGGTCCTCGGCGAGGTCGTCGGCGCGGACGTACATCAGGTAGGTGGAGTTCAGCAGGAGAGCCGCGAACAGCAGCAGGCAGAACATCGAGATCGTGCGGATCGGCTTGTTCATCGAAGTCTCACCACCTGGGTGCTCTCGCTGTCGGAGTCGTCGTTGACGTCGGTCATCCTCGGGATCGGCCGGCGCGCATGGTCGGAGATGCGCACGAGCAGCGCGATGATCACCCAGTTGGCGACCAGCGACGAACCGCCGTACGACAAGAAGGGTGTCGTGAGGCCGGTGAGCGGGATCAGGCCGGTCACGCCGCCGATGACGACGAAGACCTGCAGCGCGACGATGCTGGCGAACCCGACGGCGAGCAGCTTGCCGAAGCCGTCGCGCGAGATCAGCGCGATCCGCAGCGCCCGCTCGACGATCAGGCCGTAGCAGAGGATGACGGCCATGACCGCGGTCAGGCCGAGCTCCTCGCCGATCGCGGCGATGATGTAGTCGGACTCGGCATAGATGATCCGCTCGGGCATGCCCTCGCCGAAGCCGCGCCCGATCAGGCCGCCCCAGCCCATGCCGAACATCGCCTCGACCGGCTGGTAGCTGCCCGGCGAGGACTCGTAGTAGTCCATCGGGTGCAACCAGAAGTTGAAGCGGTTCTGCACGTTGCCGACGAACGTGTAGGCCGCCAGCGCGCCGGCTCCGAAGAGCAGCCCGCCGACGATCAGCCAGCCCGGGCGCTCGGTCGCGACGTAGAGCATCACCAGGAACAGGCCGAAGAACAGCAGCGAGGAGCCGAGGTCGTTCTGCAGGACCAGGATCATCATCGAGACGCCGAACATGGCCAGGATCGGGCCGAGGTCGCGACCGCGCGGCAGGTCGACGAACAGCACGCGCCGACCCGCGAGGGCGAGGGCGTCGCGGTGCAGGACGAGATAGCCGGCGAAGGCGACCACCAGCAGCACCTTGGCGACCTCGCCGGGCTGGAAGCTGAAGCCGGCGACGTAGATCCAGATGTAGGCGCCGTTCTTCTGCCCGCCGATGACCGGGAGGAAGGGCAGGAGCAGCAGCGCGATGCCGGCCAGGCCGGAGGTGTAGGTCAGCCGCTGCAGGGTGCGGTGGTCGCGCAGCAGCACGAGGGTGGCGATGAACAGCAGCACCCCGAGCGTCATCCACGTGAGCTGCTGGGTCGCGAAGGTGTGGTTGTCCTTGCCCGCCGCCTCGTAGGCGAGGTCGAGGCGGTGGATCACCGCGAGCCCGAGCCCGTTGAGGGCGGCGACCAGGGGCAGCAGCACCGGGTCGGCATAGGGCGCCACGAGGCGTACGGCGATGTGGGCCGCCACGACGAGCGCGGCCAGCCATCCGCCGTACGCGACGATGTCGGTGGGGATCGTGCCCTCCACGCCGAGGCCGACCGCGGCGTAGGCGCCGATGCCGACGACGAGCGCGATCAGGAGCAGGAAGAGCTCCGCGCCGCGGCGACGTCGGTGCACGAAGCCCATCAGGGTTCCGGACTGGCTCATTGAGGCAGGTCCTGGCGTGCGGCGTAGTTCTCGATCGTGGCGCGCGCCTCCTCGAGGTCGGTGGCCTCGATCCCGCTGACGACCGAGTCGGCGTCGTAGTCGCTGAGGTTGGCGAGCTCGACGTCGCTGATCTCGTAGGGGTGGGAGACCTCGATGCCGGGGATCTGCGCGTTGAGGCCGCGGAAGATCGCCATCCGGCCGTCCTCCGCGCCGACGTAGAACTGGCTCTGGCTCCATGACCAGGCGAAGGCGAGAGCGATCCAGGCGAGGCCGAGCACGATGCTGGCGGCGAGCAGGCGTCGCAGCCAGGTGTAGCGGGCCGGCGGACGGGGGGCGTAGCGCGCGGTCTCGGGGTCGATCGGGTCGGAGGGGATCGCGTGCACGTCGCTGGGCAGGTCGTCGGGGAGGTCGGCCCGGATCGCGGGGATCTCGCCGGTGTCGCCGGAGCGGTGGCCGCGGAAACCGCGGCTGCGCGTCGCGCCACCGCTGCTCAGGCGGCGCGGCAGGTCGGCGGCCGCGCCGACGAGCAGCGGCTCGAGCGCGGGCTCGGGCGCCGAGGGCACGACCTCGGCGACGATGCAGGTGACGTTGTCGCTGCTGCCCGCCTCGAGGCTGGCGCGGACCAGCTCGACGGCGGCGAAGTCGGGGGTGCCGGTGCGCAGGATGTCGGCCATCCGGTCGTCGGTCAGGAAGCCGCTGGCGCCGTCGCTGCAGACGAAGAGCCGGTCGCCGACCTGGACGGGCAGCTCGAAGAGGTCGGGCTCCTCGTGCCGGATGCCGTCGACGGCCTTGAGGATGAGGTTGCGGTGCGGGTGGGTCCGCGACTGCTCCTCGGTGATGCGCCCCTCGTCGATCAGGCTCTGGACGAAGGTGTGGTCGTGGGTGAGCTGGCGCAGCTCGCCGTCGCGCAGGAGGTAGGCCCGGCTGTCGCCGAGGTGGCCGACCGCGACCTTGGAGCCGTCGAAGAGCAGCACGGAGGCGGTGGTGCTGGTGCCGTTGAGCGCCGGGTCCTCGTCGATGATCTCGGCGATGCGGTCGTTGGCGCGGTGCATGGCGCCGGCGACCTGGCCGAGGAGGTCCTCGCTGGGCGTGTTGTCGAGCTTGCGCAGCACCTGGACGGCGGTGGCGGAGGCCAGGTCACCGCGCACGGCGCCGCCGACGCCGTCGCAGACGGTCAGCAGCCACGGCCCGGCGTAGCCGGAGTCCTGGTTGTCCTTCCGGATCCGACCGACGTCGGAGTAGGCCGAGAACTGGAGGAAGAGCTTCTCCGGGACGGTCATCGGCCCTACTTCCGCAGCTCGAGGATGGTCTTGCCGATCCGCACCTGGATGCCCAGGCCGATGGTGGTGGGCTGGGTGATCCGGACCGACCCGACGTAGGTGCCGTTGGTGGAGCCGAGGTCCTCCACGAACCACTCGTCACCGCTCGCGGCCACCCGGGCGTGCCGGGTGGAGACGTAGTCGTCGTCGAGCTTGATCGCCGCGTCGCTGCCGCGCCCGATCAGCAGGGGGGCATCGGCGAGCTCAGCGCGGGCGCCGGTGTTGTCGCCCTCGATCACGATCAGGTGGGTGGGCGAGCCACGGCGCTTGGTCGGCGCCTTGGCCTTGCTCTTGCCGCGCGCCGGGGCGGCGCCGCGGGCCGTCTCCGGCACGCGTGCGCCGAACATGTCGGAGCGGATCACCGAGACCGCCGAGAGCACGAAGATCCACAGGATCGCCAGGTAGGCGAAGCGGATCAGGAACAAGGTCAGCTCGGACACGGCTCAGGCCTCTCCATCGATACGGACCGTCATCGTCGTGCGACCGATCCGGACCTCTGTGCCGTCGCGCAGGGCAGCCCGCGCGACCTTGGTGCCGTTGACGAGCATGCCGTTGGTGGAGCCGAGGTCGATGACCTCGAGGTCGTCGCCGTTGACGATGAACTCCACGTGCTGGCGGCTCACGCCCGGGTCGTTGATCCGCAGGTCGGCCTCGGTGCCGCGCCCGACCACGAGGCCGGGGGCCCGCAGGGGGTGCTTGCTGCCGTTGACCTCGAGGACCGCGCGCGCCGACCGGGTGCGGGTGCGCTGGTCGTTGTCGGTCACCTGCGCCTCGGCCTGGCTGCGGATGCGGAAGCGGCCGGTGGTCAGGTCGTCGGCGGCCTCGAAGTCGACGCTGACCGGACCGGTGAAGACATAGCCCTGCGAGTCGGCGTGGTCCTCGAGCTGGTCGATCAGGTCGCGGCCCATCGCGTCGTCATAGCCCTGGAGCCGCTCGAGGTCGACGGCCGAGAGCTCCACGTGGAAGGTGTTGGGCACCAGACGCCGGTCGCGGCTGAGGATCTGGGCGTTGTTGTCGCACTCGCGTTGCAGGGCGGCGGCGATCTCGACGGGCTGGACGGCGCTGCGGAAGGCGCGCGCGAAGGCACCGGAGATCAGCTGCTCCAGCTTGTGCTCGAAGCGTTGCAAGCCGTTCACGTCCAGCGCCTCCTCTCTGGTTTCAGGGGTGTTGAGGGGTGTTGCCGGGGCACACCACACCAACGGCCGTAGCGGTGATGCGGTCGTGCAGGTGTCGCCGATCGTACTGTCCGCCTCTGCGGCCACACCCTCGGGCAGGCGGCGCGCCCCGGATCGGTTTGCCCGGAGTCCCCGTCCGATTGGGAGTGTCCGGTGGCCTTGGGATAGCCTGTGCACCGCTTCTTTGCGCGAGTGGCGGAACGGCAGACGCGCTGGCTTCAGGTGCCAGTGTCCGAAAGGGCGTGGGGGTTCAAATCCCCCCTCGCGCACACAGAGGTTTTTGCGAAACGTGGCCTCCGCGTTTGCGAAACCTCCAAATGTAGTAAAGGCCGCTCCCCCAGAGATGGGTGAGCGGCCTTTCTCATGCCCCGATGGTCCATCACCGCTCGGTGTGCCTCGTTCGGACCTTCCTTGAGCGGCTGATTGGGTCGCTGAGTGCTTGCGCGAGCGGTCCGGGGCAGGCTCCCGCCGAGGTTGGTGCGGGCGGTCGGTGTGGTGAGCGGCTCAGGCGGGGATGGCGTACGGAGGCGAGTTCGCCGGTGGCCGGTGCGACTGCAGACTGGGCGACGCGTTCTTCCTCGTCGCGTGCAGCGGCTTGGTCGGCTCTTGTGCCGGTTCGTTGCGCTTCTTGATCCAAGAGTTGATCTTGCGCAGGTTGCTTGCGGTGACCATCGCGGAGAGCAGGAGCACTTGGAAGGCGTACCCGCGTACACGGCGACGGGCTGGCTCTTCAAGGTTCTCGTCGGTGGGTGACTTGGTGTAGGCGTTGAACGTCTCGACGGTGTTCCGCAGGCCGTAGAGGGCACGCCATTCCTTGGACTGGAACTGCACGTCATGGGCATACTTGGCGGCGTCGTTACGCCGGGTGCTGCCGCCCCTTGGTCCTGTGGTGGGTGGGGCGACGGGGATGGTGACGGAGTTCTTGTTGGTGCAGCACGTGTCGGGGTGTGCTGGCGGGTTCAGGACGCGGGTGCGGGTTGTCGGCATTCCCAGCAGGGTTGGTGCCGTTCCGCTGGTGGTTGTAGCGAGTTGGCAGTCAGCGGTTGCGCCGGGGCCACGAGCCGGGCACATGTAGGCGGTGTTTCCGTCCGGGCCGGGCTTGTGTTTTGGCCTGAACGCGTACTGGGCACGCTGTTGGATGCGCAGGTAGTAGGTGGCGTCGTCGATGCGGTCGGCCCGGTGGTCCTTGGTGGCGTCGATGAGCGACTGCGGCATGGAGGGGCAGTACCAACTTCCTTCGACGAGGATGGCTCCTGCGTACTCGGCTTGGATACCGAGTTGGTCGTCGCGGTAGTCGCCGACGAGTTGGTAGCCGAGGGCGCGCAGCGGCAACTGCAGTTTCTCGGCCTTCGGGTTGGGGAAGTAGGCACGGTCGGAGATGAACCAGCCGGTCGGGTACCCGCGCCCGGTGAGGGACAGCATGGCGTCCAGTGCGTTCTCGGCGACCCGCCCGGCTGGTTTGTCGATGCTGATGGCGAGGGTGAGGAGTGGGAAGGCGGGCGCTTCGCCGGGCTTGTTGGCGACCATTGTTGCGAGGTGTGCTTCGTAACCCCATTCGGAGGTGGCGCTGCGTCGCCCGTTCTTGGTGGAGGTGTCGGCGTGGTCTTCCTCGTCGCGGTGGTACCAACCGGCTTGGAACTCCGGGCTCATTCGGTCCAACGAGATGTCGCGGGTGGTGGGAGTCATCTTCTTCGGCAGGGTGGGTGACCCCTTCTTGCCCCAGATGCGGGTCAGTGTCGCGTCGAACGCGACGTTGCCTTCCCATTCTGCGAGCGCCTCGTCGGGAACAGCGCGGGCAGTCGCTTCGAGGAACTCGTTGGCAAGCCAGACGAGCCGGGCGTGCTTGCGAGCGCACTCGTCAGGGTCACGGGCGGCTTTGATTTCTTCGACCCGAGCACGAGTGAGCCGTCGACCAGTGGTGCCGGGGGCTGAGTCGATCAGGACAACGAAAGCACGCAAGGCCCGGTACACGCGGTGGTAGACCGCCGTATCGCTGCCCTTCTCGACTGTCGGGAGACCAAGCAGGGTCCGCGAGGCGGTGTGGAGGCGGCTGGTGACGGTCTCGGAGATGCGCGAGATGAGCGGGTCTTCCCCAGCGAACAGGAGCGCGAACAAGATGGTCAGGACGATCCGGAACCGGTCGTCGTAGACGGTTGGGCGTCCGCCGTTGGTGGCACGGTCGGGGTTGTCTTCGGCGTCCCACAGTTCGACCTGGGCGAGGACCCCGGTCCGTTCGATGAACTCGGCGGCACCGGCAACGACCCGGCGAGACAGTTTCCCGCGTCGTGATTCGCGTTCGGTGTGCTCGACTGTGGGCAGGCACAGCAGGTCCGCCAACATCGAGTCGATGTCAGCGAACGCTCCCGTTCCGGCCCGGTCTGTCACGGCAACGGGTCCTCGTGGCGGTATGCGTCACGCAGTGCCCGGCGGGCTTGGGCCGGGTCAACGTCAGGAACGAACCTCAAGAACCGGGTCAGCGCTTCCAGCGAGTCCACCCCAGCGGCCTCCACAAGCACCTTCGGAGGAGTACCAGCGGTCAGTTGGGTCACAATCCACGTGGACCGCATCCGTTGTGTGTTCGCCCGCACCCGACCGGGGCTGGTCTTGTCGACGAAGTTGCCGATCAGGTTCTTGTGGGTCTTCTCGCGGGTGGGCCGGAACAAGTACAGGTCGGGCCGGATGGCTGCCGACGCGATCTGGGCGAGAACTGGTTCCCACTCGGTCAGAACGGGCACGACGCGAGCGCGGATGCCTGACACTTCGATGAGGACACCGTCGTCGTCGATGTGGACGTGGCGGGCTTGCACGTCGATGACCTCAGAGGCGGACAGCCCGGCCCCCATGCCAAGGCCCAACAGGACGTGGCAGTTGACGCGCCGGTAGGTCGTCTTCTGTCCGTCCGCCCACGACCGGAGCATGACCGTTTCAGCGGGGCTGTACGGCGAGGTCGGGTCGGGTGGTGGAAGGGGCGCAAGCCGGGTCACTTGATGGGCAGGCCCGAGGAGCAACTCGGACATGCGCAGCAACTGGGACCGCCGGTTCCCTGCTGAGGCGCGGCTCATGTGGGAGCACCCGTGGGCGATGTACTCCGCAATCACCTCGCGGCGGAACACCACGTCAAGTTCGAGGGGCAGCCCGGCGGTTTGCCAGCACCAATGAATGTGGCGCGCTGAAGCGACGAGCAGTTCCCGCGCCGAGTAGGGCGTCTTCTGTTCGCATGCGGATACGGCCTGCCGGACGAACGGAGCAATCTGCGCCCAGTGTTCGCCTGGTAGGTCCGGTGTGTAGGACTTGATGGTTAGGGCCACCTTGTCGACAACGGACTGTTGGTTGACACCAACAGTGTTGCTGAAGGCACCGACAACGGGCGTGATGCCTCCGACGCCCGCTTCCACCGCACGGAGCCGAACCCGGCCTACGGTGGACCCGTGGCCCGCCCCGTCCGCTCCTCGCCCGCCGAACTGGTCCCCGGTTGGCCCGACACTCCCTCCACCGAACCGGACGTCGAGACCGCCCGACGACTCGCCCTCAACCTCCGCGCCGCCCTCACCGGGATGAGCCTGCGTGACGCCAAACAGGCCACGGGCGTCGACCACACGACCATCGCGGATGTCCTCAACGGAGCCACCTGGCCCGACCTCCGCACCATCGCCAGACTCGAAGCCGGACTCAGCACCAACCTCTGGCCCACCGGCATCGCCGCCGACCACGGGCAAGCCGACGAGTCCGGGTGACCCGGCACACCGGAGCGCAGCCCGGTCAGCAAGATCCCACGCAATCAGGGGAGATGGATTCGTCACGAGGGCGCACTTCGAGCACCCCTTGAACGACTTGTAGAGAATCTGCTCAGGTTGGCCGCAAAAGCCGTCCAACCTGAGCAGAAACGCACGCAGGCAACCGGTGAAGGCCCGCCAGTCGGGAGGCACCCGCCTACGGTCTGTCGGGTGTCCCTGTCACGCCCGCCCCGCAAATGGGCCAAGCCCGACTACAAATTCGGCAAGGACGCAGAAACCGACTGGCACTCAGCGAACACACGCGAGGAAGAGATTGAACTCGCCGCCGCCAAAATCCAGCACGACATCGTCCTCAGGACACGGGTGAAGATGGTCCCCCGCAACCTCACCCAAGACGCACTAAGCACGGCATCCGGAATCAGCGACTCCGTCCTCGGCAAAGTCATCCGAGGAGACCGGCCCCTCCTCCTCACCCACCTCGCCGCACTCGAACGCGTCCTCGGCAACCTCCGCAACGCCGGACCCTGACCGTCCTGCCCGGCACCGTTGGCAACGGAGTATCCGGACAAGCCGATGATCGGACGCGTCCTGTCCGGGCAACGTGACACCCTTTTCTATATGGATTCAGTGGAGCAGGTCATCGAAGCCGCCGAGGCACGAGCGGCAGCCCTCGCAGACGGCGATGCTTCGCGGCTTGCGGAACTTCTACACGAAGACTTCAGGTGGACGGCGCACGTCGGCGAGACCTATGACCGCACGGAGTACGTTCGCCGGAACACCCAAGGACACACGGTCTGGCGGTCCCAGGACCTCGTGGACCCTGAAGTCGTCATCGTTGGTGAGACCGCCGTGCTGTACGCGCAGGTGAAGGATGTCGTCATGGCAGGCGACAACGCCGAAGCCTTCCGCATGCCGATGACGCAGGTCTGGGTACGGTTGAACGGCGACTGGAAGTGCCTAGCCGGTCACGCCGGTCCGAGGTTGTCATGACGCACTCATCTGCCGTGACTCGGGCATCCGGACATGCCGATGAGCGGTCACTGTCGGATGGCGTTCGTAGGGTCCGACAGAGCAGACTGTCGCGGGTGCGCATGGTGGCTCTCGACCTCGACGGAACCCTTGTTGACCAGGAAGGCGCGGCAAGGCGTTGGGCCACCGAGTTCATCCGGTCCCGTGGTCTGACCGCCGATGTCGCGGCGGTGGCGCTTGCCCTCACCCAACGTCGTCCGAAGGGCGAGGTCTTCAACGAACTGGTACGTACCCATGACCTCGGCCTTGATCCCGATGAGGTCTGGGCGAACTACCGCCAACGCATGCCCGAACTCGTCACGTGCACCGATGCCGACCGTGAGGCGTTGGTCGCGTTGCGTGCCACCGGTTGGAGGGTTGGCATTGTCACGAACGGCATGGTCGACAACCAAGAAGGAAAGATCCGCCAACTCGGCCTCGATTCACTCGTCGATGCTTGGGTGATCTCGGAGGAGGTCGGCATTCGTAAGCCCTCACCGGGCATCTTCCATGCGCTTGCCGCGCGTCTTGAATGCCCGTTGGACGGATGGATGATCGGCGACAGCCTTGAACTCGATGTCGTAGGCGGTGCAGGCGTCGGGCTTCGGACCGCCCTGATCTCTGGAGCCGAGCCGACCCAAGACGCAGCCCATGCGGACCTTCTCGTTGCCTCGGTCGCAGAGGCGGCTGCCGCGATCATGTCCGAAGCAACCTCACCCAAGACGCCCTGAGCACGGCATCCGGAGTCAGCGACTCAGTCCTAGGCAAAGTCATCCGAGGAGACCGGCCCATGCTCCTCACCCACCTCGCTGCCTCGAACGCGTCCTCGGCAACCTCCGCAACGCCGGACCCTGACCGTCCTGCCCGGCACTGACCTGTCCGATTGCTCGGCTACTCTGGAACTCTTGACATCAAGACACTTGGGAGCCCCGCATGAGCCAGCGCTACGAAGACCTTGCACAGACGACCGACTTCAACTTCGGTCTGCACCACGTGCAGTTGGCGTTGCCTCCCCACGGCGAGGAAGCCTGCCGTGAGTTCTACGTCGGGGTCCTCGGCCTCACCGAGGTCCAGAAGCCGCCGGTACTCGCCGCTCGCGGCGGGCTGTGGGTGCGCGCCGACCGGCTGGAGATCCACCTCGGAGTGGAGGCGGACTTCAAGCCGCAGAAGAAGGCCCACCCCGGCCTGCTCGTTTCAGACATCGACGCGCTAGCGCAGCGGCTCACCGAGCACGATTGGCCCATGACGTGGGATGACGATTTCCCCGGCATGCGCCGCTTCTACACCGAGGACAACAACGGCAACCGGCTGGAGTTCTTGCAGCCGAAGTAACAGCCTCGCGCGCCGCTAACCCGCGCGGATCATCACGCAGTTCGGCCCCGGGGCCATAGGATTTGCCGACGACTACCGCAGGATCGGGCTCTCGAAGGCACAGCGTTCTCGCAGGTCAGCGAGTTACGCAAACACCTCACACATAGACGAAGGCCCCGGTCACCCGGGGCCTTCGTGCATTTCAGTCCATCACTCCCGTGTGAAGTCCGGGATCGCGTCGAGATCGATCGCGGACCAGCGGCCCCGGTTGCGGTAGGGCTTGAGGCAGCCGCCCTGGGCGCCTTGGGCGCGGAAGCCGGCGAGGTCGCCCGCTTCGTACGTCGAGTGGTAGCCCGTCGGCCCCGGCGGGCGGTCGCCCGGGTGCATGACCTGGATGTTGTCCGCGAAGTGCTCGAGCCCGAACGCGTGCCCCAGCTCGTGGACCAGCACCAGCCCCATCGGCTCGGTGGTCGGATCGTCGAAGGTGAACGGGTACGTGGCGGCGTACGCCATGTTCATCGTCACGCCCGGACGCCGGATGTCCAGCACGACCTTGTTGTTGGACCTGCGCCGCGCGGGCTTGAGGTCGCCGGGGCCGCCGAGGCCGACGGCCTGCACCAGGTCGGGGTAGTCGCTCTGGTGCGACCACGCGATGACCATGTCGGTGCCCTTCTGGTAGGGCTGGCGCGAGGCGGGCACGGAGGTGGTGGTGCCGACGTACTTCGTCTCGAAGCCGGTCGCCCGCTCGAGCAGCTCGACCGCGGCCTGGGTGAAGGGGATGACGCCCTCACCGGCGTAGCCGGGGTTGATGCGGTACTTGATCGTCCGGCAGGGGTCCCACTGGAAGTTGATGCCCTCGTAGCTCATCCGGAGGTAGGACGAGGTCGAGCCGCGAGGGACCCAGGGCACCGCGATCTTGAACTTCTTCGCCTTGAACGCCCTGGCGCGGTCACGCCGGGTCTGCGGCAGCCAGACGCGCAGCTTGTGGGTGCCGTACCAGTCGAGGTCGCCCGTGATCGAGAACGTGCCCTTCTTCTTCGTCCTGACCTTGTCGATCGTGTGCCAGCCGTCGGCCCACTTGACCTGCAGCCGCACCGAGCGCCCCTTGCGGCCGCTCGCCTTGCCCTTGATCGCATAGCCGGACGCCCCGGCCGTCCAGGAGGTCGTGCCGTAGCTGACCTTCCCCTTGGTCCTGGCCTTGCCCGCGTGGGCGGGCGGGCCGACGAAGCTGGTGAGCACGAGGCTCAGCACGGCGACGAGGGCGAGCGCGCTGAGGCGCTTGCGGTGAGTCATGGATCCCCCAGGTGTTGGCGTGGCTACCATGGTGTCCCACGGGGAGCGGCCCGCACACCCCTTCGTTGGCAGCCCCCGGATACTGGGAGACATGTCCAGCGACCTCGATGCCCCGCTCGACGTCCTCGTCCGCGCCCCGCAGCCCGGTGCCGAGGACCTGTCCGAGCCGTTGCGGTCGCGGTGGAGCCCGAGCGTGTACGACGACGCGCACACGCTCACCCGCGCCGAGATCGACCAGCTGCTGCACGCCGCGCAGTGGGCGCCCTCGGCCGGCAACTCGCAGCCGTGGGTGTTCTTCGTCTGCGAGCGTGGCTCGGCCAACCACGACCGGCTGGTGCCGCACCTGAGCCGGGGCAACTCCGGCTGGGTGCCCCGCGCCTCGGTGGTGTTCGTCACCGCCGCCCACGTGCTCACCGGCAACGACGCCGACGCGCCCGCCTACAGCGACTACGCCCTCTACGACGTGGGGCAGGCCGCCGCCCACCTCACCCTGCAGGCGCGGTCGATGGGGCTGCACTCCCACCAGTTCGCCGGCTTCGACCACGAGGCGCTCGCCGCCGACCTCGGCCTCCCGGCCACCCACGTGCTGCTCACCGGCATCGCGGTGGGCGTCCAGGGCGACCCCGCGTCGGTGGACGAGCGCACCGCCGCCCGCGACGAGCGACCGCGTGAGCGACGCGGCCTCGACGAGATCGCGCGGGCCGGCACGTTCCTCGAGCCCTGGGCCTGACCAATCCTCTTTCCCCGCCACGACGAAGGACCGACGTGACCACCATCAAGGACTTCTCTGCCCGCGCCATCGACGGCTCCGAGACCGACCTGTCGGCGTACGACGGTCAGGTGGTGCTCGTCGTGAACACCGCCTCCAAGTGCGGCTTCACACCGCAGTACAAGGGCCTGCAGGAGCTGCAGGACAAGTACGGCCCCGACGGGTTCACCGTCCTGGGCTTCCCGTGCGACCAGTTCGGCCACCAGGAGCCGGCGGCCGAGGACGAGATCGCGTCGTTCTGCGAGCGCAACTTCGGCGTCGACTTCCCGCTGTTCGCGAAGATCGAGGTCAACGGCAAGGGCGCGCACCCGCTCTACAAATGGCTGCGCAAGCAGAAGGGCGGCCTGCTCGGCGGCCGGGTCAACTGGAACTTCACGAAGTTCCTGGTCGGCCGCGACGGCACCGTGATCTCGCGCTACTCGCCCACGACCGAGCCGGCCAAGCTGGCCGAGGAGATCGAGAAGGCGCTGTAGTCAGACCACCAGGTCGGCGTACTGCTCGTGGCGCTCGATGTAGCCCTTGATGAAGGGGCACAGCGGGCGGACCTTGAGGCCCTGCTCGCGCACCGAGTCGAGGGCGAAGACAGCGAGCTTGCTGCCCAGGCCCTGGCCGTCGTAGGTCTTCTCGACGACGGTGTGCGGCATCGTGGCCACGCCGTCGGCGATGGTGCGCTCGGCGAAGCCGGCGACCTCGTCGCCGACGAGGATCTCGAAGCGGCCGGCGTCGGCGTTGTCCCGGAAGCTGATCTCGGCAGGAGTCGTCATGGGATCGAGCCTAGGTGACTTGCCCGTAACCCTCGCGTGGGAGGAGGGTTTGACCATGGCCGCCACAGCTTCGTCCTACTCGATCACCATGCGGCTGCACACCGCGCCCGACCACGGGGTCGTCGGCACCGTTGCCACGACCATCGCCGAGGGCGGGGGAGTCGTCACCGCGATCGACGTCGCGGAGTCGCGCCACGACCGGCTGGTCGTCGACGTGACCTGCTCGGCGTCCGACCAGGGCCACTCCGAGGACCTCGTGCGCGCGGTCGAGGGGATCGCGGGTGTCGAGGTCCACAAGGTCTCCGACCGCACCTTCCTGCTCCACATCGGCGGCAAGATCAAGGTCGAGTCGAAGGTGCCGCTGCGCACCCGCGACGACCTCTCGATGGCCTACACCCCCGGCGTCGGCCGCGTCTCGATGGCGATCCACGACAACCCCGAGGACGTGCGCCGGCTGACGATCAAGGGCAACTCGGTCGCGGTCGTCACCGACGGTTCGGCGGTGCTCGGGCTCGGCAACATCGGCCCCGGCGCGGCGCTCCCGGTGATGGAGGGCAAGGCCGCGCTGTTCAAGCGCTTCGCCGACATCGACGCGTGGCCGATCTGCCTGGCCTCGCAGGACACCGACGAGATCGTGCGCGCCGTCGAGATGATCGCGCCCGGCTTCGGCGGCATCAACCTCGAGGACATCGCGGCCCCCCGCTGCTTCGAGATCGAGCGGCGGCTGCGCGAGTCGCTCGACATCCCGGTCTTCCACGACGACCAGCACGGCACCGCGATCGTCGTCCTGGCCGCGCTGACCAATGCCCTGCGCTGCGTGAAGAAGACGCTGCCCACCGTGCGTATCGTGGTCTCGGGCGCAGGTGCGGCCGGTACGGCGATCGTGACCCTGCTGCTCGCGGCCGGGGCCCACGACGTGGTGGTCGTGGACCGCGCCGGCGCGCTCGCGGCCGGGGACGACACCCTGCCGCCCGCCCAGGCCGAGCTAGCGCTCGCCACCAACCCGCGTGCGACCACCGGTTCGCTGCAGGAGGTGCTGGTCGGGGCCGACGTCTTCATCGGGGTGAGCGCACCCGGCATCCTTGCCCCGGAGTGGATCGCGGACATGGCCCCCGACTCCGTCGTGTTCGCGTTGGCCAACCCTGACCCGGAGGTCGACCCCGCAGCGGCCGCGAAGTACGCCGCGGTCGTGGCGAGCGGCCGCTCCGACTACCCCAACCAGATCAACAACGTGCTCGCCTTCCCCGGCGTCTTCCGAGGACTGCTCGACGCCCGCGCCGAGGACGTCACCGTCGACATGCTGCTGCGCGCCGCCGAGGCGCTCGCGAAGATCGTCAGCGACGAGGAGCTCAACGCCTCCTTCATCATCCCCAGCGTCTTCCACCCCGACGTCGCCAAGCGCGTCGCTGCCGCGATCAGCGGCAAGGAGGTCTGAGCAGCCGCTTCGTCGGACGTCGAGCGGGACGTCCGACGACCCGGTGGTCAGGGCAGCCGCTTCGTCGGACGTCGTGCAGGGCCTCAGGTCGTACGGCGCAGGCGGGCCCACAGCCGCGCCATGAGGCCCGGCTCCGTCGAGGGCGCGAAGCGCGACTCGCCGAGGTTGATCCCGTCCGTGCCGTTGGCGGTCACCTTGGGCACCGGAATCACGATGCCGTCCTTCCCGTTCGCACGCACGCCCTGCATCAGCTGGTGGAGGTCCTGCCCGAACGGCTTGGTCATCCTCGGAGGCTACGCCTGGGCCGCCCGACCGTGCTGGATCCTCGGCACCAGGCGGGGGACGATCCAGCACGGTCGCCGGTGAAAACTTCTCGGAGGGCTGTCGTATCCGCCCGACCCCGTTCGTGGAACCAGTGACACCAACCCACGAACCCGGTGAGGACACCTGATGAGCACCGACACCACCCCGGACACCCAGGCCCCGGCCGCCACGAGGCGCGAGTGGATCGGCCTGGCCGTCCTCACGCTGCCCACCCTGCTGATCTCGATCGACGTCAGCGTCCTGTACGTCGCGTTGCCGACGCTGAGTCGTGAGCTCGGCGCCACCAGCACTCAGCAGCTGTGGATCCTGGACATCTACTCCTTCCTGCTCGCGGGACTGCTCGTCACCATGGGCGGTCTCGCCGACCGCATCGGCAGCCGCCGGCTCCTGCTCGTCGGCGGGGTCGCGTTCGGTGCGACGTCCGTGCTGGCGGCGTACGCACAGACACCCGAGATGCTGATCGCGGCGCGGGCGCTGCTCGGGGTCGCGGGCGCGACGCTGATGCCCTCGACGATGGCGCTGATCCGCCACATGTTCCAGCGACCGGAGCAGATGGGGCAGGCGATCAGCATCTGGCTGGCCTGCTTCATGGGCGGGATGACCGCCGGCCCGATCGTCGGCGGCGCCCTGCTCGAGCGCTTCTGGTGGGGCTCGGCGTTCCTGATCGGGGTGCCGGTGATGGCGCTGATGGTGCTCGTCGCGCCGCGGCTGCTGCCCGACTCGCCCCGCAGCGGCGGGCACGCCCTGCCCGACGGCGCGTCGGTGGTGCTCTCGCTCCTGACCCTGCTGCCCGGCGTCTACGGCCTCAAGGAGCTCGCCCGCGGCGAGCACGTCGCCACCGCCGTCGCCGGTCTCGTCGTGGCCGCCGTCGCCGGCACCGTCTTCGTCCGCCGCCAGCGTCGCCTGGCCGACCCGCTCGTCGACCTCGCGCTCTTCGAGGACCGTCGCTTCACCGTCGGCCTGGCCACCTTCCTGGTCACCGGCGTCGTGATGGCCGGCGTGTCCTACGCCGCCGCGATCTACCTCCAGAGCGTCGTGGGCCTCTCCCCGCTGCAGGTCGGCGCCTGGCTGGTCCCGCAGAACCTCGTGATGCTCGCCGGCACCCTCCTCTCGCCGCGCCTCGACCTGCGCTTCGACACCGTGCGACTCGTCGTCGGCGGGCTGCTGGTCGCCGGCTCCGGGCTGCTGCTGCTCGGCCTGCTCGACACCGACTCGCTGGGGCTGCACCTCGTCGCGATGGTGCTGGCCGCGGGTGGCGTGAGCGTGCCGATGTCGCTGGTGATGAACCTGATCATGGGCGCCACCCCGCCCGAGCGCGCCGGCTCGGCCGCCTCCCTGGCCGAGACCTGCGGCGAGCTCGGCATCGCCCTCGGTGTCGCCACCATGGGCACCCTCGTCACTGCGGTCTATCGCGGACTGCTGCCGGGCATGCTCCCCGCCGGCGCCTCGACCGGCTCGGTCGAGACCGTCGCCGAGGGAGTCAGCTCGGCCCCGGCCGCCGCCGCCCAGTCGCCCGAGCTCGCCAGCCAGATCGTGTACGCCGCCCAGTCGGCCTTCACCGACGGCTACAACGTCGTCGGGGTGCTCGGTGGGCTCGCGCTCATCGGCACCGCCCTCGCCGCCCGCCGGGTGCTGGGCGATCGCGCGAGCGCCGTACCCGCCTCGACGCCGGACGCCGCGCGCGACCTCGAGCCCGTCGCGGCCTGACCCTGTCGACCCGGCACTCGCCGTGCCGGGTCGAGGTGGCTACTCACAACTGGGGATCTTCTCGACGCCGGACGACGGGGTCCGTGGCCGGGACTAGCGTCGAACGGTCGTGTCGGAGCTCAGCGAACGGGGAGAGCAGATGCAGAGCAATCAGGTCCACGTGTGCCTGGAGACGCCGGAGGCGCCGACGCACGGCGCCGTGTTCGCGGACGGGACGCGCTGGGTCTGCCAGTGCGGCGCCAACTACGTCTACCGCCAGGGCTTCAACCGGGCCGGCTTCGCGGAGATGGACTGGTGGCCGGCTCCCGCCGTCGCCGTACCCCAGCAGCGCAAGGGGCACCGGTCGTTGCGGGACCGCCTGACCCACTCCCGCGAGGGCTGAGGAGGCTCAGCCCGCGCGCGAGGAGACCAGCGCTGCGCCGATGATGCCCGCCTTGTTGCGCAGCGTCGCCGGCACGATCGGGGTCTCGATGTCGATCAGCGGGCCGAACCGGTCGAAGCTCTTGCTGACACCGCCGCCGACGACGATCAGCTCGGGGGAGAAGAGCCGCTCCACGGTGCGGTAGTAGGTCGTCAGCCGCTCCGCCCAAACGGGATAGCTGAGCGACTCGTTCTCCCGCGCGCTGTTGGCCGCCCGCGACTCCGCGTCGTGGCCGTCGATCTCGAGGTGGCCGAGCTCGGAGTTGGGCACGAGCACGCCGTTGTGGATCAGGGCGGAACCGATCCCGGTCCCGAGGGTCGTCACGATGACCAGCCCGCGCTGGCCCTTCGCGGCGCCGAACTCCACCTCCGCCAGCCCGGCAGCGTCCGCGTCGTTGACGACGTGGACCTCACGGCCCAGCGCCGCGGTGAAGATGGCGTCGGCGTCGGCACCGATCCACGCCGGGTCGATGTTGGCGGCCGAGTGGACGACGCCGCGGCGGACGACGCCCGGCACCGTGACACCGATGGCGGAGTCGGACGAGGGGAAGCGGGCCACGAGCTCCTCGAAGACCTTGGCCACCGCGTCGGGCGTGGCCGGCTTGGGCGTGTCGATCTTCTCGCGGTCCGAGGCGAAGTCGCCGGCGCCGAGGTCGACGGCGGCCGCCTTGATGCCGGTGCCGCCGAAGTCGATGCCGATCGGGTGCTCACTGCGCTTGCTCATGGGCACCACCCTGCCCGAGGCGCGGTCACTCGGGCCAGCGCGCCACGAGCTCCAGGAGCCGGTCATAGAACTGCTCCGCGTCGGCGGGCTGGAACTCGGCCGGCAACGAGGGGTCGTTGAACAGGTGTCCCGAACCGTCGTAGGTGAAGACCTCCACGTCCCCTCCTGCGGCCTCGACATCGCTGCGGAACTCGGCCGCGACCTCCGGACCGTCGTCGAACGGGTCGTTGCGGGTGGCATGGGTCTGGGCCGGGACACCGGACGGCCAGCTCGCCTCGACGTACTGCATCGGGAGCGCCCCGCCGACCAGCACGACGCCGCGGACGCCGCGCGGGCGCTGGGCGGCGCTCCACTCCGCGAGCGCGCAGCCGCTGGAGAACCCGACCGTGACGAACGGGCCGGACACCTCCTCGAGCGCGGTCGTGGCCAGGGCGTGGAGCTGCCCGTCCGGCAACGACCGCTGGTGGGACATGGCGGGCTCGTAGTCGTCGAAGGTGCGCCCCTCGAGGACGTCGACGACGCGCACGTCGTGACCGGCGGCGCGGAGCCGCTCGGCCGTGTCGGTGATCCCGGCGCGCACGCCGAGCACGGATGGGAAGAGCAGGACGGTGACCATGTCGAGCACGCTAGACGGGCCCACCGACAGCGCCGACAAATCAGGCGACGATGTCGGCGCCCTCTGCCACCGTGGAGGCATGCCCACCACGCTCACCCTCGCCGCGCACCTCGAGGGCCTGCGCGCGGCCCTGCTCGCGCTGGTGAGGTACGCCGATCGCGCCGGCCTCGCAGCGCCGGTGCCCACCACGCCCGACTGGACCGTACGGCGACTGGTGGCCCACCAGGGGATGGTGCACCGGTGGGCCGCGGCGGTGGTCACGGGCTCCGAGCAGGCGCCGGACCGCTGGGAGCAGGAGGGCCGGGAGGCACCCGATCCGCTGGAGTGGCTGCGCGACGGCGCGATCGAGGTGGTGACCGCGATCAGCCAGGCCTCCGACGACCTCGACACGCTGCTGTTCCTGGCCGACGCACCCGCTCCGCGGCACTTCTGGGCGAGGCGGCAGTGCCACGAGACGACCATCCACGCCATCGACGCGCTGTCCGCCGCTCTGGGGCGCTATCCCGTCGCCGGCGACGTGACCTGGATCAGCACCGAGGTCGCCCTCGACGGCATCGACGAGCTGGTGTGCGGCTTCCTGCCCCGCCCGGTCACACGCCTGCGGTCCGAGGCTGGGCAGCGCATCGCCGTACGACCTGACGAGGGGAGCGGCGGCTGGCTCGTCGAGATCAGCGCGGCCCCGCCCGTCACCACCCGCTTCACCGGGGCGACGCCGGAGGTCGACATCGACCTCACGGGACCTGCGGTCGCGCTCTACCTGACGCTGTGGAACCGCAGCGACGAGGCCACTCCCGCCCCCGGACCGGGCGGCGGGTGGGACGAGTGGCGCGACAGCGCCCAGGTGGTCTGGTGAGCGACAGGCACAGACCCTTGCCAGAGTGGTTTACAAATCGTATGGTTCTGTAAATCAGCACTCGCAGAAGGAAGGTCAGGTCCATGAGCCTCAGCGACTCCATGAGCGGAACGATCCCCGAGGGTTCGACCGACGGTTGGAAGGACTCGAAGCGCTACCTGTGGCTCATCGGCCTCGTGGTGCCGAGCCTGGCCCTCGTGGCGATCCTCGGCTACGCCTCGACCGGCTGGGGAGCGTGGCTGTGGCTGGGCCCGATCGTCATCCTGGTCGTCGTCCCCGCGATCGACCTCATGACCGGCCTCGACCGGTCCAACCCGCCCGACGACGTGATCGAGGCCCTCGAGGCCGATCGCTACTACCGCTGGGTGACCTACCTCTTCCTGCCGATCCAGTACCTCGGGTTCGTCGGCGCGATGACGATCGTGGCGGGCCACAACCCGATCGCCTGGGTCCTCGACCTGGTCGGACTGACCGCGTTCGCGCAGGAGAACCTGCCGGCGGCGTTCACCGGCGCGCTGACCCTCTCCGTGCTCGACAAGCTCGCGCTGGCGATCTCGATCGGCTGCATCGGCGGCATCGGCATCAACACCGCCCACGAGCTCGGCCACAAGAAGGAGGCCAACGAGCGCTGGCTTTCGAAGATCGCGCTGGCGCAGGTCGCCTACGGCCACTTCTACATCGAGCACAACCGCGGCCACCACGTCCGCGTCGCGACGCCCGAGGACCCCGCCAGCAGCCGGCTGGGCGAGAACTTCTACCAGTTCTGGCCGCGCACTGTCCTCGGCTCGCTGAAGTCCGCCTGGCACCTGGAGAAGCGTCGCTACGCGCGCAAGAAGCAGCACCCGTTCCGCCCCGGCAACGACGTGCTCAACGCCTGGGTCATGACCCTCGTGCTGTGGGGTGTGCTGATCGCCTGGCTGGGCATCGAGATCGCGCCGTACCTCCTCATCCAGGCGGTCATCGGCTTCTCGCTGCTCGAGGTCGTCAACTTCATGGAGCACTACGGCATGCTGCGCCAGAAGGTCGGCACCGGTGAGCGCCAGCGCTACGAGCGGGTCCTGCCCAGCCACAGCTGGAACTCCAACAACATCGCCACCAACGTGCTGCTCTACCACCTGCAGCGCCACAGCGACCACCACGCCAACCCGACCCGGCGCTACCAGGCGCTGCGCGACTTCGAGGAGTCGCCGGTGCTGCCGACCGGATACGCCGGGATGATCGTCCTGGCCATCGTTCCGGCCGTATGGCGCCGCGTGATGGACCACCGGGTCGTCGACCACTTCGGTGGCGACGTGAGCCTGGCCAACATCCAGCCGGGCAAGCGCGACAAGTACATCGCGCGGTACGCCGCGGACATGCCGGCCAAGGAGTCGACCGTGCGTGAGGACGTCACGCCCGGCCTGCTGGTCGACGAGGTGCTCGCTGCCCGCTGCCCCGGCTGCTCCTACGTCTACGAGGTCGCCGCCGGCGACGAGCACGAAGGTTTCGCCGCCGGCACCGCGTGGGCCGACATCCCGGCCGACTGGTGCTGCCCCGACTGCGGGGTCCGCGAGAAGGCCGACTTCGTCCCGTTCGACCCGAGCAAGGCGGTGGCGTGATGAGGATCGAGGTCGACCGCGACACGTGCGAGGGCATCGGCATGTGCGAGTCGATGGCCCACCGGTTCTTCGAGGTCGACGACGACGAGGTGATGCACGTGCTCGACGCCAACCCGGCCGAGGCTGACCGCAAGGAGGTCGCCGCGGCAGTGGCCTCCTGTCCGGTGCAGGCACTGAGTCTCGTTGACTGACCTGGCGGTCCCTACACTTCTCCGCATGGCCGTTCCGAGTGGTCTCGAGGTTGCGACGCTGCGTCAGCGCATGGTGGCGGCTGCCGTCGAGATGACGACCACCGAGGGCTGGGCCCACGTGACGATGTCGCGGCTGGCCCAGTCGGTCGGCGTCAGTCGGCAGACGGTCTACAACGAGATCGGCACCAAGAACGCGCTCGCCGAGGCGATGATCCTCGCCGAGCTCGAGAACTTCCTGGCCGTCGTCACGCATGCCTTCGACACCCACCCCGACGACCTCCCCGAGGCGGTGGAGGCGGCGATCCTGGGCGTGTTGGAGCTCGCCCAGGACAACACCCTGCTGCGCGCGGTGGTCTCGGCGACGCACGGCGCCGACACCGAGCTGCTGCCGTTGCTGACCACCCACTCCACCCAGCTGCTCGAGCTGGCCAAGGCCGTGGTCGGCGAGCGCGTCGGCGCCTACCGCCCGGACCTGACGCAGCGCGAGCTCGACGGGGCCATCGACATGGTCGTCCGGGTCGTGCTCAGCCACGTCATGCAGCCCAGCGGCACCCCGGCCCGCACCGCCGCCAGCCTCGGCTTCGTCGCCCGCCGCGTCCTCGAGGGCTAGGCGCTGCGGCGCTCCACGCGGGGCTCCAGGCTCCGCTCGCCCGACCGGGCCTGCGCAGCCTCGACGGCCGAGCGGAAGCCGGCCACGATGTAGGGCGGCACCCGCAGCCCCTTCTCCTCGGCCCAGAGGAGCTCGCGTTCGACCCGGGCGATCGTCTCGGCGAAGCTGTCCAGGTCGTCGGGGATGCCGAGCGTGAGCATCAGGTCGCCGAAGTCGGCGAGCTGCTCGGGGTTGTTGACGCCCACCGGCGAGAAGGAGATGGTCCGCAGGCGGCGTACGAGCCAACGCTGCCAGGGAGCCAGCTGCGAGGCGAGGCCCTGCGCCGACATCTTGTAGAAGGCGTAGTGGCCCGGCTCCTGGCGGCGGATCGGCGCGACGATGGTGTCGCTGACCGCGGTCTCGCCGAGCTCGCGGACACCGTCGTGGAGCAGGTTGTAGGCCAGCACCGCGGAGCGCTCGGTGGCCATGCCGGTGAGGTAGTAGAGCATCCGGGTGACGTCCTGGAGCTTGTCGATGCGCCCCAGCGCGCCGAGCACCTTGATCTTCGCCGAGACCGAGTCGGTGTCGGGGGTGGCCGGTGGCCGGCCGACGCGCGTCTGCAGCTCGTCGAGGATCAGGCCGTGCCGGATCTCCTGCGGCTGCCAGACGTCGGCGTAGAACCGGCGGTCCACCTCTGGCGGGTCGGGCAGCATCGTCATCAGCTCGAGCACGTTGCGGTCGACCTCGAGCTCGACGCGCGCCATGTAGTCGAGGACGTGGCCGAACCGGGCGGAGAACGTGTTGGGGTCGCGGACGGTGTAGTCGACGCTCGCGAGATCGATCGGGGGGTGCTCGGCGCCGAGCTTCTCGACGTGCTCCGCGAGTCGGGCCTCGAGCAGGCGGGGGCGAGTCACGGTGTCATTCTATTCTCAAGCACGTGATGACTTCGTCGCCCGCGGGCCAACGGATGGGTACGCCGGGCGGCCGGTCCATCATTGCGGCCGCTGTGCTCGGTTCCGGCATGACCTGGTTGGACGGCAGCGTGGTCAACGTCGCACTGCGCACCATCGGTGAGGACCTCGACGCCTCCCTCGCGCAGCTGCAGTGGATCAACAACGGCTACCTCGTCTCGCTGGCCGCGCTGATCCTGCTCGGCGGCTCGCTCGGCGACCGGCTTGGCCGCCGCCGGATGTTCGTCGTCGGCACCATCTGGTTCGCGTTGGCGAGCGCGCTGTGCGGTCTCGCGCCCAACGCGGAGACCCTGATCGTGGCCCGGATCCTGCAGGGGGTTGGGGGTGCGCTGCTGACGCCGGGCAGCCTGGCGATGATCCAGGGCGCGTTCGTGCCCGGGGACCGTGCCCGGGCCATCGGTGCCTGGTCGGGCCTGGGCGGCGTGGCCGCGGCGATCGGCCCCTTCGTCGGCGGCGTGCTCGTCGACCACGCGTCCTGGCGCTGGATCTTCCTGATCAACCTCCCGATCGCGGTCGTGACCGTCGTGATCGCGTGGCGCTCGGTGCCGGAGACCCGCGACCCCACGGCGACCGGCTCCTTCGACGTGATGGGTGCGGTGCTCGCCTCGCTGGCGCTGGGCGGCATCACCTACGCCCTGATCGACTGGGGCAGCGGTGGCGCGGTCTGGGCCGGCGCGGCCGGCCTGATCGCCGCCGTCGCCTTCCTGCTCCTGGAGCGCAGCGAGCCCCAGCCGATGATGCCGCTGGGCCTCTACCGCGACCGCACCTTCAGCGCCTCCAACGCGATGACCCTGCTGGTCTACGCAGCCCTCGGCGCGATGTCGTTCTTCCTCGTCCTGCAGCTGCAGACCGTCACCGGCTACAGCGCGCTCCAGGCCGGCCTGGCGACCATGCCGATCACCCTGTGCATGCTCTTCCTGGCGGCGAAGGGGGGAGCGCTCGGCACCCGCATCGGCCCGCGCATCCCGATGAGCGTCGGACCGCTGGTGATGGCGCTCGGCACGGTCCTCGTCGTGGGCGTCGACGCGCAGTCCAGCTACTGGCTGCACATCCTCCCGGGCGTCACCGTCTTCGGCCTCGGCCTGGCGCTGATGGTCGCGCCGCTGACCGCCACGGTGCTGGCCGCGGCCCCCGATGACAAGGCCGGCATCGCCAGCGGGATCAACAACGCCGTCGCACGCGCCGGCTCCCTGATGGCCGTCGCGGCCCTGCCGACCGCGGTCGGGTTGTCCGGGGACGAGTACGCCGATCCGCGCGTCTTCGCATCGGCGTACCCGAACGCCATGCTGGCGTGTGCTGCGCTGCTCGCGCTCGGGGGCGTCGTGTCCTGGCTGACGATCCCGAAGCGGCTGCCGGCCTGATCAGCCGCGCTTGCGGCGGTCAGGATCCCGCAGGGGATGGGCGGAACTCGACCGCGACATCGGACGGAAGGTCGTAGTAGAGACGGAAGTAGTCGCCGTACCGCGGCTCGTCGAACGCTGCCCAACACATGTAGTCGGGGTAGGGGAACGGCCCGACAGTGACCGTCTCGCCGTTCCCGTCGAGCGCTGCGGCGATCTGAGCATCGGTGGCCTGCCAGGTCACGAAGTTCTGCGTCATTGCCAGGTTGATCTCACGAGCCGTGGGGACCAGGGCAACCAGCATGCCGAGCGCCACCACTCCCATGACGGGGGTAGCGGCCGGTCCCAGCATCCGTGCTCCGGCGCGGAGGAGGCAGACCGCGGCGAAGCCCCACCACAGCGAAGAGATCATGTAGGCGCGTTCGCCGGTGATGCCCAGCGCCGTGGGTACGGCGAGGGCTGCCGCGCCCCCGGTCACGAGCACGAACGGGACCGGCCCGACCAGGCCCCGTAGAAGGTAGGTGGCAGCGAGTCCGAAGACGCAGGCACCGACGAGGACGCCCGCCAAGGCGGCCGCCTCGCCGATCTCGTCCCCGGTGAACGCTTCGCGCGGGATGACCTCGAAGGTATCGCTCCATGGTCCGACCGTCCATGTGGCGACCAAGACGAGAATGGCCAGTGCCGATAGTGGGATGGCGGTCAGTCGAGGCACCAATGCGCGGCGCACCCCGACCCACAGCAGCGCGGTCGCAACGACCGTGACACCCACCAGTCCTACGGCACCCATCATGAGCCAGATCTGGGCCGACACGACTCCACGGTGCAGCAGCTGCTGGACAAGGGGCAGCGTGTCGGCGGCCTGCGCCTGGAACGCAGTGGCCCTTCCGAGGAGACCGGGCGACAGTACGTGGTAGGCGAAGGCGGCGACCGAGGCCGCGCTGAGCAGCCCTAGATATCGACTCACCCGTCCCTTCAAAAGAAGCCAGCAGCTCGCGATGGTTGCGAGCATGGTCACCGAGGCGGTCTCTTGACTGATGTTGGCCAGCACGACGAACGGAGGTGCGATCCACAGCATCGCGGTGGGGGCCGGTCGTCCGCTCACCTTGGCGAGGAAGGGCCAACCGCCGACCAGGATGCACACGGCGGAGCCGAGATGGGTGAGTGCGGCGGACAGCCAGAAGATTCCGTCGCCCGCGGCAGCGGGTCGCAACGCGATGATCGACAGCGGGAGGGCGGCGCACAGCCCGAGGACCGCCAGGACCGCGTAGTCAGCTTTCGACGTATGTCGCCGCCAACCGGGGACACGACCGGTGATCCAGGCACAACCACCGATCACCAGCGCAGCCATCAGGACGGGGCCGACCACGGCCCACGCAGTGCGTCCGCCCTGCAGCACCACTCGCACGGCGGCATCGGTGAAACGGCCGTTCACTTGGAGGTAGTCGTGGCGATACAGCTGCCACCACTCGCTCACCGACATCCGTGCGTCGGGCCGGCCGGCAAGCCCGGCGTTGAGAAGGTCGTCGCTCTGCAGGATCACCCTGCTGTACTCGAGTGCCCAGAACCCCACCAATGCGAGGACGAGGCCGATCTCGCAAAGCTGCAGGGCGAATGCCCGGGTGGATCGGCTCGAGCGGACACCGTCTCCCACGTCGGTAACCTAGCAGCCGGCATCGGTGCGCGAGGCGTCGTCCGAGGGTGGTGGAGGGGACAGCGTGATGGTTGGCTCGACCGACGGCGTGACCGGGGAGCCGACACTCACCGTCGTGGTGCCCGCCCACAATTCCGGATCTGCGCTGGCGCACTCAGTGCGGACCTTGACCACGGCATGGCCGGATCTGTCGACCGAGGTCGTGATCGTCGAGAACGGTTCGACCGACGACACCTTGGCGACAGCGCGCCGGCTGGCTGCCAAGCATCCCGACCGTGTCCGGGTCATCTGCTCGGAGACTGGCCTCGGGCGGGCGTATGCAGCCGGCATTAGGGCGGCCCGCGGTAGCACCGTCCTGTTGACGGCGGATGACCTCCCCTTCGGTGTGAGCGACGTTTCTTCCTGGACGGTCGCTGGGGGTCCGGGCGCAGAGCAGGTCTTCATCGGGTCGAAGGCACACCCGCACTCACGAGTCAGGCGATCCTTGCTTCGTTCCCTGATGACGTCCGTCTTTTCGTTGGAGAGGCGTGTCGTCCTGGACATGCACATCGGGGACACCCAGGGAACGGTGTTCGCGCCGCGTCCATGGCTGCTCGCACAGCTGCCGCACTTGAAGGAGGGCGGCTACCTCTTCTCCACGGAGCTCTTGTACGCCGCCACGCTCCAGACGGTGCCCGTCACCGAGCTCCCTGTGGAGCTCGACCTGACGACGCGACGTGCCTCGACGGTTTCCCTTCGCGACGCGTGGCAGATGTTCATTGGACTGCTCCAGCTGCGTCGCCGGCGAGAATCGCTTCGCGCGGCCTCGCGGTGACGGTTTCGTCCGTCCTGATCAGCCGCGCTTGCGGCCGAACAGCCGTGGCTTGTCCGTGGCGGGTGGGGCCTGCTGGAGCCGACGGCGGTTGCGCTCCAGTTTCTTCTTCAACCTGGCGACCTGTGCCTCGAGCCTGGCGTTGGTGGCCGCCAGCCGGTCACGCTCCTCGGTCACCTCGGTGATCACGATGCGCGGCAGCTCGACCAGCTCCTGGAGCCGCTTGACCGTGCCGTGGGGAAGCAGCAGCACCCGGTCGTCGAGCCGGCGCTGGACCAGGTCGTGGTTGCGGGCCCAGTGCGCGTCGTCGTGGAGGTGGTGCGACGACTGGTCCGCCAGCCACCAGCGGTAGAGGGCCGTGACGGTGGTGGTCTCGGCGACACCGACGAGGGTGACCGCGCGCAGCAGGAAGTCCCAGTCCTCCGTGGTGTCGAGCTCCTCGTCGAAGCGTTCCCCGAGGTCGTGGAAAACGGCTCGGGGGAAGGCGATCGTCATCGGAGGCGTGTTGTTCATCAACAGGTGGTCGAGCAGGTGGAACTGGGCCGGCCAGTGCGCGTAGGGCTCGCCGACCGGTGCGGCACCCGTCTGTCCGTCCTTCGTCATCGGCTCGACGTCCTGGCGCAATGCGACAGCCCGCAGGGCACGCCCGGGCAGTTCGTCGTGCAGCTGCCGGAAGGTCGCCACCCACGCGGGCAGCACGACGTCGTCGTCATCGAGGATCACGATGTAGCTGCCGCGCGCCGCCTCGAAGCCGAGGTTGAGCGGGGCTCCGCGGGCGCCGGTGTCGAGGTCGAGCACGCGGATTTTGGCGCGCAGCCACTCGGGCTGCGCAGCCACGACAGCGTCGACCGGGGCCGTGACCGTGCTCGCGGCGCGGTGGCGGACCAGGACGACCTCGAAGTCCCGGTCGGTCTGCTCGGCCAGGCTTCCCAGGGACTCCGCCAGGCACGGGATCCGGCGACCCTGCGTGCGCATGACGACCGTGAGGAAGCACTCGCCCTCGGCGAAGGGCCGCGCCTCGACCCCGGCGCGCGCGAGCACCTCGTCGAGGCTTGTCGCGCGAACAGTCGAGCCGGCGCCGGCAACAGTGCGAGACATGTTCTCCACTCAGGGGCTTCGGAAGGTGATGGTGCACGATATCGCCACAACCGGCGACCGAGCAGTGACCGCGTCGTCGGGTCGGTGACTTCGGGGCAGCCCCGCGCTGGCGCTACCATCGACGGGCAATCTGATCAAGCATCCAGTCGGGGGAACATTGAACACGCAGATCACCGAGGTGCGTGGGTCGTTCCCGCGGTCGGCCTTCGACACGGCATGGGTACGCAGGGGAGCGCTGGCCGGCCTCGACGTGCTGGCGTGGACTGTCGCCCTCGGCCTGATCATCGGCATCCGCCTGGACTTCGCGATCACCGAAGTCGAGTCGGCATCGGTGATCCGCTACTGGATCGTCGTCGGAATCCTGCTGATCGCGACGGGCTACGCGTCGAAGTTCTACCGCGGCCGTTTCCTCGTGGGCTCGTTCGATGAGGCGCTGGGCCTCGCGCTGCACGTCGGCACCGTCGCCGCCCTCGCCCTCGTCCTCTCACCGGTGATCTATCCGGGACTCCCGCGCAGCATCCCCGTGCTGGTGCCGCCGGTGGCCCTCTTGCTCTGCGCCGCCACGCGCTGGCTCTACCGCGCCTTCCGGGACCGTTCCAGCGACGGTGTCCGCGGCGAGGTCACCAACGTCCTCGTGTACGGCGCCGGTGAGGCAGGTCGCCAGGTCGCCAACCTTGTTCGCACCCAGTCCGACCTGTCGTTCCGTGTCGTGGGTTACCTCGACGACAACCCCGGCAAGCGCCACCTCCGTATCCAGGGCATCCCGGTCCTCGGTGGCGGACTCTCCATGGCGGACGTGGCCAGTGAGCGCGCGGCCCAGGGCGTCATCTTCGCGGTGCCGAATGCGAGCGGTGCCCTCATCGGCCGAGTCCAGGAGCAGGCACAGCATTCCGGGCTGGACTTCTTCGTGCTGCCCCGAGTCAACGACCTGATCGGCGGAAAGGTCGGTGCCACCGACATCCGTCGCGTGGAGATCGGGGACGTGCTGGGCCGGCACCAGGTCGAGACCGACCTGAGCGCCATCGCGGGTTATCTCACCGGCAAGCGCGTGCTGATCACCGGCGCTGGTGGCTCCATCGGCTCTGAGCTGGCGCGACAGGTCCATCGGTTCGGTCCTACCACGCTCATCATGCTCGACCGCGACGAGTCAGGCCTCCACTCGGTCCAGCTGTCGGTCTACGGACGAGGTCTCCTCGACAATCCGGACACGGTGCTCGTGGACATCCGCGACATGGAGAGCCTGCGAGAGGTCTTCAAGGAGCACGAGCCGCAGATCATCTTCCACGCAGCCGCGCTCAAGCACCTGCCGATGTTGGAGCGATTCCCCGGTGAGGGCTGGAAGACCAATGTTCTCGGCACCCTGAACCTGCTCAAGCTCGCGGCGGAGTTCGACGTCGAACACTTCGTCAACATCTCCACCGACAAGGCGGCCGACGCCACCAGCGTTCTCGGCGTGACCAAGCGGACAGCCGAGCAGCTGACCGCGTGGCAGGCACAAGAGACCAAGCGGCCCTACATCAGCGTGCGGTTCGGCAATGTCCTCGGTTCGCGAGGGTCGATGCTGCACACGTTCAATTCCCAGATCGAGTCCGGTGGACCGATCACGGTGACCCATCCGGATGTCTCCCGCTACTTCATGACCATCCCCGAGGCATGCGAACTGGTCGTGCAGGCCGGGGCGATCGGTCGGCCCGGCGACGTCATGGTGCTGGAGATGGGCGAGCCCGTGAAGATCCTCGATGTCGCCAAGCGCATGATCAAGCTGTCCGGCGCACGCAGCATCGACATCGTCTTCACCGGGCTCCGACAGGGAGAGAAGCTGCACGAGCAGCTCTTCGGTGATGACGAGC
The DNA here is from genome assembly GCF_003047285.1 of Nocardioides allogilvus. Lineage (GTDB taxonomy): Bacteria > Actinomycetota > Actinomycetes > Propionibacteriales > Nocardioidaceae > Nocardioides > Nocardioides allogilvus. Next base: position 79,925 of record NZ_PZYX01000003.1, on the reverse strand, counting down.
AGTCGCGCAGCACCCAGCACCCGATGATCCGAACGGTGGCGGTGCCCATGCTCGATCCGGAGCAGCTCGAAGAACCGCCCCGGGTGTCTCAGGACACCTGAGCGTCGACGGAGCGCGGGGACTGGGCGGTTCTGCCCGGGTAGAGGTGCGCGGCGATCAGTACGGCGACGAAGAAGCCCAGTGGGACGACGGAGATCGGCTCGGTGACTCCTGCCAGCAGCAGCCCGGCAACGCCCAGGATCCCCAAGCGCCCTCGCTCCCGAGCGGCGGGAGTGGTCAGTCCGCGCCGTTGGCGCAGCGCACGTGCCACCGTCTGCAGGTACACGAGCGCGAACAGGCCCACTCCGACGACGCCGAGCTCGGGCACGAGATCCATGGCCGAGTTGTGACCGTGGGCGACCGTATGGCCCACCCGCAGGACGATCTCGTCGAACGCCCCATTGGGAGGCGCGGGACGCCACGGATGCGGCCACACGCTCCCCCACCCGTCACCGATCACCCGCACCCTCATAGCACTGGCGCTCCAGGCCGCTTCCCAGATCTGGACACGGCCGGTGATGGACAGGTCGCGCTGGATGTCACGGTGCAGGGATTCGTACCACCCGATGCTCACCGCGCTGAGGGTCGTCAACATGGCACCGATCCCGAGCCAGTACCTCCGCCCCGGTTGCCTGCCCAGGGACGCGAGATGGTCGCGAGCGCCGAGCACGAGGGCGATCGCGCTGAGCGCAGCGAGTGCGGCGATTCCGGTGGCCGATTCAGCCAAAATGATCCCCGACACGATCAGCAACAGGGCTGCCGTCCATCCGGCCCTCAGTGCCCTGCTTCTCGGGACGAAGCTCACCGCAAGCGCGAAGGCGATGATCATCGCGTAAGCGAGGATGTTGCGGTTGGTGCCGACCCCGGCCAGGTATCCCGACGAACCGGGTGGAACCGCTGCGCCCGGCATCTTCGCCCAGAACGCGTAGATCGACGTGACGACGACGACCGCCGCCCCGAGCATCACCCCGTGGGTGAGCGCGCGAGTTTCGACGTTGCATGCGACCACGACCCCGAGGACAGCCAGGACGACATAGAGACCCGAGAAGTGCACGGTGAAAGCCTGGTTGATCGACCAGAAGCACGAGGCGAACGCGAAAGCGAGGAAGACCGCCACGGACCACGGGATGCGTGGCAAGCGGAGCCAGGGAAGCGACAGGACGCAGGCAATGGTCGTGCACAGCACTGCACGCCGCAGCGAGTTGTCGAAGACTGGTTCGAAGACCAGGGGTGAGGAGACGAAGAAGAAGTCCAGAGCCAGCACCAGCGACCACAAGGTGCCTCGCCACGACCCGGCTCGCGCGGGCGTTCCCGCAGGGGCGAACCGACGTAGGGACCGAGGTTGGGACGACGACGTGGCCACCGGCCCGGCCGGCTCCTCATCGGGAGTCGGTGGGGCGGCGGGATCAGTTCCCGCTGCCGAATTCACGTGACCTGCACCTGACGCTCTGCTTCCTTGCCTGACACGGCCCGGCCGGACCGAACCCTGCGCGAACCGTACCCGCAGCCAGGGTGTCCGCATGGTCAGGCGCCGCCCCTGCGGCCGGTCTGGCCGATACCGGCGCCGTGGCTCGCCACGGCTACACTGCGAGCCGACCTCGATCGATCGGAATGAACACTCGTGCTGCTCAGTGACTACCTCGCAGCCCTCAAGGGCGGCTGGAAGATCATCCTCGGGATTCTGGTGGCAGCAGTGACGCTGTCGTTCATCCCGGTGCTGAACTCTACCCCGGTCTACTCCTCCAGCACCGACCTGTTCGTCGCGACGAGCGCGAACACCGATGATCCCGAAGAGCTCTACCAGCGCAACGCCATCGCTGCTCAGCGTGTCGCGAGCTATGTCTCGGCCGCATCGGGTGACGTCGTCGCCGACAAGGTGGCAGAGGCACTGGGCGGGGATCTCGACGCAACGGTCGTTGCCGAAGCCATCTCCGGCACGGTCGTCATCCGCATCACCGCCACGGGCCCTGACGCCGAGCGGGTGCGCGACGTCGCCGCCGCTTACGCAGAGGTGGTGCCGGGTGTCATCGAGGACCTCGAGGCAGTGGGCGACAACACCTCGGCCCAGGTCCGCGTGACCGTCATCGATGAGGCGGACGTCCCCGGGGAGACGCCTCGCTCCTACCTGCCCAACATCGTGCTCTCGCTGATCCTTGGCCTCGGTCTGGGTCTCGTCATCGTCATGCTGCGCGAGACGCTTCGGCGTGAGCGGCGCGCTGCACGGGCGGCGGCGAGCTCCGCGGACGCGCGTGACCTCTGACGTGGGCACCCACACAGCACGCGTGCAGCCCTCGGCGGATGTGGCTGAGAACGCCGTGCTCGGCGACGGCACCACCGTCTGGCACCTGGCCCAGGTCCGCGAAGATGCGATCCTCGGCCAGGACTGCGTCATCGGACGCGGTGCCTACATCGGTGCCGGGGTCGAACTCGGCGACAACTGCAAGGTGCAGAACTACGCCCTCGTCTACGAACCCGCTGCCCTCGGTCATGGAGTGTTCATCGGCCCCGCCGTGGTCCTCACCAACGACACTTACCCTCGTGCGGTCTCCGTCGACGGCAGCCCGAAGTCGGCGGCCGACTGGGAACCCGTCGGGGTGGTCATTGGCGACGGTGCTGCGATCGGTGCACGTTCGGTCTGCGTCGCCCCGCTGCGGATCGGCCGGTGGGCGCTCGTTGGCGCCGGCTCCGTAGTCACCAAGGACGTCCCCGACCACGCACTCGTCGCCGGTGTGCCGGCGACCCGCATCGGCTGGGTCGGCCGCGCCGGCCGACGCCTTGAGGAGTCCGCACCCGGACTCTGGACCTGCCCTGAGACAAGCGAGCGCTATCGGGAGACCCCCGACGGCCTCGCGCTGGAGGAATCGTGACCGAAGCAGCATTCATCCCGCCCGCCAAGCCGCTGATCGGTGACGAGGAGCGTGAGGCCGTCGATCGTGTGCTGCGCAGCGGCATGATCGCGCAGGGACCGGAGGTCCAGGCGTTCGAGCGTGAGTACTCCGAGCACTTCGGTCTCGGCCGCGCGTGCGTGGCTGTCAACTCCGGCACGTCCGGCCTGCACGTCGGGCTCCTGGCGTCCGGGGTGGGTCGCGGCGACGAGGTCATCGTGCCGTCGTTCACCTTCGCCGCGACTGCCAACTCGGTGGCCCTGACCGGCGCGACGCCGGTCTTCGCCGACATCGATCTCGACACCTTCTGCCTCGACCCGGCCAGCGTCGAGTCCAGGATCACCGAGCGCACCAAGGCCGTCATGCCGGTGCACCTCTACGGTCATCCCGCCGACATGTCCGGTTTCGCGGCCCTGGCCGACAAGCACTCCATCGCGGTCTTCGAGGACGCGGCCCAGGCCCACGGTGCCTCGCTCGACGGCACGCCGGTCGGTGCCTTCGGACAGTTCGCGATGTTCTCGCTCTACCCGACCAAGAACATGACGTCGGGTGAGGGCGGCATGGTGTCGGTGGCTGATGACGAGACAGAGCGACTGATCCGGCTGTACCGCAACCAAGGGATGCTGCGGCAGTACGAGAACGAGGTCGTCGGTCTCAACAACCGGATGACCGACATCCACGCGGCCATCGGCCGGGTGCAGCTCACGAAGGTCGACGCTTGGACGGCAACCCGTCAGGCCAATGCCCGCTTCTTGTCGGACAACCTCGAGGGTGTCGTCACCCCTCCGGTCACCGACGGTGCCGTGCACGTCTACCACCAGTACACCGTTCGGGTGCCCGAGGATCGTGACGGCCTGGCCGCAGCGCTCCGCGAGGAGTACGCCGTTGGTTCGGGCATGTTCTACCCGATCCCCAACCACCGGCTGGCGCCCTTCGCCACCAGCGACGACCTGCCGGTCACCGAGCAGGCAGCCCGTGAGTGCCTCTCGCTCCCGGTCCACCCCTCGGTCTCCCAAGCTGATCTGGAGCGCATCGTGACAGCGGTCAACACTCTTGTGAAGGCAGGTGCGTGATGACGACACTGCGTGCAGGCCTGCTCGGCCTCGGCATGATGGGGCGCAACCACGCCCGTGTGCTGCACGAGATCGACGACGTCGATCTGGTCGGCGTCGCAGATCCCGCCGGTGACGTCCACCGGGTCGCCGGCAGCGCCCAGGTCGTCGACTCGGTCGAGGCCCTGATCGAGCTCGGCATTGAGCTCGCCGTCGTCGCCGTACCCACCGCCTTCCACCTCGACGCGGGCCTCAAGCTGGCTGCGGCCGGTGTGCCGACGCTGATCGAGAAGCCGCTGGCGACGACCAGCGAGGAGTGCGCGCAGCTCGTCGCCGCCTTCGAGGAGGCCGGGCTGGTCAACGCGGTCGGGCACATCGAGCGCTGCAATCCTGCACTCCTGTCACTGCGCAAGCGCCTGGCCAACGGTGACCTCGGAGACATCTACCAGGTGGCGACTCGTCGGCAGGGCCCGTTCCCCAACCGGATCGCGGACGTGGGTGTGGTCAAGGACCTCGCCACGCACGACATCGACCTCACGGCATGGGTCATCCAGTCGCCGTATGCCAGCGTCTCGGCGAGCACCGCGCACAAGAGCGGCCGTGAGCACGAGGACCTCATCTCCGTCACCGGCACGATGGCCAACGGCGTCGTGGTCAGCCACCTCGTCAACTGGCTCTCCCCGATGAAGGAGCGTCTGACGGTGGTCACCGGCGAGCGCGGCGCCTTCGTCGCCGACACCCTCCACGGCGACCTGACCTTCCACGAGAACGGCCTCATGCCCACCGAGTGGAGCCAGGTCGCCTCGTTCCGTGGTGTCAGTGAAGGCGACATGACGCGCTTCGCCCTCCCCAAGCGTGAGCCCCTGCGCGTCCAGCACGAGAACTTCCGCGATGCCGTTCTCGGCCGCGATGCCGAGGTCGTCAGCATGCGCGAAGGTATGGCGACGGTGCGCGTCGCCGAAGCGTGCCTGACGTCAGCGCGCGAGCGCCGTACCGTCGACCTGGAAAGCTAGCGAGGGCAGCCACGTGAAGATCGCAGTCATCGGACTCGGAAAGATCGGGCTGCCGCTCGCGGCCCAGTTCGCCGATGCCGGCCACGACGTCATCGGCGTCGACGTCCACGAGCCCACTGTCGCGACCATCAACGAGGGCCGGGCCCCGTTCCCCGGTGAGGCGCACCTCGAGGACTACCTCGCGCGCCTCGTCCCCGCGGGCCGGCTGACAGCCACCACCAGCTATGCCGACGCGATCCCGCAGGTCGACGTCGTTGTCGTCGTGGTCCCGCTCTTCGTCGACCGCGACGGGCAACCCGACTTCGGCTGGATGGACGGTTCCACCCGCGACATCGCGGCCAACCTCACGCGCGACACCCTTGTCATCTACGAGACGACGCTCCCCGTCGGCACCACCCGGACGCGTTGGAAGCCGGCCCTCGAGGCCGGCAGCGGAATGACCGAGGGGACGGAGTTCCACGTCGTCTTCTCCCCGGAACGCGTGTTGACCGGCCGCGTCTTCGAGGACCTGCGCAAGTACCCGAAGCTGGTCGGTGCCCTCAGTCCTGAGGGCGCCGCAGCGGCAGTCGCCTTCTACCAACAGGTGCTGACCTTCGATGAGCGCCCGGACCTCGCACGCGGCAACGGAGTCTGGGACCTGGGCTCGGCCGAGGCGGCCGAGATGGCGAAACTCGCGGAGACCACCTACCGGGACGTCAACATCGGTCTGGCCAACCAGTTCGCGGTGTTCGCCGAGCAGGTCGGTGTCGATGTCCACGAGGTGATCGCGGCATCCAACTCGCAGCCTTACAGCCACCTGCACCAGCCGGGGATCTCCGTGGGCGGCCACTGCATCCCGGTCTACCCGCGCCTCTACCTCTCGGGCGACCCCGGCGCGACCGTGGTCCGAGCGGCGCGCGAGGCCAACGCTGCCATGCCGGCCCACGCCGTCAGCCGACTCGGCGATCGGCTGGGCGCTCTCACCGGCAAGCGCGTCGCCGTACTCGGGGCGGCCTACCGTGGTGGCGTGAAGGAGACTGCGTTCAGTGGCGTCTTCGACGTCGTGAAGTCGCTGGAGGAGCACGGCGCCGTCGTGGCGGTCCACGACCCGATGTACACAGACGATGAGCTCGCTGGCCTGGGCTTCACCCCATATCACCTGGGCGAGCCCACCGAAGCGGCCATCATCCAGACCGACCACGCGGCGTACTCCGACGTCACCCAGGCTGACCTCCCGGGTGTCCAGCTCGTGCTCAACGGCCGCCCTGCCCTCGCGCTCTCGCTGCCTGCGGAGCTCGTGGTCACCATCGGACGAGCCAGTCATGGATGAGCTCGACCAGATCAAGGCGCGCTATGCCCGCCGCGAGCCCACTGGCTCGATCTACGGCATGCACCACAACGACGCGTTCTTCGCTCTGCAGCAGCGGGACGCGGTCATGCGTCACCTCGTGGTGGGACTGCGGCCGCAGGGCTTCGAGGGACTGCGCGTGCTCGAGGTGGGTTGCGGCTCCGGGATGAACCTGCTGCGTTTCCTGATGTGGGGGGTCGCTCCTGTTGACCTGCACGGTGTCGATCTCCTGCCGGAACGGTGTGAAGCCGCTCGACAGCACCTGCCGGCCGCGTCATCGATCCGTGAGGGTGACGCCTCGGCGATGACCTTCGAGCAGCCCTTCGACATCGTGCTGCAGTCGACGACGCTGTCCTCGATCCTGGACGACGACCTGCGCCGCCAAGTTGCCCAGGTCATGTGGGACGCGACCGCCTCTGGGGGCGCCGTGCTCTCCTACGACTTTGCGGTCAACAACCCGAAGAACCCCGACGTGCGCAAGGTGACCGTTCCGGAGTTGCGCGAGCTGTTCCCCGACGGCGACGCGACGGTTCGCCGGGTCACCTTGGCTCCGCCCATCGGCCGACGCGTGGGCAGGTGGCCCGCGGCGTACAAGATGCTCTCGGCGGTCCCCCCGTTGCTGAGCCATCGCCTGGTCCTGATCAAGAAGCCCTGAGCTGTCGTGAGCCCCGACTCGCCCCTGTCCAGGATCGGCGACCCGCTGGTCCGGGCCGCGACCACAGCCCCCAAGGTCATGTCACGTGTCCGAGGAGGGTTGGCCCGCGCTGCGATCAGGGCAGTCGGCGGTAGCTGTGGCAGGCGACTGCGGATCGAGAAGGGCTTGCGGGTCCGTCAGGGCTGGCACTCAGGCATCGACCTCGGCGACGACGTCTACCTCGGCAGGGACACCACGATCGACTGTCCACGCGGGGGTCGCCTGGTGATCGGTTCGCGCGCGACCCTCACCCAAGGCGTCTTCGTGAGTGCGGTCGCCGAGGTCTTCATCGGTGATGACGCTCTGATCGGCGAATACTGCTCCGTGCGCGACGCCGCTCACGGCACGGCGCTCGACGGGATTCCCATGCGCGCACAGCCGATGGAGCCGGATCGCATCTCGATAGCCGCGGACGTCTGGCTCGGTCGAGGTGTGGCTGTGGTCGCAGGGGCGCAGATCGGCGCCGGGGCGGTGATCGGGGCCAACTCGGTGGTGCTGGGCGACATCCCCTCGAACGCCATCGCGGCAGGTGCCCCGGCTCGGGTGAAGCGCCTTCGAGAGGGCCGATGAGCGCTCGACGCAACCTGATCCTCAATGTCGTCATCCAGACGATGGGGGCAGCGTCTTCGTTCGTGGTGATCGCGGCGCTCGCGCGGCTCGCGGGCCCGGCGGTGCAGGGTGAGTACGCCGTCTTCAAGAGCTTGGTCGACGTCCAGGTCGCGTTGCTCACCCTCGGGCTACCGAGTGGCTTCGTGTACGTGATCAACAAGGGCCTCATCTCTACCTCGACCCTGTCGAGATGGTCCGCGCGCGGCATTCCTGTCTTCCTGGTCCTGGGCGGACTGATCACGGCGGTCTACCTCGGCACCCGGTCGGAACTGGCCGAGCAGGGAGTGCTGGTCACGGCTGGCCTGCTGGCCGTCGCGGTCGCGGCGACGACGTTCTACGCCCTCCTGCGCGGCATCGTGCTCACGCAGACGGACGGTGCCGGATTCGCCTGGCTGTCGGCATTCCCGCCGATCTCCTTGATGGCGCTGGCGATCGTCGGTGTCGGAATGGGGTGGTGGAGCCTGGCGGTGAGCTTCGCGGCCTCCAGCCTGTTGGCGGCGCTCGCGGCGGTGATGCTGTACCGATCCAGCGCGCTGCCGATGGCTCGACCGGTGGACGGGTCAGCCTGGGGGACTTTGCGCAAGCAGTCCTTCCACAGCTTCCTGCAAGGACTGTTCCAGAGCGGCGCCATCTTCGCCACCATCGCCGTGATGCAGGGTCTCGGCGCCCGCGTGATCGACATTGGTCACTTCAACGTCGCGTCGTTGGCGGTCGTCGGTCCCAACCTGCTGGTCGCCATGATCGCGCCGGTCCTCTACAGCCGGTGGACCAAGACACTGACACGCGCGGGTCGACGTCCGCTCATCAGTAGATCCCTGCGGATGGCGGTCGTGATGCAGGTGTTGGCGCTCATGCTCCTACCGGTCATCACACCCCTTCTCACCTTCCTGCTGGGCGCGGACTACCGGCCGGCGGCCGTGGCGATGATGCCGTTGCTGCTCGCTGTCCTCCCGCTTGCAGCCACGCGGATCATCGCGCCAGCGCTGCAGGCAACCGGCGACACCAGTGTCGCCACGGTGGCGTGGGGGATCCGGCTGGCGGCGCCGTTCGTCCTCATGCCGCTGGCCTGGATGATCGACGACATCGTCCTCTGGGCGACGGTGATCACCGCGATCGCCGAGTACGCCGCACTGGTCGCGATGCTCCTGCTGGCGGCTCGCCGCAGCAGGCTCAGCCCTGCATGAGCGCGAGCAGCTGAGCAGCGACCGTCGCTGCATCAAACTCGGTGCGCACGTGTCGCGTTCCGGCTGCCGCGAGGGTGCTACGCAGCTCGTCGTCGGACAGACGCTGGATCGCATCCGCGAGTGCAGCGGCCGACTTGTCCGGCACCAGGAGTCCGGTGACCCCGTCGACGACGAGCTCCGGGATGCCCCCGGTCTCGGTGGCCACGACGGCCAGCCCGGCCGACATCGCCTCCATGACGGAGACCGGCACACCCTCGTGGACCCCTCCACCCAGGTCCACGCTGGGCATCACGAACACGTCATACTGTCCGGCCGCATAGGTGGTCGCGAGCTCCGATCGCGGCCGGACACCGTGCATGGTGACACGGTCCGCCAGTGCGAGGTCGCTCACCTGGGCCGCCAGCTCGGGGGCCAGCGGCCCGTCGCCGTACAAGTCGAGAGTCGTATCGAACCCCCGGTCGCGCAGCAGGCTCATCGCCTCGACCAGGTGACGTTGACCCTTGACGGGCAGCAGGCTGCCGGCAGTGACGAGCCGGAGTGTGGTCCCGCGTTCTTGGCCGAGGGGCGGCGGCCCGTCCACCCTCTCGCTCGACTCGACCCCCATGTGGAGGTCGACGAGTCGGCCGGCGCCTTCGCCCACTCGCTCCTCGAACGCGGCCCGACAGGCGCGCGCGATGAACCTGATGAACACGGCCCGCTCAGCCTTCGCGTGGAACAGGTTCTCGACGTACACGTCCCAGCGATGGGCGGTGATGCTGAATGGGCTGCCAGTCAGGTGGGAGATGGCCAGAGCGCAAGTGGAGGTGTGGCTGAGCCAGTGAGCATGGATGTGGTCATAGGGCTCCTCGTCGGCAATCGAGGCCGCCACAGCGACCGCCAAGGGGATGACCACGCTGTTGCGGGCAAGGACACGGGGGGACTGCCGTAGGACACGGAGCAACGCTCCCGTCCCTCGGGCCCGGTGGCGCAGCGTCGTGCGGACGGACCCGGCGAGGGACTCGGCCCTCAGCGTGACACCGGGGGGCAGGGCGCGGGCCACGCCAGTACGCCGCATCGGAAGGACGTCGATCCGGACCCCGAGCGCCGCAAGCTCTGCCAGCTCGGGCTCCAGGAACGACTCGGCGCTTCCACCGAAGGGATAGGACGCGGTGATGTAGAGCAGCCGCACCTCAGGACACCTCGACCGGGTCAGGATCGGACCCAACAGCATGCGAGTCCTGGAGAAGTCGCGGAAGAAGAGCGGTCATGACGAGCGCCAGCACCAACGCGACGGAGTACTGCACGAAGGTGGTGACGAATGCCTGCAAGGGACCCCGGAACAGCGTGAACAGCAGCAGCAGGACCACTACGTGGTAGAAGCTCTCGGCCACGATCGTGAGGGCCGACCCATCGTGGCGGCGGCGCAGCAACAGATTGCGGAGGAGTGCGACGACGAGGCCCAGGAGGAGGAAGTAGGCGGCCACGCCGGCGAGTCCACCTTGATGGACGGCCTCGGCAAAGGGGGAGTACCCGTAGCCCTCACCGGGCTGCCAGTCGGGGATCCGGGTCCGCGCGAACTGCTCAGCGATGTCGAGGGGCCGGTCGGACCAGACCGCCCGTGGTACCCAGCCGACGAGTCCCTGGATGACCGACTCACCGAAACCTGATGCGGGTGCGCTCGACCCACGGTCAAGCATCTCGTCCACGATGGACACGAACGGTCCAGCGGGTTCGATGGTCGTCAAGTAGCCGGATCGACCTGCGAGCTGCAGGACGCCGCCTCCCCGGAACGTGCTGAAGGAGATGGCGGCCACGGCCAGCAGGACCGGCATCACCATGACGGAGGTCCCGACAGCCAGGGCTGATGGCTTGCGCACTCGCGTGGTGAGGTAGCCGAGCGCCACCAGTCCCGCGAGGACGATGGGTGTCTTCTGGTTGGAGTAGAGCCCCCACATGGACAACAGGCCGGCGAAGGCGACGGCGTCGCGGAACGGGTGCCTTCCGAAGCGTGCGAGGGAGAACCCGTACATCGCCAGCAGCACTTGCATCATGGCGAGCCCGACGGCGTACAACGGGCTCTCGTATCGCTGGGTGTAGGACGTCGTGTAGTCGCGGGTGGCGATCAGCTGCGCTCCGAACAGCACGAGCATGACCAGCACCGACAAGGCAGCGCACAGGCCCAGTGCACGCTGCGCGTGGGCGATGTCCGCGCGGCTGAAGGTCGGCTGGGTGAACGGGGTGCGGTCCACGATCAGGAGGTATCCCACCACGAAGGCGATCAGCGCGACGAACGCCAGGGGAACGACTTGTGTCACGACCTCCTGCGGGATCACGATGGTGCTGCGCAGGGAGAGATTCCGGTTGCCGGTGAGCGTGACCTCCATCGGGATCGCCACGACGTAGAGGAACAGTCCGAGACCGAACAAGGTGACGGGCGAGACGACATGGTCGAAGGAGCGGGTCGCCGCAGCCAGCAGGGCCACGAGGACCAGGAAGACCGCTCCCAGGACGACGACGGTCATCTGCGACCGCGCTCCACCGCGGCTCGCAGCTCGCCAGCCAGCCGGTCTGCGACCTTGGCCAGGTCGTGGTGCTCGAAGACGTAGTCCATGCCCTGGCGCCCCAGGCGGGCGCGTTCCTCGGGTGATGCATCGGCGAGGTCGATCAGTCCCTCAACGAGCGCGGCAGGGTCCTCGGGCGGCACCGACACTCCACCATCGGACTCGGCGACAGGGTTGATCGGGGTGTTGACCGCGATCACGACGGGCCGGGCGGCCGCCATGTAGTCGTAGAGCTTGTTGGGGCTGATCCCGTTGGCGTACAGAGGGGAGTCGCGCCAGGTGATGATGAGGATGTCGGCGTCCCGCATCCGCTCACGCACCTCGGACTTCGTCACCGGGTCCTCGAACGACACGGTCGTCAGGCCTCGCTCGGCGACCAGGGCCTGGAGGTTGGGCTTCTCCTTGCCGTCCCCGATCAGCCGCAGGGTCATCGGGGGCGCGTCCGTTCGCCGCTCGATGATGGACCAGGCGTCGATCATCGTGTCCAGCGCATTGGGGACGCCGTGGGCGCCTGCGTAGACGACGCTGATCGGTCCGCCCGCGAGCGACAGGGGGGCCCCGGGCTCCGGCAGGGTGGAGACGTCGACGCCGTTGGGCACGGTCACGGTGCGCACCTCGCGGCCGGCCACCGCCCGCACGTGCGTCTCACTACCGGGAAGCACCAGGAAGACGACGTCCGCGACTCGATAGAGGAATCGCTCCAGCACCTTCATCACCACGACGAGCGGGTGCCAGCCCTTCAGGCCGAGCAGCTCGACCAACGACATCGGCCAGAGGTCGCGGACCTCGAGGACGAAAGGGACCCGGAACCAGCGGGCCGCGAGCCAGCCGCCGACACCGCCGAACAGGTGTGGGCTGGAGGCGAGGACAACGTCCGGACGCTGCCCGCGCGGTGTGCGCAGCGCCTTGGTCACCACGCGCAGGGCGAAGTGGAGCATGTTCAGCACGCGGCGGATGCCGTTGGCCGGGGCGACGTCGACGGGCACGGAGGAGAATCGCTCCGAGTTGTCATCGCGGGCCTCGGCTACGTTCCAGTAGTGGCCGCGACCGGAGATGATCAGCGTCTGGACGTCGCTTCGCTCCTCCATCAGCCTCGCCAGGGTCGCGTGCCGGGTGATGCCGGGGGCGCTCTCGGGGATGGCGTAGTGGTTGACCAGCCAGACCTTCAGTGGCGTCGTCACGCGAACGCCCTCCTCACGGTTGCGATGATGATCTTCAGGTCGCCGGCCAACGACTGGGCTGCCACGTAGCGCTGGTACATCTCCAGCTTCTTCGGGGTCACGATGGTCCGGTAGGCCTCGATCGGATCGGCGTACTGCGCCAGCAGGGCCTCCTCGTCGAAGTGTTCGAGGGAAGCCGGGTCGGTGATCCCAGGCCGCACCGACAAAACGATCCGACGGACGTCCTCGGGCCAGTCGGCGACGTACTGCTCGACCTCGGGCCGAGGTCCGACCAGGCTCATGTCGCCCTTGAGCACGTTGAAGAGCTGCGGCAGCTCGTCGAGCTTGGTGCGGCGCAGCACCCGGCCGATGTCGGTGATGCGCTCGTCGCCGGCGACGGTCACCTCGGGCGCACCCGGCTGGCTGACGCGCATGGTGCGGAACTTCAGAATGCGAAATGTCCGGCCGTCGCGACCGACGCGTTCCTGGCGGAACAGCACAGGCGCACCCTCGCGCACCCGGATCAGGGCAGCGATCACGAGCAGGAGCGGCGACAGCAGGATCGACCCGACGGCCGCCCCCAGGACGTCGATGCTGCGCTTGAGCACGATCAGGATGCCTTGAGAGTCGTGCGTACGGCGGCGATGACGCGATCGACCTGGTCGTCGGTCAGCGCCGAGGAGATGGGCAGGCTCACCACGCGGGTGAAGGCGTCGGAGGCGACGGGGAAGTCCTCGGCGCGCAGGTCGTAGCGCTCGCGCCAGTACTTCAGCTGGTGCAGGGGAATGAAGTGGACGCTGCAGGCGACACCCTGTTCCTGCATGCGCATGATGAACGCGTCGCGATCGAGGGGGGCGTCGCGCAGCCGTGCGGAGTAGAGGTGCCACGAGTGCTGTACGCCCTCGCCGGCGACGGCGGGCAGCTGGAGCGGCAGGTCCGCGAACGCCTCGTGGTAGCGGTCGGCGATGTCGGCTCGTCGCTGCCTCATCGACTCGGCCCGCCCGAGCTGCACGAGTCCCATCGCGGCTGCGATGTCGGTCATGTTGTACTTGAAACCGGGTGCCACCACGTCGTACTGCCACGATGCTCCGACGCGTGTGTAGCGGTCGAGCACGTCACGATCGATGCCGTGCAGACGCATGACCCGCACGCGGCGCGCGAGGTCCTCGTCGTCGGTGGTCACCATGCCGCCCTCGCCGGTGGTCATGGTCTTGGTGGCGTAGAAGCTGAAGACCGTCGCGGCGGACGGACCGGCGCCGACCGTGCTGCCGGAGTGCGAGGCGGGGAACGCGTGTGCGGCGTCCTCGATCACGGCCAGGTCATGTGCGGTCGCGAACGCAGAAAGTGCGTGCGGGTCCATCGGCAAGCCGGCGAAGTGCACGGGAATGACGCCGCGGGTGCGGTCCGAGAGCTTCTTCTCCGCGAGCGTGAGGTCCAGCGCCAACGTCTCGGGGTCGACGTCGACCAGCACGGGATCAGCGCCGAGGTAGCGCACCACCTCTGCTGATGCGGTGAAGGTCCAGGTCGGAACCAGCACCTCGTCGCCGGGGCCGATCCCGGCCGCCTCCAGGGCGAGGTGCAGCCCGGCGGTGGCGCTGTTCACGGCCACTGCGTGCTTGGCGCCCACCCGCTCGGCGAAGGCCTGCTCGAACTCGGCGCTGATCTTGCCGGTCGTGACCCAGCCCGAGAGGATCGCGTCGCTGACAGCGGCGGCCTCCGCGGCACCCACGTCGGGGCGCGCGAATGGAATTGCCTCCATGACGATCCTTCCCCGTTGGAGCAACAGCGCTCGCACTCTACTTGCCGCGTGGGTTCGTGGGAAAAACCTGGCATCGGTGAGAATCGACGGCGTGACTGGTTGGGACAGCAAGATCCTGCTGGCGCCGATCATCACCGGCGTCCTGTTCGCGATCGCCTGGACAGCCTCCATCTGGGCAGGACTTCCCGTCAGCACGGTCGTCACTGCACGTGCGGAGCCGCAGTTGATCGGTGCGGGCCATGATGTCGCGCCGGCGGGAGCGGCGGGGTACGGCGTGATGGTCGAGGTTCGCGGCGCAGCCGAGGGTCATCCGGTTCGCCTCGACGTGTGGTCCGACGGGGGATGGCGACCCGAGGATGAGGGCACGACCGATGCGCAGGGGCGCGTCCGGCTCGAATCCTCCGACGGGGCCTACAGCCGGGTCGTGACCGACGTGGACGGCTCGCGCGAGGTGGTGGGTGTCGACCCCGTCACGGACGGGCAACCCATCTACGTTGGCGAGGAGTTCGACGCCGAGACCTTGAGCGCGGAGTGGCTCATGGTTCCGCAGCCGGACGACGGAGGGACCTGCACGTTCAGTGACCGGCGGGCGATGACGCTCGCGGACGGCCAGCTGGCCTTGAGTGTCGAGGAGGCTCCGAGGCGGCCGTGCCGACGTACGGGACAACGGGCCCGCCTGAACGGCCACGTCGTGTTCCGTGCCCCTGTCACCTACGGGACGTCGGCGGCTCGGATCAAGCTGCCAAGTTCGCGCGGAGTGACCTCTCAGTTCTGGCTGCAGCCCGCAAGTCCCGGTGAGCGGTGGGTGATGGACGCCGAGCACGAAGGCGTGGTGATCACCGAGACCGCGGGCACCGACAGTGCTCCGCGCGTTGCCACCACCGTGAACCGCGTGACCGACGGCGCCGTCCAGCCCTTGCGCCGGCTCATGTCTCCCGTGGACGCGCCGAACGACGGCAAGTTCCACGTCTATTCTGTCGTATGGACCCCTGAGGACTACACCTTCCAGGTCGACGGACGGACGATTCGCCGCGTCGAGAGCTCGAGTCCGTTGGCCCCTATGGTCATCGGTCTGGCGACCTTGTCCACCCGGGACCGACTGCCGGTGGATGCGGACGACCGGACCATGTACGTCGACTGGGTGCGGGTCTGGCTGTAAGTGAGGTGGATGCGCGCGATCGTCACCGCGTCCCGCCTACCCTTGACCGGGCGAGAGGGAGGAACGATGTCGCGAGTACGTCGAGTGCGCGCTGCAGCAGCCACGTGGCTGTTGCTGCTGGCGACCGCGTGCGGCAACCCCGAGGCATCCCCCGACACGGCCACACCCTCCCCGTCAGCCTCCCCGACGACCTCGTCCTCCGCCCCCACGTCGTCGCCGGCCGAGACCGAGCCGCCTGTGGCGGACCCGGCGCACGCCGTCGAGCCACCGGGCCCGCGCAAGGGCGCGCTGGTGCTCGCCGACCTGATCATCAAGGACCAGGACGCCCTGGACCCCGAGGTGATCGAGGAGATCAACGCGCTGAGGACCGTCAAGCGGTCGCTGGTGCTCTCGCTCGGCAACGTCGGCATCGAGAACAGGGTCATCAACATCGGTGCGGTCGACCCGTCGACGTACCGCAACTTCACCATCGCGGCGTCCGCCGAGCTGCAGGAGCAGTGGGACCGGGTCGCCGGGGGCGAGGTCGCGCTGGAGAAGTCGCTGGCCGAGCAGCTGCAGGACAAGGCGGGCTACCTCCAGCTCGGCAACGACGAGGACGCCCCGACGGTGCACATCGGCGCCTATGCGCCGCAGGTGCCGCAGATCGACGCCGTGGTCAACGAGAAGTGGGGCGAGGAGCTCGGGATCCCCACCGACAACGCCATGCTGGTCAACACCGGCATCTACTCACCGCGCGACGTGATGGAGAAGCTGCAGGAGATCGTCGGCGACGACGCGGCCGTGTCCATCCTCGGTCCGGACCTCGACCCAGGTGCGGAGCAGATCGCGGTGCTGAGCGGCGGTTCGGTCGCCGAGGCCGTCGGCACCTTCCGCTACACCGTGCTGGGTGGCGGCCGGATCGCGCCCGAGCAGTCCTGGGTCACCGCCAACATCCGCACCGAGCCGGTGCCGATCCTGGGCAACGTCACCTGCCACAAGGTGATCTTCCCGCAGCTGCGGGCGGCGCTGCTCGAGATCCAGACGACCGGGCTCGCCGACGAGATCAACCCGGGGGAGTACGCCGGGTGCTACTACCCGCGCTACATCGCCAACACCCAGCAGCTCTCGCTGCACTCCTTCGGCATCGCGCTCGACCTCAACGTGCCGGGCAACCAGCGCGGCACCTTCGGTGAGATGAACCGCGCCGTCGTCGAGATCTTCAAGAAGTGGGGCTTCGCCTGGGGTGGCGACTGGGGCTACACCGACCCGATGCACTTCGAGATGAACGCGCTCAAGGAACCGGCGTAGGGCTTCAGTCGGCCCGCAGCGGGTGCGCGAGCTCGTCGGCCGGCAGCTTGGCCCACACCGTCGCGACGACCGCGACGACGACCGGCACGATGCCGGCGATGTAGAAGGTGTTGCGCAGCCCGATCGCGTCGGCCACGGGCCCGGCGAGCGCCATCGAGACCGGCATCAGCGAGATGCTGACGAAGAAGTCGAGGCTCGCGACGCGACCGAGCAGAGCGGGTGGCACCCGGCGCTGCAGGAGCGTGCCCCAGATGACCATCGGCGCCGAGAAGAGCGCCCCCATCACAGCCGCGGCACCGATCACCATCCAGACGCGGTCGGCCACCGCGATCACCAGGAACGGCAGGCAGCCGAGTCCCCAGCCGACGTTCATCAGCGTGAGGTAGCGCCGCGGCATCCGCACGGACGCCATCGCCAGCGAGCCGAGCGCACCGCCGATGCCGAACGCGGCCAGGACGTAGGAGTGGTCGTCGGGGCCGCCGCCCAGCGTGTCCTTGATCAGGAACGGGATCAGCACCTCGAGCGGGCCCATCATCACCAGGATCATCAGCGACGCGAACAGCAGCGTCGCGAGCAGCCACGGGGTGCGCACCATGTAGGCGAAGCCCTCGCGCATGTCCGCGACCGCGGAGCGGATCGGGTGCCGGGCGTGCGCCTCGTCGAGGGTACGGCGGATGGCGGTCTGCGGAACCTTGGTGAGCACCACCAGCGCGACCGCGCCCACGACCGTGGCCACGGTGAAGGCGGCGCCGGGCGAGTACGCCCCGACGACCGCACCGGCCACGGCCGGCCCGACGGCCTGGCCGATGGTCGGGCGCACCATGCCCTCGAACCCGTTGACCGCCTGCAGGTCGGACTCGGGGATCAGTGCCGGCAGCCAGGCGGAGTAGGCGGGGTAGTAGAACGCCATGCCCATCCCGGACACGAAGGTGACGCACGCGAGGATCCAGATCGCGTTGAGGTCGGCGGAGGACAGGAACGCGACCAGCCCCATCGCCACCATCTCGACGAGCGCGACGGTGAGCAGGATCAGCTTCTGCGGCACCCGGTCGGCCACGACCCCGGCCAGCAGCGCCGGGATCAGCACGCCGACCGCGCTGGCGGTCATCACGGTCGAGAGCTGGCCCGGGCCGCCGCCGAGACGGATGACCTCCCAGACCAGCGCCACGATCCAGACTCCGCTGGCGAACGCGCTCGCGGCGAGGGCGAGCGCCAACCAGCGGTAGGCCGGGGTGCGGAACGGAGTCAGCGCCCTGGGCAGCCGACGACCGACCGTCTGGTCACCGACGACATCGCGAACCTGGTCGGTGATCGGATCCCCCATGGTGCCCAGTGTGGCGGGTGGCACCGACATCGGGCCATCGGGTTTCGTGGTCATGCCGCGAGGCTCCTCCTTCAGGTGGACTCGAGGTCAAGCCCGCTAGCCTCGGCCCCATGCGCGCCGTACAAGTCGAGACCACGACCGGACCCACCGACCTCAAGGTCAACGACGTCCCCGAGCCGACGCCCGGCCCCGACGACGTGCTCGTCGAGGTCCACAGCGTGGGGGTCTCCTTCCCCGACCTGCTGCTGAGCCGCGGGGAGTACCAGATGAAGCCGGAGCCGCCGTTCAACCTCGGCGTCGACTTCGCCGGCGTCGTCCTCGACCCGGGCAGCAGCGACTTCACGGTCGGTCAGCGCGTCGCGGGCGTGGCCGGCTGGGGCAACGCCGCCGAGGTCGTCGCCTCGCCCAAGATCTGGACCTTCCCGCTGCCCGACGCCCTGTCCTTCGACGAGGGCGCCGCGCTGCCGATGAACTACCTCACCGCGCAGTTCGCGCTCAAGCACCGCGGCGGCATCGCCGACGGCGACACGGTGCTCGTGCACGGTGCCGCCGGTGGCGTCGGCACCGCGACCCTCCAGGTCGCCAAGGGGTACGGCGCCCGCACCATCGCCGTCGTCAGCACTCCCGAGAAGGCGCAGGTCGCGCGGGACGCCGGGGCGGACGACGTGGTTTCGACAGGCTCGACCGACGAGCGGGCAGGGTTCCGGGACCAGGTCAAGGAGCTCACCGGCGGCCGCGGGGTCGACATCGTCCTCGACGTCGTCGGCGGCGACCTGTTCACCGATTCGCTGCGCTGCCTGGCCGAGCAGGGGCGGCTGCTGGTCGTCGGTTTCGCTGCCGGCCAGGGCATCCCCGAGGTCAAGGTCAACCGGCTGCTGCTCAACAACATCGACGTCCGGGGCGTGGGCTGGGGCGCCTACGCGATGACGCGACAGGACTTCATGCAGCAGCAGTGGGCCGAGCTTCTGCCCATGATCGAGACCGGCGTGGTGAAGCCGCCGATCGGAGCGACGTACGACATGGACGGCTTCGGCCAGGCGTTGGTCGACATGGACGACCGGAAGACGCTCGGCAAGTCGGTCGTGCGCGTCGGGCGGCGTTGACCCTGCCAGTTAGGGTCGGTGCGTGAGCATCCTGGATGACGCCCGCCCGGGCATGAACCCCGACATTCGTCCGCAGGACGACCTCTTCGGCCACGTCAACGGGCGCTGGCTCGACGAGACCGAGATCCCCAGCGACCGGTCGAGCTGGGGCCCGTTCGTGCAGCTGGCCGACGTCGCCGAGGCGCAGGTCCGCGACATCATCACCTCGATCGCCGAGACGCCCGCCGCGGAGCTGGACGAGGAGGGCCGCAAGATCGGCGACCTCTTCGCCTCCTTCATGGACGAGGCGAAGATCGACAAGCTCGGCACCCGCCCGATCCAGCCGCTGGTCACCGCCGTGGCGGGCCTGCGCGACATCCGCGACCTGGCCGCCTTCCTCGGTGAGTTCGAGCGGATCGGCGGCGCCGGGCTGTTCGGCTCCTACGTCGACACCGACGACCGCCAGTCCGACCGCTACCTCTTCCACATCACCCAGGGCGGCCTCGGCCTGCCGGACGAGAGCTACTACCGCGAGGACAAGTTCGCCGAGATCCGCGAGAAGTACGTCGCCTACCTCACCCGCCTGCTGGAGCTCGGGCAGCACGCCGACGCAGCCGGTGCGGCGCAGACGGTGCTCGAGATCGACACCAAGCTGGCGGCCGGACACTGGGAGCGCGCGGAGACCCGCGACGTCCAGAAGACCTACAACCTGATGACGCTCGAGGAGCTGAAGGCGCTCGCGCCCAGCTTCGACTGGGACGTCTACGTCACCAACCTCGGCGGCAACGACCAGACGATCGCCGAGACCTGCGTGCGGCAGCCGTCCTACCTCGCCCACCTGTCCACCGTCCTCGACGAGGTGGACATCGAGGACTGGAAGTCGTGGCTGCTCACGCACGTGCTGCGGTCCGCGGCGGCGTACCTCCCCAACGACTTCGTCGAGACCAACTTCGACTTCTACGGCCGCACCCTCAACGGCACCCCCGAGCTGCGCGAGCGCTGGAAGCGCGGCGTCTCGCTGGTCGAGGGCGCGCTGGGCGAGGCCGTGGGTCGCGAATACGTCTCGCGGCACTTTCCGCCGGAGTCCAAGGCGATGATGGACGAGCTGGTCGACAACCTGCTCAAGGCCTACCGCACCTCGATCGAGGCCCTCGACTGGATGACCGAGGAGACCAAGCAGAAGGCCTACGACAAGCTCGACACCTTCCGCCCGAAGATCGGCTACCCCGACAAGTTCCGCGACTACTCCAACCTTGTCGTGAAGCCGGGCGACCTGATGGGCAACATCGCCGCCGCCTCGGCGTTCGAGACCGACCGCGAGCTCGCCAAGATCGGTTCCCCGGTCGACCGCGACGAGTGGTTCATGCTGCCGCAGACGGTCAACGCCTACTACAACCCCGGCACCAACGAGATCTGCTTCCCGGCCGGCATCTTGCAGAAGCCCTTCTTCAGCCCCGACGCGTCGCCGGCCGAGAACTACGGCGGCATCGGCTCGGTGATCGGCCACGAGATCGGCCACGGCTTCGACGACCAGGGCGCGCAGTACGACGGCGACGGCAACCTCAACGACTGGTGGACCTCCGACGACAAGGCCGCCTTCGAGGTCAAGACCAAGGCCCTGATCG
Source organism: Nocardioides allogilvus (assembly GCF_003047285.1). GTDB lineage: Bacteria > Actinomycetota > Actinomycetes > Propionibacteriales > Nocardioidaceae > Nocardioides > Nocardioides allogilvus. Next base: position 59,186 of record NZ_PZYX01000003.1, on the reverse strand, counting down.
CGCAGTACGACGGCTTCGAGCCGCGCAACCTGCCCGGTGAGAAGGTCAACGGCGAGCTGACCGTCGGCGAGAACATCGGCGACCTCGGCGGCCTGACCATCGGCCACAAGGCGTTCGTGATCGCGGCCGGGGGCGAGGCGTCGGTCGAGGACCGGCAGGCCCTGTTCATGAACTGGGCCTACTGCTGGCGCACCAAGCGCCGCAAGGAGCAGGACCTCCAGTTCCTCACCATCGACCCCCACTCGCCGCCGGAGTTCCGCGCCAACATCGTGCGCAACCTCGACGAGTTCCACGAGGTGTTCGAGACGTCGGCCGACGACCTGCTGTGGCTCGATCCCGCGGAGCGCGTGCGGATCTGGTGACTCAGCGCCGGTGCGCCCGAGCTACTGAACAGTCGCGGGGTTCCCAGCGCTGAGGACCCCCTGACTGTTCGGTAGCGCGGAGTGGTCGCGGGCCTGTGGATGACGCGACGCACGTCCGGCCGAATCGGGGCAGCCTTGCCGCATGGCCAGGCACAAGTGGGATCCCGTGGCGCCGTACGCCCCTGTCGTGCACCCCGTGCGCGTGGGCGACGAGCTCACGCCCGATCGTGCTCGCGGCCGTGGACATCGGCGGACGGGGTCGGGGCTCTACGTCCCTGCCGCGGTCGACAACGGCGTGGCGCAGCAGCGCATCGTCGAGGAGGCGGCTCGGCTGCCACCCGGCGGGGCAGTCACGGGCTGGGCTGCGTGCCTGCTCCACGGCGCGGCCTGGCTCGACGGGCTGGATCGCGACGGTCGAACCCAGCTCCCGGTCGCCCTCGCCGTCGGCCCGCGGGGCGGTGTCCGCAAGACGTCCGGGATCGTCGTGTCGTTCGAGCGGCTCCCCGAGTGGGAGGTCTGGCGACGCTACGGCGTGCGCGTCGTCCGCCCCGAACGAGCAGTGTTCGACGAGATGCGTCGCCATGACCGCGACGAGGCCCTGGTCGTGCTCGAGTCCGCGCTCGCTGGGCGCATCACCTCCCTGCGGCGCTTTGCGGCGTACGTCGAGGGCCACCGCTCGGCGCGCAGGTTCGACGTGATCGCCTGGGCGCTCCCGCGTGCGCGCGGTGGCGCGCGATCTCCGCTGGAGGTGCGCGTGCGCACGCTGGCCGAGGAGCACGCCGGTTACGGCCGACTGCTGGTCAACCGCGTCGTCGAGACGCTCGACGGTGTGCGTATCGGCGAGGTCGATCTCATCGACGAGGAGTCCGGGACCCCGATCGAGGTGGACGGTGCTGAGCACCGCAACGCGGATCGCCAGGCGTGGGACATCACCAAGGAGGAGGCCCTGCGCCAGGTCGGCCTGGAGACGGCGCGGGTGACGGGCAGCCAGCTGCGAGACCCGTCGACCCTGCTGCGGCGACTGGTCGCCGTACGCGCTCGCTCCCTCTTCCTTCCCGCGCATGCGCGGGCGTGGCGGCTGAGGCACAGGGACGACGACAACGAGCCCCTGCTCCAGGAGCGCGAGGCAGAGGCACTGTGGCACGAGGAGGTCTGTGCCTGAGCTACCGAACAGTCGCGGGGTTCCCAGCGCTGAGGACCCCCTGACTGTTCGGTAGCTCCGCAAAGCGGGCTGGTTGGATGGCCGGATGCTCAAGCCCGGCCACGACCAGTCCGCCCACCGCGTCCGGATGGAGTGGGGTCCGACGGGTGCTGCGTCGGTGACGGCCGACATCGCTGTGGTCATCGACGTGCTCTCGTTCACCACCACGCTGAGCATCGCTGTCGAGCGCGGCATCACCGTCCTGCCCTTCGTCTGGAAGGACGAACGCGCGCGGGAGTACGCCGATGCGCGCGACGCCGTCCTGGCCGTCGGTCGCCTCGAGGCGCAGGCGCTCGCGGCGGGTGAGCCACGCGGGATCAGCCTGTCGCCGGCCGCGATGGCGACGGTCGACCTGACCGGCGTGGAGCGGATCGTGCTGCCCTCGCCCAACGGCTCGACGATCTCCTTCGCCCTGGCCGAGACGGGGTCGACGGTGCTCGCCGCGTCCCTGCGCAACGCCGGCGCCGTCGCTGCCCACCTCGCCCCGATGGTGCTCGCCGGCGCGACGTGCGCGGTGGTCCCGGCGGGGGAGCGCTGGCGCGACGACACGCTGCGCCCGGCGATCGAGGACCTGTGGGGAGCGGGCGCGGTGATCGCCGGCCTCGTCGACCTCGGGGTCACCGGGCTGGGGCCCGAGGCGCGGGTCGCCGAGCAGTCGTTCCGCGCCGTACGACCCGATCTCGCCGCGGAGCTGGCGGCCTGTGCCAGCGGGGTCGAGCTGGCTGCGGCCGGCTACGCCGACGACGTCGAGGTCGCCGCCCAGCTCGACGTCAGCCGCGTGGTGCCGGTGCTCGAGGCCGGGTCCTTCGTCGCCGCGGAGGGCTAGGCTCTCGTCATGACGGCCGAACGCACTCCGACGTCCATCAGTGGCGGCATCCTCGTTGGTCACGACGGCTCCCCGGCCTCGAGCGAGGCCGTGACATGGGGAGCCGGGCACGCAGCCCGACTGGGTGTCCCACTGCACGTGCTCCGCGCCTGGAGCCTGACCAACGCGCCGCGGCCGGCGACGATGGAGCCGGGCTACGTCCCGCCGCCGGAGGACTTCGAGGCGGCCGTGCTCCAGCAGCTGACCCGCGACGTCGAGGCACTGAACCTGCCGTCCGACTGCACGCTCGAGCTGCACGTCGTCCGCGGGCAGTCCTCGGCCAAGCTGCTCGAGGCCGCCGCGGACGTCGAGATCGTGGTCGTCGGCGCGCGCGGAGCGGGCGGGTTCCGGGGCCTGCTGTTCGGCTCCACCGCGGACCAGGTCATGCGGCACGCGCCGTGCCCGGTCGTGGTGCTGCCGGTCGGGCGCGACTGACCGGTCATCCCGCCCGGGGCGTGCGGACGACCTTGCTCCAGCCTGCCTGCGGGCAGGCAGGCTGAGGGATCGGCTCCAGAGCCACGACCCGGTCCATCGAGGCCAGCCCCACGTCCTGGTGCGTGATCCACACGATGCTCCGCCCCGCCAGCGCGGCGAGCACGTCGCGGGTGACGGCGGTGGCGGTGGCGGTGTCGAGGTGGGCGGTGGGTTCGTCGAGCACGACGACCGGCTGGCGCCCCAGGACGGCCCGGGCCAGCCCGAGGCGGGCGCGCTCGCCGCCGGAGACGTCGCGGTGGCCGGCCCCGATCAGGGTGTGCAGCCCGACGGCCTCGACCCAGGCGCCGAGCCCGGCGACGCGCAGCGCGGCGGCGACCTCGTCGTCGGTGGCAGCCGGCCGGGCCAGGCGCACGTTCTCGACGACGGAGGTCGCGAAGAGGTAGGGGTCGTCGTCGACCAGCGCGACGTGCGCCCGCACGTCGTGCAGCGCGAGGTCACGCGCAGGCACCCCGTCGAACGACACCTCGCCCGTGGGGTCCAGGAACCGGATCAGCTGCGCCGCGATCGTCGACTTCCCCGAGCCCGACGGCCCGACGAGGCCGATCCGTTCGCCCGGAGCCAGCGTGAAGGAGGCCCCTCGGTGGTTGAGGAGGGACGAAGTCTCGTCTCGAAACCCGGCGCCGACGTCGCGCGCCTCGACGGTGGGGTACGCCGCAGGCCACCCGACCGGTGACACGGGATCGGCGACGGCGGGAGCCTGCCCGATCAGCGCGTCCACACGCGCGGTGGCCGCGACACAGCGGGCCCGGGCCACGGCGGCGTCGACGACCGGCGCGAGCACTTCGTGCAGCGCGAGCGGGAGCAGCACCAGCAGGGCGGCCGTGGCCGGTGCCAGCGGTCCCGTCACGAGCGGCATCAGCGCCACCGCGACGCCCGTGGTCACGAGCAGCAGACCCCGCGCCAGCGCCGGGGCGACGGCGGCCCGGCGAGCGAGGGCGGCCAGCGCGGAGCTGGCGCGCACGACGGTGTCGACCGCCGCCGTGTCCCGCTGCCAGGCGACGAGCTGGCGCGCATCGGTCAGCGTGGACTCGACCAGCTCGCCGAGGTGGGCTCGCGCGGCGACGTACGACCTCTCGACCACGGCGGCCCGGCGGCCGACGAGGAGCCCGACGGCGAGCGTGGCCACCACCGGCAGCGCGACGACGAGCGCGGCGACGGGGACGAGGGCGCCGGCGAACAGCAGGGCTCCGGCAGCGACCAGCGCCGCCGTACACAGCGGCACCCGGACCCTGACCCGCTCGTCTACGAGGGCATCCACGTCGTCGACCAGCGAGGTGAGCAGGTCGCCGCGACGGCGGGTGGCGGTGCCGAGCCGGGCGGGGACCAGCGGCACGAGGGCGGCGTAGACCGCGGCCCGGCGCTCGGCGAGGCGACCGAGGGCCTGCTCGTGCGAGAGCAGCCGCTCGGCGTAGCGCAGGACGGGTCGGGCCAGGCCGAAGGCGCGGACACCGACGATCGCGACCATCAGCGTCAGCACGGGCGGCTGGGTCGAGGCACGGGTGATCAGCCAGCCGGCGGTCGCGGTGAGCGCGACCCCCGATGCCGACGAGAGGGCGCCGAGCGCGACGGCGGCGAGGTCCGCCCGGCGCGACGGGGCCCAGTCCGGCAGGGGCGGCAGGGCCGTGACGGCGGGTCGGGAGGTGGCTGGCGGAGCGGCCATTGATTCAAGGCGAATCACTTGGTCCGCGAGGTCGACCAGCGCCGGTCGGTGCGCGACCACGACGACGGTCCGCGACTGCGCGAGCTCGCCGATCACCCGCACGAGCACGGCCTCGGTGCTGGCGTCGAGGTGGGCGGTGGGCTCGTCGAGCAGCACCACCGGCCGGTCGCTGACCAGCACCCGGGCCAGGGCCAGCCGCGCACGCTCGCCGGCCGAGAGCCCGGCTCCGTCCTCGCCGAGCTCGGCCTCCAGACCGTCGGGCAGGGTGAGGACGACGTGGGCGAGGTCGACGCGCTCGAGCGCCCGCCACAGACGGGCGTCGGACGCGGCCGGATCGCCGTGCCGCAGGTTCGAGGCGATCGTGCCGGCCGTCAGCCACGGCCGCTGCGGCAGCCACGCCACCGACGCCCGCCACTGCGCCGGGTCGCCGTGCCCGGCCACCCGGATCGCGCCCGCGGACGGCGTCAGCTCGCCGGCGACGGCGGCCAGCAGCGTCGACTTGCCACACCCCGACGGCCCGACGACGGCGGTGAGGCCGATGCCCCACCGCGCGCTCAGGCCGGCGACGACGGGCGCGCCGCCCCAGCCGAGGGTGACGTCGTCGAGCACGACGCCGACCTCGTGCGCGGCGTGGCCAGCACCTGACGGAGTAGATGGGGAGAGCGCGAGGTCCGCCGACGCGAACGCAGCCGCCCCCTCGGCCGCGGCGTGGAACTCCGCCCCCACGCGGCGCAGCGGCCAGTAGGCCTCGGGCGCGAGCAGCAGCACCACCAGCGCGGTCGGGAAGTCGATCGAGCCGGCCGCGAGCCGCAGCCCCACGCAGACCGCGACGAGCGCGACCGAGAGCGTGGCTAGCAGCTCCAGCACCACCGACGAGGCGAAGGCCAGCCGGAGCGTGGCCAGGCTGGCGATCCGGTGCCGGTGCGTGACCGAGCGGATCGTGTCGACCTGCGCGCTCGCGCGGCGGTGCGCGACCAGCGTCGGCAGTCCGCGGACGACGTCGACGAAGTGTCCCGAGAGCGACTGCAGCAGCCGCCACTGCTGCTGCGCACGGTCGCGCGTCGCCATACCGACCAAGGCCGCGAACACCGGCACCAGCGGCACCGTCAGCACCACGATCAACCCGCTCAACGGGTCGAGCCAGGCGACGGTCGCGACGGTGAGGAGGGGTACGGCGCCCGCCACCACCAGCGCCGGCAGGTAGCGCGTGAACCACGGCTCCGTCGCGGCCAGCCCGCGGGTGAGCAGCACCGCCAGCTCGCCGGTCCGGCGCGGGTCGCCGAGGCTCGCGCGCAGCACCCGGCCACGCAGCGCGGTCGAGACCTGGCCCGCCGCGCGGGCGGTCGCGAGGTCCACGACGAGGCCGGTCGCGGCCCGGGCCGTGAACACCACGACCGTCGCGAGCGCAGCGCCCGCGACGGACTCGCCCCGGGCGACTGCCACGACCAGCGCGGCGACGGCGAAGGCCTGCCCGATCAGCAGCACCCCACCGAGGACGGCGGCCGTCGTCGCGAGGACCAGGGGCCCATGCGCCGGGGTGAGGTGCGAGCGCAGCGCCGGGTCGAGGGGCTTCACTTCGCCGCCAGCTCCACCGTCGGGATGTGGTGGGTGCCGATCCGCTGGCGGAAGACCCAGTAGGTCCAGGCCTGGTAGCCCAGCACCAGCGGCGTGAAGATCGCCGCGGCCCAGGTCATGATCGTCAGCGAGTAGTCCGTCGCCGCCGCGTTGGTCGTGGTGAGGCTGAAGGCGACGTCGGTCGTCGACGGCATCACGTCGGGGAAGAGCGCGACGAACATGCCGGTCACCGCGAGCGCGATCGCGCCGAAGGTGCCCGCGAAGGACACCCCCTCGCGACCGACGTACGCCGATCGCACCCCGACCACGAGCAGCAGCGCTGCGACCGCGAAGACCGCGGCCGAGGCCGGTGAGCCGGTCCTCGCCTGCAGCCAGGTGAGGAAGAAGACCGTGAGCACGATCGCGACCAGGCCGCTGCGCCAGGCGAGGTCGCGGGCGCGGACGCGGATGTCGCCGGCCGTCTTGAGTGCGATGAAGGTCGCGCCGTGGGTGACGAACAGCGACAGCGTGACCAGCCCGCCGAGCAGCCCGAACGGGTTGAGCAGGGTGAGCAGGCCGCCGGTGAACTCCTTGTCGGCGTCGATCGGCACACCCGCGACGAGGTTGGCGAAGGCGATGCCCCACAGCACGGCCGGGACCAGCGAGCCGAACGTGATGGCGGTGTCCCAGCGCGACTGCCACTGGGCGTCGTGCCGCTTGTGGCGGTACTCGAAGGCCACGCCGCGCGCGATCAGCGCGACCAGGATCAGCAGCAGCGGCAGGTAGAAGCCGCTGAAGAGCGTGGCGTACCAGTGCGGGAAGGCCGCGAACGTCGCGCCGCCGGCGACCAGCAGCCAGACCTCGTTGCCGTCCCAGACCGGGCCGATGGTGTTGATCATGACCCGGCGCTCGGTGTCGTCCTTCGCGAGCACCGGCAGCAGCATCCCGACCCCGAAGTCGAAGCCCTCGAGGGCGAAGTAGCCGACCCAGAAGAAGGCGATGGCGACGAACCAGACGGTGGTGAGCTCCATGTCGGTCTCCAGTTCAGGGTGCTAGTAGGCGAAGGCGAGCGGGGCGTCGTCGGCCCGGTCGCCGAGGGCGGGGTCCGGGGGCTCGACGAAGGGGTCGGCGCCGTGCTGGATCGTGGTCGCGAGCAGGCGCACCTCGATCACGGCGAGCACCGCATAGACGAGCGTCAGCACGACCAGCGAGGTCGCCGCCTCGGCGACCGAGACGCCGGGGGAGACGGCCTGCTCGGTGGTCATCAGCCCGAAGACCGCCCACGGCTGGCGACCCATCTCGGTGAAGATCCACCCGAACGAGCTGGCGCCCAGCAGCGCCAGCGGCAGTCCGATCCCGAGCGTGCCGAGCCAGCGGGCGCTGGGGGTGCGACCACGTCGGGTCAGCCAGAGCAGCAGCGCCGAGCCCGCAGCCGCGACCAGTCCGAGGCCGATCATGAACCGGAAGGTCCAGTAGGTGATGGGGATGACCGGCGTGTAGTCGCCGGGTGTGTAGTAGGTCGCGCCCGGGTCCTGGCCGTAGGTCTCCCGGTACTCCTCCCGCAGGTCGTTGATCCCCTGCACCTTGCCGTCGAAGCTGCCGGTGCCGAGGAAGGACAGCAGGCACGGCACGGTGACGGCGAACTTCTCGCGCTTGCCGTCGGGCGTGCCGACGGTGAAGACGGAGAACGGCGCGCAGGTCTCGGCGGTCTCGTAGAGGCCCTCGGCGGCGGCCATCTTCATCGGCTGGACGTCGGTCATGATCTTGCCCTGGACGTCGCCGCTCACGGCCACGCCGAGGCCGGCCAGCAACGCGATCGCGGCGCCGAGCCGGATCGTACGGCGGTAGAGCTCGCGGTCCGCGCTGCGCCGTACGAACAACCAGGCACTGACGCCTGCCATGGCCGCGCCTGCGGTCATGTAGGCCGCCGCGATCACGTGCGGGAAGGTCACGAGCTGCACCTCGTTGAACATCACCGCGGCGAAGTCGACCAGCTCGGCACGACCCGACTCGGGGTTGAAGCGGTAGCCGACGGGGTTCTGCATCCACGAGTTGGCGGCGAGGATGAAGTAGCTCGACGCGAGGGTGCCGAGGTGCACGATCCACATGCAGGCGTTGTGCAGCCCGCGCGGCAGCTTGTCCCACCCGAAGATCCACAGCCCGAGGAACGTCGACTCGAGGAAGAAGGCGAGCAGCCCCTCGATCGCGAGCGGGGCGCCGAAGACGTCGCCGACGAAGCGCGAGTAGTCCGACCAGTTCATCCCGAACTGGAACTCCTGCACGATCCCGGTCACCACCCCGATCGCGAAGTTGATCAGCAGCAGCTTGGCGAAGAACTTCGTCAGTCGCAGGTAGTCGCGGTTGCCGGTGCGCAGCCACAACGTCTCGAGGAGCGCGACCAGGGCCGTGCCGCCGATCGTGAGCGGCACGAAGAGGAAGTGGTAGACCGTGATCACGCCGAACTGGATCCGCGCGATGTCGAGGACGTCCATGGGGCACCCGTTTTCTACGACGATGTGTAGTAGGTACTACAGACTGTAGTACGTGACGCGTCGTAGGTACACTCGGGGCGTGGCCTACGGAGATCTCGAACGCGCCGTCCTCGACGTCCTCTGGGAGGCCGACCCCGAGTCGTGGCTGACCGTCCGCGAGGTGCACGCCGCGCTGACGCCGGCGCGCGACGTGGCCTACACGACGGTGATGACGGTGATGGAGCGGCTGGCCCGCAAGCAGCACATCGTCCAGCGCAAGGACGGGCGGGCCTACCTCTACCGCCCGCGTGCGAGCCGCAGCGAGATGGTCGCCGAGCTGTTGAACGACACCCTCGACGACTTCAGCACCCATGACCGGCAGTCCGCGCTGGTCGCCTTCGTCGAGGACGCGTCGCCCGACGACGTCGCTGCGTTGCGCGCGGCGCTCGCCCGGCTCGAAGGCGCCTGAGCGACTCCCATGCAGTCGACCCCGTGGGTGCTGGCGCTGCTCGGCGTCGTCCTGGCCGGCCCGGTGCCGGCCGTGCTCGCGCGGGCGGGCTGGCTGCGCCGTACCCCCCTCTCGACGATGCTGCTGTGGCAGGGCGTCGCGCTCGCGGCGGTGCTCTCCGCGCTCGGCGCGGGCCTGTCGCTCGCGACCACCCACGGCTGGAGCACGCCGTCCGCGCTCGCGCTGGTGGTCACGGCGGTGGTCGCGGTGCGCCTCGCCATCGCGGGCCATCGGGTCGGTACGTCGCTGCGCTCCCTTCGCCGGCACCACCGCGAGCAGCTGGACCTCGTGACGCGGCGGCGTGGTCGCCTGGCCGTGCTCGAGACGGAGCAGCCGCTGGCCTACTGCGTGCCGTCGCTGCGCACCTCACGCGTGGTGGTCTCGCAGGGTGCGCTCGACCGGCTCGCGCCCGACGAGCTCGACGCGGTGCTCGCCCACGAGCGCGCCCACCTGCGGGCGCGCCACGACCTGGTGCTCGAGGCGTTCTCGGTCCTGCACCGCGCCTTCCCGCGCTGGGTGTCGTCGGCCTCGGCGCTGCGGGAGGTGCGGATGCTGGTCGAGGTGCTCGCCGATCGCGTCGCCGCCCGCGACGCCGGCGCCCAGCCGCTGGCGCGGGCGCTCGTCGGCCTGGCCGGCGCGCCGTCGCCCTCGGCCGGGCTCGCCGCGACCGGCTCGGCCTCCGAGCTGGCCGACCGGATCGACCTGCTGGGCGCCTCGCCCCGACCGGTCCAGGCCGTGCTCGTCTCGCTCGTCGCGGTGGGTCTCGTCGTGCTGCCCACCGCCTTCGTCGTCGCCCCCTGGCTCGCGGGGCTCACCTGAGGGCGGGCTCGCTCACCTTGGCCTGCGGGCCCAGGGTGCGGACGTCGATGACGCGGTCGGAGCGGGACTTGACGAAGTCGCTGTGGGTGGCGACGACGACGGCCGATCCCTGCTCGGCAAAGCTGCGGAGCGCCTGCATGACCATCGCGGCGTTGTCGTCGTCGAGGGCGCCCGTGGGCTCGTCGGCGAGGATGATCGCCGGCTGCTTGACGAGCAGCCGGGCCAGCGCGACGCGCTGCTGCTCGCCGCCGCTGAGCGTGAAGACCTTGGTGGCGCTACGGCCGGCCATGCCGACGGCCTCGAGGGCCCGCTCCTGCCGCTCGCGCACGGCGGCGCGCCTGAACCGGTCGCCGACACCGATCACGACGTCGAGGTTCTGGCGGACCGAGGCGCTCTCGATCAGCGCATAGTTCTGGAAGAGGTAGCCGAGCGTGTCGCGGCGGAAGCGCCGCGCCCTGCCCGGGGACAGCCGGGTGATGTCCTTGCCGCCGACCATGATCCGGCCGCCGTCGAGCGGTTCCAGGAGTCCGAGGCAGTTGAGCAGGGTCGACTTGCCCGACCCGCTGGGCCCGACGAGGGCGACCATCTCGCCGCTCTCGATGGTGAGGTTGACGTCGGACCAGAGGTGACGGTCCCCGAAGGACTTGCTGGCGGCGGCGACTTCGATCATGGCGGTCTCCTGGGGTTCGTGGGTATGGGGGATGGCGGGTGCGTCAGTCGGCGGCGCGGCGGCGGATCAGGTGCATGCCGAGGACCGCGAGGGCGACCCACAGCAGCAGCGCCGACGTGCCGATCGCGGGCCAGGGGATCCAGGCCGCGGGCTCTGGGGCGACCTCGGGCTGCATCGGGTCGTAGCCCGCGCTGCGCGTCTGGGCGACCCAGCGCAGGGCCACGGCCGTCAACAGGACCGAGTCGATCGCGAGCAGCCGCCAGTGCCGGCGGAGGAACGACCAGCCGTGGATGTGCTGGGCGAAGATGGCGGAGGCGTGGCGGCGGGTGTGCACCACCGTGAAGCCGATCGCGGTGGCGACGAGCGCGGCGAGCACGGCCAGCAGGTTGAGCCGGTAGATGTTCGCCCGCAGGCCGATCTCGCGCGCCTGCAGCGCGTTGGTGACCTCGATCTCGCTGACGTCGGCGACGTAGGGCAGCAGCTCGTCGCGCTCGAGGGCGGCCTCGGTGCGGGCCTTGTCCTTGAAGATCACCTTGCCGGTGCTGAGGTAGGCGGACCACTGGGTCGGCGCGAAGACCGGCGCCGAGGCCGGCAGCACGACGACCAGCGGGTCGGTGACGAACGGGTCCTGGTCGTCGGAGACCTGGTTGAGGTAGGTGAACAGGCGCTGGCCGGGCTCGGTGCGCACCAGGCGCACGGTCGGCACCTCGGCGGTCTCGCCGTTGCTGAGCTCGCGCAGGTAGAGCTCCGACTCGACCTGGCGCCGGGTGAGGTCGACCAGGGTGTCGGTGTCGCCGGCCAGGCCTGCCGGGACCAGGAGCAGGACCTCGTTGCCGCGGGACACCACGGCTCGCCCGGAGGTGTCGAGGACGGGACGCTCGAGGAGATAGGTGCTGTTGACGGTCAGCGCCTCGCGGGTGGGGTCGACCCCGGCGCTGCCCTCGGGGTCGAACGCCTGGATCGGCAGCCGGTCGACGAAGACGACCTCGCCCGCGCGCTCCTGCTGCTCCACCCAGCCGCCCAGGGCGGTCTCGGCGGCACGTTGCTTGCCCTCGGTGGGGTGGCTGGCGAGACCGAGCTGCACGTTGCCGCGGGTGCTGGCCCAGACGCCCTGGTCGCTGACCTTGGCCGCGACGAGGCCCTCCTCGTGCACCACCAGGGCGATGGCGCCGATCGCGATCGGGATGGCGGCCAGGCGGGCGCCGTACATCAAGAGGTGGACGAAGCGGGAGCGCATCTCGCCCTTGATCCGGCTGAGGATGTCCATCCGCCGGACCACCGCGACGGCCGCGGCGTGGAAGAAGGCGAAGCAGGCGAGGAAGACCGCGGCGAACCCCAGCTGGACCAGCAGGAACGTCCCGAACCAGTGCAGCTGGTTGTACCAACCGAGGAAGCCCGCGACGGCGAGCAGGTAGACGGCACCCAGGACGACGAGGGAGCGGCCTGCGGCGGCGAAGTCGGAGAGGATGCTCTCGCCGAAGGACCGGCCGTGCAGCTCGCGTACGGCGCTGGGCCGGGCGGCGAGGAGTGCGCCGGCGAGCGTCAGGGCGATGATCAGGAAGAACGCGAGCCGCAGCAGGCTGTCGGTGGGCGCGTCCGCTGTCGTCTCCAGCACCTTGCGCCACATCTCGATCGGGAGCGCGTCGCCCTCCATGCCGAGGTCGTCGAAGCGGCTGGCGACGTCGTACATCGCGGCGCTGTCGCCGGAGATGAAGTAGTAGCCGCGGCGGTAGTTGTCGCCGATCTCCGCCATGGGCCTGACGTCCATGTCGAGCCCTCGCGCGAAGGCGGGGTAGCTGCCGGTCTCGAGCCAGCGCTCGTGGTGGTCCAGGGCGGTGGTCTGGAAGTAGGTCCCGCCGGCAGTGGGGTTGTCGCGGTCGGGCACGTAGTGGGTCAGGGTGACCCCCTCGTCCGCAGCGATGTCGGCGACCTCGTCGGCGAACTCCTCGTCCGAGAGTGCCGGGAGCGACCCGCTCACGTGCACGACGCCGTCCCAGTCGACCCCGATGGCGAAGTCCTCGAAGCCGCGCAGGCTGATGAAGGAGGCGAGGCCGGAGGCCAGGATGACGATGATCAGGGCGAGTCGTGAGGTCTTGTTCAGCATGTGGTGTCCGCCGTCGGCTGTGAGGGTGATCAGGTGGGACGAGCGGCGCCCCGGGTGTCCGGGGCGCCGCTCGAGGCCGTCAGTCGCAGAAGTTGTAGTAGGTCTCGTCGACCCACATGGTGTCGTCGTGCGAAGCGTACGACCAGTAGCCCGGCGCCTTGCAGCCCGACGAGACGAGGGTGCCGTCGCCCCAGCCGTAGCGCACGGAGCTCTTGTGGTAGCGACCACCGTGGTAGTAGTTCGACTTCACCTTGCCGCCGCCGGTGCCGTGGTACCACGTGCCTCCGCTCACGTAGTCGGTGGTGAAGGCGGCCATGGCGGGCGCGGCGACGCCGACGGACAGCAGGGCGCCGGTGGCGACGGAGACTGCGGCCTTGCGAATGTTCATGAGCTTCTCCTTGTGGGGTGGGATCTCTGCGAGACCTGGGTGTGTCGATCTCGTGGAACGACCTTGGATCGCGCGGTCGGGGCGCGTCCATCGATTCCGGTGGCACCCCTCCGCATGCGCAAAGAGGACATCCGCACGCGACCGGGCGCAGCGGTGTCGTAGGTTGAGCGCGCACACCGCCTGACGCCACTCGGAGGGGACGTCGACGTGGACCCATCAGCCGATCCCGCACGACGTCTCGGTGACGCCGGCCGGGACGTGCCCGACGCCGACCTGGCGCTGATCGCCCAGCGGGCGGTCTGGGAGGTCCAGGAACGGACCGCCGCGCTGGAGCGCTCGGCGCGCGACCTCACCGACCTGCTCGCGGCGATGGCCCAGCCGGAGGACGACGACACCGAGGTGCAGGTGCCGGCGGAGTCCCTGCAGTCGCGGCACGAGCTGCTCGCCTGGCAGTGTCGCGAGGAGCTGCTGGTCTTCCTCGCGAAGGACTGGCGCCCGATCGTCCTGTCGCCCGAGGCCAACCCCGCCCCCTTCAGCGCGGCGATCGTCCGCGGTGCGCGCGTGCGCGTCGTCGTGTCGCGGCTCGACCTCACGCACGAGGTCGAGCAGGCCGTCCAGGTCCTGGGCCACGGGGTCGAGTGGCGCAGCGTGGACGAGCTGCCGGTCAGCATGATGATCGCGGACCGTCACACCGCCCTGCTCTCGGAGGGCGGTGACGGCGGAGCGGTCCTGCTGCGCCACGACTCCGCCGCGGTCGCCCTGAGCGGGCTCTTCGACGCCGTCTGGCAGCAGGCCGCGACCCTGGACACACCGGGCCAGAGGCTGCGCCTGCACGAGGGGGACAGCCTGCTCGAGCACCAGCGGCTGGCCGCCCTGCTCGCCACCGGCGCGACGGACGAGGCGATCGCTCGGGCCATGGGCATCTCGGTCCGCAAGCTGGTGCGCCTGCTCGCGGCGATGCGCGGCGACCTCGGCGCCGAGACCCGATTCCAGCTCGGGGTCCGCGCCGCCCGACAGGGTCTCGTGTGAGCACGCCGTCATCCGGGGGACTCGAGTTCTCGAGGCGCCTCATGGCCCTCATCGAGGACCAGCAGGGCCAGATCTTCGCCCTCGCCACCGCGGCCGAGGAGCGCGAGCTCGAGCTGGCCCGGCTGATGGAGCGCATCGTCACCGGCTCCGGGCAGGCGCCGACGGTGGAGACCCTGCACGGCGTCGAGGAGGTACGGCGCTGGCTGAGCGACCAGCAGGAGCGCACGACGACGGAGGCACTCGCGATGTCGCCCGGTGGTGGCCAGAGCGAGGCGGCCATGCGTGCCGGGCTGCCGCTCGACGAGGCAGCACTGGCCCGCGGCGTACGCCTGCGCAACCTCTACCTCACGAGCGCGACGCGCTCGGCCGCGACGCGGCGACACGTCCGGCACCTCTCGGACCTCGGTGCGGAATACCGCACGACGCCGAGCCTGCCGTTGCGGATGCTGCTGCTGGACGGCGAGGTGGCACTGCTGCCCATCAAGGCCGACCAGACCTCGCTGGGAGCGCTCGTGGTGCGCACGCCCGCTGTCCTCACCGGGCTGCGGGCCCTGTTCGACACCTACTGGCAGGGCGCGCTGCCCTTCGGACGCGTGCAGCAGACCGCCGACCTGACCGACCAGGAGCGGCTTGTCGTCACCATGCTGGCCGACGGTGCCCAGGACCAGGAGGTCGCGACGGCGCTCGGGGTGTCGCTGCGGACCGTACGCCGCATGGTGGCCGCTCTCTCGGAACGGCTGGACTCCCAGAGCCGGTTCCAGACCGGGGTCAACGCGGTCCGGAAGGGCTGGCTCGACTAGCCGCGCAGCCCTCCCGGAGCGTCGCGGATCACTCCCAGTCGAAGGCGTCCGAGCCATCGGCGCTGCCGGCGACCTGGACGAGGCCGTCCCGGGTCGCGTCGTCCGGGGCGTCGAGGGCGAGCGCCCCGGCCCCGGCGCCGACGAGCATGGCGGTGGCGAGAAGTGCGGCGAACGAGCGTGCGGAGCGAGTCATGGCTGGGTCCTCCCCCATCGGCGGGGCCGCCCGGTGGCGGCCCACACCGCAACCCTGTCGGCGCGGACCGCGAGCGAACAGGGTTTCGATCTGGCCCCATCGCGCTGGCGCAAAGGTGCCACTGCGTGGTCGCGGTCCGACGAACGACGAGGGTGTCCGTGGCGGCTGGTAGACAGGGCCCCATGACCGCGACTGCAGCAGCCACGACCTCCCGCGACGAGGTGCGCCTCGAGGCGGAGGCCCACCTGCGAGCGCTGGTCGGGCGCGACGACGCCGTGCTCCGCGACGACCAGTGGTCGGCGATCGAGGCGCTGGCCGTCGACGCCCGCCGCTCCCTCGTCGTCCAGCGCACCGGCTGGGGCAAGTCGGCGGTCTACTTCGTGGCGACCCTCCTGCTGCGCTCGCGCGGTGCCGGGCCGACCGTGATCGTCTCCCCGCTGCTCGCGCTGATGCGCAACCAGATCGCCGCCGCCGAGCGCGCCGGCATCCGGGCGGTGACGATCAACTCCACCAACATCGAGCAGTGGCAGCCGATCAACGACGCGATCAACGCCGGCGAGGTCGACGTGCTCCTCGTGTCTCCCGAGCGCCTCAACAACCCCGGCTTCCGCGACGAGGTGATGCCGCGGCTGGCGGCGACCTGCGGCCTGCTCGTCGTCGACGAGGCCCACTGCATCTCCGACTGGGGCCACGACTTCCGCCCCGACTACCGCCGGATCCGCACCCTCCTCGACACCCTGCCCGAGGGCATCCCGGTGCTGGCGACGACCGCGACCGCCAACGAGCGGGTGACCGCCGACGTCGCCGAGCAGCTCGGCCGCGACGTCCTCGTGCTCCGCGGCTCGCTCGACCGTGAGTCCCTGCGGCTCGGCGTGGTCCGGCTCAAGACCGCCGAGCAGCGGCTGGCCTGGCTGGCCGACCACCTCTCCGAGCAGCCCGGCTCCGGGATCATCTACTGCCTCACCGTCGCCGCCACCCAGGAGGTCGCGGCCTACCTGCGCGACCGGGGTCACGAGGTGGCCGCCTACTCCGGCCAGACCGACACCACCGAGCGGCAGGCGCTCGAGACCGCGCTGGTCGAGGGCCGGGTCAAGGCGCTCGTCGCGACCTCCGCGCTCGGCATGGGCTTCGACGCCGCCCTGGGGTTCGTCATCAACCTCGGTGCCCCGCAGTCGCCGGTTGCGTACTACCAGCAGGTCGGCCGCGCCGGCCGCGGCACCGACGACGCGACGGTCGTGCTGCTGCCCCAGATCGAGGACCGCGACATCTGGGCCTACTTCGCCTCGCTGGCCTTCCCGCCCGAGCAGCTCGTGCGCCAGACGCTGTCCGTGCTGGCCGATGCCCCGGGTGCCATGAGCACGGTCGCGCTGGAGACGTACGTCGAGCTCAGCCGCAACAGGCTCGAGACGCTGCTCAAGGTGCTCGACGTGGACGGCGCCGTACGCCGCGTCCAGGGCGGGTGGATCGCCACCGGCCAGGAGTGGTCCTACGACGCCGAGCGCTACGCCCGCGTCGCCGAGGCTCGGCAGCGTGAGCAGGACGCGATGCTGACCTACCTCGACACGACCGAGTGCCGGATGCGGTTCCTGCGCTCGCAGCTCGACGACCCGGAGGCCGCCGACTGCGGTCGCTGTGACAACTGCGGCGGGCTCACCCTGTCCAGCGTGGTGTCCGACGCGGCCGTCGCGGAGGCGGGCGAGGCTCTCTCGCGCCCCGGCGTCGCGATCGAGCCGCGCAAGCTGTGGCCGACGGCGCTGGCCAACCTCGGGCTCGAGCTCAAGGGCAAGATCGCCGACGGTCCCGCGGAGGGGCGGGCCATCGCCCGGCTCACCGACCTCGGCCACGGCCAGGCCCTGCGTGCGCTCTTCCGGGCGGGCGCCGAGGACGGCCCGGTGCCGCCGTCGCTCGCCGCGGCGCTGCTGACCGTGATGAAGGACTGGTCCGCCGGCTGGGCCGAGCGACCGGTGGCCATCGTCGGCATCGAGTCCGCGACCCGGCCCCAGCTCGTCGGCGACCTCGCGACCGGGTTGTCGCGGGTCATGCAGATCCCGATCGTCGGCCGGTTCGCGATCGTCGACGAGACCGTCGTCCCCGGCCAGGGTGCCGCCAACTCGGCCCAGCGGGTCGCGGCCGTGAAGCGCCGCTACGACCTGCTCGCCGACGTGCCCGCCGGTCCGGTGCTGCTCGTCGACGACCTCGTCGTCAGCGGCTGGACGTTGACGGTCGCGGGCGCCGCCCTGCGAGCAGCCGGCGCGACCGCCGTACTGCCCCTCACGCTCGGCACCCAGACCTGACCCACCGCCGCCCGGTCAGTGACCGATCATCGCGGCCGGGTCGACGGGCGCGACCTTCTTGCGGGGCAGGAACGCCGCCGGCACCAGGCAGCAGGCGACGAGGAAGGTCGCGACGATGAAGACCGTTGCGAACGACGACGCCATGTCCTCGGTGGCCCGGGCGAACAGCGCCTGCAGCGAGGCGGGGTCGATGCCGAGCGACTGCGCGGCCTGGGCGATGACGTTGGGATCGTCGCTGCCCTCGGCGGCGGCGTTGACCGCACCCGCCTGCGCGACGGCGTCGCTCTTGACCAGCTCGTTGGTGAGGATCACCGAGAAGAGCGCGGTGCCGATCGACGCGGCGACCTGCTGGGTGATGTTGAGCAGGGTCGAGCCGCGGGCCACGTTGTGCGCGGTGAGCGTCGCGAGGGCGGCGGTCATGATCGGCATCATCGTGCCGCCCATGCCCAGGCCCATGATGAACAGCGCGGCGAGCATGTAGGGGTAGGACGTGTCCGCGCCGATCTGCGTGAACATCGCCATCCCGACCGTGATGACGGTGATGCCGACGAGCACGATCTTGCCGGGGCCGATCTTGTCGGCCAGGATCCCGGCGATCGGCATGGTGATCATCGCGCCGATGCCCTGCGGGGCCAGGAGCAGGCCGGCGCCGAGGGCGTCCTCGCCACGGACCTGGATGAAGTAGAGCGGGAAGAGCAGCGAGGCGCCGAAGAATGCGATCGCGAACAGCATCATCGCGAGCACGGCCACGGTCATGTCCTTGTTCTTGAACAGGCGCAGCTCGACGAGCGGGTGCAGGTTGCGCCTGGCCAGGGCCCACGGCACGAAGGCGACGATCAGCACGATGCCGAGCACCATCGGGACCATGACCTCGCGGGCCATCGCGGTGCCGTGCTCGGGGATCGAGCTGACGCCGTACAAGAACGCGGCCAGACCCGGGGAGAGCAGCAGCATGCCGAGCCAGTCGAAGGTCTCCGACGGCTCGACGTCGTCCTTCGGCAGCACGATCCAGGCATAGACCATCGCGCCGATGCCGATCGGCAGGTTGATCAGGAAGATCCAGTGCCACGACACGGAGTCGATCAGGGCGCCGCCCATGATCGGGCCGAAGATCGGGCCGAGCAGCATCGGGATGCCGAGCACGGCCATGACGCGACCGATGCGCTCCGGGCCGGCGGCGCGGGTCAGGATCGTCATGCCGAGCGGCATCAGCATGCCGCCACCGAGGCCCTGGAGGACGCGGTAGAGCACCAGCATCTCCAGCGACGTCGCGGTTGCGCAGAGCACCGAGCCGGCGGTGAAGAGGAGGACGGCGAGGAGGTAGAGCCGCTTGGTGCCGAAGCGGTCGGCAGCCCAGCCCGTGAGCGGGATGACGCTCGCGAGGGCCAGGGTGTAGCCCGTCATCGTCCACGCGACCGCGGCCGCGGTGGCGTCGAACTCCTCCTGGAAGGTGTTCAGCGCGACGGAGACGACGGTGATGTCGAGGATGGACATGATGGCGCCGAGGACGACGACGCCCGCAACCATCAGGACGCTCTTGTCGAGCTTGTCACTGTTCTCAGCGGGGCCGGTCTGGCCGGGCTGGCTCTGGATGTCGGTAGTCACCCGGCAAGGTTATTGATTGACGTTGGCAACTATCCAATCATTATCGCGGTGCGCTTGGTCACGCCCGCGGCGCCGGCCTGATCAGCCGAGCAGCGACTCGATCCCGCCGGTGACCAGCGCGTCGTCGGGCTCGACGCCGGGGTTGAAGCGCGCCACCACGACACCGTCGGCGTCGACCAGGAACTTCTCGAAATTCCACTGCACGTCGCCGCTCTCGCCCTTCTCGTTGGGCGTCTCGACGAGCTGCGAGTAGATCTCGTGGCGGCCCTCGCCGTTGACCTCGACCTTCTCCGACATCGGGAAGCTCACGCCGTAGGTCGACGAGCAGAACTCCGCGATCTCCTCGCTGCTGCCCGGCTCCTGACCGCCGAACTGGTTGCACGGCAGGCCGACGACGGTGAAGCCGCGATCGGCGTACGTCGCCTGCAGCTGCTCGAGGGTGGAGTACTGCGGCGTCAGGCCGCACTTGCTGGCGACGTTGACCAGCAGCGCCGGCTGGCCGCCGGTGAGGTCGCGGAGGGTGCCGGGGGTGCCGTCGAGGCGGGCGAGGGGGGCGTCGAGGATGCTCATGGAGGCGAGGCTAGCCGGACGGAGGGCGCACCTGAAGTTCCACTCGAGGGAACTCGTTGTCGGTCTCGCCCGTTAGCCTCCTTCGTGCCCGCGCAAGCCCGGCGGGCGCGGTCGGTGAGGGGTGGAGGTAGTGCATGAGCTTCGTGCCCGTGACCGGACCCGCCACCTTCCGTGCGGCCGAACCGCCCCGGGACGGGCTGGTGGAGTTCTCCGACGAGCGGCGCACCGTGGCGTTGCCGATCCGGGGCGCGCTGCCGGTGCTCACCAAGGCCCACAACCGTGACGACCTGCACCCGAGCGTCGCGCTGCTGAGCGGCGCGGCCCTGCTCGGCATGCGGCTGGTCGCCGCCGGCAAGTTCGGCCCCGACCCGAGCGGGCTCTCGTGGCAGGTCGCGGCGCTCGAGCGCGCCGACGAGGACCGGATCACCCAGCTCGCGGCGGCGCGGTCCCATGACGGGCTCGACGCGGCGACGGCCGAGGGGATCGTGCGCGCGGTGCTCGACGCCGTGGCGGACGCGATGCCACGCGCGGCTCCGATCGCGACCCGCCGCCCGCCGGTCGCCGGGGGACAGGCGGGTCCGCGCGCCCCTCGGGTCGACCCCGACTTCACCCGCCGGCTGCAGGAGCGCGTCGCGCGCGCCCGCGCCCGCTCGAGCGACGACCGTCCCCAGCTCGTCTCCATCGCCCTGCGGATCGAGGCCGACGAGGACGAGCTCGTCGCCGGCTCCGTCCGCATCGTCCTCCAGGTCCACGCCTCCGACAACGCGGCCCACGTGTGCGACGCCGCCGTGCTGTGGACCGAGTCGGGTCTCGACGCGAGCCACGGCTTCGGCGACCGGGCCCGCACCCACGCCAGCATCGCGCTGCGCGCCGCCGCCGACGCGTGGCCGGTGCTGGAGCGCTTCCTCGAGCTGCGGGTGCCCGACGAGCTGACCCTCGACACCGACGAGCTCGTCAGCCTGCTCGACTCCGGCGTCACCGCCCTCAAGGAGGCCGGGGTCGACGTGCTCTGGCCGCGCCACCTCGACCGCGACGTCACCGCGAAGGTCGAGCTCACCGAGGCCCGGAAGGGGCCGCAGCGCGAGGAGGCGCTGCAGACCGGGTTGTTCGGGCCGGAGGCGCTCTTCGGCTTCCAGTGGCAGCTCGCGCTGCACGGTGACGCGCTGAGCGAGGAGGAGATGGACCAGCTCGCGGGCGCCGCGACGCCGATCATCAAGATCCGCGACAACTGGACCGTCGTCGACCCCGCGATGCTCAAGCGGGCCAAGCGCCGGATGATCCGCACCGTCCAGCCCGCCGCCGCGCTGGCCGCGACGCTGACCAACGTCGTCTCGGTCGAGGAGGTCGAGCACGAGGCGATCGTGGGCGCCTCCCTGCTCAAGGTCCGCGACCGGTTGCAGGCCGCTGGCAAGGGCGAGCCCGTCGCCGTACCCCCCGGACTCGCCGCCACCCTGCGCGACTACCAGCGCCAGGGGCTCACGTGGATGGCCGAGCTCACCGACCTCGGCCTCGGTGCCTGCCTGGCCGACGACATGGGGCTCGGGAAGACGGTCCAGGTGATCGCGCTGCACCTGCACCGCGGCAATGGGCCGACGCTCGTGGTCTGTCCCGCCTCACTCCTCGGCAACTGGGAGGCGGAGATCCGCAAGTTCGCGCCGGGCGTGCCGGTGCGCCGCTTCCACGGATCCGCCCGATCGCTGGAAGGCCTTGGTTCCGACTCGCTCGCTTCGCTCGCTGCTCAACCAGCGGAACACGGCTTCGTGCTCACGACGTACGGCACCATGCGCCGTGACGCCGAGGCGCTGGCCGGAGTCGGGTGGGACCTGGTGGTCGCCGACGAGGCGCAGCACGTCAAGAACGCCCAGTCCTCGACGTCGCGAGCGCTGCGCACGATCCCGAGCGCGGCCCGGGTCGCGCTGACCGGCACCCCGGTCGAGAACAACCTCACCGAGCTCTGGGCGATCCTCGACTGGGCGATCCCCGGCCTGCTCGGCAGCCGCAACGCGTTCCGCAAGGTGTGGGCCGCGCCGATCGAGGCGGGCGTCGACCCGGCGGTGACCAGGCGGTTCGCGGACCTGATCGGGCCCTTCCTGCTGCGCCGGCGCAAGTCCGACCCCGGCATCGCGCCGGAGCTGCCGCCGAAGACCGAGACCGACCACCTGCTCGGCCTGACCCGCGAGCAGGTCGTGCTCTACGAGACCTACGTCCGAGACTGCATGCGCCGCATCGAGGAGGCCGACGAGGAGACCCGGCGCGGGCTGGTGCTCAAGCTGCTCACCGGCCTCAAGCAGATCTGCAACCACCCGGCCCACTTCCTCAAGCAGACCAACCCCAAGCTCGCGGGCCGCTCGGAGAAGCTCGACCTCCTCGACGAGCTGATCGGCACGGTGCTCGCCGAGGACGGCGCCGTCCTCCTCTTCACGCAGTACGTCGCCATGGCCCGCCTCCTCGAGCAGCACCTCAGCAAGGCCGGGGTCACCCACCAGTTCCTGCACGGCGGCACGCCCGTCGCCGAGCGCGAACGGATGGTCGCGCGCTTCCAGGAGGGCGAGACCCCGGTCTTCCTGCTCTCGCTCAAGGCCGGCGGCACCGGGCTCAACCTGACCCGCGCCGACCACGTCATCCACGTCGACCGGTGGTGGAACCCCGCGGTCGAGGACCAGGCCACCGACCGGGCCTACCGGATCGGCCAGACCAAGCCCGTGCAGGTGCACCGCTTCATCACCGAGGGCACCATCGAGGAGAAGATCGCCGAGCTGCTCGCCCGCAAGAGGTCGCTGGCCGACTCGGTGCTTGCGCGCGGTGAGACCGCGCTGACCGAGCTGAGCAACGACGACCTGCGCGACCTCGTCACCCTGCGACGCACGCCCGGTGCCGAAGATGACTGAGCTCGTCGGCGGAGTGACCCACCCCCGGTTCCCGCCGCGGCGCGGTGGTGCGCCCAGCACCTGGTGGAGCAAGGCGTTCCTCCGGGCGGTCGAGGAGGCGGCCTTCTCCGCCGCGGAGCTGAAGCGCGGCCGCGCCCACGCGCGGGCCGGCGACGTCGGCGCCATCACCGTCGCCGCGGGCGCGTTCGTCGCCGCGGTCGTCGACGGGGACGACGCCTACACCGTGACCGGCACCGTGCCCGTGCTGGCCGCCGACGATCAGTCGGTGCTGGTGGAGCTGATCGCCGCCGAGGCAGGGCGCATCGCGGCACTGATGGCGGGCGACCTGCCCCACCAGTTCGTGGAGTCGGTGGAGGAGGCCGGGGTCGAGCTGCTGCCGTACGGCGGCGAGCTGGGCTCTGCCTGCTCCTGCGAGACCTGGCTGGACCCCTGTCCGCACGCGCTGGCGGTGCTCACCCAGCTCGCGTGGCTGGTCCAGCGCGACCCGTTCGTGCTCTTCCAGCTGCGAGGCCTCGCCCGCGACGAGGTGCTGGCCCGGCTGCACGCGCTCAGCCAGTCGCGTCCGCGCGCTGACGGCGTCGACGACGAGATCGACGACCTGGCGATCGCGGAGGAGGCGGCCCTGCGCGCAGAGCGGGACCTCGCCCGTCTGCTCGCGGACGAGTGATCGGGTACTGCGCCGGGCTGGGTCAGCCCCGCTTGGCCTCGGTGGTCGAGGCCGGGCGGGCGCCGAGCTCCTCGTCGAGGCGCAGCAGGCCGGGACCGTCGTCGTTGATCATCGTGACGCGACCGACGATCTCCTTGACGGTCGCCTCCTCCTCCACCTGCTCCTCGATGAACCAGTTGAGGAGCGGCCGGGAGTCGAGGTCGCCCTCGGCCTCGGCGGTGCGGTAGAGGTTGCGGATCGACTCCGAGACCTTCTCCTCGTGTGCGAGCGCAGACCTGAACGCGTCGAGCACCGAGGTGACCGTGACCTTGGGAGCGGTGGTGGCGCCGATGACCGGGTGTCCGTCGCGGTCGGCGACGTGGTCGATGAACTTGTTGGCGTGGACGATCTCCTCGTCGGCCTGGTGGCGCAGCCAGGCCGCCATGCCGGGCAGGTCCATGAGCTCGAGCTCGATGGCGAGCTGGCGATAGACCAGGGAAGCCTGGAACTCCAGGGTGATCTGTGCGTTGAACGCCTCTTCGAGCTTCGCGCTGAGCTTCATGCCTCGACTCTATCGGCTCCCCAGGAGGTGCCGGTGCCGGCCGGGCCGGGTGGGCGCAGGGCGCCGAGCGCCATCTCGCGCAGCAGGTCGTGCATCTGCCGATCCGGGATCAGCCCGCTGTGGGGCGTGGAGTTGAGCAGCCCGAAGGCGGCGTGCGCCATCGCTCGGGCCCGGTCGGTGTGCAGGCCGCGGTGCGCGCGCTTGAGCTGGTCGGCCCACACATCGACGTACTCACGCTGCAGGCTGCGCACCCGCTCACGGGCGGCGTCCGGCAGCGACGACCAGTCGCGGTCCTGGACGACGATGAGCGCGCGGTGCTCGAGGGCGAACTCGATGTGCCACTCGACGAGTGCCTCGATGGCCGACACGGCGTCCGACGAGGACTGCACGCGTGCCGTGCCCTCGGCCAGGAGTCGCTCGCTGATCGTGACCAGCATCTCGGCGAGCACGGCGTCCTTGCTGGGGAAGTGCTTGTAGAGCGCCGGGCCGGAGATGCCGCAGGCGGCGCCGAGGTCGGCCACGGAGACGCCGTGGAAGCCGCGGTGGGCGAACAGGTCCGCGGCGATGTCGAGGATCTGCTGGCGCCGGCTGGGGGTGCTCGGCTCGCTCCCCGCCCGGCTCGTCATGCGTTGAGGTTATCGCTCGCTAACCCCGCTCGATGACACGCGTGTGCGGAAATCTTCGTCCGACCCGGCCCCTGGATGACACAGGCGTGCGGAAATCTTCGTCCGACCCGGCCCCTGGATGACACAGGCGTGCTGGGAATCGGCACGCCTGTGTCACGTGCCCGCCAGGTCGGCGCGAGATCTCCGCACACGTGTGTCATCCGCCTGACGGGCCGCCGGAAATTTTCGGCACATCTGTGTCACGCGGGCAGGCCTGTGGATGAGCAACGACGTCGTCCGCGGATTCCGGGTAGACACGGGACCATGGTGTACGGAGCACGGGACTTTGCCGGCGAACCTCTCTTCTGGGCCGTTGCGCGCCTGATCCACCGGGGCGGGATGTCGGCCGTCACCGTGCGGGCAGCGGCTGCGGAGGCCGGGTGCAGCGTGGGCTTCATGCGCCACTACTACGACAACAAGAGCATGCTGCTGGCGTGCACCTACGAGCTGGTCATGGACGCGCAGCTGCACCGGCTCGAGGAGATCTTGTGGGCACGCAAAGGCATGCCCGAGATGTTTCCGACGGGCGCTCCGCCCGAGGAGCCGCTCGGGCCCGCCCGCGCGGCTGAGCTGCTGGCGACGTGCCTGGACCAGGGGGAGCAGCGAGAGCTGCTGGTCGGCGTGCAGCTGAGCTTCCACGCGCTCGCGCACCACGACGGTGTCCTGGGCGGGCCGGTGTCGTCCTACCACCGCCGGTTGCAGGAGGACTGCATGCACGTGCTGCGCGAGGCGGGTGTCCCCGCGCCGGCGATCGAGGCGGAGGCAGTCGACCTGTGGACGCTCGTGATCGGTTTGACTGCCCTGATCCCCGGCCTGGCCACCGAGGACCCAGGGAGGAGGATCGGCAGCCTCACCTCCGAGCAGGTGGTGGGCGCCCTGCGCCGCCACCTCGAGGCCGCGGTGGCACGGCATGCGGCGCCCGAGCCCCCGGCACTGGACGTCGCAGGTTAACGATCGCTAACCTGCACACGTGACCGCCGATTCCAGCACGCCCTCCATGCGCGACCTCGTCGACGACCTCCGGGAGCGGCTGGCGCTGGTTCGCCAGGGTGGTTCGGAGAGCGCCCGCGCCAAGCACACCGGCCGGGGCAAGCTCCTCGTCCGCGACCGGGTGGACCGGCTGCTCGACCCGGGCAGCCCGTTCCTCGAGCTGAGCCCGCTGGCCGCGACCGGGATGTACGGCGCCGACGCTGGCCAGCTCAATGCGGTCCCCGCCGCCGGTGTGGTCACCGGGATCGGCAGGGTCGAGGGCCGGGAGGTGGTGGTCGTCGCCAACGACGCCACCGTCAAGGGCGGCACCTACTACCCGATGACGGTCAAGAAGCACCTGCGCGCGCAGACGATCGCCAGCGACAACCACCTGCCCTGCATCTATCTCGTCGACTCGGGCGGCGCCTTCCTCCCGATGCAGGACGACGTCTTCCCCGACCGCGAGCACTTCGGCCGGATCTTCTTCAACCAGGCCAACCTCAGCGGCCGCGGCATCCCGCAGATCGCCAGCGTCATGGGCTCCTGCACGGCCGGCGGCGCCTACGTCCCGGCGATGAGCGACGAGTCCGTGATCGTGAAGAACCAGGGCACGATCTTCCTCGGCGGCCCGCCGCTGGTGAAGGCCGCGACCGGCGAGGTCGTCACGGCCGAGGACCTCGGTGGTGGTGACGTGCACGCCCGCAAGAGCGGCGTCGTCGACCACCTGGCCGACGACGACGCGCACGCGCTGCGGATCGTGCGCAGCATTGTCGCCACCCTGCCGACGGCTTCTCGCCGGTTGAGCAGCGAGCGTGTCGAAACCCAGGGCCGAGCACCCGTGGAGGTCGAGGAGCCGCACGAGCCGCCGGAGTCGCTCTACGACGTCGTGCCGACGGACACCCGCACGCCGTACGACGTCCGCGAGGTCATCCGCCGCATCGTCGACGGCAGCCGGATGCACGAGTTCAAGAAGCTGTACGGCGAGACGCTGGTGACCTGCTTCGCGAAGATCCACGGCTACGACGTCGGCATCATCGCCAACAACGGCATCCTGTTCAGCGAGTCCGCGCTCAAGGGCGCGCACTTCATCGAGCTGTGCAACCAGCGCGGCATCCCGCTGGTCTTCCTGCAGAACATCTCCGGCTTCATGGTCGGGCGGGAGTACGAGAACCGCGGCATCGCCCGCGACGGCGCCAAGCTCGTCACGGCGGTCGCCTGCAGCGTCGTCCCGAAGTTCACCGTCGTCATCGGCGGCTCGTTCGGCGCCGGCAACTACGGCATGTGCGGGCGGGCCTACGACCCGCGCTTCCTGTGGATGTGGCCCAACGCCCGCATCTCGGTGATGGGCGGCGAGCAGGCCGCGGGAGTGCTCGCCACCGTGCGCACCGACCTGGAGACCGACGAGCAGGTCGAGGCGTTCAAGGCGCCGATCCGCGAGCAGTACGAGACGCAGGGCTCGCCCTACTACTCGACCGCGCGGCTGTGGGACGACGGTGTCATCGACCCCGCCGACACCCGCCGCGTCCTCGGCATGGGACTGGCGGTCGCCGCGCGCGTGCCGGTCCCGGCTCCCTCCTACGGCATTTTCAGGATGTGAAGGAGATGAAGACTCTCCTGGTCGCCAACCGCGGCGAGATCGCGCTGCGCATCATGCGCACCGCCACCGCCCTCGGTATCCGCACCGTCGCCGTCCACACCGCCAACGACCGCGACGGCCTGCACGTCCGCGCGGCCGACGAGGTGGTCGAGGTGCCGAGCTACCTCGACGTCGACGCCATCGTTGCGGCCGCGCGTGAGGTCGGCGCCGACGCGATCCACCCCGGCTACGGCTTCCTCTCCGAGCGGTCCGCCTTCGCGCGCGCCATCGAGGGTGCCGAGGGCCTGGTGCTGGTCGGCCCGAGCGCCGACGTCATGGACAAGATGGGCAAGAAGGACGCCGCCCGCGAGATCGCCATCGCCGCGGGCGTCCCCGTCGTCCCGTCCTACTCCACGGACGCCGACTCCTCGACGTACTCCTATCCCGTCCTAGTGAAGGCCGCAGCCGGCGGCGGCGGCAAGGGCATGCGCATCGTCCGGAGCCAGGGTGAGTACGCCGCAGCGCTGGCCGCCGCGAAGCGCGAGGCGCTCACGGCCTTCGGCGACGACACGATCCTGATCGAGAAGTACGTCGAGCACGGCCGTCACATCGAGGTGCAGGTCTTCGCCGACGCGCACGGCAACGCGGTCCACCTCTTCGAGCGCGACTGCTCGACGCAGCGCCGGCACCAGAAGGTGCTGGAGGAGGCACCGGCCCCGACGATCACCGAGGCCCAGCGCGAGGTCATCACGACCAGCGCGGTCAACCTCGCCCGCGAGGTCGGCTACACCAACGCCGGCACCGTCGAGTTCCTCCTCGACTCCGACAACGGGGAGGTCTACTTCCTCGAGATGAACACCCGCCTCCAGGTCGAGCACCCGGTGACCGAGGAGGTCGTGCGGGTCCGCGGCGAGCGCATCGACCTCGTCGAGCTCCAGCTCCGCATCGCCGACGGCGAGGAGCTCGGCTTCGACCAGGCCGACGTCACGCTGGCGGGCCACGCCATCGAGGCGCGGGTCTACGCCGAGGACTCGTTCGGCGGCTTCCTGCCGCAGGCCGGCCGCGCCGACCTGGTCCGCTGGGCGTCCTCGGCGAGGGTCGACCACGCCCTCGAGTCCGGCCAGGTCGTCAGCACCAGCTTCGACCCGATGCTCGGCAAGGTGATCGCCTGGGGCGAGGACCGGGAGGCGGCGCGCGCCAACCTCGTCGCCGCCCTCGACGGTTCGGCCGTCCTCGGCCTGACCACCAACCTCGGCTTCGTCCGGGCCCTCGCCGCGAGCGACGAGTTCCGCGACGCGACGATCGACACCGCCTGGCTGGACACCGCGCAGGTCCCGGCGCCGTCGCCGGAGATCCCGCTCCTGCTGGCGGCCTGGGTCGACGCAGCGCTGCACAGCCCGCGCTTCGCGGACAACCCCGGCGACCCGTTCGCCCCCGACGGCTGGCGCTCCGCCGGTCCGACGGCCCCGACCCTGGTCGCGCTCGAGCACGGCGGCGAGCTCCACGAGCTCCGCGTCGAGGTCGCTGCCAGCGCGATCGTCGGCTCTGACGGCGTACGGCGATCGGTGCGCGAGCGCCGGCTGGCCGACCACGTCGCCGTACTCACCATCGAGGGCCACGACGAGCTGGCCATCGTCAACGCCCAGGCCCACACGATCGAGGTGTCGCGGCACGGGCAGCGCTTCGTCTTCGAGCGGCCCGACGCGTTCGGCGACCACGGTCCTGCGCTGGGCGACGGCACCCTCGTCGCACCGATGCCCGGGACCGTCCTCGACGTCCTCGTCGCCGTCGGCCAGCAGGTTGTCGAGGGTGAGACGCTGGGAGCGATGGAGGCGATGAAGATGGAGCTCGCGCTGAAGGCGCCGTTCGCCGGCACCGTCACCGAGGTCAACGTCGCGGCCGGCCAGCAGGTCGCGCTCGGCGCCACCCTGATTGTCGTCGAGCCCGTCTCCGCTGGTTGAGCAGCGAGCGCAGCGAGCGTGTCGAAACCGAGGAGCAACGAGTGAGCACACTGCCCAGCAAGGTCACGATCTACGAGGTCGGCGCCCGCGACGGCCTGCAGAACGAGAAGGGCGTCATCTCGACCGAGGTGAAGGTCGAGTTCATCCAGCGGCTCGTGGCCGCGGGGCTGCCGATCGTCGAGGCGACCAGCTTCGTGCACCCGAAGTGGGTTCCGCAGCTCGCCGACGCGGCGGACGTGATGACCGCGCTCGGTGACGCGGGGCGGGACATGCCCGTCCTCGTCCCCAACGAGCGCGGCCTCGACCGGGCCCTCGAGCTCGGCCTCAAGCACATCGCGATCTTCGGCAGCGCGACCGAGACGTTCGCGAACAAGAACCTCAACCGCTCGCTCGACGAGCAGTTCGCGATGTTCGAGCCGACCGTCACCCGGGCGCGGGCGGCCGGGCTCGACGTGCGGGCCTATGTCTCCATGTGCTTCGGCGACCCGTGGGAGGGTGCCGTGCCGATCGAGCAGGTCGTCGGCGTCGGCAAGCGGCTCTTCGACCTCGGCGCCAGCCAGCTCAGCCTCGGCGACACGATCGGCGTCGGCACGGCCGGGCACGTCAAGGAGCTGATCGCCGGCTTCGTCGGTGCCGGGATGCACGTCGACGACCTCGCCATGCACTTCCACGACACCTACGGCCAGGCCCTCGCCAACACCTACTCCGCGTTGCAGGAGGGCATCTCGACGTACGACGCCAGCGCGGGCGGGCTCGGCGGGTGCCCCTATGCCAAGAGCGCCACGGGCAACCTCGCCACCGAGGACCTCGTGTGGATGCTCAACGGTCTCGGCATCGAGACCGGCGTGGATCTCGACGCGGTCGTGCAGACCAGCGTCTGGATGGCGCAGCACCTCGGGCGCCCCAGCCCAAGTGCCGTGGTGCGCGCGCTCGCTGCCGGTTGATCGGGCAGGATGGCCCCATGAGCCGCGTCGTCTATCTCCACATCGGCGCCCCGAAGACCGGGACGACCTACCTCCAGGACCGGCTGATGCTCAACCAGGCCTCGCTCGCCGAGCACGGCGTCACGATCCCGACCAAGAACCGGTTCGTCGACGCCGACCTGTTCCACTTCCGCGCGGCGCTCGACCTGCTCGACCAGGACTGGGGCGGCAGTCCCGGGCACGCCGTCGGTTCCTGGGACACGATGGTCAAGCGCGTCCGCAAGGCCCGCGGCACCGTGGTGATCAGCCACGAGATCCTCGCGCCGGCCAAGCCCGACACCATCGCGCGGGTGATGAACGACCTCTCCGACAGCGAGGTCCACGTCGTCTACTCCGCGCGCGACCTCGGGCGCCAGCTCCCGGCGGCGTGGCAGGAGAGCATCAAGCAGGGTCGCAAGTGGACCTTCCAGCGCTTCCTCAACAAGGTCGAGCGCGGGCAGACGTGGTTCCGCAGCGCGATGGACCTGCCCAGCGTGCTCGGCAACTGGGGCGCCAAGCTGCCGCCCGAGCGCGTGCACGTCGTCACCGTCCCGCACGACCGCGGTCCGACCGGCAACGAGCTGTGGTTCCGGTTCTGCCGCGCGTTCGGCATCGACCCGGCCTGGGCTCCGCTCGACTCCGAGCGCTCCAACCGGTCCCTCGGCATCGCCGAGACCCAGCTCGTACGCCGCCTCAACCGTCGCCTCGAGCTGCCGATGTGGCGCGATGCGACCTATGACGGGCTGATCCGCGAGCTGCTGGCCCAGGAGGTGCTGGTCGCCCGTGACTCCTTCCCGGTCAGGCTGCCGCCCGACCGCTTCGACTTCGCCGAGGCCCAGGCCGAGCAGTGGATCGACTGGATCAAGGACAACGGCGTCGACGTGATCGGTGACGTCGAGGACCTCCGCCCGATCCGCCCCAACCCCGACAAGAAGTGGCGCGACCCCGACCGGGTCAGCCCCAAGCTGCAGCTGGGTGCTGCTCTCGACGCCCTGACCACGATGACCCGCGAGGCCGCCGAGCGCACCCCGCCCGACGACCTCGGGCGCAAGCTGCGCCAGCAGGCCCGTCGGCTGCGCGAGCGTTGAGCTCCGAGCCGTCGGTCCCCGGGACCGCTCGCGCCTGGGGCTGGGTCGCTCACCTGCGTGCGGGCGGCACGACTCCGTGGGACGCGTGGACCGGTGACGGTGTCCCGACGGCGCGGGTGCTGCCCGGCGCGCAGCAGCTCGAGCTGCTGCGGCGGCTCAACCTCGCGGGCCGCGCTCCCGACGGCCTCGCCGACCGCGTGCTCACGGCCGCGGCCCCGGGTCGCGGGAAGCCCGACCTGGCGCTGGTCGGGGCCGGCCGGTCGCCGTACGGTCCGCAGCCGGTCGACCCGTCCCTGCTGCCTCCCGACGAGCTGATCCGGGTCGCCACCAGCGTTCTGGCCGAGGACCTCGTCGCCCTCGGGGTGTCCACCCCACCGCGGCGGCTGCATCGGATCTGGCACCGCCGTCACCGCCTGGCCGGTGACCCGATCGAGGTCGCCGGTGTGCGCGACCACCTCGCCAGCCGCGGCCGGCCGCCGGGCGGTCCGGGCGCGCCGGTGCTGGTGCTCGGGGGGCCGCTCGACCAGATGCTCGCCGACGTGTGGACCCGTCGTTGCTTCGAGCGCGGCTCCTTCGGGTGGCTGGAGTGGCTGCGCTTCTGGCAGCAGCGCGACGAGCTGCCCCCGCGCATCGACCTCGCTGCCGTCGCTGATCGCCACCGCGCCCAGAGCCCCGACGTGCATGTCGTGCTCGACCGGTCACAGCTTCCGGACCTCCTCGCCGTACGCCGCCTGCCACCGCCCGTCCGGCAGGGATCCGACGCCGCGGAGCTGGCCCGGCGGATCGCCACGGTCGTCGGCCTGCTCGTGCCGCCCGACGAGCGGGCTGCGCTGATGACCCACACCCTGCTGCCGCGGATGCCCGCCACCACCACGCCGCCCGTCGCGCTCCCCGCCGAGCACCGCGCGTGGGTGCAGGCGGCGGCGGAGCGCATGGCGCGGCAGCTGAGCCGCGCTGGATACGCTGTCGTCGGAGATCCCCGCGCCGTGGTGCCGACCCAGTCGGTCGCGCCCCTCGAGACCGCAGGGTCCCCGGGCGCGGCCTCCGGCCAGCAGGTGCTGGACCTCGCCGTGGCAATGCTGGTCGACGACACGTGGAAGGGACAGGGATGAAGAAGGTCCTGCTCCACGTCGGCACCCCGAAGACCGGCACGTCCTACTTGCAGGACGTCTTGTTCCGCAACCGCGAGTCGCTGCGCGAGCAGGGGATCCTCTACCCCATCGACCGCTTCGACGGGCACTTCCTGGCCGCCCTCGACCTGATGCGGCTGACGTGGGGCGGGCTGGAGACGCAGGCCGTCGGTGCGTGGGACCGGCTCGCGGAGGAGGTCCGGGAGTGGCCGGGGACCTCGATCATCAGCCACGAGATCTTCTCGACCGCGTCCCCGACCCAGATCGACCGGGCCCTGACCTCCTTCGGTGAGGGCGTCGAGGTGCACCTGATCGTGTCGGTGCGCGACCTCGTCCGCCAGGTCCCCGCGGAGTGGCAGGAGAACGTCAAGCACCGCAGCCTCGTCTCCTTCTCGCACTTCCTCGAGATGATCCGCGACCCGGCGCGTGACACCCGGATCGGTTCGTGGTTCTGGGGCGCGCAGGAGATCCCCGACATCCTCGACCGCTGGGGCTCGACGTTGCCGCCCGAGCAGGTCCACCTCGTCACCGTGCCCAGGCCGGGTGCCGCGCCCGACGAGCTGTGGCGCCGGTTCAGCCACACCTTCGGCCTCGACGGTCTCGAGCTCGACCTCACGCCCGAGCGCGCCAACCCCTCGATGGGGGTGCCGGAGACCGCGCTGCTGCGGCTGATCAACAAGCGCGTCACCCCCGTGGTCGACCCGCCCGACTACCGCCCCCTCGTGCGCGAGCTGCTCGCCCACCAGACGCTGTCGCGGCGCACCAAGTCCGCTCGCCTCGGGCTTCCGCCCGCCACCCACGAGTGGGTCCAGGAGCTGTCGCGCACCTGGGTCGAGGAGATCCAGAAGCGGGGCTACGACGTCGTCGGCGACGTCGCCGACCTGATCGGGCAGCCGGCAGAGGCCTTCAGCGACCCCGACACGGCCACCGCGGCCGACCTGCTGCCCCCGGCCCTGGATGCGATCAAGGCCCTCCTCGTCGAGGGCTCCCGGCTGCGGGAGTCGGAGGCGACCCTGGCCCGCGACCTTGACGAGACCCGACGCGAGCTCGAGATCGCGCGCCGTACCCCCGCCGAGAAGACCGTCCAGGCGATGGAGACCAGCCGCTCCGGCCGGGTCGCCCTCGGGGCCTATCGCAGGCTCCGCCGCCGCTGACCCGCGCCGTCGGGGGTAGTTAAGTGAGAGCTTGTGCTCTCAGCGGTCGAGAACGACAAAGTTTCACTTAACTACCCCCGAGTCGGCGCCCGAGCTGTCACCCACCCCGCAGCACCCGGTATTACGTCCGCGGCCGGGCGAGGATCTCGCGGTCGGCGTACCGCCCGATCTTCCAGGTCGCAAAGCCGTCGGCGCCCATGCCGACGAGACCACCGACGACGGGCACGCGCCGCCCCAGCGTGACCGCGAACCGCTTGCCGGCGACGCGGGCCACGAGGTCGGCCCCCACCTCGGCGCTGATGATCTTGTCGAGCCCGGCGTCGTGGGCTGGTGCGGTGGCAAGCGCCATGGGCGGCGCGGGGATCTTGCGCTTCTTCACGAGCTGGGCGACCGACTCCTCACCGAGCAGGGTCGTGAGGATCGCGTTGCGCACGCGCGGATCGCTCAGGTCGTGGCCGCGCAGGTGGGCGATGCCGGCGATCATCCGGCACTGCACGAGCGTCAGCCCGGTGACATTGGCGGGGATCGTCACCGCCGCGGTCACGAGGCCGCCGACGTTGGTCAGGAAGCCCTGTGCGCCGGCGTAGCGCACGTGGTTCTCGATCACGTCGTGGATGGCCCGGTCGACGTTGCCGCCCTGCTCGGCGAGCTGCTTGTCGGCGGCGGCCGCGGCGCCCGGGAGCGGGCCGACCCCCTCGATGGCGCGGTTGAGGGCCTCCCGCACGAAGGACGTCGTCAGACCCGGCGCGGCCTGCGTGATCCTGGGTGCCAGACGCTTGCTGACGTTGCCGGCCAGGCTCATCGCTCGCTCCGCTCGCTCATGGGGCCAAGACTAGGCGGCCGGCCCCGATATCGTCCTGACGTGCCCGTCCTGCCCGACCCCTCGCCGTGGGTCTTCCCCGAGCCGGCCGACTGGGACCCCGAGGACGACCTGGTGGCGATCGGCGGCGACCTCGCGCCCGGGTCCCTGCTCGCGGCCTACGAGCAGGGGCTCTTCCCGATGCCGACGGGTGGGCGGCGCTCGCCGATGGGCTGGTTCTCGCCCGTACGGCGCGGCGTGCTGCCCCTCGACGGGCTGGCGGTCTCCCGATCACTGCGACGCTCGGCGCGCACCTTCGAGATCCGGGTCGACACGGCGTTCGAGCAGGTCATCGACGCCTGCGGCGACCGCAAGCGGCCGGACGGCTGGATCACCCGCGACGTGCGCGCGGCCTACCTCGCGCTGCACGAGCTCGGCTGGGTGCACTCCGTCGAGGCGTGGCGCGACGGGCGGCTCGCGGGTGGTCTCTACGGCGTGAGCATCGGCGGGCTGTTCGCGGGGGAGTCGATGTTCCACCACGAGCGCGACGCCTCGAAGGTCGCGCTGGTCGGGCTGGTTGACCTGCTGCGCGACGAGCACGCTGACCGGCGGGTGCTCGACGTGCAGTGGCAGACGCCCCACCTTGCCTCGCTCGGTGTCGTGGAGGTCCCGCGGTCGGCGTACCTCCAGAGCCTGCGCGCCGCGCTGGGGGTCCCGCTCCCCGCTGCCTTCGCCTGACGCGACCGGATGCGGCAGGGTGGACCCCGACCGACGGCGCGACGGACGCGCCGCGTGACCAGGGGGAACCCATGAAGAAGCCTGCGAAGACCGGACTGCTCACGGCATCACTCCTGCTCGTCGGCGCGTCCGTGGTGGGCTGCGGCGGCGGAGGTGCGCCGACGGACGCATCCGAGAAGGAGTTCTGCGACAGCCTGACCAGCGTGTTCGACGACATCGACATGTCCGAGCAGCCGTCGGAGAAGGAGGCGCTGGCCCTGATCAAGGCCTGGGCCAAGGACATGGAGGAGGTCGGGACTCCCGAGAACATCTCCGACGATGCGCGCGACGGCTTCGAGCTGATGATCGAGCAGGTCGGCGAGCTCAAGGAGGACGACAGCGCCGCGGACCTCGAGAAGCTCGACGAGTCGCTCTCCGACAGCGAGAAGAAGGCGACCGAGGCGTTCGAGAAGTACTCCACCGACACCTGCGGCTCGATGATGGACCAGGACCTCCCCGAGGTCCCGACGCCCTCCAGCTGACCTACTTCAGCAGCTTGCTCATCCGGCGGTCCGCCAGCGGCTTCCCGCCGGTCTGGCAGGTTGCGCAATATTGCAGGCTCGAGTCGGCGAAGGACACCTCGCGGACCACGTCACCGCACACCGGGCAGGTCTGGCCGGTGCGGCCGTGGACCGCGAGGTTCGTCCTCTTCTCGCTCTTGAGCTCGCTCGCGTGCAGTCCGCGGGACCGCTCGACCGCGTCGCCGATCGTGTCCTTGACGGCGTTGAACAGCGTCTCCAGGTCGCCGTCCTCGATGCTGCTCGCTGGCTTGTACGGCGACATGCGGGCCGCGTGCAGGATCTCGTCGGAATAGGCGTTGCCGATGCCGGCGATCGTGCCCTGGTGGCGCAGCACACCCTTGATCTGCTTGCGCCCCTCGGACTGCAGGATCGCGCCGAGCACCTCGATCGTGAACGCGTCGTCGAGCGGGTCGGGCCCGAGCCGGGCGATGCCGGGGACGTCCTGCGGGACGCGCACGACGTAGATGGCGAGGCTCTTCTTGGTGCCCGCCTCGGTGACATCGAGCCCCGCCTCGTCGTCGATCACGATCCGTGCCGCGAGCGGGTTCTTGCTGTTCGGCCGGGCCGGCAGCGGAGGGACCTCGTCGCGCCAGCGCACCCAGCCCGCGCGGGCCAGGTGCATGATCAGGTGGGTGCCTGACGCAGTGATGTCGAGGAACTTGCCGTGCCTCGTGACGTCCTCGACCAGCGTGCCGTGCAGGGCGTGCAGGGGCGGGTCGAAGGTCTTCAGCGCACTGAAGGCCGCCAGGTCGATGCGGGTGATCGCACGGTCCAGGAGCCGGCCCTTGAGATCGAGGGCCAGTGCTTCCACCTCGGGCAGCTCGGGCATGCTGCCGAGCATAGATGTCCGGGTCTTGACGAGCCGGGGAGAATGGAGCATGGCCCTCGCCCGACCGTTGCCGATGACGGGTTCGATCTTCTTCGACGCCCGTGGTGAGGACCGCGCGCTGCGCGTCTCGTGGCACCACGACGCCGACCTGGTCGTCGTGTCGCTGTGGCGCGACAACGTGTGCAGCGGCTCCTTCCGGCTGACCGTCGAGGAGGTCCCGGCGCTCATCGACCTGCTCAGGCGCGGGCTCGACGCGGCGTACGCCGTCGCGGCCTCCCGCGAGGACACCCGACCGCTGCACGCGGCCGGCATCCACCACGCCGGCTGAGCAAATCTAGGGAATTCACTAGATCCCCCGATACCGTCGCATCGTGGACCCGATCAGGAACCCGTATGCCCCCGGTGCCGGCCAGCGTCCGCCCGAGCTCGCCGGTCGCGACGAGCAGCTCGCCGCGTTCGACGTGGTGCTCGAGCGGGTGGTCAAGGGCAGGCCCGAGCGCTCGCTGGTGCTGACCGGCCTGCGCGGGGTCGGCAAGACGGTGCTGCTCAACGCGCTGCGTTCTGCTGCCGTACGGCGACGCTGGGGGACCGGCAAGCTCGAGGCGCGTCCCGACCAGGGACTGCGCCGGCCGCTGAGCAGTGCGCTGCACCAGGCCGTGCGCGAGCTCGGCCACACCGACGCCGACAGCGTCGACCACGTGCTCGGCGTGATCAAGGCGTTCGCCCACCGCGACGCCGGCGCCGGGGCCAAGCTGAAGGACCAGTGGAGCCCGGGCATCGACGCGGCGGTGGTGCGCGGGCGCGCCGACTCCGGCGACATCGAGATCGACCTGGTCGAGCTGTTCACCGACGTCGGCGGACTGGCCGCGGACGTCGGCAAGGGCATCGCGATCTTCATCGACGAGATGCAGGACCTCGGACCCGACGACGTCTCGGCGCTGTGCGCGGCCTGCCACGAGATCAGCCAGTCGGGCCTGCCGGTGATCGTCGTCGGCGCCGGACTTCCACACCTGCCGGCCGTGCTGTCGGCGTCGAAGTCCTACTCCGAGCGACTCTTCCGCTACCAGCGCATCGACCGGCTCGCGCGCGACGCCGCCGACCTCGCGCTGACCGCGCCCGCCCAGGACGAGGACGCGGCCTTCACCGCCGACGCCCTCGCGGCGATGTATGCCGCGACCGGTGGCTATCCCTACTTCATCCAGGCCTACGGCAAGGCCGTCTGGGACCGCGCCCCGCGCTCGCCGATCACGCTGGACGACGTGCTGGTCGCGACCCCCGAGGCGGAGTCGGAGCTCGCGGTCGGCTTCTTCGGCTCGCGCTACGAGAGGGCGACGCCGGGGGAGCGGGAGTACCTCCGCGCGATGGCCGATGTCGCGGCCGCCTCCGAGGCCACCCCGCCGGTTGAGCTCGTCGAAACCCAGGGCGTGCCCACCGCCGACGTCGCCGCCGCCCTCGACAAGAAGCCGCAGTCACTCTCCCCGGCCCGCGACGCGCTGCTCAAGAAGGGCCTCATCTACTCCGGCGAGCGCGGCCGGATCGCCTTCACCGTGCCCCACTTCGGGCGCTACCTCCGCGAGCACGTCGGCTGACGCAAACCGTTGGCGCGCGGACGCGCCGCTGTGCGAGGCTGGGACGCAGTGGCGCCGTCCAGCGCCCAGCCCACGCGTCGGCCCCAGTCCGAGCGAGGTGGCGAAGGGGAGCGGATCCTCGGGCGCACGCACTGACACTCGACGCTCACACGCACTGCGGCGGCGCACTGGGGACGCACGCGCAGTCGGAGTGAATGACAGTGACCAGGAACAGCGACTTCAAGGGCGTCGTCCGCGCGCGGATGGCCGAGACCGGCGAGACCTACACCGCAGCGCTCGCGGCGGTCGAGGCCCGCGACCATGCGGCGTACGGCGCAGCGCGCGCCGAGCAGGATCGGCTGGTCGCGCGCCTGTTCACCGACGGCCGGCTCGCCCAGATCCCGGCGAAGCGCAAGACGCGTGCCGCCGCGCTGCTCGAGGTGCTGAGCCGCTTCGAGCCGGGCCGCGACTACGCCGAGCCGGAGGTCAACGAGGTGCTCCTCGGGGTGCACGAGGACTTCGCCTACCTGCGCCGCGAGCTGGTGAACTACCGCTACCTGTCGCGCGCCGAGGGTGTCTACCGCGTCGTCGCCACCGCCCCGGAGCGGTCCCGCATCGAGGTCCAGGAGATCCCGGCGTGGGAGGGCCACTGGTTGCCGGGGTTCGTCGCCGGTCACTAGCGGACACGATCGGTCCGCATGCGACGAGAGGGTTGTTCCACCGGACAAGCGAAAACGACCTCCAGGAGCAGCCATGATCCAGCCCGCCCGTCTCGACGAAGCCGCCGCCCTCGCCACCTTCCTGCGCGAGCAGGTGGGGGCCGTGCGCAACGCCGCCCACGGCCTCACCGAGGAGGAGGCCCGCCTCGCGCCCGCCAGGAGCGACCTGAGCATCGGCGGCATCCTCAAGCACCTGACCGTCGCCTGGTCGTCGTGGCAGCGCCGGGAGGCCTGCGAGCGAGGCGATCGCGGCTGGGAGCTGACCGAGGCCGACTACGGCCAGTTCTACGGCAGCTTCGCGCTGACCGAGGAGGAGACGCTGGAGCAGGTCCTCGAGCAGTACGACGCCGCGACGACCGCCCTCGTCAGCGCGCTCGAGTCCATGGACCCGGAAGCGGAGGCGCTGGCGCCGCCCGCGCCGTGGTTCGGCCGGATGGAGCCCGTTGCGGTGACCAAGCGGTTGCTGGCCCTGCACCAGATCGAGGAGTTCGCCCGGCACGCCGGCCACGCCGACGTGATCCGCGAGCAGCTCGACGGCGCCAAGGCGGGCGAGCTGACCCTGGCCGTCAAGGACCTGCCCGGCAACGACTTCATCCAGCCCTGGCGCCGGGCGGCCGGCTGACCTGCGACCGTGTGGACCTGGAGTCACCTGCAGGCACCAGATCCACACAGTCGGCCCGGCCCGCCTGAGCGTGTCCACGCGTGCGCCTGCCCCACCGCCATACGCTGCTGGCATGAGGCCGCAGGTCGTCGCCCACCGCGGCGCGAGCCACGAGAATGCCGAGCACACCTTGCGTGCCTACAAGCGCGCGATCGAGGTCGGGGCAGAGGCGCTCGAGTGCGACGTGCGGCTGACGGCCGACGGGCACCTCGTGTGCGTGCACGACCGCAACCTGCGGCGGACCGCCACGACCCGCGGCGTCATCTCCACGATGAACCTCGAGGAGCTCGACGAGCTCGACTTCGCGTCCTGGAAGAACCCGTGGGCGGAGATGGACGACGAGGCGCCCGACCTCGACCCGGAGGAGCACAAGGTCCTCACGCTGCGCAAGCTGCTCGAGACGGTCGCCGACTCCGGACGTCGCGTCGAGCTCGCGATCGAGACCAAGCACCCGACGCGCTACGGCGGCCTCGTCGAGCGCCGCCTCGTGGAGCTGTTGGCCGACTTCGGCTGGACCGGCGCGGACTCGCCGGCGCGCGTGATGAGCTTCAGCCTCACCGCGCTGCAGCGGGTCCAGCGGATGGCGCCGCAGATCCCGAAGGTGATGCTGATCGAGAAGGCGCACCACTGGCCCGTGCTGCGGCGCACGGTCGGCAAGGACTGGATCATGGGTCCCGGCATCGGTGAGCTGCGCGACCACCCCGGCCTGGGCAAGCACCTGCGGCTGGCCGACCGCGAGATCCACGTGTGGACGGTCAACACCGCCGAGGACCTCCAGATCTGCCTCGACCTCGGGGTGACCGCGGTGATCAGCGACAAGCCGGCCTACATGCTCGAGCTGCTGGGAGCGCGCTGAGGAATCCGACCTGCTGCGCGACGACCGGATTCCTCAGCACACACCCCGACGTATAGCGTCTGCGCCATGGCCAAGAAGTCCCGCACCAAAGCCCGTGACACTGCTCCCGTCGAGGGAGAGGTCGGCCCACGCCAGCCCTGCCCCTGCGGATCGGGCAAGCGCTACAAGGCGTGCCACGGTGCCGCCGGCGGCGCCGCCCAGGCGTTCGTCAGCCGCCCCTTCGAGGGGATGCCCGGCGAGTGCGACGTGATCGCCCTGCGCGAGCTCGTCCCGGCCGCCACCGTCCCGCTCACGGTGCCGAGCACCGACCGCGAGGTCCGGCTGTGCACGCTGCTGCCGATGGCGGCCCCGGCGATGGTCCGCGACAGTGGCGCGATCTGGCTCGGGCTGCAGGTCGCGCATGCGTACGGCGACCCCGCGCGCGATCTCGGTGCCGTGCTCGAGGCCGCGATCGCGACCGAGGAGTCCGGCATCGTCGGCCTCACCTCGGCGCCCGGCGAGGGCCCGCGCCTGCAGGACCTCATCACCAACGACTCGCTCGACATCACCGTCCACGACGGCTTCGGCTACTGGATCGACGACATCGCCGACCAGGACGACTCCATGCTCGCCGCGCTCGAGCAGGCCAACGGATCGGCCAACCCGACCACGAGGCTCGAGAGCGTCGAGGCGGCGTACTGGACCAACGTCGGGACCAAGGAACACCTCCGCTGGGTGATGCCCCACCAGGAGGACGAGCTCCTCACCGCGCTGGCGCGCCTGCACGCCGCCGGGCAGGACTCGGTGGCCGACGGCTCGCGCTTCGTCGGCATGTTCCGTGCGCACGGTCTGCTCGCCCCGGTGTGGGACCTGCCGGTCGGCACGGGGGCCGAGGTGCTCGAGGGGCCGGCCGCGAAGTTCGCAGTCGCCCTCGCCGACGCGCTGGCCCAGAGCGACGACCTGAGCGCCGCCGAACGCTCCGCCCGCGCGGGCCTGGCCAACCGCCAGGTCACCATTCGGTGAAGTTCATCGCCTGACGTCTTGTATGTGAGGTGACTGAGGGGTAGTTTTCTCCTGCCCGGCCGTTGTTGTATCCCCCGTCAACATCGGCCGGGCTTTCACTTTTCAGTCGCACGCGGCGAGAGCTGCGGAAGACCCAGGACCGGCCCCGCGTGGGCCGGTTTCGACGTTTCGAGGGCTTGTCACCGCCGTAGGGCCGGGATCGACGTCGTCGGTGGCGGCACCCGGCGGGTGTCCGCAGTCCGGAAGCGCTGACAGACCGGCCGCCGGCGGTCTACCGTGTGAGCCCCCTGGCGTGACGCCGGTCACGCAGGGCGACAAGGAGCTCTCGTGTTCACCACTTCAGTTCGGACCTTGGTTGCCACCGCGATTGCCGTCGCCCTCGCGATCGCCGGCATGGCCGTGCTCGTCGGCTCGAGCGGCAGCGCCACGGCGTCGGCCAGCTCGATGTCGAGCGCCTGCGCCGCCGAGGCCAAGGAGCTGACGGACTCGGCCAACGCCGCCCAGGAGGCGGGGCTGAAGGTCCGCAAGGCCAAGAAGCGCCTGAAGCGGGCCAAGCGCTCCGGCGACGCGGCCAAGATCAAGGCGGCGAAGCGCAGGCTGCGCAAGGCCAGGAAGGACCTGGCGCTGCAGGTCGAGTGGTACACCATCTCGCGCGCCGCCTACGACAAGTGCATGAAGGCCAACCCGAGCACCACGGCCACCCCGAGCCCGACGTCCACGTCGACCGCGACGACCTCGCCCACCAGCACCGCATCGCCGACGAGCTCGCCGACCACGACGTCCCCGACGGCCACGCCCTCGCTGCCGTTGCCGTTGCCGACGTGCCTGCCGACCATTCCGGGCGTCCCGCTGCCGCCGCTGTGCCTGCCCTGATACCGGGTCCCCGACAGGCCTGAGGGCGTCGGCTCAGTCGCCCTTGGGCCGCTGGAGCCGCCACGCCTCCAGACGGGCATAGCCCTTGACCGACACCCGGCGCAGCCGCCGGAAGCGATAGTCGAGCTCCGGGCTGTCCGAGTCGTCCGTGCTGTCCGCGGCCTCGTCGTCCTCGGTCGGCTCCTCGGGCTCCTCGGCCTCGGTGTCGTCGGTCGACGCGCCCGTGAGCTCGTCGTGGGCGCCGCGGTCGATCACGACGGTGCCCGGCTTGGCCACGGAGGTCAGCCGGGCGGCGATGTTGACCGTCGACCCGAAGACGTCGCCGAGTCGGCTGACGACCAGTCCGTAGGCGATCCCGGCGCGCACGGAGGGGAAGGGGTCGTCCTCGTCGCTGCCCCGCTCGGTGAGGGCCAGCGCGATCTCGACGGCGGCGGCCGGCTCGTCGGTGGTGAACAGGATCTCGTCGCCGATCGTCTTGATCACCCGGCCGCCGTGGTCGATGACCGTGCCCGTGGCGACCTGCTCGAAGCCCTCGATCCACTCGACCAGCGCGTCCTCCTCCAGCGACTTGCTGCGCGTGGTGTAGCCGACGATGTCGACGAAGCAGACCGCCATCTCGCGCTCCGGGTTGCTCGGGGTCCCGGTGGTGAGCAGCCGGTTGCTGGCGCTGCTCAGGTGGCGTCGCCAGACGTAGGACTGCAACGCCTCCACGCGGGGCAGCACCCCGGCAGCCAGCTCGGCGAGCCGGACCTCCGGGTTGGGGCCGTCGACCGCGACACCGGCCAGCAGGGAGATCTGCCACTCCGCCAGGCGCGCATAGCTACGACCCCAGGTGCGCACCAGCGCCGCCTGCGACTCCGGCGGCAGGATGCCCATGCGCATGAGGTCGATGGTGAGCTGCAGCGCCTCGACGTCGCTCTCGGTGAACGCCACCGTCTCGTCGGTGACGTGGGCGAAGCCGAGCTGACGCCACAGCTCCTGGGCGAGCTCGAGGGGCACGCCGGCCTGCTCGGCGACCTCGATGCGCGTCAGTGTGGGCGGCCCGCCGAGGAGGAATGCCTCGATGGACTCGATGATGTCGCCGAAGTCGGAGTCGCTCACCCTCGCTCCGGCCCGGCTCAGGCTTCGCCGTGGCGCTCGGCCGCGGCCCGCGACAGCGCCTCGGCGAAGGCCGGGATCTCGGCCACGAGCTGCTCGAGCTGCTCGCTGGTGTAGTGGATGGCCTCGATGGGCGTCAGTGCCACGATCGTCGCCGAGCGCAGGGTGTGGTTGACGATCGCGGCCTCGCCGATGATCTGGCCCGGTCCGAGCTGGGCGATCTCGGTCC
This sequence comes from Nocardioides allogilvus, assembly GCF_003047285.1. Taxonomy (GTDB): domain Bacteria; phylum Actinomycetota; class Actinomycetes; order Propionibacteriales; family Nocardioidaceae; genus Nocardioides; species Nocardioides allogilvus. The sequence continues at coordinate 16,065 of NZ_PZYX01000003.1, read as the reverse complement.
CGTGCCGGCGTACGGACACCTCACCCGTGGTGATGATGTAGGCCTTGTCGGCAGGGGTGCGCTCGCCGATCGGGGACCAGCCCGCGGGCAGCGTCACCGGCGTGCCGGTGGACCTGACCCGCTCGGCCTCGGCGGCGGAGAGAGCATCGAAGATGGAAGTCGTCATGAGTGGTGCCTATCGCTAGGGGGCTGTGTCCTCACCAACGTGGATCCGGGCCCGAGGATATGGGTTGTCGACCCCGTCAGTCGACGGAGAGTGGCTGGCGCTCGACCGGGCAGGACATGCAGCGCGGGCCGCCACGTCCCGAGCCGAGCTCCGAGCCCGCGATCCGGATGACCTCGATGCCGGCCTCCTCGAGGCGGTCGTTGGTCTCGTCGTTGCGCTCGTAGGCCACGGCGACCCGCGGCGCGAGGGCCAAGGTGTTGTTGCCGTCGTCCCACTGCTCGCGCTCCGCGGTCACCGGGTCGAGGCCCGTGTCGATCTGGTGGAGCGTGTCGATCTGCATCGCCTTGGCGGCCGCGACGAGGAAGTGCTCCGCCGGCGCGACCTCGAGGACCAGGTCGGTGTCGGCGTCGCCGCGCTCGCGAACGGTGACCGCGTGCGCCATCAGCTCGTGGGCGACGTTGGGATACATCACGACCTTGTCGACGTCGACCATCGTGCACACGGTGTCGAGGTGCATGGTCGCGCGTTCCTGCGCGATCGGCACCGCGAGGACGGTGTGCGCCAGGTCGGCGTGGAACACCTGCCGCGCCAGCCGCTCCACACCGGCCGGGGTGGTGCGCTCGCCGACGCCGACCGCGATCACGCCGGGCGCCAGCAGCAGCACGTCACCGCCCTCGACGTGCTCGTTGTGCCAGCCGTGGATCTTCTGGGTGCGTACGGCGAAGCGCGGGTGCAGCGTGTAGATCAGCTCGGTCAGCTGCGTCTCGCGCTTGCGGGCCGGCATCGCCAGGCTGGTGATGGCGACGCGGTCGCGCACCCACACGCTGGAGTCGCGGGTGAACAGCAGGTTGGGCAGCGGGTCGATCAGGAAGTCGTAGGGGCTCAGCAGGCTCGTCACCAGCCCGTGCCCGCCGCGCACCTCGTCGTTGCGGATGCCGGCCGTCAGCAGGCCGGTGAGCTCCTCGGGGGATGCGTCGGCGAGCGCCACGGCGAGGTAGTCGCGCAGCGTGTCGCCCAGGTGCAGCCCGCTCAGCGCCGAGCTGATCGCGTCGGCACGAGCCTCCTCGCTGGCGAGCGTCTCGGTGAGCAGCTCGGTCAGGTAGAGGACCTCGACCCCACGTCCGCGCAGGGTGTCGGCGAACGCGTCGTGCTCCTCCTGCGCCCGACTCACCCACGGGATGCCGTCGAAGAGCAGCTTGTCGTTGTTGCGGGGCGTCAGTCGTTTCAGCTCGTTGCCGGGGCGGTGCAGCATGACGGTGGTGAGGGTGCCGACTTCGCTGTCGGCGCCGTGCGTGTGAGCCATGCCACGAGCCTAGCCGCGTCCGGCCCGCACGGTCCTCGTCGCCGTACGCCTGTAGGGGTTGTGGCCCCCACCTGCGGCGATCAGGGGCCATCAGCCCTACACATGTACGCCGCGGCGTGTCGGATCTCAGATCGCGCCGGCGTGGCCCGGGAAGTGCGCTCGCCACTCGTCGTCCAGCTGTGCCGGCACTGCGTCGTGGCCGCGGGCCCGCAGCAACCGGCACACGCGCAGCAGGGTCCGCTCCGGTGACTTGTAGATCCCGGACGCGACCACCACCAGGATCCGCCAGCCGTCGTCGTCGATGGCCTCGCGGCGCTCGAGGTCGGCCTCCCAGGTCTCGACCCGCTCGATGTGCTGGCGTCCGTCGTACTCCACGATCACCCGCGCCTCGGGAAAGCTGAGGTCGTAGCGGCGCATCACCTCCCCGTCGGCCGCCCTGATCCTCACGTTGATCGCCGGCTCGGGGAGCCCGGCCAGGACGAGCAGCATGCGCAGCCGCGTCTCCATCGGGGAGTCGACGTCTGCGCGCACGTAACCGGCCGCTCTGCGCGCCGCCCGCGCGGCTCGGTGGGTGCTGGTGGCGCAGTAGGCGACGAGGTCGACGCACGTGATCCAGCCCTTGCGCACGAGGTGGTCGCCCACCACCACGAGGTCGACGAGCCCGATGAGCTCGGCCAGCTCGACGAACATCCGCGCGTGGTCGCTGAGCAGGACCCCGTCGACCTTGCGGACGTCCATGGTGTCGGAGACGTGGGTGCGGATGCCGCGATGATGGCGGCGCATCCTCTGGTGGAAGACGGTGACGTGCTCGTCGGGCAGGGTCGGGATCGGCACGTCCAGCAGGCGTGCGGCGCTGGCGTGGCTGGCGAACGCACTCGGGTCGAAGAGGCGGAGAGCTGCCTCGGCACGGACCTTCGGGGTGACCTTGACGCAGGCAGCGATCTGGACGCCGCGGAAGATCGTGCGGAACCGCGGGCCACGCAGCGTCTTGGCGCTGATTCCGCCCGTGAGGGCGTCCGCCCGCCGGAACGGTCGGCTGGTGTCCAGCCTCTTCTTCTCGTTCATCCGGCGAGCGTGCTCGGATGGCCGCGACCGTGCGCTCCGCCATCCCCAGGCGCGGTCCGCGTCTCTACTCCTGTGTGCCTGTGTATGAGTTGTGGCCCCGTTCCAGGGAGGTCAGGGGCCAGAAGTCCTACACCTGTACGTCACTCCGCTTCGCCTCCCACTCCTCGCGCAGGATCGCGTACTCGTAGGAGTCGGTCCACCGCCCCTTCGACCAGAAGTCCGCCAGCTTGTGTGCCTCGCGGCGCATCCCGAGTCGCTCGCACATCGCCGCGGAGCGCTCGTTGGCGGCGTCGAGGTTGGCCACCACGCGGCGTACGCCGTAGTGCTCGAAGGCCAGCGCCATGGCGACGCGTGCGGCCTCCGTGGCGAACCCCCGGCCCGCCGCCCAGGGGAAGAGCGTCCAGCCGATCTCCAGGCACGTCCGGTCCGCGCCGTCGTAGAACAGCACGACGTTGCCGATCGGCGTCCCCTCGTGCACCATCATCAGCCCGAGCCCGGTGTGCGGTTCGTCGGGAGCGTCGGGCCCGGAACGGCGGAAGGTGTCGAAGGTGACCTCGGCCAGGTTCTGCTCGGGCAGCAGCAGGTACTCGACGAAACCCGGGTCGGCCCAGGCCTTCGCCCGGACGGCGGCGTCCTCGGGGAGGGTACGGCGGAGCGTGAGCCGCTCGGTCCGGATCGGCAGCTGCGGCGGTTGCGGGCGGTGGAACTCCGCGCGCACTGCGTCGACCCAGAGGTCGCGGATCGAGGGGCCGCCGAACCGCAGCCGGTCGTAGGCCGTCGTCGGCAGCACCAGCCCGTCCAGCCCGGTCACTCCGACACCGCCGTCGACCGCCTCGCCCAGGGAGCCCTGCGCGAGCTCGTCGCGCGGGTCGTCCCGGAGTACGGCGACGGCAGCGCGCGCCTGCTCGACCATCCTCGTCACCTGGCGGATCGAGACGGGGTCGACCGTGCGCAGGCAGACGTGGTGACCGGCCATGAAGGTGTCCCACTCGGCCTCGACAGTCGTGGGGTCGTCGGGCCAGAACTCGACGAACCAGTCGTGCAGGTGCTCCACGCCGCCGGCAGCGCCGATGACGTCGCCGAGGTCGGCGACCATCGGGGTGCCGTCAGCGAGGAGGTAGCTCGGCAGCGGCAGGCGGCCGGCCGCGATGTCGGGCAGCTGTTCGGGTGGGAGGGGAGTGAAGTGCTCGCGGACGTGGGCCTCGTCGGCCGCCGTCATCGGGTGCTCGCCGTTGACCTCCCGGAAGCGCGTGCGGACGGTCTCGAGCGCGGTCAGCGCGTCATCTCCCACACCGTCAAACATGCCATGAGAAGGCACACGCCCGCACCCAGATAGTGCAGCAGGCTGAGCCTGATCCGGGCGAGCAGCACGCGTCCGACGATGACCGCCAGGCCGCTCACGGCGAGCAGTGCGCCCCAGGCGCCGAGGAAGACGCTGAGCGGGTCGTCGTACTTCGCGACCAGCGAGAGGGTGAGCAGCTGCGACAGGTCGCCCCACTCGGCGGCGAAGAGCACCAGGAAGCTGGTCAGGATCACCTTGAAGCCCTGTGCCTCGCCGGCCTTCGCGGCGAAGTCCTCCTCCTCCGCGCCCTCGGACGCCTCGTGGGCCCGGGCCTCGCGGAGCAGGATGATCGCACCGACCAGGAACATCAGTGCGGCGGCGACGTGCACGACGGTGTCGGGCAGGAACGACGCGGCCTTGCCCAGGGCGACCGCGATGGCCGTCTGCGCCATGAAGGCGAGCCCGACCCCGATCCACACGAACAGCGGCCGGAACTTCGTCGACAGGACGAGGGTGGCGATGAAGGTCTTGTCGGGCAGCTCGACGACGAAGATGGCGGCGAAGGTGAGCGCGATGACGACGACGTCGAGCACGGGTGCCTCTCGGATCAGTGGGAAGGGGTTCGGAGCAGGGCGCGCGTCTCGGCGATCGCCTCCGCCAGCACGTCGTTGACCGGCCGCCCGAGGGCGAGGGCGGCGCGCGCGACGTCGTCCCACTCGGGCTGGGCGTTGACGACCTCGCCGTCGTGGCTGGCGAGCTTGACGTCGATGGTGTGCCCGTCGACGTCGACCTGGACCATCTCGCGGTCGAGCGCGTGCTTGGCCAGCGGGATCTCGCGGACCCCGATCGTGGAGGTATGGCGCCAGATGGCCGCTCGCACGGCATCGGCGGCCGCGCTGCTGGTCAGCACCGAGAGGGTGTGGGCCGGGCGTCCCTTCTTCATCAGGATCGGCGTCAGCCAGGCATCGCTGGCGCCGGCCTCGAGGAGCGCGGCGATGACCGACGGCCAGACCCGCGGGTCGAGGTCGTCGATGTTGGACTCGATGAGCAGGGGCCGCTCGTCGCGGCCCGGGCCGCGGCCGACGAAGAGGCGCAGCACGTTGGCGTGGGTCTGGGGGTCGCGACCGCCGGCCCCGATGCCGATCGAGTCGACGGCCATGGCCGGCTGCGGTCCCCACTCGTCCGCGAGCGTGGTGAGCAGGGCGGCCCCGGTCGGGGTGCAGGACTCGGCCGTGCCGGGACCGGCCAGGGAGGGGACGCCGAGCAGCAGCTCGGCGACCGCGGGCGGCGGCACCGGCATCCGCCCGTGCGCACCCTCGATCGCGCCGGAACCGACCGCGACGGGGGAGACGGTGACCCGGTGCCCGCCGGGGTCGCCGGGGTCGTCGTCCGCCCGCGCCAGCCACACGAAGCCGGCGCACACGCCCACCACGTCGGCGATCGCATCGAGCGCACCGACCTCGTGGAAGGAGACGTCGAGGGGGTCCGAGCCGTGCACGCGCGCCTCGGCCACGGCCAGCCGCTCGAAGGTGCGGACGGCCAGGTCGCGGACGTCCGCGTCCAGGTCGGCCGACTCGAGCAGCGCGCGGATGTCGCGCCAGCTGCGGTGGTGCTCGGAGTCGGCGATCTCGACGTGGCAGCGGGTGGCCGCGAAGCCGTTGCGGTCGACCGGCTCCGGGCGCAGCGTGACCGGCTCGGGGGTCACGGCGTCGATGCTCTCGCCCAGCACGGCCAGCGGCACGCCGGCGCCGATCAGCGCGCCCAGCAGCATGTCGCCGCTCGCCCCCGCGGAGGCGTCGATCCAGACGCTCATGACGTCGCCCCGTCGGTGGTCTCGTGACGGCGCTGGCGCGCCTCCTCAACCGCCGAGCGGTGGCCGATCCGGCAGATGCGGGCCGCGGCCACGCCTGCGCCGTAGCCGTTGTCGATGTTCACCACGGTGACGCCCGGCGCACACGAGTTGAGCATGCCGAGCAGGGCGGCCAAGCCACCGAAGGAGGCGCCGTAGCCGACGCTGGTCGGCACCGCGATGACGGGCGTGCCGACCAGGCCGCCCACGACGGAGGGCAGCGCGCCCTCCATCCCGGCAACCACGATCAGGACATCGACCTCGTCGAGCCGGTCACGCACGGCGAGCAGGCGGTGCAGGCCGGCGACGCCCACGTCGCGGATCTCCACCGGCTCCGCGCCGTGCACGGCGACGGTCAGGGCTGCCTCGGCGGCGACCGGGGCATCGGAGGTGCCGGCCGAGAGGATGCCCACGCGTCCGCGCGGGGTGGGGAACGGGCCCAGGGTGACTGCACGAGCCACAGCGTGCACCTCGGCACCGACACCGGCCGCGGCGTCCATCGCCTCGAGGCTGAGCCGCGTCGCGAGCACCGCGCGGTCGGGGTGGCGCTGGTGGAGGGTGGAGAGGATCGCGGCGACCTGCTCGGGGGTCTTGCCCGCGCCGTACACGACCTCGGGATCGCCGGTGCGGGCTGCGCGGTCGAGATCGATCCTGGCGAAGCCCAGGTCGGCGGTTCGGTCGTCGGTCACCCACCGAACCTATCGCTCGGCGGTCTGTTCACCCGGGCGTGGTTGTCACTGTCGGTGGTCGGGTGTTGAGTCGCAGTTGCGGGTCGAGCAATCCAACACACATCGATGAAGGAGCCAGTGATGGCCACGTTCGAGTCCTACCAGCAGGGCACTCCCAGCTGGATCGAGTACAGCAGCGCAGACCAGCCGGCCTCGAAGGAGTTCTACAGCCAGCTGTTCGGCTGGGACTACGACGACCAGCCGATGAACGACGACCAGGGGCAGTCCCTCGGGACCTACTCGCTGGCCAAGGTCCAGGGCGACAGCGTCGCCGGCCTCGGCCCGGCCATGGCGCCCGGTCAGCCGGCGAGCTGGGGCGTCTACCTCGCCACCGACGACGTCGACGCGTCCGTGGAGAAGGCCCGCCAGGCGGGCGGCCAGGTCCACGTCGAGCCGATGGACGTCCCCGACCAGGGCCGGATGGCCTGGATCCAGGACCCGGGCGGCGCGAGCGTCGGGCTCTGGCAGGAGAAGGGCTTCGCCGGCTCGGTGCGGGCCAACGAGCCGGGCACCAACATCTGGAACGAGCTGACCGTGGCCGACCCGGCCGGGACCGGCCAGTTCTACTCCGACGTGCTCGGGCTGCAGACCCAGCAGCACGACATGGGCCCCGACAACCCGCCGTACACGACGTTCAACGTCGGCGACAAGACCGTCGCGGGCACCATGGCGCTCGACGGTGACATGCAGCCGCACTGGAACGTCTACTTCAACGTCGACGACGTCGACGCCGCCGTGGCCAAGGCCGAGCAGCTCGGTGCTTCCGTGGTCGCGCCGGCCATGGACGTGCCCGGCCAGGGCCGCTTCGGCTACCTCCGCGACCCGCAGGGGGCGACGTTCAACCTGATGCAGAACGCGCCCCAGCAGGGCTAGCTGTCGCGGAAGGCGTCCGCGGGATAGACGCCGAGCACCTTGACCTCGGTGGTGAAGAACGCCAGCTCCTCCAGTGCGTTCTTCACCCCGGGGTCGTCGGGGTGGCCGTCGACCTCGGCGAGGAACTGCGTCGCGGTGAAGTGGCCGTCGACCATGTAGCTCTCGAGCTTGGTCATGTTCACCCCGTTGGTGGCGAACCCACCTAGGGCCTTGTAGAGCGCGGCCGGGAGGTTGCGCACGTTGAAGATGAACGTGGTGACGACCGGGCCGGCGTCGCGTGGCGCCTGCTCGAAGTCGCGCGAGAGCACGATGAAGCGCGTCGTGTTGTGGTCCTCGTCCTCGATGTCGTTGCGCAGGATCTCCAGGCCGTAGATCTCGGCGGCCAGTGGCGGCGCGATCGCGGCCTGGGTCGGGTCCTGGGCCTCGGCGATCTCACGCGCGGCGCCCGCGGTGTCGCCGGCCACGAGGGGCTTGAGCCCCAGCTCACGGATCACGCCGCGGCACTGGCCGAGCGCGTGCACGTGGCTGTGCACCGTCTCCAGCGTCGAGACGTCGGTGCCGGGGATGACCATCAGCGCGAACTGGATGCGCAGGAACTTCTCGCCCACGATGTGCAGGTCGCTGGTGGGCAGGAAGTGGTGGATGTCGGCGACCCGGCCCGCGATCGAGTTGTCGATCGGGATCATCGCCAGGTCGGCGTCACCGCTCTCGACCGCCGCGAAAGCGTCCTCGAAGGACGCGCAGGCCACCGACTCCCAGTCCGGGTAGTGCTGCTGGCACACGAGGTGGGAGTTGGCTCCGGGCTCGCCCTGGTAGGCGATGCGGCGGCGCGGCGAGGACGGGGAAGCGGTCACGCTGGCGATCTTTCCACGCGCGGCCGTGTCGCGGCCCCTGCGTCTCAGGCGTCAACCTAGGCTCGGCGCCGTGCTCATCGTTGCTGTCCTCGCCCTCATCACCGCGTCGGCGGCCCTCGTCCTGGCCGTGATCGGACTGCGCCGTACGGCGTCGACCAAGCGACCCACCACGGTCGACGCGCTCCCCGAGGACGTCCACGGCCTGCGCCAGGAGGTCGCCGCGCTCAAGGCCGAGGCGGTCGACTCGCTGCGCCACCTCTCGGTGGTGCGCTACGACGCCTTCGGTGACGTGGGCGGACACCTGAGCTGGAGCGTCGCCCTCCTCGACGACGCCGGGCACGGGGTCGTGCTCACCTCGATCCACGGCCGCAGCGAGGCGCGGACCTATGCCAAGTCGATCACGGGCTGGACCTGCGAGCAGCAGCTCTCGCCCGAGGAGGACGAGGCGATCGCGCACGCGCGTCCGTGACACGGGCGAGCTGGAACACAGGCAGTTCAGCGCGGGTTGAGCTCGAAGACCGGGATCTCGCGCTCGGTCCGGGCGGCGTACTTCGCGTAGTTCGGCCAGACGCGCAGCATCTCCGCCCACGCGCTCGCGCGCTCCGTGCCCTCGAGGAGCCGCGCGGTGACCGCGGTGTCGTGGCCCTTGAACTCGACGGTCGCGACGCCGGCCGCGACGAGGTTGCCCACCCACAGTGGTGGGCGGGGTCCGCCCCAGTTGGAGCCAGCGACCAGCCATGACCCACCGCGTGGGACGCACAGCAGCGGCGTCGTGCGCGGGAGCCCGGACCGGCGACCGGAGACGGTCAGGAACAGCTCCGGCAGCCCGGCGAAGCCCAGCAGGGTCACGCGCCCGGCGCTGAGCCGGCGCAGCAGCAGGTCGAGGCGCACGATGGCGGGGGCGAAGCGGGGCAACCAGGGTTGCCCGCCCACGCGCACGGCCAGCCAGCGAGTCGGGTGCATGTCAGCGGGGCACGCGGACGAGGAGGCGCCCGTGGACGCACTCCATGCTCAGCTCGCGACCGAGACCGATCGAGTCGCCGTCGAGCTGACGGGGAGCGTCGCTGAAGGCTCGGACGACCACCTTCGCGCCGCGGCGCCGGTCGATCAGCTCGTCGGTCGAGGAGCTCTTGGCCAGCACGCGCACCGCCAGCGGGATCCAGGACAAGAAGCGCTTGGGGTGCAGGATCACGACGTCGAGCAGGCCGTCGTCGATCGAGGCGTCGGGCAGCAGCGGCATGCCGGCCTGGAGGTAGCCGACGTTGCCGACGACGACGGTGCGGGCGCGGTGGATCGTGGGCTCCCCGTCGTCGACGGTGATCTCGACCTTGATGGCGGGGAACATCAGCGACTTGAGGCCGGAGATGACGTAGGCGATCCAGCCGATCTTCTTCTTGATGTCGTCGTTGACGCCGTCCATGATCGCGGCGTCGAAGCCCATGCCGGCCATCACCATGAAGTGCGTGGCCTCGATGCCGTCGCCGCTGACGTCGACGAGGTCGATCGCGCGGTCCTGGCCGTTGAGGGCGACGTCGATCGCGGAGCGGAGGTAGAGCGGGATGTCGAGGTTGCGGGCCAGCAGGTTGCCCGTGCCCGCGGGGATGATGCCGACGGGGATGCCGGTGCCGGCCAGCTCGGCGCACACCTCGCGCACGGTGCCGTCGCCGCCACACACGAGCACGAGGTCGGCGCCGTCGACCGACGCCTTCTCGGCCATCCCGCTGCCGGGGTCCTCAATGGTCGTGTAGTGCCAGGTCGGTTCGGACCAGCCGGACTCGACCGCCATCGAGTTCACGATCGAGCGGAACTGGCCGACGTCCTCCACCTTGATCGGGTTGAGGACGACCGCCAGCCGGCGCTCGGAGGAGTAGACCTCCGGCAGCGGCTCGCTCTTCTCGGCGTGCGAGCGCGGCAGCGGGCTGTAGAGCGCCAGCCAGGCGATCGCGACCGCGGCGCCGATGAGGGTGCCGCCGAGCGTGTCGGTCGGGTAGTGGCGCCCGAGCAGGATCCGGTCGAGGCTGACCGCCACGACCAGCAGCGCGATGGCGGTGTAGGCGATGCGGCGGAAGTTCTGGCGCCGTACGAGCATCGCGACCAGGACCACCAGGATCATGGCGACCGCTGCGATCGACGAGGAGTGGCCCGAGGGGAACGACTTGGTGGAGAGCAGGTGGGTCGGGTCCTGCCAGTCGGGCCGGTCGCGACCGAGCCAGATCTTCAGGCCGGTGGTGAGAATGGAGACGCTGATCATCACCAGCACGGTGTAGATCGCGGCCCGGCGCTGCTTGCTCAGCAGCAGCCCGACCGCCAGCACGAGGGTGATGACCGTCATCGCGATGGTGCCGAAGCCGTGCTCGATCACGCGCAGCACCTGCAGGAGCGCGGGCTGGTCGTCGGCCCAGTCCTCGGCGTCGCGGCCCCAGACGTCGACTCCGTCGAGGGGCGTGCGGTCGAGCTGGGTCACCGCGAAGGCGAGCCCGGAGAACAGGGCAGCGAGGACGGCCGCCCAGGCAAGGACGACGGAGCGGGGTCGGTCGAGCACCGGGTCAGTATGCCGGGTGCGGGTCCCACCCCCGCACGACTAGCCTTCCAGTGTGATTGACGCTCGCCTGCTCAGAGAAGCCCCTGACCGCATCCGCGCCGCCCAGGTGAAGCGGGGCCTGTCTCCCGACGTGGTCGACCGCGCACTCGCCGCCGACGAGTCCCGTCGCAGCGCGATCGCGACCTACGAGGCCAAGCGGGCGGAGCAGAAGTCGCTCGGCAAGCTGGTCGCGCAGGCCCAGGGTGACGAGAAGGCCGAGCTGCTCGCCCGCACCAAGGCGCTGTCCGGTGAGGTCAAGGAGCTCGAGGCCACCCAGGCCGCCGCCGAGACGGAGTGGGACGAGGCGCTCAGGTCGATCCCCAACCCGGCCGCCAACGAGGCGCCCGCCGGTGGCGAGGACGACTTCGTCGTGCTGGAGCATGTCGGCACGCCCCGCGAGTTCGACTTCGAGCCGCGCGACCACATCGAGCTCGGCCGGATGCTCGGCGCGATCGACCTCGAGCGTGGCGCCAAGGTGTCGGGCTCGCGCTTCTACTTCCTCACCGGCATCGGCGCGCAGCTCGAGCTGGCGCTGGTCAACATGGCGATGGACCAGGCGCGCAACGCCGGCTTCACCCAGGTCATCGCGCCGTCGCTGGTCAAGCCGCGTGCCATGGAGGGCACCGGCTTCCTCGGCCAGGCGGCCGACGACGTCTACCGCATCGAGGGCGAGGACCTCTACCTCGTCGGCACCTCCGAGGTGCCGATGGCGGCCTACCACTCCGACGAGATCCTCGACGCCGAGAAGCTTCCCCTGCGCTACGCCGCCTTCAGCCCCTGCTTCCGCAAGGAGGCCGGGTCGCACGGCAAGGACACCAAGGGCATCATCCGGGTCCACTGGTTCGACAAGGTCGAGATGTTCGTCCTCACGACGCTGGAGGAGTCCTACGCCGAGCACCAGCGGCTGCTCGACTGGGAGAAGGAGTTCCTCGACAAGCTCGAGCTCGCCTACCGCGTCATCGACGTCGCGGCCGGCGACCTGGGGCTCAGCGCCCAGCGCAAGTTCGACTGCGAGGTGTGGATCCCGACGCAGGGCAAGTTCCGCGAGCTGACGTCGACCTCCAACTGCACCGACTTCCAGAGCCGCCGCCTCGACATCCGCCAGCGCGGAGCCTCCGGCAACACCCCGGTCGCGACCCTCAACGGCACGCTGACCGCGATCACCCGGACCATCGTGGCGATCCTGGAGACCCACCAGCAGGCCGACGGATCGGTGCGGGTGCCCGAGGCGCTGCGCCCCTATCTCGGGGGCCTCGAGGTCCTGACCCCGGTCAGCTCCGCTGGTTGAGCAGCGAGGAACGAGCGTGTCGAAACCAAGGGGGCTGTGGCATGGGTGACTGGCGTCCTGAGCTCGTCGCGCTCGACATCGACGGCACGCTGCTGGCGTGGGTCGAGGGCTCGGGCCAGACCCACGAGGTCATCCGTCCTGCGGTGTACGCCGCTGTGCACCGCGCCATCGCCGCCGGCGCGCACGTGGTGCTCTCCAGCGGGCGGTCGCCGCACGGCATGGACAAGATCGCCGACCTGCTCGACCTCCCGCAGGTTGTCGACGACCGGATCTGGGTGGTCGCCTCCAACGGTGCCGTGATCTTCCGCTACCCGCCGCTCGAGGTCGTGCACGAGGAGACCTTCGACGCCCGCGCCGCCGTCGCGGCGGTGCTGGAGCAGCACCCGCACGCGCTGGTCGCCGTCGAGGAGCGTGGGATCGGCTACCGCGTCAACCGGCACTTCCCGCCGGGCGAGCTGTCCGGCGACATGATCATCACCGAGGTCGACGACATCGTCGCCGGCCCGGTCAGCCGCGTGATCATCCGCGACCCCGAGGCCTCCGCCGAGGACTTCGTCGAGCTGGCGGCCAACCTCGGGCTGCACGGCACCGACTACGTCGTCGGCTGGACCGCCTGGCTCGACCTGTCGCCGGTCGGGGTGTCGAAGGCGAGCGGCCTGCAGATCGTCTGCGACAAGCTGGGGGTCGCCGCGGCCGACGTGCTGGCGATCGGCGACGGGCGCAACGACCTCGAGATGCTCCGCTGGGCCGGCCGCGGTGTCGCGATGGGCCAGGCCATCGAGGACGTCCACGCGGCCGCCGACCACGTGACCGGCAGCGTCTACGAGGACGGGGTCGCGCAGGAGCTCGCCCTGTGGTTCCCCGAGGGACCCTCCGCGACCCGAGGGCGGGCCGGGTGAGCCTGCCGTCGTCCGTCGCGACCGAGCGACTCACCCTCGACCTGTTCACGGCCGACGAGGCCGCGCTGATGCTGGCCGGTGGCCGCGACCCGCGGTGGCACCCCGACTACCCGCGCCAGGACGACCGGGACGCGGCGTCGATGGTGCGCGTGGTCAACCCCTGGGGACCCCGGCACGTCACCCGCACCTTCGACGGGCTCGTCTTCGGCTCGATCGGCTTCTTCGGTCCGCCGACCCCGGCCGCCGACGACGTCCCCGAGGCGGAGATCGGCTACGGGCTCGTCGCCGACGCCCGCGGTCGTGGCGTCGCCACGGAGGCCGTGCGTGCCCTGCTGGTACTGACCGACGCCGCCGGCGTACGGGTACGAGCCTCCGTCGAGCCCGCCAACGCGGCCAGCGTCCGGGTACTCGCCAAGTGCGGCTTCACCGAGCTGCGCGGCGCCAACGAGGACGGCGAGCTGGTCATGGCACGCCCGCTGCGGGCGGTCCCGTGACCTCGCCGGGACGACCGCGCCTGGTCGCGACCGACCTCGACGGCACCCTGCTGCACACCGACGGCACCGTGACCGAGCGGACCCGCGCCGTACTCACCGCACTCGACGACCTCGGCGTGCCCGTCGTCTTCACCACCGGCCGCCCGATCCGTTGGATGGAGTCGTTGTGGGCCGACGTCGGAGGCCACGGACTGGCGATCTGCAGCAACGGCGGCATCGTCTACGACGTGGCCAAGCGCGAGGTGCGCACCTTCTGGCCGGTGCCGCGCGACATCGGGCTGGAGATCGCCGGGCTGCTGCGCGAGGCGATCCCCGGGACCATGCTCGCGCTCGAGCACACCGAGGGCTGGGTGAGCGAGCCGACGTTCCCGCACCACCCCGACGACAAGTCCGAGCGTCCGACGGGCGAGCTGGTCGACGTCTACCGCGACGACGTCGTCAAGGTCCTGGCCGTGCACCGGGAGCTGGCGCCCGAGGAGTTCTGGCGCCGCGTCGAGGAGCTCGTCGGCCACCTCGCCACGACGACCTGGAGCTCGAGCTTCGCGCTCGTCGAGATCAGCGCCGCGGGTGTCACCAAGGCCTCGACGCTCGCGACCCTCGCCGCCGAGCTCGGCATCGGGCCCGACGAGGTCGTCGCCTTCGGCGACATGCCCAACGACCTGCCGCTCCTGGAGTGGGCCGGGACGTCCTACGCCATGGCCAACGCCCACCCCGACGTGCTCGCCCTCGCGGAGCACGTCGCGCCGCCCAACGACGAGGACGGCGTGGCCGCGGTGCTCACCGGGCTGTTCGACCTCTCGCTAGGCTGAGCGCATGATCTCAAGGCTGGTGCGTGTGCTGATCGCTGCGATGTTGGCGATGTCCGGGCTCGTCCTCGCGACCGCCGCCCCCGCCTTCGCGTGCAAGTGCCAGGTCGCCGACATCGACCAGCAGACCAAGCGCGCCGACGCCGTGTTCGTCGCACAGGTCGACGGCGTGACGGAGGTCGGCCGGAAGTTCGAGTACGCCCTCACCGCCACCCGCGCCTACAAGGGCACCGTCGAGCGGGAGACCGCGATCCTCACCAACCAGGCCACGACCGCCTGCGGCCTGGGTGAGCTCAAGGTCGGCAGCGACTACCTCTTCCTCGTCTCCGGGGATGCCCCGCCGTACGCCGCCTCGAGCTGTGGCGGATCGGGGCCGGCCAACACCGGCCGGGTCGCGGAGGTCGAAGGCGTCCTCGGGGTCGGCACGGCCATCCTCCCGCCGGAGCCGCCCGCACCCACCATGACGAAGGTCGAGGAGTCGGCCCCCGCGTCGGTCTCCAGGCTCGCCGCCCCCGGCGGGGCCCTCGTGCTCATCGGGTTCCTGGGCCTGCTCGTCGTGGGACGACTGGCGCGTCGGTGACCTCCCTGGCCCGGCTGCTGGTCCCGCTGGTGCTGTTCGTCACCGCGATGACTGGTGCGATGGTGCTAACCGCTGGCCCGGCTGTCGCTTGTTCGTGCGTCCGGCCGACGGCCGACTCCGTGGCCACGAGCGACGTTGCGTTCGCCGGGGTGGTGAAGGACTGGCGCCTCACCGGCAACCACTCGGTGCTGACGGTCAGCGTCGACCGCGTCTTCAAGGGGGACGTCACGCGCAAGGTCGACGTGGTCGGCGCCCGAGATGGCAGCGCCTGCGGGTTCGAGAACGACGTCGATGACCGGGTCGTCGTGCTGGCTGACGAGGGAGATCCCAACCTCACCGGTGGGCTCTGCTCCACGGTCACCGGCCCGGCGAAGCACTACCGCCAGCTGCTTGACGAGCTGGGTGCCGGCACAGAACCCACGGCGGGCTACCGCAAGGCTGACCTGAAGACCCTCGGGCTCACCTACGACCAGTTCTCGGCCGGCCGCGCGATCCTCGGCGTCCTCGGCCTGACCGCCATGGGCTACGGCCTGTTCCGTGCCTGGCGGGCGCGGCGGCGTACTCGCTGAGCTAGAGGTACATGCCTCCGGCGCCGCCCGACTCGGGTGCTTCCTGGCCCGGCTGCGCACCCATGCCCTGGGGCTGACCGTCGGGTCCCTGCTGGGGCGTCATGCCGGGCAGGGCCTTGCGCATCTGCTCCAGCTGACCGCGCGCGGCCATCTGCTGGGCGTAGATCGCGGTCTGGATGCCGTGGAAGAGCCCCTCGAGCCAGCCGACGAGCTGGGCCTGGGCGATGCGGAGCTCGCCCTCGGAGGGGATGCCCTCCTCGGTGAAGGGCAGCGAGAGCCGTTCGAGCTCGTCGACGAGCTCGGGCGCGAGCCCGGCCTCGAGCTCCTTGATGGAGGCCTGGTGGATCTCCTTGAGCCGGTTGCGGCTGGCCTCGTCGAGCGGAGCCGCCTTCACCTCTTCGAGCAGCTGGCGGATCATCGAGCCGATCCGCATCACCTTCGCGGGCTGCTCGACGAGCTCGGTGACGTGGCGCTCGCGGTCGCCGTCGGCCTCGTCGCCGCCACCGACGATGCCCGCCGGCAGGGCACTCGCCGGGATCGTTCCGACAGGTTGGCCGTCGGGGCCCACGACCACGATCTGCTCCTCGCCGGAAGGCTGGCCTGGCTGCTGCTGCTCAGTCATGGGCCCCACCCTAGGTGTTCTGTCCGGACAGGTTGGGCACGCGGTCGGCGGGTGACTTGCCTTTGAGTGCGGTGTGGCCGCGGTGGTGATTGTAGTGATGGAGCCA
>NZ_PZYX01000002.1 GCF_003047285.1 Nocardioides allogilvus | reverse complement strand
TGGCTCCATCACTACAATCACCACCGCGGCCACACCGCACTCAAAGGCAAGTCACCCGCCGACCGCGTGCCCAACCTGTCCGGACAGAACACCTAGGGTCAGGATGTCCGGGTTGGCTGGGTGCACCGCGTAGCCTCGGGGCCGTGATTCGCTTCGAGAAGGTCACCAAGACCTACCCCGGCCACGCCCACGCGGCCCTTGACCAGGTGTCCGTCGACGTCGACAAGGGCGAGTTCGTCTTCCTGGTCGGCTCCTCGGGTTCGGGCAAGTCGACGTTCCTGCGCCTCGTGCTGCGCGAGTACCGCCCGACGTCGGGACGGGTCTACGTCGCCGGCAAGGAGATCAACCGGCTCGCGAGCTGGAAGGTCCCGCGCCTGCGCCGCGACATCGGGACCGTGTTCCAGGACTTCCGCCTCCTCGGCAACAAGACCGTCTCGGAGAACGTCGCCTTCGCGCTCCAGGTGATCGGCAAGTCACGCAGCGACATCGACAAGCTGGTGCCCGAGACGCTCGAGATGGTCGGCCTGACCGGCAAGGGCGACCGGCTGCCCGACGAGCTCTCCGGTGGCGAGCAGCAGCGCGTCGCGATCGCGCGCGCCTTCGTCAACCGGCCCAAGATCCTGATCGCCGACGAGCCCACCGGCAACCTCGACCCGACGACCTCGGTCGGGATCATGAAGCTCCTCGACCGCATCAACCGCACCGGCACGACCGTCGTGATGGCCACCCACGACGCCGGCATCGTGGACCAGATGCGCAAGCGCGTCATCGAGCTCGAGAACGGGCGCGTGATGCGTGACCAGGCGCAGGGCGTCTACGGCACCTCCAACTGAGATTAGGACTGACACAGATCCATGCAGCTTCGCTACGTCTTCTCCGAGCTCGGCCAAGGGCTGCGCCGCAACCTGTCGATGCACCTCGCGGTGATCTTGACCCTCTTCGTCTCGCTGACCCTGGTCGGCCTGGGTGTGCTCTTCCACCTGCAGGCCGAGAAGGCCGGTGAGCACTGGGGCAGCCAGCTGCAGATCCAGGTCTCGCTGTGCACCGCCGAGGACAACAACCCCGCCTGCGTCAGTGAGGTCACCGACGCCCAGCGCGACGCCATCACCGCGGTCATCGACGAGAACCCCGAGGCCGCCGGCTGGGACCTCGAGACCAAGGAAGAGGCCTTCGAGAAGGTCAAGGAGCTCTACGGCGCCGAGAAGTTCGAGGGCGACAACGCCGTCCTGACCGTCGAGGACATGCCGCAGTCGCTGTGGGTCGAGCTCAAGGACCCGGAGGAGTACGACGGCGTCGTCAGCGCGGTCGGCGGCCTCGACGGTGTCTCCGTCGTGCGCGACATGCGCCGCTACATCGAGCCGATCATCGGCTCGATCAACATGCTCCAGTGGGTCTCGATCGCCACGGCGGCCTTCCTCGTCATCGCGGCGCTGCTCCTGGTCGCCAACACGATCCGGCTCGCGGCCTTCGCCCGGCGCAAGGAGATCGGCATCATGCGCCTCGTCGGCGCCTCGACCCTCTACATCGCGCTGCCCTTCCTGCTCGAGGCCCTGGTGACCGCCCTGATCGGTGTGCTCCTCGCGACCGGGGCGCTGGCTGCGTTCATGTACTTCGGCATCGAGCAGCGCGGTCAGGACAAGCTGAAGTTCATCCCGTGGATCGGATTCGAGCAGTACGGCGTCGCCGTACTCCTCGTCGCAGTGCTCGGTCCGCTGCTCACCGTGCTTCCGACACTCGTGCTGACGCGCAAATACCTCAAAGTCTGATCCGCGCGGGTTACCTTCGTGGCGTTCCCTTCCCCGAACACACGTAAGGCTTCCCGGTGCGATCCTTCCCCCGTACCGCCCGCACTCGCGTGGCCGCAGCAACTGCTGCGGCCGCCATCGCGCTGGGCACCCTGTCCGTCCCGACCGCGTCCGCCGACGACCTCAAGGACCGGCAACGGCAGGTCGAGAAGAAGATCGACCGCGCCCACGACCACGTCGACGAGTCGAGCAAGCAGCTGCACAGGGCGGCCGAGCGGCTGAAGGCCGCCCGGTCCCAGCTCTCCGACGCGCGTACGGCGCTCGCGACCGCGCGCGGCAAGCTCGCCGTCGCCCAGGAGCGCGACGCGGCGGCAGCCGTCCTCCTGGCCGAGGCCGAGCAGCGACTGGTCCAGGCCCAGGCCGAGCTGGCTGCGGGAGAGGCCGACGCGGCCGCGCAGCGCGACGTCGTCGGCGACACGATCAAGCGTCTCTACGCCGAGGGTGATCCCGACCTGGTGGCGTTCGCGTCGCTGATGGACTCCGAGTCGGCCCAGGACCTCAACCGCCGCGCCGAGGTCAACCAGACGATGGTCGACAAGCAGGCCCGCGACTACGACCGGCTGCAGGCCGCCGAGGTGCTGCTCGAGGTCCGCGAGGACCAGGTCGCCCAGGCGCGCGACGACGTCGCAGCCAAGCGCGAGCAGGCAGCGGCCAACCTCGCCGAGACCCAGCAGCTCGCGGCCGAGGCGAGCGACGCCAAGTCGTCGGTGGCCTCCCTCGTGGGAGAGCGGGCCTCGGCTCGCGAGAAGGCGGCCCAGATCCGCGCCCGCGACGTGCGTCGGCTCCAGCAGGCTCAGCGCCAGAAGGCGAAGATCGAGGCGATGCTGCGCAGGCGCGCGGCCGCGGCCCTGCGCCGGGCACGCGCCCAGGCGGCGAAGAACGGCCGGGTCGGCCCGACCGACGGCCTGCTGCAGATGCCGGTCGGTGGTGGCATCACGTCGCCGTACGGCTATCGCACCCACCCGATCTTCGGCTACTGGGGACTGCACGACGGGACCGACTTCGGCGGCGGCTGCGGGCAGCCGATCGTCGCGGCCGAGTCCGGCCGGGTGATCTCGTCCTACTACAGCTCCGTCTACGGTCGGCGGCTGATCGTCGACCACGGCGCCCTGGCCGGCGCCGGTGTCGCGACGATCTACAACCACGCGTCGTCCTACACCGTCGGCCCGGGCGCGCAGGTCCAGCGCGGTGCGGTGATCGGCTACGTCGGTGACACCGGCTGGTCCACGGCCTGCCACCTGCACTTCACGGTGATGGCCAACGGCAAGGCGGTCAACCCCGCCAACTACTTCTGATCGCCCACGTCGGCCGGTGAGTGACCCACATTCCCCGGCCTCGGAATGTGGGTGTGCGACCGCCGGTGTGGCGTGTCCCTGCCGACTCGCCCGACGCAGGTGAGTGACCCACATTCGCGGGCACGGGAAGGTGGCCTTGCCACCGCTGCGGGGCGGGACGTGGCGCCCGTCCGAACCGAGTTGCGGCCGATGAGAAGATGACCGGATGGCCGCCAAGGAGAAGGATCAGCGCAACCGGCTGATCGCGCAGAACAAGAAGGCCCGTCACGACTTCCACATCGAGGACACCTACGAGGCCGGGCTGGTCCTGCAGGGCACCGAGGTGAAGTCGCTGCGTGAGGGTCGCGCGAGCCTGGTCGACGGGTTCGTCGACGTCGACAGCGGCGAGGTGTGGCTGCACAACGTGCACATCCCGGAGTACGCCCAGGGTTCCTGGACCAACCACTCCGCCCGCCGCAAGCGCAAGCTGCTCCTCAACCGTGCCGAGATCCACAAGATCGAGCGCAAGATCGGCGACAAGGGCTACACCATCGTCCCGCTCTCGCTCTACTTCAAGGACGGCCGCGCCAAGATCGAGATCGCGCTGGCCAAGGGCAAGAAGGAGTACGACAAGCGCCACTCCCTCGCCGAGCGCCAGGCCAACCGGGAGAAGGAGCAGGCCGTCCAGCGGCGGCTCAAGGGCATCACCGACTGATGAGTGGCTCCGACGCGCTCGCCGTGCGCGAGTGGTGGACCCGGCTCGGCCTGCCCGGTCTCATCGACATCCACACGCACTTCCTGCCGCCGCAGGTGATGGCGAAGGTGCGCGCGCAATTCGACGCCGCCGGTCCGCTCATCGGCCGGCCCTGGCCACTGCACTACCGCGACACCGACGAAGCGCTGGTCGAGACGCTGCGCTCCTTCGGGATCGAGCGCTTCACCGCGCTGTCCTACGCGCACAAGCCCGACATGGCCGACTGGCTCAACGAGTGGGCAGCGGGCTTCGCGGCCCGCGTGCCCGAGGCGCTGGTGTGCGGCACCTTCTTCCCCGAGCAGTCGGCGGCGACGTACGTCGAGGGGCGGCTCGACACCGTCGAGGTGTTCAAGATCCACGTGCAGGTGGGGAACTTCTCGGTCCTCGATCCGCTCCTGGACGACACCTGGGGACTCGTCGCCGAGGCGGGGACGCCGGTGGTGCTGCACGCGGGGAGTGGGCCGGTGCCGACGGCGTACACCGGACCCGAGCCGGTCGCCGACCTGCTCGCGCGACACCCGCGGCTGCAGCTCGTGATCGCCCACATGGGCGCGCCGGAGTACGCGGCCTTCCTCGAGCTGGCCGAGTCCTACGAGCGGGTGCACCTCGACACCACGATGGCCTTCACCGACTTCTTCTCCGAGATGGGCGGCGTCTTCCCGGCCGACCTGCTGCCGCGCATTCGCGACCTAGGACTCGCCGGCAAGGTGCTGCTCGGCTCGGACTTCCCGAACATCCCCTACCCCTACCTCCACCAGCTCGAGTCACTCGAACGCCTCGACCTCGGTGACGACTGGCTGCGGGCGGTCTGCCACGACAACGCGGAGAGCCTGCTGCGCCCATGACCCGGGCGGTGCTGGTCGTCGCGGCGTGCGTGCTGCTCGCCGGCTGCGGCGGCGAGGACGAGGGCGTCGGTGGGCGTCCCATCACGCCTGAGGAGATCGCCGCGATCGTGCAGGAGCACGTCGACCTCGAGCCGCGCGAGACTGCCGAGTGGGACGTCTTCACCCGGGAGCTGGGGGAGGAGTCGCCGGGTGTGCAGCTGGAGTACGCCGACGTGTCGCTCGCCGTCGTGGTCGCCCCGACTAGCGACAGCCCGCTCGTGTGTGCCGATGACTCGTTCTTCGACGAGTGCGTGAGCGAGGACCACGACGGCGACGAGGTGACCGTCGCGTGGCAGGAGCTGGAGCCCGAGGAGGACCCGGGCGTCGTCTATGTCATCGACCGACGGGACGGGGAGGACGTCGCCGTACACGTCGTCGGTGTGTCCGTCACCGACGACCCGCGCACCCTAGACCTGGGCGTGCCGCTCGAGGACCTGATGGCGCTCGTGACCGACTCCCGGCTGAGCCTGACGACTCCCTGAGGGAATGCGGGCGACGGCTCTGGGTGTTGACCCGTAGACTGACCACACAACTCAAGAGGGGCTGATCGGTTTCGACTTGGGACGTTAGTCCCAGGGGAAGCGGGTCGAGAAGCCAGCGTCATCTCGTAAACGATCGCTGGAAAACCATAGTTGCCAACTCAAACCGCAACGACTTCGCTCTCGCTGCCTGAGCAGTGATCGAAGGGTCTGACCGGGCACCCGTCCTCGTCCCGGACCCAGGCCTCATCTAGAGGACTTGCTGATCACCTCCGTCAGGAGGGGTGATCGGGACTTTTTCCTGACTGAGTCTGTCGGCGACGTGTCTGTGCGAGCGCCGGGACTGAGAAAACGACATCACTGACTGCACCCGGAGAAGACCTGGTTCGACGCTCGAGGACGCGGGTTCGATTCCCGCCAGCTCCACACACGAAAAGCCCTCATGAGAGATGGCGGTAGTTCCCAGTCACCCAGTGACTGTGCACTACCGCCATCATCCTTTTGTCAGCCCTTGACTGCAGCCCATCGGCGGTTGCGGGTCGGCCCGGCAAGGGACTGATGCCCTAACTAGATATGGGGCATACTTAGGTACATGAACGACGACGAGCCTCGCTGGCCTGCTGCCTGGGTCCGGGCGTCGCTCGAGCTGGGAGTCCTGGGCGCGCTCGCGCAGGGCTCGCTCCACGGCTATGCCATCGCGCAAGAACTGGCCGGACGCGGGTTCGGCCTGCTGAAGGGAGGCTCGCTGTATCCCTTGCTGAACAGGCTCGAGGAGACCGGCGACCTGCGGGCAGCTTGGGTGGAGGGGCAGTCGGGGCCGGGTCGGCGCGAATACACGATCACGGAGGCCGGCCGGGCCAGGTGGCGTCGCGACCTGCTCGCCTGGCAGCAGCTGGGCGAGGAACTGGCAGCACTGGGACAGCATGACCGCGAGGGAGCGCAGCATGGGTGAGACGGCCGACGATGCCAGGCTGATCGAGGTGGTCGAGCAGTTCGCCGCAGCCCGCGGCGACGCGGCCGACGAGCGCTGGGCGTGGTCCGCGATGTGGCGCCTGATGGGAGCCGACGTGGCCCCTGTCGAGGTCCGTGGTGTGCTCGAGGAGGCGCTGCGGCTGACCGAGCAGAGTCAGGAGTCCCCGCAGGAGCTGTACGGCGATGTCGACGCGTGGGCTCGCGAGCTCGTCCAGCAATGGCGATCCGAGGGTCGTCTGGTGCTCGCCCCGGACGAGCGTGTGGGGCTGCGCGACGTGGCAGTCGACGGGTTCGCGAGTGCGGCGTGGCTGAACCTGCTGGTCATGGCCGTGCTTCTCGTGCGCGACGGTGGGACGACCTACTACACGGCCGGACTCCTCGTCCTGCCGATCGGCCTGGCGATGACGGCGCTCGCGATCCTGGCTGTGTGGCCGCGCGTGCTCCGACGCCGTCCTGCTCCGGTGGCCGTCGCTGCGGCCTCGGTGGTCTGCCTCGCCGGCACTGCGCTCATGGCGGGAGCCTTCTGGCTCGGTCACGGCCGTCCCGTCGTCAGCGGCGGCACTGGGTGGCTCTGTGTGCTGTCCGCCGCCTACGCGCTGCTGTCGGTCGTGTGCGACCGGGTGTTGCCGCGACGCGAGCCGATCGCTCTCACCGCGTCGCTCGACGACGAGGAGTGGGAGCGAGCCCTGGCGGGGGTCCTGCGGGAGAGGGCAGGGCTGCCGGAGTCGCGGGTGCAGTCGATCGTCGCCGAAGCCGGCACCCACGCAGCCGCGTCGGGTGGGTCGTTGGAGCGGGAGTTCGGCCGCCCGGAGGCCTACGCCGCACGCTTCGCTCCCGACTCCGCAGCGAGGCACCGCCGTGCAGCCTGGCTGTTCGCCGCACTCGCTGGACTGAGTGCGGTCTCGGCCTTCGGCGCGGAGTCGACGTGGTCGGGCCTCGCGCTGACGGCGATCTTCGGTGTCCTGGCCGGGTGTGAAGCCCTCAGGCTTCGCCGGGGTCGAGCTGCGCGGCGCTGACGCAGCAGCGGTCCTCGCCGGGATCGAGGCGGGTCGCGAGGCCGGCACACCCGGTCGCGGCCGCGACGCCGGTGACGAACTCGAGGTTGAGGCCGCAGACGAGCTCGGTCTGCTCCTGGGCGACGCGGTGGAAGGGGCAGTTCTGCACGAACAGCGTCTCGTCCTCGATCCACGGCTCGTAGCCGCCGGCGTCGAGGGCCGCGGCCAGTCGCTCGAGCTCGGCAGTGCTCGGCAGGTCGTCCAGCGAGGCGCCCCAGGCGGCACCCTCGGCGCGGGCCACCCGCGAGACGATGCTCGCCACGTCCTCACCTGTGGCGGTGGCCTCGGCCACGGCCTTCGCCAGGATCCGGCCCAGCAGGTCGTAGTGGCGCTCGGGCAGTGACACCGTGATCTCGCGGTCCGTACGGCGGTAGAGCTTGGCCGGGCGACCCGAGCCGGGGCCGGTGCGCCCCGTGAGCCGCCGGAACTCCACCTCGAGCAGGCCCTCCTCGACGAGCCGGTCGAGGTGGAACTTCGCGGTGTGGGTGGGGATCTGGAGGCCCTCGGCGGCCTGGTCGCGACTGACCGCGGTGCGCGCCGCCACGACGAAGTCGAAGAGGTCTCGACGCAGGGGTTCCGCCAGGGCGGCGACACCGGAGACGTCGGACGCGGGAGTGGCCATTTCTAAAAGATACGGGACTTGACGTTAGAGCGCCAGCAGGTGTCTAGTGGAGAGATCATCCTCTGTTAGAACGGAGTTGCGGCCATGTCCACCCAGCCCGACGTCAGCAGCACCGGCCGGTCCGCCACGCGCTGGCCGGCCACCGGAGCGGAGCAGGCGTTCTTCCTCCTGCGTACCGTCTTCACGATCGCGCCGATCGCCTTCGGCCTCGACAAGTTCACCCAGGTGCTCGTCGACTGGGAGATGTACCTCGCCCCGTGGATCAACGACCTCGTCCCGGGCAGCGCGCACGATGCGATGATGATCGTCGGTGTCGTGGAGATCGTGGCCGGGCTGCTCGTCGCCGTACGACCCCGCATCGGGGCCTATGTCGTCGCTGCGTGGCTCGCAGGCATCATCGTCAACCTGCTGACCCTGGGCGACTTCTACGACGTCGCGCTGCGTGACTTCGGGCTGCTGGTCGGCGCCCTCGCCCTGGGCCGGCTGGCCTCGGACCGGGCGAAGCGGTGACGGGCCTGTCCGTCGTCCCGCAGCGCAACCGGGTCACGCACGCCGAGCCCGTGCGCGACCTGGACGCGGCGACCCGGGCCGCGGGGGACCTCCTGCGCAGCCTCGGCATCGACCCCGACGACCCGGCCACGCCGGACCTCGCGGAGACACCGCGCCGGCTCGCGCTGGCCTATGCCGAGCTGCTGGACGTCCCGGAGTTCGACTTCACCACCTTCGCCAACACCGAGGGCTACGACGAGCTGGTCCTGGTCCGCGACATTCCGTTCCAGTCGGTCTGCGAGCACCACCTGCTGCCCTTCAACGGGGTGGCGCACGTCGGCTACCTCCCGCAGGCGCGGATCGTCGGCCTGTCCAAGCTGGCCCGCACCGTCGACCACTTCGCCCGGCGACCGCAGACGCAGGAGCGGCTGACGATGCAGGTCGCCGACCTGCTGGAGGAGCAGCTCAGCCCGCAGGGGGTTGGCGTGCTGCTCGTTGCCGAGCACACTTGTATGACGCTGCGTGGCGCCCGCGCCCCCGGCTCCGCGACGACCACGTCGTCGTTGCGAGGCCACCTGCGGGACAACGCCGCGGCGCGCGCCGAGTTCCTCACCCTCGTCCATGGAGGTGCACGATGACCGAGCCGATCGTGATCATCGGAGGGGGGATGACGGCCGGCAACGCCACGGTCGAGCTCCGCGAGAGCGGCTACGACGGCGAGCTGGTCGTGTTCGCAGGCGAGTCGCACCCGCCGTACGAACGACCCCCGCTGTCGAAGGACTACCTCGGCGGGAGGGCCGAGGCGGAGGACGCCTACCTCAAGCCCGCTGAGTGGTACGGCGAGCACGACGTCGACCTCCGGACGGGCACGCCCGTCGAGAGCATCCACCTCGACGACCACGTCGTGGCGACGGCTGACGGCCGGCAGCCCTACAGCCGGCTGCTGATCGCCACCGGCGCCCAGCCGCGCACGCTCCCGCTCGCGTCCACCGACGAGCTCGAGGTCGCCTACCTGCGCAGTCTCGACAGCGCCCGTCACCTGCGTGAGCGGATCGTCGACGGCACCCGGCTGCTCGTGGTCGGCGGTGGGTGGATCGGCATGGAGGTCGCGGCCACGGCGCGCGGCCTGGGCGCTGAGGTCACCCTCGTCGAACCGGCCGAGCAGCCGCTGCTCAAGGCCCTCGGACCCGAGCTCGGGCAGCGCCTCGCCGACGTCCACCGCAAGCACGGCGTCGACCTGCGGACCTCGACCTCGGTGGAGAAGCTGCAGGGCAGACGCGCCGTCCTCGACGACGGCAGTGAGCTCGAGATCGACCTGGTGCTGGTCGGGATCGGGGCCGCGCCCGACGACGGGCTGGCCCGCTCCGCCGGGATCGACGTCGACAACGGGATCCTGGTCGACGCCGGCCTGCGCACCAGCCACCCCGACGTCTTCGCCGCCGGCGACGTCGCCAACCACGCACACCCGCTGCTGAAGGAGCGCGTGCGCGTCGAGCACTGGCAGAACGCCGTCAGCCAGGGCAAGGCCGTGGCGCACGCCCTGCTGGGCGAGGACGTCTCCTTCGACGAGCTGCCGTCGTTCTTCTCCGACCAGTACGACCTCGGCCTGGAGTACTTCGGCCACCCCGGGGCCGCCGGCAGCGACTCGGTCCGGATCGAGCCGGGCTCGAGCGGTGATGACTCGCTCGTCGCCTGGTGGCACCGCGGGGACACGCTGGTCGCCGCGATGCACATCAACGAGTGGGACCGGTCGAAGGAGCTCGCCGAGCGGGTCCGCCAGGGCAGCTGAGGAGCTCAGGCCCTGCCGGGCACGGCCAACGGGGTCCCGCGAGCGCCCGCCCACTCGCCGCTGCCGGCGAGCCGTTCCCACACGGTGCACTCCGGAGCGAGGTGCTCGCGCAGTGCGTCGCGCGTGGCGTCGGTCAGCTCACCGCGGACCGGCGCCGTCGAGACGTTGCGGCGCTCGAACTCCAGCGGGCGCCCGAGCCGCTCGGAGAAGTAGGCCTGCCACACGTCCGGCCGCTCCACCGCGAGGATCCTGTCCACGCCGATGAGCCCGTCGACGGTGATGAACTTGGCGGGACGCCCGCGGGGCGTGGGCACCCGGCGGTCACCGGCGATGTAGCTGCGGGCGTAGTCCTCGAAGGAGACCGCCGCCGTGGACTTGTCCGGCCGGCGCTCCTCCTGCCCGTCCCGTGCGCGGTAGCGCCACCACGACTCCAGCCACGAGACCGGGTCGCGGAACATCGTGACGACCTCGTAGGACCCGCGCTCGTGGCCCGACTCGGCCAGCCGCGGCGCGATCTTGCGCTCGAAGCCGCTGGCGCCGAGGTGCTTCATCCCGGGCGGGCTGCTGATGACCAGGGAGGCGTACGGCGCGAGCGTCCGCTCCAGGCTCGTGCTGGCGGTCTTGGACAGCGCGAGCAACACGAAGCCGTAGTCGGGCAGTGCCATCACGCGCACCATCCTTGCACCGGGGCCGTCCGCGCCGTGGGCTAGCCTCGGCGCGTGCTGATCTCCGACCACCACCGGTTCGTGTTCATCCACGTGCCCAAGACCGGCGGGGACTCGATCGACAAGATGCTGCGCGCCCACGTCCCGGACGTCCGCAAGCAGAAGATGACCCGCCATGCGCCGTACGGCGACATCCTGGCCCTGGAGCCGGACATCGCCGACTACTGGTCGTTCGCGATGGTGCGCAACCCGTGGGCGCGGATGGTCTCGTGGTGGTCGATGATCGACAAGTGGAACCACGCGTGGGGTCCCGCGTCGGGCAAGCCCCAGATCAAGCGGGGCGGCATGAAGGACGGCAACAAGATGTGGCGCAGGGTCGCCGAGTTCGCCGACTTCGAGGAGTTCATCCTCCGCGGAACCGACGAGATCCCGCGACTGGCGATGCCGCAGATCGACTACCTCCTCGCGCCCGGACGCCGAGTCGACTTCATCGGTCGCACCGAGTCGCTGGCCGCGGACGTCGCGCACGCGCTGCAGGAGATCGGGCTCCCCGAGGCGCCGCTGCCCCACCGCAACAAGTCCCTCAGCACCGGCCACTGGCGCGATCACTACACGCCGGTGACCCGCGATCGCATCGCCCGGATCTATGCCCCCGACTGCGAGGAGTGGGGCTACACCTATGACTAGCCCGCGGGTTGGCTGCGTCTTCTGCCAGATCGTGAGCGGCGAGGCGGCGGCAGCAGTGGTGCTTGAGCGCGACGACGTCGTCGCCTTCCTCGACCAGCGGCCGGTCTTCAAGGGTCATGTCCTGCTCGTGCCGCGAGCCCACGTCGAGACGTTGCCCGACCTGCCGGCATCGCAGCGCGACGGCTTCCTCGCTGCGGCCCAGGACCTGGCGAGCGCGGTCACGGCGCTCGGGGCGCAGGGCTCCTTCGTCGCGATCAACAACACCGTCAGCCAGTCGGTGCCCCACCTGCACCTGCACGTCGTGCCCCGCACCAAGGGCGACGGGCTGCGCGGCTTCTTCTGGCCGCGCACGAAATATGGTGCCGGCGAGATGGACGACCACGCCGCCCGGCTCCGCGAGGCGCTCGCTCACTGAGCCCCCTGCAACGATTCGGGCACCGGCCGCGTCACAGGGGCATGAGGAAGCTGCTCGGACCGCTGCTGGTCCTGTTGATGGTCACCTTGGTGGCGCCCGCCCAGGCCGGCTCCGTGCGTGCCCGCTCGAGCGTGCCGTGGGACCGGGTCGGCGACGGATGGGTGCTCGCGACGATCGACCGCGGCGTCCCCCGGCAGGGCGAGCTCCGGGTCCGGGCGCGCAGCCTCGAGCTGATCTCCCCGGAGGGCACCCGCTACGCCCTCCACGCCACGCGCCGGCAGCCGCTGGAGCACGGCGTCGACCCCAGCAGCTTCACCCTGGTCGACTGGGACGCCGACACCCGCACGGCCCTGCTCAAGCGCTACGTCAGCCTGGCCCGCGCGCAGGCGGTCCGGCTCAACCTCGAGAGCGGCGCGAGCCAGACCCTCGCGCTGCCCCGGCGCGAGATGGCCACCGGGCTGCGGCCCGACGGCGCCGGCGTGCTGTCGCAGACCCTGAGCGGCAAGATCCTCTCGATCACGTGGGCCGGGGAGCGCAGCGTGGTCGGGCAGGCCTCCCAGGGCGGCGCCATCGCGACGCCCGACGGTTCGGCGGTGCTGGTCGCCGACGTCGGCCACCTGGCCGTGCTGCCGCTCGACGGCTCGACCGGCCGCGAGATCGCGACGCCGGGGGAGTGTCGACCGCTGCGCTGGCACGCCGCCACCACGCTGCTCGCCTCCTGCTTCTCGCGCCAGGGCAGCCAGCTGGTCACCGTCGGCCTCGACGGCACCGTCACGCCGATGGCCGGCCTGCGGCCCACGACCTCACCCGGCTTCCACGGCCCGAGCTGGGACGACTCCGACGTGCGGGTCGTCGGCGGGCGGTCCTACTACGAGGGCAACGGTCCGTGTGGTGGCTCGTTCATCACCCGCGAGAACCGCGCCGGCGAGGTCAAGGTGGTCCGCGTGCCGGGGAGCCGGGGCGGCATCTCGCTCGTGGACACCCGCGACGAGCGGCTCGTCATCGCCCACACCGCGACCTGCGATGCCGGCCCGCCCCGCGCCGTGCTCTCGACGTTCGACCCGGTCACCAAGGACGAGGACGCGCTGGTCACGCTCGCGCGCAGGGAGCACTGGCGCGAGGTGCTGGCCTGGGACGAGGCGCGGTCGTGGGGGTACTAAGGTCGGCCCGTCCAGTTCTTTGATGTCAGGAGTCACCATGGGTCGCTTTGACGGTCGCGTCGCAGTCATCACCGGAGCCGCGCGCGGCATCGGATTCGGTACGGCGCAGCGCTTCGCCAGCGAGGGCGCGTCGGTCGCCATCGTCGACCTCGACGAGGCAGCCGCGCAGGAAGCCGCTGGCCGGCTCGAGCTGACCGACGGTGCCAAGGCGATCGGCGTGGGCTGCGACGTCTCCGACGTGGCGGCCGCCGAGGCCGCGATCCAGGCTGTCGTCGACGGGCTCGGCGGGATCCACATCCTCGTCAACAACGCCGGCATCACCCGCGACAACCTGCTGTTCAAGATGACCGAGCAGGACTGGGACCTCGTCATGGGCGTCCACCTCAAGGGCCCCTTCAACATGACCAAGGCCGCCCAGAAGCACTTCGTCGAGCAGAAGTACGGCAAGATCCTCAACCTCTCGAGCGTCTCCGCGCTCGGCAACCGCGGCCAGGCCAACTACTCCGCGGCCAAGATGGGCGTGCAGGGCTTCACCCGCACTCTCGGCATCGAGCTCGGCCCGTTCGGCATCAACGCCAATGCCATCGCGCCCGGCTTCATCGCCACCGAGATGACCGACGCGACGGCCGCCCGGCTGAAGATGGACGTCGAGGAGTTCCGCAAGCTCAACGCCGACCACAACCCGGTCCGCCGGGTCGGTTTCCCCGAGGACATCGCGGCTGCCGCGGCCTTCCTGTGCAGCGACGAGGCGTCCTACATCACCGGCCAGACGCTCTACGTCGACGGCGGCGCCAAGCTCGGCTGACGACGAGACGCCGCTCACACGGGCGGCGAGACGCCGCTCACAGCAGCGGCGAGACGGGGGTCACTCCCGCACTGAGACACCGCTCACGCGCTACGCCTGAGCGGTGTCTTTTCGTGCATTTCGAGTTGGACGGCGGCGCTTTCGCATGCATAGCGTGCTCGAGCACCACCGCTCCGGGTTCGCCGAATCCTGCCCGTCCGGAGCGTCCCCCGAGACACGAATTCATCGGGCAGGAGTGGGGGACCCACAGGTTCCACGCCGGGATCGTCGCTCGACGATCGCGGCTCGGGGTGAAGTCACGCGAGTGACGGAGCACTTTCCAGCTCCAACCCGACAGCTCACCTCACAGGCGTGGGAAAGGAATCTGCCATGCCTGCGATTCGTCGCATGGCGCGCTCCTGCGCGCTCACGATCGTCACCCTGGGCGTCACGGCCACCACCGTGGCCGTCGCCCCCGCCCATGCTGCCGACAGCCAGACCACCCGGTCCGGCGCGGTCGCCCTCTCCGACAGCCAGGTCACGAAGTACGACAAGACCATGGCCTCGCGTCGGCAGCGGTCCGCCCAGCGCCTCTCCGCGCGGATCTCCTCCGCGCAGCAGACCGCGATGGCCCAGCGCGGCGACGCCTACTCGTACGGCGCTGCCGGCCCGAACGCGTTCGACTGCTCGGGGCTCATCTACTACAGCTACCGCGGCGCCGGCTTCGACGTGCCGCGCACCTCGGGTGCGCAGGCGGCCCACACCCGTCGCATCTCCAAGCAGGACATGCGCCCCGGCGACCTGATGTTCTTCTTCAACTCCGGCGGGGTCTACCACGCTGCGATCTTCATCGGCTACCAGAACGGCCACGCCATGATGGTGCACGCGCCCGGCTCCGGCCAGCGGGTCACCGTGGCTGCGCCCTGGACCAGCTCCTGGTTCGCCGGCACCCTGCGCTGACGCGCCTGCCTGACGAAGCTGCCTGACACGGCTCGCCTGCTCCTCGGAGCGGGCGAGCCGTTCGTCATTTCAGGCCGGCGAGGGTTCTGCCCTGCCGGCCGCGACGCCCGCCCCGGCTCGCCCCCCTTTGCGCTACCGAAGGGTACGGCTGGGGATTTTGGCTGGGGGCCACCTGACTGTTCGGTAACTCCGGGCGGGCTCGGGCGGGGCTCCGGTGGGCCGTGGGCGTGGTGTGCGCGTGGGTATGGGCGCTGGCGTGAGCAGGGTGGTTCGCAGGCTGTTCGCCGAGGCGTCGCACCCGGCTCCCCGGGAGTTCTCGAAGAGCGACCAGATTGAGCGCCGGCCGGCCGTTCGGGCCCGTCCACACGTCTGGTTCTCGAGGTCTTCACGGAAGGACGCGCGCCGATGCGCCGCAACTCAGCGAGCCCTGTCCACCTCCGACCGGTCAGGGCGCTGGCGCTGCTGGTGACGCTGGCCGGCGTGATGCTGTCCACGGGGGCGTTCATCACCCCGGCATCGACCCAGCCGCTCCTCGTGAAGCCGAAGCCCAGCGCGACCGCGCTGGCGCCTGCGACGCTGTCCCCGCGTGACGGTGCCTTCGTCGAGGGCACGCAGACCGTGGCCTCGACGCCCACCACCGCCGACGACTCGGTCGTCTCGCTGTGGGCCGACGAGGGCCGGCTCGAGGCGACGCCGACGGTGGGCACCTCACGGATCAGCTTCGACGTCGGCACGAACTCGATCGAGGCGCGCTACGGCAACCACCTGCTCGTCAACGGCGAGCACCGCATCGACCTGCCCGACCTGGTCGACGAGCGCACGACGCTCGAGGTCCCGAACGACGCGCTCGTCCAGGGCGAGAACACGGTGCAGGTCGTGACCGGCACCATCCAGAGCAGCTGCGGCACCAACCACGACGACTTCGTCGTGAGCAACGTGTCGCTCGAGCTCCTCGGCGAGGTCGCCGACGGTGAGGAGAACGAGTACTCCTACTCGATGGGCGACGGCAGCTGCGGCTCGAACACGTCGCTGCGCAAGGACGCCACCCTCACCTTCTTCGTCCTCGGGGACCCGGTCGGCACCACCGGCCTCACCACCGAGCTGGACACCTCCACCCTGACCAACGGGGCGCACACCCTCACCGCGGTCACCGAGTCGGGGGCGCAGACCGAGCACACGGTCACGGTCAACAACGCCCCTGCCGGAGCTCCGCGCCTGATGCCGGCCGACGGCACCATCGCGGCCGGTGAGCAGCCCGTGCTCGCGTCGTTCCTCGCGGGCACGCCCGGCAGCGTCGCCTCCATCACCGTCGACGGCTCCCCGCTGGCGACGACCCCGACCCTGGGCCACGGCGCCGCGGCCTTCAGCTTCGACGTCGGCAGCAACTCGATCGAGGCGAAGTACCACAACCACGTGCTGGTCAACGGCGTGAAGGCGGAGATGGGCGGCGACTTCGTCAACCAGCGCGTCGACGTGATGTTCCCCAACGACCGGCTGGTGCCGGGGCTGAACACCGTCACCGTCGTCACCGGGACCACGACCGGCTCGTGCGGGCAGAACCGTGACGACTTCACGATCTCGAAGATCGCGCTGACGCCTGCGTCCGGTACGGCGACGGGCCAGGGCATCAAGACGTCCTACTCGATGGGCGACGGCAACTGCGGGTCGTCGGCCACCGCCTTGCGCGAGGTCGAGCTGACCTTCTCCGTCGACGCCCCGCAGGGCGGGGTCCGGGCGGCCCTCGACACCGCCGCGCTGACCGACGGCGAGCACACGCTCGCGGCCACGTCCACGACCGGCGAGACGGCCACGCGCCTGCTCGTCGTCGACAACACCGCTCCCGAGGTCGTCGGCTCCACCCCGGCCGCCGGCTCGACCATCACCTCGGCGGTCTCGCTGGCCGTGGAGCTCGCCGACGCCAGCGGGATCGAGGGCGAGGCGACGTACGCCCTCGACGGGCGGCCGGTCGGGCTCGGCGCCCCGATCGGGCCGGGCCTGGCCGCGGGCGACCACACGGTCGCGGTCACGGCGTCCGACTCGCTCGGCAACACCGCGACCCGCGAGATCAGCTTCCGCTCCGCCGGCATCCCGGACGTGCCGTCCGACCTCAGGCCCGCCTCCGGGTCGACCGACATCGGTGGCACCGCGACCCTGAGCGCCACGGTGGCCGAGCCCGACGGCGGCCCGGTGACCGCGACCTTCGCGCAGGCGCAGATCCTCACCCCGACCCAGGGCTGGCAGGGCACCACCGACCAGGCGCCGACCACGTTGCAGATCCCGGGGGAGCAGCGGATCGGGAGCACCAAGGTGCTGGCGCCCGGTGACGCCGGCACGCTGTCGTCCGCGGCGGCCACGGACGTCGCCTACCAGCGCTTCGACGTCGCCATCAAGGGCAAGGTGACCGCACCGGTGCTGCGCTGGGAGGGCACGATCGACCCGGCCCGGCGCGCCGTCCTGCACGCGTGGAACCTCCAGGCGCAGAGGTGGGACCCGGTGTCCGCGGCGCGCGGAGCGGCCGACGCGCCGACCGTGCTGACGGCGACCGTCGACGGGCGCTACCTCGACGGGCAGCTCGTGCACGTGCTCGTCACGGGCGAGGACCCCTTCGCCGACGACCTCGACGCCAGCGGCAAGGTCGGCTTCGACGACCCGGCGGGCTACGACTTCTCGCTCGTCCACTACACCGACACGCAGTACCTCTCCGAGGGCGCGGTCGAGCAGGAGACGGCCGAGGAGCGCGCGATCTGGGAGAAGGCGTACGGCGACGTGACCCGCTGGGTCGCGGCGAACGCCGAGCAGCGCAAGATCGCCTACGTCGCCCACACCGGCGACATCATCGAGAACAACATCCGCAAGCCCGCGACCCCGGCCATGCAGCAGCAGGCCGTCGGCGAGATGGAGGTCTCGTCGCGCCAGCAGCGGGTGCTCGACGACGCGGGCGTCGCCAACGGCGTGATCGCGGGCAACCACGACAACCAGTCGGGCACCGAGGACGGACCCGACGCCATCTACAACCGCTACTACGGCCCCGACCGCTACGCCGACGCCGCGCGGCGCTGGGCCAACGGGTCCTACGGCGGCCCGTGGCAGCCGGGCGACAACCAGAACCACTTCGACCTGTTCTCCGCGGGCGGGATCGACTTCGTCGTCGTCGGCCTGTCCTACGGCGTGACCCGGGACGAGGCGGAGTGGGCGGACGGGATCTTCAAGCGCTTCCCGGGCCGCAACGGGATCCTGCTCTCCCATGACTACATCAAGCCGTCGAAGAGCCCGGACGGTCGCGGGTCGACGTTCTCCGCACCTGACGGCGCGATGCTCTTCAACACGATCGTGAGCGACAACCCCAACGTGTTCTTGATCCTCGCCGGACACGAGCACGGCGTCGGCACCAACGTGAAGCCGCAGGTCGGCGCGATCGGCAACGGCGTCGTCGAGCTGCTCGCGGACTACCAGTTCTACACCGTCTCGGCCGACCGTCTCGGGCTCACCGAGGTCGGCGGCTACAGCCCCCAGGACCAGCTGCGCTTCGGCGCCAGCTTCTTCCGGATGCTGCAGTTCGACGTCGACCGCGGCGAGATGTCGGTCGACACCTACTCGCCGCTGCTCGACGACTTCGGGGCCACCGAGTTCGACATCGACAAGCGCTACAACGGCCAGGAGGACACGATGGTGCTCCCGGTCGACCTGACCAGCCGCACGACCGGCTTCGAGACCGACTCGGTCGCGGTGTACGCGCCGACGACTGTGATCGGCGAGGCCACGGTGCCGTCCGGCCAGGTCGCCAGCGTGCCGTGGACCGGCCTCAAGCAGGGCACTGCCTACGCCTGGGTGGTCACCGCCCGCTCGGCCGGCGGCGGCACCACCACGTCCGACCCGAGCATCTTCGCCACCCTCGACGCCGAGGGCCGCCCGGTCCGCATCGACGACCTCGTGCTCGCTCGGTGAGGTTGCTCCTCGCGCTGGTCGGGGCGGTCCTGGTGCTCGGCACCGGTGCCGCCCCCGCCGGTGCGCACGGAGCGATGACGACGGCCCGGGTGGACGTCTCGACCGTGGACGGCGTCGACGTCCGCGCCGAGATCGAGGTCGAGTACGACCTGCTGATGAAGTCCGCCTGGCTCCGCGAGGAGGCCTGGGGCGCCACGGACCCGGCCGGGCAGGTGCGACAGCTCGACGCGAACCGGGCCGACGTGGCGGCGTACGTCTCCGAACGCTTCCAGGTCGCCTACGACGACGTGAGGTGTACGGCGACGCCGACCGCGGCACCGGAGCGGACCGAGCGGGACGGGCGTGCCCACGCGCTGATCACCCTCGGCTACGACTGCGAGGGCGCTCCCGGCGGAGCGCACGCGCTGTTCTCGGCGCTGTTCCCCGACTCGGAGACCTTCGTGCACAGCACCCGGACGCTGGTGCACCACGACCTCGACGGCACCGAGGGGACGACGGTGCTGACGGGGGAGGACGACACCCACGCCATCACGCCCGGCGAGCGCCACGAGTCGCGGCAGTGGGCCGAGTTCCTGGTGCTCGGGGGAGAGCACCTGCTCCTCGGGCTCGACCACCTGCTGTTCCTGGTCGCGCTGCTGCTCGCCTCCCGATCGGTGCGCGACGTCGTGCTGGCCGCGACCACCTTCACCGCCGCCCACAGCGTCACCTTCCTGCTGGCGGCGCTCGGGGTGGTGTCGGTGCCGTCCGCGGTCGTGGAGCCGGTCATCGCGCTCTCGATCGTGGTGGTCGCCGTGCTGGGCGTGGTCGGGCGAGGGGAGCGGTGGCGGCTGCCGGTCGTGTTCGGCTTCGGGCTGCTGCACGGCCTCGGCTTCGCCGGCGCGCTCGGCCTCGACGAGCGGGCGTCCTGGGACCTGCTGGGCGCGCTTCTCGCCTTCAACCTCGGCATCGAGCTCGTCCAGCTCGCACTGGTCGCGCTGCTGTTCCCGATCGTGCTGGTGCTCCGACGGCTGCCCCGCGGGCAGGTCGTGACGGCCGGTGCGGCCGTCGTGGTCGCGATCACCGCGACGGTCTGGCTCGTCGACCGCCTCGTCGCCGGCGTCGCCCCGGTGTGAGCGGGACCACTGTTCGGGCGCGCCTTCCGTGCCGCGTTTGGCGCCGGAGCGACACTGGGCGTCGAGCTTCTGCCCACTGATCGACCCCTGTGATCGGAGAACGCGTGCACCCCCGACTGCGACGCCTCATGGCTGTCCTTGCCGCCACCACCCTGTTGACCGGGCTGGCTGCCTGCAGCGGCGACGAAGCCCCCGAGTCGAGCCCGTCGTCCTCGGCCGAGCCCGACGCCGGCGAGACGCCCGAGCCGCCGGCCCTGTGGCCGCTCACCGGCCTCGAGGTCGAGGGTGACTACCCGAGCCACCCGGTGCTCGTCACGAAGGTCGACAACACGTCGTCCAGCGCCCCACAGGTCGGACTCGGTTCCGCCGACATGGTCGTCGAGGAGCTCGTCGAGGGTGGGATGACCCGGCTCGCGGCGTTCTACTACTCCAAGGTCCCCAAGGTCGTCGGACCGGTGCGCTCGATGCGCGCCAGCGACATCGGGATCGTGCCGACCGGCGCCCACGTCATCACCAGTGGCGCGGCCCAGATCACGCTCGACCGGGTCAAGAAGGCGGGCATCCCGTTCGTCACCGAGGGAGCCAAGGGCATCTACCGCGAGACGTCGCGCTCGGCGCCGTACAACCTCTTCTCGCAGCCGAACGTCATCGCGAAGGGGATCAAGGGCTCGGAGGCGCCGGAGCCCTATCTCGACTTCGGCACCGAGGCCGACTTCCCCGGTGGCAAGAAGGCCCGCACGCTGTCGGCGGCCTTCGGCGGACACACGACCACCTGGCAGTTCCAGGGCGGGAAGTACGTCAACACCAACTCCTATGCCGCGGACGGCGACGACTTCCCGGCCACCTCCATCTTGTCCCTGCGGGTCAGGATCGGGGACGCGGGCTACCGCGACCCCGCCGGCTACCTCGTCCCGGAGACGAAGTTCGAGGGCAGCGGTCCGGCGCAGCTGTTCCACGACGGCCAGGTCGTCCAGGGCACCTGGACCAAGGACGGGCTGACCGGCGCGATCAAGCTCGAGACGAAGAAGGGTGACGAGCTCACCGTGCCCGCGGGGCACGTGTGGATCGAGCTGGTGCCGCAGGGCACCGGCAGCGTCACCTGGGCGAAGTAGGACTCAGCCCTCGTCGGTCCCGGTGTCCGCGTCCTGCGGCGCCGGGATCGGCACGCCTGCGTCGGCCAGGGACTGGAGCCCGGCCAGGATGAAACCGATCGCCATCTCCACGCGCACGGCAGCGGTCGCCGGGTCGTCGCTCGAGGCCACCGACTCGCCGGCTGACGACATCGCGCCGAAGAAGATGCGGGTGAAGGTCTGCAGCATCTCCTCGTCGAGGTCCCACTCGCCGGCTGTGAGTACGGCGCGCACGATCTCCACGACGGTCGCGAACGTCGAGCGCTCCTCGTGCTCGCGAAACCGCTCGTAGCCCAGCACCGACGGTCCGTCCTGGATCACGACCCGGCGGTAGCCCGGCTCCTGGACGACGTCGAGGAACGCCCGCAGCCCCGCCTGGGCCTTGCGCCAGGGATCGCGCTCGCCCTTGAGGCCGGCCTGGATCGACTTGCGGGCCTCGTTCTCGATCCGCTCGAAGACCGCCTCGAACAGGGCCTGCTTGCCCGAGAAGTGGTGGTAGAGCGCTCCCTTGGTCACCTCGGCCCCGGCCACGATCTGGTCCAGCGAGGTCGCGGGATAGCCCTGCTCGGCGAAGAGCTCCTCGGCGACCTCGACGAGGGCACGCTTGGTGGAGGAGGAGAACTGCGCCCGCCGGCTCGGCACCCGGGGAACCCCCGGCACCTTCGGGATCAGCTTGGAGGCGTTGGTCATCCCGCGAGTCTAGGACCGCGGCGCGGAGAGTCCACGGAGCCCGTGTGGGCGGAGTCACGGCGGTGTTGTTTGAATGCCGAAGAACCATCGCATACTCTGAGTACGTACCAACGGTATGTGACTCACACAGAAAGGGATCTGCCATGACCTGGACGTCCTTTCACCGCCGCGGAGAAGTCCTTCGTGCCGTGATCACCGAGGCCGACGCCCGACGCGACGGCCACCTGCCGATGAGCGTCGAAGGTGTCACTGAGACCTTCGGAGACGAGCTGACGCTGCTCGGCGCCCTGACGCTGCGCTGGCACACCCGCCTGGCCGGTCGCATCGAGCGCGAGCTCATGACCCAGCCGATGGACCTCGAGGGCGCCGTCATCGACGCCTGGCAGGCCACCGCCGAGGAGCTCCCCGGTGTGCTGGCGATCCTCGACCGGCACCGCGCCGAGCCCCTCGACGACGCGATGGCCTCGGCCATGGCGACCTCGACGGCCAAGGAGCACACGCTGCTGGCCGTGATGGCGGGTGCGACGTCCGCGCGCGACGAGCGTGCGGCCCGTGTCGGTGCCCAGATCGCCGAGCGTGCCCGAGCGGCCCTGGCGCCTGCGTCGCAGCGCGTCATCTCTCCCGCGCCGACCTCGTTCGTCGATCGACTGCGGGCGGTGCTGCACGCGGCCTGACGGCCACCTCGAATGTGACGGCCCTCGTCCGACGCCCGCGGTTCCTCCCAGCCGCATCCTCCCTCCCAGCGTCGGACGGGGGTCGTCCTGCGTCTCGGTGGGCACGGTCCGCGTGCGCCATACTGGCGCCATGATCCACGGGACCGACGTGGCACCGGGCACGCTGCTGCTGGCGACGGCCGAGCTGATCGATCCCAACTTCGCGAAGACCGTCATCCTGCTGCTCGACGTCAACGACGAGGGCGTGCTCGGCGTCGTGCTCAACCGGCCGTCGCCCGTGCCGGTGGCGGAGGTGCTGCGGCCCTGGGACGCCCTGTGCGCCGAACCCGAGGTGCTCTTCCGGGGCGGCCCGGTCAGCCCCGACGGCGCCCTCGCGGTCGCGCTGCTGCGCGACGCCGACGACGAGCCGGTGGGCTACCGGTCGGTCGTGGGGCGCCTGGGGATGCTCGACCTCGACACTCCTGTCGAGCTCCTCGACGGCAGCCTCGGCGGCCTCCGGGTCTATGCCGGCTATGCCGGTTGGGACACCGGACAGCTGCAGGGCGAGATCGAGGAGGGCAGCTGGTATGTCGTGGCGGGGGAGAGTGCCGACGCCTTCCGGGCCGACACGACGGACCTGTGGCGCGACATCATCCGTCGACAGCCGGGCCATCTCGCCTGGCACCTGACCCGACCCCTCGATCCGGAGACCAACTGAAGG
Source organism: Nocardioides allogilvus (assembly GCF_003047285.1). Taxonomy (GTDB): domain Bacteria; phylum Actinomycetota; class Actinomycetes; order Propionibacteriales; family Nocardioidaceae; genus Nocardioides; species Nocardioides allogilvus. The sequence goes on along the minus strand of NZ_PZYX01000002.1, from coordinate 595,752 downwards.
CGAGGGGTGTCGCCGAGGTCCCCTTCGCTCGCTGCGGACGTTAGGCTTGGGGTCATGAGCACCATCGGTTTCTCGCCCGGCACGCAGACGATCGAAGACCGTCGGACCCAGCCGACCGATGAGGGTGACCACGAGAAGTTCAGTCACTACGTCCCCAAGGACAAGCTCACCGAGGCGATGGTCATGGGCACCCCCGTGATCGCCCTGTGCGGGAAGGTCTGGGTGCCGTCGCGTGCGCCGGAGAAGTTCCCGGTCTGCCCCGACTGCAAGGACATCTGGGAGCAGATGAAGCCCGGAGGCGGCGACTCGGGCAATCAGGGCCCCGACGCGTGACTGGGCGCCCCGAGCCCATCACCCCTGCGCCCGTCCTCACCCCAGCCTGGCCCGATCGTGCCGCGTGGGGGACGGCCCCGTCGCTGCGTGCGTGGCAGCAGGCGGCGATGGACAAGTACGCCGCCACCTCCCCGCGCGACTTCCTCGCCGTGGCGACGCCGGGCGCCGGCAAGACGACCTTCGCGCTGACGGTCGCAGCCGAGCTGCTGGGCCGGCGGATCATCGACCGGATCACCGTCGTCGCGCCGACCGAGCACCTCAAGACCCAGTGGGCCGAGGCCGCGGCGCGAGCCGGCATCCCGCTCGACCCGACCTACAGCGCGGGCTCCGGCAAGACCTCGAAGGACTTCGTCGGCATCGCCGTGACCTATGCCGGGGTCGCGGTCAACCCGCTCGCGATGCGCATCCGCACCGAGCGCTTCAAGACCCTGGTGATCCTCGACGAGATCCACCACGCGGGTGATGCGATGTCGTGGGGCGAGGGAGTCCAGGAGGCCTTCCAGCCGGCGACCCGGCGGCTCGCCCTGACCGGCACGCCCTTCCGGTCCGACATCAACCCGATCCCGTTCGTCACCTATGCGCCCGGCGAGGACGGCATCCCTCGCTCGGTCGCCGACTTCACCTACGGCTATGCCCACGCGCTGGCCGACCACGTCGTGCGCCCGGTGCTCTTCATGGCCTACTCGGGGGAGATGACCTGGCGCACCCGTGCCGGTGACGAGATCCTCGCCCGGCTGGGCGAGCCCCTGACGAAGGACATGCACGCCCAGGCGCTGCGCACCGCGCTCGATCCCTCGGGGTCGTGGATGCCGGCCGTGCTCGAGGCCGCAGACAAGCGCCTCTCGGAAGTACGCCGCCACATGCCCGACGCCGGAGGGCTGGTCATCTCCTCCGACCAGGAGTCCGCTCGCGCCTACGCCGGGCTGCTGAAGAAGATCACCGGCGAGTCGCCGGTCGTCGTGCTCTCCGACGAGAAGGCCGCGTCGAAGAAGATCAGCCAGTTCGCCGAGTCCGACAAGCGCTGGATGGTCGCGGTCCGCATGGTCTCCGAAGGCGTCGACGTGCCGCGACTGGCCGTCGGGGTCTGGGCCACCACCACCGGCACCCAGCTCTTCTTCGCGCAGGCGGTCGGCCGCTTCGTGCGTGCCAGGGGCCGCGGCGAGACGGCGTCGGTGTTCCTGCCGTCCGTGCCGCGCCTGCTGGGCTACGCCTCCGAGATGGAGGTGGAGCGCGACCACGTGCTGGGCCGCAAGGTCGGCAACGAGGACGACATCTTCGCCGCGGAGAACGACCTGCTGGCCCAGGCCAACGCCAGCGAGAGCGCCTCCGGCGAGCTGGAGATGTCCTTCGAGGCCCTCGGCTCGACCGCGTCCTTCGACCGGGTGCTCTACGACGGCGGCGAGTTCGGCCACTCCGGAGAGGTGCACGTCGGCTCGGAGGAGGAGATGGACTTCCTCGGCATCCCCGGCCTGCTCGAGCCCGACCAGGTGCGGGAGCTCCTGCACTCGCGCACCAGCGAGCGCGCCAAGCGCCAGAAGGCCGCCGCGGCAGGGCGCGAGCCCGACACGGTCGCCGAGCTGACCACCCACGAGCAGCTCGCGGTGCTGCGTCGCGAGCTCAACGGCCTGGTCGCCGCCTGGCACCACCGCACGGGCCAGGCCCACGGCATCACCCACGCCGCGCTGCGCAAGGAGTGCGGCGGTCCCGCAGCCGCGGTCGCCACCGCCGAGCAGCTGCACGCCCGCATCAACCGCGTGCGCGAGTGGGCCGTCAAGAAGACGTCCTGACGGCGACGTACGACCGACTCACCGTCCCGCCCGGGGACGCGGACCGGCCGCCGCCCGCGGGTGCGGACGACGGCCGGTGTGCTGTGATCAGTCTTGCTCAGCGCTCACAGTTGCGGCGACGCTCGACGGCGAAGCACTTGTCGAAGCCGTCCGCACCGTTGGCGCGGTCGAAGCCGCGGCCACCGACGAGGACGTCGTTGCCGGCCTGGCCGAGCAGGCGGTCGTTGCCCTGGTCGCCCTGGACGCGGTCGTTGCCGTCGTTGCCGCCGACCTCGTCGTTGCCTCGGCCACCACGGACCTTGTCGTCCCCGGCGTTGCCGTTGACGCGGTCGGTGTCGTCGCCACCGAAGATGACGTCGTTGCCGGCGAGGGCGTCGATCGAGTCGCGGCCGCGGTTGCCGAACAGCTTGTCGGCACCGTTCGTGCCGGTGATCTCGTCGTCGTTCTTCCCGCCTCGAGCGGTCATCGTCGTCGTCGAGCAGGTCACGCTCGGCGCGTTCTCGATGTCCGTGCCGAAGGCGAGCTTGTCGTCGCCGGCGCGACCGGCGAGCCGCACGTCGCAGCCCTCCACGTTGATGACGTTGGCCTGGTGCGTGCCCTTGACGGTCATCGACGTCGTGACGGCGTCGACGTTCTCGAAGGTCCGGACGGTCTGGTCGACCGTCACGTCCGGCGCCCCGGTCTCGAACTGCCCGCTGTTGAGGTTGATCAGCAGCTCGCCGTAGTTGTGGGCGACCTGGAACAGGTCCGTGCCGTCGCCACCGGCCCAGCTCGAGCCGTCGATGACGTTGGAGCGGATGGTGACGGTGTCGTTGCCGCCGGCCATGTCGACGGCCACCTTCGTCGGCGTCGCCCCGGCAGCCGGGTCGCGCAGGATGAAGGTCTCGGCGTCGTTGGTGCCGGTGAACGCGGCGGACGTCGCCGTGGACTCGACGACGTAGGTCGTCACCGTGCCCTTCCACTGCAGGGCCGTGACAGCGTTGCGGTCGAGCTTGCGGGGTACGGCGTTGATGGCGACGACGCCGCCGTCGCTGTCGGCCAGGGTGTTGGCGCCCTCGCCGAGGTCGACACTGCCGCCCGGCGCCTGGATGCCGTGCCAGTCGAGGACGTCGTCGCCGACACCGAGGTCGAGCTTGTCCCCGTTGGGCTGGGCGGCGATGCCGCTGCCGACGCCGTCGTTGCCGGCCCCGGTCGAGACCGTGTCCGCGCCTTCGCGGGTGGCGACCTGGTCGGAGGCGGCGCCACCGGCGTAGGTGTCGTCACCGGCGCCCAACGTCGTGGTGACGGTGACACCCGCGGCGAGCGTGGACGTGTCGACGGAGTCGTTGCCCTCGCCGGCATCGACCGACGTGGGCGTGGTGGCCGTGCTGGGGAGCACACAGATGGTGTCGTCCCCGGCGAGTGCCGAGACGCTCGAGCCCTGGCCGGCCGCGATCACGTCGTTGGCGGGAGTGCCGGTGACGGTGGCCTGCCCGGTGCCGTCGATGGTCACCTCCTTCCCCTGACAGGTCGTGGCTGCGGCAGCCTGGGCACCGGGGGCGGTGAGCAGTGCTGCGGCGAGGAGCGCCGTCGTCCCGGTGCTGGCGAACGTGCGGCGTACGTGGCGATGCATGGATTTCTCCCTTGATCGACTGGTGTGTGGACACCCCGTCTCGGGGTTGGTGCCAAAAGGCACTCGAGGGTGTGATGGGGGCCGCGCGCACGAAGTTGTCACTAGATTGGATCCATGGCCACCGAGACCTCCCAGACGCTCGATCGAGGCCTGCGCGTCCTGGAGGTGCTCGCCGAGGCTCCGCAGGGGCTGACGGTCACCGAGCTGTCGCAGCAGATGGGCGTCAACCGGACCGTGGTCTACCGGCTCATCAGCACGCTCGAGCAGCACGCCCTGGTCCGCCGCGACGGCCGTGGTCGGCTGTGCGTGGGACTCGGCGTGCTGCACCTCGCCTCGGCCGTCCAGCCGCTGCTGCGCGACCTCGCCGTGCCGGTGCTGCGCTCGCTCGCCGAGGCCATCGGGTGCACCGCCCACTTCACCGTGGCCGACGGCGACGAGGCCCTGGCGCTGGCGGTCGTCGAGCCGACCTGGACCGACTACCACGTGGCCTACCGCGTCGGCTCGCGTCACCCGCTCACTGCGGGGGCGGCAGGGAAGGCGATCAGCCTGCTCAGCGACGCTGACACGGCGGCGTACGCCGTCACCAGTGGGGAGCTCCAGTCCGGTGCCCACGGGCTGGCCGCCCCGGTGCGCGGGCTCGAGGGGCTGCGCGCCAGCGTCGGCATCGTGACCCTCGACGGCGCTATCGACGAGAAGCTGGTCGCACCCCGTGTCCTCGCGGCGGCCCAGCAGGTCGCGGAGCGGCTGCGCTGAGGCTCGGCTGCCGCTAGCCCGGCGTGACGGCGGCGCGCGCCAGCGGGAGCACCCGGTGCTCGATCTGCGCGGCGAGCGCGATCACGGTCGTGGAACGCTCGATGCCACGGTCCGCGAGCACCTGGTCGATCACCCGCTGGAGATCGGCGTTGGACCGTGCCACGACCCGCGCCCACATGTCGCCGGCGCCGGTGATCGTGTAGGCCTCCAGCACCTCGGGGATCGCGGCGAGGTGGCGGGCGATCGCGTTGTGGCCCGACCCCTGGCGGATCTCCAGGGTCAAGAATGCCATCACCGGGAAGCCGAGCGCCTCGGGGGAGAGCTCGGGACCCCAGCCGATCACGACGCTGCTCGAGCTCAGCCGGTCGAGCCTGGCCTGCACGGTCCCGCGGGCGACACCGAGGCGCCGACTCGCCTCGAGGACGCCGATGCGCGGCTCGGCAGCGAAGAGATCGATCAATCTGCTGTCCAGATCGTCCATGCGATGACTCCTGATGAGGCAAGTTGTCCAGCACTTCGCCGTACTGTTGCACACCTTGCCTGTCCTCGACAGAGTTGACCGCATGACTGACACCACGCTGACCGTGCTCACCGCCGAGGAGCAGCAGGCCGGGCTCACCCTCGAGCAGCTCCAGCAGCTGGTCGGGCTCGTCGAGTACGACGCGTCGAGCGACCCGTTCCCTGTGATCGCGCAGGACGCCGTCTGCTTCGTCGTCGGCAACGCGACCCAGACCGCGAACTTCTACCAGCTCGCGCTCGGCATGGAGCTCGAGGCCTACCGCGGCCCCGAGACCGGCCACCGCGAATCCAAGACCTATGTCCTGCGCAGCGGCTCCGCCCGCTTCGTCTTCACCGGCGGCGTCACCCCCGACAGCCCCGTGCTCGAGCACCACCGCAGGCACGGCGACGGCGTCGTCGACCTGGCGATCGAGGTGTCCGACGTCGACAAGTGCATCGACCACGCCCGCGCCATGGGCGCCACGGTCCTGGTCGAGCCGCACGACGAGTCCGACGAGCACGGCACCGTGCGGCTGGCGGCGATCGCGACGTACGGCGAGACCCGCCACACCCTCGTCGACCGCTCGCGCTACAGCGGGCCCTACCTGCCGGGCTTCGTCGCCCGCGAGTCCACGGTGGTCCGCCGCGAGGGCCACCCCAAGCGGCTGTTCCAGGCTGTCGACCACTGCGTCGGCAACGTCGAGCTCGGCAAGATGGACGAGTGGGTGACGTTCTACAACAAGGTGCTCGGCTTCACGAACATGGCGGAGTTCATCGGTGACGACATCGCCACCGACTACTCCGCGCTGATGTCGAAGGTCGTCGCGAGCGGCAACCACCGCGTGAAGTTCCCGCTCAACGAGCCGGCGATCGCGAAGAAGAAGTCGCAGATCGACGAGTACCTCGAGTTCTACGACGGCGCCGGCTGCCAGCACATCGCGCTCGCGACCAACGACATCCTGCGCTCGGTCGACATCCTGCGCGACAACGGCATCCAGTTCCTCGACACCCCCGACTCCTACTACGACGACCCGGCCCTGCGTGCCCGCATCGGTGAGGTGCGGGTGCCGATCGAGGAGCTGAAGAAGCGCAAGATCCTGGTCGACCGCGACGAGGACGGCTATCTCCTGCAGATCTTCACCAAGCCGATGGGTGACCGGCCGACGGTGTTCTACGAGTTCATCGAGCGCCACGGCTCGCTCGGCTTCGGCAAGGGCAACTTCAAGGCGCTCTTCGAGGCGATCGAGCGCGAGCAGGACGCCCGCGGGAACTTGTAGGGGACTGAGGCCGGGCGTCGGTTTCCCGGCTCAAGCGTCCGCATGGACGCTCAACGCTGGGACTGCGGGTCGTCGGGCGTCGAGCTCGACGCTTGAGCAGGCAAATGGTCACGCCTGCGCGGAGGCCCTCAGCTCGCGTGCCTCGTCGACTCCGGGCGTCATGGCCCAGCGAATGGTGCCGGTGGCGAGGACGCCGAGCGCCCTGACCACGGTCCGCTCGGAGACCGGCAGCCACGGCAGGCGCAGCGGGCGGCGGGTCCAGCGGGGGAGCAGGGCGACGCCGGCCGCGATCAGCACGCCGTAGGCAGGGCGCGCGGCGAGCGGCAGGTCGGGGTGGAGCACCAGGAACCGCACGGCACTGCGCGCCTCGTCGGTGGCACGCAGCTCGGGCCGGAAGTCGTCCAGCACCCGACGCAGCTCGGCGACGGTGCGCGGGGGGTCGATGACCCCGAGGCGGGCGCCGATCTCCGCCGCCTGCGCGACATAGGCGTCGCACCCGGCTGCGTCGAGCGGGCGGGCGCCGTACGTCTGGTGCGCGAGCAGGAAGCTGTCGACCTCGGCCGCGTGCACCCACGCCAGCAGGTGCGGGTCGGAGGCCGCATAGGGCGTGCCGTCAGGCATCGTCCCCGTCACCCGCTCGTGGATGGTGCGTACGGCGCGGACAGCCTGTTCGGCATGCTCGGCCGTGCCGAAGGTGGTCACCGCGAGGAACTGGCTGGTGCGGGCGAGCCGGCCCCACATGTCGCCGCGGAAGCCCGAGTGGTCGGCGACCGCCTGCATCGCGGCGGGGTGCATCGTCTGCAGCAGGATCGCGCGGATGCCGCCGATGAACATCGAGGCATCGCCGTGCACGCGGACGATCTGGGAGTCGCGGTCGAACCATCGCGGCCCGGGCGTGCCATGGATGCGTTCGCGATGCCGCGGCCCGTCGGGCCCGGCGACGCGGCGGAACAGCTCGTGGCCCAGTCGAGCGCGGAGGGACGGCATGCATCGAGCCTACGAGCCCGGCCCATGCCCCACCGAGGATCGCGGCCGACGGGCGACCTGCCGCCCGACGGCCGACTCTGGCAGGCTTGCCCGTCATGATGATCCGGCGCGACATCCTCGATGCGATCAAGGCGGGGGAGGTCGACCTCGCGCTGCGTCGCTGGGCCACCCCGCGGGTGGTCGTCGGCACCCAGATGCGCACGGCTGTGGGTGTCGTCGAGGTGACCTCCGTCGAGCGGGTCCTCGAGCCGACGCCCGACGACGCCCGCCGTTCGGGGCTGACCCCCGCCGCCCTGGCCAAGGCCCTCGCCACTCGTCCGGACGACCCGATCTGGCGCGTCGGGCTGGCCTACGCCGGCGCGGACCCGCGCGAGGCGCTGCGGGAGAGCATCCCCACCGCCGAGGAGATCGCCGAGATCGACGCCAGGCTGGCGAGGCTGGACAAGGCATCGGCGTACGGCGCCTGGACCCGCGAGACCCTCGACCTGATCGACCTCAACCCGACGGTGCGGGCCCCCGACCTGGCCGCGCAGGTCGGGCGCGACACGGCCGACTTCAAGAAGGACGTCCGCAAGCTCAAGGAACTCGGCCTGACCGAGTCGCTCGACATCGGCTACCTCCTCTCGCCCCGCGGCCAGGCCGTCGTCGACTCGGGCCTGTCGGCACCGCGTCAGCGCACACCGCGGCCCGCGGGCACGAAGCTGCCGAGGATCGGCGCCCCGGCGACCAAGGCGTTGCGCGCGGCGGGGATCACCACGCTCGAGCAGGTGGCCGCCCTGACCGCGGCCGAGCTCGGCGCCCTGCACGGCGTCGGGCCGATCGCGATCGACCGGCTGCGCGAGGCGCTGGAAGCGCAGTCGCTGGTGTTCGCTCAGGACGACAGGAACGCCTGAAGGCCCGCGAGGTCGTCGGTGTTGATGTGGTCGACGCCGGCGTTGCGCAGTGCCTGCCAGACCGCCTCCCGGTTGGGCAGGGCAGCATCGGGGGTGGCCCAGAACCGGACGCGGTAACCGGCTGCGTGAGCCTGCGCGACGATCGCCTCCAGCTCGGCACGCTCGGCTGCCGGCATCGGGCCCACGCCCTGCCAGGTGAAGTGGCGCGTCCAGTTGTCGCTGACGAGGGGCATCACGTTGGCCGACAGGCCTGACCCGAGGTCGCCCAGCCGGCCGTCGTACCCCGCGAAGCGCTTCTTCTGCGACGACATGAAGGCGAGGTCGCGGTTGCCGCTGATCACGGCGTCGACGGCCCGCTGCTTGCGCGCGCCGTGCTGGAAGCGGGTCATGATCTCCTCGTGGGCGGCGAGCGCCGCGTGGATGGCGTCGTACGTCGGGCGGGCGTCGCTCTTGACGTCGATCAGCAGCTGGAAGGTGCCGTCCCAGCCCGGGTGGACGGTCCCGCCGTTGTCAGCCACGATCTTGGCCAGCGGCTCGAGGTAGAGCGACTCCAGCGTCCGGCCGGGCTGGACGTCGGCCAGGTCGTGCGCGACCAGCAGCTCACCATCGACCAGCCAGACGTCGGCCTCGACCGAGGTGAAGCCGTGGTCGAGTGCGTCGAGCAGCGGGCGCTGGTGCTCGTAGTCGTTGTGGGCGTGGGCCTGCTGGAGCGCGACGACCGGCTCGGGGGCGGCTCCGGTCGTGGCCGCCGCCGGGGCAGAGAGCGCGAGCGACGCCAGCAGGGCGGGTGCGAACAGGGTGGCCAGGATCCGGGAGGTCATGTCCCGAGTCGACCCGGCGGGGTTGACGCCCACGTGGCGCCGTCGTGCACGCCGGGTGACGTGATCGCGACGTCCCGACGCGGCTCAGTGCACGAGCAGCCCGACGCCCAGGCCGCCCATCACCACGGCGATGCCGGAGTCGAGCACCCGCCAGGCCGACGGGCGGGCGAAGATGCCGCGCAGCGCGCGGGCGCCGAGGCCCAGGGTGGGGAACCAGATGCTGCTGGCGACGAGCGAACCGGCCCAGAACCACCAGCGCTGGTCGCCGAAGCTGTTGGCGACGGTGCCGAGCATGAGCAGCGCGTCGAGGTAGAAGTGCGGGTTGAGCCAGGTCAGCGCCAGCGCCAGCAGCATCGCGCGACGCAGTGACATCGTGGTGCCCGTCTCCGCGGCGAGTGCGCTCGGCCGCCACGCGCGCATGGCCGACTGGATGCCGAAGGCGATGAGATAGATCCCGCCGCCGATCTGCGCGATCGGCAGCACGGCCGGCCAGCGCTCCATCACGACGCCGAGGCCGGCCACGCCGGCGGTGATCGCGACGACGTCCGAGACCAGGCAGACGGCGATCACCGCGACGACGTGCTCGCCGCGGATCCCCTGGCGCAGGACGAAGGCGTTCTGCGCGCCGACCGCCACGATCAGGGCGAGTCCGGTCAGCAGACCGGTGACGAAGATGCTCAACATGCGGTCAACGCTAGGGGGTGAGGTGCCTTTAACCCAGCGAAGTATTTGCAAGGATCATTAGGATCTCTAATTGTGAAAGACCTCACCCAGATCGACCCCGTCGCCCTGCGCACCCTGGCCGCCGTGATCCGCTTCGGCACCTTCGAAGCGGCAGCCCGCGAGCTGCACGTGACACCGTCGGCGATCAGCCAGCGGATCAAGGCCCTGGAGACGCGGGTCGGGCGGGTGCTGGTGCACCGGGTCAAGCCGATCTCCGCGACCGAGGCGGGTGACGTGCTGGTGCGGCTCGCGACCCAGGTCGAGCTCCTCGAGCGGGAGGCCGTCGCCGAGCTCGTCGAGGCGGGGGAGGCCGGTGACGAGGACACGCCGTACGCCTCGGTGCCGATCGCGGTGAACGCCGACGCTCTCTACACCTGGCTGATCGACGCGCTGGTCACGGTGCAGCGCGCCCACCGCGTGACGTTCGAGGTCGTGCGCGAGGACCAGTCACGCACCACCGAGCGGCTGCGGCGCGGCGACGTCATGGCGGCCATCACCTCGGAGCCGCGCCCGGTGCCCGGCTGCCGGGTGGTGCGGCTCGGGCGGTTGCGCTACGTCGCGGTGGCGACACCCGAGTTCATGGCCGCGCACCTGCCGGACGGTGCGACGACGGCCGATCTCGCGAAGGCGCCGATCGTGGCGTTCGACCGCAACGACACCCTGCAGCACGACTTCCTGCGCAAGGTCACCCGGCGACACCTGGCGCCCCCGGTGACGTGGATCCCCTCGGTGCGCGAGTTCGACAACGCGGTGCGGCGGGGGATGGGCTGGGGGATGATCCCGATCGGCCAGGCGGGGGACGACCTCGCCAGCGGCCGGCTCGTCGAGCTGCACCCCGGGAGGCACTCGGACGTGCCGCTCTACTGGCAGCACTGGCGCCTCGGCTCGGCCGTGGTCGCCGACCTGACCGAGGCGGTGGTCGCCTCGGCCAGGGAGTGGCTCGGGTCCTAGAGGACCTTGGACAAGAACGCCTGCGTGCGCTCGTGCTGCGGGTCGGCGAGCACGGCGGCGGGGTCGCCCTCCTCGACGATGACGCCGCCGTCCATGAAGACCAGCTTGTTGCCGACCTCGCGGGCGAAGCCCATCTCGTGGGTGACGACCATCATCGTCATGCCCTCGGAGGCGAGGTCCTTCATGACGGCCAGCACGTCGCCGACCAGCTCCGGGTCGAGGGCCGACGTCGGCTCGTCGAAGAGCATCATGTCGGGATCCATCGACAGCGCCCGGGCGATCGCCACGCGCTGCTGCTGCCCGCCGGAGAGGTGGGCTGGGTAGGCGTCCTCCCGGTCGGCGAGCCCGACCTTCTCGAGGTTCTTGCGGGCGACCTCGACCGCTTCGGCCTTCTTGCGCCCCTTGACCTTCTCCTGGGAGATGGTCAGGTTGCGCAGCACGGTCATGTGCGGGAACAGGTTGAACTGCTGGAAGACCATCCCGATGCGCGCGCGCAGCTTGTCGATGTCGGCGTCCGGGTCGGTGATCTCGTCGCCCTCGACGAAGATCTTGCCGCTGGTCGGCGTCTCGAGCATGTTGACGCAGCGCAGCAGGGTGGACTTGCCCGAGCCGCTGGGGCCGATGACGCAGACCACCTGGCCGTTGCTGACGTGGAAGTCGATGCCCTTGAGCACTTCGTTGTCGCCGAAGTACTTGTGCAGGTCCTGGACGTCGATCGCTGCCGCGCCTCGACTGGTGTCGCTCTGGGTGGTGGTCATCAGCGGGCCCTCTCCGAGCGGCTCTCCATGCGGCGTACGACGATCGACAGCGGCACCGTGATCAGCAGGTAGCACAGGGCGATCACGATGATCGGGGTCAGGTTGGAGGCGGAGTTCATGCCCTCCCGGCCGAACTTGGTGAGCTCGTAGCCCGAGAGGGAGAGCCCGAGGATGTAGACCAGCGACGAGTCCTTCGTCAGCAGGATCAGCTCGTTGGTCAGCGGCGGCAGGATGATCCGGAACGCCTGCGGGACCACCACGCTGATCATCGCCCGACCGTGCGACATCCCGAGCGATCGCGCAGCCTCGAGCTGGCCCTTCGGCACCGCCTGGATGCCGGCCCGGATCGTCTCTGCCATGTAGGCGCCGCCGACGAGGCCCAGGGCCAGGGTGACGATGCCCAGGTTGCCGAACGGAATTTCGTAGGCCGGGAAGGCCAGGTTGAACCCGACGCTCAGCGCGATGAAGACGACCAGGGCGGGCAGGCCACGGAAGAGCTCGATGATGCCGGTCGCGATCCACCGGTAGGGCCCGACGCTCGAGAGACGCATCAGCGCCAGCAACAAGCCGAGGGCCAGTCCGAAGGCGAAGCCGCACGCGGTGTAGACGATCGTGTTCTTCAGGGCGATGGTCAGGACGCGCGGGAACTGCTCCTTGACCAGCTCCCAGTTCCAGAACGCCCGCTGGATCTGGGCCCAGTCGGCGATGAACGCGATCGCCAACAACGCGGCGACGAGAATGGCGTACTGGACGTAACGCCACCGGGCGGCACGTTGGCGGGGACTCGCCATGAATCAGGTCACCTTCTTGGACGGGTCGGCGGGGAAGGGGGCGATCAGCTGGGCGGGGCGGTGCCGAACCACTCTTCGTAGACCGCGTCGTACTCGTCGCTCGCGATGCCGTCGTTGATGGCGGCGAGCAGCTCGTCGTTGCTGTCCTTCTTCACCGAGAAGCCGTACTCCTCGCCGGTCTCGAACTCCGTGACGACCTCGACCTCGGGGTTCTCGCTGACGAAGTAGTTGAGCAGGCCGTTGTCGTTGACGCCGGCGTCGGCCCGGCCGGTCAGGACCGCCTGCTGCATGAGCGAGGAGTCCTCGTAGGAGACGACCTCGGTGTTCTTGGGGGCGTTCTCGCGGACGTAGTCGGCTCCGGTCGTGCCGTCCTGGACAGCGACCTTCTTGCCCGCGAGGTCCTCGAGCGACGTGATGCCCGCGCCGGTCTTGGTCATGAGGGCCTGGGTGGCCGTGAAGTAGGGGTCGGTGAAGTCCATGACGGCCTCACGCTCGGGGTTGATCGTCATGGCGCCGGCGGCCACGTCGCACTGGCCGCTGTTGAGGGCCTCGCCCGTCGTGATCGTCTCCCACGCGACGTCGATGACCTCGGTGTCGAGCCCCTCGTTGTCGGCAGCGATCTCCAGCACCGCGGGGTCGAAACCGACGACCTCGCCGCCCTCCGTGAACTCGAAGGGCTCGTAGGGCAGGTGCGTGCAGATCGTCAGCACACCTTCCTTGACGAGCTGGATGCCCGACTCGGTGGTCGAGGAGGTGTCGTCCTTGGCGCAACCGGTGGCCGCAAAGGAGAGGGCGATGGCGCCGAGGCCGAGGGCAAGAGTGCGTGTGTTCATGCCAGCACCTTAGACCCAACGGACTGTGTGCATGATCTCATCCATGACCACCCACGTGGCGTTTCTCCGTGCCATCAACCTCGGCGCCAGGCGCAAGTTCCCCAAGGAAGCGATCAGGGCGGCGTGCGAGATGGCCGGGTTCAGCGACGTCGAGACCTACATCAACACCGGCAACGTCCGGGTGACGTCCTCGCTGCGCTCCCGGGTCAAGGTCGAGGCGGCCCTCGAGAGCGCGTTCGCCGAGGTCGCCGGCTTCGAGGTGCCGACGATCGCCTTCACCAGGGCGGAGCTCGCGCAGATCGGTAGGGACGCCGAGGAGCTCTCCGCGGAGCGCGAGCTGTCGCGTCATTACGTCCTGTTGCTCAAGGAACCCGTCGCGGATGAGGCCGCCGTCGAGGCGCTGTCCACGGCCGAGCACCGCGCCGTCGTACGCGGTCGTGCGTGCCACCTGTTGCTGGGGCCGACGTACGAGGCCGGCGCCGTCGACCCGCTGCGGGTCGAACGGCTGATCGGCGTCGCGACCAATCGCAACTTCAACGTCGTCACGACCCTGGCGCGCAAGTGGTGCTGATCAGCGCCCGGTGAAGGTGGGCCTGCGCTTCTCGCCGAACGCGCGCATGCCCTCCGCGGCGTCCGCCGTCCTGAGCAGGATGGTCTGGCCGGTGCGCTCGCGCTCGAGGGCACCCTCGAGGTGGCTCAGGGTCGCGGCGTTGATGGCCCTCTTCGTCGCCGTGAAGGCCAGCGGCGGCCCGGCGGCGAGGCGCCGCGCGAGCGTGGCGACGGTCGTGTCGAACTCATCGTCCGTGCTGAGGTGGGTGATCAACCCAGCGTCGAGGGCCTCGCTGGCGCCCAGCGGCTCGGCGAGCAGCGCCATCCGCATGGCCCGCGCGCGGCCCACCCCGGCCGCGATGGTGGCGCTCGCGCCTCCGTCGGGCATCAGGCCGACTCGCGAGAAGGCCAGCAGGAAGGCGGCCGACTCCTTCGCGACGATGATGTCGGCGGCCAGCGCGATGCTGGCGCCGACCCCCGCTGCGATGCCGTTGACCCCCGCGAGCACCGGCTTGTCGAGGTTGACGACCGCGCGCACCATCCGGTTGGCCAGGTCGAGTGCGCGTGCGTCGAAGCGCTCGTGCGCGTCGGCACCGCCGATGTCCGCCCCGGTGCTGAAGGCGGCGCCGGTGCCCGTGATCACGACCACCCGCACGTCCGAGCGGGACACCGCGCCCTCGAGCTGGTCGGCGAGGCCGAGCGACATCTCTCCGCTCAACGCGTTGAAGACCTCCGGCCGGTTGAAGGTCAGCGTCAGCACGCCGTCGGCCACGTCGGTGAGGAGATCGGGCATGCCGGCGACAGTATCGCCGGGGTCGGCGTGCCGGGGAGGAACGAAGGGCCCGCCGTCTTCTCGGCAGCCGGCTGGTGAGGAGTCGCCCTCGGGTGTGCCACGATGGCGAACGTGTCAGCCGCAAGCCCCGTCGAGGTCGAACCGACCCTGACCCCCGACGAGATCACCTTCCTGGCCAAGCCGTGGGTGACCATCGTGTGGAACGACCCCGTCAACCTGATGAACTACGTCAGCTATGTCTTCCGGAAGTACTTCGGCTACTCCGAGGCCAAGGCCACCAAGCTGATGCTCGAGGTGCACAACGACGGCCGGTCCGTCGTGTCCACCGGCACCCGCGAGGAGATGGAGCGCGACGTGCAGGCGATGCATGAATACGGCCTGTGGGCGACCATGGAGAAGGCGACCTGACGTGGGGGCTTTCACGCGCCACCGGAAGTCGCGGCTGATCATCGCCAACTTCACCGGCTTCGAGTCCGACCTGCTGCGCTCGCTGGCCTCGCAGATCGTCGAGCTGCTGCGCAACGAGGCGGCTGTGCCCGACGACGCGCGCGATCCCTTCGAGGCGATGATGGACTTCTCCGGACCGACCAGCGAGCCGGAGGACCCGGTGCTGCAGCGGTTGTTCCCCACCGCCTATCTCGAGGACGACGAGGCCGCGTCGGAGTTCCGGCGCTTCACCGAGGGCAGCCTGCGCGACGGCAAGGCCGCGGCCGCCTGCACGATCATCGACTGCCTCGAGGAGGCCGGGCTGCCGCCCGAGCTCGAGGAGGACGGCCTGATGATCGACGTCGAGCTCGACGAGCCGACCGCCGAGACCTGGATGCGGTCGTTCACCGACATCCGGCTCGCGCTCGCCACCCGCCTCGGCGTGGAGGACGGCGACGAGGAGATCTGGGACGCCATGGACGACGACGACCCCCGCGCGCAGGCCCACGACATCTACGAGTGGGTCGGCTGGCTGCAGGAGACGATCGTCGAGGCCCTGACGGCGTGAGCCCGATCCCCGACTTCGTCGTCGAGATGCGCGAGATGATCGGCCACCACCCCCTGTGGCTGCCCGGCGTCACCGCCGTCATCACCCGCGGCGACGACCATGTGCTCCTGGTCAAGCGCTCCGACAACGGTGCCTGGACGCCCGTCACCGGCATCGTCGACCCGGGCGAGGAGCCCGCGATCGCGGCGGCCCGCGAGGCGCTGGAGGAGACCGGCGTCGTGATCAGCGTCGATCGCCTGGCCGCCACCACCGTGCTGCCCGAGCTCACCTACGACAACGGCGACCGGGCGGCCTACCTCGACCTGACGTTCTCCTGCACCTGGGTGAGCGGTGCCGCCCACGTGGCCGATGACGAGTCCACCGACGTCCGCTGGTGGCCCGTCGACGACCTGCCGCCGATGTCCGCCCGCATGGCCGGCCGGGTCGAGGCCGGGCTCGCCGACGAGCGCGAGGCGCGGTTCGTGGGGAGGTCCGAGGCCGAGATCGGCCCGGAGCCGCTGCGTCCGGCTGCTCCGGTGCTGGGCGTGACCTCCTGCGCAGCAGGCTGGGTGGGCGTGCTCCTCGGGCCCGAGGGCAGGGCGACGGTGCACGTCGCCACGACGATCGCCGACCTGGTCGACCTGGTCCGCGAGACCAGCGACCCGGAGCTGGTGCAGGTCTTCGAGGAGGACCCGACGCGGGACACCTCGCGCGAGTCCCTGCTCGCGCTGGGCCTGACGGCGCCCGCATGGTTCGCCGGCTCGGGCTTCTCCGAGGGCGAGCTGCTCGACGCCTGCAGCGCCACGTGCGCCGCAGCGGCCCTCGTCTGAACCGTCCGCACCGATGAACTTCCACCCGCACGAGTGGAAGTTCAGGCCCGATCCGCCCGTCCCCCGCTCAGCGGCGGATGGACTTCCACCCGCACGAGTGGAAGTTCAGGGGGGAGGCGGAAGGTGACCGCCGTCGCGCTCGTCTGAGACGCGGTACGGCGCGGGCGGAGGCGCCGCCTACCCTTGACCTCGTGTTGACCATCGACCAGGCGACGTACGACGCGATCGTCGCGCACGCGAAGCGCGACCACCCCGACGAGGCCTGCGGCGTCGTCGCCGGCCCCGAGGGCAGCGACCGGCCCGAGCGCTTCATCGAGATGGTCAACGCCGCGGGCAGCCCGACGTTCTACGAGTTCGACTCCACCGACCTGTTCCAGCTCTACAAGGACATGGACGAGCGGGACGAGGAGCCGGTGGTGGTCTACCACTCGCACACAGCCACCGAGGCCTATCCCAGTCGCACCGACATCGGGCTGGCGAGCGAGCCCAACGCGCACTACGTCCTGGTCAGCACCCGCGAGCACGGGAATAACGACGGCCCCGTCGAGTTCAGGTCATACAGAATCATCGACGGTGTCGTGACCGAAGAAGACGTCACGATCACGCCTACGGAAGAGAGCACCCCCTGATGGCCATCGAGGTCCGCATCCCCACCATCCTTCGCACCTACACCGACGGCGCCAAGGCGGTCGAGGCCGAGGGCGCGACGCTGACGGCGCTGATCGACGACCTAGAGGGCAACCACCCCGGCATCAAGGAGCGCCTGATCGACAACGGCGACCTGCGCCGGTTCGTCAACGTCTACATCAACGACGAGGACGTCCGCTTCATCGGTGGCCTCGACGCGGAGCTCGCCGACGGCGACCAGGTCGTCGTGCTGCCGGCGGTCGCAGGCGGATGACCCGCTTCGACAGCCTGCTGGAGTCCGTGGGCGGCACGCCGCTGATCGGGCTGCCGCGACTGTCGCCGAGCCCCGATGTCCGCATCTGGGCCAAGCTCGAGGACCGCAACCCCACCGGCTCCATCAAGGACCGGCCCGCGCTCAAGATGATCGAGCAGGCGGAGAAGGACGGGACGCTGCGACCCGGCGCCACGATCCTCGAGCCGACGAGCGGCAACACCGGCATCTCACTGGCCATGGCCGCCAAGCTCAAGGGCTATCGCATCGTCTGCGTGATGCCGGAGAACACCTCCGAGGAACGCCGCCAGCTGCTGCGCATGTGGGGCGCCGAGATCGTCTCCTCGCCCGCCGCGGGCGGCTCCAACGAGGCCGTCCGGGTCGCCAAGAAGATCGCTGGAGAGCACCCCGACTGGGTCATGCTCTACCAGTACGGCAACGAGGCCAACGCCCTCTCGCACGAGGAGGGCACCGGCCCCGAGCTGCTGGCCGACCTCCCCGAGATCACCCACTTCGTCGCCGGGCTCGGCACCACCGGCACCCTGATGGGCGTCTCGCGGTTCTTCCGCAAGACCAAGCCCGACGTCCGCATCGTCGCCGCCGAGCCCCGCTACGGCGAGCTCGTCTACGGCCTGCGCAACCTCGACGAGGGCTTCGTGCCGGAGCTCTACGACGCGACCCTGATCGACTCACGGTTCTCGGTCGGCCCGCGCGACGCCGTACGCCGCGTCCGTGAGCTCCTCGAGCTCGAGGGCATCTTCGCCGGCATCTCCACGGGCGCGATCCTGCATGCCGCGCTCGGCCAGGCCGCGAAGGCGGTCAAGGCGGGGGAGAAGGCCGACATCGCGTTCGTGGTGGCCGACGGCGGTTGGAAGTACCTCTCGACCGGTGCCTACGAGGGCACCGTCGACGAGGCCGAGGACCGCCTCGACGGCCAGCTCTGGGCCTGACGCCTCCGAGCGTCAGCCCGCGGCCGGATTCGGGTCGGTCGTGAGGGTGACGAGGTCCTGCGCGACGTTGTGCTCGCTGTCCGTGACGGCGGGCAGCTCGAGCAGGTCGAGCGCGAGGTTGGCGACGTCGCCGTTGCGGATGGTCGCGTCGTCGTAGGTCGACTGGGTGCGACCGGGATCGGTGTAGGTCGGGTTGATGTCGTAGAGGTCGGCGACGGCGACGTCGGGACCCCAGACCATGAAGGGCACCGTGTAGTTGGCCGGTCGGTTCGGCGCACGGTGGCTGGCGCCACGGCCGCCGTGGTCCGAGGTCAGGATGACGGCGGTGTGCCCGGAGAGCGTCGGGGAGCTCGAGATCGCCCGCAGCACCTTGCCGACGAGCCGGTCGGTGGCCGTGACCGTCTCGAGGTAGCGCGGGCTCATGAACCCGTGGTCGTGACCGGCGGCGTCGGGCGCGGAGAGGTGCAGGAGGCGGAAGCTGCGGGTGGTGCCGGCCAGGTCCGCGACGAACCGTCGCGTCAGCCGCCGGTTGTTCTCGATGATCACGTCGGTGTCGATGGCCTCGTCCCAGGAGCGCTCCCACAGCGAGAACTTCGTCTTGCTGGCGAAGTAGGCGGTGCTCCCACCCGCGTCGTGCACGACGTCGAACACCGACTCGACCTCGTGGCCGGCCGCAGCCTGCACCGTCGAGGGCCTGCGTCGATCGTCGTTCCACGTCACGCCGTGCCCACCGGTGGCGGCCTCGATGCGGCGCCCGGTGACCATGCCCGTGTGGTTGGGCAGCGTGTCGGTCAGCTCGAGCTCGGTGCGTGCGTTGAGCGTGCTCGCGCCGGTGCGGATCAGCCGGTGCAGCGCGGGAGTGCCGCGCTTGCGCAGCTTGGTGATCGCATTGGGGTTGAGGCCGTCGATCGAGATGGCCACGACGGTGTCGATGGGGCCCAGCGTGTCGATCCGACGCTCGGCCGTCGTGGGCCGCGCCGCCGCGTCGGGAGCCTCGCTGGCGGCGGCGCAGGCCAGGCCACCGGACAGGACGAGCGTGAGTGCGGGCAGGACGACTCCGAGACGCGACATGCGAGAAGCCTAAGCGGGCGGTACGGCGCAGTCCGCACCGCCGGCCGCGCGGTGCGTCGCACCGCGCGGCCGGGACGGCGTCACGCGAGGGCGGCGCGGATCGCCTCGGCCGGCGTGGTCGTGGGGCGACCGATCAGCCGGGACAGGTCGCCGGAGTCGACCAGCAGCTCACCGCGCGCCAGGCCCAGGTCGGAGTCGGCGAGCACGTCGGCGTACGGCTCGGGCAGGCCGGCGCCGACCAGGGCGGCACTGAGCTCCGGCGCGGGCAGGTCCTGGTAGGCGACGGGCCGGCCGGACTCGGCGGCCAGCGTTGCGGCGTACTCCTCGAGGGTGAAGGCGGTGTCGCCACCGAGCTCGTGCACGCGACCGGCCTGGTCGTCGGCGACCAGTGCGGCGGCGGCCGCGGCCGCGAAGTCGGCGCGGGTGGCGGCGCTGACCCGACCCTCGCCGGCGGCACCGAGCACGACCCCGTGCTCGAGGGCGGTGGCGACCTGCGCGGTGTAGTTCTCGAGGTACCACGAGTTGCGCAGCAGCACGACCGGCAGCCCGGACGCGGCCAGCAGGTCCTCGGTCGCGCGGTGCTCGCCGGCCAAGATCATCTGCGCCCTGTCGGCCCGGGTGATGCTGGTGTATCCGAGCAGCTCGACGCCCGCATC
The DNA here is from genome assembly GCF_003047285.1 of Nocardioides allogilvus. Taxonomy (GTDB): domain Bacteria; phylum Actinomycetota; class Actinomycetes; order Propionibacteriales; family Nocardioidaceae; genus Nocardioides; species Nocardioides allogilvus. The sequence continues at coordinate 576,015 of NZ_PZYX01000002.1, read as the reverse complement.
GCGTGCCGCGCCGATGACGTTGGCGTGCTGGGCGACCCGCTCGCCGACGGCGCTGGACGAGACGAGCAGGGCTCGGTCGACGCCGGCGAAGGCCTCCTTGAGCGAGGTCGGGTCGGTGTAGTCGGCGGCGCGGGTCACGACGCCGAGGGCGGCCAGGTCGGCGATGGCGTCGGTGTTGCGCGCGGTCGCGACGACGTCGGAGGCCGCCACCCCCTGCTCGAGGAGGGCCTGGACAGTGAGGCGGCCGAGCTGGCCGCTGGCGCCGGTGACGAGGTAGGTGGTCATGTCATGTCCTGTTCGTTGGAGGGCTTGTCGTCCGGTCCAACGAAGGGGGGCACCGCTAACTTCCCATGGGGTAGTACCCACTTTGAAGTAAGGTACGCACATGTTGGTAAGTGGCAACCTCCGCGAGCTCTATCCCGACGGCGTGTTCCCGGCGGCCTGCCAGAGCCGGGTCCTGCTCGACCACGTGATGAGCAAGTGGGGCGTGCTGGTGCTGCTGGCCCTCTCCGAGGGGGAGCCGCTGCGCTGGAGCGAGCTGCGCCGCCGCGCGCAGGGCGTCAGCGAGAAGATGCTGGCGCAGACGCTGCGCACCCTGGCCGACGACGGGTTGGTCCATCGCGAGGCCCGACCCGTCGTACCGCCCCACGTGGAGTACTCCCTGACCGAGCCCGGCGAACAGCTGGCCGCGCTCCTCGTCCCGTTGATGCAGTGGGTCGCCGGGCACGCGGGGGACCGCCCGACCACGTGACGTGTGACCGGGCCAACGCGGCCCGGCGCGTGCCTTTCCCAGACCGCGGCCCTAGCCTTGCCCCGTGCCCACCCAAGACCGCGAAGCCCCGATCGGGATCTTCGACTCCGGCTTCGGCGGACTGACGGTCGCACGCTCGGTCATCGACCAGCTCCCGCACGAATCGATCCGCTACGTCGGCGACACCGCGCGAGCGCCGTACGGCGCCAAGCCGATCGGCGAGGTCCGCGAATACGCCCTCGAGTGCCTCGACCACCTCTATGCCGAGGGTGTCAAGGCGTTGGTCATCGCGTGCAACTCCGCGAGCGCGGCGATGCTGCGCGACGCCCGGGAGCGCTACGACGTGCCCGTGGTCGAGGTGATCCTGCCCGCCACCCGTCGCGCCGTCGCTGCGTCGCGGACCGGCCGGATCGGGGTGATCTGCACGCGCGCCACCGCCGAGTCGATGGCCTACGACGATGCGTTCGCCGCAGCCCCTCAGGTCGAGCTCCTGACCCGCGCGTGCCCCCGCTTCGTCGACTTCGTTGAGCAGGGCGTGACCGGAGGCAGCGAGCTCATCGACGTCGCGCACGACTACCTCCAGCCGCTCGTCGACGCAGGGGTCGACACCCTCGTGCTCGGCTGCACCCACTACCCGCTGCTCACCGGGGTCATCTCGCTCGTCATGGGCGACGGCGTCACCCTGGTCAGCTCGGCCGAGGAGTGCGCCAAGGACGTCTACAAGCTGTTGGTCCGCACCGACCTGATGCGCGAGGGCGGCGTGCCGGCCTACTCGTTCGCCACCACCGGCGACCCTGCCGAGTTCGAGACGATCGGTCGCCGCTTCCTCGGCACCGAGCTGCTGGGCGCCTCGCAGTTCGCCGGTGGCCTGTCATGACCGCCCGTCTCACCGTCATCGGGTGCTCCGGGTCCTACCCCGGCCCGGACTCGCCCGCCAGCTGCTACCTCCTCGAGGCCGAGCAGGACGGACGGGCCTTCCGGATCCTGCTCGACCTGGGCAACGGCTCGTTGGGACAGCTGCACCGCTACGTCGACCCGCTGACGATCGACGCGGTGTTCATCAGCCACCTGCACGCCGACCACTGCCTCGACATGTGCGGCTACTACGTCATGCGCAAGTACCACCCGACCGGTGCCCAGCCGCGCATCCCCGTGTGGGGACCGGCGGACACCCCCGGCCGGCTCGCGCGCGCCTACGACCTGCCCCTCGAGCCCGGCATGACGGAGGAGTTCGACTTCTTCGCGCACGGCGAGCCCGTGCGGATCGGCCCCTTCACGATCGAGTCCACCCGGGTCGTGCACCCGGTCGACGCGTTCGCGCTGAAGGTCACCGTGGGCGGTCGCACCGTCGTCTACAGCGGCGACACCGGTCCCTGCCCGGAGCTGACGGAGCTCGCGGCCGGCGCGGACGTGCTCTTGTGCGAGGCGTCGTTCCGCGACGGTGCCGACAACCCGCCCGACCTGCACATGACCGGCTCCGACTGCGGCGCGACCGCCACCGAGGCCGGTGTCGCACGGCTCGTGCTCACCCACATCCCGCCGTGGCACGACCAGCAGGACGCGCTGGTCGAGGCCAGGACGACGTGGAGCGGTCCGCTCGACCTCGCCGTCGCCGGGATGGTCATCGAGCTCTGAGCGCTCGGCCCCGCCGGGTGGCCGGACGCCCGTTGTCCTCAGACGAGGCCCGCGTCGTGCACGACCATCGCGATCTGGACGCGGTTGGTCGAGTCGAGCTTGTCGAAGAGCCGCGAGACGTGGGCCTTGACGGTCGGGATCGAGAGATAGAGCTCGCCCGCGATCTCGGCGTTGCTCAGCCCCCGGCCCACGCAGATCGCGACCTCCCGCTCGCGCAGGGTCAGCGCCGCCATCCGCTCCTCCGCGGCGGCCGACCGGTCGAGCGGCTGCGTCAGGCGCATCTGCTCCAGCACGGTGCGGGTCACCGAGGGCGAGAGGATCGCCTCGCCGTCAGCCACTCGGCGTACGGCAGAGACAATCTCGTGCGGGGGAGTGTCCTTGAGCAGGAACCCGTCGGCGCCGGCCGCGACGGCGGCGAAGACGTAGTCGTCGGCGTGGAAGGTCGTCAGCACGATCACGGCCGGGGGCTGCGGCAGCTGCACCAGCGCCTTCGTCGCGTCGAGGCCGTTCATGACCGGCATCCGGATGTCCATCAGCACGACCTGCGGACGCTCGCGCTCCGTCATGGCGAGCGCCTCGACGCCGTCGCCGGCCTCGCCGACGAGCGCGATGTCGGGCTGGCCCCCCAGCATCAGCGCCAGAGCCGAGCGGACGAGCGGATCGTCGTCGACCACGAGCACCCGGATGGTTCTCGTCGCCGGCTTCATGGGGTCCACGGTATAGAGCCGCTCAGCACGAACACGCCGTCGTCGCTGCCGTGCTCGAGCGTGCCACCGCGCAGCTCGGCCCGCTCGGCCAGTCCCACGAGCCCGAGCCCGGCGCCGGGGGTGGAGCCGGTCGCAAACCCCAGCGGGTTGCGGATGACCACGTCGATGCCGTGCGCCGGCGATCCGCTGAGCGCGATGGTGACGAGGGCGCCGGGCGCGTGCTTGGTCGCGTTGGTGAGCCCCTCTTGGATGATCCGGTAGAGCGCGCGGCCGACGGGGTCGGGCACGGCCTCGGTCGAGCGGTCCACCCGGTCGCTGAGCTCGACGTGCACCCCGTGCGCGCGGGACTCCTCGACCAGGGCGGCGATGTCGTCGTACGTCGGCTGCGGCCCCTCGACCAGCTCGCCCGTCGTGCGGTCGCGGAGCACCCCGAGCACCCCGCGCAGCTCGTTGATCGCCTCGCTGGACTTGCCCTGGATCTCGCCCAGGCCGTCGCGGAGCTGCTCGGCGGCCAGGTCGTCGCGGAAGGCGAGAGCGCCGGCCTGCATGGAGATCTGGGCGATGCGGTGCGCGAGCACGTCGTGCATCTCACGGGCGATGCGCTCGCGCTCCTGGCTGCGGCCCTGCGCCACCCGGAGCTCCTGCTCCGCCTCGGCGCGCGACGCGCGCTGGCGCAGGGTCCAGATGAGCTCGCGCCGGGAGCCGAGATACATGCCCCAGCCCATCATGCCTGCGTTGACGACGAGGTTGATGACGACCGAGACCCAGATGGGCTCGGTCAGGTCGAAGGGCGCGTAGAGCGTGTAGGTCATGGCGCAGGCGAAGTTGAGCAGGCCGATGCCGATGATCGGGGTCGGGCGCCGCAGGGTGGCGAGCGACACGGCGGCCAGCGTGGCCGGGCCCGCCGCGATACCGGAGAACATGCTCAGGCCCGCGGTCACGGCCGCGATGGCGGCGGGTGCTCGGCGCCGGAAGATGACCACGACGAACGCGGTCGCCCCCAGGGCGATCTCGAACCAGAAGATCGAGCGGTGCTCGCTCCACTCCTTCTCGACCGCTTGCGACCAGACGAGCATCGAGAAGGCGAGGCAGACGGCCAGGCGCCAGGCCTGGCCCCCGAACGTCAGCTCCGGCCGGGTGTCCTCGGCGCGCGGGCGTTCGGGTGGGCCGTCCATGGGGGCAAGGCTAAGGGGCGCGCACCCCTACTTTGGTAGGGGCAAGGTCGAGCCCTGCGACCGATGTCCGTGCGTCCCCCACCGGACAGAGTGGCGGACATGATTCGGGTGGACTCTCTGACCAAGCAGTACGGCGACTTCGCGGCCGTCAAGGACGTGAGCTTCACCTGCCGTCCGGGTCGGGTGACGGGCTTCCTGGGACCCAACGGTGCCGGCAAGACCACCACGATGCGGGTGATGGTTGGCCTGACACCCGCGACCGCGGGCGAGGTCACGATCGGCGGCCACCACTACCGCGACATCCCCAACCCCGGCCGGCACGTCGGCGTGCTCCTCGACGCGTCAGCCCAGCACGCGGGTCGCACCGGTCGCGAGATCCTCACCCTGGGCGCCAAGCTGATGGGCCTGCCCCTCTCGCGGGTGGACGAGATGCTCGCGCTGGTGAGCCTGTCCGACCTCGAGGCGACGCGCCGACTGCGCGACTACTCGCTCGGCATGCGCCAGCGACTCGGCATCGCCCACGCCCTGCTCGGCGACCCGTCGGTGCTGATCCTCGACGAGCCCGCGAACGGTCTCGACCCCGCCGGCATCCGCTGGATGCGCGGGCTGCTGAAGGACTACGCCGACCGCGGCGGAACGGTCCTGCTCTCCAGCCACCTCCTCAACGAGGTCGAGCTGATCGCCGACGAGATGATCCTCATCGGCCGCGGCCAGATCGTCGCCAGCGGCACCAAGCAGGAGCTGCTGGCCGGACGCGCCGGCGGCGCCACCCACGTCACCGCGCTGGACCTCGCGTCGCTCTCGAGCGCGCTGGAGGCCGGCGGCTTCGCCGTGTCGGCCGCCGGCGAGGGCCTGCGCGTCGAGACCGACCCGGTGCAGGTGGGCCGGGTGGCAGCGGACAAGCAGCTCGTCCTGACCGACCTGCGGCCCGCCGAGGGCGGCCTGGAGAACCTGTTCCTCGAGCTCACCGCGGACACCCAGCGCGAGAGCATCACTGCCGAAGAAGTCGCGGTATGACCGCCGTTGCTGCAGACCCGACCCCCACGATCGACCTCTCCTCGACCTCGCAGGTGCCCTTCGGGCGCCTGGTCTCGGTCGAGCTGCGCAAGATGTACGACACCCGGGCCGGCTTCTGGCTGCTCGCCCTCACCGGCGCGTTGATCGCGCTGGCGCTGGGCATTCCGCTCATCGTGCTCGCTCTCACCGACGAGACGATCTCGGCCAACACCTGGGGCCAGATCATGACCGCGCCGGTGTCGCTGCTGGTGCCGGTGCTCGCGATCACCAGTGTGACCAGCGAGTGGAGCCAGCGCACCGGCCTCGTGTCCTTCACCCTCGAGCCCCACCGCATGCGCGTCGTGTGGGCGAAGTTCGTCACCGTGCTCCTGCTGGCGCTCGCCACCGTCGCCCTGGCCGTTGCGTTGGGCGCCCTGGGCAACATCGTCGGCGCCGCCGTCTCGGGCATCGACCCGGTGTGGGACATGGAGGCGGGCACCCTGGCGTGGACCGTCCTCACCCAGGTCGCCTACTTCTCGATGGCGTTCGCCTTCGGCCTGACCCTGCTGAGCACCCCGGCCGCGGTCGCCGTCTACTACATCGTCGCCATGCTGCTGCCGTTCATGGTCTACGGGGCGCTCTACGGATTCTTCGCCTGGGCCCGGGACATCATCCCGTGGATCGACCTGGGCTTCGCCACCTCCGTCTTCACCACCGGTGAAGAGACCGACACCACCGATCTCATGCGGGTGATCGTCACGGTCCTGATCTGGGTCGTGCTGCCGTTCGTCCTCGGCCTGCGCCGGGTGGCGAGGGCTGAGCTCAAGTAGCTCCCACAGGCTGGCCCACCGCGGGGGAGGGGCCACACCGAGCCGGGTCCGGTCTTCCACGGGGATGACCGGCCCCGGCTGGCGTGTGCGTCACCACCGCGGATCTTCACGCCGCGTTGGACTCACCGTCACCGGGAAACAGCGCGCCGCTTCCCGGGCGCCGGCACGCTGCGGGCATGCGGTGTCAGCTGCGGTTCGCGGCCCTCGGCGACAGCACCACCTTCGGCGTCGGCGACCCGGTGCACGGCGGGTGGCGGGGCTGGGCGGCCCTGCTGGCCGACGCGCTGGATGAGTCCTACGACGTGCGCTTCACCAACCTCGCGGTCTCCGGCGGGACCACGAGAGACGTCCTCGACCCACAGCTCGGGAGCGCGCTGGCCCAGCGGCCCGACCTCGCCTCCCTGATCGTCGGCGTCAACGACACGATGAAGTCGTCCTGGGACCCAGTCCTGGTCCGCGAGCGGCTGCTCGCGGCAGCCGCCGGGCTGGCCGGCTCCGGTGCCCTGCTGCTGACGGTCCGCTACCACGACCATGCCTCGGTGCTCGGCCTCCCCGGCTGGCTCCGACGGCCGATGTGGCGGCGGATCCAGCAGCTCAATGCGACGTACGACGAGATCCATGCGCAGCACGGCGGGGTGCGCATCGACCTGGCGCAGCGTCCGGAGGTGGCGACACGCGCCTTCTGGTCGGTGGATCGGCTGCATCCCTCGGGGTCGGGTCACCGGGCGGTCGCGCGGTGGTACGCCGAGCTGCTGGCCGAGTGCGGATATCTCGTCGTACCTCCTCCGGCCGGGAGCGACGCGGGTCTGGCGCCCTCCCGGCGGGAGGACCTGGCCTGGCTGGCCAGGGCCGGCCTGCCGTGGCTCGCGCGGCGGGCGGGCGACCTCGGACCGTGGGGCGCGCGGATGGCGCTGGCGGAGCTGGGTGCCCGGCGAGGCGGCGAGCTGGCGCGGATGCCGGCCCTGCCGGGGCCCGACGTCGGCCCGCTCCGCGACGAGGTCGTCGCCTGACTAGGTTTGTCCCCATGACGACTCCCATCGCCCCCGCCCGCGCCGACGGCCGCACGGACGACCAGCTCCGCCCGATCACCATCACCCGCAACTGGCTCGACCACGCCGCCGGCTCGGTGCTGGTCGAGTTCGGCGGCACCAAGGTGCTGTGCTCGGCGTCGGCCTCCGAGGGCGTGCCGCGCTGGCGCAAGGGCTCGGGCCTGGGCTGGGTGACGGCCGAGTACGCGATGCTCCCCGCGGCGACCAACACCCGTTCCGACCGCGAGTCGGTCAAGGGCCGCATCGGCGGTCGCACCCACGAGATCTCGCGCCTGATCGGCCGCTCGCTGCGGGCGATCATCGACTACCAGGCACTCGGCGAGAACACGATCGTGCTGGACTGCGACGTGCTCCAGGCCGACGGCGGCACCCGCACCGCCGCGATCACGGGCGCCTACGTCGCGCTCGCCGACGCGGTCGCCCACCTGCACTCGACCGGTGCGCTGATGGGAGAGCCGCTGACCGGCTCGGTCGCTGCCGTCAGCGTCGGCATCATCGACGGCGTGCCGCGCCTCGACCTGCCCTACGAGGAGGACGTCCGCGCCGAGACCGACATGAACGTCGTGATGACCGGCACCGGGTCCTTCGTCGAGGTGCAGGGCACGGCCGAGGGCGCTGCCTTCGACCGCGCCGAGCTGGACGCGCTGCTCGACCTGGCGGCCAAGGGCTGCGTCGACCTGACGCGCCTGCAGCAGGAGGCGCTCGCTCGATGAGCCGCGTCTTCCTCGCCTCGCGCAACGCCAAGAAGCTGGTGGAGATGCAGCGCATCCTGGCCGAGCACGTCGACGGGGTGGAGGTCGTCGGGCTCGACGACGTCACCGACTACGCCGAGCCGGTCGAGGACCAGCCGACGTTCGCGGGCAACGCCCTGCTCAAGGCGCGCGCCGGGTTCGCGGCGACCGGGCTGCCGACGATCGCCGACGACAGCGGGTTGTGCGTGAGCGCGCTCAACGAGATGCCGGGCGTGCTCTCGGCTCGCTGGGCCGGCCCTCCCAAGAGCGACGAGCGCAACAACGCTCTGTTGCTCGCCCAGCTCAGCGACGTACCGGACGAGAGGCGCGACGCGTGGTTCGAGTGCGCCGTCGCGTTCGTCGGTGCCGACGGCGCCGAGCTGGTCGAGCACGGCCGGATGCCCGGCCGGATCATCCGGGAGACGCGGGGCAGCGGTGGCTTCGGCTACGACGTGCTCTTCGTGGCGGACGAGCACGCCGAGGCCGACCTGACCTCCGCCGAGCTCGACCCGGCCGAGAAGGACCGCATCTCCCACCGCGGCCAGGCGCTGCGGGCGCTGGCGCCGCGGATCGCCGCGGCGCTCGCCTGATCAGGCGTCGACGTATTCCTGCGAGTCGATCTTGAGGCAGACGGCCATCCCCCACAGGGTGGCCAGGGCGAACATGACGACGGAGTAGACCGCGGCCGGCACCGAGATCTCGACGCTGTCGAGGACCTCGACCGCGACGAAGATCGCCAGGGCCCCGTTGTGCACCCCGATCTCGAACGACGACGCGATGGCCTGGGACTCGACGATGCCGACGGCCCTGGGGATGACGTAGCCCACGACGAGGCTGGTCGCGCAGAAGATGGCCGCGATCAGGCCGACGTCACCGAGGTAGTCGAGGATGTTGTTGCGCTGGTCGACCATGATGCCCAGGACCAGGGTCGCCAGGATGATGGCCGAGCCGATGCGGACCGGGCGGTCCATGCGGGCGGCGAACTCGGGTGAACGGTGACGGATCGCCATGCCTATGCCGACCGGGATCAAGATGATGGCGAACACCTTGACCACCTCGGCGAAGGGCATGCTGACGTCGTCGCTGCGGTCGAAGTAGGCGATCGCGAGGTTGGTGATGATCGGCAGCGTCGCGATCGCGATGATCGAGTTGATCGCGGTCAGCGTGATGTTGAGCGCGACGTCGCCGCGGAACAGGTGGCTGAACAGGTTGGCGGTCGTCCCGCCCGGGCTGGCCGCGAGGAGCATCATGCCGATGCCGAGCAGCGGTGGCAGGTCGAAGAGCAGCACCAGGCCGAAGCAGATGATCGGCAGGATCACCAGCTGTGCAGCGAGGGCCACCAGCACGGCCTTGGGGTTCTTCCCGATGCGACGGAAGTCGGCCATCGTCAGGTCGAGCCCGAGTCCGAGCATGATGATGCCGAGTGCGATCGGGAGCCCGATGGTTGTCAGCGCAGAGTCCATGTGCGGACACTAGCGACGTGAGGCCTCGGCGGGGCCGAAATCGCGATCACGTTGCGTGGGGTGCGCTCGGAGAGATTCGAACTCTCACTGGACAGGACCTAAACCTGTTGCCTCTGCCGTTGGGCTACGAGCGCCTGGTGCGCCCAGCGTAGGTGCTTGCGCGGACGGGTACGCGCGGGGTGCGCGGGGTAGTTGAGTGAGAGTTTGCACTCCGTCGACGGTTTTCCCACAAGGTCTCACTTGACTACCCCGCGCCCCCGACGAGCAGCGCAGCCCGCCGTCAGGCGAGCCCGAGGTCCCGACGCAGCTTGGCGACGTGGCCGGTGGCCTTGACGTTGTACTGCGCGAGCTCGATCTTGCCGTCCTCGTCGATCACGAAGGTCGAGCGGATGACGCCCTCGACGACCTTGCCGTAGAGCTTCTTTTCGCCGAACGCGCCGTAGGCCCGGTGGACCTCCAGCGACTCGTCGGACAGCAGCGCGAGCGTGAGCTGGTCACGCTCGCGGAACTTCGCGAGCTTGGCGGGCTTGTCCTTCGAGACTCCCAGCACCTCGTAGCCGGCGCCCTTGAGCGACTCCAGGGACTCGGTGAAGTCGCAGGCCTGCTTGGTGCAACCGGGGGTCATGGCGGCGGGGTAGAAGTAAACGATCACCTTGCGTCCGCGGAGCCCGGACAGCGTCACCTCGGCGCCGGTGTCGTCGGTGAGGGTGAAGTCGGGGGCGGTGTCGCCGGGGGCGAGGCGGTCGGTCATCCGGGGTCTCCTGGGTCGGGGGACCTGCCCGGGCGGACAGGTCGGATCCCGTCGTTGGGGTCAGGTGGTTGTTGCAAACAAGATGCAATAAGGTGGCGGTGCCAGGTGGGCGGCGTTCGGGGGAGCCCGCCCACCGGCAATCTACCGACCGCTCCAGGAGGCACGCGTGCACGTCCCCGAAGGCTTTCTCGACGTACCGACCTCGTTGGCGACGGGTGCGATCGCGGCTGCTGGCGTGGGACTCGCCCTGCGGGGTGCGCGCCGCGAGCTCGACGACCGAACGGCCCCGATGGCAGGCCTCGTCGCCACCTTCGTGTTCGCCGCTCAGATGATCAACTTCCCGGTCGGCGCCGGCACCAGCGGCCACCTCCTCGGCGGAGCGCTGGCGGCGGTCCTCGTCGGTCCGTGGTCGGCCGTGCTCTGCATCTCGGTGGTGCTGCTCGTCCAGGCCCTGTTCATGGCCGACGGCGGCATCACCGCGCTGGGCACCAATGTCACGTTGATGGCGCTCGTCGGCGCCGGCATCGGGTGGCTGGTCTTCGCGGGGCTGCGCCGGGTTCTGCCGCGCAGTACGCCCTCGATCGTGGCCGCGGCGGCCGTCGCCGGCTTCGTCAGCGTGCTCGCGGCCGCCACGACCTTCACTGCCCTCTTCTCGCTCGGTGGCACCCTCCCGGTCGACCCGGCCAAGGTGCTGGTCGCGATGGTGGGCTGGCACACCCTGATCGCGCTGGGGGAGGCGGCCATCACCGGCCTGGTCGTCGCCAGCGTGATCGGCGTGCGCCCCGACCTCGTGTACGGCGCCGCGCCGGTGCTACAGGCCCGCGAGCTCGAGATCCGCCTGCCCGACTCGCAGGTCGTGCGATGAACCGGCGCACCTTCTTCGCGATCGGCGTCCTGCTGACGCTGCTGCTCGCCGGGGTGGCGAGCTACTACGCCAGCAGCCACCCCGACGGCCTGGAGTACGTCGCCGGCCAGACCGGCTTCGGTGACTCGGCCGAGGACTCGGCGACGGACGACAGCCCGCTGGCCGACTACCAGACCGAGGGGGTCGAGGACGAGCGCCTCAGCGGCGCCCTGGCCGGGCTGGCCGGGGTGGGGCTGGTCGCGCTGCTCGGCGGTGCGCTCTTCTGGACCCTCGGCCGCCGCTCCCGCGCCGAGGAGCCGGGCACCGACCAGGACGACGGCTGATGGGCGCCGGCCACGGCCACCGCCTGCACTTCCACGCGCACAGTCCTATCCACCGCGCGCCGGCCCACCTGAAGATCGTCGCCCTCGTCGTCTTCATGCTCGTGGTCGTCGCCACGCCGCGCCAGGCCTATGCCGTGTTCGCCGTCGAGGCCGCCGCCCTGGTCGGCGTCGTCCTGCTGTCGCGGGTGCCTGCGCCGTACCTCGCCAAGCGCATGGTGATCGAGGTGCCGTTCGCGGTCTTCGCGGTGCTGGTGCCGTTCGTCGCCTACGGCCCACGCATCGACGTCCTCGGCGTCAGCGTCTCCGAACCGGGGCTGCTCGCGGCCGGGGCGCTGCTGATCAAGGGCACCCTGGGCGTGCTGGCCTCGCTCACCCTCGCTGCGACCACCGAGCCGCAGGACGTGCTCCGCGGTCTCGAACGCCTGCGGATGCCCGACCTGATCGTGCAGATCATGGGATTCATGATCCGCTACCTCGACGTCGTCACCGCCGAGCTGGCGCGGATGATGGTCGCCATGCGCTCGCGCGGCTGCGAGCCTCGCTCGCCCCAGCACTGGCCGACCCTGGCGCGGGCGATGGGGTCGCTGTTCATCCGCTCCTACGAGCGCGGTGAGCGGGTCCACCTCGCGATGCTGTCGCGCGGCTACGACGGACGTCTGCCATGAGCACCCCGGTCCTCGACGTCCGCGGCCTGGCATTCGCCTACCCCGACGGACACCAGGCGCTGTACGGCGTCGACCTGCACGTCCACCAGGGGGAGCGGGTCGCCCTCCTCGGACCCAACGGCGCGGGCAAGACGACGCTGGTGCTCCACCTCAACGGCATCCTCACCGCCGGCGCCGGCGAGGTGGCCGTGAGCGGGCTGCCGGTCGCGAAGCGGAACCTGCAGGAGATCCGGCGACGGGTCGGCATCGTCTTCCAGGACCCCGACGACCAGCTCTTCCTCGGGACGGTCCGCCAGGACGTCGCCTTCGGCCCCGCCAACCTCGGTCTCAAGGGCGCGGCGCTCGACAAGCGGGTGATGACGGCGCTCGACCTGGTCGGCATGGCCGACTTCGCGGACCGCCCGCCCCACCACCTCTCCTTCGGGCAACGGCGGCGCGTGGCGATGGCGACGGTGCTGGCGATGGAGCCCGAGATCCTCGTGCTCGACGAGCCCAGCTCCAACCTCGACCCCGCCAGTCGTCGCGAGCTCGCCGACATCCTGCGCAGCCTCGACGTGACGCTGCTGATGGTGACCCACGACCTGCCGTACGCCCTGGAGCTCTGCCCGCGCTCACTGGTCCTGAGCGACGGGATCGTGGTGGCGGACGGTCGGACCTTCGACGTGCTCACCGATGCGCCGCTCATGGCCGCCCACCGGCTGGAACTGCCCTGGGGGTTCGATCCGCGCTCGGTTGGTAGCCTTCCGGCGTGACCAACGAACTGAGCGCGCTCGAGCGCGAGATCGAGGAGACGCGGCAGCGCCTCGCCAGCACGATCGACCAGCTCACCCACCGCGCCAGCCCGAAGACCATCGTCGGTCGCCAGGTGACGTCGGTGAAGTCCAGCTTCGTGGACCTCGAGACGGGCGCCCCGCGCACCGACAACATCATCAAGGTCGCCGGCGGAGTCGTCGGCGCGATCGTGGTGCTCGCCCTGCTGCGCAAGATCGTCCGCTGACCGCGGGCCTGATCCACCCGTGAGCACCACCTCGGGCGCAGCAGCCATCAAGATGCTGCACGACCGTCTCCTGGTCGAGCTCGACCCCGAGTCGGGAGAGCGTCGCTCGTCTGGCGGCATCGTCATTCCCGCGACCGCTGAGATGGGCGCCCGCCGACTCGCGTGGTCGCGAGTCATCGCCGTCGGCCCGCACGTCCGGGCCGTCGAGGTCGGCGACCGGGTGCTGTTCGACCCCGACGAGAAGTCCGAGGTCGAGGTGCAGGGAGACGTCTACATCGTGATGCGCGAGCGCGACGCGCACGCGGTCGCCGCCGAGCGGTTGGACGCGGGTTCCACGGGCCTCTACCTGTAGGAGCGAAAAGCGGGAAGTCCCGGTGAGGGGCTAGCCACGGGACCCCGGCCGGGGTGAGGATGGCTGGGTCGCGACATTACCCCCGTGAATGTCGAGACGTCGTTGGACGGCCTGTGCGGATCCCCCCGCTCGTGCAGGCCGTCCGCCCCGCTCACCGCCTAGGGTGAGCGCGTGAAGCAGCGCGACGTGATCGTCATGGACGACTCCGAGATCGACACCTTCCTGGGCCAGCAGCGCAGCTCGACGGTGGCCACGCTGGGTCCGCAGGGCCAGCTCCACCTCGTCGGCATGTGGTTCGCGTGGGTCGACGGACACGTCTGGCTGGAGACGAAGCCGAAGTCGCAGAAGGTGCGCAACCTGCGCCGCGACGACCGGATGACGTTCCTGGTCGAGGCCGGTCACACCTACGACCAGCTGCGCGGCGTCTCGATGGAGGGCCGCGGGGTGGTCCTCGATGACGACGCCGAGCTGCTGGAGCGTGTGTGCCTGCAGATCTTCGAGCGCTACAACGCGCCGTACACACCTGAGCTGCGGCCCTTCCTCGACCTGATGATGCACAACCGTGTGGTGGTGCGCCTCGACGTCGAGCGAACCCGGACCTGGGACCACCGCAAGCTCGGCCTGCCGGCCATGGAGCTCGGCGGCACGACCGCGGCCTCCGTCCGGGAGCTCGACTGAACCGCTCGTCCGAAGGCCTCCGGGACTTTCAACGTGCGCATCGGTGAAGGACTCCACCGGGACCTCGTCGTGCACGCGGCCGAGGCGGCTCGAACGCAAGAAGGTCAGGACCGGTGACCGGTCCTGACCTTCTCATTTGTACGCCAGCAGGGACTTGAACCCCGAACCCGCTGATTAAGAGTCAGCTGCTCTGCCAATTGAGCTACTGGCGCATATTGCGCAGCGCGGTGGAGCGCTGCGCAACGAGGTTGAACTCTACACGCATGCGACCCACGGGTGAAATCGAGATGTGTCAGCCGAGATCTGCGAGCACGGCCTGGGCCGCGTTGTGGCCGCCGAGGCCGGAGACGGCGCCGCCGCGCCGCGCCCCGGAGCCGCAGAGCAGCACCACGTCGTGGTCGGTCGCGACGCCCCACTGCTGGGCCGCGGTGTTGCGGCGGGCGCGGTTGGGCGCCCACGGCCAGTCCAGGTCGCCGTGGAAGATGTGGCCGCCCGGCATGGCCAGGTCGCGCTCGATGTCCTGGGGGACCTTCGCCTCGATGCAGGGGTTGCCGTCGGTGTCGGTGGCGATGCAGTCGCGGATCGATCCGACCAGGTGCTCGTCGAGCGAGGCGATCGCGCGCTCGACCGCGAGGTCCTTGGCCGCCGCACCACCCGGCCCCTCGAACAGGCTCGCCGGGGTGTGCAGCCCGAAGTAGGTCAGCGTGTGCGCGCCCTGCGCGGCCAGGTCCCCGAGGATCGAGGGGTCGCTGAGGGAGTGGCAGTAGACCTCGCCCGGCATCGTGGTCGGGACCTGCCCGGCCGACGCCTCGGCGTACGCCGTCTCGAGCTGTGTGTAGTCCTCGCCGAGGTGCAGGGTGCCGGCGAAGGCGACGGCCGGGTCAGCGCCCGACCTGAGCTCGGGCAGCCGGTCCAGGAGGAAGTTGATCTTGAGCTGCGAGCCCTCCGGCTTGCTGGCGTCGTCCTCGCCGTCGCCGAGCAGGATGCGCAGCACCCACGGCGCGACACCCGACAGGACGCGGCGACAGGTCAGCGACTGCTCGCGCGACCCGTCGTGCCAGACCACGGTGGCCGAGTTGGAGCCCGGTTCGATCCGGCTCACGCCTGCGCCGGTGAGGATCTCAGCGCCCGCCGAGGTGGCCGCACGGGCCAGCGCGTCGGTCACCGCGCCCATGCCGCCGATGGGCACGCGCCACTCGCCGGTGCCGTTGCCGATCAGGTGGTAGAGGAAGCAGCGGTTCTGGACCAGCGTCGGGTCGTGCAGCGACGCGAAGGTGCCGATCAGGGCGTCGGTGGCGACCACGCCGCGGACCGTGTCGTCGAGGAAACGCTCCTCGATCGTCCGTCCGAGCGGCTGGGTGACGACGTCGCGCCAGAGGCCGGGATCGACGGCCTCGCGCAGCTCGCGCTCCAGGGGGAGCGGTGACATCAGGGTCGGCGCGACGGCGTGCGCGAGGTCGGTCACGTCGGCGTAGAACTCCCGCCAGGCGTCGTACTCCCGGTCCGATCCCGTCAGGGCGGCGAACGACTTCCTTGTCAGCTCACCCTCCGGCCGTTCGATGAGGAGGCCGCCGGCCTGTCCGTCCCGGGTGTACGGCGTGTAGGAGGCCGTGCTCCGTGACGCCAGCCGGACGTCGAGGTCGAGGTCGGCCATCAGCTGCTCGGGCAGGAGGCTGACGAGGTAGGAGTAGCGCGACAGCCGGGCCGGCAGGCCGGCGAACGGGCTGACCGAGACGGCCGCGCCGCCGGTGTGGCCGAGGCGTTCGAGGACGACCACCGAGAGGCCCGCGCGGGCGAGGTAGGCGGCCGCGACGAGACCGTTGTGGCCGCCGCCGACGATGGCGACGTCGTAGCTGTGCTGACCGTTGCTCACCTGAGCCAAGGTAGTCCCACCCTCGGGTGAGAGCGGTCAGGAGGGCAGCAGGGCCTCCATCGCCTCGATCTCGGCGCTCTGGGTGTCGATGACGTCCTCGGCCAGCTCGACGGCTGGTTCGTACTGCCCGTCCTCGGTCTCGGCCTGCGCCATCTCGACGGCTCCGCGGTGGTGCTCGATCATCATGTCGAGCCACATCGCCTGGAACTCGCCGTCGGGGGCCTCCTCGAGAGCGGTCATCTCGTCGGCCGACATCATGCCGGGCATGCTCGTGTCGAGGCCCTCCATCGACTCACCCATGTGCTCCATGTCGTGACCGGCGTTGGAGTGGTCGCGCATCGTCTCGGGGATCGGTTCGTCCCAGTCGGTGAGCCACTCGGAGAACGTCTGGATCTCGGGTGCCTGGGCGGCGCGTACCTGCTCGGCGATGTCCTGCACCTCCGGGTCGAGCGGGCGGTCCAGGGTCAGGTCGACCATCGAGAGCGCCTGCGCGTGGTGCTGGAGCATCTCGGAGGCGAAGGTGACGTCGGCGGCGTTGTGCTCGGTCGCGGAGCGCTCCGGCGCGGACGCGGAGTCCTCGCCACAGGCGACGGCCAGGGCGAGGATGAGAGCCACGGCGGTCGTGCGGAGCACTCCGCCGACATTGGGGTGGCGCATGAGGAATATACCCCCCTAGGGTATTGGTTCGAGTCGGTATGAACCACTCCATCATTCACAACGGAGGAAGCCAGATGACCAGCACGCCGCACCACGGACACGCCGGGCACGACCATGCAGCGATGAGCGGGGTGAACTCGATGGCGCTCAGCGCCACCCTGCACTGCCTCACCGGCTGCGCCATCGGTGAGATCGCCGGCCTCATGATCGGCACCGCGATCGGCCTGAGCGCCGGCTGGACCATCCTCCTCGCGGTGTCCCTCGCCTTCCTGTTCGGTTATGCGCTCTCGACGCTGCCGTTGGTCAAGGCGGGCCTGGGGTTCGGTGCCGCGCTCAGCCTCGTGCTCGCCGCGGACACGCTGTCGATCGCGACCATGGAGGTCGTGGACAACGCGGTGATGGCCCTCATCCCGGGGGCCATGGACGCAGGTCTGGTCAACCCCGTCTTCTGGGCCAGCATGATGCTCGCCCTGACCGTCGCCTTCTTCGCTGCCTGGCCGGTCAACCGCTACCTCCTCCAGCGCGGCAAGGGTCACGCGCTGACCCACGGCCACCACGCCGGGGGAGCGGTGAGCGGCGCGCGCCGCTTCATCCCTACGCTGACGACCGCGACCCTGGTCGCAGCCATCGTGGCGTTCATGCTCGGCGGGTTCGTGGTCTCGGTCGCCGACCGGCTCGGGGACGAGCAGGTGACGGAGACCTCGCATGCATCGAGTCGACGCTGACGCTGCGTGGAAAAGCAGAAACCGCAGGTCAGGAGACATGTCCCTGACCTGCGGTTTCATTGGGGTGAGTAACGGGACTTGAACCCGCGACATCCGCCACCACAAGGCGGCGCTCTACCAGCTGAGCTATACCCACCATGGCTCGCGCACAACGGCGCGAGACCGAGAGAAGTGTAGGGCAATCAGTGCGCGGATTCTGAATCGGGGCCGAGGCCGGTGATCGTGCCGGCGTGCTTGGCCGCGATCTCGCGGGCAGCGGTGCTGTCAAGGCCGGGCTGCGGGACGAAGACCGCCTCGCGGTAGTAGCGCAGCTCCTCGATGCTCTCCTGGATGTCGGCCAGCGCCCGGTGGTTGCCGCGCTTGGCCGGAGCCGCGAAGTAGGTGCGGGGATACCAGCGACGGGCGAGCTCCTTGATCGAGGAGACGTCGACGTTGCGGTAGTGCAGGAAGCCCTCGAGGGTGGGCATGTCACGGGCCAGGAACGAGCGGTCGGTGGCGACGGTGTTGCCACCCAGCGGCGGTCGGCTGCCGTCGGGGCAGTGCTCCTTGATGTAGGCCAGCACCTGCTGCTCGGCGTCCTCCATCGTCGTCCCGCCCTCGAGCTCCTCGAGCAGGCCGGAGGAGACGTGCATGTTGCGGACGAAGTCGATCATCTGGTCCAGCGCCGCCTGCGGTGGCCGGATGAGGACGTCGATGCCGTCGCCGAGGACGTTGAGATCGAAGTCGGTGACCAGCGCCGCAACCTCCACCAGGGCATCTGTCTCGAGGTTGAGGCCGGTCATTTCGCAGTCGATCCAGACGAGTCGCTCATTCACGGTGAGCACCCTACTCAGGGTTCTCAGCGGTGGTTCAGGCGCTGGTCCTAGGGTCAGGGACGTGAAGCAGTGGATCGGTCTCGTCGCGCGACTGATCACCGGTGGCGTCTGGATCGTCGCCGGCGCGCTCAAGCTCCCCGACCCGTCGGGCAGTGTCCGCGCCGTACGCGCCTATGAAATCCTGCCGGAGTCGATCGTGCCGACGGTGGGCTACGCCCTGCCGGTGGTCGAGGTCGCGCTCGGTGTCTGCCTGGTGCTCGGGCTGCTGACCCGCGTGATGGGAGTGCTGTCGGCGCTGTTGTTCGTCGCGTTCATCGTCGGGATCTCGGCGGCGTGGGCCCGCGGGCTGTCGATCGACTGCGGCTGCTTCGGCGGTGGTGGCGAGATCACGGACGCGACGGCGAAGTATCCGTGGGAGATCGCCCGCGACGTCGGTCTGCTGCTGCTGTCCGTGTGGCTGGTGATCTGGCCACGCAGCCGCTGGTCACTTGATGCTGTTGTCCTCCCGCCGCGTGCGGGTGAAGTCTCGCCCGGACCGGGCGAAGGAGAGGAACTCGATGTCGAAGCGCAACAAGGCCGCTGAGCGGGCCGCCCGGGCCGCGGCCCTGAAGGCGGAACGGGAGCGCAAGGCCCGCCGGGACCGGCAGCGCCGGCTGCTGACGATCGGCGCCGTCGTCGGCGGCCTGTTGATCGTCGTGGTGGCGGCCGTCTGGTTGCAGAGCCGCGCCGGTGACATCGACGAGACGGCGACTGCCCCCGAGGGAGCCACCCAGTCCTACGGTCTCCGGCTGGGGACGGCGGACGCGGAGCACGAGGTCGTCATCTACGAGGACTTCCTGTGCCCGGCGTGCAAGTCCTTCGAGGACGCCTACGACGCAGAGCTGGAGAGTGCCGTCGAGGAGGGCCGGGCGAGCGTCGAATATCGCCCGCTCGACTTCCTCGGCCGGTTCGGTGACTACTCCCAGCGCACCGCCAACGCGTTCGCGGTCGTGCTGGACGCCGCCGGCCCCGAGGTGGCCAAGGAGTTCCACGACCTGTTGTACGCCGAGCAGCCGGCCGAGGACGGAGACCACCCCGACGACGCGTGGCTGATCGAGAAGGCCGTCGAGGCAGGTGCCACCGAGGCCGACGTGGCCGCCGGCATCGAGGGCCTCGAGTTCGAGGCGTGGGTCAGCAACGGCGTCAAGGCTGCGACCTCCGCCGGGGTCCAGGGCACTCCCACGGTGATGGTGGACGGGGAGGCCATCGACGCCAGCACCCTCGCCGAGGCGATCGAGTGAGCGAGCAGACCCAACCCGCCCTGGCCCAGTTCATCGCCGGCCTGCCCAAGGCCGAGTTGCACGTCCACCACGTCGGGTCGGCGTCACCGCGGATCGTCGCCGAGCTCGCGGCGCGTCATCCGGGGACCGTTCCCTTCGACCTCGATGAGCTGAAGACGTTCTTCGAGTTCCGCGACTTCGCGCACTTCGTCGACGTCTACCTCGCGGTCGTCGACCTGGTCAGGACACCCGAGGACGTCCGCACGCTGACCTACGAGGTGGCGCGCGAGATGGCGACCGGTCAGCACCTGCGCTACGCCGAGCTCACGTGCACGCCCTACACCTCCGTGCGGCCCGACCGCGACGACATCGGCATGCCGATCGAGGCCTACACCGAGGCGATCGAGGACGCGCGGGTCTCGGCGGAGCGCGACTTCGGGCTGGTGCTGCGCTGGATCTACGACATCCCCGGCGAGTCCGGGATCTCCGCCGCGGACGCGACCTTGTCGTACGCGCTGGACCACGGTCCCGAGGCGCTGGTCGGCTTCGGCCTCGGCGGGCCGGAGATCGGCGTACCGCGACCGCAGTTCCAGCCGCACTTCACCGCCGCCCGGGCCGCCGGGCTGCACTCCGTGCCGCACGCGGGGGAGACGACCGGCCCCGAGACCGTGTGGGACGCGGTCCGCCTGCTCGGGGCCGAGCGGATCGGGCACGGGACGTCCTCGGCCCTGGACCCCGCGCTGCTCGCCCACCTCGCCGCGGAGGGCATCACGCTGGAGGTGTGCCCCTCGTCCAACATCGCGACCCGGGCGGTCGCGTCGCTGCCCGAGCACCCGCTCGCGACCTTCGTCGAGGCGGGCGTGCCGGTGACGATCAACTCCGACGACCCGCCGATGTTCGGCACGACACTGAACGCGGAGTATGCGATCGCGGCGGAGCTGCTCGCGTTGTCGGCCGAGGGCGTCGCCGACCTGTCGCGAGCAGCCGTCCGCGCGTCGTTCGCCCCGGCCGACGTGAAGACGCGGATCCTCGGGGAGATCGACGACTACCTGGGCTGATCGGGGCCGCTCGCTCGCCCCACCTGTCACCTCGCACGGCGTGTCCGGCGCGACACGCCGTACGCCGCGAAGATCTCGGCAGAGATTCGGCCCCGGGTCTTGCGCGGGCTCGCGGGGCGGGCGTAGAACTGAGGAGTCGGAAGGACTTCGGTCCGGAAGACACCGGAAGCCGGCAACTCATACTTGCCGGCTTCCACCCATTTCAGCCCGAAATGCGTTCGGCCCGGCGATCTCATACGACGCCGGGCCTGGTGCTTTTCTAACCGGCGCGCTGCACCCGATCCGGGAGGCGCGCCGGGATCAGACCCGGCTGGTGCGGGTCCCGTCCTCGTTGAAGTCGTGCTGCTGGAAGTCGACGGTGCGCAGCGCGTTGGACAGCGACGTCACCATCGACTGGCCGATGACGCCGTCACGGTCGTAGACGGTGGCGACGCCGACCGCGATCCCGTCGTGGCCGGACCAGCGCTCGCCGCGCAGCCCCAGCTCGGCGGTGCGGGGGAGCCGGGACAGCGACAGGGTGATGTCGGTGTTGATGTACTGCACGCCCTTGCTGCCCCAGTTGCACGCCATCGTGGTGGCGTCGGCGATGCTCGCGACGGCCTGGAACGGGGTCGGCTCCTCGCCGGCCACGACCGGAACGCCGTGCTGCCAGGTCTGCTTGCGTCCGGCGTTCTGGTGCTCCGAGAAGTCCTGCGACCACGGCTCGTCACTGGCGAACCACGGGATGGTCGGCGCAGTCAGCACGGGCACCCCGTCCGGCGCCGTCGGGTCGTCGGTGGGCCGCCAGACCTCTCCGTCGGGGTCCTCGCTGGGCTTGAGGAAGATCGCGCTGGCGCGGACCTTGGGCTCGCCGTCCTGGACGAGCACGGCATCGACCAGGCAGATCCGCCGGCCCTCGCGCACGACCGTGGTGTCGATGGTGAACGGGCTCATCGTCGCCGGTCGGAACATGTCGAGGGTGTAGCGCGCGGGGCGGAGGTCGTCGCGCGGGACGCTCATCTCGATGGCCCGAGCCATCGCGCCGCTCACGGCCACCCCGTGCATCTGGTCCGCGCTCCACAGGCTGCGCGCGGCGTCCGTCGGAGTCAGCAGCTCGGCCTCGGCGGTGAAGAAGGAGAAGGTCACGCCCGCATTGTTGCGTGGACGGGCCCTTGACCAGAGTGCCCGGGCCTTCGAGACTCCGGTAATGACGCACCAGGCACCACGCACCGGATCCGCGGTCACCCGGGCCAAGGGCCGCGGCAAGCAGCTGCTGGCTCCGCTCACCACCCGGGTCGGGCTGGCGTCACCCGATCC
This sequence comes from Nocardioides allogilvus, assembly GCF_003047285.1. Lineage (GTDB taxonomy): Bacteria > Actinomycetota > Actinomycetes > Propionibacteriales > Nocardioidaceae > Nocardioides > Nocardioides allogilvus. The sequence goes on along the minus strand of NZ_PZYX01000002.1, from coordinate 554,364 downwards.
GGCGGACGGGCACGAGGTGGCGCAGATCCTGGCCGACGAGGCGTTCGGGGAGAAGCTCGCCTCGCTGGCCGAGGACCTCGGCCGGCCCAAGCGCCAGGTCGGCGCCGAGGCAGGGGCTCACCTGCGCGAGATGTCGGCCACCCACAGCGCCGGCACTGGCGCGGCCTTCCGTCGCTTCTCGCAGTGGCTCGCGCGCGCACACGACGTCTACATCGACGAGGACTCGATCGCCCGGTTGCGGGCCCTCGACCGGCAGCACTCGCTGCTCTTCCTCTTCTCCCACCGGTCCTACCTCGACGGTGCGCTCGTCCCCGAGGTCGTCGCCTCGGGGCGGATGTCGACGCCCTTCACCTTCGGCGGGGCCAACCTCAACTTCTTCCCGATGGGCTCGATCGCCAGCCGCTCCGGGGTCATCTTCATCAAGCGCAGCACCTCCGACATCCCGGTCTACCGGCAGGCGCTCCGCTCCTACATCGCCCAGCTCCTCAAGAACCGCTCCAACCTCGCGTGGTCGATCGAGGGCGGCCGGACCCGCACCGGCAAGCTCCGTCCGCCGGCCTTCGGCATCATGCGGTACGTCGCCGACGCGGTGTGCGAGGCCGACGGGGTCGACGCCCTGATCGTGCCCGTGTCGATCGTCTACGACCAGCTGCACGAGGTCTCGATGATGACCTCCGAGGCCAAGGGTGCGCAGAAGCGGCCCGAGGACCTCCGCTGGCTCTACAAGTTCGCCCGCGAGCAGCGGCACCGCCTCGGCCGGGCCTACGTCGACTTCGGCGAGCCGATCTCGCTGGCCGCGCGGATGGCCGAGCTGCATGCGGACGAGTCGGCGGCGCCGTACGCCATCGAGCGGATCGCCTTGGAGTCGTGTCACCGCATCAACCGGGCCACCCCGGTGACCGCGACCGCCATCGTCAGCATGGCGATCCTCGGCGAGGACCGAGCGCTCTCGCTGGCGCAGGTGCAGGCGACCGTCGCGCCGATCGCGGACTACCTCGCCGAGCGGGGCTGGCGGGTCGCGGGGGCGTTCAACCTCAAGGAGCGCGAGACGCTGCGGCGCACGCTGCAGGAGCTGGTCGCGTCGGGGGTGCTCGTGGCCTACGACGGCGGTACCGAGACGGTGTGGCACATCGCGCCGGACAAGCACCTGGTGGCGGCGTTCTACCGGAACACCGCGATCCACGTCTTCGTCGACCGCGCGATCGGCGAGCTCGCCCTGCTCGCGGCGGCGGAGAGCGACTCCGGCGACATCGTCGCCGTCGCCGAGGCGGAGGCGCTGCGGCTGCGCGAGCTGTTGAAGTTCGACTTCTTCTTCTCGGGACGGCACGAGTTCGGCGCCGACATCGTCGCGGAGCTGCGCGGCGTCGCGGACCCGACGCGCGATCGCAGGAAGGCCGACACGGCCGAGCTGCGGGCGAGGCTGGCGACCACGCGGCCCCACGTCGCACACCTCGTGCTGCGCCCGTTCCTCGACGCCTACCACGTCGTGGCCGACCGGCTGGCCGACCTCGACGTGCCCTTCAGCGAGCCGGAGTTCCTCGACGACTGCATTGCCGTCGGGCAGCAGTGGGCGCTCCAGGGCCGCATCACCAGCGACGAGTCGGTGACCCTCGAGCTGTTCCGGACCGCGCTGCGCCTCGCCGACCACCGCGGACTCCTCGACAGCGAGACCCCCGACCTCGACAAGCTGCGCCACGCGTTCGCCGACGAGATCGCCATGACGACGGCCCGCGTCGACACGATCGCGGAGTTCCACCGGGCGGGCCGGGCGTGAATCCCGACGACCTGATCGCGGAGATCGAGGCCGGGCCCCGGGGCCCGGGCATCGCGGCGTTCTTCGACCTCGACGGCACGCTGGTGCACGGGTTCACGGCGACGCACATCCTGCGTGACCAGGTCCGCAAGCGTCAGGTCGGTGCGGGCGACCTCGCCAGGCTGGTGCTGACCGCGGTCGATGGCACCCTCGGTGGCGACCCGACGCGCGCCGGGGACCTCGGGCTCAGCGCCCTGCGCGGCCACCTCGAGGACACGATGCAGGAGATGGGTGAGCGACTCTTCGTCCAGAAGATCGCCGGCACCATCCGGCCGCAGGCCCGCGCCATCGTCAAGGCCCACCAGCGGATGGGACACGTCGTGGTGCTCGCCTCCGCGGCCACCCGGTTCCAGACCGGGCCGGTTGCCCGCGAGCTCGGCATCGACGACATCCTCTGCACCGAGCTCGAGATCGAGGACGGGGTGCTGACCGGACGCGTGGTCGGCAAGTTCCTCTGGGGCGAGCCGAAGGCCCAGGCCGTACGCCGCTTCGCGCGCGAGCACGACATCGACCTGCACCAGAGCTACGGCTACGCCAACGGGGACGAGGACGTGGCGTTCCTGGCCAGCACCGGGCGCCCCCACCCGATCGCGCCCGGGCGGGCGCTGCGGGAGACCGCGAAGCTGCAGGGCTGGCCGGTCCTCGACATGCACGAGCCGCTGCGTGCGGGTGTGCGATCGGCGCTCGGCACTCTCGGTGCGGTCGGCGGGCTCAACGCCGGCCTCGTCACCGGCGCGGTCCTCGGCGCCGTACGCCGCGACAAGCGGGCCGGCACCAACGTCGGCATCCCGCTCGCGTGCGACCTCGCGCTGGCCCTGTCCGGCGTCAAGCTCAACGTCATCGGCGAGGAGAACCTCTGGAAGGCCCGGCCGGCGATCTTCATCGGCAACCACCGCAGCAGCCTCGACCCGGTGATCATGGGCTCGCTGCTGCGGCGCGACGTCACGGGAGTGTCCAAGGCGGAGGCGAAGCTCGACCCGCGGATGCTCGCCGCCTCGCTCTTCCTCGACCCGGTCTTCATCGACCGGTCCAACTCGGGGCAGTCGCGAGAAGCCCTCGACCGGCTCACCCGGCGCATCCGGTCGGGGACCTCGATCATGATCTTCCCGGAGGGCACGCGGATGCCCACTCCGGAGCCGGGGGCGTTCAAGAAGGGCGCCTTCCACATGGCGATGCAGGCAGGGGTGCCGGTGGTCCCGGTCGTGTTCCGCAACGCCGGTGAGCTGCTCGCGCCCCGAGCCAGCGTGGTCCGTCCCGGCACCGTCGACGTCTGCGCGCTCGAGCCCATCGACACGAGCGACTGGACGCCCGACAACCTCAACACCATCGTCACCGAGGTGCGCCAGCTCTTCGTCGACACCTTGGAGAAGTGGCCGTCGTGACCGAGCAGATGTGGGACCTCGCAGCCTCCTGGGGCACCGAGGAGCGGATGAACGAGATCGAGGCGCTGATGTGGCGCTCGGAGAACCACCCGCGGCTGTCGTCGACGATCTGCTCGTTGATGCTCTTCGACACCTCGCCCGACTGGGACCGGTTCCTGGCCGCCCACGAGTGGGCGACCGAGCTCGTCCCGCGCTGTCGCCAACGCGTCCTGGACCCGCTGCTCCCGGTGGGACCGCCGGCCTGGGTGCCCGACGAGGCCTTCCAGCTCGACTACCACGTCCGTCGCACGCGCCTGCCCGGCGAGGGGACGATGGCGCACCTGCTGGAGTTCGCCCAGACCCAGGCGCTGGCGCCGTTCGACCGCACCCGCCCGCTGTGGGAAGGCACGCTGGTCGAGGGGCTGGAGGGTGGGCGCGCGGCCTATCTCCTCAAGCTGCACCACTCGCTCACCGACGGGCTCGGCGGCATCCAGCTGATGTCGCTGGTCCAGAGCCGGACCCGGGAGCACACCGCGGACAAGCCGCGGGCGGAGCCGCGCGCGTCGGCCCATCCCGCCAACCAGCTGGACCTCACCACGACCGTGATCGCGGAGAACGTGCGCCGGCTGCCCGGTCTGGCCGGGCGCGCCGTCGCCGGTGGTGCCCGGGTGCTGACCGGACGGTCCAACGCGCTCGGCGAGGCCGTGCGCTACGGCAGCTCGCTGCGCCGTACGCTCTCGCCGCCCCCGGCGACGCCGTCCCCGCTGCTGGCGGACCGACGCGGGACCGCCTGGCGCTTCCAGGTCATGGAGTGCGAGCTGGCGGATCTGAAGGCCGCCGCGAAGCTGGCGCGGGGATCGCTGAACGACGCCTACGTCGCGGCGCTGCTCGGTGGGCTGCGGCGCTACCACCAGCGCAACGGCGTCGACATCGAGGACCTGTCGATGGTGATGCCGGTGAGCATGCGCAAGTCCGACGACCCCATGGGCGGCAACAAGTTCGCCGGTGCCTACTTCGCCGCACCGATCGGGATCGAGGACCCGGTCGAGCGGATCGCAGTGCTGCGCGGGATCGTGCTGACCCTGCGCGTCGAGCCCGCGCTCGACACCCTCTCGCTGGTCGCGCCGCTGCTCAACCGGGTGCCGTCGAAGGTCGGCCAGATCGCCTTCAACCTGGTCGGCAGCGCCGCCGAGCTCTCGGCGTCGAACATGCCCGGCGTGCCCCACCCCGTCTACATGGCCGGCGCCCGCGTCGAGCGGGTCTTCCCGTTCGGCCCGCTGCCGGGGGTGGCGGTGATGGCGGGGCTGATCTCGCACGACGGCACGTGCTGCATCGGCCTGAACATCGACGGTGACGCGATCACGGACCTGGACCAGTTCATGGAGTGCATGAACGAGGGGCTGCTCGAGGTCACCTCGGTCGTGGGGTGAGCGCTAGCTGCTCACGGGTGCGGCGTCATGGGCCAACGCGGTCTCGTTCGTGGGGAAGGCCCGGAACGCAGCGATGGGGAGCACGCCACGCTGCTGCCCGTTCTTGCTCGGGACCAGGCGCAAGGTCACGGACCGTCGGAAGTCCGTCGGGCGCAGGTAGTAGCAGCTATCGGTCTGGGGACAGTAGATGCACAGCACGTCCACCTCGGCCTTGTCCGACGGCTTCATGTGCGTGCCGTTGCGATCAGCCCACACCGAGCGGAACTGGACCGAGATCGTGCCGGAGCGCGCGGAACGGTACTTGACCTGGACCCGGTGGAACGTCCCGTCGCGATACGCAACCAGATCGAACGCCGCGTGCTCGGTGGCGGGAAATAGGACAGTGAAACCGAGTCCGACGAGATCGGCGTGTGCCTTCGCAGTCCCGAGATCACCCTTGTCCTTGGTGTGGTGCATTGCCATCGTCTGCTGTCCTTCGTCAGGCTTCTGATCCGGCAATGACGAGGTCTCGGCCTCGGCGATCGAGGTGTTGTCTCGCAGACGGGAGGCTGTGTGCAAGGTGTCGGGATCGTCGATCGAGTCTCTTCATGGTCGCTCCTTTTCCGCGACCGTACGGGCAACCACCGACAGTTCTCGGGTCGCCACCCGTCGACTCTCTCCGCCGGGAAAGACACCAGGGTGTTTCCGGCTCGGCGTGATCGCTACGGCATACTCGGCCATGGACCAGAAGAGCACCGGGGGACCACGACGGGTCGTCCCTGTGTCCTCCTGATCCTCCGCCCCCGTAGCTCAGCTGGATAGAGCGAGTCACTTCTAATGACTGGGCCGCAGGTTCGAGTCCTGCCGGGGGCGCAGAGTGCCGGCTGCTCCGTCAGCGGGCGAGCAGCACGATCACTTCGTAGTGCGTCGTGTGCGGGAACATGTCGAGCACCCGCGCCTCGACGGGTCGCAGGGACGGCATCCGGGCCAGGTCCTCGGCCAGGGTGACGGCGTTGCACGACGAGTAGATGACGTGTCGGGCGTCCGACGCCTCGAGCCAGCCGGACAGGTCGGGCCCGATGCCGCGTCGGGGCGGGTTCACGACCACCAGCTCCGGAGCCACCGGCTGCGCGAGCGCCCACGCGGTGGCGTCGCCGGCCACGAAGGACACGCCCGGGGGAGCCGTCGCCGACGCCGCCGCGACCGCCTCGGCGGACAGCTCGACGCCGATGACCGACCGGCCGGGCGCCGTACAGGACAGGGCGAAGCCGCCGACGCCGCAGTAGAGGTCCCAGACCGACGCGGGACCGATCGCGGAGGTCCACGCGCGGGCCTGGGCGTAGAGCGCGGCCGCGACGTGGGTGTTGGTCTGGAAGAACCCTTGCGGCCGCAGCGCGAGGTCGAGCCCCTCCAGCCGCATCGGCAGCGCGGTCTCGGTCGTCAGCACGATCTCGCGCTCGCCCTCGAGCACGGCGGCGTGCGACGGCTGCACGTTGAGCGAGACGACCCGCAGCGCGGGCAGGGTCGCCAGCAGCCACGGCAGGTGCTTGCGGATGCGCGACTCGTCGGCGGTCGATCGCACGACGAACCGCAGCATCAGCTCGCCGTCGGGCGACTCCGTGAGCAGGACGTGCTTGAGCTCGCCGCTGCGCTCGGTGACGTCGTACGGCGCCAAGTCGGCCTTCGTGATGAACGCGGCCACCACGTCCAGCGCGGCGGTGAGGCCGGGGGAGTGCAGCCCGCAGTCGCGCAGGTCGACGCCGTGGTGGGCGCGATCGAGGATGCCGAGCGTCGGGGCGGCGGCCGTGCCGCCGACCGCCATCTTGGCCTTGTTGCGGAAGCCCGCGTCGGGCCCGGCGATCGTCGGCAGCCAGGTCGGCGCAGGCACGAGCGATCGGGCGTGCGCCTCCTTGTCAGTGAGCTGCTGCGGTCGCGCGATCTCCAGCAGCGAGCACGAGCGACATCGGAAGGCGTCGAAGTGGTGGCACTCCACTAGCGGAGTGAGCCCATCCACTCCTCGACCTCCGAGGAGGTGCGGGGGAGGGCGGCGGAGAGGTTGCGCCAGCCGTCGGCGGTCACGAGGATGTCGTCCTCGATCCGGATGCCGATGCCGCGCAGCTCCTCGGGGACGAGCAGGTCGTCGGCCTGGAAGTAGAGGCCCGGCTCGACGGTGAGGACCATGCCCTCGGCGAGGTCGCCCTTGGGGTAGATGTCGGCTGACGCGCGACCGCAGTCGTGCACGTCCATGCCGAGCATGTGCGACGTGCCGTGCAGGGTCCACCGCGCATAGAGCTTCGACTCGGGGTCGAGCGCCTCCTCCGCCGAGACCGGGAGCAGCCCGAGGTCGGAGAGGCCGTGGGCCAGGACCTCCATCGCGGCGTGGTGGGCGGCCAGGAACGGCACGCCCGGGCGGACGGCCCCGATGCCGGCCTGCTGGGCGTTGAAGACCAGGTCATAGAGGTCGCGCTGGAGCGGGGTGAAGCGACCGTCGACGGGGATCGTGCGGGTGACGTCGGCGGTGTAGAGGTTGGTGCCCTCGACGCCCATGTCGAGCAGCACCAGCTCACCGGGCGTGATCGGGCCGGTGTTCTCGATCCAGTGCAGCGTGGTCGCGTGTGACCCTCCGCCCACGATCGAGTCGTAGCCGATGTCGTTGCCCATCGCGCGGGCCCGGCGGAAGAACGTGCCCTCGACCCAACGCTCGCCGAACTCCAGCACGCGGTCCCACTCACGGACCGAGTCCTCGAAGCCGAGGGTGGTGATGTCGCACGCCTCCTGCAGCTCGCCGACCTCCCACTCGTCCTTGACCAGCCGGAGCTCGGAGGCGACGCGCGCGAGCTCCTCGTCCGTGGTGATGTCGCGGGTCTTGCGGTCGTCGTCGAACGACGGGAGGTCCTTGACGTGGCGCACCTCGATGCCGAGGGAGTCGCTGATCTCCTGGGACGAGGGACGACGTCCGGCCCACAGCTCGCCGTACTGCCGGTCGCGGAAGAACTCGTCGGTGTCGCGCGTCGCGCGCGGACGTGCGTAGAGAACTGCGTCACCGTCCTCGAGCACCAGCACCGCGTCCGAGGTCTGGTTGCCGGTGAAGTAGGTGTGCGCCGTGTCCGGGCGGAAGCGGTAGTCGGTGTCGTTGGCGCGGACCTTGTAGGTGCCGGCGGGCAGCACCAGGCGCTCGCCCGGGAACGCCTCGGCGAGCCTGGCGCGGCGCGCCTCGGCGTACTCCGCGACGGGGTGCTTGGGAAGGTCGAGCTCGCGCTCTCCCCAGCCGGTGCGCATGAACGCGGCATAGGCCTCGGGGACGGCGGGATCGTGGGACTCGGTCTTCGGCTCGGTGGTCTCAGGAGTCGTGTCGTCGCTCACGCCGGTCACTGTACGCCGGGCGGAAACGAGTCGCAGGGTCGAATCGGGCTAGGCTTCCCGACATGCCCAGACGTCGTCGCGACAGCGTTGCGTTCACCGTGATCGTGACAGGCCTCGTGCTCCTCGGCGCCGTCGTGATGGCTGCGGTGATCGCGGTCGCGGGCGCGCCCGGTTCGCTGATCCTGGCCACCGTGCTGGCCGCACTGCCCGTCGGTCCCCTGGTCGGCTGCTTCATGTGGCTGGACCGCTACGAGCCCGAGCCCCGCTCGCTGCTCGTCGGCGGGCTGCTGTGGGGCGCCTTCGTGGCGACCGCCGCGGCCCTGGTCTTCCAGGGCATCGGCCTGGCAGGCGGCGCGACCAACGAGCAGAGCCTGTCCTTCCTGGCGCCGGTGACCGAAGAGGCGACGAAGGGCGCGTTCCTGGTGCTGCTCCTGTGGTGGCGACGACACGAGCTCGACGGCATCCTCGACGGCATCGTCTATGCCGGCATGGTCGGCATCGGCTTCGCGTTCACCGAGAACATCCTCTATCTCGCGGCGGCCTACAACGGCACGGATGGCCTGGGCCCCGGCGGCACCGAGGCGCTCACCGGCACGTTCATCATCCGCTGCCTGCTGAGCCCCTTCGCGCACCCGCTGTTCACGGCCTTCATCGGGATCGGTGTCGGGCTCGCGGTGACCTCGCGCAGCCCCGCCGTCCGCCTCCTCGCTCCGCTCGGCGGCTATGTCCTCGCCGTCCTCGCCCACTCGTTGTGGAACTCCTCGACCCTGGGCGGGCCGGACAACTTCTTCCTGGTCTACGGCACGATGATGCTGCCGGCGTTCTTCGGTCTCATCGCCTTCGCGCTGTATCGCCGTCGCTCCGAGAAGGGGATGATGGCGGCCGCACTGGAGGACGCCTCGCGGCGCGGCCTGCTGCCGGCCACCGACATCCCGTGGCTCGTCGACCTCCGCGCCCGGCGCCGGGCCCGCCTCTTCGCCAAGCATTCCGGGGGAGCGCAGGCCGAGCGGGCCATGCGCGAATACCAGGCTGCCGCGATCGAGCTGGCCTACCTGCACCACCGCTACCTTCGCGGCACTGCCCCGCACGACTTCGCCGAGAGGGGCCAGGAACATGTCGTTGCCCTCAACGCTGTCAGGCCCTACATCTCCTTCCCCGGACAGGTGGTTCCCACCCGATGACTGAGCTCGAGAGCAAGGACGCAGGCCAGAACGAGGGGCCGAGCGCCGAGAGCACCCAGATGCTCACCGCGCTGGTGCGCATGCGCAGTGCCCTGCAGGAGGTGCGCCTTCCGCTGGAGCTGCCCAGTTCGCTCGCCAACCGCGACGCCCAGCGCGAGATGGTCGACCAGCTCGAGGACTACGTCATCCCTCGCCTGATGACGATCGACGCGCCGCTGCTGACCGTGGTCGGCGGCTCGACCGGCGCCGGCAAGTCGACGCTCGTCAACTCGCTGGTCGGCACGCGCGTCACCCAGCCGGGCGTGCTGCGCCCGACCACCCGCTCGCCCGTCCTGGTGCACAACCCGGCCGACGCGGAGTGGTTCGGCCAGGACCGACTCCTCCCCGAGCTCGAGCGCGTCACCAAGTCGACCAACGACCCCGACGCGCTGCAGCTCGTCGCCTCCGAGGCCGTGCCGGCCGGTCTGGCGATCCTCGACGCGCCCGACATCGACTCGGTGGAGGAGCGCAACCGCACCCTGGCCGCTCAGCTGCTCGCGGCCGCCGACCTCTGGCTGTTCGTGACCTCCGCGGCCCGCTACGCCGACCAGGTGCCGTGGGACTTCCTGCGCAAGGCCGCCGACCGCTCGGCCTCCGTCGCGATCGTCCTCGACCGCACCCCGCCGGACGCCGTGGAGACGGTCTCGACCCACCTCGCACGCATGCTCGCGAGCCGTGGCCTCAAGGACTCCCCGCTGTTCACGGTGACCGAGGGCAACGTCAACGACGACGGGCTGCTGCCGCCCGAGTCCGTCGCCGCGATCCGGGGCTGGCTCCAGTCCCTGGCCGCCGACGCCGAGGCCCGCTCCGCCGTGGTGAAGCAGACGCTCGACGGCGCCATCCGCACCCTCGCCCGGCGCACCCACTCCGTCGCCGACGCGGCCACGGAACAGGTCGATGCCGTACGTCGCCTGCGAGACGACGCCAACAAGGCCTACGACCAGGCGGTGGCCGAGATCTCCGAAGCCTCCGCCGACGGCACCCTGCTGCGGGGCGAGGTGCTCGCCCGCTGGCAGGAGTTCGTCGGCACGGGCGAGCTGCTGAAGTCGCTCGAGACGCGCGTCGGCTGGCTGCGCGACCGGGTCGTCAACGCGGTCAAGGGCAAGCCGCAGCAGGCCGAGCGGGTCACCGTCGCGGTCGAGTCCGGCCTCGAGACGCTGATTCTCGAGCACGCCGAGGCCGCCGCCGAGCGGGCCGAGGCGTCGTGGCAGTCCCTGGCCTCCGGCCAGATCCTGCTCGCCGATGCCGGCGAGGACCTCGGCCGTGCCTCGCGCGACTTCCGCCGCCGGGCGGAGCGCGCCGTACGCGACTGGCAGTCGGACGTGCTCGACATGGTCCGCAGCGAGGGCGCGGACAAGCGCTCGACCGCGCGCTTCCTGGCGTTCGGCGTCAACGGGCTCTCGGTCGCGCTGATGGTCGTCGTCTTCGCCCACACGGCCGGTGTGACCGGCGCCGAGGCCGGCATCGCCGGTGGTTCGGCGGTCCTGGGGCAGAAGCTGCTCGAGGCCGTCTTCGGCGACCAGGCCGTCCGAGCCCTCGCCGAGCGCGCCCGTCGCGACCTCGAGAGCAAGGTCGCCGAGCTGCTCGGCAGCGAGCGCCAGCGCTACCTCGACCTGCTCGAGAGCCTCGAGATCTCGCCCGAAGCACCCGAGAAGCTGCGGTCCGCATCGCGACGCGTCGATGATCTTCGTTTCGCTGCCAAGGGTGGCACGAACAACGTCGAGGCTCCTGACGCATAGGGTGGGGCCAGCACTTCCGATGTGCACCGACCCACCGCTGTTTGTCCGAGGGAGACCATGACGTCCTTGCTCGAGGGGGCCAAGAAGCTCGTCTCGCGGAGCTCTGAGATCGGGGCCCGTGTCCAGGGTCTCGAACAGGCGGTCGACAGCGCTGAAGGGCGCGTCGACTCCGCGATCATCGACGATGCCCGTTCTGTCGTCGACCGCGCCGCCGGCCGGTTGAAGCTGTCGGCCGAGCACACCGTGGTTGCGCTCGCCGGCGCCACGGGCTCGGGCAAGTCCTCGACCTTCAACGCGCTGAGCGAGCTCGAGCTGTCGGCGGTCGGCGTCCGCCGGCCCACGACCTCGTGGGCGACCGCGTGCGTGTGGGGTCGCGACGGCGCCGAGGAGCTCCTGGAGTGGCTCGGCATCCCGCCTCGCCACCAGGTGACCCGCGACTCGATGCTCTCCACCGGCAAGGAGGACAACGCCCTCGCGGGTGTCGTGCTCCTCGACCTGCCCGACCACGACTCGACCGAGGTCTCCCACCACCTCGAGGTCGACCGGCTGGTGCGGCTCGCCGACATGTTCGTCTGGGTCCTCGACCCGCAGAAGTACGCCGACGCCGCGATCCACGACCGCTACCTCGCGCCGCTCGCGTCCCACAAGGACGTGATGCTGGTCGTCCTCAACCACATCGACACCGTCCCCGAGGCGCGTCGTGACGGCATGGTCGCCGACGTCCGCCGCCTGCTGGAGGCCGACGGCCTGGCCGGCGTGCCGGTGCTGCCCATCAGTGCCCGCCACGGCTGGGGGATCGACGAGCTGAAGAAGCAGATCGCCAAGCGCGTGGCCGAGAAGAAGGCCACGCGCGCCCGGCTGGGCGCCGACGTGCGTGCTGCCGCGGAGCGACTGCAGGAGGTGTCGGGCAACGCCAAGGTGCGCTCGCTGTCCTCGGAGCGGATCGCGGCGCTCGACGACGCGTTCGCCGACGCCGCAGGTGTGCCGACCGTCGTCAAGGCCGTCGAGGACTCCACCCGCATCCGCGCCAACCGGGCCACCGGCTGGCCGGTGACGGCCTGGTTCTCCCGCCTCAAGCCCGACCCGCTGAAGCGGCTCCACCTCGACCTCGGCTCCGCCGGCAAGCAGCTCACCGGCGCGGCCCGCACCTCCGTGCCCAAGGCCACCGGTGTGCAGAAGGCCCGCGTCGACACCGAGGTGCGGGCGCTCGCCGACCAGGTCTCCGACGGCATGGGCCAGCCCTGGGTGACCTCGATCCGCAAGGCCTCGATCTCGCGGCTGCCCGACCTGGGCGACCGGCTCGACCGCGCCGTGGCCGCGACCGACCTGGGCGCGGACAAGATCCCGTGGTGGGCCGGCCTCGTGCGGCTGCTGCAGTGGTTGCTCATCATCGCCGCCGTCGTCGGTGGCGGGTGGCTGGCGCTTCTGGCCTTCGGCTCCTACGCCCGACTGCCCGAGCCCCCGACCCCGGACCTGCGCGGCTTCCCGATCCCCACCCTGTTGCTGCTGGGCGGGATAGGGCTCGGGGTGCTGCTCGCCCTCGTGTGCCGGGTGCTCGTGTCGCTGACGGCGCGACGCCGCGGACGCTCCGCCGACAAGCGGCTGCGCGACGCGATCACCTCGGTCTCCGAGGAGCTCGTCGTGCAACCGGTGCAGGCCGAGCTGGCGGCGTACTCCTCGATGCGCGACGGCCTGGCGATCGCGCTCAAGTAGGCCCCTCGCGGGCCACTGGGCATCCACAGGCGGGTGACCCGTCCGGGTTGTCCACAAGATCTCGTACGCCGCCGTGTCGTTGTCCGTGCCTCGCCGCAGTCTTGGCGTCGAGGGCGGACACGCCGTCCTCGACAGCGAGGAAGGCACTCCCCATGAACGACACCTACATCACGCTCGCCGGCTGGGTCGGCTCCGACGTCTCGTTGCGCGAGGTCGGCGGCGGCACCCCCGTCGCCAACTTCCGCGTGGCGACCACGTCGCGCCGGTTCCGCAACAACCAGTGGGAGGACGGGGCCACCACGTGGTACTCCATCCGCGCCTGGCGCAGGCTGGCTGACAATACGTTCGCCTCGATCAAGCGCGGCGACCCGGTGGTGGTGCACGGGCGGCTCGAGGCCGACGTGTGGACCAAGGAGGACGGCACCACCAACACCCAGCTGGTCATCACCGCCAGCTCGGTGGGCCACGACCTGTCGCGGGGCACCGCCGTGTTCACCAAGCCGGCCCGGCCCCCGGCGGTCGAGACGGCCCCGGCGCCCGGGGGAGACCCCTTCGAGCCTCGCGACGGGCAGTCCGCCGACCCCTGGTCGGTGCCGCTGGGCGAGCCGATGCCGGCATTCGCCACCGACGCGCCCACCGACGCGCCCGCCGTCGCATCCGTGCCCGAAGCGGACGCTGCCTGACACCGCGGTGGTCGGGTCGCGAGCAGCGACCGGGTGTCGTCAGCGATGAGTCCGGCGACCGTGTGGATCTGGTGTCAGCAGGTGGCAGCGGATCCACACGATCGTCGCACGGGCCCGGAGGTCTGCCGGTTGTCGCCCGGCGCCCCGCGCCCCGTAGGCTCGGGGCCATGGCTGAATACGTTTTTACCCTGCGCAACGTGCGCAAGGCCCACGGTGACAAGGTCGTCCTCGACAACGTCACCCTCTCCTTCCTGCACGGCGCCAAGATCGGTGTCGTCGGCCCCAACGGCACGGGCAAGTCGTCGCTGCTCAAGATCATGGCGGGCCTCGACAAGGCCAACAACGGCGACGCGATCCTCGACCCCGGCGCGACGGTCGGCATGCTCCAGCAGGAGCCGCCGCTGAGCGAGGGCAAGACCGTCCTGCAGAACGTCGAGGAGGCCGTCGGCGAGATCAAGGGCAAGCTCGACCGCTACAACGAGATCTCCGAGCTGATGGGCGACCCCGACGCCGACTTCGACACGCTGCTCGCAGAGATGGGCGACCTGCAGACCGACCTCGACCACGCCAGCGCGTGGGACCTCGACAGCCGCCTCGACCAGGCCATGGATGCGCTGCGCTGCCCGCCGCCGGACGTCCTCGTCGACAACCTCTCCGGTGGAGAGCGACGCCGCGTGGCGCTGTGCAAGCTGCTGCTCCAGCAGCCCAGCCTGCTGCTCCTCGACGAGCCCACCAACCACCTCGACGCCGAGTCGGTGCAGTGGCTCGAGGGTCACCTCGCGTCCTACCCCGGCGCCGTCCTGGCCGTGACCCACGACCGCTACTTCCTCGACAACGTGGCCTCCTGGATCCTCGAGCTCGACCGCGGCCAGGCCCACCCCTACGAGGGCAACTACACGACCTACCTCGAGACCAAGCAGAGCCGCCTCAAGATCGAGGGCCAGAAGGACGCCAAGCGCGCCAAGGTCCTCGAGCGCGAGCTCGAGTGGGTGCGCTCCAACGCCAAGGCCCGCCAGACGAAGAGCAAGTCGCGGCTGGCGCGCTACGAGGAGATGGCCAACGAGGCCGACCGGATGCGCAAGATCGACACCTCGGAGATCAACATCCCGGCCGGTCCCCGCCTCGGCGACATCGTGCTCGAGGCCAACGATCTCGGCAAGGGCTTCGAGGGCCGCACCCTCATGCACGACCTGAACTTCTCGCTGCCGCGCGCCGGCATTGTCGGCGTCATCGGCCCCAACGGCGTCGGCAAGACCACGCTGTTCCGGATGATCACCGGTGAGGAGCAGCCCGACGAGGGCGAGCTCAAGGTCGGACAGACGGTGAAGATCTCCTACGTCGACCAGAGCCGCGGGGGCATCGACCCCAACAAGAACGTCTGGGAGGTCGTCTCCGACGGGCTCGACTTCATCAAGGTCGCCAACTTCGAGATGAACTCACGGGCCTACGTCGCCTCGTTCGGTTTCAAGGGCCCCGACCAGCAGAAGAAGGCCGGCGTGCTGTCCGGTGGTGAGCGCAACCGCCTCAACCTCGCGCTGACGCTGAAGATGGGCGGCAACATGCTGCTCCTCGACGAGCCCACCAACGACCTCGACGTCGAGACCCTGTCCTCGCTCGAGGACGCGCTGCTCGACTTCCCGGGTTGCGCCGTCGTGACCTCTCACGACCGGTGGTTCCTCGACCGGGTGGCCACCCACATCCTGGCGTGGGAGGGCGACGACGAGGACCCCGCGCGCTGGTTCTGGTTCGAGGGCAACTTCGCCTCCTACGAGGAGAACAAGATCGAGCGTCTCGGTGCCGACGCCGCCCGTCCGCACCGCGTGACGCACCGCCGGCTCACGCGCGACTGATCGCACAACCTTTTTGATGGTCCGTGACGAACGGACCCCGGACCACGAGGTTCGAGGGCCCGTTCGTCACGGACCATCTCAATTTCAGGGCCTGCCCGTGCCCGAGCGGTGACTGAGCCGGTCGCGAGATGTGGCTGACGCACCGCCCAGGGGCGGGTCGTACGGCGACGCGCCGGCCGGCGGTGGCAAAGCCACAAGATCGCCGTACGGAATGTGGCTGACTCACCGCTGGTCGGTGAGAGTCGTACGGCGCCGACGAACCCCGCCGGGCGGGGCGAACGTCAGCGGATCTCCATCTCCGGGTGTCCGGCGATGAGCTGGTCGGTGACGGCGTCCATCGTCCGACCGAGGGCGGCGAAGTCGGCCGGGTCGGCGACGTCGACGAGGTAGGAGCGCACGCCCTCGACGTGGACGGGCGCAGCCTCCTCGAGCACCCGGAGGCCCTGGTCGGTCATCGTCGCGACGATGCCCCGGCCGTCCTCGGGGGTGGTGCCGCGGACGATGAGCCCGGCCTTCTCCATCCGGTCGACGGTGTGGGTCACGCGGCTGCGGGAGTGGGCCAGCGCGTCAGCGAGCTGGGCCATCCGCATGCTGCGCCCGGGACGCTCCGAGAGCCGCACGAGGATCTCGTACTCGGTGAGCGAGATGTTGAAGGTGCGGCGCAGGTCGTCGTCGAGACGGTCCATCAGCAGCGTGGTGCCGATGACGAGCGCGCGCCAGGACCGCTGTTGGCCTTCGTCGAGCCAGCGTGGTGTCCGAGACGAGGTGCTCATGTGCGTTGTTCTCCCGTGGTGGCCGCTGCTCCGACGGAACAGTGGTGTCCACGAGGGTATCCACCGAGGCCGGGAGTTGGCGCAGGAACCCGCGGACCGCGACGGGTGTGTTGCGTCGCGGTCCGCGGGTCCTGCACACCGTTCGGCTCAGAGGCGCTCGAGGATCAGGGCCATGCCCTGGCCGCCGCCGACGCACATCGTGATCAGGCCGGTGCTCTTGTCGTGCCACTCCAGCGAGTTGATGAGCGTGTTCTGCAGGCGGGCGCCGGTCATGCCGAAGGGGTGACCGACGGCGATCGCGCCACCGTTGACGTTGAGCCGGTCGAGGTCGATGCCGAGGTCCTGGTAGGACGGCACGACCTGCGCGGCGAAGG
Source organism: Nocardioides allogilvus (assembly GCF_003047285.1). GTDB lineage: Bacteria > Actinomycetota > Actinomycetes > Propionibacteriales > Nocardioidaceae > Nocardioides > Nocardioides allogilvus. Next base: position 538,066 of record NZ_PZYX01000002.1, on the reverse strand, counting down.
CCTCGTTGATCTCGACCAGGTCGATGTCGCCGATGCTCATGTTGGCGTTGGCCAGCGCGCGCTTGGTCGCCTCGACCGGGCCGAGGCCCATGATCTCGGGGGAGAGGCCGGAGACGCCGGTGGAGACGATGCGGGCGAGCGGCTTGAGGCCGAGCTCGGCGGCCTTGGTGTCCGACATGATCACGACAGCGGCGGCGCCGTCGTTGAGGGCGCAGCAGTTGCCGGCCGTGACCACGCCGTCGGGGCGGAACACGGGCTGGAGCCCGGCCAGCGCGTCGTAGGTGACACCGGCGCGGGGACCGTCGTCGGCCGAGACGACGGTGCCGTCGGGCGTGGTGACGGGGGTGATCTCACGCGACCAGAAGCCGTCGTTGATGGCCTTCTCGGCAAGGTTCTGCGAGCGGACCGCGAACTCGTCGAGCTCCTTGCGGTCGAGCCCGCGCATCCGCGCGACGTTCTCGGCCGTCTGGCCCATCGCGATGTAGGCGTCGGGCAGCGCGCCGTCCTCGCGGGGGTCGCGCCAGTCCTGCCCGCCCTCGGCGAGCTTGGCCGTGCGGGCCTCGGCGTCGGTGAAGACCTCGTTGCGGGTGCCGGGGATGTGGTCGGAGGTGCCCTTCGCGAAGCGCGAGACGGTCTCGACCCCGGCCGAGATGAAGATGTCACCCTCGCCGGCCTTGATGGCGTGGAAGGCCATCCGGGTGGTCTGCACGGAGGAGGCGCAGTAGCGGGTGATGGTCGCGCCCGGGACCTCGTCCATGTCGTTGAGGACGTTGACGATGCGACCCATGTTGTTGCCCATCTCGCCGCCGGGCAGGCCGCACCCGAGGTAGAGGTCGTCGACGGTCTTGCGGTCGAGAGCCGGGATCTTGTCGAGCGCCGTCTTGACGATGAACGCCGTCAGGTCGTCGGGCCGGAAGTCCTTGAGGGACCCCTTGTTCGCGCGGCCGATGGGGGAGCGTGCGACGGAAACGATCACTGCCTCGGGCATGGAAGAACTCCGATTCTCAAGTCTGGTGGGGATGCCTGTTTCACCCTAGTGGTGGCCCCGGCACGAGCGCACCGCCAGTCTCAGGTAGCCGGACGGTCCTCGACCAACGAGCCCACCAACAGCCCCATGCTGTCGCCCAACGAAGCTCGCGCGCCGATCCCCACCTACTACGGCAGCCTGCTCGGCGCCCACTGATCACCCGCGTGGCGGCGCTCTGAGAGCATCGACGCGTGCGTCACCTCTATCAGTGCCCGATGCGTTGGGCCGACCTCGACCTGCTGGGTCACGTCAACAACGTCGTCTACGTGGACTACCTCCAGGAAGCGCGCGTCGACATGATGCGCAGCCACGGCCCGGCGCTGAGCGGGCGGACGGGCGACGGGCTGGTCGAGGGCGTGGTCGTGGTCCGGCACGAGGTGACCTACCGCGCGCCTCTCGTCTTCCGGTTCCGTCCCATCAGCATCGAGTGCTGGGTCACCGAGATCCGCGCCGCCAGCTTCACCATGGCCTACGAGATCTTCGACGAGACGCCCGAGGGTCGCGTGGTCCACCTCCGTGCCAGCACCGTCCTCACGCCGTACGTCTTCGCGACCGAGCGTCCGCGGCGGCTGAGCGCGGAGGAGAAGGAGACCTTGGCCGTCTTCCTCGAGGAGCCGCTGCCGGCGTCGCCGAAGATCGAGCCGGTGACGCCCTGGGCGCCCGGTCACTACCCGCTGCACGTGCGCTTCTCCGACGTGGACGTCTACGGCCACGTCAACAACGTGAAGTACTTCGAGTACTTCCAGGAGGCGCGGATCCCGCTGATGGAGCGCCTCGGGCGCGACCTTCCCGGCGCCGGCGACTTCCATGTCGTGGTGGCCCAGACCGACGTCGACTACAAGGTGCCGATCCTGTTCCGGCTCGAGCCCTACGACGTCCACTCGCGCATCACGCACGTGGGTTCCAAGTCGTTCACGATCGAGTCCGAGATCCGCGACGGCGAGACCTTGCTGTCGAGGGCCCGCGTCGTGCTGGTCTGCTTCGACTCCGCGACACAGCGCTCGATCGAGCCGCCGACGGCCTACCGCGAAGCGATGCTGGCGGTCGTCAGCGCCTGAGCATCACGCGAGCGTGTTGACCATGAACTGCGCCGCGTGGGTGACATAGCCCCAGAACTGCTCGTCCTGCTCGGGCGTGAGGTCGGCCCGGTCGAGGCCCTCGCGGAAGTGCACCAGCCAGCGCTGCGCCGCCTCGGGCGTCACGGCGAACGGCGCGTGCCGCATGCGCAGGCGCGGGTGGCCGCGCTGGTCGCCGTAGGTCGTGGGGCCGCCCCAGTACTGGATGAGGAACAGGGCGAAGCGCTCCTCGGCAGGTCCGAGGTCCTCCTCGGGATAGAGCGGTCGCAGCAGCTCGTCCTGCGCGACGCCCTCATAGAACGTGTGCACGATCTGGCGAATGGTCGCCTCGCCGCCGATCTCGTCGTAGAAGGTGCTCACCCGTCCATTGTGTCGTGCGGGCAGACGCACCGATCGGGCGGGCGTGGAAGACTCGGGCCGCAGACTCTGTCCCGACCAGCAAGGAGCACTCATGCCCACCACCCGCACTGCGAGCACCCACTGGGAAGGCACCCTCTTCGAGGGCGCCGGCAAGGTCACCCTCGAGTCCTCGGGCCTCGGCACCTACGACGTGTCCTGGCCCGCGCGCGCCGAGGAGCCCAACGGCAAGACCAGCCCCGAGGAGCTGATCGCCGCCGCGCACTCCTCGTGCTTCTCGATGGCATTCTCCAACGGCCTCGCCAAGAACGAGACCCCGGCGACGTCGCTCGACACCACCGCGGCCGTCGACTTCACCCCCGGCACCGGCATCACCGGCATCACGCTGACCGTGCGTGGCGTCGTCGAGGGCATCGACAACGACAAGTTCGTCGCGCTCGCGGAGGAGGCCAAGGCGGGCTGCCCCGTCTCGCAGGCGCTCTCCGTCCCGATCACGCTGGACGCAGCACTCGCCTGATCCGGTTTCCGCTGACCCGCCCTGCACCTGGGGGCGGGTCAGTCGCCATTTCCGGGCGGTACGTCGCCCGCCGCCGCTGCCTCGGGACGCTCCCGGTGCCAGACGACCCGCTGCGGGAACGGCATCTCGATGCCCTCGTGGTCGAAGCGGGCCTTGATCCGCTCGCGCATCGCCCGCGCGACGGCCCACTGCTCCATCGGAGCGGTCTTCAACGTGACCCGGACGGTCACCCCGTCGATCCCCAGCTGCTCGACGCCCCAGACCTCGGGCTCCTCGATGACGAGTCCCTTGAAGTCCTCGTCCTCCCAGAGCTCGTGCGCCACCTCCTGCAGCACCCGCCGGACGTGGGCCAGGTCCTCGGCGTACCCGACAGCGATGTCGAGGACGGTGCGTGCCCAGTTCTGGCTCATGTTGCCGACGCGGATGATCTCGCCGTTGCGGACGTACCAGACCGTGCCGTTGACGTCGCGGAGCCTGGTGACGCGCAGGCTGACCGCCTCGACGGTGCCGCTCGCCTCGCCGAGGTCGACGACGTCACCGACGCCGTACTGGTCCTCGAAGATCATGAAGATGCCGGACAGGAAGTCCTTGACCAGGCTCTGGGCGCCGAAGCCGAGGGCGACTCCGATGATGCCGGCGCTGGCGATCACCGGGCCGATGTTGGCGCCGAGCTCGCTGAGCATCATGGTGACGATGACGGCGATCACCACGCCGGTCACGATGCTCTTGAGCAGGCTGCCGATCGTCTGCGCGCGCTGCACGCGGCGGCTGGCGCCGGCAGCCTCGGCACGAGCGAGGGCGGCGTTCATGCGCTGCCCGAACGAGAGCCGGCCGACGTGCCCGGTGAGCATGCCTGACTCGGCACGCTTCACGAGACGGTCGATCAGTCGGTGCAGCACCCAGCGGACGGCCAGCCCCAGCAGGGCCAGCCCCAGGAGGGCGAGCGGCACGCCGACGAACCAGTCGGAGATCGTGGCGAGCCCCTGGTTCCCGGTCTCGGTGTAGACCCAGTCGCAGATGGCTTCGTCTTCGGCACAGGGGTCGGAGAGCGAGAGCATGCCCGCCAGTATGGCGACTTCTGCCCCGAACCCAAGGCGCCCGGCCGCGCTCCCGCTGAAGGTGTGAGCGAGTCGACGACGGCCGCGACGTGGGCTGTGGAACGGAAGCCGATATCGTGTCTCCCGTGATCACGTTCGCGCCCTCCGCCACTGCCCGGTTCGCCGCCCGCGCCAGCCTCCCGCTCGTCGCGCTGGGGCTTGCACTGCTCGTCGCCCCGGCCCATGCGGACGTGGCCGAGGGCTGGAGCAACCCCGACGACGTCGACGTCCTGCAGGCGCTGCTGTTGCTCGGTGGCGTCCCGCTGCTGCTGTTCCTCCTGATCGCCCTGGCGGTCTACGTCCCCGCGCTCGTGCGCGGTGAGGACCTCTCGCCCACCAGCGGTGGCGTCGAGAGCCAGTGGCTCGGCGGCCCGCGTCCGGGCGCCAAGGAGCTCGCAGCCGGTGACACCGAGGCGAGCGAGACTGGTGGAGCTCGTGGCAGCTGGTGACCTGAGCTCGCGTGAGCGCGCCGACCTCGACAAGGCCATCCGCGCCGCTGAGCAGTCGTGCCGCTTCGAGTTCTCCGTCTTCATCGGCGGCGCCGAGGGTGACTCGCGCGTCTACGCGCGACGCCTGCACGCCTCGCTCGTCGCTCCCAACCGGAGCATCCTGGTGATGGTGGACCCCACCGCCCGGGTGATCGAGGTCGTGACCGGCCCCGAGGTGCGTCGCCACCTCACCGACCGCGAGGTCGAGCTCTCGGTCCTCGCCATCCAGACCGACTTCGCCGCGAACGACTTCGTCGGCGGCCTCAAGCGCGGCATCGCGATGCTCGCCGAGCACGCTCGCCCGCAGAACACCCTGCACGTCGGCTCCTGACGCAAGCCGAGTCCCCGCGTGGGGAACGAAGAACGGGCGCCAGCTTCAGCTGGGCCCGTTCTTCGTTCCCCACGCGGGGACTCTGGCTACTGCGCGTCGCGCTCCTGCGCCGCGAGGGCCCGGACGATGTCCGCGCGGGCCTCGCCCACGAAGCGGACCGCACCCTTCGGGGCGCTGTTGTCGGCCAGCCACTCGTCGAGACGGGCCACGACCTCGGGAGAGCCGACGGCCAGCGGGAAGCCGTACTCGAGGACGACCGACGCCTTGTGGAACCCGAGCGTGTCGATGACGGTGTCCGCGGCGGTCAGGAACTTCTCGACGTACGGCGCCACGAGCTCGTCCTGGTCGGCGCGGAAGATCGAGAACACCATCTCCCGGGACGTCTCGTTGGCGGTGGCCGGGTCGAGGATCGCGTCCCAGCCAGCGGCCTTGGCCTCGGCCGTGGGCTGGGCGACGCGGGCTGCGGCCGCCTTCTCCTTGCCCTCGATCGTCTTGTCGCGGGACAGCTCGGCGTCGATCTCCGCGTCGTCGAACCGGCCCGCACGCGACAGGGCGGTGATCAGGCCCCAGCGGATGTCCTGGTCGACGGCGAGGCCCTCGACGACGAAGGAGCCGTCGAGGATCGCCACGAGCTCGTCGAGGGCCGCGTCGCTGCGGGCCGCGCCGAAGTATGTGCGGGCGAAGGTGAGCTGCTGGTCGCTGCCGGGCTCGGCATCGAGCATCAGCTGCCGCATGCCCTGCTCCCACTCGGCCTTGAGCGCCTCGCGCCTGGCCGGGTCGGTGTAGCGGTTGACGGCGGTGGCGGCCATCGCGGGGATGCGGGTGACCCCCCAGGCGTCGGTCTCGGAGCCGATGTTGGCGAGCACGAGACGGACCCAGTCGGTCGCGGCCATCTCCGCGTCACGGGTCATGTCCCAGGCGGCACCCCAGACGAGGGCGCGGGCCAGCGAGTCCTCGACCCTGGCCAGGCCGTCGATCACCGTGGCGAGCGAGCGCTCGTCGAGGCGGATCTTGGCGTAGGCGTGGTCCTCGTCGTTGAGCAGGAGCAGGGCCGGCTGCGCCTTCCCGACGAGCTCCGCCACCGACGTGGTGGCGCCCTCCACGTCGACCTCGAGGTAGTCGCGCCGCACGAGGCGGCCGTCGACGTCGTCGTACAGACCGATCCCGAGGCGGTGGCGACGCAGCGTCGGCCAGTCCTCATGGGCGCTCTGCGCGATGGAGAACGACGAGTAGCTGCCGTCGGCGTCGAGCTCGAAGACGGGCGCGAGGGTGTTGACGCCGGCGGTCTGGAGCCACTCGGTGGCCCAGCTGTCGAGCTCGCGGCCCGACGACTTCTCGAGCGCGGCGAGCAGGTCGGAGAACTCGGTGTTGCCGAAGGCGTGGTCCTTGAAGTACTGCCGGATGCCCTCGACGAAGGCGTCCAGGCCGACCCACGCCACGAGCTGCTTGAGCACCGAGGCGCCCTTGGCGTAGGTGATCATGTCGAAGTTGACCTCGACCGCGTGCAGGTCGACGTTGTCGGCCGCGATCGGGTGTGTGGAGGGCAGCTGGTCGGCGCGGTAGCCGGTCTGCTTGCGAGCGTTGGCGAAGCCGGTCCACGCATCGGTGTACTCGGTCGCCTCGGCCTCGCACCAGTAGCAGGCCCACTCGGCGAAGGACTCGTTGAGCCAGAGGTCGTCCCACCACTTCATGGTGACGAGGTCGCCGAACCACATGTGCGCCATCTCGTGGGTGATCACGGAGGCGCGGAACTCGAAGAACGAGCGCGGCTGGCGAGAGCGGGGGAGGTACTCGTCGCGCAGGGTCACGCAGCCGGCGTTCTCCATCGCGCCCATGTTGTACTCGGGGACGTAGAGCTGGTCGTACTTGTGGAACGGGTAGGGGTAGTCGAACTTCTCCTCGAAGAACTCGAAGCTCTGCTTGGTGAGCTCGACGAGCACGTCGGTGTCCATGTGCTCCACCAGCGACTGGCGGCAGTAGTGGCCCAGCGGGATGGTGCCGAACTTGCCCTCGTAGGTGTCGAGGACCTCGTGGTACTCACCGGCGACGACGGCGGTGATGTAGGTCGACATCCGCTCGGTGACAGGGAAGTTCCACACGGCCTTGCCGTCGCCGAGGTCCGTCGGCTCGGGGGTCGGCGCGGTCGAGACGACCTTCCAGTGGCTGGGGGCGGTGACGTTGAAGGTGAAGACGGACTTGAGGTCGGGCTGCTCGAAGGTGGTGAAGACACGGCGCGCGTCGGGCACCTCGAACTGGCTGTAGAGGTAGACGCGGTCGTCGGCGGGGTCGACGAAGCGGTGCAGTCCCTCGCCGGTGTTGGAGTAGGGGCAGTCGGCCGTCACGACGAGCGTGTTGTCGGCCTGCAGGTCGTCGAGCGTGATCCGGCTGTCGGCGTACGCCACGGCGACGTCGAGGCTGCGACCGTTGAGGCTGATCTCGCGGACCGTCGCGCCGTCGAGGTCGGCGAAGGTCTCGGCACCGATCTCCCGGCTCGTGAAGGCGATGGTGGTGGTCGAGGCGAAGGTCTGTTCGCCAGTGGTGAGGTCGAGGTCGATGGTGTACGACGTGACGTCCAGGAGCGCAGCGCGGGTGGCGGCTTCGTCCCGGGTGAGGTTGGTTCCAGGCATGTCGCGCATCCTGCCACCACGGGTGAGGGAATCAATTCGCGCCTGCGTGGTTGGGTGGAACATGACCCAAGCCGACTTCTGGTTCGACCCGTTGTGCCCCTTCGCCTGGATCACGTCCCGGTGGATCCTCGAGGTGGAGAAGCAGCGTGACGTCGACGTGACCTGGCACGTGATGTCGCTCGCCTACCTCAACAAGGACCGCGACATCCCCGAGGACTACCGCACGATGCTCGAGCCCGCGTGGGGCCCGGTGCGGGTCTGCATCGCGGCCGAGGAGCGCCACGGCAACGAGCGCCTGCTCGACCTCTACACCGCCATGGGCAACCGCATCCACAACCAGGGAGCCGCGCTCGACCGCGAGATGGTCGTCGCCGCGCTGGCCGAGGCCGGCATGGACGCCGACCTCGTCGACGCGATCGACGACGAGTCGCTGGACGCCGCTGTCGCGAAGTCGCACCACGCGGGCATGGACGCCGTCGGCGACGACGTCGGCACGCCGACGATCCACATCGAGGGCGCCGCCTTCTTCGGTCCCGTGCTGAGCAAGATCCCGCGGGGCCAGGACGCCCTCGACCTGTGGGACGGCACCGTCGCGGTCGCGAAGTTCCCCTACTTCTTCGAGCTCAAGCGCACGCGCACCGGAGACCTCGACTTCACCTGATCGGTGCGGTGCAGGGACGTGGTGGGCGCTCACTAGGATTCCCCCCATGACCCATGTCCTCTCCGCAGTTGCCTGGCCGTATGCCAACGGCCCGCGCCACATCGGCCACGTGGCCGGTTTCGGTGTGCCCTCCGACGTCTTCAGTCGGTACATGCGGATGGCCGGTCACGACGTGCTGATGGTCTCGGGCACCGACGAGCACGGCACCCCGATCCTCGTCACGGCCGACAAGGAGGGCGTCAGTGCCAAGGACCTCGCCGACAAGAACAACGCGGTCATCGTCACCGACCTCGCCGACCTCGGCCTGTCCTACGACCTCTTCACGCGCACCACGACCGGCAACCACTACGGCGTCGTGCAGGAGATGTTCCGCACCGTGCTGGCCAACGGCTACATGGTTGAGCAGACGATGCAGGCCGCCATCAGCCCGTCCACCGGGCGCACCCTTCCCGACCGCTACATCGAGGGCACCTGCCCGATCTGTGGGTACGGCGACGCGCGAGGCGACCAGTGCGACAACTGCGGCAACCAGCTGGACGCGACCGAGCTGATCGACCCCCGCTCGAAGATCAACGGGGAGACGCCGAGCTTCGTCGACACGCAGCACTTCCTGCTCGACCTGCCCGCGCTCGCCGACGCCCTCAAGGTGTGGCTGGACGCGCGTGAGGACGAGGGGCACTGGCGTCCCAACGTCATCAAGTTCAGCCAGAACATCCTCAAGGAGATCAGGCCGCGCGCGATGACGCGCGACATCGACTGGGGCATCCCGGTGCCCGGCTGGGAGGACCAGCCGACCAAGCGTCTCTACGTGTGGTTCGACGCAGTCATCGGCTACCTCTCCGCCTCCATCGAGTGGGCCCGGCGCTCGGGCGACCACGAGGCGTGGCGTGCGTGGTGGAACGACCCGGAGGCCCTGTCCTACTACTTCATGGGCAAGGACAACATCGTCTTCCACTCCCAGATCTGGCCGGCCGAGCTGCTGGCCTACAACGGCGAGGGCTCGCGCGGCGGGGAAGCGGGTCAGTACGGCACGCTCAACCTGCCCACCGAGGTCGTGTCCTCGGAATACCTCACGATGGGCGACCAGCAGTTCTCCACGTCGCGCGGACACGTGCTGTACGTCGGCGACTTCCTGGCCCGCTACGGCCCCGACCCGCTGCGCTACTTCATCTGCGCCGCCGGTCCGGAGACCTCCGACGCCGCCTTCACCTGGGCCGAGTTCGTGACCCGGAACAACTCCGAGCTGGTCGCGGGCTGGGGCAACCTCGTCAACCGCACCGCGACGATGATCGCCAAGAGCTTCGGCGAGATCCCGGCGGCGTACACCCTCGAGGCGATCGACGAGGAGGTGCTCGCCGCGGTGCGCACCGGCTTCGACACGGTGGGTGGCCTGCTCGGACGCCACCGGCTGCGCGCCGCCACGGCCGAGGCCATGCGCGTCGTCGGCGAGGTGAACAAGTACATCACCGCGACCGAGCCCTTCAAGATGAAGGACGAGTCGCAGCGCGAGCGCCTCTCCACCGTCCTGCACGTCACGGCCCAGTGCGTCAGCGACTGCAACACCTTGCTGGCGCCGTTCCTGCCCCATGCCGCCAACAAGGTGCACCTCGCCCTCGGTGGCGAGGGCGAGTTCGTCCCGATGCCGCGCATCGAGCAGGTCGACGAGCTCGAGCCCGACAACGGTGCCGGCCTCACGTCCTACCCCGTCATCACCGGCGACTACTCGGCGACGCCCGCCTGGGAGTCCCGGCCGGTCACGGTGGGCGCCACGGTCGAGAAGCCGACGCCGATCTTCACCAAGCTCGACCCGTCGATCATCGAGGAAGAGCTCGCCCGGCTTGCCTGAGATCACGCTGCGGTCCGCGGCTGCCGACTCGCCCGAGTCGGTGGTGCTGCTGGCGGCGTACGAAGCCGAGCTCGTCTCGCTCGGCGTCACCCTCAACCACGGCTGGGCCGGTGGCGTCACGCCTTCGCAGCTCGCACCGCCCCTCGGTGCGTGGCTGGTCGGCTGGCGCGGTGAGGACGCCGTTGCCTGCGGTGGCGTGCGCCTGCTGTCGCCCGAGGTCTGCGAGATCAAGAGGATGTACGTCGACCCGTCGGCGCGCGGAGCGGGCCTGGCCCGGCGCCTGCTGACCGCGCTCGAGGGCGCCGGTGTCGACCTCGGCGCGCGCATCGCGCGGCTCGACACCGGGCGCGACATGGCGCCGGCTGTGGGGCTCTACCGCGCCAGCGGCTACGTCGAGATCGAGGACTACAACGGCAACCCCGATGCCGGCTGGTGGTTCGAGAAGCAGCTGTCTGCCTGAGCATCACACGCCACCTCGGGGTGGACCACTGCTGACTAGGCTCGCCGTGTGACCGACCAACCTGCCGCCCACATGCATGTCCCCAGCTTCGTCGTGAAGCAGAAGCTGACGATGATGGTCAACCGCTACGAGATCTCGGAGTCCGACCAGGCCTTCAACCCGGTGCGACTGATGGCGTTGGCCGAGCAGAAGCGGATGGCGTTCAAGGAGCAGGTGACCTTCTTCTCCGATGCGAGCAGGAGCCGTGCAGTGTTTGCGTTCAAGGCTCGTCGCAAGCTCGACCTCAACGCGGGCTACGACATCACCGACGAGTCCGGCCAGCAGATCGGCTTCTTCCGCAAGGACTTCGGCGCCTCGCTGCTGCGCTCGACCTTCCACATCGAGGGGCCGGGGTTCGCTGGCACCGGCCAGGAGCGCAACCAGCTCGTCGCCCTGCTCCGCCGCTTCACCGACCTGTCCTTCCTGCCGATCCACTTCGACTTCGTCGACAACCAGGGGCAGGTGCTGTTCTCTGTCGAGCGGAAGATGTCGATCGGCGACCGCTACAACGTCAGCGTGCCGGATCGCCGCGTCGACTTCCGCGTCGCGGCTGCCGTCGCCGTGGGGCTCGACGCCCTCATGGCGCGCTGACCAGCAGGACGCAAACATGACAGCGGTGTCCGGCAGCCACTGGGTGGCTGGCGGATACCGCCATCCTCCGGCCCGGCAGGATGGAGCCATGTACCCCGAGATCCGGGCCGCTGTCGCGGCCGACACGTCACCCGACCTGAGCGCCGAGGGGTTCGACCTGGCGGCCCACCGGGAGAAGGTCCGGCTCTTCAACCTCGCACAGCCGCGCGAGGAGGTCGCCGAGGCGAAGGACGTGGACGCCGACGGGGTGCCGTGCCGGCTGTTCACGCCCGCCGACCCCGAGGACGGGGTGATCGTGCACCTGCACGGCGGCGGGTTCGTCCTCAACGACATCGACGTGCACGACGGCGTGTGCCGGCGTCTGGCCAACCGTGCCCGCAGGCGGGTCCTGAGCATCGGCTACCGCAAGCCGCCGGAGCACAAGTTCCCCGCCGCGACCGACGACATCGACACGGTCCTCACGTGGCTGGAGCAAGCGGGCCTGCCGGGACCGTGGGCGATGCACGGCGACTCGGCCGGCGCCAACCTCGCGCTCGTGGGGGTGCTGCGCAACCCGGGACGGTTCCGGGCGCTCGTCCTGATCTATCCCTTCCTCGACCCGACGGCGAGCTTCGCGTCCTACGACCTCGAGGGGATCGGCTTCGACCGCGCGGACGCCGCCTGGTTCTGGGAGCAGTACGCCGACCGCAGCGAGTGGTCGCACCCCGACCTGGCGCCGTTGAACGCCACCAACCTGCACACGCTCCCGCCGACGTTCGTCGCGACCGCGGAGTTCGACCCCCTCCGCGACGAGGGCGAGGAGCTCGCGCGCCGGATCGCGGAGACGGGCGTCGAGACGGTGGCGGTGCGCTGCCTCGGCCAGAACCACGGCTTCTGGCGGCACCCGCAGTTCGCGGCGTCCGAGCCGCTGCTGCGCCAGGGCGCCGCGTTCATCGCCCAGCACCTGGCGTGAGGCCGCGCCGGGGCCTGAGACAATGGCGCCATGCGCGTACACCTCGGCTCCGACCACGCCGGCCTCGAACTCAAGGACCACCTGATGACCTGGTTGGTCGACAACGGCTTCGAGCCGGTCGACCACGGGCCCTTCGTCTATGACGCGGTCGACGACTACCCCGTCTTCTGCCTGCGGGCGGGCGAGGGCGTCGCCGCCGACCGGGCCGAGGGCCTGGACAGCTTCGGCGTCGTCATCGGTGGTTCCGGCAACGGCGAGCAGATGGCCGCCAACAAGGTCGAGGGCATCCGCTGTGCGCTCGTCTGGTCCGAGGAGACGGCCGTGCTCGCGCGCGAGCACAACGACGCCAACGTCGTGTCCGTCGGCGGCCGGATGCACTCGGTCGAGGACATGACCCGCTTCGTCGAGGTCTTCCTCTCGACCCCGTTCAGCGCCGACGAGCGGCACGTGCGGCGCATCGGCCAGCTGTCGACGTACGACCAGAGCGGCGAGCTGCCGCCACTGCCCGAGTCGGCCCTCCGGGGCAGCGCGGGTGCCTGAGGGGCACACCCTTCGACGGCTCGCCGACGACCTCGACGCCGCGTTCGGCGGCAGCCTGGTCCACGTCGGCAGTCCGCAGGGCAGGTTCGCAGCCGATGCCGCGATCGTCGACGGCACGCGGCTGCTCGGTGCGCACTCGGTGGGCAAGCACCTGTTCGTCGAGTTCGAGCACGACCACCTGATCCACGTCCACCTCGGGCTGATCGGTGGCTTCGACGTGCACACCGGCGTCGAGGAGGTCCCACTCCCGGTCGGTCAGGTGCGGCTGCGGATCGTGCGCGAGGACGCGACGGCGTACGCCGACCTGCGGGGCGCCACCCAGTGCGAGCTGATCGGCCCGGCCCGCGGTGACGAGATCCGCGACAAGCTCGGCCCCGACCCGCTGCGCGCCGACGCCGACCCCGACCGCGCGTGGCGCCGGATCAAGGCCAGCCACCGTGCCATCGGTGACCTGCTGATGGACCAGGCCGTGCTGGCCGGCGTGGGCAACGTCTATCGGGCCGAGGTGCTCTTCCGCAACCGGATCCACCCGCTGCGGCCCGGCAAGACGCTGCGCGCGGGCCAGTGGCAGGCGATCTGGACCGACCTGGTCGAGCTGATGCGCGAAGGTGTCGTGCACAACCGGATCGACACGGTGCGCCCCGAGCACACGCCCGAGGCGATGGGCCGAGAGGCCCGCAAGGACGACCACGGTGGCGAGGTCTACGTCTACCGACGCACCGGACAGCCCTGCCTGGTCTGTGGCACGCCCGTCCGGACCGAGGTGCTCGCCGGAAGGAACAGCTTCTGGTGTGCCCGATGTCAGCCACGGTTCCGCTCCCGCGCCGTACAGTCGTCGACAGCACCTGCGCGAGGACCGAGGACATGACGGCATACCGGGAGGGTCGAGTGACGCTGGCGCCCTCACTCGGCCAGCGATTCGAGTCCGCGCTTCTGGGCTTCCTGCCGCGCGAGTTCCGCATGCTCGCACTGCTGCTGGCACTGACGGCCACCGTCGGGCTGCTCATCTGGCGGGTGGCCGACTTCGTGCCCCTGACGGCGATGGTGGTGCCGCTGGTGCTGGCCAACCTCGTGCTGGGCCCGCGCCAGCTGCCGTGGTTCGTGGTCGTGACGCTGCTGACCCTGGCCGTGCTGGTGCCCCAGCAGCCCGACATCACGCCGCGCATCGCGGTCACCGTCGTGATCCTCTTCGGCCTCGGCTTCATCATCCTGCTCTCGAGCTTCCGCCGGTCCCGCCTCGGCGTGGCGGGGCTCCGCGGCGAGTCGATGCTGGTCGACCTGCGCGACCGCATCCTGCGCCAGGGCGGCATCCCCGAGCTGCCCGCGGGCTGGTACGCCGCCAGTGAGCTGCGCTCCGCCGGAGGCACCCCGTTCGCCGGCGACTTCGTCGTCACCGCCCGCCAGGGCGACCGGCTCGACGTCGCCGTCGTCGACGTCTCGGGCAAGGGGGAGGGGGCCGGGACCCGGGCCCTGCTCCTCTCTGGCGCGCTCGGTGGCCTGCTCGGCGCGCTCCCGCCCGAGGAGTTCCTGGAGGCGGCCAACGACTTCTTGATGCGCCAGGACTGGGAGGAGGGGTTCGCCTCGGCGGTCCACCTCTCGCTCGACCTCGCCAGCGGGGCCTATGCCATCCGCTCGGCCGGCCACCCGCCGGCAGCGCTGCGCGTGGCCGGCACCGGGCGCTGGTCGGTGCTCGAGGCGGAGGGTCCCGTGCTGGGACTGATCGACGGGTCGACGTACGAACCCGTCGTGGGCACGATGCGCCGCGGGGACGCGATGCTGCTCTACACCGACGGCATGGTCGAGACGCCGCACCGCGACATCATGCTCGGCGTCGACAAGATGCTGGGCCGCGCCGAGCAGCTCCTCCGCGGCGAGTTCGAGGGCGGTGCGAAGCGGATCATCGAGTCGATCGGCTCGCGCAACGACGACCGCGCCCTGCTGCTGGTCCACCGCCGCTGAGGCGGACGCCCCGGCCCGGCCCGCTGTTCGCCCAGCGGCGGCGGTTGTGGGTGGACAGGGGCCATGTGGCACGATGAGATCGCGCAAATTGTGCATCTGCCTGCCTGCAGGCCGACGTCGAGATGCGCGCTGCGGATGTAGCTCAATGGTAGAGCTCCAGTCTTCCAAACTGATTACGCGGGTTCGATTCCCGTCATCCGCTCCAAGGGAGTCAGAACCGCTCACGACCGGGCGATTTCGGCCCACTTGGCGGGGCGTAGCGTAGTGGCTAGCGCGCCTGCTTTGGGAGCAGGAGACCGCAGGTTCGAGTCCTGTCGCCCCGACTGCACCGTGCACCATCGGCCGGCAACTGACCAGCAGTTCCAGGCCGCCAGATCAGCCCTCAGGGCAGCCAGACAATGAAGGAGACCACCTGTGAAGAGCGCCGTCGAGAACTTGAGCCCCACCCGGGCCAAGCTGACCATCGAGGTGCCCTTCGAGGAGCTCAAGCCGAGCCTCGACAAGGCGTACAAGAAGATCGCTCAGCAGATCAACGTCCCCGGCTTCCGCCGCGGCAAGGTCCCGCCGGCCGTCATCGACCGCCAGGTCGGTCGCGGTGTCGTCCTCGACGAGGCGATCAACGAGGTCGTTCCCCAGAAGTACGCCGAGGCCATGCAGGCCAACGCGCTCGAGCCGCTCGCGCAGCCCGAGATCGAGGTCACCAAGTTCGAGGACAACGAGGCGCTGGAGTTCACCGCCGAGGTCGACGTCAAGCCCGACTTCGAGCTCCCGGCCTATGACGCCCTCGAGGCCCAGGTCGACGACATCGAGCTGTCCGACGCCGAGGTCGAGGAGCAGGTCCAGGCGCTGCGTGAGCGCTTCGGCACCCTCGCCGACGTCGAGCGCGCGGCCGCCGACGGCGACTTCGTCACCATCGACCTGACGGCTGCCAAGGACGGCGAGACCGTCGAGGGCGGCGAGGTCAGCGGCATGTCCTACAAGGTCGGTCGCGGCGGGATGCTCGAGGGCCTCGACGAGGCGCTCGCCGGCATGTCGGCCGGCGACGAGAAGACCTTCGCCTCCGAGCTCGTGGGCGGCGACCTGATCGGCGAGTCCGTCGACGTCACCGTCAAGGTCACCGCTGTCCAGGAGCAGGAGCTGCCCGAGCTGGACGATGAGTTCGCCCAGCTGGCCTCGGAGTTCGACACCGTCGAGGAGCTCACCGCCGACGTGAAGGAGCGCCTGGGTCGCGGCAAGCGCCTGGAGCAGGCCGCCGCCGCACGCGACGCCGTGCTCGAGGCCCTGCTCGAGAAGGTCGTCGTCCCGCTGCCGGAGACGATGGTCACCGACGAGCTCAACGCCCGTCGCGAGAACGTCGAGCAGCAGCTCGTGTACGCCGGCCTGACCATGGAGAAGTACCTCGAGGACGAGGGCCAGACCGTCGAGGAGTTCGAGGCCGACCTCGACCGCCGCGTCCGCGACGCCGTCGCCGCGCAGTTCATCCTCGACGCGATCGCGAAGAAGGAAGAGATCGGCGTCGACCAGCAGGACCTGTCGAGCCACCTCGTGCGTCGCGCCCAGCAGTCCGGACAGGACCCGCAGGAGTTCGCCAACCACATGTTCGAGCACAACCACATCCCGGACATGGTCCAGGAGATCCTGCGCGGCAAGGCGCTGGCGACCCTGGTCGAGTCGGCCGTGGTGAAGGATGCCTCGGGCAACGTCGTCGAGCTCGCCAACCTGCTCCCCGACGGCACGATCGGTGAGCCGGTCGAGGCCGACGCAGAGGTCGAGTCGGACGAGGCTCCCGCCGAGGCGTGATCCGCTGACATCCACGGCCCGCTCGAGACCTGGTCTCGGGCGGGCCGCTGGCATTTGTCTGTGCGCCGTCGCCGATCTCACATCGTTTTGAGTGCACGCCTGTTCACTCAAAACGATAGGGTGTCGGCATGACCATCCGTACCGAGCCATCCCTGCTCGACGCGCTCGCGCTGCTCGCGCACGTCGCCGACGAGGTCGTCGTGGACACGGTCCGCGACACGCACCTCGCCTGGGTGGGTCGGGTGCACGGCCTGCTCGACCGGCCCCTGGGGCTGCCCAGCGCACTCCCGGGCCTCGGCCACCGGGTCGTCGCGGCCTCGGTCTATGCCGGCGTCGGGCTCTCGCTCAAGGGCGTCAGCGCCGGCCTCGGCGCTGCCGCCAGGACCGGTGCCGGTCCCGCGATGGAGACCGGACCGCGAGGCCGGTTCGTGCGCTCGGTGGCCAACGGGTTGATCGGTGACCGCCTCGAGCGCGAGCGGCCGCTGCTCGCGATCGCCATGGCGCCGCGGGTGGGCGGGCGCGACGTGCCGCTGACCTCCGCCGGGCTCGCGGCGGCGTACCCCACGGCGACGGGGCGCGTGGCCGTCTTCCTGCACGGCCTGTGCGAGCACGAGGGCTTCTGGGAGCGGGGTCGAGAGCGTCGCGGCACGACGTACGGCGAGGAGCTGGCCGGGCTCGGATGGACCCCGGTCATGCTGCGCGCCAACACCGGCCTGTCCGTCCGCACCAACGGCGCCACCCTCGCGGCGGTGCTGGAGCAGCTGGTCGAGAGCTGGCCGGCCGGTGTCACGGAGCTGGCGCTGATCGGGCACTCCATGGGCGGGCTGGTCATCCGGGCGGCGACCGCGGTGCAGGGCGACTGGACCTGGCGCGAGCGCGTCACCAACGTCGTCACGCTCGGCACGCCACACCTCGGCGCCCCGCTCGCTCGCGGTGTCAAGCAGGGGAGCGGGGCGCTGGCCCGACTGCCGGAGGTCGCCGGCTTCGGGCGGATCCTCGACCAGCGCTCGGTCGGTGTCGACGACCTGATCGAGGGCCTCGACGAGGACTTCGCGCCGCTGCCGCACGCGCACTACCGACTCGTGTCCGCGACGCTGGCGGCCTCACCTCGACACCCGACCAGTGCGTTCTTCGGCGACATGCTGGTGCGCCAGCCGTCCGCCTACGGGCGCGACCGCCGCGGTCGCGACCTGTTCCCGGACAGCGAGGTCCTGCACCTGCGCGGGCACCACTTCGACCTCCTCAACGACGATCGGGTCGCCACAGCGCTGACACGGTGGCTGGACTGACCGGCCGGGCGTCCGGGCCGGCTGTGCGCTGTGGGCGAACAGCGGTGCATATCGCGTGGAACTGTCGGTGCTTCGGGCTAATGTCGCTCGCGTGAACCAGAACTCCAGCCCAGCACTCTCGCCCGAGATGAATGGCGGCAACGGGACCTACGGTCTCGACGACCACATCTACCAGCGGTTGCTCCGCGAGCGGATCGTGTTCCTCGGCTCCGAGGTCCGCGACCAGAACGCCAACGCGATCTGCGCCCAGCTGCTGCTGCTCTCGGCCGAGGATCCCGAAGCCGACATCTTCCTGCACATCAACAGCCCCGGTGGCTCCGTCGACGCCGGCATGGCGATCTACGACACGATGAACTACATCCCCAACGACGTGGCCACGGTCGGCATGGGCCTGGCTGCCTCGATGGGTCAGTTCCTGCTCTGCGCCGGCACCAAGGGCAAGCGCTACGCCCTGCCGCACGCCCGGATCATGATGCACCAGCCCTCGTCGGGCATGGGTGGCTCCGCCTCCGACATCAAGATCCAGGCCCAGCAGTCGCTGCACATCAAGAAGGTGCTGCTGGACCTCATTGCCGAGCACACCGGCCAGTCGGTCGACCAGGTCGTCGCCGACGCGGACCGCGACCGTTGGTTCACCGCAGAGCAGGCGGTGGAATACGGCCTGGTCGACAAGGTCGTCACCAACGCGCGCGAGGCCGCCGATGAAGGCCGTCCGGCACGCCGCAACTCCAACGACAAGGGCTGATCCGCATGAACTACTACATCCCGCAGTGGGAAGAGCGCACTTCCTACGGCGTCCGTCGCATCGACCCCTACACCAAGCTCTTCGAGGAGCGCATCATCTTCCTCGGCACCCCGATCAGCGACGACGTCGCCAACGCGGTGATGGCCCAGCTGTTGTCCCTGGAGTCGATGAACCCCGACCAGGACATCAGCATCTACATCAACAGCCCCGGTGGCTCGTTCACCGCGCTGACCGCGATCTACGACACGATGCGCTTCATCAAGCCCGACGTGCAGACCGTGTGCCTGGGCCAGGCGGCCTCGGCGGCTGCGATCCTGCTCGCCGCCGGCACGCCCGGCAAGCGCCTGGCGCTGCCGAACAGCCGCATCCTGATCCACCAGCCCTACACCGAGGGCACGTTCGGCCAGACCTCCGACATCGAGATCCAGGCCAACGAGATCCTGCGCATGCGTGAGCTGCTCGAGAAGATGATCTCTGACCACAGTGGCAAGGACATCGAGCAGGTCAGCCGCGACATCGAGCGCGACAAGATCCTCACCGCCGAGGCGGCCGTCGAATACGGCCTCATCGACGCAGTGCTCGAGTCGCGCAAGGCCGCGCCGGCCCTCGGCTAGGGCTCACCACAGGACGTACGACAGTGTCTTCAAGCCTCGTGTCCGGCCCCCAGAAGGGGCCGGCACGAGGTACCGTCAGGGAGTTTGCAAGGCCGGGGTCCCGACCCGGCAGGACCGGAGGATCAACCCGTGGCTCGAATCGGTGACGGCGGCGACCTGCTGAAGTGCAACTTCTGCGGGAAGAGCCAGAAGCAGGTCAAGAAGCTCATCGCAGGACCCAATGTCTACATCTGCGACGAGTGCATCGAGCTCTGCAACGAGATCATCGAGGAGGAGCTCGCCGACGGCGGCGAGGTCAGTCTCGACGAGCTGCCCAAGCCTCGGGAGATCTTCGAGTTCCTCAACTCCTACGTCATCGGCCAGGAACACGCCAAGAAGGCGCTCGCCGTGGCGGTGTACAACCACTACAAGCGCGTCCAGGCGGGCGTGTTGCCGGTCCCCGGCAAGCACGCCAAGGACGACGTGGTCGAGGTCGCGAAGTCCAACATCCTGGTCATCGGCCCGACCGGTTGCGGCAAGACCTATCTCGCCCAGACGCTGGCGCGCATGCTCAACGTGCCGTTCGCCATCGCCGACGCCACCGCGCTGACCGAGGCGGGCTATGTCGGCGAGGACGTCGAGAACATCCTCCTCAAGCTGATCCAGGCCGCCGACTACGACGTGAAGAAGGCCGAGACCGGCATCATCTACATCGACGAGATCGACAAGGTGGCCCGCAAGGCGGAGAACCCCTCGATCACGCGCGACGTCTCCGGTGAGGGCGTGCAGCAGGCACTGCTGAAGATGCTCGAGGGCACGACCGCCTCGGTGCCGCCGCAGGGTGGTCGCAAGCACCCGCACCAGGAGTTCATCCAGATCGACACCACCAACATCCTGTTCATCGTGGGCGGTGCCTTCGCGGGACTCGAGAACATCGTCGAGCAGCGCGTGGGCAAGAAGACCCTCGGTTTCACCGCCGACGTGCGTGGCGAGGCCGAGCGCGACGCCGACGACCTGATGGCGCTGGTGCGACCCGAGGACCTCACCAAGTTCGGCCTGATCCCCGAGTTCATCGGCCGGTTGCCGCTCATCGCGAGCGTCACCAAGCTCGACAACGAGGCCCTGGTCCAGATCCTCACCGAGCCGCGCAACGCGCTGGTCAAGCAGTACCAGAAGCTCTTCGACCTCGACGGCGTCGAGCTGGAGTTCACCGAGGGTGCCATCGCCTCGATCGCCGACAAGGCCCTCGAGCGGGGCACCGGTGCCCGCGGCCTGCGCGCGATCATCGAAGAGGTCCTGCTCCACGTGATGTACGAGGTGCCGTCGCGCGACGACATCGCGAAGGTGATCGTGACCCGTGAGGTCGTCCTCGACGACGTGGCGCCGACGCTGGTTCCCCGCGAATCGGAGTCGAAGAAGAAGTCCGCCTGACCCAGTTCCTCCCTACGTCCGATCTGGCCCCAACGGGTCAGGTCGGACGTAGTCCTTTCTAGTCATTTGTGCCCCGATCGGACGATGTGGGTCCGGGGGCAGGCGAGAATGGGGGTCTTCGTCATGGCCCAGGAAGGGGATCTCGGGTGAGCACAGAGCACAAGCGGCCGCTTGTCGCCTTCATTGCGGTGTCGATCCTGTGCGCCGTGATGCTGGGCCACGGCATCCGCAGCGAGGCCCTCATCGGCCTCTTCGGGCCCCACCAGCCGATGACGGCCGCTCATAACGAGCAGACCGTCACCGTGCGCGACCGGGCCGCTGCCGTGGCGCCCACGGCGGTGGCCACCGGCCTGCCCGGTCTCAGCGCCGACCCGTCCGTCGCGGCCGCCCCCACGCCCACCAGCGCTCCGACGCCGACACCTGCCCCGGTGGTCGTGCAGACGGGGTCGCTGGCATCGGTGCCGCCAGTCCCCGCTGTCACCGCCACGGAGCCGCCGACCCCCATGACGCTCCAGACGCCGCTCCCCACGCCCCCGCCCACCCCCGAGCAGGCCGAGCGTGAGCACGGCGAGCAGTCGGACGCCATGGCGGCCCGCAAGGCCGCCCGCGAGGCGGAGAAGGCCGCGCAAGAGGCGCTGAAGGCCCAGGAGAAGGCCGACCAGGCCGCGATCCAGGAATCCACCGCCCACGCCAGGGCGGCTCAGCAGGACGCCGACAAGGCAGCCAGGCAGGCGGAGCGGTCGGCCGACGTCGCGGAGAAGGCGGCGGAGAAGGCGGCGGACAAGGCCGACCACCAGCAGTCCGCGGCCCCGTCGACCACGACCACGAGCCCGGCCGCCAGCCCCGCCGCGACCCCGACTCCTTCCCCGGTTACGACGCCCCAGCAGCAGTCGCTGCCTGGTGAGCCGTCGACCGACCAGGCTCCCGTCCATCAGGACGAGCAGCCCGTCGGCAGGGACCCGCGCGTCGGCTGATCCCGCAGCGCCAGCCCGGGCGGCGTCTCGCCGTGCCGCGCACAGGCGTGGCGTCGCCGTACCGAGAGATCCTGCTTGCCGGATCGTGCGGTGGGCAGCAGAACCTCTCGGTACGTCGGACGGTCCTGCGCCAGGAGCGTCCGCCCGGTCTCAGGTCGGGTCGACCGCCGGGACCTCGGCCAGCTCAGCCGCGACCGAGATCTCCTGGGCCTTCTCGTCGGCGGTGAAGACCAGGTCGCCGGTGATCTTCCCGGCGCGGCGCAGGTCGTCTGCTGCGGCCTCGATGCCTGCGAGCAGGTCGGCGGGCCCGGTGATCTCGACGCGGGACAGCTCGGCCTTCATCGAGACCTTGGCCTTGGACTTCGCGCCCCGGACCCCGATCAGGGCCGCCGCCACCGCGGACACCGCTCCCGGGTCGGCGGCAGCAGCCGCGCCCAGGTCGGCCGGGACGGGCCAGGCCGCGTGGTGGATCGAGCCCTCCTGCCACCACGACCACACCTCTTCGGTGACGTAGGGCAGGAACGGTGCCAGCAGGCGCAGCTGGACGTGCAACGCGATGGCCAGCGCTGCTCGGGCCGACTCCGTGGCCGAGCCGCCGTCCTCGTCGTAGGCGCGCTCCTTGACCAGCTCGAGGTAGTCGTCGCAGAACTCCCAGAAGAACTTCTCGGTGACCTCGAGGGCGGTCGTGTAGTCGTAGGCCTCGAAGGCTTCGGTCGCCTTGCGGGTGACCACCTCGAGCCGGCCGAGCAGCGCGCAGTCGATGGGGGCACTGACGGCGAAGTGGTCGAGCGAGGACGCGCCGACGTTGCCGAGCACGAACTTCGAGGCGTTGAGGACCTTCATCGCCAGGCGGCGACCGATCTTCATCTGCGACTCGTCGAAGGGCGAGTCGGCCCCGGGGCGACCGAGGGCGGCGCGCCAGCGGACCGCGTCGGCGCCGTACTTGTCGAGGATCTCGGTCGGGACGACGACGTTGCCCTTGGACTTCGACATCTTCTTGCGGTCGGGGTCGACGATGAACCCGGAGATCATCGCGTGCGTCCACGGCGAGGCGTGCTGCTCGAAGTGGGCACGGACGATGCGGCTGAACAGCCACGTGCGGATGATGTCGTGGGCGTGGGTGCACAGGTCGTAGGGGAAGACGCGCTCGAAGAGGTCCTCGTCGCTGAGCCAGCCACCGGCGATCTGCGGGGTGAGCGACGACGTCGCCCAGGTGTCCATCACGTCGGGGTCGCCCATGAAGCCGCCGGGCTTGCCGCGCTGGGACTCATCGAAGCCTTCGGGCGCCTGCGTCGACGGGTCGATCGGCAGCGCGTCCTCACGGGGGAGCAGCGGGTGCTCGTAGTCGGGGTCGCCGGCCTCGTCGAGCGGGTACCAGACCGGGAACGGGATGCCGAAGAACCGCTGACGCGAGATCAGCCAGTCGCCGTTGAGGCCGCTGACCCAGTTGTCGTAGCGGTGCTTCATGTGGCCCGGCAGCCAGGTGATCTCGTCGGCGCGCTCGAGCATCTCGGTGCGGACCTCGGCCTCGCGGCCGCCGTTGCGGATGTACCACTGGCGGGTCGCGACGATCTCGAGCGGCTTGTCGCCCTTCTCGTAGAAGTTCGCCATCCGCTGGGTCGCCTTGGGCTCGCCGTCGAGGTCGCCGGAGCTGCGCAGCGCGGCCACCACGGCCTCGCGGGCGCTGAAGGTCGTCTTGCCCTTGAGCTCTTCGTACGCCGCTGCGGCCGCCTCGCCCGAGAGCCACTCCGGCGTCTCGCGCAGCATCCGGCCGTCGCGCCCGATCAGGGTGCGGACGGGCAGGTTGAGCTCGCGCCACCACATCACGTCGGTGAGGTCACCGAAGGTGCAGCACATCGCGATGCCGGCGCCCTTGTCGGGCTCGGCGGCGGGGTGGGCGAGGACCGGGATCTCGACGCCGAAGACCGGGCTGGTGACGGTGGTGCCGAACAGCGCCTGGTAGCGCTCGTCGTCGGGGTGCGCGATCAGCGCGACGACGCTGGGGATGAGCTCGGGGCGGGTCGTCTCGATGTGGACGGCCTCGCCGTCGGGCTTGTGGAAGGCGACGCGGTGGTAGGCGCCGGGGTAGTCACGCGCCTCGAGCTCGGCCTGCGCGACGGCGGTCTGGAAGGTGACGTCCCACAGGGTCGGCGCCTCCTGGAGGTAGGCCTCGCCGCGGGCGTAGTTGCGCAGGAAGGCGGTCTGGCTGACGCGCTGGGCCTTGGGTCCGATGGTCGTGTAGTTCTCCGACCAGTCCACGCTGAGGCCGAGCGTGCGCCACAGCGACTCGAAGACCTTTTCGTCCTCCTCGACGAGCCGCTCGCACAGCTCGATGAAGTTGGGGCGGCTGATCGGGATCTGCTTCTTGGGGTCCGGCTTCTCCGGAGGCGTGAAGTCGGCGTCGTAGGGCAGGGTCGGGTCGCACCGGACACCGAAGTAGTTCTGCACCCGGCGCTCGGTGGGCAGGCCGTTGTCGTCCCAGCCCATCGGGTAGAAGACGCTCTTGCCGGTCATCCGCTGGTAGCGCGCGATCAGGTCGGTGTGCGTGTAGGAGAAGACGTGGCCCACGTGCAGGCTGCCGCTCACGGTCGGCGGCGGCGTGTCGATGGAGTAGACGTCGGCGCGGACGGCGGACCGGTCGAACTTGTAGGTCTCGTCGTTCTTCCAGCGCTCCGACCACGTGGCCTCCAGCCCTTCGAGCACGGCCTTGTCGGGTACGACGACGTCGCGGCGGGCGGACGTCGTGGACTCGGGCTCAGGGCTGGTGGCAGTCATGGGGCGCAGTCTATGAGCGTGGCTCGGAGGCGAGAAAACGAGTTACCCCCGTGATATCCGGTGACTAGCGTGACGGCATGGACCTGGAGTTCTTCGCCGACCCCGCCGCCTTCCTCGACGCGGCAGGCGACCTCCTGGCTGCCGAACCCGTGCTCGGCACGGTGATCGGCAGCGTCACCGAGCGCACGAAACGCGAGCTCGCGGCCGGGATCGACTCCTGGGCGGAGGTCGGCGCGCCCTTCGACCGCTGGTGGCTGGTGGTGCGCGACGAGGCCGGAAAGCCTGTCAGTACGGCGATGCGGACCGCTCCGTTCCACCCGAACCCCGTCTTCGCGCTGCCGATGGCCGACGAGGAGGCCGCCGCGCTGGCGGTCGCGCTGCACGAGCGCGGCGAGTCGCTCGGCGGCGTCAACGGCGCGCTGCCCACGGTCTCGCTGATCGCGGCCGAGACCGCCCGGCTGGTCGGCGGCGACGTGACGGTGCACCAGCACACCCGGCTCTGGGAGGCGACGGACGTCACAGTGCCGCCGGCCCCGCCGGGACGGTTGCGACGGGCCACGGAGGCGGATGCGCCACTCGTGCTGGAGTGGTTCACCGCCTTCCACGTCGAGGCCGACGTGCAGGCCGGACGCGAGCCCGACCCCACCGGCGGCGAGCACAACACGATGGACAGCGCTCTCGTCCGGATCCGCGAAGGCGTCGAGTGGCTGTGGGAGTCGCCGGCCGGCGAGGTCGTGCACCTGACCGGCCGCAGCGTGCCGGCGTACGGCGTCTCCCGCATCGGCCCGGTCTTCACGCCCCGCGAGCACCGGGGCGCTGGGCTCGCGTCCCACGTCGTGGGCGAGCTGACCCGGACCGGGCTCGAGGCGGGGGACCGGATGTGCCTGTTCACCGACCAGGCCAACCCGACGTCCAACAAGATCTACGAGGCGCTGGGCTACCGCCCGGTCGTGGAGATGGCCAACCTGCTGATCGGGTGACCTGCCGGCTCGCTGGCCCTTCCCGTGAACGAGGCACGGGCGCGCCCACCCGGTCGTGGCGCCCGCGCCCTAGACTCGTGGCGAGATGAGTGACAACGCTGCGAACGCCCGCCCGGCCGAGACCTACGCCGAAGTCGAGGACGCCCTGCTGTCCCGCTGGCCCGAGACGAAGCTCGAGCCGAGCCTCGACCGGATCGCCGCCTTCACGGAGCTGCTGGGCGAGCCGCAGAAGTCGCTGCGGGTCATCCACCTGACCGGCACCAACGGCAAGACCTCGACCAGCCGCATGATCGAGCGGCTGCTGCGCGCCCTCGACCTGCGCACCGGTCGCTTCACCAGCCCCCACCTCGAGCGGATGAGCGAGCGGATCAGCATCGACGGGGAGCAGCTCACCGACGACGAGTTCGTCGCGGCGTTCAACGACGTGGCGGCGTACACGCACATCATCGATGCCGAGCAGGAGCACCCGCTCTCCTTCTTCGAGACCATGGTCGCGATGGCCTATGCCGCCTTCGCCGACGCCCCGGTCGACGTCGCGGTCGTCGAGGTCGGCATGGGCGGCACCTGGGACGCGACCAACGTCGCGGACGCCGACGTCGCGGTCGTGCTGCCGATCGCGGTCGACCACGCGAAGTACCTCGGCGACACCACCGCCGCCATCGCCGCGGAGAAGGCCGGCATCCTCAAGCCCGGCTGCTTCGCGATCTTCGCCGAGCAGACCCCCGAGGTCGCCACCGTGCTCCTCGAGCGCGCCGTCGAGGTCGGAGCGACCGTCGCCCGCGAGGGCATGGAGTTCGGCGTCATCTCCCGCGTCCCCGCCGTCGGCGGCCAGGTGATCAGCCTGCAGGGCCTGCGCGGGCGCTACGACGACCTCTTCCTGCCGTTGTACGGCGCCCACCAGGCCCAGAACGCCGCGGTCGCCCTGGCTGCGGTCGAGGCCTTCGCCAGCGACGAGCCCCTCGACGTGGAGATCGTGCGCGCGGCCTTCGCCGAGGTCACCAGCCCCGGTCGGCTCGAGGTCATCCGCCGCAGCCCCACCATCGTGCTCGACGCGGCCCACAACCCCCACGGTGCCGAGGCGACCGCTGCCGCGCTCGAGGACTCCTTCAGCTTCTCGCCGCTCATCGGCGTGATGGGCGTGATGAGCGACAAGGACGCCGACGGCGTGCTCGCCGCGTTCGAGCCGCACTTCCACCACCTGATCTGCACGCAGAACTCCACGCCGCGCTCGATGTCGGCCGCCGACCTCGGCCGTGCCGCCATCGAGATCTACGGCGAGGACCGCGTGACCGTCGTGCCCGACCTCGCCGAGGCGATCGACCGGGCCGCGACCCTGGCCGAGGCCGGCGAGGCCTTCGGCGACGCGCTCGGCGCCGGGGCGGTGCTGGTCACCGGCTCGGTGATCACGGTGGGGGAGGCCCGCACCATGCTCGTCCGGAAGGCCCGCGCATGAGCGAGACCCCGACCCCGCACAACACCGATCGCTCGCCGCGCCGGGGCATGTGTGCCGCGGTGCTGTGCCTGGAAGCGATCACGATCGGCCTGACCACGCCAGTGATGATCACCATCGCCGACGTCGCCGTCGGCCCCGCGCTCGTCGTCGGGGTCGGGCTCGCAGTGGTGTGCCTGCTGCTCGCCGGCATGCTGCGCAAGCCGTGGGCCTACACCGCCGGCTACGCCATCCAGGTCGCCGCGATCGGCCTCGGCTTCGTGATCCCCATGATGTTCTTCCTGGGCGCCGTCTTCGCTGCGCTCTGGGCCACGGCCGACTTCCTCGGACGCAAGATCGAGCGGGAGAAGGCGGAGGCCTGGGCGGCCTACCGCGCCTCGCAGTCGTGAACAGCGCGACCCGCGTCGGCGAGGGCGACGAGGCTCTTGACCGACAGCTCTCGGCTGAGCTCGACGCCGTCAACAGCGCCGCCATGTCCCACGCCGGACCGCAGCGCGAGCTCACTGTGCGCATCGAGGACGAGTTCGGCCTCGTCGCCGGCATCAGCGGTTGGACGTGGGGAGTCGCCGCGGGCATCGCCATGACGTGGGTGCGCGCCGACCAGCGCGCATCCGGGCTCGGCGGCGAGCTGCTCGACGCCTTCGAGGCGGAGGCCCGCGCGCGCGGCGCCCAGCACGTCTTCGTCACCTCCTTCACCTTCCAGGCGCCCGGCTTCTACGAGCGTCGCGGTTACGTGGAGTTCGCTCGCTGGGTCGATGTCCCGGTGGCCGGCCAGGACGACGTGCACCTGCGCAAGGAGCTCGGCTCCTAGCTGCTCGCCAGCGACTCGACCAGCACCGCGAGGGCCGCGTCGAGCTCCTCGTCGGTCGGCCCGCCGAACCCGACGACCAGCCCGGTCAGCTCTGCGCTGCGGCAGTAGTCGGCGAGCAGGTTGACCCGGAACCCGGCCGCCTCGGCCGCAGCCCGGGCGCGGACCGCCTCGCGGTGCGGGAGCAACCACGTGGAGTACATGCCTGCCACGGGTCCCGCCAGCTCTGCGTACGGCGACAGCGCGGCGACGACGCGCGGGGCGCGTTCGCCGTACACCCGACGCGCGGAGCGCACCACGGCGTCGAGGTAGCCGTCGCGGACCAGCGCCACGAACGCCCGCTGCACGGGCCAGGCGGGCGCGTCGTGGGTGATCGCACGGTGCCGTTCCACCTCCGGGCGCAGGGAGGCCGGCGGCACCATCCAGCCCAGCCGCAGCGAGGGCAGGACCGACTTCGACGCGGTGCCGAGGTAGGCGACCACGTCGGGGTCGATCGACGCGAGGGCCGGGACCGGGGCCACGTCGTAGCGGAACTCGGAGTCGTAGTCGTCCTCGATCACGACGGCGCCGTCGCGGCGTGCGGCGGCCAGGAGCGTCAGCCGGTCGTCGGCGGGCATCACCCGGCCGAGCGGGTGCTGGTGGGCGGGCGTGACGTAGGCCGCCGCGCAGCCGGACAGGTCGGTGATCGGGAGCAGGGCCGGATGGTCGCGGACCTCGCGCCCGCTCTCGCGCACCGTCAGGGCGGCGGCGCGGTAGCCGGGATCCTCGACCACGACCGGCTGCCGTGGCAGGGCATTGAGGACGTGCCGGAGCCCGGCGGTGGTGCCTGCGGTGATGCTCAGCTCGTCCGGGTCGACGCCCAGCCCGCGGGTCGTGCCGAGCCGCTCGGCCAGGAGCGCGCGCAGCTCGGGCAGCCCGCGCGGGTCGTCGTAGCCGCGGGGCGGGGTCGCCGACGAGACCTCGCGCCAGGCGCGGCGCCAGGCGGCGTCGTGGCGGGTGTCGACCCATGGTGTGCCGGCGTTGAGGGGGACCAGTGGGCGTCGTGGCTGGGGCCGTCGCCGGGGCGGCGACGTCGGGTGGCCGGGCCCGGGGCCGCCGCTGACCCAGCTGCCGGCGCCCTGTCGTGCCTCGAGCCAGCCTTCCGCCCGCAGCTGGTCCCACGCCTGCTCGGTCACCGCGCGGGAGACGCCCAGGTCGGCGGCGAGCCGCCGGGTGCTGGGCAGCCTGGTGCCCGGGGCGACGGTCCCGGCCAGCACGAGCCGGCGCACCTGGTCGGCGAGCTGGACGCCGAGGGGGCGGGCGTCGGCGCGATCGAGGGTCACCGGGAGCATGGAAATGGCCTGTCTGTTTGCTGCCGAAGTGGCTCGTGCGTGCGGGCCACTGTCACGCCACGATGGTAGCCATGGACAGCACCACGACCCTCGAACCCACCGGCCGCACCACGATCGGGCGCGGCCGCAACCGCGCCGTCGCGGACCGTGGCCGGCTGATGGCCCTCCTCGGCGACGCACTGATCGCGCACGTCGGAGTGGTGATGGGCGAGCACCCGGTGGTGCTGCCCACTGCCTTCGCAGTCGACGCGGGCGGTCCGGACACCGGCGGCACGCTCTACCTGCACGGCTCGGTGGCGGCCGGCTGGCTGCGGGCGGCCCCCGACGCGACGGTGTGCGTCACCGTGACGGAGCTCGACGGGCTGGTCGCCGGCCGCTCGGCCTTCCACCACTCGATGAACTACCGCTCGGCGGTGATCATCGGCGCGGGCCGCCTGGTCGAGGACGCCTCCGAGCGCCAGCACGCTCTCGACCTGATCGTCGACCACATGATCCCGGGGCGTTCGGCGACCTTGCGGGCCAGCACGCGCAAGGAGCTTGCCGCGACCGCCGTCGTCGCCGTACCCCTCCACGAGGCGTCGATGAAGGAGCGCGACGGCGGGCCGGGGGACGAGCCCGAGGACGTGGCGAGCGGTGGCTGGGGCGGGCACATCCCGCTGCGCCGGGTGGCCGCGTCGCCCGTGCCCGACGCGGACGCGCGCGGGGTCGTGCCCGTCGAGGTGGTGGCCCGCGCCCGGGCCCTGGCTGCCCGTTAGGCTGCGGCCATGACCGAGCGCTCTCTTGTCCTTGTCAAGCCGGACGGCGTACGCCGCGGCCTCACCGGTGAGGTGATCCGCCGCATCGAGGCGAAGGGCTACGCCCTGGTCGCCCTCGAGCTGCGGGAGGCCACGCCCGAGCTGCTCGCCGAGCACTACGCCGAGCACGAGGGCAAGCCGTTCTACGAGCCGCTCGTCGAGTTCATGCTGTCCGGCCCGGTGGCCGCGATGGTGCTCGAGGGGGAGCGCTGCATCGAGGGCTTCCGCTCGCTCGCCGGTGCCACCGACCCCACCGTCGCCGCGCCCGGCACGATCCGTGGCGACCTCGGTCGTGACTGGGGCCTGAAGGTGCAGCAGAACCTCGTCCACGGCTCCGACGCCCCCGAGTCCGCGGCCCGCGAGATCGGCATCTGGTTCCCCGAGCTCGGAGCCTGACGCGGCCGCAGGCCGCCGGCACGCGCCCTCACGCCAACAGGTAGGGGAAGTTTCGCGCCTCCTGCCCGTTGCAACGGCCAACCCGTGACGGAGTCCCCGCTTAAGCGGGGACTCCGACGCAAGAACAGTTTTCAGGCCTTGCGGCCACCCCCGAGCAACCCGCCGAGCAGGTCGCCGAGGATCGAGCCGGCGCTGGTGCCGGCGGACGACGGGGTGCCGGCGCCCTGCGAGGCGCCGCCGAGGATGCTGGACAGGATCGAGCCGAGGACGCCGCCGCCGGCTGCTCCGCCGAGCGCACCGCTCTTGCCGCCGACCTGCTTGGCGAGATAGCTGAGCACGATCGGGGCCAGGATCGGCAGCAGCTTGGCGACCAGCCCGCTCGAAACGCCCGTGGAGCCGAGCTGGTTGACGACCTGGTCCTGGTTGGCCCCGAAGATGTGGGCGGCGATCTTCTGCCCCTCGGCCACGTCGACGTCCTCGACGTCGACCGGCGGCGTCGCGACGTCGTTGTCGTGCTGGCCGAGGGCCTCGGCCAGGGAGGCCTCGCCGCCCGGGTCCTGCGTGTTGGCCTCGAGACCGCCGAGGAGGGCGGGGAGGGCGACGTCCACTGCACGGCGTACGGCGTCGGGATCCTCGCCGAGCTTGGCGGCGATCTGGTCGATGGGCAGGGTCGAGACGAGCTCGTTGATGTCAGCCATGAGGGAAACGTAGCGGGACTCGGGCCCCGATGGCAGGGCGTGTCTCCCCGGAACGGGCAGGCGCGCTACCTACCCTGAGCCTTGGGTCGGACCAGTGCCGCCCCACTTCCCCATACACACGCATCTCCAGCGAGGCATCGCAGATGGCTTCAAGTTTCGTCGGCCGGGACATGGCCGTGGACCTCGGCACCGCCAATACGCTGGTCTATGTCCGCGGCAAGGGCGTCGTGCTCGACGAACCGTCCGTGGTGGCGATGAACACCACCACCGGCGAGGTCCTCGCCGTCGGCCACGAGGCCAAGCGCATGATCGGCCGCACACCCGACAACATCGCCGCCATCCGCCCGCTGAAGGACGGCGTCATCGCCGACTTCGAGGCGACCGAGCAGATGCTGCGCTACTTCATCCAGCAGGTGCACCGCCGCCGCTACTTCGCCAAGCCGCGCATGGTCATCTGCGTGCCGAGCGGGATCACCGCCGTCGAGCAGCGCGCCGTCAAGGAGGCCGGCTACCAGGCCGGCGCCCGCAAGGTCTACATCGTCGAGGAGCCCATGGCGGCTGCGATCGGCGCGGGCCTGCCGGTCCACGAGGCGACCGGCAACATGATCGTCGACGTCGGCGGCGGCACCACCGAGGTCGCGGTGATCAGCCTCGGCGGCATCGTCACCAGCATGAGCGTGCGCACGGCCGGCGACGACCTCGACCAGGCGATCATCGCGTGGATGAAGAAGGAGTACTCCCTGATGCTGGGGGAGCGCACCGCCGAGGAGATGAAGCTGACCCTCGGGTCCGCCTTCCCGCTGCCCAACGAGCCCGAGGCCGAGATCCGCGGCCGCGACATGGTCTCCGGGCTGCCGCGCACCGTCGTGGTCTCCAGCGCCGAGCTGCGTCAGGCGATCGAGGAGCCGCTGCACAACATCATCGACGCCGTGCGCTCGACGCTCGACCAGACGCCGCCCGAGCTGGCCGGCGACATCATGGACCGCGGCATCGTCCTGACCGGCGGTGGCGCGTTGCTCCGCGGCCTCGACGAGCGCCTCCGGCACGAGACCGGCATGCCGGTGCACGTCGCCGAGGACCCGCTGTCCAGCGTCGCCCTCGGCGCCGGCAAGTGCGTCGAGGAGTTCGAGGCGCTGCAGCAGGTCCTCGTCTCCGACGTACGGCGGTTCTGATGGCCGGACTCGGGGGAGGCGGTGCGACAGGTGGCCGCGAGCGGCGCTGGCGCGGCATCGACCGGCTCGACTCACGCAACCGTCCGCCACGCTCGGTGCTTGTGGCGCTGGTCCTGGCCAGCGTCACGCTGATCACGCTCGACTTCCACGGCGGCGCCGACTCGCCGCTCGAGCCGGCACGCCGGGCCGTGGGCGAGGTCTTCGGTCCGATCGAGGTCGGCACCGCCGCCGTGATCCGCCCGTTCACGGCCGTCCCGACGTGGATCCGGACCCAGGGCTCGCTCAGCGACGAGGTGCGCGACCTCGAGGCCGAGAACTCCGAGCTCCGCAGCCAGGTCGCGACCGCCGGCTACGACAAGAACCGGCTCGAGGAGTACGACGGCCTGACCCAGTCCGCCGAGAGTCTCGGTCGCGCGCTGGTCCCGGCCCGGGTCGTGGCCCACGGCCCCTCGCAGTCCTACAGCCAGACCGTCACCATCGACGCGGGCTCCCGGGCCGGCATCGGTCCGGACATGACGGTGATCAACAACGACGGGCTGGTCGGTCGCGTCCTGCGTGTCACCCGCACCACCGCGACGGTGCTGCTGCTCATCGACAAGGAGTCCAACGTGGGCGGCCGCGTCGGCTCGAGCCTGGAGATCGGCTTCGTCCAGGGCCGGGGCTCGCTGGCCGACGACGAGCTCGACCTGCACCTCGTCGACGACGCCGTCATCCCGGGCAAGCACGACACGGTCGTGACCTGGGGCAGCTCCCAAGGCCCCTACCAGCGTGGGGTGCCCATCGGTCGGGTCACCGACGTCTACTCCAGCCTGATCGCGAGCACGCAGCGCGCCGTGATCGAGCCCTTCGTCAACTTCTCCGCGCTCGACGTCGTGGGCGTGATGGTGCCGACCGGCACCACCAGCGACCGGGCCGTGATCGAGGCCGACGGAGCGATGCGATGAAATTCCGCCTCGCCCTCGCCGCCCTCGCGATCGCGGTCGCCCTGGTCCTGCAGGTCTCGCTCTTCCCGCACTTCGCCTGGCACGGCATCGTGCCCAACCTGTGCCTGCTCGTCGTCGTCGCGGCTGCCCTCACCATCAACGCGCCCGCGGCCATGGTGCTCGGCTTCGCGGCCGGGGTGGCCCTCGACCTCGTGCCGCCCGCCGACCACGTCGCGGGTCGCTGGGCGCTCGCCCTCACGGTGGTGGCGTTCCTCGCCGCCCGGGTGCGCCAGGACGTGAAGCCGACCGCCGCAGCCGTGGTCGGGACGGTCGCCGCCTCCTCGTTCGTCGGCACCTCGATCTTCGCGCTCACCGGCCTGCTCCTCGGTGAGAGCGGCTCGGTGCCCGATCTCCTGCTGGTCATCGCCGTGGCCGTCGTGTGGGACGTGCTGCTCACGCCGCTCGTGCTGCCACCGCTGATGAAGCTCTTCGCCCGACTCGATCCGCAGCTGGCGACGACCTGATGGCTGTCACCGGTTCACAGAAGAGCCGCCTGCGGCTCGTCGTCGTGCAGGCGCTCGTCTTCTCCCTCTTCGCCACACTCTTCGTCCGCCTCTACTACCTCCAGGTCGTCGGCGGTGAGGGCTACCAGGCCCAGGCGGCCGACCAGTCGGTCCGCGACATCGTCGTCCAGCCGCAGCGCGGCCTGATCGTCGACGACCAGGGCCGACCTCTGGTCGCCAACCGCACCTCCTGGGTCATCTCGATCGACCGCAACCTGATCGACAAGCTGGGGGAGCGGCAGCGCACCGAGCTCGTCCGCCGCGTCTCGGTCGTGGTCGACCAGGCGCCCGAGGACCTCGAGGAGCGCCTGGTCACCTGTGGACACGAGGGCAGCATCCGCGGCACCTGCTGGAACGGCTCGCCCTACCAGCCCGTGCCGGTCGCCACCGACGTCGGCAAGGACGTCGCGCTGCGCGTGCTGGAGCAGCCCGAGGACTATCCCGGCGTCGTCGCCGAGCAGCAGAACGTCCGCGCCTACCCGCGCCCGTTCGGCGTCAACCTGGCCCACGTCCTGGGCTACCTCAGCCCGATCACCGAGGACGAGTTCGACGCCGCTCAGGACGCCGACGACCAGTCGCTCAACGGTGCCTCCAGCGTCGGACGCGCCGGCATCGAGAAGCAGTACGACGAGTGGTTGCGCGGGCTCCCGGGCTACCGCCGGGTCGCGGTCGATTCGATGGGCCGCGTGCTCGGGGACGACAGCACCATCGAGGCCACGCCCGGCGACACGCTGGTGACCTCCATCGACGCCAAGGTGCAGGCCGTGGTCGAGAAGGCCCTCGCCGAGCGGATCAAGGTCCAGCGCCAGACCTTCGACGATGTCTCGGGGCGCTACTACGAGGCCGACTCGGGTGCCGCCGTGGTGATGGAGGCGAAGACCGGGCGGATCGTCGCGATGGCGAGCCAACCGACGTACGACCCCGGCGTCTGGGTGGGTGGCATCACCGAGAAGGAGCTCCAGCACCTCTACTCCGAGGAGGCCGGGACGCCGCTGCTCTCGCGCGCGACCCAGGGCCAGTTCGCGCCCGGCTCGACGTGGAAGCCCTTCATGACGGCCGGCGCGCTCCAGAACGGCTACTCGACCGACACCTCGCTGCCGTGCTCGAGCGGCTTCCAGGTCGGCAACCGGGTGTTCAAGAACTACGAGTCCGGCTCCTACGGCAGCATCGGCTTCGCGAAGGCGCTCGAGGTCTCCTGCAACACCTTCTTCTACCGCGTCGGCTACAACTTCTGGCAGAAGTTCGGCTCCGACGAGGCCGACGTGAACGCGAAGGACCCGCTGGTCGAGAAGGCGAAGACCTTCGGGTTCGGCTCCCGCACCGGGATCGACGTCCCCGGTGAGGCTCCCGGACGCATCGCCGACCGGCAGTGGAAGCGTGACTACTACGAGTCCATGAAGGACTACTACTGCGGACTGGCCGACAAGCCGCAGACCGCGGAGACCAGCGACTTCGTCTACAAGTTCGCCCGCGAGTTCTGCATCGAGGGCTATGCCTACCGCGCGGGCGACGCGGTCAACTTCTCCATCGGCCAGGGCGACACGATCGTCACGCCGCTTCAGCTGGCGCGTGCCTACGCCGCGCTGTCCAACGGTGGCACCCTGTGGCAGCCGACCGTGGCCAAGGCCGTGGTCAGCCCCTCGGGCGAGGTGCTGCGCCGGATCCGGCCGGTGAGGTCGGGGAACGTCGACGTACCCCGCAAGTACCTCGACTACATCGACGCGGCCCTGCAGAACGTCAGCAGGGTCGGGACGATGGCCTGGAAGCTCGTCGGCTTCCCGCTCGACGACGTGAAGATCCGGGCCAAGACCGGCTCGGCCGAGGTCTACGGCAAGCAGTCGACCGGCTGGGTCGCGTCCTACACCGAGGACTACGTCGTCGTCATGATGATCAGCCAGGGCGGCACCGGCTCGGGCTCCACGGGCGACGCCGTGCGCGAGATCTGGGAGACGCTCTACGGCGTCGACGGCGAGACCGTGAAGCCGGACGCAGCCGCCATCCCCGGCGTCGTCGCGCCCGACACCTTGCCCACCTTCCTGCGGGACGGCTCGATCCTGCCGCCGGTGAAGGAGACGAAGTGAGCATCTCGACCTCGACCCGCACCACGCTGAAGGCACCCGGCCTCGACTGGTTGCTGATGGGGGCCGCGCTCGCGCTGGTCGTCCTCGGCACCCTGCTCGTCTGGTCGGCGACCTCCACCCGCGAGGACCTCACTGGCGGCGAGACGACCGCCTACCTCACCAAGCAGCTCGTCAACGTCGCCATCGGGCTGGTCCTGATGGTGATGGTGATGGCCACCGACCACCGCTGGGTGCGGATCGTGGCTCCGGTGTTCTACGCCGGCTCGATCGTGGGGCTGGGGCTCGTGCTCGTGGCCGGCTCGACGATCAACGGCTCCCGCTCGTGGCTGCAGGTCGGCGGCATGTCGATCCAGCCCTCGGAGTTCGCCAAGCTCGCCGTCGTCGTCGGGATGGCGCTGCTGGTCGCCGAGCGCACCGAGGGACGCTGGCGCCGCGGCGTACGCACTCCCGAGGTGATCGGCATGCTGGTGATCGCGGGGCTCCCCGCCGCGCTCATCATGCTGCAGCCCGACCTCGGCACGATGCTGGTGCTGACCGCGACCGTCTTCGGCGTCCTGGCCGTCTCGGGCGCGGACCGGCGCTGGCTGATCGGGCTCACCGCAGCGGGCATCGCGGCTGCTGCCCTCGCCGTCACCGCTGGCGTGCTGAAGGACTACCAGGTCGACCGGTTCCTCGCCTTCACCAACCCCGGCCTCGACCCGCGCGGTGCCGGCTACAACACCGAGCAGGCGCGGATCGCGGTCGGCAACGGCGGCCTGTTCGGTCAGGGACTCTTCGACGGCTCGCAGACCCGCTCCGGCTTCGTGCCCGAGCAGCACACCGACTTCATCTTCACCGTCGCCGGCGAGGAGCTGGGGCTGGTCGGCGCAGGCCTCGTCATCGCCCTGCTGGCCGTCGTCATCTGGCGGGCGCTGGCCATCTCGGCCGACACCGACGACATGTTCGGCCGGATCGCCGCCGCCGGCATCGCCTGCTGGTTCGGCTTCCAGGCCTTCCAGAACATCGGCATGTGCCTGGGCATCATGCCGGTCACCGGCGTCCCGCTTCCCTTCGTGTCGTACGGCGGAAGCTCGATGTTCGCCGGCATGCTCGCGCTCGGCCTGCTGCAGAACATCCACCTGCGCTCGTCGTCGGCACTCCCGACCAGGTTGCTCGCCACTCAGCGGGTGCTGGTCCGCCGCTAGGACGTTTCCCCTTGCCGCGGAGCGGCTGCGGGGCTGCGCGGAGACGGTGAGCTCCCGACTTCGTCGGGCGTGGACCGGGTTCCCCTTGCCGCGGAGCGGCTGCGGGGCTGCGCGTCGACGGTGAGCTCCCGACTTCGTCGGGCGTAAACCGGGTTCCCCTTGCCGCGGAGCGGCTGCGGGGCTGCGCGTCGACGGTGAGTTCCCGACTTCGTCGGGGACTCACCGTCTCCGCTTGGGACAGTCCGTCGCGGCGGGGACCACGAAGTCGGCGTACAACCGCGCGTGGTCGGAGATCGAGGAGCGGAGCACGGCCGCGCGCTGCGGCTCGATGGTGGGGCTGGCGAGCAGGAAGTCGATGCGCGAGCCGTTGGGGCCGGTGCCCTCGGGGCCGGAGCCGACGGACCAGGCGTCGACCAGCACGCTGGTCAGCGGCGCGAGGGTGGCAGTGTTGATGGTGGCGTTCATGTCGCCGCCGAGGATGACGGGGTTCTCCTCGTTGGCGATGATGCCGGCGACGTGGCGCGCCTGGGCCTCGCGCAGGCCGACGATCTTGTTCTGCAGATGGGTGTTGTAGATACGCACCTCCTGGCCGCCGATCTCGACCCCCACACCGAGGAGCCCGCGCTGCTCGCCTCCGGGACCGTTGGGCAGGAGGTAGTTCTCGGAGCCGAGGATCTTGAAGCGGGACAGGATCGCGACGCCGTACTCCCCGCCGCCCGAGCGCACGTTGGCGCCGAAGGCGTGGTTCATCCCCAGCGCCTCGGCGAAGTAGGCCGCCTGGTCGATGTTGCCCGTGCTGCCCTTGAACCGGTCGATCTCCTGCAGCAGCACGATGTCGGGGTCGAGGGCCCTGATCTCGGCGGCGACGGTGCCGATGCCGCCGTAGGAGCGGTGGGTGTTGAAGTCGAGCACCCGGATCTTGACCGACTGCTGCAGCTTCTTGCACGCGATGGCCTCGATGCCGGGCGGCGGCGTCGGGATCACGTCGGTCTCGCCCTTGCCCGGCTTGCCGGGCTCCTCCGTCTCGTCGGTCGGCAGCGGCACGACGGTCCCGCTCGGGCTCTGGGTCGCGGTGGGGGTGGGCGCCGCGTCGGGCGCGTCATCGCCGCGGGTGCGATCGAGGACGACCAGCGTCGCGATGATGCCGAGGACGAGGAGCAGCAGGCCCGCGCGGACGAGGTTCTCGCGCTTGGTCACTGGCTTCCCCCGGGATCTCTACGCGCCACGTCGCGCGGTCGTCGGGAGAAGTGTGCCGCAGACCCGGTCCGGGGAGGGCGACGAGGTCGCCGTACCCGAGAACTGCGCATCCCCCTTGCATCCGGCGTAGCCTTGGAGGCTGCTCCATTCCTGCCAGTCCTCGAGGTGTCTCTTCGTGTCCGTCGCTGTTTCCCCGGCATCGGTCTTCCCCCAGCTGGAGTCCCGGCTCCCGTCCGTCCAGAAGCCGATCCAGTACGTCGGCGGCGAGCTCAACTCGACCCTCAAGGAATGGGACTGCGGCGGTGAGACCACCGTCCGCTGGGCGCTGATGTATCCCGACGCCTACGAGGTCGGCCTGCCCAACCAGGGCGTCCAGATCCTCTACGAGGTGCTCAACGAGCGCGACTGGATCGTCGCCGAGCGCACCTACGCCGTGTGGCCGGACATGGAGGCCGTGATGCGCGAGCACGGCATCCCGCAGTTCACCGTCGACCAGCACCGCCCCGTGCGTGCCTTCGACGTCTTCGGCCTGAGCTTCTCCACCGAGCTCGGCTACACCAACATGCTCAACGCCCTCGACCTGGCCGGCATCCCGCTGCACGCCGCCGACCGCTCCGACGACGACCCGATCGTGCTCGCCGGCGGTCACGCCGCGTTCAACCCCGAGCCGATCGCCGACTTCATCGACGCCGCCGTGCTCGGTGACGGCGAGGAGGTCGTGCTCGCGATCTCCGAGGTCGTGCGCGAGTGGAAGGCCGAGGGCGAGCCGTCCGGTCGCGACGAGCTGCTGCGCCGCCTCGCCGTCAGCGGCGGGGTCTACGTCCCCAAGTTCTACGACGTCGCGTACGCCGAGGACGGCACCATCGAGGCCGTCGTGCCCAACCGTCCGGGGATCCCGTTCCGGGTCGCCAAGCACACCCTGATGGACCTCGACGCCTGGCCCTACCCCGCCAAGCCCCTCGTGCCGCTGGCCGAGACCGTCCACGAGCGCTTCTCCGTCGAGATCTTCCGCGGCTGCACGCGCGGCTGCCGGTTCTGCCAGGCCGGGATGATCACCCGACCGGTGCGCGAGCGCTCGATCGAGACCATCGGTGCGATGGTCGAGAACGGCATCCGCAAGTCCGGCTTCGAGGAGGTCGGCCTGCTCTCGCTGTCGAGCGCCGACCACACCGAGATCGGCGAGATCGCCAAGGACCTGGCCGACCGCTACGAGGGCTCCAACGTCTCGCTCTCCTTGCCCTCGACCCGGGTGGATGCCTTCAACATCACGCTCGCCAACGAGTTCTCCCGCAACGGTCGCCGCTCGGGCCTGACCTTCGCGCCCGAGGGCGGCAGTGAGCGGATGCGCAAGGTCATCAACAAGATGGTCAGCGAGGAAGACCTGATCCGGACCGTCGCAGCGGCGTACAGCCACGGCTGGCGCCAGGTGAAGCTCTACTTCATGGTCGGCCTGCCCACCGAGACCGACGAGGACGTGCTGCAGGTCGCCGAGCTGGCGAAGAAGGTGATCGCCAAGGGCCGCGAGGTCTCCGGCCACAACGACATCCGCTGCACCGTGTCGATCGGCGGCTTCGTGCCGAAGCCGCACACGCCGTTCCAGTGGGCCGCCCAGCTCGACCACGAGACGACCGACGTGCGGCTGAAGAAGCTGCGCGACACCGTCCGCGACGACAAGCGCTACGGCCGCGCCATCGGCTTCCGCTACCACGACGGCAAGCCCGGCATCGTCGAGGGACTTCTCTCGCGCGGTGACCGACGCGTCGGCGGGATCATCGAGCAGGTCTGGCGCGACGGCGGCCGCTTCGACGGCTGGAGCGAGCACTTCTCCTACGACCGCTGGATGGAAGCCGCTTCGGTCGCCTTGGCCGGCACGGGCATCGACGTCGACTGGTACACCACCCGCGAGCGCGACTACGACGAGGTGCTCCCGTGGGACCACCTCGACTCGGGCCTCGACAAGGACTGGCTGTGGGGTGACTGGGAGGACGCCCTCGCGGTCGCCGACGGCTCCTCCGACGTCGAGATCGAGGACTGCCGCTGGACCCCGTGCTACGACTGCGGTGTCTGCCCGGAGATGAACACCGAGATCCAGATCGGCCCGACGGGGCAGCGGCTGCTCCCGCTCGCGGTCATCTGACGCTAGTCGAGAGACAGCGGTATTCCGCAGCCACCGGGTGACTGCGCGATACCGCTGTCCACGATGATGTGCGCATGACCACGATCGACAACGTCACCCTCGACACCGCCGCCAACGTCTACTTCGACGGGTTGTGCGTCAGCCACACGTTCCACCTCGCCGACGGCACCCGCAAGAGCGCGGGCGTCATCTTCCCCAGCACGCTCACCTTCGGCACTGCCGCGCCCGAGGTCATGGAGATCGAGGCCGGGTCGTGCCGGGTCACCCTCGATGACCAGATGACGTCGTACGGCGCGGGGGAGTCGTTCGCCGTTCCCGGTGACTCCTCCTTCGACATCGAGGTGCTCGAGACGCTGAGCTACGTCTGCCACTACGGCTGACGATCGTGCACACCCACGACGTCACGGTCATGGGCGACGTCGTGCGCAAGCGCTACGTCTCGTGGGACGACCGCGAGCCGGAGCGGGAGTGGGCGGGACTGGTGCACCTGTCCCGTGAGTCGCCCGGCCTGGCGCCGACCCCGGTCGCACGTGAGGTCGAGGACGGTCGGCCCGTGGTCGTGATGTCCCTCGTCCCCGGCGAGCCGCTGACCGGCACGCTGAGCGCCGCCCAGTCGAAGGCCTTCGCCGAGGTGCTGCGCCGGCTGTTCGCCGTACCCGTGCCGGAAGACTTGGCGGAGCGCGCGAACGGACCGCAGGTGATGCGGGACCACGTACGCGAATGGCTGGCCGAGGACTACGACCTCACCCAGTGCCAGGACCAGGCACTGGTCCGCACCGCCAAGGATCGTGCCGTCGCGTGGCTCGCTGCCGTTCAGCTGCCGGATCTCGTCGACCACGTCGTGGCACAGGGGGACGGCAACCTCGACAACGTGCTCTGGGACGGCGAGGTCTGCCGGCTGATCGACTGGGAGGAGTACGGCGCCTCCGACCTCACCTACGAGATCGCGGACGTGGTCGAGCACGCGTCGTCGCGGCTGACCCGCAGCCTCGACGTGGACGCCCTCCTCGCCGACCTCGACCTCGACCCCACGCAACGGGAGCGGCTCGCGGTGCACCGGCTGCTGCTCGCCTGCTTCTGGCTGATGATGCTGCTGCCGGGCAACGGCGGCTTCAAGCGCAACCCGGCGGGCTCGACGGAGGACCAGGCGCGGCACGTGCTCGCCCTGCTGGATCAGACCTGACTGTCGAAGTAGCGGATCGTCCGGTCCATCGCGGCGGTGAACGCCGGTCCGAAGGCGTGCCCGTCGTCGTACCACTCCAGGGTCGAGTCGACCCCGGCGAGGCGCATGGCGTCCTGGGTGGCTCGGGCCCACCGGGGCGGGCAGGTGTCGTCGAAGCGACCGTGCACGATCAGCACCGGCTCGGTGATCGCCGACAGGTATGGGCGGGCGGAGACTGCCTGCCAGAAGGCAGGCTGGTCCTCGGGCAGCCCGTGGGCCTCGACGATCGCCGCCGCGCGGGAGTCGCCGTCGCGCCGGACGAAGTGGTTGAAGTTCTCGCCCTCCAGCGACGACACCGATGCCCACAGGGACGCTGCGCGCACCAGTCCGGGCGCGGCGATCAGGGCCTTCATCACGACCCCGCCGCCC
Source organism: Nocardioides allogilvus (assembly GCF_003047285.1). Taxonomy (GTDB): domain Bacteria; phylum Actinomycetota; class Actinomycetes; order Propionibacteriales; family Nocardioidaceae; genus Nocardioides; species Nocardioides allogilvus. Next base: position 496,586 of record NZ_PZYX01000002.1, on the reverse strand, counting down.
ATCGAGCGGCCCATCAGCGCGACCCGGTCATCGTCCAGCGGCACGGCGCGTGCTGCGCGCAGTGCCTTCACCGCCGCGATCACGTCGGCGGAGTAGCCGAGCCGCAGGTCGCGGGCCGGGCGCGGATCGTCGCTCGATCCGGCGTGCCCGCGGTAGTCGACGTGCAACGCGATGTAGCCCCGGCTCGCGAGCACCGCGCGCTCACGCGTCATCCCCTGGCCGCTGGCATAGACGGCCGGGTCGATGTAGCCGTGCGCCAGCACCACCGCCGGGAACGGCCCGGACCCCGTGGGGATGTTGAGCACGCCGCTGACCACCAGGGAACGCCGGCCGGACGTGGAGCCGTACGTCACGTCGTACGAGGTGTACGCCGCCGTGCTCTCGCGCACGGCACCGAGCCGCAGTCTCGAGCCCCGGTGCGAGGTCGCCTGCAGCGCAGCCATCGACACCGGGTCCAGGGGCGTGGTCGGGGCGACGGACGCAGTGCCGGCCGGTGAGCGGGGTGCCGGCAGGACGGGGGACGTGTCCGCGGGCGTGGTGCCCGGAGGCGCCGCCGGGGTGCACGCCGTGAGCAGGACGGCCGTGAGCGCCACGGCAACGAGTCGGCGGGTGCACCTCACGTGACCACGGTACGGCGGGCGATAGGGTCGCGCTCGTGACCGTGCACCCTCCTGAGCCCGACTCCACCGCGCTCATGGCGGAGCTGGCGGCCGCTCGGGCCGAGCTGGCGCAGCTGCGCACGGCCCAGGAGCAGGTCGCCGAGCGGGAGGCCGAGCTGGTCGCCGCCCGCGACGCAGCCGAGCGGATCGCGCGGACGCTCTCCGAGGCGTTGGCCGACCGGGTGCGCATCGACGCCGCAGGTCGAGGCCGGGGGAGCGGGCTGCTGAAGGGCCGGCAGAAGCCGGTCACCCGCGACGAGGAGGCGCAGCTCGAGCTGATCCGCGGCTCGGAGCTGTGGGACCCCGCGTGGTACCTCCGCACCTATCCCGACGTGATCGAGCTGGGGGAGGACCCGGCGCTGCACTTCGTGCGCCACCCCTACTACCCGGTCCGGCACCCGAGCCCGCGCTTCGACGTCCGGCAGTACCTCATCGACCACCCGGACGCGGTCGAGCAGCGGATCAACCCGCTCGTCCACTTCCTGCTCACGCCGGAGTCCCAGGGTGCCGACGCCTACCCGCCCAAGCCCCGCTGAGATGACCGGTCCGATCGACGGGCGCCGGGCCGAGGTGGCCGACTTCCGGCGGCGCTGGCACCGCTTCGCGCGACGCTGGCGCGCGGCCTCGCTCCGGGACCTCGACGAGGCGCGCACGCTGCTCGACAAGGCGCTGGCCGAGGGCCTGCCGCCCGTCGGCGACGCCGACCCCGCGCCGCCCCCGCCCGCGGTCCAGGTCGCGTGCGCGCGCGCGGTCGTGGCCGCCAGCGGCTTCCTGGACGCCGACGACTACACCGTCCAGCACCGGCTGCGACGTGGAACCGACCCGGTCCGCCACTTCGTCGACGAGGGCTGGCGCAGCCTGCGCACCCCGAGCCTGCGCTTCGACCTGTGGACCTACTGGACCGAGCACCTCGACCCCACCGACGACACCGTCAACCCGCTGCTCCACTACCTCCTCCGCGGACGGCACGACGGGCTCGCGCCGCTGCCGACCCCGGCCCCGACCCGGCCGCCGACCATCTTCGACAGCCCGCCGCAACGGGCCTGCCTGTTCGCCGGCTACGACCGCGACGGCCTGGTCGACGCCACCGTCGTCGCCTACCTCACCGAGCTGTCCCGCCACGCCGACGTGTTCTACCTCGCCGACGGGGTCCTCGAGCCGGGTGAGCTCGCGAAGCTCGACGGCGTCGTGCAGGGAGCCTGGAGCGTCCCGCACGGCGCCTACGACTTCGGCTCGTTCTCCCTGCTCGCGCGCGACCTCGTCGGCTGGGAACGCCTCGCGGACTACGACGAGGTCGTGCTCGCCAACGACAGCTGCTATCTCCTGCGCCCCCTCGACGGGGTCTTCGCGGAGATGGACACCCGCGCGTGCGACTGGTGGAGCCTGCAGGCGACCTCGATGGAGCACGACGAGTCCTACATCAGCGATGACTCCCCGATCCCGCTGGCCGAGGCCAAGCAGCGCCTCATCGGCCCTCGCCACTGGACCGACGACCGCTTCGTGCACCTGAGCTCCTACTTCCTGGCCTTCCGCCGCCCGGTCCTCGACGACCCCGGCTTCCGCTGGCGCCTCGACACGGTGACCAAGCAGCAGGAGAAGCGCCTGGTGATCCACAAGTACGAAGTGGGCATCAGCCGCTACCTCCTCGACGCCGGCTTCGACTTCGACACCCTGCTGCCCGACCTGTGGGCCTTCCACCCGCTCTACGGACGGCACTTCTTCGAGCTGGTCGAGCGCGGCTTCCCGCTCGTCAAGCGCAACTACCTCGGCGAGAACCCGCGCCACGTCGCCGGGTTGGAGCAGTGGGAGGAGCGGTTGCGCCCCCTCGTCCCCGATGCCCCCTTCGAGGCCATGCGCGCCCACCTCGAGCGCGTCACCGCTCCCGCGATGCTGCGTGAGGCGTACGGCGCCCGGCTGGCCGACGACGGCCGACGCCAGATCCCGCTCCGGGCCACCCAGGGCTACGGCCTGCGCCGGCTGGACCGCGAGACGCCGACCTTCGCGCACTGGTGGGCCTTCCCGGTGGCCGCCTCCGGGCGCCTCGACCCGGGCCTGCGCGCGGTCTTCGAGGAGGTCCGGACGGACCCCAGCGTGCACAAGGTCGTGCTCACCCGCGGGCGCCCCCTCGCCGACGAGCTCACCGGCGAACGGGTCACCGTGCTGCCGATGGACACGCCCGACGGTCAGGCGGCGATGGTGCGCTGTGGGCTGATGCTGACCGACGAGACCCCCGACGTCACCTATCCCTTCTCGTTCCCGCGCTCGCGCCACGACCACGTCCACCTCGGGCTGCCGCACGTCCCGGGTCCCCACGCTGGTGACTGGGGCCGGCTCGAAGCGGTCGCAGCCTGCTCACCCGGCGAGGCCCTCGCGCGGGCCGCGACACTGCCCGACCTGGACCTCGCGCGCCTGTGGCTGACCGGCCTGCCCCGTCACGACCACCTGCTGCTCGCCCCGGAGCTGCTGCCCGCCGACCTGCGAGCCCTGGAGGAGACGCTGCGCGGCGATCTCGCCGGCCGGCCGCTGGTCGTCTGGTGGGCGCGCGGTCCGGCCCGAGCCCTCCCGTCGGGCCTGGCGGACTGGGCGCGCGAGCACGACGTCGTCGTCGGGGTCCGGGAGCCGCGAGTCGACCGCCCCGACGGCTGGACGCGCGCCCTGCTCGACGCCGACCTGCCGCGGCTCATCGGCCTGTCCGACCGCTCCGTGACCTCACCGGTGCCGGTGCACCGGGTCGCCTCGGCGATCGTGACCGACGACGATCCGCACGCCCTCGACGCGCTGGTCACCGGCGTCCCGCTGCTGCGGCTGACCGGTGACGACCTCTCCGCGGCCGCCGACCACGGCTGGGCGCAGCCGACGAGCTGCCCCGACGAGGACGCCCTGCGAGCGAGGCTCACCGAGCTGGCGCTGGCCGGGTTCCCGCTCCGCGAGGTGACCGTGCCCGACGGTGCAGCGCCGCTCGACGGTGCCGCCGCCCGCCGGTTCGTGCACCGGCTGCGGCTGCTCAGGCGTCGCTGACAGCGGGGGCGTCGGCCTCGGCGACCCACTCCTGCCACGGCAGGTAGGTCTGCTTGAGCCGGTCCACCAGCCGCGCGGCGCTGCGCCCGTCGGACAGGGCGTGCAGGGCACGGCCCCACTCGGCGTACGGCGCCTCGACCTGACCGTCGGAGAGCGCGTGCTCGACGGCCGCGACCAGCGCGCCGGTGTCCGCGGGCACGGCGAACGGCAGGTCCGGCGTCCCAGGGGAGGCGACGGCGGGCCGACCGGTCGGGGAGAAGTCGGCGAGGTCGGCGGGGGTGCCGCTGACCAGGACGTCCGCGAGCCGCCACACCATCTCCGGGACCAGCGGGGCCCGCAGGCCCAGGGTGCCCTCGAGCCACGACACGTCCATCAGGTCGACGAGCGGTGACGGCACGCGGGGTGTCGCGCCGGAGGTGGGCAGCACCGCCACCACCACCTCGTCCGCGCGCGTGCCCGCCCACGTGGCCAGCGCCGCGAGGTCGATCTCCCCGCCGCGAGCAGGTGAGAGCAGGACGAGCCGGCGGCCCTTGAGGAGCCCGCGCAGGGCGGTCAGCTCGCTGCGGAGCTCACCGAAGAGCCCCTCCTCGTCGCGCAGCAGCAGGTCGACGCGTGGCGAGCCGATCGCCCACAGGCCGTCGGGGTCGAGGTCGGGGTAGTCGGTCCCGGCCCCGTCGTGGGCGGTGACAAGCGCTCGGGTCAGGTGCGCCTCGTAGTCCGCGGGCGGCAGCGGCCGCTCTCCGGCGAGGCTCGAGCCAGCGAGCGCCACGACGGCCGGCTGCAGGCCGGTGGCGTGCCCGAGGTCGAGGAACCGGTGGTGGCGACGGCCCAGCGGGTGGTTGACGTCGGCTCGGGGACCGATCGTGCAGAAGACGGTGGCGGCGCGGAGGCCGTACATCTGACCGGCCGTGCTCTCCGAGGGCACGGCCGCGACGTTGTCACCGCCGAGCTTCACGCGGTGTCCACCGAGCAGCACGACCTTCTTGACCGACGGGTCGTCGCGGACCTCCTCGAAGACCGCGCGCACCGCGCCGGACAGCACGCCGGTGCGTGGGTCGACCGGGAAGATCCACCAGTGGTCGAACTTCGGTACCCAGCGGTCCTCGTCGGCGAACTCGGCCGGCCCGATGTGCCCGGGCGGCTGCGCGGTGCCGTCGCGGCGGGAGCGGAAGCCGAAGCTGCGCACGAGGCTCCAGGGTGGCGCGGTGCGACGCATGCTGCGGTCCATCGCCTCGACGTCGGCGCCCGGAGCGGCTTCGAGCACCCGCTCCTTCCACCGGTGCAGGTCGGGTGTCTCGAACGGGTTCTCCGTCAGCAGCTGGCGCTTGAGCAGCGGGAAGCCCTCGTGCATCAGCTCGAAGGCCGACGCGCGGTAGACCGGGTGGTAGGCCAGGATCCCGTCGACGAACGTGGCCATCGTGAAGCCGGCCAGGATCAGCAGCCGGGAGAAGCCGATCTCGTACTTGAGGATGATCGTGACCTTCTCCGACTGCGACGCCACCTCGTCGAGCCGCTTCCGGAACCGCGGGTCGGTGTGCACGCGACGGCGGTAGCACAGGAAGTAGGAGCCGACGTGGATGAAGTCGGAGTAGCGCCACAGCGCCAGCTCGCGCATCTGCTCGCCGACCTCGTCGAGGCCGAGCCGCCGCCCGAGGGCGTCGAAGGCACGGTCGTCGAAGTCGTCGTACGTCGCCTGCAGCCCCCACCAGTCGCAGGTCGTCGCGTCCATCTTGGCGAAGACCTGGTCGAGCGGCTGCACCAGGAAGCACGAGTCGTTGGCGAACATCAGCTCGTCGTAGCCGTCGACGACGTCCCAGCCCACGAGGTCCTTGGCGAGCATCGAGTAGGAGCCGAAGTCGTAGCGGCCGTGCCGGATTCCCCACGCGCCCTGGGTGTACGGCGCCAGCTTCTCCAGCTCGCCGGGCGCGAGCTCGCAGTCGGCGAGGTAGTAGACGTCGGCGAACCGGCTCAGGTCGGCGATGTAGGTGACGACCGTGTCGTCGACGACCCCGTCGCCGTCGTAGCCGGCGAACAGGCAGACGCGGCGCGGGGCGTGGTCGGGACCGGGCGCCGCCGGGGGCGGCAGGGTCTCGAGGCTCGGGAGCGGGGACAGCCCGGCGCGACGGCCTTCGACGGCGTAGTGCACCACCGGGTTGACGTCCTCGCGCGTCGCGTCGAGGTGGTCGCACCAATAGCTCCACATGTCGAAGTCCGCGGAGGGGTGGCGCAGCTCCTTCCACCCGCGCAGCACGAAGTGCTCGAGCTGCTCGTTGCGGCCGCACAGGTCCCAGAAGAGGTCCTTGTTGTGGGCCCAGTAGCCCATGGTGTCGAAGAGGCCGGCGGCCTGGATGACGGCCGCCTCGGCGCGGCCCCGCTCGCGTGCGCTCGGGTCGAAGGACGACGAGGGCTCGCCGGGCGGGAGCCCGTCACGGACGGCATCGGCGACCAGCCGGGCGCGGGTCTCCTCGTCGGCGCCGAGGAACGTCTCGCAGAAGGCCAGCCAGCGGGTGCGGTAGGCCCCGAGGGCCAACATCAGCTCTCCGCAGCGTCGACGAGGACGCGGCCGTCGTCGAGCCGCCCGTGCCGCTGGGCGTGCACGACGGCCGGCAGCCCGGCCTCGGCGACCTCGGGGTGGCGACGCAGGTAGCGCCCGGTGCTGAAGCCCTCGCTCGGGTCCAGGCGACGGGCGTTGGCGTGGCGGACGTGGTGCAGCGCCGGGGCGAGGCGCTGCTCGAGGATCTCGGACTGGTGCTGCCGGAGATACCAGCCGGCGTCGAAGAGCGCGCTGGCCTCGACCTCACGCACCAGCTCGGCCTCGAGATCGCGGCGGCGCAGCCGGCCGAGACCGGACTCCTGCTCGCGCCAGTAGCCCGCCGAGAGCTCGGCGGCGAGGGCGGTCGCGAGTGCCTCGGACTGCGCGCGGAGCCGGGCCCGCTGGCGCCGTACGCGCTGGAGAGCCTCGGTCAGGTGCTCGAGCTCGTTGCGCACCCACTTGGTCTCGCGACGGGAGAGGTCGAGCTCACGTCTCGCGTCAGCGAGGCTGCCCGCCGCTGTCGGGTCCGAGTCGTGATCCACGCGTCGGAACCCTACACTCGCCCGGGATCCCGAGATCGAAACGGCTCGGGACGGGGCAAGGAGAGGACTGCGGTTCGTGCAGACACCAAGGGGCAGGTGGGCAGCATCGCTGCTGCCGGGCGACGCCGACACCCGTGGCGGTCTCTGGCGCAACACCGTCGTCTTCTGGGTGTGGGGCGCGCTCTTCTTCTCCCTGTGGTCGCTCGCGACCCCGCTGTGGTCCGCCCCCGACTCCATCGCCCACGACCTGCGTGCGTACGGCGCGGCGCACGGCAACCTCACGCCGGCCCCGCCGCCGGGGGAGCGGGTGTTCGGCACCACCGGCGTCGACCGCGTGCCCGCCGGGCTGGTCTCCTCGGCCGGCACGGCCGCCTGCTACGCCTTCCAGCCGGAGGTGTCGGCCGGCTGCATGGCGCCGCTGGGCACCGACGAGAAGCTGGTGCGCTACGACAACCCCGCGGGCCGCTACATCCCCACCTACTACGTCGCCACCGGTGTGCCGAGCCTGGTCGTGCCGCTCTCGCTGGCGATGCCGGCGGAGCGCGTCGCCGCGCTGCTGATCAGCTCGTTCTTCCTCGCCTGGGCACTGGCCGCGGCGTGCACCATGCGCCGCCCCGCGATCGCGGTCACGGGTGTCGTCATCGGCTGCTCGCCGATGGTGGGCTACCTCGGCGGCGTCGTGAACCCCAACTCCCTCGAGATCACCGCGATGGCCGCGGTCGGCGCGAGCAGCCTCGCGGCGCTGCTGCGTCCCGACTCGCCGATCTCGCCGACGCTGCTGCGGCACGCGCTGCTCGCCGGCAGCGTCGTGTGCATCACCCGGATGATCTCCCCGGTCTGGCTGGCCATCTGGCTGGGCGTGCTGCTCGTCGCCTTCGGCGGCGTCCTCGTCAAGCGGCTCCTCGAACGTCGGATGCTCGCGTGGACGGCGCTGCCGATCGTCGCCAGCCTGGTCAACTGCGCCTGGACGTTCAGCTCGGCCGGCGCCCTGTCGGGCACCCCGGTCGCGGCCCAGGTGTCGGCCTCGCAGGCGTGGTCGCTGTCGGCAGCGCGGATCGACGGCGGCCTCAACGAGGTCGTGGGCCAGTTCGGGTGGCTCGACACGACGCTGTCGCCGCGTGACTACACCTTCTACATCGCAGCCGCGGTGTTCCTGATCGGCATCCTCGCCACCTTCGTGGATCGCCGCCGCCTCGTCGCCATCGCGACGCTGATCGCGGCGGCCTACTTCGTGCCGGTCGCGATCCAGGCGGCCCAGTGGAACTCGGTCGGCCCGGTCTGGCAGGGGCGCTACACGATCCCGCTGCTGATCCTGGTGCCGACGATGGCCGCGATGGTGGCCGCGCAGTCCGAGCACCCCCTCACCGAACGGATCGCCTTCGCCTTCGTGCCGGTCACCGGGTTGCTGGCCTACGTCCACGTCCGGGCCTACTTCGTGCAGCTGCGCCGCAACGTCGGTGGCGCGTCCGGTGACGCCTTCGACGGGGGCTGGGAGCCGCCGCTGACAGCCGAGGTGCAGTTCGCCCTGCTCACGGTGCTGGTCGTGCTCACGTGGTTGGTCCTCAGCCGTTCCCTGCTCCGGACCGTCGAGCGGCCCGTGCCGGGCGCGGCAGTGCCCAGCGAGCCCGTGACCGCTCCAGCCTGACGCGTCAGCGGGACAGGACGTGGCGCAGCACGCGTGCGGTCGCCGCACGGGAGCGGCTGCGCAGTGCGACCGGGAGCAGCGACACCGCGTGCAACCGTGACGTCCAGTGCGTGCGCGCCGACCGGGCCGCACGGGACCAGCCGCGGGCGCGGAGCGTGGCAGCCACCTCGCCGAACCAGCGCCGCTCGTCAGCGAGCCGGTCGCCCTGCAACAGGCTGGTCGACGAGGCGCTCTCGTCGTGGCGGCGGTAGTCGAAGCAGACCTCGGGAGCGAGGAGCAGGCGGTTGCCGGCCATCACCGCGTCCATGATCAGCGCGAGGTCGAGGATGATCGGCAGGTCCGCACGGAACGAGCGGGGCGCGAGTGCGTCGACCCGGAAGACGAGCGAGGGCCAGTAGAGCCAGTTGCCGCGCAGCAGGCTGGACGCGAGACGCTCGCCGCCGAGCACCGTCGGTCCCGTGATCCGGGGCCGGATCAACGCCTTCACCCGGTCGGCGAGGCCGTTCGCGGGCTGGCCGTCACCGCCGATGACGCGCACGCCGACCTGGATCATCTCGACATCGCCGTACGCCGTGTGGTGGCGCCAGACGGTCGCGACGAAGTCGTCGTGGAGCAGGTCGTCACAGCCGAGGAACATCGCGAGCCGCCCCGTCGCGAGGGTGCGGCACTTCTCGAAGTTGCCCGCGATGCCGAGGTTGACCTCGTTGCGGACGTAGGAGACCCGCGGGTCGGCGTGGTGCTCGTAGGTCTGTCGGGCCGTCGGGTCGGGATAACCGTCGTCGACGATGGTCACCCGCCAGCGCGGGTCGCTCTGGGACAGCACCGTCGCCATGGTGGCGTTGAGCAGTGCCGGGTCGCCCCAGTAGGGGATCAGGACGTGCAGGAACTCGTCCCGGTCCGCGTCATTCGGCACTGCGGTCGATCGGGTCGGTCGGGCGCTCGGTCGCGTCGGCGTTCAGCCGCAGCAGGGCGACCTCCTCGGCGAGGGTCCGGGTGCGCTCCTCGAGCTTCCCGATCTCGAAGCTGTGCTGCAGGCTCATCGCGAGCAGCAGCAGCGAGGCGATGAAGAAGATCAGGTTGGACGGCACCTGCACGTTGAGCAGGTCGGAGAGGCCGAACAGGATCGCCGGGAACGCCGCGATGGCCAGCGAGCCCATCGCCAGGACGAACCAGATCAGGGCGTACTTCTCGCGCAGCCGGTGGCGGCGCAGCATCTCGAAGAGCGTGACGACGACGATGATCGCTGCGGCCAGGCCCAGCACGTTGGCGCTCGTCATGCCGCGTCCAGGGGGAGCGGGCCGTCTTCGGCGACGACACCCTCGTCGAAGCTGGCCGGCCACTTGCGGACGAGGGCCAGGCCGAGGGCGACGACGGCACGGAACAGGAACACCGCTGCGCGGATCGGGGAGGCGCTGGCCGTCCCGGCGATCCGGCGGCGCATGTCGATCGGCACCTGGGTGACCGTGCAGCCCACACGGGTGGCGATGACGAGCGACTCGACGGTGTCGCCGAGGTACTCGGCGGGGTAGTGCTCGGCGAAGACGGTCATGGCGCGGCGGTTGCAGGCGCGGAAGCCGGAGGTGACGTCGGTGAGCCGGGTGCCGGCCAGCCGGCTGAGCACCTTGGCCAGGAGGAACATCGCCCAGCGGCGCGGACCGCGCACGGTGTAGGGGTCGTCGGGCTTGGCGAACCGCACCCCGATGCAGATGTCGGCGTGGTCGAGCTCGGCGATCAGCGCCGGCAGGAAGCGCGGGTCGTGCTGGCCGTCGGCATCGATCTGGACGGCGATGTCGTAGCCCTCGCGCACGGCGTGGCGGTAGCCGGTGCGCATGGCTCCGCCGACCCCGAGGTTGAAGGGCAGCCGGGCCACGCGGGCACCGGCTGCTTCTGCTCGTTCGGCTGTCGCGTCGCCAGAGCCGTCGTCGACGACGAGGACGTCGACCTCGGGGTGGACCTCGAGGATCTCGCGAACCGTCCGGCCCACGCTGTCCTGCTCGTTCCACGCCGGGACGATGACGAGCACGCGGGGTGGTGATTCAGTTCGCGGCACGCGGGGGATCGTAGCAATCTGGAACTGCGGCATACTCCCCGGCGTGAACTCAGGGGGAAGGTCGGGTGCGCTCGTCGAGCGGGCGCGCGGGATGCGGGGCTGGCGGGCGCACGCACTGCTGCTGCTCATGTTCGCGCTGCTGGCGACTCCGCTGATCGCCCACGAGGCGACGCACAACCGCGAGCTGAGCATCTTCGACGAGTGGCAGTACGCCGAGCGGGTGCACCAGGTCGCCACCGGCGACGTCTGGATGCGCAACGGTGAGGTGATCGGCCCGTGGGCGCAGGGGACCCGGGCCTGCCGCGGGATCATCCGGGTCGTGCCGCCCCAGCCGGCTCCCTGCTTCGGCAACGAGCCGGTCCTGATCGCCAACTCGGCCGCGTCGGACCCGCCGCCCTACTTCGTCGCCACCGGCGCGGTGACGGGCGTGCTGCTGGCCACCGGGATCACCGACAACGCCGTCACCACGGGCCGCCTGGTGGGCATCTTGTGGGCCGCGTTGAGCATGTGGTCGCTGTTCCTGCTGTTCCGCGCCGTGGGCGCCACCCGCGCCGGCTCCCTGGTGGTCGCGCTCACGCCGCTGCTGGTGCCGGCGTTCCTCCAGCAGTACACGTTCATCACCCCGCACGCCCTCGACATCCCGGTCGGCGCCTTCGCGGCGCTGGCCACCCTGCGCTTCCTGCGCGCCGAGTGGCCCTGGTGGACCCTGGTCCTCGCCGGTCTCGGCGTCGCGGGGGTCAAGGGGTCCAACATCGCGGTCGTCGTCGGGCTCGGCATCGCGCTGCTCGCCGTCATGGCCTGGCCCCGGCTGCGCGGCGCCGGCGCTGCGGCCGCCGGGGAACATCCGCTGGGTGCCGCCGTCCGCCTGCGCGCCCTCGTGGCCGGCGTGGCCCTGGCCGGCAGCACGGTGGCGTTCACGGTCGCCTGGATGCTCGTCGTGAAGGCCACCCAGCTCGTCGAGCCGCCCCCGCCCGGCGACTACGCCGTCGACTCGCTCGCCCCGGCCGCCCTGGTGACCGACAGCATCCGCTTCCTCAGCCTGCTCGGCGAGGGGCCGCTGCTCGCACCGGGCCTGTGGTTCCTGATGGCGATGTCCGGCTCGGCGCTCGCGATCTGGACCGGCCTGGCCCGCCCGCAGCTGCCGTTCGTGCGCCAGCTGGCGCCCGGCTTCCTGCTCGGCGCCGCGCTGGCGCCGATCGTGCTCGACCTGATGGTGTTCGTGACGACGGGGCAGTACATCGGGATCCAGTTCCGCTACGGCCTGGCCCTCTTCCCGCTGGGCCTCGCCTTCGCCGCACTCCTGCTGCGCAGCCGCACCTCGGTCGTCGTCGCCCTCGCGGCCCTCCTGCTGTACGCCGCCTCGCCGGCGCTCGCAGGCCTCGACAGCATCGCCATGTGAGTCGCTGAGGTGCCCGCAGCCATGAACGGACCGGTCCGCCACGTCGACGACGACGAGCGCCGCACCCGCCTCGCGCGACGGCACGCCCTCCATCCTGGGCACCGCGTCGCCGACGCGCTCGCAGCCACCCGGGCGATGACCGTCCTGCACTCGACCGAGCCGCCGACGCCGTACCTCTCCCTGCAGGCGCGGGTGGACGGCCTGACCCGGGCCGACGTGGACCGGGCGCTCTACGACGACCGCAGCCTGGTCAAGCAGCTGGCCATGCGCCGGACGCTGTTCGTCTTCCCGCGCGACCTGCTGCCGGCGGCGTGGGGGAGTGCCTCCGCCAGGGTCGCGGCCCAGGAGTGGAAGAGGATCGCCAAGGACGTGGTGGTGAGCGGGCTGGCCGCCGACGGCGACGCGTGGCTGCGCGAGGCGCGTGCGGCCGTCCTCGCCCGGCTCGCAGGCGGGGACGAGCTGGGTGCGAAGTCGCTGCGCGAGGAGCTGGGCGAGCTGGCCGGCCGGGTCGACATCGGCGTCGGGACGAAGTGGGCGGGAGAGGTCCCGATCGCACCGCGCGTGCTCACCCAGCTCGGCGCGGACGCCCGCATCGTGCGCGGCCAGAACGGCAGCCACTGGCGGGTCTCGCAGCCGAGGTGGACGTCGATGACGGCGTGGTTGGGGGAGTCGCCCGCACCGCTCGACGAGGCGGCCGGCTATGCCGAGCTCGTACGCCGCTGGCTGCGCACCTTCGGGCCCGGGACCGAGACCGACATCGTGTGGTGGTTGGGCTCGACCAAGTCCGCGGTCCGCCGGGCGCTGGTCGACGTCGGCGCGGTCACGGTCACCCTCGACTCCGGCGACACCGGTTGGCTGCTGCGCGACGACGCCGCCCCCGAGCCGGCCGTCGAGCCCTGGGCCGCGCTGCTGCCGGCGCTCGACCCGACCCTGATGGGCTGGAAGCAGCGCGACTTCTACTTGGACCCCGGCCACACGCCGTACCTCTTCGACACCAACGGCAACGGCGGCACGACCGCGTGGTGGAACGGCCGGGTCGTGGGCTGCTGGGTGCAGGACCTCGACGCGTCGGTCCGGGTGGTGCTGTGCGACGACGTCGGTGCCGACGGGCGGGCCGCGCTCGAGCACGAGGCCGCCCGGCTCACGGCGTGGCTGGACGGGGAGATCGTCAACAGCATCTACGCGTCGCGACTGATGCGTGAGTCGAAGTTGCCGTGAGGCTGCCCTGAAGTCGGCAACTGCGGCTGCCCACGGCTAGCCTGTGCGGCGATATGGCACGCAAGGATCCACCTCAGCAGCCGCCCCCGGTCCAGCGACTTCGTGTGCGCTACGCCAAGCGAGGCCGCCTCCGGTTCACCAGTCACCGCGACTTCAGCCGCGCCTTCGAGCGCGCGGTCTTCCGTGCGCGCATCCCGATGGCCTACTCGTCGGGGTTCAACCCGCACCCGCGGATGTCCTACGCGGGCGCAGCGCCGACCGGTTCGGCGAGCGAGGCCGAATACCTCGAGATCGCGCTGGCCGAGGTGCTGGTCCCCGCCGAGGTGCACGCGCTGCTCGACGAGGCGCTGCCGCCCGGCCTCGACATCCTCGAGGTCGTGGAGTCGCCCGGCGGGTCGCTGGCCGACCGCCTGGAGGCCAGCCGCTGGCGGATCGACGTCTCGGCGCCGCTCGCCGACGTGCGGGCCGCGGTCGAGGCCTTCCTGGCCGCCGACGAGGTGCTGGTCGAGCGGATGACGAAGAAGGGGCTGCGCGAGTTCGATGCGCGCGGCGCCGTGCTCGACCTGGCGGCCGACGCCTCCACCGAGCGCGAGGGAGCCGCCCTCGAGCTGGTCCTGCGCCACGGCGTCCCCGCGGTCCGCCCCGATGACGTGCTCAGCGCGCTGACCTCGATCTCCGGTACGGCGATGGGTGAGGCCCCGCTGATGACGCGGCTCGCCCAGGGTCCCCTCGAGGATTCCGGCGCCATCGGCGACCCCCTCCTCTAGCCGACGCGGCACGCGTTGCGCCGGGTCAACGTTGCCGGGGTTTGGGAGCGAGTGTGCGATACTCGCCACGTTCGACGCGGATGGTCCGCCATCCACGACGAGCCGACGACGTTCTCGCCGGGCCCCCTCAAGGTCCGGCACATCCAGATGTTGTTCGTCACCAGCTCCGCGACGCGGCTCGTGCATCAGTGACAGTGATGCACTCTCCAGGCCCAGCGACCGCGGAATGGCGACCGACGCGCATCGGATGACGCGCACGCGGAGGGTGTCGCCGCCATACGAAGGCTTTGCGTCCGACGCCCCTCACCCGGGTCTCGAGGCGCCGACACGGTCCCGGCTTCGATCCGGGTGCCGGCGAGGAGAGCGACATGCTCGACGACAACCCGAACGACAACGACAACACCACCACCGGCGGCTCTGAGCCCGCTGGTTCGCCCGAGGCCTCCGCCCCGGCCGCTCCGGTCGTGAAGAAGACGACGCGCAAGGCGGCGCCGCGCAAGACCGCGACGACGCGTGCGAGCGCGGCCAGCCCGGTCGCCGAGCCGGCCACCGTGGTCGCCCCGGCCGCCGAGCCGGTGGAGACCCCCGCCGCGCCGACGGTGAAGAAGACGACGCGCACCCGCTCCAGCGCCGCGAAGAAGACGTCCGCTGCTCAGGACGCCAGCGTCCAGGACGCGCTGATCCCCGACACCACGAGCGACGCAGCCGACGCGCCGGTCGCCAAGAAGGCGCCCGCGAAGAAGGCTGCCGCCAAGAAGACGGCCGCCGCGAAGACCGCGTCGGCCAAGGCTCCCGCTGCTGCGAAGGCCCCCGCGGCCAAGAAGACGGCGGCGAAGAAGACCACGAAGAAGGCCGCCGAGGTCGAGAGCCCGGCCCTCGACGAGACCGCCGAGGCGACCGAGACCGGTGCCGCCAGCACGGCTGTGCCCCTCTTCCAGGCGCCGGTCGTGACCTCGACGCGACGCACCCGCACGACCAAGAAGGTCGCCGCAGCCCCGGTCGAGGAGGTCGCCGCCGAGACCGCCGCCGACACCGAGACCGCCGCCGAGACCGAGGCCGCCAGCGACACCCCGCCGGCCAAGAAGGCCGCCGCCAAGCGCACTGCGGCCAAGAAGGCGCCGGCCAAGAAGGCCGCAGCCCGTCCCGAGACCGCGGACGAGGACGAGGTCGAGACCGACCAGGCCGACCAGGACACCGACACCGACGGCACCGCCGAGGGTGACAGCGACTCCGACACCGACGGCACCGGCCCCGCCCGTCGCCGCCGCCGTCGTGGCGGTCGCCGCCGCCGCAAGGGTGGCGAGGGTTCGACCGACAGCCAGGACAACGACTCCGACGACGAGTCCGAGGACGAGGCCGACGAGGCCGACAAGGCCACCGACGCCGACCAGGGCGACCAGAACGAGCAGGGCGAGCAGGGCGACGGCACCTCGCGCCGCCGCCGTCGTCGTCGCCGTGCCGGCGAAGAGGGTTCCGACGAGCGCGACGACGAGCCCAACACCGTCACCCGCGTCCGCAACCGCCGCGCCCCCGAGGACCAGATCACCGCGCTCGCCGGCTCGACCCGGCTCGAGGCCAAGAAGCAGCGCCGTCGCGAGGGCCGCGAGGCCGGTCGCCGCCGCGCCCCGATCGTCAGCGAGGCCGAGTTCCTGGCCCGCCGCGAGTCGGTCGACCGCGTGATGGTGATCCGCCAGCGCAAGGAGCTGACCCAGATCGCCGTGCTGGAGGACAAGGTCCTCGTCGAGCACTACGTCGCCCGCGAGTCGCAGACGTCGCTGATCGGCAACGTCTACCTCGGCCGCGTGCAGAACGTCCTGCCGTCGATGGAGGCCGCCTTCATCGACATCGGCAAGGGCCGCAACGCCGTGCTCTACGCCGGTGAGGTCAACTGGGCCGCGCTCGGCCACAAGGACGGCCAGCAGCGCAAGATCGAGTCGGTGCTCTCCAGCGGCCAGTCGGTCCTCGTGCAGGTCACCAAGGACCCCGTCGGCCACAAGGGCGCCCGCCTGACCTCGCAGATCAGCCTCGCGGGTCGCTTCCTGGTCTACGTCCCCGACGGCACCACCAGCGGCATCTCCCGCAAGCTGCCCGACACCGAGCGCAACCGCCTCAAGACGCTGCTCAAGGAGATCGTCCCGGACACCGCGGGCGTCATCGTCCGCACGGCAGCCGAGGGTGCGAGCGAGGACGAGCTCACCCACGACGTCGAGCGGCTCAAGGCTCGCTGGGACGACATCGAGGCCAAGGCCAAGGGCCAGTCCCCGCAACTGCTGTACGGCGAGCCCGACCTGACCCTCAAGGTGGTCCGCGACCTCTTCACCGAGGACTTCGCCAAGCTCGTCATCGAGGGCGACGACGCCTGGGACACCGTGCAGGGATACGTCTCCCACGTGGCCCCCGACCTGCAGGACCGGCTGGAGAAGTTCGAGCCGGCCACCGAGGGGCGTGCGTCCGGCAAGGACGTCTTCGCCACCTACCGCATCGAGGAGCAGATCGCCAAGGGCCTCGACCGCAAGGTCTGGCTGCCCTCGGGCGGCTCGCTGATCATCGACCGCACCGAGGCGATGACGGTCGTCGACGTCAACACCGGCAAGTTCACCGGCTCCGGGGGCAACCTCGAGGAGACGGTGACCAAGAACAACCTCGAGGCCGCCGAGGAGATCGTCCGCCAGCTCCGGCTGCGCGACATCGGCGGCATCATCGTCGTCGACTTCATCGACATGGTCCTCGAGTCCAACCGTGACCTGGTCGTACGCCGCCTGGTGGAGTGCCTCGGTCGCGACCGCACCCGCCACCAGGTCGCCGAGGTCACGTCCCTGGGCCTGGTCCAGATGACCCGCAAGCGCATCGGCACGGGTCTGCTCGAGGCGTTCAGCTCCGACTGCGACCACTGCCAGGGACGCGGCGTCGTGATCACCAGCGAGCCCGTCGAGCCCAAGGGCGAGGGCGACGACGGCGATCGCCGCAGCAGCGGACGACGCAACCGTGGCCGTGGCCGCGACGGACAGGACAACGCCGGCAACGGCTCCGGCAACGGTTCCGGCAACGCCGGACAGGGTGGCAACGGCGGCAACGGCGGCAACGGTGGCCAGGGTGCTGCCCCGTCGCCCAAGGACGTCGCCGCGATGCCGCGCTCGGAGAAGCCCGAGGTCGAGCCGACGCAGGACGCACCCGTTCCTGCCGCCAGCGAGGCGCCGGTCGCGGCTGCCGCGAGCGTCGAGACGCCCGAGACCACCGAGCCCACGGAGGCCACGGAGGCCCCCCAGGCCGAGCAGCCCCGCGTGCAGACCTCCAGGCGCACCCGCCAGCCCAGGCGGGTCGCGACCGAGGCCCCCACGACGGCCCCCACGGCCCCCACGGAGACCCCGGCACCGGCCGAGGCCGCTGCCCCGGTCGCGGTCGACGTACCGGCCGCCGAGGCGCCCGCGGTCGACCAGCCCGAGGCCGAGCAGCCCAAAGGTGCGCAGCCGGCTCCTGCGACGACTGAGGCCCCCGAGCCGACGAAGCCGCAGGTCGTGACGCGCACGCGTCGTCGGTCCGCGACCCGACCTGCCGGTCCGCCGGTCGCCGCGCCCGTGGGCGCGGCCGGTGACGTGCCGCAGACGGGCATCGTGGAGCCGGGAACGGCCGACCTCGAGCCCGGCAACGACCACGACGGCGAGCACGACGAGGCGCCCCACGTCGAGCACGTCCCGATCAAGAAGAAGGGCACTCGCAAGCGCTGAAGCCCGCTCGGGTCGGCTCGTTTTGACCCGGTTGGCTTCGGAGCCGTAAAGTTGCTCCTCGTGCGCCCCGGCGTGCCCCTCCTGCATGGCCTCTGCTGACATCTCGTCGCGAAGCCCGAGCAGGAGCCGAACCCCGAATTTTCACCGTGTTTTTCACCGTGCCAGTCAATTGGCAACCACAAGGCCTGAGGAGAGTGAGTCCGCCGTGTACGCAGTTGTGCGCAGTGGCAGCAAGCAGCAGAAGGTTGCTGTTGGCGACGTCATCGAGATCGACAAGATGGACCTGAAGGCCAACGCGGTCGGCAGCTCCCTGACTCTCCCCGTGGTGATGGTTGTCGACGGCGAGACCGTCACCGCGACCGGCCTCGACAAGGCGGCGGTGACCGTCGAGATCCTCGGCGCCACCAAGGGTCCGAAGATCGTCATCCAGAAGTTCAAGAACAAGACCGGCTACAAGAAGCGCCAGGGTCACCGCCAGAAGTACACCCAGGTCAAGGTCACCGACATCTCCCTCTGAGCTCACGCTCGGAGCTCTCTTATCTGCTGATAAAGGACTGAACTCATGGCTCACAAGAAGGGCGCCGCGTCCACCAAGAACGGCCGCGACTCCAACAGCCAGCGCCTCGGTGTGAAGCGCTTCGGCGGCCAGGCCGTCAACGCGGGCGAGATCATCGTCCGCCAGCGTGGCACCCACTTCCACCCGGGTTCGGGTGTGGGCCGCGGTGGCGACGACACCCTCTTCGCGCTCATCGCGGGTGCCGTGCAGTTCGGCACCAAGCGTGGCCGCAAGGTCGTCAACATCCTCCCCGGTGAGTGACGAAACCTTTAGACAAACGCACCACTTCTTTCGCGAAGGGCGTCCCTAGACTCTGGGGAACGCCCTTCGCGCCATTTCATCTTCGTTAGGAACTCCCATGGCTGTACCCACCTTCGTCGACCAGGTCACGCTGCACATCAGCGCCGGCCGGGGTGGGCACGGTGTCGCGTCGGTCCACCGGGAGAAGTTCAAGCCCCTCGGTGGCCCCGACGGCGGCAACGGCGGCCCCGGTGGCTCGGTGATCCTGCGCGTGGACCCCGACATCACCACGCTGATCGACTACCACCACGGCAACAAGCGCAAGGCCGACCACGGCGGCCACGGCGCCGGCAACCACCGCAACGGTGCGCACGGCGGGGACCTCTACCTGCCCGTGCCCGACGGGACGCTGGTCAAGAACCTCGACGGCGAGATCCTCGGCGACATGGTCGGGGCCGGCACCGAGATGGTGATCGCCCGGGGTGGTCGTGGCGGCCTCGGCAACGCCGCGCTGGCCAGTGCCAAGCGCAAGGCGCCCGGCTTCGCGCTCCTTGGCGAGCCCGGCGAGGAGGTCGAGGTCCGTCTCGAGCTCAAGGTCGTGGCCGACATCGGCCTGGTCGGCTTCCCCAGCGCCGGCAAGTCCTCGCTGATCGCCGCGATGTCGCGGGCGCGGCCCAAGATCGCCGACTACCCGTTCACCACCCTCGTGCCCAACCTCGGGGTCGTCCGCGCGGGCGACGTGACCCTGACCGTCGCCGACGTGCCCGGCCTGATCGAGGGCGCTGCCGACGGTCGCGGCCTCGGCCACGACTTCCTGCGCCACATCGAGCGCTGCGCCGCCC
Organism: Nocardioides allogilvus; assembly: GCF_003047285.1. GTDB lineage: Bacteria > Actinomycetota > Actinomycetes > Propionibacteriales > Nocardioidaceae > Nocardioides > Nocardioides allogilvus. The sequence continues at coordinate 477,392 of NZ_PZYX01000002.1, read as the reverse complement.
TGGTGCACGTCATCGACACCGCCACCATCGAGCCGGGTCGCAACCCGCTCGACGACCTCGACGTCATCGAGAACGAGCTGAGCCGCTACGGCGGCCTGGAGGATCGTCCCCGGCTGGTGGCGCTCAACAAGGTCGACGTACCCGACGGCAACGAGATCGCCGAGATGGTCCGTGAGGACCTCGAGGCACGCGGCCTGCGCGTCTTCCCGGTCAGCGCAGCTTCTGGCGTCGGCATGCCCGCCCTGATCTATGCCATGGGCGAGATCGTCGGCCAGGCCCGGGCGGAGCGCCCGGTCGTGGAGGCCACCCGCATCGTGATCCGGCCCCCCGGGCTCGACGGCGGCGGCGACTTCGAGATCACCGAGCGCCCCGAGGGCTGGCACGTGCGCGGCGAGAAGCCCGAGCGCTGGGTCCGCCAGACCGACTTCGGCAACGAGGAGGCCGTGGGCTTCCTGGCCGACCGCCTCACCCGTCTCGGCATCGAGGCCCAGCTCGCCAAGCTCGGCGCCGAGGAGGGCGACCCCGTGCTCATCGGCCCGCTGGACAACGCGGTGGTCTTCGACTTCAAGCCCGGCATCGAGGCCGGCGCCGAGATGCTCGGTCGCCGCGGCGAGGACGAGCGCCTGCGCGAGGAGCGTCCCGCGGCCACCCGTCGCAAGGACATCCAGGAGCAGATGCCCGAGCGCGCCGAGAACGAGACGCGCGCCGACGTGGCCCGCCGCATCGACCGCTCCGGCAAGGCCGCCACGCCCAAGACCGTCACCAGCTCCGGGATCGGGCCGATGTCCTACGAGATCGGCTCGAAGGACGACCCCGACTGGGACGGTGAGGAGTGACCGATCGGGTGGCCCAGCGCTCGACGCTGGACCGCAGCGCCCTCGTCGGTGAGGCACGCCGTGTCGTCGTCAAGGTCGGCTCGTCGTCGCTGACCACGGCGGCCGGCGGGATCGACCCGGCGCGCATGAGCCGGCTCGTCGACGTGCTCGCCTCGGTGCGTGCCCGCGGAGCCGAGGTCGTGCTGGTCTCGTCCGGGGCGATCGCCGCCGGGCTGGCCCCGCTGGGCCTGACGAAGCGCCCGCGCTCGCTCGCCACCCAGCAGGCGGCGGCCTCGGTCGGGCAGGGACTCCTCTCGCACCGCTACCAGGAGGAGTTCGCCCGCCACGACCTCGTCACCGGGCAGGTGCTCCTCACGGTGGACGACGTCATCCGGCGCGCCCACTACCGCAACGCCTACCAGACGTTCGCCAAGCTGCTCGAGCTCGGCGTCCTGCCGATCGTCAACGAGAACGACACGGTCGCCACCTCCGAGATCCGCTTCGGTGACAACGACCGGCTGGCCGCGCTGGTCGCGCACCTCGTGCACGCCGACCTGCTGGTCCTGCTCTCCGACGTCGACGGCCTCTACGACGGACCCCCGAGCCGCGCGGGTTCGCAGCTCGTGCCGGTGGTGCGCTCGGCGAACGACCTGGCCACCGTCTCGATCGGCACACCCGGCACCGCGGGCGTCGGCACCGGCGGCATGGTCACCAAGGTCGATGCCGCCCGGATCGCCACGGGTGCCGGCATCCCGGTCATCCTCACCTCTGCCGACCAGGCGGAGGCCGCGCTGGCAGGTGCTGAGGTGGGCACCGTCTTCCTCCCCACCGGCAAGCGCCGCCCCACCCGTCTCCTCTGGCTCGCGCACGCCACCGAGCCCAAGGGCTCGCTCGTGCTCGACCCGGGCGCCGTCGCGGCTGTCACCGAGCGCCGCGCCTCCCTCCTCGCCGCCGGCATCACCGCCGTGACCGGTGTCTTCAGCGCTGGTGATCCGGTGTCGCTGGTCGACGCGTCGGGCGCAGCGGTGGCGCGTGGTCTCGTCAACTTCGACGCCGACGAGCTGCCCGGCCTGCTCGGCAGGTCGAGCAAGGACCTGAAGCGAGAGCTCGGATCGGCGTACGAGCGCGAGGTCGTGCACCGCGACGACCTGATCGTCCTCTGAACCTCCACCGCCAGCGGTAGGTTGCCCGCGTGGCAACCACCGAGGAGGACGTCGAGGAGCTCGCCTTTCGCAGGCTGTACGGCGACTGGCAGGCGCTCGACCCGGCGGGCACGGCCGACTTCATGGCCGGCTATCCGGGGGAGTGGTGGATCGTCGGCGGCTGGGCGATCGAGGCGTTCACCGGGGTGTCGCGCCCGCACGAGGACATCGATCTCGTGATCTGGCGGCGGGACCTGGCGCTGTTCCGCGAGCACGTGGGGGACCGGCACCACATCTGGAGCGCCGGCAGCGGCGCCATCCGCCCGCTCAACGACGACTGGCCCGAGCCGCACGTGGACGCCGGGCAGGTGTGGCTGCGCGACCACGCGACGGCCCCGTGGTTCCTCGACTGCATCCTCTCCGAGGACCGCGACGGGTTGTGGGTCAGTCGCCGCGACCCCGACCACGTCGTGCCGCTGGCCGACGTCACCTGGGTCGCCGACGACGCGATCCGCTACATGCGACCCGAGGTGGTCCTGCACCACAAGGCGCGACTGCTGCGTCCCAAGGACACCGCCGACCTCGCCTCCACCTGGCCCCTGCTGGATGCCGGGGCCCGGGACTGGCTGCGCGGCGCCGTACACCTCGAGCGCGCCGACCACCCGTGGCTGTCGGGCACGATGGCGCAGTGAGCCCGGCGTCGCGGAAAGTCGTCCGCGCCCCGGTGCCGGATAGGCTTGGTCGGTCATGAACACCGCACCCGTCTATCTCGACCACGCCGCGACCACGCCGATGCTGCCGGTCGCGATCGAGGCACTGACCGCGCGACTGGTCGAGGTGGGCAACGCCAACTCGCTGCACGCCTCGGGCCGCAACGCGCGCCGCGTCGTCGAGGAGGCCCGCGAGACCATCGCCCGGGCCCTGGGCTGTCGTCCGGGCGACGTGGTCTTCACGGCCGGCGGCACCGAGTCCGACAACCTCGCGCTCAAGGGAATCTACTGGGCCCGACGGGCCGAGGACCCGCGCCGCGTCCGCATCCTGTCCACCGCGATCGAGCACCACGCCGTCCTCGACCCCCTGGTCTGGCTCGGCGAGGCCGAGGGTGCCCAGGTCGAGCTGATGCCGGTCGACCAGCAGGCCCACCTGCGCCTCGACGCGCTCCGCGAGGCCGTCGAGCGCGATCCCGCCTCGGTCGCGCTCATCTCCGTGATGTGGGCCAACAACGAGGTCGGCACGCTGCAGCCCATCGCCGAGGTCGTCGCGCTGGCCGCCGAGCACGGCATCCCGGTCCACACCGACGCGGTTCAGGCCATCGGCGCCGTACCCGTCGACTTCGCCGCGTCCGGTGTCGACGCCCTCAGCCTGACCGGGCACAAGGTCGGCGGCCCCTACGGCGTCGGTGCCCTGATCGTGCGCCGCGACCTCCAGGTCTCCGCGCTCGTCCACGGCGGCGGGCAGGAGCGCGACATCCGCAGCGGCACCCTCGACCCGCCGGCGATCGCCGGCCTGGCTGCGGCCATCGAGGAGTCGGTCAAGAACCAGGACGAGCACGCCAGCCGCCTGCGTGCGCTGCGCGACGACCTCGTACGCCGCGTGGTGGAGGTCGTCCCCGAGGCACACCTGCACGGCGACCCCGAGCGGCGCCTCCCGGGCAACGCCCACCTCGGCTTCCCCGGCTGCGAGGGCGACTCGCTCCTGATGCTGCTCGACGCCCGCGGGATCGAGTGCTCGACCGGCTCGGCCTGCAGCGCCGGGGTGCCCCAGCCGTCACACGTGCTGCTCGCGATGGGTTGTGACGAGGAGGCCGCGCGCCACTCGCTGCGGTTCTCCCTCGGCCACACCAGCACCGCCGCCGACATCGACGCGGTCGTCGAGGCGATCGGTCCGGTCGTCGAGCGGGCCAGGACGGCAAAGGCACGTTGATGAAGGTCCTCGCTGCCATGTCGGGCGGGGTCGACTCCGCCGTCGCCGCTGCCCGCGCCGCCGAGGTCGGTCACGACGTCACCGGGATACACCTCGCGCTCTCGCGCAACCCGAAGTCCTACCGCACCGGCGCGCGCGGGTGCTGCACCATCGAGGACAGCAACGACGCCCGCCGCGCGGCCGACATCATCGGCATCCCCTTCTACGTCTGGGACCTCTCCGACCGCTTCCACGAGGACGTGGTCGAGGACTTCATGGACGAGTACGCAGCCGGCCGCACCCCCAACCCGTGCCTGCGCTGCAACGAGAAGATCAAGTTCGCGGCCGTCCTCGACCGCGGCCTCGCGCTCGGCTTCGACGCGGTCGCGACCGGCCACTACGCCCAGCTCCGCACCGGCGCCGACGGCCTGATCGAGATGCATCGCGCGGTCGACATGGGCAAGGACCAGTCCTACGTCCTCGGGGTCCTCACCCAGGACCAGCTGGCGCACTCGCTCTTCCCGCTCGGCGACACCACCAAGCCGGTCGTACGCCTCGAGGCGGCCGAGCGCGGGCTGCTGGTCGCCGACAAGCCCGACTCCCACGACATCTGCTTCGTCGCCGACGGGGACAACGCCGGGTGGCTCAAGGAGAAGCTCGGCGACCGCAATCCCAACACCGGCGGTGACATCGTCGACTCGACGACCGGCGACGTGCTCGGACAGCACGACGGCACGGTCGGCTTCACCATCGGCCAGCGCCGGGGCCTGCGCCTCGGCGTGCCCGCCGCCGACGGCAAGCCGCGCTTCGTCCTCGACATCGAGCCGGTCTCCGGCACCGTCTCAGTGGGCCCGCGCGAAGGGCTGCGCATCGACCGGATCGCCGGCATCAAGCCGCGCTGGTGCGGCACCGTCCCGTCCGTGCTCGACGGACCCGAGGTGACCGTGCAGCTGCGCGCCCACGGTCGCGAGCACCGCGCGAACGTCCGCGTGGTCCCTGCGGATCCGTCATCCGGATCCGCATCGATCGGTGCCGATCGGCATGACGGACCGCGTGTCGAGATCGAGCTGCTCGACCCGGCCGAGGGGATCGCCCCCGGCCAGGCAGCCGTGATCTACGACGGCACCCGCGTCGTCGGCTCGGCCACCATCAGCGCGACCGCCCGCAGCGCCGAGCTCGAGCAGGCCAGCGCGTGACCCTCGCGACCGGCGTCGGCTCCCTGCCCGGGGACGACGACCGGGCGTACGCCGAGGCGGTGCGCTTCACGTTGGGCGAGGTGCCCGACCTGGCGTTCGTGCCGGAGCTGCCCGGCAGGGGAGTGACCGCGAACATGACCGGTCGCGCGCTCGCGATCGTCGACGGCCTGGGAGTCGACCTCCAGCCGGCCGGGTGGCGGCTCACCGACGCGTCCGGCATCGACCACCGCCGGGCCCGGTCGCTGCTCGCGCAGGACCTCGACCAGGTCGAGGAGCAGGCGCAGGGCTTCACCGGGGCGTTCAAGGCTCAGGTCGCCGGACCGTGGACCCTGGCCGCGACGGTGGAGAAGCCGCGCGGGGACAAGGTGCTCTCCGACCACGGCGCCCGCCGTGAGCTGGCCGAGGCGCTGGCCGAGGGCCTGCGTGGTCACGTCGCCGACCTGCGACGCCGGCTGACCGGCGTGGAGCGGCTGATCGTCCAGGTCGACGAGCCGATGCTGCCCGCGGTCCTGGCCGCCCAGGTGCCGACCGCCTCCGGCTTCGGGCGCCACCGCACGGTGCACCCGCCCGAGGCCTCGGCTGCGCTGGGGATCGTCCTGGGTGCGATCGCGGACGCGGGCGCGGAGCCGTGGGTGCACTCGTGCGCCCCCGGGGTGCCCTGGGGCCTGGTCGCCGACGCCGGTGCGCGCGGACTGTCCGTGGACCACGCCATGTTGACCCCGAAGGACCTCGACGCGATGGCGCAGGCGCTCGACGACGGGCTCGTCGTCGCCCTCGGGGTCGTGCCCTCGACCGATCCGACCACCGCTCCCACCGATGCGGTGCTGACCGAGCAGGTCCTGCGCTGGCTCGACATGCTCGGCCTCGACCCTGCCGAGGTGTCGGATCGACTGGTGATCACGCCGTCGTGCGGCCTCGCCGGGGCGTCGCCCGACTGGAGCCGCCGGGCGCTGTCCCTGAGCCGGGACGTCGCCGGTCACCTCTGAGCGCGCGGCCTACGAGTCGCGAGCGTCCTGGTGCAGCCGTAGCAGCTGCAGGGCGGAGGTCGAGGCGACGGTGTTCCAGGCCTCGACCCCGGTCAGCATGTAGTGGCCCAGCGCGCCCATGTCGACGAGCTCGACGGCGGTGGCGATGCCCTTGGCGCGCTCGACGTAGCGGGTGGTCTCGGCGAACGAGGTGATGCGGTCCCGGCGACCGTGGGCTGCGACCAGGGCCCGGCCGGACAGCGTGGAGACGGGGTCCTCGGCCGCCCACCACGGCGCCAGCCCGACGACGCCGACCACGGACGGGTCGTCGGCGACATGGACCGCCACCCGAGCGCCCATGGAGTGGCCCAGCAGCACGACGGGTACGTCGCCGTGCGCCGTACGCACCGCATCCAGTGACCAGCGGGCGTCCTCGATCCGGTCCCGGCCGCCGTTCCAGCCGCGCTCGCGGTAGCGCAGCAACCACACGTGCGCCTCGGCGGCGTGTGCCTTGGCGGCGATCGACCGCGCCATCCACTCCGAGCGACGCCACGACGCGCTGCGGCGGTCGACGGGCTGCCGCGAGCGGGGCTTGCCGCCGTGGAGCATCAGCACGACGGCCTCGGCAGGCCCGCCGGCGGCGTAGGTCGTCAGGGTGGGTTCGCTCACGTGGATCCCTTCGGAGCCGCCCGCCCCTCCGGATTGGACACGCCGACCCACCCGAGCGGCTCGGGCGGGTCGGCGTGGACGCTTCATGGGGTTGCTCAGTGACCCGGGACGCTCGCGGGACCGTCGGTGGCGAGCTCCTCGTGCTTCACGTCGAGGAACAGCCACACGATGGCCGAGCCGGCCAGCATCAGGAACGTCCCGAAGAAGAAGGCCGCGGCTGCGCCGCTCGGGAACGAGCCCAGCTGGAGAGCGGCCTCGAGGAGTCCGGGCTCGGGGTTGGTGCCGAGGCCCTGGGCGATGCCGGGCGCGATCTTGTCGGCGTGGCTGGTGGCGTAGTTGCTCGCGACCGTGGACATGATCGCGAGGCCGAGGGCGCCGCCGACCTGCTGCATCGTGTTGAGCACGCCGGAGCCGATGCCGGAGTCCTCGGAGCGCACGTGGTGCACGGCCGTCAGGGTGAGCGGCACGAAGACCGCGCCCATGCCGAGCGACATCAACATGATGAACGGGAAGATGCTCGTCCAGTAGTTCACGTCGGCACCGAGGTATGCGCCGCTCGTCAGCGCGGACAACACGCTGTCGGCGCCGTCCGGGACGCTGAGGCGGGAGAACCCGAACAGTGCGGCAGCGGCCATCGCCGTACCGGTGCCGGCGATGAAGCGCGGATCGATCCGGCTCACCAGGTTGGACACGATGGTGGCCGAGATGACGATGCCGACGCTGAACGGCAGGAACGCGACGCCGGCCTTGAGCGGGGAGTAGCCCATGATGTTCTGGATGTAGAGGCTGAGGAAGAAGAACATCGAGAACATCGCGGCCGGCATCAGCATCATCGCCGCGAACGACGCGGCACGCGTCTGGTTGGCGAAGATGCGGATGGGCAGCAGCGGGTGCTCCACGCGCGACTCGATCACCGCGAAGATCGCCAGCAGGGCCACACCACCCGCGAGCGACGCGAGGGTCACCGGGTCGCTCCAGCCGTGGGCGGCGTCACCGGCGCGGGAGAAGCCGTAGACGAGGCCCAGCAGACCGAGGGTGCCGGTGATCGCGCCGGGGATGTCGAGCTCGCCGGGGTGACGCTCGGACTCCTGGAAGTAGCGGGGTGCGAAAGCGGCGGCGACCAGGCCGATCGGGACGACGATGAAGAAGGTCAGGCGCCAGCCGTTGACGGGCGTGCCGAGCAGCTCGAGGTCGTGGATGCCGGTGAGCCAGCCACCGAGGATCAGGCCGACCGCGGCACCCGCGCCGGACATCATGGCGTAGACGGCGAAGGCGCGGTTGCGCTCCTTGCCGGCCGGGAACGTCGTGGTGATCAGCGCCAGGGCGGCGGGGGAGGCGAGTGCGGCACCGAGGCCCTGGACGGCCCGCGACGACAGCAGCATGGCCTCGTTCTGCGCGAGGCCACCGGCCAGGGAGGCGATCGCGAAGATCGTGACACCGATCATGAAGATCCGGCGGCGGCCGTAGAGGTCGCCGAGGCGACCACCGAGGAGCAGCAGGCCACCGAAGGCGAGGGCGTAGCCGGTCACGATCCACTGCAGGTTGGACTGGGAGATGTCGAGGTCCTGGCCGATGAAGGGCAGGGCGATGTTGGCGATGGTGCTGTCGAGCACCACCATCAGCTGGGCGAGCGAGATGAGGACGAGCGCCCAGCGCAGGCGCTTGTGCTCCTCCGGGGTCACCTCGGGGGTGACCTCTGCGGTGTCAGTCATGAAGTTTCCTTCTCAGTGGGGTCGGTGGGGAACTGGTCTGAGGCTGTCGGCAGATGCGGACAGGTTGCGGCCGGAATGATGATCTGGTCGACGATTCGCGCGATGCGCTCCTCGTTGGGTTCTTCGCCGTGGAGGAAGAAGCGGTGCATGACGATGCCGGCCAGGGCCGGCGCGAGGACGGAGATGTCCGCGCCCGCGCCCAGCTCTCCGCGCTCGAGGGCACGGGCGAAGATCGCGGAGCTGGCCGCCACCTTGGGCGCGAGCACGTCGCGGCGGTAGGCCTCGGCGAACTCCTCGTCGCGCACCATCGCGGTCAGCACGCTGGTGAAGGTGGAGACGGCGCGGGCGTCGCCGAAGCCGCCCATGCCGCAGTAGGCGGCCATCAGGTCACCGCGCAGGGTGCCCGTGTCCGGCACCTCGCTCGGCTGCTTCTGGGAGAGCAGGGCGTCGATGACCAGGCTCACCTTGCCGTTCCAGCGGCGGTAGAGCGTGGCCTTGCTGGCCTTGGCAGCCGAGGCGACGGCGTCCATGGTCAGGCGGTCGTAGCCGACCTCGGCGAGCACGTCGAGGGTGGAGGTGAGGATCTCCTGCTCACGGTCGCCCTCGATGCGCGGGCGCGTCGCCTGCGGTTCCGGGGACGTCATGGTGGTGCTCCTGTCGTGATGAAACGAAACGGTTTCGTTCCCAAGCAGGAAAGTAGGGGAAATATTCCGATGGAACAACTTCGTTTCATCGAACGCGCGGCAAACTTCCCCAGGTTCGGGACGAGTGGGCGTGCCTGCACGCGTCGGCCCTGCAGCCGGGTGTCGGTGCGGACGGGCAAACTAGCCCCATGAATGAGTCGGAGAGCCCAGCCGTCGAGCCCGCGGCGCCCGAGGCCCGTGAGCGTCACCAGGAGCTGAGCGAGCAGGTGGAGGACGCCCGCTGGCGCTACTACGTCCTCGACGACCCGACGCTGTCCGACGCCGAGTTCGACGTGTCGATGCGCGAGCTGGAAGCGCTCGAGGAGGCCCACCCGGAGCTGCGGACCCCTGACTCGCCGACCCAGACGGTGGGCGGTGCGGTGTCGACCGAGTTCACCGCCGTCGACCACCTCCAGCGGATGGAGAGCCTCGACAACGCCTTCTCCTTCGAGGAGCTGGCGTCGTGGCACGCCCGGCTCGCCCGCGACGGTGTGGCGTCCGCCGACCTGCTCTGCGAGCTCAAGGTCGACGGCCTGGCGATCAACCTCCTCTACGAGCAGGGCCGCCTGGTCCGCGCCCTGACCCGCGGCGACGGCCGCACCGGCGAGGACGTCACGCCCAACGTCAAGACCATCGACTCGGTCCCGCACCGCCTGAGCGGCACCGACGAGTTCCCGGTCCCGGAGCTCGTCGAGGTGCGCGGCGAGGTGTTCCTCCCGGCCGCCGCCTTCGAGCGGCTCAACGCCTCGATGGCCGACGCCGGCAAGCCACTGTTCGCCAACCCCCGCAACGCCGCGGCCGGCTCGCTGCGCCAGAAGGACCCCAAGGTCACCGCGACCCGTGCCCTCGGCATGGTCTGCCACGGGCTCGGCGCCCGGCAGGGCTTCGAGCCCACGGCGCAGTCCGCGTCCTACGCCGCCATGCGGGCCTGGGGCCTGCCGACCTCCGACCAGGTCAAGGTCGTCTCAGGCCTGGCCGACGTCGAGGCCTACATCGAGCACGTGGGGGAGCACCGCCACACGATCGTCGGCTACGAGATCGACGGCGTCGTGGTGAAGGTCGACGACGTCTCGCTGCAGCGACGGCTCGGCTCGACGAGCCGTGCACCGCGCTGGGCGATCGCGTTCAAGTACCCGCCCGAGGAGGTCAACGCGCGGCTCCTCGAGATCCGCGTCAACGTCGGGCGCACCGGTCGCGTCACGCCGTACGGCGTCATGGAGCCGACGAGGGTCGCGGGCTCCACCGTCGAGAACGCCACGCTGCACAACTTCCACGAGGTGCAGCGCAAGGACGTCCGGCCCGGGAGCCCGGGGGACACCGTGGTGCTGCGCAAGGCCGGTGACGTGATCCCCGAGATCGTCGGCCCGGTGCTCGCGCTGCGCCCCGAGGGTCTGGAGCCGTGGGTCGCGCCGACGACCTGCCCGGCGTGCGAGACCCCGCTGGTCCAGCAGAAGGACGGCGACAAGGACATGCGCTGCCCCAACTACGCGAAGTGTCCAGCCCAGGTGCGCGAGCGCACCTTCTTCGTGGCCGGTCGTGGTGCCTTCGACATCGAGGGCCTGGGCTATGAGGCCGCCGTCGCGCTGATCGATGCCGAGGTGATCGCCAACGAGGGTGACATCTTCGGCCTCACCGCTGACCAGCTGCTGACCACCGACCTGTTCACGCGCGCGGCGAAGAAGGGAGCCCTTCGAGACGGCGCTGGCGCGTCTCCTCAGGAACCGGGATCCAGGGAGCTGTCCGCCAACGGTCAACGCCTGCTCGACAACCTCGACAAGGCGAAGGCCGTGCCGCTGTGGCGGGTCGTCGTCGCGTTGTCGATCCGCCACGTCGGACCGACCGCCGCGCGGGCACTGGCGACCCAGTTCGGCTCCATGCAGGCGATCGAGGAGGCCGACGAGGCGACGCTGGCCAACACCGACGGAGTGGGGCCGACGATCGCGGCGTCGGTGCGCGAGTGGTTCGACGGGCCCGAGGCCGACTGGCACAAGGAGATCGTGCGCAAGTGGCGCGAGGCCGGGGTGACCATGCAGGACGAGCGCGACGCCTCGGTCAGCCGCACCCTCGAAGGGCTCACGATCGTGGTCACCGGCTCGCTCGAGGGCTACACCCGTGACTCGGTCAAGGAGGCGATCATCGTGCGCGGTGGCAAGGCCTCGGGCTCGGTGTCGAAGAAGACCGACTACGTCGTGGTCGGCGACAACGCCGGGTCCAAGGCGGAGAAGGCCGAGCAGCTCGGCGTGCCCATCCTCGACGAAGCAGGCTTCGACGCCCTGCTGGCCGACGGCCCGGCCGTCGCCAGTGAGGCGTAGGACAACTCCGACCAGGTTTGCGACGTCCCACCTGTGGTTAGGAACCACAGAGGTCGTCTTCTCGGAGGTTTGAAATGCGTCTGCTCCCCACCATCACCGCTGCTGTGGTCCTGGGCCTGCCCGTCGTCGCGCTGGGAGCACCCGCCCACGCGGCTGCTCCGACGTGTGCGGGGGAGAAGGCATCGATCGTCGGCAACGCCAAGGCCAACAAGCTGACCGGTACGGCGAAGCGTGACGTCATCTGGGCCGGCGACGGCAACGACACGATCTCCGGGCTCGCGGGCAACGACCTCATCTGCGGCGGTGGCGGGGCCGACCGGATCTCGGGCGGCCCCGACGACGACCGCATCTTCGGTGAGCTCGACGGCTATGCCGCCGACAAGTTCGGTCGCTTCCACCGCGCCGGCGACACGATCGTCCCGGGTGCCGGCAACGACTACGTCGACCCCGGCTACGACGCCCGCGCGGTCTCGCCCGGCATCGACGTCAAGCCCGACACCATCAGCTACGCCGGCGCTCCCACCGCTGCGGTGGTCGACCTGCGCGCCGTTCCGGCCACGGTGGGCGCCGACGGCGCCGACACGATCGTGATCGCGGCCGGTTCGCCGATCGGCTTCGTCGGGACACCCTTCAACGACGTCATCCGCGGGACCTACAAGTCCGACCGGCTCCACGGCATGGCCGGTGACGACCAGATCTTCGGCCAGGACGGCGACGACGTCATCACCCCCGACGGCGACGACAGCGCTGGCAACGACATCGTCGACGGCGGCTCCGGCGCCGACAAGATCACCAGCGTGGCCGGCTACGACACCCTGATCGGCGGGCAGGGCAGCGACGTCATCACCAACACCTCGCTCAACAAGACCTTCATCAAGGGCGGCTCCGGCGGGGACACCGTGACCGTGCCGGTGCCGGGGGAGGCCGGCTTCGACGTCGTCGGCAACAGCGGGCAGGACAAGCTGCGCCTCGTCGCCTACGCCAACCCGGCCCTCTTCCCGACCGTGCGCATCGACCAGCGCAAGGGCCGGACCACGATCACCAAGCTGCAGTCCTTCACCGTCGTCGGCAAGATCCAGAGCTTCACCGAGGTCTCGCTGCCGGGCAACGCCAAGACGATCTACAAGGGCACGAAGAAGGGCGAGGTCATCGACGCCCACCCCGACTTCCGCGCGATCATCAAGGCGCGCGGTGGCTCCGACGTACTCACCGGATCCGACGAGAAGGACCTGCTGATCGGCGGCAGGGGCTTCGACCTCGGGTTCGGCAAGGGCGGCAAGGACACGTGCAAGCTGATCGAGCGCCGCAAGAGCTGTTGAGGACCGGCGCTAGGCCGTCGGGGAGCCCGCGCTCCCGTTGCGCACGTAGGCGCCGGGGAGCAGGTCGGTGACGAGCACGCTGCGCGGGCCGTCCGCGGTCAGGACGAGCACGCGGCAGGCCGGGTGGTAGTCGACGAGGACCTGGCGGTCGCGACCACACGGCGCCAGGATGCCCCGGCCGCCGTCGCCCACCGCGACGATGGTCACGATCTCGCGCGCCCCGTTGGCTCGCGCGGCCCCCAGCGCCACCAGCTCGGCGCAGGGCCCGCCGGTGAAGTGGTAGACGTTGACGCCCGCGAACATCCGCCCGTCGCCAGCCCGCACCGCGGCGCCGACGGTGTGGATGCCGTCGTCCTCGGGTGGCGCCGCATCCGTGTTCGCGTCGATCGTGCGGGTGGCCAGGGCCACGAGGTCGAGGTCGTCGGCGTCGAGCTCGCGTGCGCTGGCGAAGGTCATGACACGCATTGTGTCCCGACGAGCGAGGGCGGTGGCGGACCCGAGGGGTCGCCACCGCCGTCGCGGCCGAGCTCAGCTGTCGTAGGCGTTCCCGCCGAGCCTCAGGTTCTGCCCCACACCAGGTCCAGCCTCGGTCGTGCAGGCAGCCGTCACCGGGTCGCACACCTCGACCTCCGTGCCCGACACCCGGTAGGGCCTGCCGTCGGACGTCCAGCCCCAGGCGTACGGATCGCCCGCGAGGGTCACGCGCTGCTGCGTGGCGACGTCGTAGATGTCGACGCCGTCGGCGTTGATCCCGTCCCGGGTGAAGCGCAGGTACTTCCCGTCGGGGGAGAGGGTGCCGAAGCCGTACTCACCCTCCTCCAGTGGGACGACGAGGGCGCTGGCGCCCGTGGCTGCATCGACGACCGACACGACCAGCTCGGGGCGGCCGTCGACGAGCTTCTCGCCGGAGTCGACCGCGAAGCCGCCGCTGACCTGCGGCATCCCACCGCCGAGTCCGTCCGCGGGCTGCTTCTCACCCGTGCGCCAGTTGACGGCGTAGGCCTCCTCCTCGAACCCGGCGTAGACGACGTCGCCGTCGAGGGCGAGCGGTGGCACCGGCCAGTAGCTCATCGGCAGGTCGGGCAGCGGGACCGAGCCCACCTCGTCACCGGTGGTGGCATCGCGGACCACGACCCGGAAGCCGTCGCCCGACTTCTCGGCCAGTGCGTAGACCGGCTCGTCGGGATCCGTGGCCGGACCGACCCCCTCCGGGATCGTGCCGAGGTCGGTCGTGGTGCCGTCGGCGGCGACCAGGGTCAGGCTCTCGGGACCCGAGCCGTCGGAGGCACCGTCGTTGGGATTGCTGCGGGTCAGCACGCCGACCGACGTGTAGTGCAGCGAGTGCAGGGTGTCCGGGATGGTGGCGCTCACGCCGTCGACGACGACGGTCGAGCCGGCGCCGTACGCCACGACGTCGCGTGCCGACTCCGTCGAAGCGATCGAGTCGGTGGCCTTGTCGTCCCCGGGACCATCGGAGCCGCCGAGCGCCAGCGCGGTGCCGGTGCCGATGACGGCCACGACCGCTGCGGCGGCGAGGAACACCGTCGCGCGGCGGCGGGTGCGGGCTTGTCGACCCCGGCCGAGGATGGTCGCGTGGTCGACCGACGGCACGTCGAGCGCGGCCGCCTCGTCGCGGAGCAGGGCGGTGAGTCGTTCAGTCATGGTGGGCTCCCAGGGTCTCGGGAATCACGGCATCGCCGAGCAGCACGCGCAGCTTGGCGAAGGCCTCGTAGGTCTGGCTCTTGACCGTCCCGGTCGAGCAGCCGAGGGCGTCGGCGGTCTCGACGACGGAGAGGTCCTCGTAGTAGCGGAGGACCACGACCGCGCGTTGTCGCGGCGGCAGCTGGCCCAGGGCGTCGATGACCGCGGGCCGGGTGCTGGGGTCCACGGCGTACGCCGATTCGGGCATCGACGAGGTCGGCAGCTCGTTGCGCCAGCCCTTCTTGCGGAACCACGACGAGGCCGTGTTGACCAGGGTTCGGCGGGCGTAGGCCGGAGCGGCGGCGCGGTCGTCGATGCGCGACCAGGCGGCGTACGTCTTGGCCAGGGCGGTCTGCGCCAGGTCCTCGGCCAGGCCGCGATCGCCGAGCAGCAGGTAGGCCGTGCGGTAGAGCCCCGGCCAGCTGGCCTGCACGAACTCGGTGAAGTCACCGTCGTGTCGCGCGCCAGAGGGTGGTCGAGCCATCAGTCCTCCTCGAATGGATTGTCACCCCAACAGACGCCGCGTGCGGCACATCGGTTGGCCGCACCTAGGATTCAGCCCATGCCCGAGATCACCAGAGACGAGGTCGCGCACCTCGCGAACCTCGCCCGCATCGACCTCGACGACGCAGAGCTCGATCACCTCGCCCCCCAGCTGAGCGTGATCCTCGAATCCGTCGCCTCCATCAACGGCGTGGCCGGTGACGACGTCCCGCCGACGTCGCACGCGCTGCCGCTGACCAACGTCTTCCGCGACGACGTCGTGACGCCCGGCCTGACCGCCGAGCAGGCGCTCGCCATGGCGCCCGCTGTCGACCAGCAGCGGTTCTCCGTCCCGCGGATCCTGGGGGACGAGCAGTGAGCAACGCGATCACGATCCGAAACACCGCCGCCGAGATGGCGCAGGCGCTCGCCGACGGCACCACCACCAGCGTCGAGCTCACCGAGCTCCACCTCGACCGCATCGCCGCGGTCGACGGCGCTGTCCACGCCTTCTTGCACATCGACCGCGAGGGCGCGCTCGACCAGGCTGCCGCCTCCGACGCCCGCCGCGCGGCCGGTGAGACGCTGAGCCCGCTCGACGGCGTGCCGATCGCGGTCAAGGACGTGCTCGCCACCGAGGGCCTGCCCACGACGTGCGGGTCGAAGATCCTCGAGGGCTGGATCCCGCCGTACGACGCGACCGTCGTGGCGAAGCTCAAGGCCGCCGGTCTCCCGATCCTTGGCAAGACCAACATGGACGAGTTCGCCATGGGCTCCTCCACCGAGCACTCGGCCTACGGCCCCACCCGCAACCCGTGGGACCTCGACCGGATCCCCGGCGGCTCCGGCGGTGGCTCGGCCGCGGCCGTGGCTGCCTTCGAGGCGCCGCTCGCCATCGGCACCGACACCGGCGGCTCGATCCGCCAGCCCGGCGCGGTCACCGGCACGGTCGGCGTGAAGCCGACGTACGGCGGAGTGTCCCGCTACGGTCTCGTTGCCCTCGCCAACAGCCTCGACCAGGCGGGCCCGGTCGCCCGGACCGTCCTCGACTCGGCGCTGCTGCACGACATCATCGGCGGGCACGACCCGCGCGACTCGACCTCCATCGACCAGGCGTGGCCCTCGTTCACCGACGCGGCCACGACCGGTGCGACCGGTGACATGACCGGCGTCAAGATCGGCGTCATCACCGAGCTGGCCGGGGACGGCTGGCAGGACGGCGTGATGGCCCGCTTCCAGGAGTCGATCGACCTGCTGGTCAAGGCCGGCGCCGAGGTCGTCAAGGTCTCCTGCCCGAGCTTCGTGCACGCGATGGCGGCCTACTACCTCATCCTGCCGGCGGAGGCGTCCTCCAACCTCGCCAAGTTCGACGCCATGCGCTACGGCCTGCGCGTCGTGCCCGACGGCGACCCGAGCGCCGAGGACGTCATGCGCGCCAGCCGCGACGCCGGCTTCGGCGACGAGGTGAAGCGCCGCATCATCCTCGGCACCTACGCCCTGTCCAGCGGCTACTACGACGCCTACTACGGCCAGGCCCAGAAGGTGCGCACGCTGATCAGTCGCGACTTCGAGGCGGCCTTCGAGCAGGTCGACGTGCTGGTCTCGCCGACCGCTCCGACCACGGCCTTCAAGCTGGGGGAGAAGCTCGACGACCCGATCGCGATGTACCTCAACGACCTCGCGACGATCCCCGCCAACCTGGCCGGCGTCCCCGGCATCTCGGTCCCGAGCGGCCTCGCCGACGAGGACGGGCTGCCTGCCGGCTTCCAGATCCTCGCCCCCGCGCTCGAGGACGAGCGCCTCTACCGCGTCGGTGCCGCGCTCGAGACCCTGCTCGCGCAGGAGTGGGGCGCTCCGCTGCTCGACAAGGCTCCCGCCCTTCCCGAGATCGCCGAGGAGACCCGATGACCGACACCTTGCTCACCTTCGAGGAGTCGCTGGCGAAGTTCGACCCGGCGATGGGCCTCGAGGTCCACGTCGAGCTGAACACCAACTCGAAGATGTTCTGCGGCTGCCCGACCGAGTTCGGCGCCGAGCCCAACACCCAGGTCTGCCCGACCTGCCTGGGCCTGCCGGGCGCCATGCCGGTCGTCAACCGGATCGCCGTCGAGTCGGCCATGCGCATCGGCCTCGCGCTCAACTGCGAGATCGCCGGGTGGTGCCGCTTCGCCCGGAAGAACTACTTCTACCCGGACATGCCGAAGAACTTCCAGACCTCGCAGTACGACGAGCCCATCGCCTTCGACGGCTACATGGACGTCAACGTGCCGACCGAGGACGGCGGCATCGAGGTCGTGCGGGTCGAGATCGAGCGCGCCCACATGGAGGAGGACACCGGCAAGTCGCTGCACGTCGGTGGCGCCACCGGCCGCATCCACGGCGCCGACTACTCGCTGGTCGACTACAACCGCGCCGGCATCCCCCTGATCGAGATCGTCACCCGCCCGATCATGGGCACCCGCGCCAACGCGCCGGCCGTGGCGAAGGCCTACGTCGCCCAGCTCCGTGAGCTGATCGTCGCCCTCGGTGTCTCCGACGCCCGGATGGACCAGGGCTCGATCCGCGCCGACGTCAACCTCTCGCTGGCCCCGGCCGGCAGCGGCGGCCTCGGCACCCGCACCGAGACCAAGAACGTCAACTCGCTCCGTTCGGTCGAGCGCGCCGTGCGCTACGAGATGCAGCGGCACGCCGCGATCCTCGACTCCGGGGGCTCGATCCTCCAGGAGACCCGCCACTGGCACGAGGACACCGGCGTCACCACCAGCGGCCGCGAGAAGTCCGACGCCGAGGACTACCGCTACTTCCCCGAGCCCGACCTCGTCCCGGTCGCGCCGAGCCGCGAGTGGGTCGAGGAGCTCCGCGGCACGCTGCCGGAGAACCCGACCGTCAAGCGCCAGCGCCTGCAGGGCGAGTGGGGCTTCTCCGACCTCGAGATGCGCGACACCATCGGAGCCGGCGCGTTCGGCCTCGTGGAGGAGACCATCGCCGCCGGTGCGACCCCGCAGGTCGCGCGCAAGTGGTGGCTCTCCGAGCTCGCCCGTCGCGCCAACGACACCGGCACCGACATCGCCGGGCTCGGCGTCTCGCCGGCCGACGTCGTCGCCGTACAGAAGCTGATCGATGCCGGTTCGCTCAACGACAAGCTGGCGCGCCAGGTCTTCGAGGGCTTGTACGCCGCCGAGGGCACGCCCGAGGAGATCGTGGCCCAGCGCGGGCTGGCGATCGTGTCGGACGACGGCGCCCTGGGCGCTGCGATCGACAACGCGATCGCCGCCAACCCGGACGTCGCGGACAAGATCCGCGACGGCAAGGTCGCCGCCGCCGGCGCGCTCATCGGAGCGGTGATGAAGGAGATGCGCGGCCAGGCCGATGCCGGTCGGGTGCGCGAGCTCATCTTGGAGAAGCTGACCTGACGGCGTCTTGTACGCTGCGCTCGACAACACCATCAACCGCCCGCAGCGGGGAAGCCGGTCCAAGCCCGGCGCTGACCCGCAACCGTAGGCGTTCCGATCCAGGTCGGAGCGCGAGCCGGACCGCCCGTTGCGAGCGCATGAACCCACGCTGCGAGGAACCAGCGGGTCGCCGCCGTCAGGCGCTTCCCGCACAGCGGGAAGGAAATCATGTCTCACTCCCTGCGCACCGCTGGCGCACTGCTGGCCGCATCCACCCTGGCGGTGACCGTCATGGGGCAGCCCACCATGGCGGCCCCCGCACCTGCCCCTGCCAAGACCGACGACGGCGCCATCACCCTGGCCGGCACGTGGCTCAAGCGTGAGCTCACGAGCGGCCTCATGGTCTCTGACGGGTTCACCGACTACGGCCTGAGCATCGACACCGGTCTCGCCCTCGACCAGGCCGGCGACAAGTCCGGTGTCACCACGGTCAACACCGCACTGCAGCCCAAGATCAACGAGTACATCGCGGGCGACGCCTTCGGCGACGCCGGCAGCACCTACGCCGGAGCCACCGCCAAGGCGGCCACGTTCGCGCGCGTCGCCGGCGCCAACACCACGTCGTACGGCGGGGTCAACCTGGTCACCCGGCTCGAGGAGCGCGTCAGTGCGACCGCCCCGATCACCGGTCGCATCGAGGACAAGTCGTCCTTCGGTGACTTCGCCAACGTGATCGGCCAGGGCTACGCCGCCCGGGCACTGATCGAGGCCAAGTCCAAGCGGGCCGCCGACGCCACCGCGTTCCTGCTGGCCCAGCAGTGCGCCTCCGGATTCTTCCGCGAGTCCTTCACCAAGGACAAGGCCGCCCCTGCCCAGGGCTGCATCGAGGGCCAGGCGGACTCCGCGGCAAGCCTCGACTCCACGGCACTGGCCGTCGTCAACCTCCTGGAGTCGGGCAGTCGCGACAAGACCGTCGTCGCTGCCGTCGCGAAGGCGGGCACCTGGCTGGCCGCCCAGCAGAAGGCGAACGGCGCGTTCGGCGGCGGTGACCTGGGTGTCAACACCAACAGCACCGGCCTGGCCGGCTGGGCGCTCGGCCTCCTCAAGAACCGCGAGGCGGCCACCAGGGCGGCCGTGTGGGTCCGCAAGCAGCAGCCGATCGAGAAGAACAAGTGCCGCAGCGCGCTGACCAAGGACACCGGAGCCATCGCCTACCAGCCCAAGGACGTCCGCGATGCCCGCAACGACGGCATCACCGACAAGACCGCCTACCAGTGGCGCCGTGCCACCGCCCAGGCGATGGCCGTGCTCCAGTGGGCACCCGCCGCCGTGGACGCGCTGAGCGTCTCGAGCCGTCGCACGAGTGGCGAGGCCGGCGACAAGGTGCGCTTCAAGGTCAGCGGCCTGGCCCCGGGCGAGCGTGCCTGCCTGGCTGTCAAGGGTGACTTCAAGCGGATCGTGGGCAAGGCCAGTGCCGGCCCGGTTGCTCGCAAGCTCGAGCTGCCCACCGGCAACCGCAGCCGCATCGTGAAGGTCAAGACGGCTGACACCGCCGCCAAGACCACCATCCAGGTGCGCAACTGAGTTGACCCGAGGTCTTCTGTCCCGCATCGCCGCCGCGACCACCGTTCCGCTCGTGGTCGCGGCGGCGTGCGTGCTCAGCCAGGCCCCGGCCTCGTCGGCGGCCTGCTCCACCACCTCCGGGGTGAGCGTGGTCGTCGATCCCGGGGCACTCGGCGGCAGCATCGCCACGGTCTGCGACCCCGGCTCCGGCGAGGTCGCTGCCACCCGTTTCGAGCAGAGCGGGTTCGCCCTCACCGAGGTGCAGCGATTCCCCGGGTTCGTGTGCCGGGTCAACGGTGCCCCCGCGAGCGACCCGTGCGTGAACACCCCGCCACCCGATGCCTACTGGAGCCTGTGGTGGACCGACGGCACCAGTGGCGCGTGGAACTACTCCAGCGAGGCGGTCACGTCCCTCGACGTCCCTGACGGCGGTGCCGTCGCCCTCGCCTGGCAGCAGGGCGCGGCGCGCCGCACGCCGGCAGTCGCCGCACCGGTGCAGGCGGCGCCCAGCCCCAGCGAGAAGCCAACTCCGTCGCCCACGAAGAAGCCGACTCCGCAGCCGGCACGCACCCCCACGACGACTCCGACGCCATCGGCCACGTCATCGGCCCCGACGACCCCGACGGCCACGCCCACGGAGTCCGCCCCGAGCGCGTCCGCGACCGCCGATCCGAGCGGCCCTGCGACGACCGATCGGACACCGTCCAGCCCCTCCGCGCCGTCCTCGACCACCGCGACGAACTCCCCGAGCGACACGTCCGCACCGGCGCCGTCAACCACGACGCCCACTGATTCCCCGACGACCGAGCCGCGCGCTGCGGAGGAGGAGTCGGGCCGCGTCCCGACCTGGCTCACGCTCGCGATCCTCGCGATGCTGCTGGTGGCGATCGGCATGTCGGCCTACGCTGCGCGTCGGCGTACGCGCAGCTGATGACGCCCCGCGCCCAGCCCCGGCTGTCGCGCGACCTGCACCCGGTCGCGTGGTGGATCTGGGCCGTCGGGCTGGCGGCGGCGGCGACGCTGACGACCAACCCGCTGCTGCTCGTGCTGCTGGTCACGACCGCCGCGATGGTGGTGATGGCGCGCCGTTCCGACCACCCGTGGGCGCGGTCGTTCCGGCTCTACCTCCTGCTCGGGCTGATGATCGTGATCATCCGGGTCGCGTTCCGGATCCTCTTCGGCGGCGCGAGCCACGGCCGGGTGCTGGTCGACCTGCCTGCGATCCCGCTGCCCGACTGGGTCGCGGGTGTGCGACTGCTCGGGCCGATCACGCAGGAGGCGCTCCTCGCCGGTCTCTACGACGGACTGCGTCTCGCCGCCATCGTGATCTGCATCGGCGCGGCCAACTCGCTGGCCAACCCGAAGCGGCTGCTCAAGTCGGTCCCGCCGGCGCTCTACGAGATCGGCACCGCGCTCGTCGTGGCCGTGACCGTGTTCCCGCAGCTGGCCGACAGCGCCCGCCGCGTCCGCGCGGCCCAGGCGCTGCGCGGTGACGCCAGCAGTCGCGTCGGTCGGCTCCGCCGCTTCCTGGTGCCGGTGCTCGAGGACGCCCTCGAACGCTCCCTGTCGTTGGCCGCCGGCATGGACGCGCGGGGCTACGGTCGCGCTGGTACGGCGACGCGCGGCCAGCGATGGACCACGGGTGTCCTCCTGCTCGGCGCGCTCTGCGGGCTGTGCGTCGGCACGTTCGCCTTCCTCGACCGCACCGCACCCCGGTGGCTGGGAGTGCCGTTCCTGGTCGGCGGGGTCGTGGTCGCGGTGATCGGGCTCGTCAGCGCCGGCCGTCGGGTCGAGCGCACGCGCTACCGCCCCGACCGATGGCGGCTCGCCGAGCTCGTCGTGGCCGGGTCCGGGCTCGCCGTCGGCGTCGTCATCTGGCAGCTCGGCCGCGCCGAGCCGCTGGTGGTCTACCCGTCCGTGTCGGCCATGCCCTACCTCAGCGTGCTCGCCCTCGGCGGTGCGCTCCTCGGGCTCGTCCCCGCGCTCGCGGCGCCGCCGCCGCGTCAGCCCATCTCGACACCTCTGGAGGTCGGCGGATGATCGAGCTCCGCGACATCCACTTCGCGTACGGCGCTGGGCAGTCCGAAGAGCAGCGCCCGATCCTGCGCGGCATCGACCTCACCCTCGAGGAGGGCGAGCTGGTGCTGGTCTCCGGTCGCACCGGCGTCGGCAAGTCGACGCTGCTCGGCGTCCTGACCGGCCTGGTGCCGCGGTTCAGCGGAGGAACGCTGTCCGGCGACGTACTCATCGACGGCGTCAGCGTCATCGACCAGCCGCCGCGCGAGCGCGCACACGTCGTCGGCTACGTCGGCCAGGACCCGGTCGCGGGTTTTGTCACCGACACGGTCGAGGAGGAGCTCGCCTACGGCATGGAGCAGCTGGGCCTGCCGGGCGACACCATGCGCCGCCGCGTCGAGGAGACGCTCGACCTGCTGGGCATCGCCGACCTGCGCAACCGCGACCTACGCACGCTCTCGGGCGGCCAGCAGCAGCGCGTCGCGATCGGCGCGGTGCTCACCACCCACCCGCGCGTGCTCGTGCTCGACGAGCCGACCTCGGCGCTCGACCCGACCGCGGCCGAGGACGTGCTGGCGACGCTGACCCGACTTGTGCACGATCTGGGCCTGACCGTCCTGCTCGCCGAGCACCGGCTGGAGCGGGTCGTCCCCTTCGCCGACCGCATCTGCCTGCTGACCGGCGACGGGGGAGTGCTCGTCGACACCCCCGCGGTGGTGCTCGCCACCTCGCCCGTGGTGCCGCCGATCATCGAGCTCGGGCGGGCAGCGGGCTGGTCGCCGCTGCCGCTGAGCGTCCGCGACGCCCGCCGTGCAGCCAGGTCGCTCGCCCTCCCGGCGCCCGTCGTCGAGGAGCCGCCTGCCGGGTCGACCGTGCTGTCGGCCCGTGGGCTGACCGTCGCCCACGGCCGCAACGTCGTCCTCGACGGGGTCGACCTCGACCTCCGCAGCGGTCACGTCACGGCGCTGATGGGGCGCAACGGCGCCGGCAAGTCGACGCTGATCTGGGCGTTGCAGGGCACCCAGTCCCGACGCTCCGGCAGCGTCTCCGTCGCCGGCCGGGACCCCGGCCGCCTCGATGCCGCGGGCCGGCGCGCCCTCGTCGGGCTCGTGCCGCAGACGGCCGCCGACCTGCTCTATCTCGAGACCGTCGCCGAGGAGTGCGCCGCCGCCGACACCGGGGCCGGGGGCACCGCGGGCACCTGCCGGGGCCTGCTCGACCACCTCGTGCCGGGGATCGACGCCACCATGCATCCGCGCGACCTCTCCGAGGGCCAGCGGCTGGCGCTGGCGCTGGCGATCGTGCTGACCGCGCGACCGCGCGTGCTCCTCCTCGACGAGCCCACCCGCGGGCTCGACTACACCGCCAAGGCCGGGCTCGCGCGGATCGTCGCCGAGCTGGCCGACGACGAGCACGCTGTGCTGATCGCCACCCATGACGTCGAGTTCGTCGCGACCGTCGCCGACGACGTGGTGGTCCTCGCCGACGGCGAGGTCGTTTCGTCCGGACCGGCGCGCGAGGTCGTCGCCGCGTCGCCGTCCTACGCCCCGCAGGTCACCAAGATCCTCGGGCCGCCGTGGCTGCGGGTCGACGAGGTCGTCGCCGCCCTGGAGTCGTCGTGAGCGGTCTCGACGGAGCTCGACCCACGGTTCGGGCCGCGCTCCCGATCCGGCCGCGCTCCGCGGCGGTGCTGGGGATCGCTTCGCTCGCCGGGCTGATGATGCTCGGCTGGCCGCTGCTCCTCGACGTCCCCGAGACAGCGCGCATCGACCCGCCCTTCATCTTCCTGGCCCTCCTGCCGCTGGTGATCGTGGTCGTGCTCGCGGAGTTCAGCGAGGGCGGGATGGACGCGCGGGTGCTGGCCGTCCTCGGGGTGCTCTCCGCGATCAACGCCGTGCTGCGCGGGCTGGGCGCCGGGGTCGCGGGGATCGAGCTCGTGTTCTTCCTGCTGATCCTCGCCGGGCGGGTGTTCGGCCCGGCCTTCGGCTTCGTGCTCGGCTGCACATCGCTGTTCGCGTCCGCGCTGATGACCGGCGGCGTCGGGCCGTGGCTGCCGTTCCAGATGCTCGTCTCCGCCTGGATCGGGATGGGCGCGGGCTTCCTGCCGCGCCGCCTCTCAGGTCGTGTGGAGGTCGCCGCGCTCGTGGTCTACGGGATCGTGGCGTCCTACCTGTTCGGCATCTTGATGAACCTGTCGAGCTGGCCGTTCACGCTCGGCATCGTGGTCCAGGGCCACGAGGGATCGTTGTCGTACGTCGCCGGCGCCCCGCTGCTCGAGAACCTGCACCGCTTCGGGGTCTACACGCTGTTGACCTCGACCGGCAGCTGGGACACCGGCCGGGCGATCACCACCTCGGTCGCGCTGGTCGTGCTCGGGCCGGCGATCCTCACCACGTTGCGCCGGGCATCGAAGCGCAGCGTGATCAACCGGGTTTCGTGACGGTCGCTGCGCGACCTCCTCAACCGCCGGGTGACACCAGCAGGATGCGGTCGTCCTCGTCCGCCGGGTCCCCGCGGCCGTCTCGGTTGGACGTGGCGACCCAGAGGTCGCCGTCGGGCGTCGTGACGACGGTGCGGATCCGGCCGTGGTCGCCGGTGAAGAGGTCGACCGGCTCGCCGGTCGTGTCCCCGTCCAGGGGGATCCGCCAGAGGGTCTCCCCACGCAGTGCCGCCATCCACAGCGAGCCGTTCGCGAAGGCGAGGCCGGAGGGGGACGCCTCCTCCGTGGACCAGGTGACCAGCGGGTCGACGTAGTCCGGTGCGCCGCCGCGGCCCTCGACGGCCGGCCAGCCGTGGTTGCCGCCCTTCGTGACCCGGTTGAGCTCGTCGAAGGTCTGGTCGCCGAACTCGCTGGCCCACAGCTGGCCGGACTCGTCGAAGGCGAGGCCCTGCACGTTGCGGTGCCCGATCGACCACACGGGGGAGCCCTCGTCGGGGTTGCCCGGAGCAGGGTCGCCGTCGGCGGTGATGCGCAGGATCTTGCCGGCGAGCGACTCGGGGTCCTGGGCCAGGTCCGGCTCGCCGGTCTCACCGGTGGAGACGTAGAGGAAGCCGTCGGGGCCGAACGCCAGCCGGCCCCCGTCGTGGATGACGCCCTTGGGGATGCCGGTCAGGATCGGCGTCGGCTCGCTGAGCTCGTCGCCGTCCAGGGTGGCCCGGAAGACGCTGTTGTCCTCGGCGGTGGTGGCGTAGAAGAACACGGTGCTGTCGGTCGCGAAGTCGGGAGAGACCGCCACGCCCAGCAGGCCGGCCTCGACCTCGGGGGCCGCCTGGTCCAGCTCGCCGAGCTCGGTCACCTCGGCCTCGCCGCCGGTGCGGGGCGTCAGCAGCAGCACCCGGCGGGAGTCGCGCTCGGTCACGATCGCCGAGCCGTCCGGCAGGAAGGCGATGCCCCACGGGACCGAGAGCCCGCTGGCCACGGTGCCGGTGACGCGGGGCTTGCCGGTGCGGGTCTGCGGTGAGGTGGCCGGCGAGGACGGAGCCGGGTCGGACGTCGCCGTACCGGCACTGCCGTCCGGGTCGCGCGGTGAGTCGGTCAGGTCGCCGCAGCCGGCGAGCGCTAGCAGCAGCGCGATCGGGAGTCCGGCGCGGGCGCGGGACATCAGCCGACGCGCTCGACGAACTCGACGAGCAGCTGGTGGACGACCTCGGGTTGTTCCATCTGGACGAAGTGGCTGGCCCGGAGCTCGACGTAGGTCGCCTCCTTCATCCGCGCGGCCGCGGAGGCCATGTCGCGGGCGCCGGCCAGCAGGTCGTAGGTCCCGGCGACGAAGAACGCCGGCACAGTGATCGCGCTCAGGGAGACGCGGGGGTGCTCGGAGGTCTTGATCGCGAGGTGGAAGTACCACTCGACGGGCGTCGTGAGGAACTCCTTGATCGCGCGCGCCGTCATCGCGGGATCGGCCAGCGGGAGCATGAAACCGGTGTGGCCCAGGACGCTGACGGTCTTCGGGCCGACGGGCAGCCGGCTGGCGATCGGGGTCAGCGCGCGTCCGCCGAGCTTGACCGCCCGGGCCAGGTTGACCGTGGCGACCCGGGCCGCCCAACGCGGGACGTGCAGCGGGCCGAGCATGGTGCCGAAGGTGTTGCCCGGGACGCCGCAGACTGCGAACAGCCCGGTGACCCGCTCGGGGTGGCGCAGCGCGAGCTCGAACATCGTGTTGACGCCCATCGACCACCCCATCAGCACGGCCCGGTCGATGCCGAAGTGGTCCATCACCGACAAGCCGTCCTCGACGAACTCGCTGATGCCGACACGGCTCGTGTCCAGCGGCCGCGCCGAGCCGCCGACGCCGCGGTGGTTCCAGGAGACGACCCGGATGCCGCAGTCGGGATCCAGCAGGGCCGGCCACGCCCACGGGTTGGTGCCGAGGCCGTTGCAGAGCACGACGGTCGGGCCGTCGATGGTGCCCTCGGGGTCGTTGGTCCAGGCTCGGATGCGAGTGCCGTCGTCGGACAGTACGTCGACGAAACGGACTCGGGCGTCGGTGCTGACCGGCCCGGGGGTCGTCTTCTCCATGCGCAGATTGTGCCCCAGCGGCCGTCAGTCGGGCGCGGGCTCGCTGAGGACCGGACGACTGCGCGTGGCGCCGACGCTCGCCACGACCACGCAGGCCACGGCGAGCCACTGCGTCGGGGCGAGCAGCTCCTGCAGCACTACGATCGCCGCCAGCGCCGCCGCGGCCGGCTCCAGGCTCATCAAGATGCCGAACACGCTGGGTGCCAGGGACCTGAGGGCCACCAGCTCGCAGCTGTAGGGGATGACCGAGCTGAGCACGCCGACCAGGGCGCCGATGAGCAGGACGCGGGGGTCGAGCAGCGCCGTACCCCCCGACACGATCGCCGGAGCGGTGAGCAGCAACGTCGCGAAGGCGCTGGCGATCGCGAGGCCGTCGAAGCCCGGCCAGCGCTGCCCGGTCTGCGCACTGAGCAGGATGTAGGCCGCCCATGCCGACCCGGCCAGCAGGGCGAACGCGACGCCGACCGGGTCGAGGTCGGCCGGCTCGAAGCCGAGCAGCGCGACACCCGCGGCCGCCAGGACGACCCAGATCAGGTCGCGGGCCCGGCGCGAGCCGAGCACGGCCAAGGTGAGCGGGCCGATGAACTCGATCGTCACCGCGATGCCGAGGGGGATGCGGGCGAAGGACTGGTAGATCGCCCAGTTCATCAGGCCGAGGCTGGCGCCGAAGGCGGCCACGACCAGCCAGTCGGCGCGGCTGCGTCCCCGCCACGAGGGACGGGCGATCGCGAGCAGCACGAGGGTGCTGGTGACCAGGCGCAGGAACACCATCGAGGTCGGTGAGATCGTGCCGAAGAGGTCCTTGGCGATGGCGGCGCCGGCCTGGACCGACACGATGCCGATGACGACCAACCACACGGCTCGGGTCACGCGCGTCCTCCTGGGCCTACGGGCCCTCGTCCTCCAGGCGCCGGATCAGGTCGCCGACGATACGGCGCTCGTTCTCGAAGTAGTCCAGGCCCCAGTCGGCGACGAGGCTCGGGTGCCGGAAGATCTCGCCCGGGCCGTCGTGGCCACGCAGGCCGTCGCGGACCTCGACCAGGGCCGCCTCCTCCTTCTCGAGGGCGAGCACGTGGTCGCGGAGCATGGCCACGGTCGTCTCCCGGTCCACGACGTGCCCGAGCAGCAGCCGCAGCGCGACCGGGTGCTTGAGGACGGGGAACCCCGGCGCGCTCTCGCGCATCCAGGTCGTGAGTGCCTCCCGGCCGGCGTCGCTGATCGTGTACGTCGTCCCGCGGCCTTCGCCGCTGGGCGTGACGAGCCCGTGCTCGGCGAGCCTGGCGAGCTCGCTGTAGACCTGGCTCATCGCGGGGGAGACCCAGTAGAACCGCAGGGTCGCATCGGCTCGCTGCTTGAGCTCGTAGCCCGTCAGCGCGTCGCCGAAGGTGAGCAGCCCGAGCAGGGCGTAGGAGGTGACTGGAAGGCCTTGACCCATGGTCGGATCAGACTACTGTTCCTACTAGGACTATTCCTAGTAGGAACGGCAGTCGAGGGGGAGATTCGATGACCAGCACGATCGCACTGGTGGGCACGCGGAAGGGACTGTGGATCGGCACCTCGGATGCCGCGCGCACCGCTTGGTCCTGGTCGGGACCACACTTCCCGATGGAGGAGGTCTACTCCGTCCTGATCGACCGTCGCGGGTCGACTCCTCGGTTGTTCGCCGGCTGCTCGTCCAGCTGGTTCGGCCCGCAGGTGCGTCGCTCCGACGACCTCGGGCAGACGTGGGAGGAGACCGCCAACGGTGCGATCCGCTTCCCCGACGACGCGCAGCTCCCGGACGGTTCGCCGGCAACCCTGGCCCGTGTCTGGCAGCTCGTGCCCGGCGTCGGCGACGACGTGGTCTGGGCGGGCACCGAGCCCGGCGCGATCTTCCGCTCCGAGGACCGCGGTGAGTCGTTCTCCCTCGTGCGCGGCCTGTGGGACCACCCGCACCGCGCCGAGTGGAACGAGGGCTTCGGCGGTCAGGCCTTCCACACGATCCTCCCGCACCCCACCGACGGCTCGTCGGTCCTCGCCGCGCTCTCGACCGGTGGGGTCTATCGCACCGAGGACGGCGGCGCCTCCTGGTCCGCCTCCAACAAGGGGATCAAGGCCGAGTTCATGCCGGGGGAGCGCAACTACCCCGAGTTCGGCCAGTGCGTGCACAAGGTGGCCCGCGACTCCTCGGACCCCGACCGGCTCTTCCTCCAGAACCACGGCGGCGTCTACCGCTCCGACGACGGCGGCGCCTCCTGGCAGGACATCGCCCCCGGCCTCCCCTCGGAGTTCGGATTCGCGATGGTCACCCACCCACACCGGGCGAACACTGCCTACACCTTCCCGATCGCCGACGCCGGCGCACGCTGGCCCGTCGACGGCAGAGCTCGCGTCTGCCGTACCACCGACGGCGGCTCCTCGTGGGAACAGCTGGGCGAGGGCGCACTGCCCGACGGGTTCTACGCGGCCGTGATGCGCGACGCGATGTGTGCCGACGACCACCAGGACGCCGGGCTCTACTTCGGGGGCCGCAACGGAGCCGTGTGGTGCTCGCCCGACGAGGGCCGCACCTGGCAGGAGATCCACAAGGACCTCCCCGACGTGATGGTCGTCCGCGCCGCGACGCTGGACTGACGTCCGCCGAGTCGCGCTGATCCCGGCAACGGGGAGACCCCTCCCCGCCACGCTTGGACCTGAGTCCTCTGAGGACTCAGGTCCAAGCGTGTTGTCGGTGCCCCCTGCTGTGATGGGTCTCCGGACAGGACGAGCGACCATCGGGGAGATGGGATGGAGATCGAGCAGCAGGGATCGAGCACCAAGCAGGGGACCAGCAGCGAGCAGCAGGACGCCATGACCGGCCGGGCCGGTGATGTCGCCGGGTTGATCCGGCGCGTACGCCGCCTGGCGAAGCTCTCCCAGCGTGACCTGGCGCAGGAGCTGGGCGTGTCGCAGTCGGCCGTGGCCAAGTGGGAGACGGGGCGGACAACGCCCGGGGCGCGGATGATGGTGCGAGTTCTGGAGCTGGTAGAGTTGGAGCTGGCTGCCGTGCGGCGCGACGGTGAGCGGGTGCGGCCCATGCGAGAAGGTGCCGCTAGGGATGCGGCAGGCCGGCGATACCCGGCACACACGTATGTCTGGGCGCAGGGCTGGTGGGCGCCTGAGGGTTCGGAGACGACCTCGTGGTACTCCGCGATTCTTGCCCGCTCCGAGGACCTCGACCTGCCGCGGGTGAGGTACAGCACCTGGTGGCAGCTGGGTCGCCGACCGACACTCGCCGATGTCGCCGACCACCCCACGTGGGAGGAGCTGGTGGCGGAGGCGCGGGAGGGCTGGCGACCGCCCCGGCGCAATGTGCTGCCGATCCCCGAATGGGCCTACGCCGACTCGAGGAAGTCACGCAACCGCCGGGCTGGCTCGTTCCCGATCCTTCCCCACGAGGTCAGGATCGGTCGCGGCGCGGGTCTCTTCTGGCAGGCACCGGCTGAGACGCGAGGCGGGACCGACGCCCCGCGCCAGTAGCCTTGCCGCCATGACCCAGCAGCACGACATGAAGCCCCGTTCGCGCGACGTCACCGACGGTCTGGAGAAGGCCGCCGCCCGTGGCATGCTCCGTGCGGTAGGGATGGGCGACGACGACTGGGTCAAGCCGCAGATCGGTGTCGCGTCCAGCTGGAACGAGATCACCCCCTGCAACCTGAGCCTGGACCGGTTGGCCAAGGCCGTGAAGAACGGCGTGCACGCCGGCGGGGGATACCCGCTCGAGTTCGGCACGATCTCGGTCTCGGACGGCATCTCGATGGGCCACGAGGGCATGCACTTCTCGCTGGTGTCGCGCGAGGTCATCGCCGACTCGGTCGAGACCGTGATGATGGCCGAGCGCCTCGACGGCAGCGTCCTGCTCGCGGGCTGCGACAAGTCGCTCCCGGGCATGCTGATGGCAGCAGCCCGCCTCGACCTGGCCAGCGTCTTCCTCTACGCAGGCTCGACCATGCCCGGGTCCGTCGACGGCAACGACGTCACGATCATCGACGCCTTCGAGGCTGTCGGCGCCTGTCTCGCGGGCAAGATCACCCGTGAGGAGGTCGACCGCGTCGAGCGGGCGATCTGTCCCGGTGAGGGCGCCTGCGGCGGCATGT
This sequence comes from Nocardioides allogilvus, assembly GCF_003047285.1. Taxonomy (GTDB): domain Bacteria; phylum Actinomycetota; class Actinomycetes; order Propionibacteriales; family Nocardioidaceae; genus Nocardioides; species Nocardioides allogilvus. The sequence goes on along the minus strand of NZ_PZYX01000002.1, from coordinate 446,888 downwards.
ACACCGCCAACACCATGGCCAGCGTCGCCGAGGCGCTCGGGATGAGCCTGCCCGGCAGCGCGGCCCCGCCGGCCGTGGACCGCCGTCGCGACGGGTTCGCCCACCGTTCCGGTGAGGCGGTCGTCGAGATGCTGCGCCAGGGCATCACGGCCCGCCAGATCATGACCAAGCCAGCCTTCGAGAACGCCATCGCCGTCGTCATGGCCCTCGGCGGCTCGACCAACGCCGTACTCCACCTGCTTGCCATCGCCCGGGAGGCGGACGTCGACCTCGAGCTCGACGACTTCAACCGCATCGGCGAGAAGGTCCCGCACCTCGGCGACCTGAAGCCCTTCGGGCGCTACGTCATGAACGACGTCGACAAGATCGGCGGCATCCCGGTCGTGATGAAGGCGCTGCTCGACGCGGGCCTGATGCACGGCGACACGCTCACCGTGACCGGCAAGACCATGCGCGAGAACCTCGAGGCGCTCAACCCGAAGGGCCTCGACGGCGACGTCCTGCGTGCGCTCGACAAGCCGATCCACGCCACCGGCGGCATCACGGTCCTGCGGGGCTCGCTGGCACCCGAGGGCGCCGTGGTCAAGAGCGCTGGCTTCGACGACACGACCTTCACCGGCACCGCCCGCGTCTTCGACGGTGAGCGCAAGGCGCTCGACGCGCTCGCGGCCGGCGAGATCAAGGCACGCGACGTCGTGGTCATCCGCTACGAGGGCCCCAAGGGCGGCCCCGGCATGCGCGAGATGCTGGCCATCACCGGCGCCATCAAGGGCGCCGGCCTCGGCAAGGACGTCCTGCTCGTCACCGACGGCCGGTTCTCCGGCGGCACCACCGGCCTGTGCGTGGGCCACATCGCCCCCGAGGCCGTCGACGGTGGTCCGATCGCGTTCGTGGCCGACGGTGACCCCATCACCCTCGACGTCGCCAACTGCACGCTCGAGGTCGAGATCGACGACGCCGAGCTGGCACGCCGCAAGGAGGGGTGGGAGCCGCTGCCCCCGAAGTACACCCGCGGGGTGCTCGGCAAGTACGCCAAGGTCGTCCAGTCGGCCGCCCACGGCGCCGTCACCAGCTGACGGCCGACGATGGGCAAGGTGCACGACGGGATCGACGCACGTCTTCGGACGTTCATCGAGGCCCAGCACGTCTTCTTCGTGGCGACGGCGCCGCTGGGCGCAGGGGGACACGTCAACCTCTCGCCCAAGGGCCTGGCCGACTCCTTCGTGGTGGTCGACGAGCACACGGTCGCCTACCTCGACCTCACGGCGAGCGGCGCGGAGACCATTGCGCACGTCCGGGAGAACGGCCGCATCACGCTGATGTTCTGCTCGTTCGCGCGCGAGCCCAACGTCGTACGCCTGCACGGCCAGGGTCGTGTGGTGAGCATCTACGATGAGGAGTACGGCGCGTGGGCGGCGCGGTTCCCGGCCAACCCGGCCGCGCGGGCGGTGATCGTGGTCGACGTGGAGCGGGTGAGCGACTCGTGCGGCTACGCCCTGCCGCTGCTCTCGCTCGACTCGGAGCGCGACCTGCTCACGCCCAACATGGAGCGCCGGGGCGAGGACGGCCGCATCGCCTACCGGCGCGAGAAGAACACGCTCAGCATCGACGGCCTGCCCGCCTTCGGGGACGACGACCTCGCCCGGTGACCTGAACGGTCGCCGGCTGCGGCGGTCTCAGTGCGGCTTGACCCAGATCAGCTCGTCGCTGGCCCACTTCTCCTTCGCGACGGGCACCAGGGCCTTCAGCGCGTCGGTGAGCGAGCCCTGGCCGATCGTGGCGGAACTCGCTTCGCCGTACGCCCGGCCCGCGGCGTTGTTGTGCAGGTCGACGCGGGTGTCGTGGGGGGTGTTGCGGCCCTCCTCGTGGGCGGCCGCGACAGCCTCGGCGACGGCGCTGCCGTGGCGTCCGGCGATGTAGGCCTGCCAGATGAAGTGCCGGACGGCGTTCTCCATGCCGGGCGTGCCGTCGGTGGCGGACGAGGCGATCTGGATCGCGGCGGCCGACGCCGCCATGACGTCGGCGGCGGCGGAGGCGCTGGCCCCGGCGTCGCGGGCGGCGTTGAACACGTGGGGAGCGCCGACGACAGCCTGCGCGGCCTTCTTGAGCGAGTCGAGTGGGGAAGCCATGTGTCCACCGTGTCAGATCGGCGGGTGGGCCGCATCCACGGACGCGCCACTGGCCGGTGTCGGTGGCCGGTGGCACAGTGAAAGCCATGGACCAGCGGATCAGCTTCATCACCTTGGCAGTGCGCGACCTGGGCGAGTCCCGGAAGTTCTACCTCGACGGTCTCGGCTGGAAGCCCTGCCTCGACCAGCCCGGTGAGGTGCTCATGTTCGACGTCGGCGACAAGCTGATCTTGTCGTTGTGGGACGTCGACGCGTTCACCGCCGAGGTCGGGCAGCCGCCGGGCGGGGGAGTCCCGCCGATCACCATCGCCCACAACCTGGCCACGACCGACGGTGTCGACCGGGTGCTCGAGCAGGCCCGGGTCGCGGGCGCCGCCCAGGTGACCGACGCCGTCCAGCGCGACTGGGGCGGCTACTCCGGCTACTTCGTGGATCCCGACGGCTTCCGCTGGGAGATCTGCCACAACCCCTCCGAGATCGGACAGAAGGTGCTGCCATGACCGAGACCATGAAGCTGTACGGCGACGTGGGAGCCGCCGGGCTCGACGACTGGCGGATGCTCGCCCAGGGCATCCACGCCCGTTTCACGACCGGCGACTTCGCCACCGGCCTGTCGCTGGTCAACGCGATCGGCGAGGCTGCCGAGGCGGCCAACCACCACCCCGACATCACCCTCACCTACCCGCGGGTCGACGTGATGCTGACCAGCCACGACGTCGGCCACGTCACCCAGCGCGACCTCGACCTCGCCGCGCAGATCAGCGAGGCGGCGCGCGGCCTGGGCGTCGGCTCCGACCCCGACTCGCTCACCCAGATCGAGGCCGCCCTGGACACCCCTGCCCCGAGCGGGATCCAGCCGTTCTGGCGGGCCGCCCTCGGCTACGAGCCGCTCGACGACGCGCCGGACGAGCTGCGCGACACGTTCGGCCGCAACATCAACGTCTGGTTCCAGGACTCCGGCTCCGAGCCCGACCGCCAGCGCTGGCACTACGACGTGTTCGTCCCCGGTGACCAGGTCCAGGCCCGCATCGACGCGGCGGTCGCGGCCGGCGGCACGCTGGTCGGCGAGCACCCCGAGCACAGCTTCTGGGTGCTCGCCGACCCGGACGGCAACAAGGTGTGCATCTGCACCGCAGCGGGCAGGGGGGAGTGACGGTTCTCATCCTCAACCACATGCTGGGATCGCCGTACCAAATAATGGGACGGCTGGCAGAGTAGGTTGACGTCGGAGCTCCCCGACGGCAACGGTAGGCGCATGCGCACTGACATTCTTGTACGCACGCGACGCGTGAGCTGAGGCCTTCCACCTCGACTGCTCACGCGTCCTCCCCTCGTTGCCCGCCGGGCCGAGGGGTTTTTTCATTCGTCACACAAGCAAAGGTTCACCATGACAGAGCAGGGCGGGATCGCTGGGGCGCCGATGACCGGTGCGCAGAGCCTGATCAAGTCCCTCGAGAGCGCGGGCACCACCGACATCTTCGGTATCCCGGGTGGAGCGATCCTCCCGGCCTACGACCCGCTGATGGACTCGACCAAGATCCGGCACATCCTGGTGCGCCACGAGCAGGGCGCGGGCCACGCGGCCCAGGGTTATGCCGCCGCCACCGGCCGGGTCGGTGTCTGCATGGCGACGTCCGGTCCGGGCGCGACCAACCTCGTCACGCCATTGGCCGACGCCCACATGGACTCGGTCCCGCTGGTCGCGATCACCGGCCAGGTCGGCGCCTCCATGATCGGCACGGACGCCTTCCAGGAGGCAGACATCCGCGGCATCACGATGCCGATCACCAAGCACAACTTCCTCGTCACCGACCCCGCCGAGATCCCGCGCATCGTCGCCGAGGCGTTTCACATCGCCTCGACGGGTCGCCCCGGTCCGGTGCTGGTCGACGTCGCCAAGTCGGCGCTCCAGGCAATGACCACGTTCCAGTGGCCGACCGAGCTGCAGCTGCCCGGCTACCGCCCGGTGACGAAGCCGCACAGCAAGCAGATCCGCGAGGCGGTCCGGCTCATCCTGGAGTCGCGCAAGCCGGTGCTCTACGTCGGCGGCGGCGTCATCCGCGCCCGCGCCTCGGCCGGCCTGCTCAAGCTCGCCGAGGCCACCGGCATCCCGGTCGTCACCACCCTGATGGCGCGTGGTGCGTTCCCCGACAGCCACCCGCAGCACCTCGGCATGCCGGGCATGCACGGCACCGTGGCCGCGGTCGCCGGGCTGCAGAAGAGCGACCTGATCATCAGCCTGGGTGCCAGGTTCGACGACCGGGTCACCGGCAATCTCGACTCGTTCGCGCCCAACGCGAAGGTCATCCACGCAGACATCGACCCCGCCGAGATCGGCAAGAACCGCCATGCCGACGTCCCGATCGTGGGGGACTGCGCCGAGGTGATCGCCGAGCTGATCGCGCTGCTCGCCACCGAGGCCGACGCCGGCAACACCGGCGACTACGAGGGCTGGGTCGCGTTCATCTCGGGCGTGAAGGCCAACTACCCGCTCGGTTACGACACCCCGACCGACGGCTCGCTCGCTCCGCAGTACGTCATCGAGCGGCTCGGTGCCATTGCCGGCCCCGAGGCCATCTACACCTCGGGCGTCGGACAGCACCAGATGTGGGCCGCGCACTTCGTCCGCTACGAGCGCCCCAACACCTGGCTCAACTCCGGTGGGCTCGGGACCATGGGCTACTCCGTCCCGGCCGCGATGGGCGCGAAGGTCGGCATGCCCGACTCCACCGTGTGGGCCATCGACGGTGACGGCTGCTTCCAGATGACCAACCAGGAGCTCGCCACCTGCGCGATCAACGACATCCCGATCAAGGTCGCGATCATCAACAACGAGTCGCTCGGCATGGTGCGCCAGTGGCAGACGCTCTTCTACAACGAGCGCTACTCCAACACCGACCTGCACAGCAAGCGCATCCCGGACTTCGTCAAGCTGGCCGAGGCCTACGGCTGCGTGGGCCTGGCCTGCGACTCGCCGGCCGATGTCGACGCCACGATCGAGAAGGCGATGTCGATCAACGACCAGCCCGTCGTCGTCGACTTCCGCGTGCACCGCGACGCCATGGTCTGGCCCATGGTGGCCTCCGGCACCAGCAACGACGAGATCAAGTACGCGCGCGACCTCGCGCCCCAGTTCGACGAGGATGACCTCTGATGGCAACCCACACGCTCAGCGTCCTGGTCGAGAACAAGCCGGGCGTCCTGGCCCGCATCGCGGGGCTGTTCAGCCGCCGCGGCTTCAACATCGAGAGCCTGGCCGTCGGCCCGACCGAGCACTCCGAGGTCTCGCGGATGACGATCGTGGTCAACGTCGACGAGTCCCCGCTCGAGCAGGTCACCAAGCAGCTCAACAAGCTGATCGAGGTGATCAAGATCGTCGAGCTCGACGGGTCTGCCTCGATCACGCGCGAGCTGATGCTGGTGAAGGTCAAGGCCGATGCCCAGACCCGCGGCGCCGTGCTCGATGCCGTCCAGCTGTTCCGCGCCAAGGTCGTCGACGTCGCTCCCGACGCCATCACGATCCAGGTGACCGGCAACGCCGACAAGCTCAGCGACGTGCTGCGCGTGCTCGAACCCTTCGGGATCCGCGAGCTCGTGCAGTCCGGCATGGTCGCGATCGGCCGGGGGTCGCGCTCGATCAGCGAGCGCAGCATCCGCCCTGTCCCGGTGTCCGCGCCCACGGCCCTCGGCGGTTGAGGAGGTCGCTCCGCGACCGTCTCGAAACCACAATCCACTCGAACCAGACACACCAACCAGAAGGAGAGCCCCCAGTGGCTGAGATGTTCTACGACGACGACGCCGACCTGAGCCTGATCCAGGCCAAGAACGTCGCCGTCATCGGCTACGGCAGCCAGGGTCACGCCCACGCGCTCAACCTGCGCGACTCCGGCGTCGACGTCCGGGTCGGCCTGAAGGAAGGCTCCACGAGCCGCGCCAAGGCTGAGGACGAGGGGCTGCGCGTGCTCTCCGTCGCCGAGGCGGTCCAGGAGGCCGACGTCATCGTCGTGCTCGCCCCCGACCAGTTCCAGCGCCACATCTACGCCGAGTCGATCGAGCCGCACATCACCGAGGGCGACACCCTCGTCTTCGGCCACGGCTTCAACATCCGCTTCGGCTACATCCAGCCGCCGGCCGGTGTCGACGTGATCCTCGTGGCGCCCAAGGCCCCGGGTCACACGGTGCGTCGCGAGTACGTCGCCGGGCGGGGCATTCCCGACATCATCGCCGTCGAGCAGGACGCGTCCGGCACCGCCTGGGACCTCGCGAAGTCCTACGCCAAGGCCATCGGTGGCACCCGCGCCGGTGTCATCAAGACGACCTTCACCGAGGAGACCGAGACCGACCTGTTCGGTGAGCAGGCTGTCCTCTGCGGCGGCGTGTCCCACCTCGTCCAGGCGGGCTTCGAGACCCTGACCGAGGCCGGCTACCAGCCCGAGATCGCCTACTTCGAGGTCCTCCACGAGCTCAAGCTCATCGTCGACCTCATGTGGGAGGGCGGCATCGCCAAGCAGCGCTGGTCGGTCTCCGACACGGCGGAGTACGGCGACTACGTCTCCGGCCCGCGCGTCGTCACCCCCGAGGTGAAGGCCAGCATGAAGTCGATCCTCGACGACATCCAGTCCGGTGCCTTCGCGAAGCGCTTCATCGACGACCAGGACAACGGCGGCACGGAGTTCCTCGAGCTGCGCGAGAAGGAAGCCGCGCACTCGATCGAGGCCACCGGCAAGACGCTGCGCTCCCACTTCGCGTGGAAGCAGGAGGACTCGGACTACACCGAGGGCTCCGCGGCTCGCTGACCCGTCACACAGTCACGCACGAACAACGCCGACCGGGCACAAAGTTCACACTCTGTGCCCGGTCGGCGCGTATTTCAGGTGACTTCGTGACCGGTCACTTCACCTCGGAGCGGCGCAGGAACAGCAGCCCGACGATCAGCGGCAGCACGATCCAGATCGCGGTGGTCGAGCCGAGCATGGCCCATTCCTTGGCGGTGTCGGTGGCTCCCTCGAACAGGTTGACCTGGGTGTAGTTCCAGTCGATCCAGGGCTGCAGGTCGGCGAACCAGTCCCGCACCTGGGCGAGCAGGGCGAGGATCCCCGGCAGCACCAGCGAGACGACGAAGTAGCCGACGATGGCCGCCGCGGAGCTTCGCAGCACGACACCGAGCGTGAAGCCGATCGCCATACCGACGAGGTTGCCGAGCACGATCTGCGGCGCCGTCGCGAGCGAGACGTCCCACACCGTGTCGACGCCGGCGAGGGCGGAGCCGACGATGTTGCCCAGCGCGCCGACGGCGAAGGCGACGGCCATGGAGACGAGGCCGACCAGGAAGGTCGCGGTCGCCTTGGCGTTGATCACCCGGCCGCGGCTCGGCACGAGGGTGAAGGTCGTGAGCCCGCTGCGCTGGCTCCACTCGCTGGTCACACCGAGGATCGCGATCATCGGCAGGATCACCGACATCGGGAACCCGATCGCCGTCGCGAAGTTCTCGTAGGTCACGGCGTTGTCGGGCGCGAAGATGATCACGGCGCCGGTCGCCAGCAGCGACAGGATGCCGATGCTGACGAGCATCCAGAAGCCCGAGCGGGTGTTGAACATCTTGCGCAGCTCGACCTTGACCAGGCGGGTGATCGGTATGGCGCGGGCGGGCTCGCGCACCGGGAACGAGCGTGACGCATCGGTGCTGGTCGTGGGGGAGACGGTCGTGGCGATCATGCCGCAACTCCTTCGCGCTGGGTGTCGGCAGTGAGCGACAGGAACATGTCTTCGAGGCCCGCGCCCTCGGCGGAGCGGAGCTCGGTGAGGGCGATGCCGGCGGCGAGTGCCACCGCGCCCACCTGGGCAGGATCGGCGTCGGTGCGGACCGAGCCGTCGCCGGCGAGCGTGCTGGCGATGCCGGCCTGCTCGAGGGCGTGGGCGAGGTCGCGCGGCCAGGTCGAGCGGGCGAGGGTGCCCGCTGCTGCGAGCAGCTCCTCCTTGGTGCCGGAGGCGACGATCTTGCCGTTGCCGATCACGACGAGGTCATCGGCGATGACCTCGATCTCGTGCAGGAGGTGCGAGGAGAGCAGCACCGTGCCGCCCTTGTCGGCATAGCTGCGCAGCAGGTCGCGCATCCAGCGGATGCCGGCCGGGTCGAGACCGTTGGCCGGCTCGTCGAGGATGAGCACGCGCGGGTCGCCGAGCAACGCGGTGGCGATCCCGAGGCGCTGGCGCATGCCGAGCGAGTAGTTGCGCACCCGCCGCTTGGCCTCGGTGGGCGTCAGGCTGACGAGCTCGAGCATCTCGTCGACCCGCGTGCGGGGCAGGCCCATCGTGTCGGCAGCCACCGTGAGGGTCTCCCGCCCGGTGCGTCCGGCGTGCTGGGCGGAGGCGTCGAGCAGGACGCCGACCTCGAGGCCGGGATTGGGCAGGTCGGCGAACCTGATGCCGTCGATGGTGGCCGAACCGGACGTGGGGACGGTGAGCCCGACCATCACCCGCATCGTGGTGGACTTGCCAGCGCCGTTCGGGCCGAGGAAGCCGGTCACGCGGCCGGGCTGGGCGGTGAAGGAGACGTTGTCGACGGCGGTGAAGCCGGCGTACCTCCGGGTCAGTGAGTCAACGGTGATCATGGTCGCCACTCTGCTGGCCGGCCACCTTCCGCCACATCGGGTGGCAACCCCCGCCCTGCCCCCACTCGACCCCCGCCCGACCCTGAGCCGGGACAGGGGTCACCCTGAGCACGCCTGCGGCGGGGCGGGTGCATCATGAGGTCATGAGCGACAGCACTCTGGCAGCGACCCGACGACTCGGCGTCGAGCAGACAGGCATCGAGATCATCGACGAGGCCGACCGGACCGCCAGGCCGCGGGACCTGTTCTGGCCGTGGTTCGCGGCCAACGTCAGCGTCTTCGGCATCAGCTACGGGTCGTTCGTGCTCGGCTTCGGCATCTCCTTCTGGCAGGCGGCCGTCGTCACGGTGGTCGGGGTCGTCATCTCGTTCGCGTTGTGCGGCGTCATCGCCATCGCCGGCAAGCGCGGATCCGCCCCCACCATGATCCTGAGCCGGGCGGCCTTCGGCGTGACGGGGCAGAAGCTTCCCGGCGCGGTGTCCTGGCTGGTCTCGATCGGCTGGGAGACCTTCCTCGCGATCCTCGCCGTGCTCGCGACCGCGACCATCTTCGACCAGCTGGGCTGGGCCTCCGGGACGATGACGAAGGTGGTGGCCACCGTCGTGGTCGCGGCGCTCATCGTCTCCGCCAGCGTGGCGGGCTACCACGTGATCATGAAGATGCAGTCGTGGCTGACCTGGATCACGGGCATCGCCACGATCATCTACCTCGCGCTGACCCTGGACGAAGTGCGCTGGTCCGAGGTCACCGCCATCCCCGACGGCAGCGTCCAGCAGATGGTCGGAGCGCTCGTGATGGTGATGACCGGCTTCGGCCTGGGCTGGATCAACATCGCGGCCGACTGGTCGCGCTACCAGCGACGCTCGGCCAGCGGTGCCGCGATCGTTGGCTGGAACACGCTCGGCGGTGCGATCGCGCCGGTCCTGCTGGTGCTCTTCGGACTCCTGCTCGCCGGCTCGTCGCCGGACCTGGCGGCCGGCATCGTCGCCGACCCGATCGGCACCCTGGGCAGGGCGCTGCCGACGTGGTTCCTCGTGCCCTTCCTGCTGGCCGCGATCCTGGCGCTCGTGAGCGGGGCAGTGCTCGGCATCTACTCCTCGGGCCTGACCCTGCTGTCGCTCGGAGTGAAGCTCACGCGCCCGCAGGCGGCCGGCGTCGACGGCGTGCTCCTCACCCTCGGCACGATCTACGTCGTCTTCTTCGCCGCCGACTTCCTCGGGCCGTTCCAGAGCTTCCTGATCACGCTGGGAGTCCCGCTCGCCTCCTGGGCCGGCATCATGATCGCCGACATCCTCCTGCGCCGGCGCGACTACGACGACGAGGCGCTGTTCGACGCCACCGGGCGCTACGGCGCCTTCGACTGGACCTCGATCGGCACGATGATCGGGGCTTCCGTGCTCGGCTGGGGGCTGGTCGTCAACTCGTTCGCGACCGACGCGTCCTGGAACAACTGGCAGGGCTTCCTGCTGCGCCCGCTGGGCCTGGGGACCTACGTCGACGACCCGGCCGGGCCCTACTGGGACGGCCCCTGGGCCTACGCCAACCTGGGCGTGCTGCTCGCCCTCGGCCTCTCGTTCGCCGTCACCCTGGTCGCCCGTCGAGCCACCGTCGCTCGCCAGGAAAACGTCTGACCGGCGTCGTGGCACTGTGGCCGGTATGACTCGCATCGCCATCGTCGGAGGAAACGGCCAGATCGCCCGCCTGCTGCACCCCCTGCTGGTGGAGCGCGGCCACACCCCGGTCGCGCTGGTGCGCTCCGAGGAGCACCGTCCACGGCTCGAGGCAGCGGGTGCCGAGGTGCGCCTGCTCGACATCGAGAACAGCACAGCGGAGGACTTCGGCGCCGCCTTCGAGGGCGCCCGAGCAGTCGTCTTCGCCGCGGGCGGCGGCCCTGACGGCAACATCGAGCGCAAGCGGACGGTCGACCTCGAGGGGTCGCTCAAGTCGATCGAGGGCGCTCGGCAGGCCGGCGTCAGCCGCTTCGTCCAGGTCTCCGCGATCAACGTGGACGACCCGGTCGCCGCAGACGCCAACCCGGTCTGGCGTGCGTACGTCGACGCGAAGCGTGACGCCGACACGGCCCTGCGCGACAGCGGGCTCGAGTGGACGATCATCCGCCCCGGGATGCTCACCGACGGCGACGCCACGGGCCTGGTCGAGCTCGGTCAGGACGTCGCCCGGGCCGAGGTCCCGCGCGCCGACGTGGCGGCGGTCCTCGCCGAGGTCCTCGACTCCGACGCCGGGATCGGTGCCCAGTGGAACCTCGTGTCAGGTGACACACCGATCGCCGCCGCCGTCGCGGGAACATCTCCGCGCTGAGCGAGGTTGCTGCCCACATGCGCATCGACATCTGGTCCGACGTGGTCTGCCCGTGGTGCTACATCGGCAAGCGCCGCCTCGAGACGGCCCTGAGCACCTTCGAGCACGCCGACGAGGTCGAGGTGGTGTGGCACTCCTACCAGCTCGACCCGGGTGCTCCCACGACCCCGGTGGAGACCGTCGCCGAGGCGCTGGGCCGCAAGTACGGCGGTGGGCCGGACGCCGGACGCACGATGATCGACCGCGTGGAGGCCGCCGCGGCCGAGGAGGGCATGCTCTGGCGCCACCACGAGTCGAAGCGCGTCGGCACCATGGACGCCCACCGGCTCGTCCACCTCGCGCTCCACGACGGCGGACCGGAGCTGCAGGGCCGGGTGAAGGAGGCGCTGCTGTCGGCGTACTTCATCGACGCCCGCAACGTCGCCGACCACGGTGAGCTGCGCTCGATCGTCACTGAGGCCGGTCTGGACGCGGCAGCCGTCGACCGGGTGCTGGGCAGCACGGAGTTCGCCGACGAGGTGTGGGCCGACATCGAGCAGGCTCAGGCGTTCGGCGCGACCGGGGTCCCGTTCTTCGTGGTGGACAACAAGTTCGGCGTCTCCGGAGCCCAGCCGGCCGAGGCGTTCACCCAGGTGCTGGAGCGGGCCTGGTCGGAGTCGCACCCGGTCGTGGAGATGCTCGCGAGCGGCGATGCCTGCGGACCGGACGGCTGTGCCATCTGACGCCCACACCTTGTAGGCTGGCCGTGCACAGCGTCGTGCAGGCCCTCATCGATCACCCACATCGAGGAACTCCGCTGTGACTTCAAAGCCTGTCGTACTCATCGCCGAAGAACTGAGCCCCGCCACCGTCGAGGCGCTCGGTCCCGACTTCGAGATCCGCAACTGCAACGGCGCCGACCGCGCCGAGCTGCTCGCCGCCATCGTCGACGTCGACGCCATCCTCGTGCGCTCGGCCACCAAGGTCGACGCCGAGGCGCTCGCCGCCGCCAAGAAGCTCAAGGTCGTCGCCCGTGCGGGCGTCGGTCTCGACAACGTCGACGTCAAGGCCTCCACGCAGGCCGGCGTCATGGTCGTCAACGCCCCGACGTCCAACATCGTCTCCGCCGCCGAGCTGGCCGTCGCCCTGATGCTGGCCGCCGCCCGCCACGTCAGCCCGGCCCACGCCGCGCTGAAGAACGGCGAGTGGAAGCGCTCGAAGTACACCGGCATCGAGCTCTACGAGAAGACCGTCGGCATCGTCGGTCTCGGTCGCATCGGCGTCCTCGTCGCCCAGCGCCTGAGCGCCTTCGGCATGAAGGTCATCGCCTACGACCCCTACGTCCAGGCTGGCCGCGCCGCGCAGATGGGCGTGCGTCTCGTCGACCTCGACACCCTCCTGGCCGAGGCCGACTTCATGAGCGTGCACCTGCCCAAGACCCCCGAGACCGTGGGCCTGATCGGTGCCGAGCAGCTCGCGAAGGCCAAGACCTCGCTGGTGCTGGTCAACGCTGCCCGCGGTGGCATCGTCGACGAGGCCGCCCTCTACGACGCGCTGAAGACCGGCCAGATCGCTGCCGCCGGCCTCGACGTGTTCGCCAAGGAGCCCTGCACCGACAGCCCGCTCTTCGAGCTGGAGAACGTCGTCGCCACGCCCCACCTCGGTGCGTCGACCGACGAGGCCCAGGAGAAGGCCGGCATCGCCGTCGCCAAGTCCGTGCGCCTGGCCCTGTCGGGTGAGCTCGTTCCCGACGCCGTCAACGTCCAGGGCGGCGTCATCGCCGAGGACGTCCGTCCCGGCATCCCGCTCACTGAGAAGCTCGGCCGGGTCTTCACCGCCCTGGCCGGCGAGGTCGCCCAGCAGATCGACGTCGAGGTCCGGGGCGAGATCACCGAGTTCGACGTGAAGGTGCTCGAGCTCGCGGCCCTCAAGGGTGTCTTCACCGACATCGTCGAGGACCAGGTCTCCTACGTGAACGCGCCGCTGCTGGCGGCCGAGCGGGGAACCGCCGTACGCCTCGTCTCCGACCCGGAGAGCCCCGACCACCGCAACCTGATCACGATCCGCGGCACCCTGGCCGACGGCTCGCAGATCTCGGTCAGCGGCACGCTCGTCGGCATCTCCCAGAAGGAGCGCCTCGTCGAGGTCAACGGCTTCGACATCGACATCGAGCCCACCGACCACCTGGCGTTCTTCACCTACGCCGACCGGCCGGGCATGGTCGGCACCGTCGGCGGCATCCTCGGTGCCTCCGGTGTCAACATCGCCGGCATGCAGGTCTCGCGCACGGACAAGGGCGGCGAGGCGCTGGTCGCCCTGTCGGTCGACTCCGTGATCCCGGCCGAGACGCTCGCCGAGATCGAGACGGCGATCAACGCGGTGTCCGTCCGCGCTGCCGACCTGGTCTGAGCACTTCTTTCGACACAGCAAACAGAACCGCCCGGCGAGCAGTGCTCGCCGGGCGGTTCTGTTTGTTGGTGTTGCGTCAGCCGATCTTGAGGGCCGAGATGTTCGTGGTGACGTTGAACTTGCCGGAGTCGGCCTGGCCCTGGTCGTCGGCGTAGCCGAAGGCCTTGACGTTTACAACAAGGCTGGGCACGTCAACGCGCACGATGCGAGTGGTGTTGCAGGTCGCCTCGCGCTGGGCGAGTGTCGAGGCCAGGCCGGTGAAGCAGGTGCCGAGGTCGGAACCGAACGTCGAGCCGTCCACGCCCCGGATCGCCAGCTGCAGCCGGGTCAGGCCCGACGTCGTCGTCAAGGGCTTCGAGATGAAGAATGCGTCGGACGACAGGAGATAGGTGCCCTGGGTGAGGGTGAACGTCGATACCTGGGTGGCGCCGCGGCCGGCCTCGTTGAACCCACCACCGATGTTGACGACGTTCACGTCAGCCGTTCTGGCGGCCGGGCCGAGGTCGACCAGGACTGCGCCGGGAGCGCCGGGAGCACCGGGAGCACCGGTGTCACCCTTCGCGCCGGGGGCACCGGGAGCGCCGGTGTCACCCTTCGCGCCTGCAGCGCCGGCAGCGCCAGCCTCGCCCTTGGCGCCGGCAGGACCGACTGCGCCGGCCGGACCGATTGCGCCGGTCTCGCCCTTGGCACCGTCAGCGCCCTTCGCGCCGGTGTCGCCCTTGGCGCCGGCAGGACCCGCGGGCCCGACGGCCCCGTTCGTGCCGTCCTCACCGGAGAGCTTCTCCTGTGCGCCGTCGGTCAGGTCCTTAACCTGGATCGAGCCGTCCTTGATGTGCTTGCTGCTGATCAGCCGGGTGACGTCGTCAGCCGCGGCGACGCCGAAGCTTCCGCTGACGAGGACGGCTGCGCCGAGCGCGACGGCCGTGGTGCGGTTCAACTTCATGCTGGGTCCCCCAAGGGTGTGTGAGCTGGTGCTGGCTCCATCGGCCAGACGCTGCGAAGGTATGTCGCAGTGCGGGGCCGCGCAGGGGATTGGTTGAACTCGCATCTTTCTTTACCCGGCGGGCTCAGGCCGGACCGTGGGCGCCGCGGATTCAGGCGACCGTCAACCGGTCCGGGGTTGTCCGAGCGACGGCTCCGGGGTTGGTCCACGCCTGGGCGAGCCGGGTGACGGCGAGCTCGAGCTCGTCGGCCGGCCTCGTCCAGGGCAGCCGGACGAAGTGCTCGAGCCCGCCCTCGACGGCGAACACCCGGCCGGCCGCCGCGATCACGCCCAGCCGCTCGGCCTCGGCGACCAGCGCGCTCGCGCGGGGCCGGGGGAGCCGGCACCACACCGCCAGCCCACCTGTGGGCCGGTGGAAGGTCCAGTCGGGCAGCTGCGTGTCGAGCGCGTCGAGCAGCACGTCGCGTTGCCGGCCGAGCCGCTCGCGGTTGGCCGCCCAAACGGCGTGCCTGTTCTCGATCAGGTGCACCAGGGCGAGCTGCTCGAGCAGGGGCGCGCCCAGGTCGAGGCTCATCCGCGCCTGCAGGAGCGCCGGCATCATCGGCTCGGGCACGCGCAGCCAGCCGAGTCGCAGGCCTCCCCAGAACTGCTTGCTGGCGCTGCCGATGGTGATCGCACCGGGGGAGTGGGTGGCGAAGGGAGCCGGCATCGCCTGTCCGTCGAGGGCCAGCGCCTGGTGCGCCTCGTCGACGACCGGGGTGACCCGGGCGCGCTTCAGCGCGGCGGCGTACTCGGCGCGCTGATCGTCACTCATCACGAGTCCGGTGGGGTTCTGGAAGTCCGGGATCAGGTAGGCGAGCCGGGGAGCGGCCTGGCGCACGATGGCCGCCGTCGCGGCGAGGTCCCAGCCGTCGGGGTCGACGGGCGCCGGCACCAGCCGGGCGCTGCGGTGGCCGAGCGCCTGCGTGGCGTTGGGGTAGACCGGGTCCTCGACGACCACCCGGTCGCCGGGCGACGTCAGGGCCTGCGCGACCACCGCGGCGCCGGCCAGCGCGCCGCTGGTGATCATGATCTGCTCGGGGGACGTCGGGAGCCCCCGCTCGGCATAGGTCTCGGCGACCACCTCGCGCAACCGGGCCAGCCCGGCGGGGTAGTAGCCGTGGTTGGACAGGTAGGGCGGGAGCTCGGCCACCGCTGCCTCGTAGGCCGCCGCGACGCCCGCCGGGGCGCTGGGCGCCGCACAGTTGAGGTCGACGACGTCGGGGTCCTGCGACCACGGGGCGAAGATGCGGTCGGTCACCGACGTCGCGTGCAGCGGCAGCCGGGTCACGGTGCCGGAGCCGCGGCGCGACTCGGCGTACTCCCGGTCCCGTAGCTCGGCATAGGCCCGCGTCACCGTGGTCCGACTGACGCCGAGGGCGGTGGTGAGCTCGCGCTCGCTGGGCATGCGGGTGGCCGCCGGGATGCGTCCCTCGCCGATCAGCAGGCGCAGGCCCTCGGCCAGCTCGAGGTAGAGGGGCCGCTCGTCGCCGGACAGCGGACCCACGAGAGTGGCCACTCGGGAAGCACTGATGGTGCGCGTCATGCAGACCACTCTTCCACGATTGGCTATCGAAGAGAAGGCCAATCTGTCGGAGAATGAGTCCATGAGCATCATCTCCGGCACGGCTGGCGTGCGTCCCCCCACCGCCCTCGTCGACCTCGGCCCGATCGCGCAGCTGCGCGCCGGTCGCCTCGGTCGCCGGGTGCCGCAGCTGCTGATCGGCCTCGTCCTGTACGGCGTCTCGCTGGCCATGATGCTCCGCGGGGCGCTCGGCCTGGCGCCGTGGGACGTGCTGCACTCCGGCTTCATCCGACACGTGCCGATGACGATCGGCCAGGCCGTGGTGCTGTTCAGCTTCATCGTGCTGATCTTCTGGATCCCGCTCAAGGAGAAGCCCGGCATCGGCACCATCGCGAACGCCTTCATCGTGGGCATGTCCGCCGACGCGACGCTGGCCGTGCTCGCCCCCGGCGACGGGATGGTCGCGCGGATCGCGCTGGCCCTGGGCGGTGTCGCCCTGTGCGGCATGGCCAGTGCGCTCTACATCGGCGCGCAGTTCGGCCGCGGGCCGCGCGACGGCCTGATGACCGGGCTCGCGCGCCGCACCGGGCTCTCGCTGCGACTGGTGCGCACCGGCCTCGAGGTGCTGGTCGTGGTGCTCGGCCTGGCGCTCGGCGGTGTGCTGGGCGTCGGGACCGTGCTCTACGCCGTACTCATCGGACCGCTGACCCAGCTGATGCTGCCGTGGTTCACCGTGGACCTGCCCGGTGCCGTCGACCTCACGTCAGCGGGCAGCCCAGTGGGCGGCGACGCGAGTCGGTGACAGCACCGAGTGGTAGACCGCGACGTTGTCGAGGTCGCCGGGGAACGACGAGCTGACCCCGTTCTGGTTGCCCGTGCTGCCCTGGCCGATCCGCCAGTAACCCGGGTAGCTGTTCACCGGCGAGGTGGTCCCGCTGGTGACGGCGACGCCGTCGACGTACACCACCGATGACCGCGCAGACGTGCTGGTCACGACCACGTGGTGCCACACGCCGTCGTTGTAGGCGCGCGGAGTGGTGATGCTCGTCGAGCGGTTGCTCCAGAGGCCGAAGGTCAGCTGTCCGGAGGGCTGGAGGAACACGATCCGGTCGGCGTCGGCTCCGCGCCAGTTGTCGTCACGGTCGTCCTCGAAGCCTGCGACATAGCCGCCGGCCGTCGAGGTCGTGCGCATCCACAGCTCGATGGAGTACGTCGCAGGCGAGGCGACGAACGTGGGTCCGAGCACGACCCGGCCGCCCGCCACACCGACCGCCGTCCCGGGGTTGCGGGGCAGGCCGCCCGGACGGCCCAGGGTGAGGGCGCCGTAGTACTGGCCGGTGCGGTTGTGCCCGGACCGGTCGGCGGCGTACGGCGACCCGCTGGACTCGTCGAGCAGCCAGAAACCGAACGGCTGGTCGGTGAGCACGGCGCCGACGTACTCCTGGACCCAGGTGCCCACCGTCCAGGAGTTGGAGCCGTTGGCCGAGCGAGCCGTGAACCCCGCGGAGACGGTCATGGGCGTCGCCCCGAGCAAGAGCAGCGCCACCCCGACGGCCGTGGGAGCGAGCGCGGTCCGCGCGACCGTGACCGGGCTCGGCGCAGGGCCGGGCTGGCGCACGCCCTTGGTGCGGCGACGCAGGCGGTCCCGTGGCGGCCGGTCGCTGCCCGCGCGCAACGTCGCCAGGCCGAAGGCCGACATGGTCAGCAGCAACCACGCCGCGAGGGGCAGCCACTGCCCGGATCCCAGCCAGACGACGGGGAGGCCCACGAACGGCACCAGCAGGATCGCCTGCGCCGTCAGGTCCGTGGCACGCACGGGCGTGGTGTCGGTGAACTGGTTCGCGTCACCCGCGGAGGTGAAGTCACCGTCGTCGCGGCGCTCGACCACGCGGTGCACGAGCAGCCGGTCGTCGGAGCGGCTCGGGTCGTCGAACACGTAGACGCGGCCCACGTGGACGGTGTCGGCCGCCTGCACCGGCCGGGCGAGCACCACGTCCCCGACGGCGATCGAGGGTCGCATCGAGCCCGTCTCCACGACGTAGGAGCCCCAGTGGATGAGCATCGGGGCCAGCGCCAGCGCGGCCAGGGTCAGGAAGACGGCTCGGTAGGCACGCGCGAGCAGCACGACGACCAGCCGGGACCACGAGGGGGTCCCGGCTGCGCCGTCCTGCGAGAGATGCATACGTGTGGTGTGACGCCGAGAGCCCTCAGTTGCTCCGCATCTCCCACTGGATGTCGATGCCGGTGCGCGAGTTCTGGAGCTGGTCCACCTGGGCCTGGGTCATGCCGGCGGTGTCGAATCGCCAGGTGATCCGGTAGGTCTTGGAGGAGGTTCCGGCCGGGACGGTCCAGCCGCCGACACCGCTCTCCCAGTTGTTGGCCTGGGCCAGCTGGGCCAAGGTGTAGTCGGGGACCAGCACGGTCTGGGGCTGGAAGCCGGTGCAGTCGGCGAAGGTGCCGCCCGTGCCGTCCTCGATGGTCACCTTGATCCGGTTCTCGAGGCCGGTGTTCGAGGGCACCGGGTTGACTGCGTAGCCCTTGACCGTGCTGGGCACCGAAGCGTTGGCCGTGACCTTGATGCACTTGTCGTCGGTCTGGTCCGGCAGCAAGTTGGCGACCTGGAACCGCGCGGACCCGTTGTCGTCGTCGGTCAGGTTGACCGAACCGGTGGACCAGTCGTTGCCGGAGTTGCGGGTCTGGCCGCTGAAGGCTGCGTAGGACGCCTGGTAGACCATGGCCGCCGCGCAGACGACGGCGACGGGAGTGGTCGCGCCGACGAGGAGCTTCTGGGCGCGACGAGAGGGCTTGTTCATGAATGTTCTCCAACGAGAAAGGGTCCGGACCGACGACGGTCCGGCGGGGTCGCCCCAAGGTAGGTAGCACCCACTCGCCTGTCCGCCGTGTGGGGGAAAAGTGGCACGACTGTGTATTGATTGGGGTGCACGCCCGAACCAGGTGCGAGCGCCAGCCAGGGAAGACCCTTCTAGCGACGCGTGGCGATGAGGGCCGACGCGTCGGGCGCGATCATCACCTCGACGGCGGTGAACCGCTCGTCGGTGAGCCACTCCTCGCGCAGGGTGTCGACGCGACCGTAGGAGATCGGCGGCCACATCTCGCACGGCGTGAAGTCGTCGAGCACCACGATGCCGCCCGGCTCGAGCAGGTCGACGACGGCGTCGACGCGCACCGACTCCGGGTCGCCCGAGTCGAGGAAGACGAGCGAGTAGGGACCGCGCTCGTGCAGGGTCGACCAGTCGGCCTCCAGCACCTCGACGCGGTCGTCGTCCTCGAAGATCTCGGCGGCTGCGGTGGCGAGCTTGGGGTTCAGCTCGGCGGTGATGATGCGGGCCCCGTTGCGTACGCCGCTGCGCAGCCAGGCAGTGCCCACCCCGCAGCCCGTGCCGAACTCGGCCATGGTGCCGCCGCGCGTGGCGGCCAGCGCAGCGAGCAGCCGACCGGTCTCGTTGCGGCAGAACGCGACGTAGCCCGCCTTGCGGGAGACGTCGAAGGCGCGGGACACGATGTCGGGTAGTTCGGGAGGGGCACTCATGAGGTTGTCGAGTCTTTCATGACAAGACGACTGTCTCGCATCGTGAGCAAGGTCGGCCAGATGGCTGCGCTGCCCGGGGTCGGGGGCGTACGGTCGGCTCACCATGCGGAGCGTTCTCGTACTTATTGATCGCCGCGGCGAGGCCTGAGACAGGGCCCACTCGTCGCGGTGTTCGACGTGCGACGACGTCGGTAGGGCCTTGTCAGCAGTGGTGGTTCACACCCTGCAGTGCCGGTTGGACCGGCACGACCAACGCCCCGCGGCGGATCTCGCTCCCGATGTGACTTCGCGCGATCCGCAGGCCGTCGGCTGACCCTCCTCACGCGATCCGTGGGACCAGTCGAACGATCTCCGCCGCGGGACGGGGGCAACACCCGACCGATCCCGAAGGAGCACGAGATGTACGACCTGTACCCCGACTGGGGCCCCGCCAGCCACAACCCCGAGAACCCGCGCAGCATCGAAGCGACCAACGCAGCACTGCAAGCGTCGCTTGACCTGCGAGACAACGGCGGCCAGCGCCCCGACGACAACTAGATTTCGCACATGACTACAGAGGCCACCGCCAGCCAGTCCGGCACCGTCCAGCTCGCCGTCATCCCCGGCGACGGCATCGGCCAGGAGGTCACCCCCGAGGCGCTCAAGGTCCTCGAGGCGGTCGACGTCCCGGTGAAGTTCGAGCAGACCCACTACGCGCTCGGCGCGGAGAACTACCTCGCCACCGGCGACGTGCTCCCGCCCTCCGTGCTCGCCGAGATCCGGCAGCACGACGCGATCCTGCTCGGCGCGGTCGGTGGCAAGCCCAACGACCCCAACCTGCCGCCCGGCATCCTCGAGCGCGGTCTGCTGCTCAAGCTCCGCTTCGAGCTCGACCACTACGTCAACCTGCGCCCGAGCCGGCTCTTCCCCGGCACCCCCTCCCCGCTGGCCGACAGCGTGCTCGACCAGGGCGAGATCGACTTCGTCGTCGTCCGCGAGGGCACCGAGGGTCCCTACACCGGCAACGGCGGCGCCCTGCGCGTCGGCACGCCCGCCGAGGTGGCCACCGAGGTCTCCGTCAACACCGCCTTCGGCGTCGAGCGCGTCGTCCGTGACGCCTTCGCCCGCGCCGAGCGCCGTCCGCGCAAGCACCTCACCCTGGTCCACAAGACCAACGTGCTGGTCAACGCCGGCTCGGTCTGGTGGCGGCTGTTCGAGGCCGTCGCAGCCGAGCACCCGGACGTCACCACCGACTACATGCACATCGACGCGGCGATGATCCACATGACGGTCAACCCGTCGCGCTTCGACGTGATCGTCACCGACAACCTCTTCGGCGACATCATCACCGACCTCGCCGCCGCCATCACGGGCGGCATCGGGCTCGCGGCCAGCGGCAACATCAACCCCGACCGCACCGCCCCCTCGATGTTCGAGCCCGTGCACGGCTCCGCGCCCGACATCGCGGGCCAGCAGAAGGCCGACCCGACCGCTGCGATCCTGTCGACCTCGCTGCTCCTCGACCACCTGGGGTACGCCGATGCGTCGGCCGCCGTCGAGGCGGCCGTGCTCGCCGATCTGGCCGAGCGGCAGGCAGGCACCACGCGCCGTACGTCCGAGGTCGGCGACGCGATCGCAGGCCGGCTCTAGCGTTAGATTGGCGACCATGGACATCAGCACCACGGCCAACCCCGCCCCGGTCGACGACGCACGTCTCTCCGAGATCCTCGCCAACCCCGGTTTCGGCATCCACTTCACCGACCACATGGTCACGATCGAGTGGACCCCGGACCGTGGCTGGCACGACGCGCGCGTGACGCCCTACGGCCCGCTCACGCTCGACCCGGCGACCGCCGTCCTGCACTACGCGCAGGAGACGTTCGAGGGGATGAAGGCCTACCGGCACGCGGACGGCTCGGTGCACCTGTTCCGGCCCGAGGAGAACGCCAAGCGGATGGCGCGCTCCTCGCAGCGGCTGGCCTTCCCCGAGCTGCCGGTCGCGGACTTCGTGGCTGCCGTCGAGGCACTGGTGAAGATCGACGAGCGGTGGGTGCCGACGAACACCGACGGTGGCGAGAAGAGCCTCTACCTGCGGCCGTTCATGTTCGCCAGCGAGGTCTTCCTCGGGGTCCGCCCGGCCCAGCACGTCACGTTCATGGTCATCGCCTCGCCCGCCGGCGCCTACTTCAAGGGCGGCATCAAGCCCGTCACGCTGTGGCTGACCGAGGACTACACCCGCGCCGGCCGCGGCGGCATGGGCGCGGCGAAGACCGGCGGCAACTACGCCAGCTCGCTCGTCGCGCAGCAGGAGGCCACGGCCCACGGCTGCGACCAGGTCGTCTTCCTCGACGGCCAGGAGGGCAAGTACGTCGAGGAGCTCGGCGGCATGAACATGTACTACGTCTTCGAGGACGGTCGCATCGTCACCCCGCAGACCGGCACCATCCTCGAGGGCATCACCCGCGCCTCGATCATCGAGCTCGCCGGCAAGCTCGGCCACCAGGTCGAGGAGCGCAAGTTCTCCATCGACGAGTGGCGCGAGGGCGTCACGAGCGGCGCGATCACCGAGATCTTCGCGTGCGGCACCGCCGCGGTGGTGACCCCCGTCGGGTCGCTGAAGTGGAACGGCGGCGAGGTGCCGGCGCCCCCCTCGACCGACCTCACCATGCGGATCCGCTCGGCTCTGGTCGACGTCCAGTTTGGCCGCGCCGACGACACGTTCGGCTGGATGCACCAGGTCGACTGAGCGCCTGACGGGTTCTCCGGGCCCGCCCCGGTAATCTCCGTGCGTGACCACCTCCCGTCCCGAGCAGGCACCGCCGGGTCTCTTCGTCGGCGACTACGAGCTGCTGACGCGCCTCGGTGAGGGCGGCATGGGCGTGGTCCACCTCGCCCGCAAGCCCGGTGGCGAGCGGGTCGCGCTCAAGGTGCTGCGCCCGCACATCGTCGGCGACGACGAGGCGCGGCGCCGGCTGGCGCGCGAGGTGTCGTCGCTGACGCGGGTGAAGTCGCGCCGCGTCGCCGAGATCCTCGACGCCGACCCGTGGGGCGAGATCCCGTTCGTCGCGACCCGCTACGTCCCCGGTCTCTCCCTGCACGACCACATCCACGAGGAGGGACCGCTCGAGGGCGACGACCTCGTGTGGTTTGCGACCTGCCTGGCCGAGGCGCTGGCCGCGGTCCACGGCGTGGGTGTCCTGCACCGCGACATCAAGCCCTCCAACATCTTGATGGAGGGCCGCACCCCGATCCTGATCGACTTCGGGCTGGCGCGGGTGGCCGACGACCCCAAGCTCACCCACACCGGCTGGCTGCTCGGCACGCCCGGCTACCTCGCCCCCGAGATCCTCTTCGGCGAGGACGCCTCGACGGCCTCCGACGTGCACTCCTGGGCCGCGACGGTCGCCTTCGCCGGCACCGGTCGCGCGCCGTTCGGTCGCGGTCCCTCCATGGCGATCATGGACCGCGTACGCCGCGGGGAGCACGACCTGTCCGACCTCGACCCGAGCATCCGGCGGGCCGTGACCGACGCGCTCGACCCCGAGCCGCGCAACCGACCGACCCTCGACGAGCTGCGCGAGTGGCTCTCCACCCGCGGCCCGCACACGGCTGCCGCGCCGGCCGACGACCCGTTCACCATGCCGATGGCGGTCGCCGCGATGGCAGGGACCACCGCCCCGACCGAGGTCGCGGAGCCCGCCCTTCGACCTGAGTCTCCTCGAGACTCAGGTCCGAGCGAGCCCCCCGGTTGGGCCGCGCGCGAGACCGCACCGCAGCGACAGTCGACCCGGGTGCTGCCGGACGGATCCACCCAGACCATCGGGAGCGACGAGGCAGCCCCCGCGCCGCCGGCGCGCCCCGTCGGCGGCTTCGAGAAGCTGCGCCGGGGGATTCTCGTGCTGGCGGGGATCGGGGTCGTCGGTGCGGCGGTGGCGCTGGCGCCGTACGTCGCGATCGCTGTCCTGACCCTGCTCGTCTGGATCCTGCGCAGCGGCTCGATGGCGGCGAGCTCGGCTGGCGCCCGCCGACAGCTGCGTGGTGCCAAGTGGTACGACGGCGTGCAGGTGCTGCTGGCGGCGCCCTGGCACGCGGTCGCCTCGATCCCGGGCGCGCTGCTGCTCGTGCTGTGGAGCATCGGGCTCGGCCTGGCCGCGGCGCTGCTGTGCTTCGCGGTCGGCGCGTCGATGCTGGTGAGCCTCGCCATCATCGGCGTCGTGCTCGGCGGAGCGATGTGGTGGGGACCGGGCAGCCGACGGCTGCGCGGCCCCGTGCACCGGCTGTCCCACCCGATCAGCGCCCGGCCGCTGCTGTGGTTCTTCGCCGCCGTGGCGACCCTCGCCGTGGCCAGCGGGCTCGCCGCCACCGCGCTCGCGCAGGGGACCGACTGGGCGCCGGCGGCCGAGCGGCCGTTCGCCGACATGAGCCTGCCGTCGTGGCTCCAGCCCTGAGCCAGCGCTGGCGCGGCCCTGACCGCGATCCGAGACCGATCGCGGTTCTCGCTCCTCGACCTGCTGTCCGTGGCACAGTGGGGGTATGCGCACCACCAGCACCATCATCATTTTCTAGCGCGACGGGTCTCCCGCCGCGCCAACCTCCTGACCCCGGGAGGTTTTTTTGTGCCCCGATCTGCTCCGATGAGAAGGATTCATCCGATGTCCCAGCCGCTCGACCTGCAGGGCTCCTTCCACGTCTACGACACGACGCTGCGTGACGGCGCGCAGCAGGAGGGGCTCAACCTCTCCGTCGCCGACAAGCTGACGATCGCGCGCCAGCTCGACGGCCTGGGGGTCGGCTTCATCGAGGGCGGCTGGCCGGGCGCCAACCCCAAGGACACCGAGTTCTTCCGGCGCGCGAGCCAGGAGCTCGACCTGCGCCACGCGCGCCTCGCGGCCTTCGGGGCCACCCGGCGGGCCGGGGTCAGGGCGGCCGACGACCCGCAGGTCGCCGCGCTCCGCGACAGCGGCGCCTCGGTGGTGACGCTGGTCGCGAAGTCGCACGACCGCCACGTCGAGCTGGCCCTGCGCACCACCCTCGAGGAGAACCTCGCGATGGTGCGCGACACCGTCTCCCACCTCCGTGCCGAGGGCCAGACGGTCTTCCTCGACGCCGAGCACTTCTTCGACGGCTACCGAGACAACCGTGACTACGCCCTCGAGGTGTTGCGTACGGCGACGGAGGCCGGCGCCGAGGTCGTCGCCCTGTGCGACACCAACGGCGGCATGCTGCCCGACTGGGTCTCCGACGTGGTCACCGACGTGATCGCCTCGACGGGTGCCCGGGTCGGCATCCACGCCCACAACGACTCCGGCTGCGCGGTCGCCAACTCGCTGGCCGCCGTCGCTGCCGGCGCGACCCACGTGCAGGGCTGCATCAACGGCTACGGCGAGCGCACCGGCAACGCCGACCTGGTCACCGTCGTGGCCAACCTCGAGCTCAAGCTCGACCGGGCGGTGCTGCCGGCCGGGCTGCTGCGCGAGGCCACCCGGATCGCGCACGCCGTGGCCGAGGTGACCAACGTGCCGCCGGCGTCGCGCCAGCCCTACGTCGGCACGTCCGCCTTCGCGCACAAGGCCGGCCTGCACGCCTCGGCGATCAAGGTCGACCCCAACCTCTACCAGCACATGGACCCGATCGGCGTCGGCAACGACATGCGCCTGCTCGTCTCCGACATGGCCGGTCGTGCCTCGATCGAGCTCAAGGGCAAGGAGCTCGGCTTCGACCTCTCCGGCGACCGCGAGCTCGTGACGCGCGTGACCGACCGGGTCAAGGCGATGGAGCAGACCGGCTACACCTTCGAGGCGGCCGACGCGTCCTTCGAGCTGCTCCTCGTCGAGGAGGTCGAGGGCGTCCGCCCCTCCTACTTCGACGTCGAGTCGTGGCGCGTCATCACCGAGACCACGCCCGACGGCGAGGCGGTGTCCGAGGCCACGGTCAAGCTGCGCTCCGAGGAGGTCCGCTACGTCGTGACCGGCGAGGGCAACGGCCCCGTCAACGCCCTCGACGCCGCGCTCCGCTCGGCCATCGGCCAGGCCTTCCCGGAGGTGGCGAAGTTCGAGCTGATCGACTACAAGGTGCGGATCCTCGACCAGGGCCACGGCACCGACGCGATCACCCGGGTGCTGATCGAGACCTCGGACGGCGAGTCGTCATGGGTCACGGTCGGGGTCGGCCACAACGTGATCGAGGCGTCGTGGGGCGCGCTCGTCGACGGGCTGACCTTCGGGCTGCGCAAGCACCACCGCTGACGCTCAGCCGGCCACCACGCGACGTACGAGGTCGTCCCAGGCGGCCTCGATCCGCTCCAGGGTGACGTCGTCGGCCTGCTGCTGCTCGATCATGGTGATGTCGAGCGGGGCCAGGATGGCGATCGCCAGCAGGGGCAGGTCGCCGTCGACGCCCAGCTCGCCGAGCAGGTAGCGCACGTGCATGATCGCGAACGCCGCGGCCGCGCGCGAGCGGGCGCCGCTGCTGCCGGTCGCGGCCTTGATCAGGGCGCCGTGGGTGACGTTGAGCCGCAGCCGGGAGTGTCCCATCGCGAGCAGCCGGTCGTAGGCGGCGGCGCCGGGACCCAACGGTGGCGGGCCAGCCAAGACGGCGGACTGCCACTCCGTCTCCGAGCGGTTGAGCACGGCCGCCATCAGGCCCTCGCGGCTCTCGAAGCGTCGGAACAGGGTGCCCTTGCCGACCCCCGCCGCGTGCGCGACGCAGTCCATGGAGAGGCCCTCGACGCCGACCTCGTCGACGAGCCGGGACGCGGCAGCCAGGATCGCGTCGCGGTTGCGGGCGGCGTCGGCGCGCTCGTGAGGCGGCTCGTCGGCCATCGGGAGACTGATCGGCACGTCGTCAGGGTAGTTGTCGTGCCCGGCGGACGGCCGTGTGCTGGAAATTCTCCGCGATCGGGAATGCAAACGGACCGCGGTCCGTTTAAACCGGCATGACTACCTCGAACCAGACCCGTGTCGCTGTCCTCGTCGGCTCCCTGCGTGCCGACTCGCTCAACCGTCGCATCGCCGAGCACCTCTCGGCCAACGCCCCCGAGGGCGTCACCATCGACATCGTCGAGGGCCTCGACCAGATCCCGTTCTACAACGAGGAGCTCGACGGCGAGACCGTCCCCGCGAGCGCCGTCGCCCTGCGTGTCGCCGTGGCCGCCGCCGACCGCCTGCTCGTCGTGACGCCGGAGTACAACGGCACCATGCCGGCCGTCCTCAACAACGCCATCGACTGGCTCTCGCGCCCGTACGGCGCCGGCGCCATCGTGGGCAAGCCGTTCGCGGCCGTCGGCGCCACCCCGACGCCGTACGGCGGCAAGTGGTCGCACGAGCACGCGCGCCACTCCGCGACCATCGCCGGCGCGACCGTCGTCGAGGGCATCGTCGCGAGCGAGTCGGCCCTCAACGGTGACCTGCTCGCCGACGAGGCAGCGGTCGAGCGCCTCGTGGGTGCCCTGACCGCCCTCGTGTCGCACGAGACCGTCGCTGCGGCCTGATCCCCGGCGTGCGCCGCGGCGCGCGAGTACCGTCGGGTCGTGCCTCCACTGCATGACCTGACCGCCCTCGAGCAGGGTGAGCTCGTGCGCCGCGGCGACGTCACGCCGCTCGACCTCGTCGAGCACTACCTCGAACGCGCCGACACCGTCGGCGCGTTCGTCACGTCCACGCCCGAGCAGGCGCGCGCGCACGCACGCAGGCTCCGGGACGGCGGTCGCCCCGAGGGTGCCGGCCCGTTGTGGGGAGTGCCCACCGCGATCAAGGACCTGCACCCGACGGCCGGCGTGCGCACGACGTTCGGCTCGGCGGCCTACGACGGCTTCGTGCCCGACGAGTCGGACGACCTCGTCCTCACCGTCGAGGCCGCGGGGATGCCCAGCCTGGGCAAGACGAACACACCGGAGTTCGGCTCGCCCTGCTACACCGAGCCCGACGTCGCCCCGCCGGCAGTCACCCCGTGGGATCCCCGCCGCACGGCTGGCGGGTCCTCCGGTGGTGCCGCGGCCGCGGTGGCCGCCGGGCTCGTCCCCGTGGCGCCGGGCTCGGACGGCGGTGGCTCCATCCGCATCCCGGCGTCGTGCTGCGGGCTGGTCGGGCTGAAGCCGACGCGCGGTCGGATCAGCGGCGCTCCGCGGTACGGCGATCCGGTCGGCCTGGCCACGCCCGGTCCGCTGGCGCGCACGGTGCGTGATGCCGCCGCCCTGCTCGACGTGCTCGCTGGTCGGCGGGTGGGGGATCCCTCCTGGGCGCCACCCCCTCTCGACTCGTTCCTGGCTGCCTGTGACCGCGACCCCGGACGTCTCCGGGTCGCTCGCTTCATCACACCAGTCATCACCGACAGTGAGGTCGAGCCTGTCGTCCGCACGGCGTGGGACGAGGCGTCCGCCCTGCTCGCCGGCCTCGGTCACGACGTGGTGGACATCGACGTGCCGCTGCCCCGCGAGGCGGTGGCGACCTTCGAGGTCTGCTGGGTGGTCCTCACGGCGATGGCCGAGGTCCCGGAGGGGCGCGAGCACGAGATCCGACCGCTTACGCGGTGGCTGAGCGAGAAGGGGCGGGCCGTCAGCGCTCCCGAGTTCGGCCTCGCGATCGGCCAGCTCCGGAGGTATGCCGCGGACGCGCTGGCCAGCCTGGCGCCGTACGACCTCGTGCTCACGCCGACCCTGGCCACGCTCCCTCCCTTGGTCGGCGACCTGCGCGACGACGAGGACCCGGCGGCCGACTTCGAGGCGCAGAAGCGGTTCACGCCGTGGACGAGCGCGTGGAACGTGACCGGGATGCCGGCGGTCTCGCTGCCGCTCCACTGGACGCCGGACGGTCTCCCCGTCGGCGTGATGCTGGCCGCGCGGCCGGCCGAGGAGGAGCTGCTGCTCTCGGTCTCGGCGCAGGTCGAGGCCGCTGCTCCGTGGGACGGGCGGCACCCGCCGGGGTGGTGAGCCGCGTCAGGTCGCCGGCTCGAACAGCTCGACGAGGTTGCCGGCGGGGTCGGTGAGCAGGACCTGACGACCACCCGGCCCGGAGACGACGTCGCTGGCGAAGGGCAGCCCTGCCTCCCGGAGCCGGGCCACGAGCGCGTCGAAGTCGTCGACGACCAGGTGGATGCGGTTGCGGCCGGCCGACATCGAACCGTCGGGAGTCGCGCGGGCGCCGGAGCTGGCGGTGCCGGAGAGCAGGAGCCGCAGGGGCCCGCGCACGACGTCGGCGAAGGGTGGCGCCGGGTGCGAGAGCAGCTCGAACCCGAGGTGCGTGGTGTAGAACTCGACGGCTGCGTCGACGTCGTCGACGAGGTAGCGCACGCTGGCGTACTGGTCGGATGCATTCATGGTGAACCTCCGAGCGGGCCGGGTAGTTGAGTGAGGGTTTGTCGTGATCTCGTCGAGATCCGACAAGTTCTCACTTAACTACGCCCTGCCTCCTGCGTGAACCACCCAGGAGCGGCTGCGAGGAATGCCGACTGCTCCAGCGACCCGACGTCGGCCGGGATCACCGCGAGCACGGGCAGTCCCGTCACGCGCGGCAGGTCGTCGAGGTTGCAGCGCTCGGCGAGGTCGGGCGAGGCCGGCCAGGACCCGATGACCAGCCCCTCCGGCTCGAGGCCACGCGTGCGCAACGCGTCGACGGTGAGCTCGGTGTGGTTGAGCGTGCCCAGCCCGGCAGCGACGACGACCACGACGGAGGCGTCCAGCGCGGCGGCGAGGTCGAGCAGCGTTCCGCCCTCGGAGTCGAGGCGCACGAGCAGTCCGCCCGCACCCTCGACGATCACCGTGTCGAAGTCGTCCGCGAGCCCACGGACCCGGGCGGCGTGCTCCGCCACGCTCGGCAGCGTGACCCCGACCAGCCGGGCGGCGGTGTCGGGCGCGAGCGGATCGGGCAGGCGGACCAGCTCGGTGACCTCGCAGCCCGCGAGGCGGCGTACGTCGTCGACGTCACCGACCTCGCCGGGCAGGACGCCCGTCTGCACCGGCTTGACCACGACGACCGACCCGGCGGCGCGTGCGGCCAGGGCCGCGGTCGCGACGGTCTTGCCCACGCCGGTGCCCGTGCCGGTGACGACGAGGATCATCGGTGCGCCTCGACGACCTTGGCCAGCAGGTCGCCCGCCTTCGCCCACGCGTCGTCGGGCACGCCCGCGTTGGTGGTGATGCGCAGGCGCGAGATGCCGTCCGGCACCGACGGCGGCCGGAAGCAGCCGACGCGCACGCCGTGCTCCAGGCACTCGGCCTGGGCAGCGATCGCGACGTGCGGCGAGGTCATCGGCACGGAGAGTACGGCGCCCGCCGGGACGTCCACGCCGAGCCGGGTGGCGAGGGACTCGACGCGGGCGCGGACCACGCCCGGCAGGTCCGGTCGCGAGCGCAGCACCCGCAGGGCGGCGATGGCGCCACCGGTCGCGGCCGGGTTGAGCGCGGTGTCGAAGATGAACGGTCGCGCCCGGTTGACGAGGTGGTGGACCAGGGCGGGGGAGCCGAGGACGGCGCCGCCCTGGGCGCCGAGCGACTTGGACAGCGTGGCCGTGACGACGACGTGGGGCGCGGAGGCGAGGCCGAGTGCCTTGACCAGTCCTTCGCCGGCAGTGCCCGCCACACCGAGCCCGTGGGCCTCGTCGACGATCAGCAGTGCGTCGTGGCGGGTGCACACCTCGGCCAGCTCGACGAGGGGAGCGGCGTCGCCGAGCACGGAGTAGATCGACTCGGCCAGCACGATCGCGCGCCGGCTCCCTGCACCCGCGAGGGCCTGGTCGACGGCATCCACGTCGCCGTGCGGCGTGACCGCGATCTCGGAGCGCGACAGGCGGGCGGCGTCGATCAGGGACGCGTGGATGTGGGCGTCGGAGACGATCAAGGTGTCGCGGTCGGCCAGTGCGGTGACGACCGCGAGGTTGGCGTGGTAGCCGGTCGACATGACGAGCGCGGCGGGCTGGCCCAGGAAGACGGCCAGCTCCTGCTCGAGCGTCTCGTGCAGGGTCAGGGTGCCGGTGACCAGCCGGGACGCCCCGGCGCCGGCGCCCCACGTGCGGGCGGTGTCCGCGGCCGCGGCGACGACGACGGGGTCGCGCGAGAGCCCGAGGTAGTCGTTGCCGGCGAGGTCGATGACGTCGTCGTCGGGGCCGCGCGGCCGCAGCCTGCGGGTCAGCCCGGCGGCGTCACGGCGGACTGCCTCGTCGGTCAGCCACGTCTCCCAGGCGCCCATCACGCCACCTCCGCGGCCGCGAGCATCGCCGCGCAGATCGTGTCGATCTCGTCGTCGGTGCAGATGTAGGGCGGCATCGTGTAGATCAGGTCGCGGAACGGTCGCAGCCACACCCCGGCTGCCAGGGCGGCGTCCGTCGCGACGGCCACGTCGACCGCGTGGTCGAGCTGGATCACGCCGACGGCGCCGATGGTGCGTACGCCGAGCACGCCGGGTCGCGCGGCCGCTGCGGCGAGCCCGGGGGTCAGGCGCTCGTTGATGCGGGTGATCGTCGCCTGCCAGTCGTTGCTGAGCAGGAGGTCGATGCTGGCCGAGGCGACGGCGCACGCGAGCGGGTTGGCCATGAAGGTGGGGCCGTGCATCAGCACGCCGCCCGGCTCGATCCGGTCCGCGACCTCGCTGGTGCACAGCACTGCCGCGAGCGACATGTAGCCGCCGGTCAGCGCCTTGCCCAGGCAGAGGATGTCCGGCTTCACCTCGGCCGCGTCCATGGCGAAGAGGTGGCCAGTGCGGCCGAAGCCGGTCGCGATCTCGTCGAAGACCAGCACCAGGTCGTGCTCGTCGGCGATCTCGCGGAAGACGGTCAGGCACTCGGCCGGGTAGGGGTGCATGCCGCCGGCGCCCTGGAGGAGCGGCTCCACGATCAGGCCGGCGATGCCGGACGCGTGCTCGGCGGCGAGGGCTCGCATGGCGGACACCCACTCCTCGATCGGCTCACCGACCGCGGGAGGCCGGGGCCCGAAGACCTGATCGGGGAGGACGCCCGACCACAGCGTGTGCATGCCGCCCTCGGGGTCGCACACGCTCATCGCGTCGAAGGTGTCACCGTGGTAGCCGCCACGGACGGTCAGGAAGCGCCGGCGCCCCGGTCGTGCCTGCATCGCCATCTTCATCGCGACCTCGACGCTGACCGAGCCGCTGTCGGCGAAGAAGACGTGCGGCAGACCGGTCAGCTCGACCAGCTGCTGGCCGAGCCGGACCGCGGGCTCGTGGGTCAGCCCGCCGAACATCACGTGTGAGAAGTCGGCGAGCTGTCGGCGTACGGCATCGTCCAGGACCGGGTGCCGGTAGCCGTGGATGGTCGCCCACCACGACGACATCGCGTCAATGGCCTCGCGACCGTCGATCTCGAGCCGAGCACCTGACGCGGCCGTGACCAGGCGCGTCGGTGCCGGCGTCGTGAGGGAGGTGTAGGGGTGCCAGAGGTGCGCGCGGTCCCAGTCGAGCAGGTCGGGCATCAGGCGTTGGCGGCGACGGTCGTCCCCGCCCCGCGTCGACGGATGGCCGGGTCGTGCGACTGACCGGCGGCGACCTGGGCGTCATGCTCGTCCGAGCCGAGCACCACGAAGCCGTTGTCGCGGATCAGCTCGAGGTCGGTCTCGGCCGCCTGGCCCTCGGAGGTGAGGTAGTCGCCGAGGAAGATCGAGTTGGCGACGTGGAGTGCGAGGCCCTGCAGCGAGCGCAGGTGCATCTCGCGACCGCCGGCGATCCGGACCTCGCGGTCGGGGCACACGAAGCGCGCCATCGCCAGGATCTTCACGCAGCGGGTGGGGTCGAGCTCCCACGTGTTCTCGTACGGCGTGCCGTCGAAGGGCATCAGGAAGTTGACCGGGATCGAGTCGGACTCCAGCTCGCGCAGGGCGAAGAGGGCCTCGACCAGCTGCTCGTCGGTCTCGCCCAGGCCGGCGATCAGGCCGGAGCAGGGGGAGAGCCCGGCGGTCTTGGCCTTGGTCACCGTGTCGACGCGGTCGGCATAGGTGTGGGTCTGCACGATCGTGTCGTGGTGGGACTCGGCGGTGTTGATGTTGTGGTTGTAGGCGTCGACGCCGGCGTCCTTGAGCCGCTCGGCCTGGCCCTCCTTGAGCAGGCCGAGACAGGCGCAGACCTCGACGCCGGGGTTCTCGCCCTTGATGGCGCCGACCATCTCGGTGACCTTGTCGATGTCGCGGTCACTCGGACCGCGACCGCTGGAGACCATGCAGACGCGGGTGGCGCCGCCCTTGAGCCCGGCCGCGGCCTGCTCGAGCGCCTCGTCGGTCTTGAGCCAGGAGTACTTCAGGATCGGCGCCGTCGAGCCGAGCGCCTGCGAGCAGTAGTTGCAGTTCTCCTGGCACAGGCCGGACTTGAGGTTGACGAGGTAGTTGACCTTGACCGTGTTCCCGAAGTGG
Source organism: Nocardioides allogilvus (assembly GCF_003047285.1). Classification (GTDB taxonomy): domain Bacteria; phylum Actinomycetota; class Actinomycetes; order Propionibacteriales; family Nocardioidaceae; genus Nocardioides; species Nocardioides allogilvus. Next base: position 414,057 of record NZ_PZYX01000002.1, on the reverse strand, counting down.
GCCCGGCGCAGCCGTCCGGCCGCCGCGACCACGTCGAGCAGCTCCGCGTCGCTCGCGCGGAGCACCGCGAGCGCGTCGTCGGGGGTGGCGGCGCCACCGGCGAGGATGCGGTCGGCGATCTGGGCGAAGGTCGTCGTCATGGTTTCTCCTGGTGGGGTGGGTGATCAGTCGTGGATGCCGCGGGCGTGCAGGGCGTCGCCGGTGGCACGGGCGTGGGCGACGACCCGGATGACGAGGGGCGTCAGCCGGGCCCGGGGATCGCGTTCGAGGCCGCGCGCCACAGCGGCGTCGCGGGTCTCGTCGGCGAGCTTGAGGGTGGTGGGGATGCCGCGCAGCAGCAGGGAGAAGGCGAGCGCGACGCCGTCGGGGTCGACGCCGATGCGGCGCAGCGGGCGCAGTCCGCGCGTGATGGTGTCGAGCATCTCGTCGACCGGCGTGGTGACCGTGAGGACCGTCGCGAGCAGCACGAGGGTGACCAGGTCGCCGACGGACTCGACCGCGCGCATCCAGCCCTGCTGCCACCACAGGTAGGCCGCCAGCATCGCGACGACGAGCAGCAGGCCGCGCAGCGAGCGGAGCAGGGAGCGCCAGCCCATCCGGGAGGAGGCGACGACGGCCAGCGTCACGGCGAGCTCGGCGACCACGGTGGCCGGGCCGTGCAGGGCGACGACGACGATGCTCGCGGCCAGCAGGCCCAGCAGCTTGGCCCCGGCGGGGAGCCGGTGCAGCCACGTCGTGCCGGGCTGGTGGAGCCCCAGCAGGTCGCCGCTCATGCCGTCACCCGGTAGTGGGCGACGGCTGCGGCTGCGGGCCCGTCGAACGCGACGCGACCGTCCGCCATCACGATCCCGCGCTCGCAGCGGGCGGCCAGGTCGAGGTCGTGGGTGACCAGCACGAGCTGCTGGGGGAGCGAGAGCAGCAGGTCGCCGATCCGGCGGGCGTTGGCGAGGTCGAGCAGCGTGGTCGGCTCGTCGGCGACGACGACGTCGGGCTCGATCGCCAGGACTCCGGCGAGCGCGAGCAGCTGGCGCTGGCCGCCGGAGAGCGAGTGGACGCTGCGGTCGCCGAGGCCCTCGAGGCCGTAGTCCGCCAGCAGCGTCTCTGCCGCCGCGCGCCGCAGGTGCTTGTCCCGGTGGTGGCGGCGCAGCGAGAGCGCGATGTCCTCGACGGCCGTCGGCATCACCAGCTGGGCAGCCGGGTCGGTGAAGACGAACCCGACCTTGCGGCGTACGGCGCGGCCCTCGCGTGCGACGTCGAGGCCGTCGACGCGCACGCGGCCGGTCGAGGCGGTCACGAGACCGTTGAGGAGGCGGGCGAGGGTGGACTTGCCCGACCCGTTGGGACCGATCAGCGCGATGCTCGGCTCGGTGAGGGACAGCGAGGTCTCCTCGAGCACGACGACGTCACCGTCCGCCACGGGGAAGCGGACGGTGACGCGGTCGAGCTCGATGCGGCTCACGCCGCGAGCGCGTCCTCGGGCTGCTCGGTGCGCCGGGCGCCGAGCAGGTCCGGGAAGGCGCGGTGGACCGCGGTCGCGACGATCGCGACGGCGATGTTCTTGAGCACGTCGCCGGGCCAGAAGAACTTGTCGAAGTCGAAGGCGCCGGCCCAGGTCATCGGGACTCGCAGCACCAGGCCGGCCATGCCGAGGGTGTGGATGAAGACGGCGCTGCTGACCAGCCCGGCGGCGAAGATCAGCGGCAGGCTGGTCTGGATCGCGCGGCGGGGGAGCCGCTCGACGATGAAGCCGCACAGGCCCGCGGCCAGCGGGAAGCCGACGAGGTAGCCCGCCGACGGACCTGTCAGGACCCCGAGCCCGGCAGCGCCGCTGGTGAAGATGGGCAGCCCGGCCGCGCCGGCGACGACGTAGAGCAGGGCGGCCAGGAAGCCGCGACGAGCGCCTAGGACGGCGCCGCTGAGCAGCACGCCGAAGGTCTGCAGCGTGATCGGCACCGGTCCGCCGATGCCGATGGCCGGGGAGATCGCGCAGACGGCGATCAACGCGGCGAAGCCGGCGATCAGGGCGATGTCGGTGCCCGTGCTGCGGCTGGGTGCGATGCTCATGACGACTGCTCTCGGATCAGGGGGACTGACCTGAACAGTGGTCAGTTGAACGGCGTTCAGGTTAGGCTGCGGGGGACGTGTCGGTCAACGGACGGCGGGGAGTGAGATGCGTTACCACCGCGATGACGTGCTCGCGCACGCACACCAGCTGGTCGCGACCTACGGTCTCGGCGCGCTGACGATGCGCCGGCTCGGCGCCGAGCTGGGCGTGCAGCCCAGTGCGATCTACCACCACTTCGCCAACAAGCAGACGCTGCTCGCTGCGGTCGCCGAGGAGATCCTCCGCCGCGGCCAGCGCCCCCGCACGGCCGACGACGCCGACTGGACCGGCCGGGTGCACGAGGTCTGCGCCGAGCTGCGCGACGCGATGCTCGCCTGCACCGACGGCGCCGACGTGGTCGCCACGGTGTGGGCCTTCGGCATGGGGGTCCAGGGCCCGCCGCTCGAGCTCGAGGCGATCCTGCGAGCCGCCGGGCTGGACGACGACCTGGCGCTCGTCGGGAGCCGGACGCTGCTCCACTACATCTTCGGTCACGCCTTCGAGGAGCAGACCGCGATCCAGGCGATCAGCGCCGGTGCTGTGGAGCGCGAGCTCGACTCGCTGCCCGACTTCTGGACCGGCCTGGAGGTCGTCGTCGACGGTCTCCGCTCGCGCGTCGAGGCTGCCGTCAGGGCGTGACGTCGGCGCCGTACAGCTCAGCGAGCAGCACGGCACCCATGAGGTCGAGCTTGGTGCGCCGCAGCTGGGCCACCGACAGGTCGACGCCGTCGAGCGAGGCCCCGCGCAGGTCGGCGTCGTCGAGCTTCGTCTCCCGCAGCGTGGCCCGGTCGAGCTGCGCCTTGGTGAGTACGGCGAACGACAGGTCGCTCATGGACAGGTCGGCCTCGCGCAGGTCGACCCCGGTGAAGTCGATCCTGCTCAGGTTGGCTCCGCGGATGGTGACCGACTGCCACTGCCCGCCGCGCAGGGTCAGCGGTCGCATCGTGCACTCGGAGAAGACGCTGCCGACCAGCTTGCAGCCGTCGAAGGTCGCGTCGAAGAACTTGCAGCGCCGGAAGTCGCAGGCGACGAACGCCGTCGACGTGTGCACGCTCGAGCCGAAGGAGCAGTTGTGGAACGTGCAGCGCTCGAACGTCGCCCCGGACGTCGTCGCCTCGCTGAAGTCGACGCCGCTGAAGGTGCAGTCAACGAAGCTCGCGGCGCCGAGGTCCTCGGCGTACCAGTCGTCGTTCTTGTACTGGCGGCCGTCGGCCTGCATGGGGGTCGGCGGCTCGTCGGTCACGCCGCTCACGCTAACCGGGCCGAGCCCGGGCGCAGCCGCCGGTAGGGTCGGGCGCGTGATCGCGTCCCATGCCCACCGCTTCATCTTCCTCAAGACTCGCAAGACGGCGGGCACGAGCGTCGAGATCGCGCTGTCGAAGGTGTGCGGCCCCGACGACGTCATCACGTTGATCAGCCCTGAGGACGAGGAGCTGCGCCGCAACGCCGGTGGCCTCCCGCCCCAGAACTTCGAGTCGCCGCCCCTGCCGCGACGGGCCTTCAACCACATGAGCGCGCGGCTCACGCGCGACGTCGTCGGCGTCCCCGCCTGGCGCGACTACTACAAGTTCGCGATCGAGCGGAACCCGTGGGACGCCGTCGTCTCGCTGTACTACTGGAAGTACAAGGACCTGCCCGACCTGCCCGACTTCGAGAAGTACGTCAGCGAGGAGTGGATCGAGCAGCTCGCCAACAACCGCCGGATGTATCGCATCCGCGGCCGTCTCGCCGTCGATCGCGTCCTGCGCTACGAGCGCCTCGCCGACGAGCTCGACGAGGTGTGGGACCACCTCGGTCTCCCCGGCTCGCCCGACCTTCCGCGCGCCAAGGCCAACGCCCGCCCCGCCGGTCACTACCGCGAGCTGTACACCGACGCCTCCCGGGCCCGCGTCGCCGACGTGTTCGCCGACGCCATCGAGGCGTTCGACTACGAGTTCTGACCCGACCGTGTGGCTTCGGGGCCTGCGGGTGACTCCAGATCCACACGGCCGCTCGCCTGGCTCCGCGCGAGCTCCTCGATCTCGCCCGTGACCGGGTCCCACCAGCGCAGCCGGGTGCAGGTCAGTGTGGCCGGGGCAGGGTGCGCGTCCAGGACCTCCAGCAGCTCGGCCAGCCGGGTCCGCGGCACTCGGCGCGCGAGCGTGACGTGCGGGGTCCAGACCGGGTGTCGCAGGTCCGGCACGCGGTCGCGCACGCGGGCAGCGGCGGCGGCCAGCGTGTGGTCCGGCTCGACGAGGAGGGCGACCGTGACTCGCGCGCCCACTCCGAGGAGCACGACGCCGCGCACGACGAGGGTGGCCGGCAACGCGATCGTCGCGGTCGCGACAGCCGTCAGCGCCGGGTCGAGCGTCTGGGCAGCGACGAGCGTGAGGTGCGGGGCGTTCGTCATGGACCTGTGATCGGCCTGGGACGGCAGTCCCGCCGCCCGGAGCGCCTCCCACTGCCTGACAACGGCCGCCTCGCTCGCGTCGTCGAAGCTCAGCTCGAGGGCGAAGTCAGCCACGGGGGCAGGCTACCGAGTGGCGAGCAGTCGCTCGCACTCCTCGATCAGTCTGCGCCGCAGCGGCGCGCCCCGCTCCGCGAACGCCCGCTGCGCGCGGACATAGGTTGCCTTCCCCTCCGGCGTCTCGATCGGGATCGGGTCGAAACCGAGGTCCAGCAGGTCGTACGGCGCCGCGCGCATGTCGAGGACACGGATCTCGCGCGCCAGCTCGAAGCAGTCGGCGACCAGGTCGCTGCAGATCATCGGGGTCAGGCGGAACGCGTGCTTGTAGAGGTCCATCCCCGCGTGCAGGCAGCCCGGTTGCTCGTACGCCGCGCGGTCGTCGCTCGCAGGCTGCAGGACGTTGAGCCCGCGCGCGGGTGAGGTGAAGAAGCGGAAGGCGTCGAAGTGGGAGCACTTGACCTGGTGTGCCTCGACGACCTCGTCGGTGCCGGACGACCCGAGCCGCAGCGGCCAGTCGTTGTGCCGCAGCTCGTCGGGGGACTGGCGGTAGACCATCGCCCACTCGTGCAGCCCGAAGCAGCCGGTGTGCGCCGGCCGGGCCTCGGTGGCGCGCAGCAGGTTGAGGAGCCCGCGGACGAGCTGCGCCTGCGACGCGACGTGCTCGGCCGTGACCGCGCCGTCGCGGTAGCCGCGGAGCCCGTCGAACTCCGGGGCGTCGGCCAGCGCGGCGCCGTACCCCGGATGCCAGCGGCGCAGCTGGGCAGGGCGCTGCGCGTAGTAGGTGAAGAGGAAGTCGTGCACGGGGTGCTTGACCGACGAGCCGCGACGAGCGAGGTGGGGCTCGATGAAGGCGTCGACCCGGGCCGCGTGGGCGGCTGCACGGGCCTGCCAATTCTCGCGTGCCAGCACCTCCATGGCGTGCAAGGCTAGGCGTCATGACCGTCGAGATGCACAACGTCACCTTCGACTGCGCCGACGCCCGCAAGCTCGCGGACTTCTGGGCGGCCCTGCTGGGGTGGAGCGTCTTCCACGACGACGATCCCGAGGTGGTCGTCGCACCCAGCTTCCCGACGCGCGGGCTGGGACTGCTCTTCATCCCGGTCCCCGAGGGCAAGACGGTCAAGAACCGGCTGCACCTCGACGTCGCGCCGACCGACTGCACCCGTGACGAGCAGGTCGAGCAGGCCATCGCCCTCGGCGCCGCGATCCACGAGGACCACCGCAACGAGGACGGCACCGGCTGGGTCACGATGACCGACCCGGAGGGCAACGAGTTCTGCATCGAGCGCAGCACGGTGGAGAAGGGCGGCCCGCAGCGCGGGGTGTTCCGGCTCGGCTGATCCGCCGTCGGCCGCGCGCTCGACCCACCCGAGCGCCGGATAGGGTCAGGCACGTGCGTATAGCGAGATTTACTGCCGGGGACGAGCCCATGTACGGCGTGGTCACGGGCGAGGTGGACGAGTTCGGCCAACCCTCCGAGGACACGGTGATCGTTGCCCTGGCGGGCGACCCGCTCTATGTCGGCGTCAAGGTCGTCGACCAGCAGTTCAAGCTGGCCGACGTCCGGCTGCTGGCGCCGGTGCTGCCGCGCAGCAAGGTGATCGGGATCGGCCGCAACTACGCCGCCCACGCCGCCGAGCTGGGCAACGACGTGCCGTCCGAGCCGCTGATGTTCATCAAGCCCAACACCAGCGTCGTCGGGCCCGGTGACCCGATCTTCTACCCGGCCCAGTCCAGCGACGTGCAGTTCGAGGGCGAGCTCGCCGTCGTCATCGGCCGCATCTGCCGCGACGTGCCCGTCGAGCAGGCGACCGACGTCATCCACGGCTACACGATCGCCAACGACGTCACCGCTCGAGACCTGCAGAAGAGCGACGTGCAGTTCACCCGGGCGAAGGGCTTCGACTCGTTCTGCCCGCTGGGTCCGTGGATCGAGACCGACCTCGACCCGCAGCACTTCGCCGACGGCGTACGGATCCAGACCCACCTCAACGGCGACCTGAAGCAGGACGGCTCGACCAGCGACCTGATCTTCGACATCCCGACCCTGATCGCCCACGTCTCCAGCGTGATGACGCTGCTGCCCGGCGACGTCATCCTCACCGGCACGCCCGCGGGCGTCGGCCCGATGCAGGTCGGTGACGAAGTGGAGATCTCCATCGCCGGTCTCGGCACCCTCACGAACAAGGTGGCAGCACGATGAGCAAGGTCCGCGTCCGTTTCTGCCCGTCCCCGACGGGCTCCCCGCACGTCGGCCTCGCCCGCACGGCGCTGTTCAACTGGGCGTTCGCGCGCCACCACGGCGGCACGATCGTCTTCCGGATGGAGGACACCGACAAGGAGCGCAGCACCCAGGAGTCCTATGACGGGATCCTGGACCTGTGGCGCTGGCTCGGGCTCACCTGGGACGAGGGCATCGAGGTCGGCGGCCCGCACGGCCCGTACAAGCAGAGCGAGCGCGGCGAGATCTACGCCGACGCCCTCGCGCGGCTGCGCGACTCGTCCTACACCTATGAGTGCTTCTGCACCAACGACGAGGTCGACGTACGGCGCAAGGCGAGCGGCTCCAAGGTGATGGGCTACGACGGCTTCTGTCGCGAGCTCACCGCCGAGCAGCGGGCCGCGTTCGAGGCAGATGGTCGCAAGCCCATCGTCCGGTTCCGGATGCCCGACGGGTCGATCACCTGGACCGACCTGGTCCGCGGCGACATCACGTTCGAGACCGCGAACGTCCCCGACTTCGCGCTGTGCCGCGCCAACGGCGACCCGCTCTACACGCTGGTCAACCCCGTCGACGACGCGCTGATGGAGATCACCCACGTGCTGCGCGGCGAGGACCTGCTCTCGAGCACCCCTCGGCAGCTGGCCCTCTTCGAGGCCCTGAAGGAGGTCGGGATCGCGACGGCGACCCCGAGCTACGGGCACCTGCCCTACGTCATGGGGCAGGGCAACAAGAAGCTCTCCAAGCGGGACCCCGAGGCGCACGCGCTGGCCTACCGCGACCAGGGCTTCCTGCCCGAGGGCCTGCTCAACTACCTGGCCCTGCTGGGGTGGGCGATCTCCGGCGACCGCGACATCTTCTCCATGGAGGAGATGGTCGAGGCGTTCGACATCGGCGACGTCAACCCCAACCCGGCGCGCTTCGACATCAAGAAGGCCGACGCGATCAACGCCTCGCACATGCGACTGCTCTCGCTCGACGACATCACCCACCGGGCACTGCCCTTCCTCAAGACGGCCGGAGTGCTGGGCGATCCTGTCTCCGATGCGGACGCGCAGCTGCTCGAGCTGGCGATGCCGCTCGTCGGTGAACGCATCAACAAGCTCACCGAGGCCGCGCCGATGCTCGACTTCCTGTTCGTCGCCGACGCCGACTTCGTGCGCCACGACGATCTCGACGATGCCGGGCGCGAGGTCGTGCAGGCGGCGTACGACGCCCTGTCGGCCATCGACGTGTGGAGCACCGCCGCCATCGACGAGGCGCTCCGAGCCAAGCTGGTCGACGAGCTGGGGCTCAAGCCGCGCAACGCGTTCGGACCGGTCCGGATCGCGATCTCGGGCCGCAAGATCAGCCCGCCGCTGTTCGAGTCCCTCGAGCTGCTCGGTCGCGAGCGCTCCATCGCGCGCCTGCGCGACGCGATGTCCGAGTGAGCAGGCCCGAGTGACGATGGGCGCGGGCCTGGAATACCACCGGCTGCAGCGCCTCGGCCGACCGGGCAGGTGGCGACCAGTCGTCGGCGTGCTGCTCGTGGTGCTCGGGGTCTTCGTCCTGGCGCCGATCGGAGCACTCTTCCCGGTCGTCGCCTGGCTGCTGGCCACCGGCGAGCCGGTCGGTGCCGGCGTGGAGTCCGTGCTCGACCTCGACGACGTGACGCCGCTCGGCCTGGCCTACGTCAACCTCGTGCTCGCATCGGCCATCCCGGTCGCGATCCTGGTCAACCTCGCCCTGCACGGGCTCGGGCCCGGGTGGTTGATGTCGGTCGCCCGCAGGATCCGCTGGCGGTTCTTCCTGGCCTGCCTGGGCCTGTCCGTCGTGGCTCTGGTCGCGACCGTGCTGGTGTCCACGGTGGTGCCCCAGGGCGGCGGCACCGAGCTGGCGAGCGAGCCCAACGCCTTCACCTCGACCACCCGCGACTTCCTGCTCGTGGTGCTCCTGCTCACGCCGCTGCAGGCTGCGGGGGAGGAGTTCGCGTTCCGCGGCTACCTCATGCAAGCGTTCGGTGGCGTGTTCGGCAACCGCGTCGTCGCGGTGCTGCTCTCGTCACTGCTCTTCGCCCTGGCCCACGGCATCGGCCAGGACCTGCCGATCTTCGTCGACCGCTTCGCGTTCGGGCTGGTGGCCGGCACCCTGGTGATCCTCACCGGTGGGCTCGAGGCGGGCATCGCGATGCACGTCCTGAACAACTTCCTCGCCTTCGGCCTCGCGCTCGCGTTCACCGACATGAGCAGCGCCCTGAACCCCACTGGTGGCACGTGGTGGAGCCTCCCGGGGACACTCACCCAGTCGTTGGTCTACCTCGTCCTGGCGACGCGCCTGGCCCGGCGCTGGGGCCTCGCGACGACCCACGCGCCAACCTGAGAGGCACCGCCATGTCGGAGATCCTGTCCAGGCGAGACCTGGAGTTCCTGCTGCACGAGTGGCTCGATGTCGAGTCCCTCACGGCTCGGGAGAGGTATGCCGAGCACTCGCGTGAGACCTTCGACGGTGTCCTCGGTCTGAGTGAGCGCCTCGCCACCGACCTGTTCGCCCCGCACAACCGCGCAGCCGACCTGGCAGAGCCCACCTGGGACGGCGAGTCCGTGCACCTGCTGCCCGAGGTCAAGAAGGCTGTCGAGGCGTACGCCGCCTCCGACCTGCTGCGCCTGGGCTTCGACGCCGAGCACGACGGACTGCAGCTCCCCACCGTGGTGAGCGTGGCATCCGGAGCCTGGTTCGCCGCCGCGAACATCGGCACCACGGGCTATCTGTCCCTCACGGCCGGCAACGCCAACCTGCTGGTCCACCACGCGCCGCCCGACCTGGTCGAGAAGTTCGTGCCGGCGCTGCTCGAGGGCCGCTTCCTCGGCACGATGGCGCTCTCGGAGCCGGAGTCGGGATCGAACCTGGCCGACATCACGACGCGCGCGGTCCCGCAGGACGACGGGACCTACCGGCTCTTCGGCCAGAAGATGTGGATCTCCGCAGGCGACCACGAGCTCGCTGACAACATCGTGCACCTCGTGCTTGCCAAGATCCCGGGTGGTCCGTCGGGCACGCGTGGCATCTCGTTGTTCCTGGTGCCGAAGGTCCTCGTGGACGACGACGGCTCGCTCGGCGAGCGCAACGACGTGACGCTGACCGGCATCAACCACAAGATGGGCTGGCGCGGCACGGTCAACACTGCGCCGAGCTTCGGTTCCGGCGCGTTCACGCCGGGCGGCCAGCCGGGCGCAGTGGGCTACCTCGTCGGAGAGCCGCACCGTGGGCTGTCGTGCATGTTCACGATGATGAACGAGGCTCGGATCGGGGTCGGGCTGGCCGGTGCTGCACTCGGCTACACCGGCTACCTGAAGTCCCTCGCCTACGCCCGCTCTCGGCCACAGGGTCGCCCCATGGCGGCCGGCCCGGAGGACCCCCAGGTCCCCTTGGTGGAGCACGCAGACGTACGCCGCATGCTGCTGGCGCAGAAGGCCTATGTCGAAGGTGCGCTCGCGCTGGTGCTCTATGCCGCGAGGGTCCATGACGATCTGCTCACCGCCCCGACGGAGGCCGAACGCAATGAGGCCTCCCAGGTCCTCGAGGTGCTCACGCCGATCGTCAAGGACTGGCCCTCTGTCTGGTGCCTGGAGGCGAACAGCCTCGCCATCCAGGTGCTCGGTGGTGCGGGCTACACCCGCGACCACGACGTCGAGCAGCACTACCGCGACAATCGTCTCAACCAGATCCACGAAGGGACCCACGGCATCCAGGGTCTCGATCTCCTCGGGCGCAAGGTGCTGGCTGACGGTGGCGCCCGGCTGCAGGTGCTGGGTGCGCGGATGGCCGTGACGATCGAACGCGCCACCGACCTCGGGGGAGACACCGCGGACTTCGCGGGACGTCTCCAGGAGTCGTTGGACCAGCTGGCGAGCACCATCGGGGCACTTGCCGACCTCGGTGACCTCGACCGGATGATGGCCAACTCGACGGCATTCGTCGAAGCGGTCGGCCACGTCGTGGTGGCCTGGATCTGGCTCGAGCAGCGCGTCGCGTGCGCTGACAAGGCCGGCGACTTCTACGACGGCAAGCGCCAGGCTGCGGCCTACTTCTTCCGCTGGGAGCTGCCGCGCACCCGCGTGCAGTTCGACCTGCTGGCCTCCGGTGACGACACCGCGCTGAGCATGCGCGACGCGTGGTTCTGACGGTGATGGACCGGGCCATTTTGGAAGGGCCGCGCGGTCACGTGTAGGGTTTCCTCTCGGTCCTGAAGACGCGTCAGAAGGACCGAAAACCAGTAAGTCAGTGGGATATGGTGTAATTGGCAACACGACTGGTTCTGGTCCAGTTATTCTAGGTTCGAGTCCTAGTATCCCAGCGAATCTCCGCCCAACAGCGGGGATTTGGAGCGTAACTACGGCCTTGGCTATAGTTCCCTCCGCGTCAAAGCAGTGCTTGCCCCCGTTGTGTAGCGGCCTAGCACGCCGCCCTCTCACGGCGGTAGCGCCGGTTCGAATCCGGTCGGGGGTACAACACTGAGAAGGCCAGTCCGTCAGGACTGGCCTTCTTGCATTTCCCGACCGGGCACAAAGGTGCGCCGCCCCCGCGCGGACGGGCACTTCGTGACCGGTCGGCCGTCGTGTCCGATTCCCGCTAGAGCCGTCGCCGGGACTGCGTCAGACTCGTCAGCATGCAGCGCACCGACCTCGACCCCGAGTCCTGCTACCGGGCCGTGAAGAGCAGGGACCGCCGCTTCGACGGCGTGTTCTACACCTGCGTCGCGACGACGGGGATCTACTGCCGCCCGAGCTGTCCTGCTCGCACGCCCGGCTTCGCCAACGTCACCTTCCGGCCGACGGCGGCGGCCTGTCAGGCAGCGGGCTTCCGGGCCTGCAAGCGGTGCCTGCCCGACGCGACGCCGGGCAGCCCCGACTGGGACGTGGCCGCCGACGTCGCCGGTCGCACGATGCGGCTGATCGCCGACGGCCTGGTCGACCGGGAGGGAGTCGAGGGCCTGGCCGCCCGCGTCGGCTACACGCCCCGGCACCTCGGACGCCTCCTCACCCACGAGCTCGGCGCCGGCCCGCTCGCCCTCGCGCGGGCCCGACGTGCCCAGACGGCTCGCATCCTGATCGAGACCACCGACATGAGCTTCGCCGACGTCGCCTTCGCCGCCGGCTTCAGCAGCGTCCGCCAGTTCAACGAGACGGTGCGCGAGGTCTATGCCGTGTCGCCGACCGAGCTGCGCGGGCGTCGGCGCCGGCCCACGATCGCCGACGGCAGCGTGGTGATGCGGCTGCCCGTGCGCACGCCCTATGCCGGTCGCGACCTGCTCGACTTCCTCGCGCTGCGGGCGGTCCCGGGAGTGGAGGTCGTCGACGGCGACACCTACGCCCGGACCCTCGCGCTGCCCCACGGCCCCGGGACCATCCGGCTCACGCTGCCCGACGTGCCGGTCGGCGGCACGACCGAGTTCGTCCGTGCCGAGCTCGCCCTCACGGACCTGCGTGACACCTCCGCGGCAGTCGAGCGGGCTCGCCGCCTCCTCGACGCGGACTGCGACCCGGTGGCCGTGGCCGACGCCTTCGCGGGCGACAAGGTCCTGGGGCGGCTGGTCAGGCGGACCCCCGGCCTGCGCGTCCCGGGCCACGTCGACGGCAACGAGATCGCCGTACGCGCCGTGCTGGGGCAGCAGGTCAGCGTGGCCGGCGCGCGCACCGTCGCCGCCCGCTTGACGCAGCAGCACGGCACCGAGATCCAGACCACCGTCCCCGGTCTGACCCACCTCTTCCCGAGCATGGAGTCGATCGCCGGGATCGACCCCGAAGACCTGCCGATGCCGCGCGCCCGGGGCCGTGCCCTGACCGGCCTGTGCCGGGCGCTGGCCGAGAAGGTCGTGGTGCTCGACCGGGGTGATGACCGCGACGCCGTACGCGCCGGACTCCTCGACCTGCCCGGGATCGGACCATGGACGGCCGACTACATCGCGATGCGCGCCCTCGGCCACCCCGACGTCTTCCTCGCCACCGACCTCGGCACCCGCGACGCGCTCCGCCGGCTCGGTGCTCCACCCGACCTGGACAGCCAGGCCTGGCGTCCCTGGCGCTCCTACGCACAGACCTATCTCTGGCACTCTCTCTCGCAACCCCAAGGAGACAACTGACATGTGGACCGTGTTGCCCTCACCCATCGGCGACCTGCGGATCATCGAGCGCGACGGCATGATCAGTGCCATCGAGTTCTTCCCGTTCCGGCAGCCCGCGGACGGACGCCCGCTCGGCGACCGCAGCGAGGACCACCCCCTCCTGGCCGAGGCCGTGCGTCAGCTCACGGCCTACTTCGAGCGCGACCTCAAGGAGTTCGACCTCCCGCTCGCGCCTCACGGCACGGCGTTCCAGCAGCGCGTCTGGGAACAGCTGCGCCTCATCCCGTACGGCGAGACCGCGTCCTACGGAGAGATCGCCGGACGCCTCGGCATGACCAACGCGGCGAGCCGCGCAGTCGGGCTGGCCAACGGCCGCAACCCGATCCCGATCGTCATCGCGTGCCACCGGGTGATCGGCGCCAACGGGACGCTGACCGGCTATGCCGGCGGCATCGAGCGCAAGCAGACGCTGCTCGAGCTGGAGCAGGACGCGCTCTTCTGACTCAGTGACTGCTCCCAGCCGGTCGCAACGCGCCGCCCACGACCGCTCCCACGACCGCCGGGACGAGCACCAGCCCCAGGGTGAACGGCACGCCGCCGAGGTCGTGGCGGATGAGCTCCGACGCACTCGTGCTCGCGTCGGCCTCGATCACCGCGCGCACGAGGAGCCAGCCGACGGAGAAGGCGGCGGCCACGATCGCCCAGATGATGATCGCGCCGGAGAGGTCCCGAGCGGCGCCATCGACGAAGGCCCAGCCGAAGCTGATCAGCACCAGCGCACCGAACACGATCAGCCCGGCGCCGATGTTCGCCCCACCCCCGTCATCGGGGAAGAGGAGGGGGATCGCCGCGTAGTAGGCGGCGAGGGCGGCCCCCATGGCGACGACGCGGACCAGGGCTGCGACGGCGAGGCTCATGTCACCAGTGAATCGCCCCTCCGGGCGCCGGCACCACCGGACGGGTACTCAGTGGTCGAGATGGCTCTCGCGGATGTTCTCCGCGGGTCGGGCGTTCGGACCGGCCTCACCCTCGTCGGGCTCGCCGGACTCTCCCTCGGGGGCGCCGGCCGTGGCGTCGGAGGGGTCGATGGGCTCAGGCTCGCCGCTCAGGCGCGACACCTCGGACACCTGGCCCTGCTCGTCGGGACGTTCGTCAGGAGTGTTGGTCATGACCGGGCCGTACCCGATCGGGGCCGTCCTAGTCGGCGGCCGCGCGGCGCAGCGACTCGGACAGCCGGTCGGCAGCAGCGAGCACGGCGGGCGCGTGCATGCGACCGGGCTGGCGCGAGAGGCGCTCGAGCGGACCCGAGACCGAGACGGCGGCGATGATCTTGCCGCCGGGGGAGCGGACGGGGGCCGACACCGAGGCGACGCCCTGCTCGCGCTCACCGATGGACTGGGCCCAGCCCCGGCGGCGGATGCCGGACAGGGCGGTGGCGGAGAAGGCGGCGTTGAGCAGGCCGCGGTGCATGCGCTCGGGGTCCTCCCAGGCGAGCAGCACCTGGGCGGCGGAGCCGGCGCGCATCGTCAGCTGGGAACCGATCGGGATCGTGTCGCGCAGGCCGGAGGGACGCTCGGCGGCGGCGACGCAGACGCGGTGGTCGCCCTGGCGGCGCCACAGCTGGGCGGACTCGCCGGTGATGTCGCGCAGGCGGGCCAGGACCGGGCCGGCGGCGGCGAGCAGGCGGTCCTCGCCGGCGGCGGCGGACAGCTCGGCCAGTCGCGGCCCGAGCACGAAGCGGCCCTGCATGTCGCGGGCCACGAGCCGGTGGTGCTCCAGCGCGACGGCGAGGCGGTGGGCGGTGGGACGGGCGAGCCCGGTGCCGGCGACGAGACCGGCCAGGGTGGCAGGTCCGGCTTCGAGGGCAGAGAGCACGAGGGCGGCCTTGTCGAGCACGCCGACTCCGCTAGAGTTGTCCATATGGCAATACTGCCGTCTCAGATCATGGGATGCAAGCGGTAGTGTCGGAGACCACCACGAAGGCGTCGGCGAGCGAACAGATGCGGCCGGCGCTGCGCCGTACGACCAACTCTCATGCGAGAAGGAGCAAGACAATGGGCAAGACCCTGGCCGAGAAGGTGTGGGACGAACACGTCGTCCGTAGTGCCCCAGGGGAGCCCGACCTTCTCTACATCGATCTCCACCTCATCCACGAGGTGACCTCGCCGCAGGCCTTCGACGGCCTGCGCCTGGCGGGCCGTCAGGTCCGCCGCCCCGACCTGACGCTCGCGACCGAGGACCACAACGTCCCGACGATCGACTGGGACAAGCCGATCGCCGACCCGGTCTCCAAGACCCAGGTCGACACCCTGCGTCGCAACGCCGCCGAGTTCGGGGTGCGCCTGCACCCGCTCGGTGACGTCGAGCAGGGGATCGTGCACGTCGTCGGCCCGCAGCTCGGCCTGACCCAGCCGGGCATGACGATCGTGTGCGGCGACAGCCACACCTCGACCCACGGCGCCTTCGGCGCGATCGCCTTCGGCATCGGCACCTCCGAGGTCGAGCACGTCCTCGCGACCCAGACCCTCATGCAGGCCAAGCCGAAGACGATGGCCGTGACCATCAACGGCTCGCTGCCGCCCGGCGTCACCGCCAAGGACATGGTGCTGACCCTGATCACCCACACCGGCACCGGTGGCGGCCAGGGCTACATCGTCGAGTACCGCGGCCAGGCCATCGAGGAGCTCTCGATGGAGGGCCGGATGACGGTCTGCAACATGAGCATCGAGTGGGGCGCGAAGGCCGGCCTCATCGCTCCCGACCAGACCACCTTCGACTACATCGAGGGCAAGCCGGAGGCGCCGAAGGGTGCCGACTGGGACGCCGCGGTGGAGCACTGGAAGACGCTGGTCACCGACGACGACGCGGTCTTCGACGCGGAGATCGTCCTCGACGCCTCGACCATGACCCCGTTCGTCACCTGGGGCACCAACCCCGGCCAGGGCGTGCCGCTCGGCGGCCTCGTGCCGACTCCCTCCGACTTCGAGGAGGAGTCCGACCGGATCGCGGCCGAGAACGCCCTGAAGTACATGGGCCTCGAGGCCGGTACGCCGATGCGCGACGTCCACGTCGACACGGTGTTCGTCGGCTCCTGCACCAACGGCCGCATCGAGGACCTGCGCCTCGCGGCCGAGATCATCAAGGGCCACAAGGTCGCCGACGGCACCCGCCTGCTCGTCGTGCCCGGCTCGGTGCGGGTGCGCCTGCAGGCGATGGAGGAGGGCCTGGACAAGGTCTTCATCGAGGCCGGCGCCGAATGGCGTGGTGCGGGCTGCTCGATGTGCCTGGGCATGAACCCCGACCAGCTGGCCGTCGGTGAGCGCAGCGCCTCCACCTCCAACCGCAACTTCGAAGGTCGTCAGGGCAAGGGTGGTCGCACCCACCTCGTGTCCATCCCCGTAGCTGCCGCCACCGCTGTGCGCGGCACGCTCTCGTCACCTGCTGACCTCGTCAGCGTGGAGGTCTGAGTCATGGAGAAGTTCAGCACGCACACCGGTGTCGCGATGCCGCTCAAGCGCAGCAACGTCGACACCGACCAGATCATCCCGGCGGTCTACCTCAAGCGCGTCACCCGTGACGGGTTCGAGGACGGCCTGTTCGCCGCCTGGCGCAACGACCCCGACTTCGTGCTCAACAAGCCGGAGTACTCCGGGGCGACCGTGCTCGTCGCCGGGCCCGACTTCGGCACCGGCTCGTCGCGTGAGCACGCGGTGTGGGCGTTGCAGAACTACGGCTTCAAGGCTGTCATCTCGTCGCGCTTCGCCGACATCTTCCGCGGCAACTCCGGCAAGGCCGGCCTCGTCGCCGCGCAGGTCGACGAGAAGGTCGTCCAGCGCATCTGGGACTACCTCGACGAGTTCCCCGGCGCGACCGTGACCGTCGACCTGGAGAGCCGGACCGTCACGGCCGGCGAGGGTCCTGACGCGATCGTCGACTCGTTCGACATCGACGACTACACGCGCTGGCGCCTGCTCGAGGGGCTCGACGACGTCGGCATCACGTTGGGTCACGACGACGTCATCGCGGCGTACGAGAACGCGCGACCGAGCTGGAAACCCGCAACCCAGAAGGCCTGAACCCCTGAGGCGCCGAGCCTCGGCCGCAAGAAAAGCGGCCTAAAACACCCCGTGGTGATTGTGACCCATGCCACGAGTGCCTAGCGTGCCAAGCACAACGCCGGGCACGGGCTCGGTGCCATTGGTTCATTGGAAGGGAAGCTAGTGAACAAGACACAGCTCATCGACGCACTTGCTGCGCGTTACGAGGGCAACCGCAAGCAGGCTGCCCACGCGCTCGAGTCGGTGCTCGACACCATCACGCGTGAGGTCGCTCGCGGCGAGAAGGTCGCGATCACCGGATTCGGCTCGTTCGAGAAGTCCGTCCGCAATGCCCGGTGGGTGCGCAACCCGCAGACCGGCGAGCGGATGAAGTCGAAGAAGAAGTCGGTGCCCAAGTTCACGGCCGGCCAAGAGTTGAAGAACATCATCGCCGGCGCCAAGAAGCTCCCGAAGCTGTCGGCGGCGAACATGCCGAAGCCGCCGTCGGTGCGCAGCGTGGCCTCCGCGGCCTCGGCTCCGGCCAGGGCTGCGGCCAAGAAGGCGACCCCGGCCAAGAAGTCGGCGCCCGCGAAGAAGGCAGCACCGGCCAAGGCTGCTGCGACCAAGAAGGCAACGCCCGCGAAGAAGGCCGCGCCCGCAAAGAAGGCGACGCCCGCGAAGAAGGCACCCGCCGCCAAGAAGGCACCCGCCACGAAGGCACCCGCCGCCAAGAAGGCGACGACCAAGAAGGCCGCTCCGGCGAAGTCGACCGCGGCCAAGACCACGACCGCCAAGACCACCACGGCGAAGAAGGCCCCAGCCAAGAAGGCTCCGGCCAAGAAGACCGCCACCAAGACGGCGGCCAAGAAGGCCTGATCGACCAGCGTTGATGGCGGGCCCCCTCGGGGGACCCGCCATCACTGCGTCTGGGCCTCCCACACCCGGGCGGTGTGCGCGCCGACCCCGAGCTCGAGGGCTCGGGCCAGGTCGGCGGGCTCGTCGACGTCCAGGCGCAGGGTCGAGGCGGCCACGACGATCTCGCGGGCGCCGTGGGTGATGTGCAGGGCGGCCGACTCGTGGCCGAACGCCGGGTCGAAGGCGGTGTGCGCAGCGGCGTACATCGTGGTGCCGGAACCGGCGGCGTCGCGCACGAAGCTCGGCCCGTCCACCTCGGCGAGGGCGGCAGCGAGGTCGTCGCTCACCAGGCAGGGCAGGTCGGCACACAGCGCGACCGGCACGGCGTCGGGCCAGCGCCGCGCGGCCTCGGCTGCCGCTTGGCGCAGGGTCGCGTTGAGGTCCTCGGAGACCCCGTCGGGGATGACCTCGCAGCCGTCGGTCCGCAGGTCGGCCGCGAACCGGAAGTCGTCGGTGACGACGAGGACGGCCGCGACGCCGGGAGTACGGCGCGCGGCGGCGACCGTGTCCCGGGCGAACGCCGCGGCGAGGTCGCGGCGGCGGGCGGCCGGCAGCACGTCGAGGCGCGACTTGGCGCGCGCCGGTGGCTTGGCCGGCACGATCACCACGAAGGAACCGGCAGGCGACGGTGGAGTCATATCGCGTCCGATCCTCGCATCCTTGCGAGTAGCCTGCTCACCGACGATCAGGAGGATGGTGCGTGTCAGTTCGCAGAGTTCGGGACAAGAGTGGCTGGGCGGTGAACTTCGCGGTCGTCACGATCAAGCCGGCCATGCTGGCGACGTCGTCGCACACCTGGATCGACGGTGACAAGATCCCGGCCACCGGGGGCTGCCTCGTCGTGCCCAACCACATCTCCCACCTCGACCCGCTGCTGACGGCCTACTTCGTCCACGACCACGGCCGGATCCCGCGCTACCTCGCGAAGTCGGTGCTGTTCCGCACGAAGTTCGTCGGCACGGTGCTGACGTCGGCCAAGCAGATCCCGGTCGAGCGCCTCACCAAGGACGCCGTCGGTGCCTTCGATGCCGCGGTGCAGGCCGTCGACGACGGTGAGTGCGTCGTGGTCTATCCCGAGGGCACGCTCACGCGCGATCCCGACCTGTGGCCCATGACCGGCAAGTCGGGCGCGGCCCGGATCGCGCTCGCGACGGGTGCACCCGTCATCCCGGTCGGTCACTGGGGAGTGCAGGAGATCCTCTATCCCTACTCCTCCCGCCCTCGCCTGTTCCCGCGCAAGCACGTCACGATGAAGGCGGGCGACCCCGTCCCGCTCGACGACCTGCGCGCCCAGCCGCTCAGTGCCAAGGTGGTTGCCCAGGCCACCGATCGCATCATGGCGGCCGTCACCGAGATCGTCGCCGACCTGCGCGGCGAGCAGGCACCCACGGAACGTTTCGACCCCCGCAAGGCCGGTGTGCAGCAGATCGGCAACCCGACCAAGAAGAAGAAGGACCGCCCATGACCAAGATCGCCGTGTTCAGTGCCGGATCGTGGGGGACCGCGTTCTCCATCGTGCTCGCCGACGCCGGGAACGAGGTGACGATGTGGGCCCGTCGTCCCGAGCTCGCCGACGCCATCAACACCACCCACCAGAACCCCGACTACCAGCCGGGCATCGACCTGCCGGCCGGGGTCTCGGCCAGCCACGAGGTCGACAAGGCGCTGCACGGCGCCGAGGTGGTCGTGCTGGCGACGCCCTCGCAGTCGCTGCGGGCCAACCTCACCGAGTGGGCCCCCCACATCGAGAAGGACGCCGTCCTGGTCTCGCTGATGAAGGGCGTCGAGCTCGGCACCCTCAACCGCATGAGCGAGGTGATCGCCCAGGTGACCGGTGCGGGCCCCGAGCGGATCGCCGTCGTCAGCGGGCCCAACCTGTCGCCCGAGATCGCGCGCCGCGAGCCGGCCGCCTCCGTCGTGGCCTGTGAGGACGAGGCGGTCGCCCGCCGGATCCAGGGCCTGTGCCACTCGCCGGCCTTCCGGCCCTACACCTCGGTCGACGTGCTCGGCTGCGAGATCGGCGGTGCCTACAAGAACGTCGTCGGCCTGGCCGTCGGCATGGCCGTGGGCCTCGGCTTCGGCGACAACACGACCGCGTCCCTGATCACCCGCGGGCTGGCGGAGACGGCCCGGATGGCGATGGCCCAGGGCGCCAACCCGCTGACCCTGATG
Organism: Nocardioides allogilvus; assembly: GCF_003047285.1. GTDB lineage: Bacteria > Actinomycetota > Actinomycetes > Propionibacteriales > Nocardioidaceae > Nocardioides > Nocardioides allogilvus. The sequence continues at coordinate 394,062 of NZ_PZYX01000002.1, read as the reverse complement.
GGCCTGGCCGGGCTCGGCGACCTCGTCGCCACCTGTTCCTCGCCGCTCTCGCGCAACCGCTCGTTCGGCGAGAAGCTCGGCCAGGGCATGACCACCGAGGAGATCTACGCCTCGACCAACCAGGTCGCCGAGGGTGCCAAATCGTGCAAGTCGCTGCTGGCGCTGGCGAAGAGCTATGGCGTGGACGCGCCCATCGCCGAGCACGTCGACGCGGTCGTCGACGGACGGATGACCGCGCTGGAGATGATGAACAGCTTCATCGCGCGCGACACCAAGGCCGAGACGGACTGATCGACTCGGCGCTACGGCGCCTCGGACCTAGCGGCTGGCACGACGTCACAGGGCTTGACGGGGCCTGCCGCGACGTCGAAGTCGACGCGGCTGTGGAAGCCCTGCGTGACGGTCGTGCCTTCCTCGACCTCGAGCTCGGCCATCTCGTCCGCGGTCATCTCGCGACCGGACACCCACATCACGAAGGTCTCCCCGTCGCGGACCGCACCGGGCGGCAGCACGATCTGCAGGATGCTCGAGCCGAGCGCGGCGCGCATGCCGGTCAGCCGGCGCTCGACCGCGACGTAGCGTCCCGCCGCGCACGCCTGGCCGTACGGCAGGTAGCGGATGTCGGCAGCGACGCCGTGCTCGGCCAGTGCCTCCTCCAGTCCGGCCGCGTCCTCGAGCCGACGCACCTCCACGGTGATCTGCCCGGAGTTGCCCTCGGAGACCGAGTAGGCGGCGGTGGGTCCGAGGCCCGGGATCACCAGGACCCCGGCGACGGCCGCGGCAGCCACACCTGCCCCGGCCACGATTCGACGTCGGGTCGTACGGCGACGCCCGGACGCGCCGACGACCTGCTCGCGGAAGGCGTCGAGCTCGTCGAGCAGTCGGGTCTCGAAGGAGTCGAGCTGCGTGCTCATGTCATCACCTCAAAGGGATCGGGAAGGTCGAGCCGGAGCCGGGTGCGGCCGCGGTGGTAGCGCACCCGGGCGTTCGTGGCAGTGATGCCGAGCGCGGCTGCGGCCTCGGTCAGGCTGAGGCCGTCCACCGCGACCAGCTCGACCACGGCGCGCTGGGTGGCCGGGAGCTCGGCCACCCGGGCCAGGACCAGCCGGGCTGCTCGCTCACCGTCGATGCGGGTGACGATGTGCTCAGCGGAGGATTCGTCGAGGAGAGCCCGGCCCTCGATCCGACCGTTGGCCGCGTGCTCTCGTGATCGGCGTCGGTGGTGCATCGCGACCACGTTGCGGGCGATGCCGGCCAGCCAAGCGCGGGGAGCAGCACCGGTGTCCTGGTAGCGATCCGCCGCTCCGATCGCGGCGATGAAGACGTCGGCGGTCAGGTCGGCTGCGGTGTCGGCGTCGTCCACTCGTCGGGCCACGAATCGCCGTACCCACGGAAGGTGCTCGAGGTAGAAGGCCTCGAGCGACTCGCGATCATGCAGGATCGCGGAGACGGGTGTGGGGTCCATACCTGTTCATTGCCGCTCTGTGGTGGGGCGTTACATCGCGCGACTAGCCCACGCAGCCGTCGAGCGCGGTGCGCAGGTCGTTCCAGAGGTCCTCGACGTCCTCGATGCCGACGGAGAGCCGGACCAGCCCCTCGGGGATGGTCGGCGCCTCGGCCTTCCAGCGACGGCGGCGCTCCAGGGTCGACTCGACGCCGCCGAGCGAGGTGGCGTGCACCCACAGCTTCGTCTTGTGGGTCAGCAGGTCGGCGGCCATGGCGCCCTGCGCGAGCACGATCGAGACGATGCCGCCGAAGCCGGGATAGCGGACCTCGGCGATCGCCGGGTGGTCGGGCAGGCGGCGTACGAGCTCCTGGGCGTTGGCCTGGGCGCGCTCGACGCGCACGTGCAGGGTGCGCATGCCCCGCAGGACCAGCCAGGCCTCGAAGGCTCCCGGGATGGCGCCCATCAGGTCGCGACGGTTCTTGAGCACGCTGTAGAGCTCGTCGTCGCTCGTGCAGATCGCTCCGAGCAGGACGTCGCTGTGCCCGGCGAGATACTTCGTCGCGGAGTGCACGACGAGGTCGACACCCATCGCGAGCGGCGTCTGCAGCAGGGGAGTGGCGAAGGTGTTGTCGACAGCGACGTAGGCCCCGGCGTCGTGGGCGGCGGCGGTGATCGTCTCGATGTCGGCCAGCTCGAGGGCGGGGTTGGTCGGCGACTCGAGCCAGACCAGCGCGGCGTCCTCGCAGGCCTTGACCACGGCGTCGGTGTCGGTGATGTCCACCAGCTCCGCGGTGATGCGACCGCGTGCCTCGAGGTCGGCGAGCTGCAGGATCGTGCCGCTGTAGGAGTGACGAGGGGCGACCACCTTGGCGCCGTTGCCGACGAGGTGGAGCACCGTTGTCACGGCCGCCATGCCGGAGGCGAAGGTCAGGCACCGACCGCCCTCGAGAGCGCCGAGGGTGTCCTCCAGTGCGGTCCACGTCGGGTTGGCGTAGCGGCCGTACTCGAGGTCCCCGCCGGCGACGTACGTCGAGGCCATCGTGATCGGGGCGTTGAGCGGCGCGTCGGGGAGCGGGTCGGGGCGCCCGGCGGTGACGGCCAGCGTGGCGGGGGAGAGGGACGGGTCTGGAGCCATGTCCGCCAGCGTAGGCCGATAGGGTCTTCGCAATGAACGAGCCCCGAAAGCCTCGCGTCGCCGTCGTCTTCGGTGGTCGGTCCAGCGAACACGGAATCTCCTGCGTCACGGCCGGCAGCGTCCTGGCCGCGATCGACCGGGAGAAGTACGACGTCGTCCCGGTCGGTATCGCCACCGACGGTCGCTGGGTGCTGGAGGCCGACGACGCCTCCCGCCTGGCCATCGACGGATCGAGCCTGCCCGAGGTCGACGCATCGCGCTCGATGGTCGCCCTGCTCGGCGCTGCCGGCTCGACCGACCTCGTCGTGACCGAGGCCGCACAGGTGCCGCAGACCCTCGGCTCGGTCGACGTCGTCTTCCCGCTCCTGCACGGTCCGTGGGGCGAGGACGGCACCCTGCAGGGGATGCTCGAGATGGCCGGCGTCCGCTACGTCGGATCCGGAGTCCTTGCCTCGGCCGTCGGCATGGACAAGGCCTACATGAAGGTCGTGCTGGAGGCGGCGGGCCTGCCCGTCACGCCCGGCATCACGATCACCCGTCGCGAGTGGCGGACCGACCAGCTCGCCACGACCGAGCGCATCGAGGCCCTGGCCTACCCCTCCTTCGCCAAGCCCGCGCGCGGCGGCTCGAGCATCGGCATCAGCAAGATCCACGACCGAAGCGAGATCGCCGAGGCCATCGACCTGGCGCTGGAGTACGACGCCAAGGTGCTCGTCGAGGTGGCCATCGTGGGTGGTCGCGAGGTCGAGTGCGGCGTGCTGGCCACGACCGACGGCGACCCGGAGACGTCCCGCCCGGCCGAGGTCCGCACCGGCGGCGACCACGAGTTCTACGACTTCGAGGCGAAGTACCTCTCCGGCCAGGACACCGAGATCGACCTGCCCGCCGATCTGCCGCCCGAGGTCGAGCAGGAGCTGCGACGACTGGCCGTGCGTGCGTTCGAGGCCCTGTCGTGCGAGGGACTAGCGCGCGTCGACTTCTTCGTCCTGCCTGACGGGTCGCTCATCATCAACGAGCTGAACACGATGCCGGGCTTCACGCCCACCTCGATGTTCCCGCAGATGTGGGCCGAGTCGGGCGTGAGCTATCCCGACCTCGTCGACCGGTTGATCACGCTCGCGCTCGAGCGCGACACCGGCCTGCGCTGACCGGTCAGAGGCAGGGCTCGCCCTCGGCGAGCGTCTCCTCGATCGCGGGCGCGATCTCGACCAGCACTGCGTCGCTGCCGCGGTGCTCGGCGGGGATCACGACGCTGACGCGCGGCGAGTGGGTCAGGGCCGTGGCGACGATGTCGACCGACGGCTCCTTGAGGTCCGCGGGCGGCAGGAACCAGCCCACGCCGCCGACGACGGAGCAGGAGGAATATTCGTCGTACGCCGCCGGCAGCCCGACCCCGCAGGTGAGCTCGATCCCGGCCCACGCGGCGGTGCGGTCGCTGTCGTCGGAGAGGTCCTCGCCGGCGACCCGGTCCGGCAGCGCGGCCGTCAGCTCGGCGCAGGCGTCGGCCTCGGCGTCGGAGATCGCCGGCAGGTCGGGGGAGCAGCCCGTGACCAGCAGGAGGCCGAGCACAGCAACGCCCCGCGTCCGGAGGGACACGGGGCGTCGGTGAGCCAGGCTCAGATGTGGACGACGGGGCACGTCAGCGTGCGCGTGATGCCGTCGAGGTTCTGCACCTTGGAGACGACCAGCTTGCCGAGCTCGTCGACGTTGCGCGCCTCGGCGCGGACGATCACGTCGTAGGGACCGGTGACGTCCTCGGCGAGCGTGACGCCCTTGACCTGGGCAATGGCCTTGGCGACCTCGGCGGCCTTGCCGACGTCGGTCTGGATCAGGATGTAGGCCTGGACGACCATCGTGGACTCCTCGGTGTCGAGCTGAGTGGAACAGGTTCGCGTGCGAGCGCCAACCTACCGCGACAGCAGCCACTTCTCGATAGCTGCCCGTCACCGGCGTCCGGCACACCCATCTGGTCTGATGGGCCGCATGGCATTTCCCGCAGGAGCGACCCTGGCCGACGCCGGCGAATTCGGCCTGATCGAGGCCTTCACCGCACTCTTCGAGCAGGGCGAGCACGTGCTCATCGGCCCCGGCGACGATGCCGCCGTGCTGCGGATCCGCAACGGCCACGTCGTCGTCTCGACCGACCTGATGGTGGAGGGGCGCCACTTCCGTCGCGACTGGGCGAGCGCCGAGGACGTCGGGCACCGCGCCGCCGCGCAGAACCTCTCCGACATCAACGCCATGGGCGGCAGCGCACACTCGCTGACGATCGGGTTGGCGGCACCGCCCGACCTGCCGGCTCAGTGGGCGCTCGACTTCGCGCGCGGGTTCGCCGCCGAGTGCGCCACCGTCGGCGCGAGCGTCGTCGGGGGAGACCTGACGCGCGCGGACGAGATCGTGATCGCGGTGACCGTCATCGGCGCGTGCACCCAGGCGCCCGTGGTGCGCTCCGGCGCGGCGGCCGGTGACGTCCTCGCCATCATGGGGCGGCAGGGCTGGGCGGCCGGCGGGCTGGCCGTGCTCGGCCGCGGCTTCCGCTCGCCGCGTGTGCTGGTGGAGGCCTACCGCCGCCCGCAACCGCCGTACGCCGCCGGCCGGATCGCCGCAGAAGCGGGCGCGACGTCCATGATCGACATCTCCGACGGCCTGCTCGCCGAGGCGCGCCACCTGGCCGAGGAGAGCGGTGTCGCGATCGACGTACGCCGCACGGCGTTCGACCTCGCGGAGCCGCTCGTCGCAGTGGGGGCCGCGCTCGGTGTGGAGCCGCTGCAGTTCGTGCTGGGCGGCGGCGACGACCACGCGCTGCTCGCGACCTTCCCCAGCGCCGGGGCCGTGCCCGAGGGCTGGCAGGTCATCGGCTCGGTGCAGGACGGAGAGGGTGTGACCGTCGACGGCGGGGAGTACGAGGGCCCTACCGGCTGGACCCACTTCTGAGCCATTCGTCGCTCGATTTCATCCAGCCCCGCGGTTCGGATACTCTTGTTCGGTTGCTCGCTGGCCGGTCTCGGTCCCAGGCGGGCCCGAACGTTCTCGAATCACCAACGAATCTTCAGGAGTACACGGTGGCTGCCGTCTGTGACATCTGCGCCAAGAAGCCCGGCTTCGGCAACAACCGACCCTGGTCGCGCAAGATTACGAAGCGTCGCTTCGACCCGAACATCCAGCGCGTGCGTGCGACCGTCAACGGTGCACCCAAGCGACTGAACGTCTGCACCGGCTGCATCAAGGCCGGCAAGGTCAGCCGCTGACCTGACGCGTTTTCCCGACAGGCCCCGAGAGCTCTGCTCTCGGGGCCTGTCGCGTTGGAACGGCTCCGGCTGTTCGATGTCGGGGGCCACCGCTAGCCTGTGCCCTTCGACGAACACGACCGCGAGAGGTGCTTGATGGAGACCGTGCCGAGCGGCATCTCGACGGCTGCCCTGGCCCGTTTCGTGGAGATCGCCACCGACGCCCTCTCCGGTGCGCGCGAGGAGATCGACGCGCTCAACGTCTATCCCGTGCCCGACGGCGACACCGGCACCAACATGTTCCTCACCATCTCGGCCGCCCGCGACGCGATCGTGCAGGCGGTGGCCCAGGACCCGGAGCTCGACCGCCTCGAGGCGATGCGGATCCTGGCTCGGGGCGCGCTCCTGGGGGCCCGCGGCAACTCCGGCGTCATCCTGAGCCAGATGCTCGGGGCCTATGTCTCGCGGCTGGCCGAGGAGACCGGCGAGTCGCGCAACGCCCTGGTGGCCGCCGAGGCGATGCAGCGGGCGACCGACGCGTCCTACGCCGCTGTCGGGGTGCCCGTGGAGGGCACGATCCTCACCGTCGCCCGGGCCGCCTCCGACGCTGCCGTGGCGCGCGCCGCCGAGCCCGGTGCCCGCGCCCGCGACGTCTTCACGGCAGCGGCCGGTGCGGGCCGCGAGGCGCTGGCCCGCACGCCCAGCCAGCTCAAGGTCCTGGCCGATGCCGGTGTCGTCGACGCGGGCGGTCGCGGCCTGTGCGTCGTGCTGGACGCTGCCGAGACCGTGACCACCGGCCGGCGGCCACCGCCGGCTCCGGCCGGTGTCCACCGCATCCCGGTGCGGCTGCCCGCGGCCGCCGGTGCCGACCTGTCGCCCGACGGCCCCTCATACGAGGTGATGTATCTCCTCGATGCCGAGGACAGCGCCATCCCGGTGCTGAAGAAGGCCCTGGCCGGCCTCGGCGACAGCCTCGTCGTCGTCGGCAGTGAGCGCCTCTGGAACGTCCACGTCCACGTCGACGACGTGGGTGCCGCGATCGAGGCCGGCATCGAGGCCGGCCGGCCCTACCGCGTCCGGGTCACCCACTTCGCCGAACAGGTCGCCGACAACCGCGAGAGCCGCCGGCCGACCACCCGCAGCGGCCGCAAGGTCGTGGTCGTGGCAGCCGGGCCCGGCCTGGCAGCGCTGTTCGAGGAGGCAGGCGCGGTCGTCGTGCCGGGCGGACCCGGCCGTCGCCCCTCGACCGGACAGATCCTCGAGGCGATCGTCGCGTGCGGCGCCGCCGAGGTGGTCGTCCTGCCCAACGACGCCGACTCGATCCGGGTCGCCGAGATCGCGGCGCGCACCGCCGAGGAGAGCGGCGAGGTCCGGGTCGAGGTGATCGCCTCGCAGGCCCAGGTGCAGGGCCTCGCGGCGATCGCCGTGCACGAGCCCGGTCGCACCTTCGACCAGGACGTCCGGGAGATGACCGCGACCGCCCGCCACGCCCGTCACGGGGCCGTCACCGTCGCGGCCAAGCAGGCGATGACGATGGCGGGGCCGTGCGAGCCCGGCGACGTCCTCGGTGTCATCGCCGGTGACTTCGTGATCGTCGGCCAGGACGCCCACGCCGTGGCCGTCGGTGTCGTCGAGCGGCTGCTGGGCGGTGGTGGCGAGCTCGTCACGATCGTCTCGGGCGCCGGGGGCGAGGACCTCGCCGCCAGCACTGCGGCGTACGTCGAGAGCACGCACCCGACAATCGACGTCACCGTGCACGACGGCGGCCAGGAGCGTTATCCCCTGCTGGTGAGCGTGGAGTGAATGGTCTCGATCACGCCTGAGTCGCCGGTGGCCAGCGTCTTCGGACGCTCACCCAAGCGCAAGCTCGTCGAGGAGGGCCTCGGCATCACGACGGTGGGGGAGCTGCTGCGGCACTTCCCCCGTCGCTACGTCGAGACCACCGAGCTGTCCGAGGTCGGCACCCCCGAGGTCGGGCAGCTGCTGTCGGTCGTCGGCGAGGTCACCAGCAGTGCCGTCCGGCCGTTCCAGCGCGGCCGCAAGACGCAGTTCCGCACCGAGGTCCGCATCCGCACCAACGGGCCCTCGTTCTCGCTGTCGTTCTTCAGCCCCTATGCGGGGCAGGCCAACTCCTACGCCGAGGAGATGGCGTCCGGCAGCCGGGGGCTCTTCACCGGCAAGGCGAAGATCTTCAACGGCAGCTGGCAGCTCGAGCAGCCCCACCAGCTGATGTTCGGCGACGGTGAGGGCGAGGACGAGACGCTCAGCAAGCTGCTGCCGGTCTATCCGCTCACCAACAAGCTCTACGTGTGGGACCTGATCAAGGTGATCCGGGTCGCCCTCGACCTGGTCACCGACGTGCCCGACATGCTGACGCGTGAGCTGCGCGAGCGCTACGACGTGCTCGACGTGATGACCGCGCTCCGGCTCGTGCACGGCCCCGACGACTACGCCCAGGCCGGGGCCGCCCAGCGTCGCTTCCGCTTCGAGGAGGCGCTGGTGCTGCAGCTCGTGCTGGCGCGCCGGCGTGCCGCCCAGCGCGCCCTGGGTGCCCAGGCGCGGATCGGGGGCGGCGGCCTGCTCGCGGCCTTCGACGCCCGGCTGCCCTTCGAGCTCACCGGCGGCCAGCGCGAGATCGGCGCGGTCCTCGAGGCCGAGCTCGCCCAGCCACACCCGATGAACCGGCTGCTGCAGGGCGAGGTGGGCTCCGGCAAGACGCTGGTCGCCCTGCGCGCGATGCTCCGGGTCGTCGACTCCGGCGGCCAGGCCGTCCTGCTCGCCCCCACCGAGGTGCTCGCCCAGCAGCACCACCGCTCGATCTCCGCGATGCTCGGCGACCTCGCGCAGGGCGGCATGCTCGGCGGCGCCGCCGACGGCACCTCGGTCGCCCTGCTCACCGGGTCGATGTCGAGGGCCGCCAAGGACCAGGCGCTCGACCTGATGGCGAGCGGGGAGGCCGGCCTCGTGATCGGCACCCACGCGCTGCTGGAGGACACCGTCGCCTTCGCCGACCTCGGCCTGGTCGTGGTCGACGAGCAGCACCGATTCGGGGTGAAGCAGCGGGCCGCGCTGACCGACAAGGCCGGGTCGCCACCCCACGTCCTGGTGATGACCGCGACCCCGATCCCGCGCACCGTCGCGATGACCGTGTTCGGCGACCTCGAGACGTCGGTGCTGACCGAGCTGCCCGCCGGTCGCGCCCCGATCCAGACCAACGTCGTGCCGCTCGTCGACCAGCCGTCGTGGATCGGTCGCGTGTGGGAGCGGGTGCGCGAGGAGGTCGCCAAGGGACACCAGGTCTATGTCGTGTGCCCCCGCATCAGCGGCGACACCCTCGAGGAGGGCGAGAGCGACCAGCTCGACGTCGACGAGGACGGCGAGGTCACGACGAAGAAGGTGCCGCTCGCCGCCGTCGAGGACCTCCACGAGGAGCTCGCCGGGGGAGCGCTGCAGGGCCTGCGCACCGCCATCCTGCACGGCAAGCTGCCGCCCGACGAGAAGGACCGCACCATGCGCGCCTTCGCGGCCGGGCAGATCGACGTGCTCATCTCCACCACGGTCATCGAGGTCGGTGTGGACGTCCACAACGCCACCACGATGGTGCTCCTCGACGCCGACCGGTTCGGCGTCAGCCAGCTCCACCAGCTCCGCGGGCGCGTCGGTCGAGGCGGGCTGCCGGGCCTGTGCCTGCTGGTGACCCGCGCCGAGGCCGACACCCCGGCCCGCGAGCGGCTCGACGCCGTCGCGTCGACGACCGACGGCTTCGAGCTGAGCAAGGTCGACCTCGAGCAGCGCCGCGAGGGCGACGTGCTCGGGGCCAGCCAGTCGGGCTTCCGCTCGAGCCTGGTCACGCTGCGCGTGCTGCGCGACGAGAAGACGATCATCCGGGCTCGTGAGGCGGCCGACGAGCTGCTGGCGGAGGACGCCGACCTGGCGCCGTACCCCGTCCTGGCGGCAGCCGTCGTCCGCACCGAGGCCTCGCAGCACTCCGAGTTCGTGGACAAGTCATGACGCGGATCATCGGGGGAGCGGCCGGCGGACGGCGCCTGGTCACACCGCGCGGTGTCGCCACCCGCCCGACCAGCGACCGCGTGCGCGAGGCCCTCTTCTCCGCCATCGAGGCGTGGTGCGGCTCGCTCGACGGCCTGCGGTTCCTCGACCTGTACGCCGGCTCGGGTGCAGTCGGCCTCGAGGCCTGGTCGCGGGGAGCGGGCGTGGTCACGCTCGTCGAGCAGGACCGCAAGACGGCGGCCCTGATCGCACGCAATGCCGAGACCCTGGGCGCCGCGCGGGCCAACGTCACCGCGACCTCGGTGGTCGCCGCGCTCCGCAAGCCACCCTCGGCGCCCTACGACATCGCCTTCCTGGATCCGCCCTATCCACTCTCCGACGCCGACGTGACCGCGGCCCTCGCCGACCTCGTGGCCGGCGACTGGCTGGTGCCGGGGGCCCTGGTGGTCGTGGAGCGGTCGGTGCGTGGACCCGACCTGGCATGGCCGGAGGGTCTCGCGGGTGAGCGGTCGAAGAAGTACGGCGAGACGATGCTTTGGTACGGTCACGCCGCCCCCGCTGCCTCCACCGATGCTCAGGAGTGACCCAGATGCCCGGACGCACCCCCGGCCGGCTCCACAGGGCCGTCTGTCCCGGTTCGTTCGACCCGGTGACCAACGGCCACCTCGACATCATCGAGCGCTCGGCCAAGCTCTTCGACGAGGTCGTCGTCGCTGTCGGCGTCAACAAGTCCAAGAACCGGCTCTTCTCGGCCGAGGAGCGCATCGAGATGCTCGCCCAGGCCTGTGCGGGCTGGGACAACGTGCGCGTGGACGGCTTCACCGGCCTGCTCACCGACTTCTGCCAGGAGCACCAGATCGATGCGATCGTGAAGGGCCTGCGCGCGGTCAGCGACTTCGACTACGAGCTGCAGATGGCGCAGATGAACTCCAGCCTCGCGCCGGTCGAGACCGTGTTCGTGCCGACCAGCCCCGAGTGGTCGTTCCTGGCCAGCAGCCTGGTCAAGGAAGTGGCCACCTTCGGCGGCGACGTGACCGGTCTGGTGCCCGAGTTCGTGCGCGAGCTGCTGCTCAAGCGGCTGGCCGAGCGCGAGAGCCAGTAGCGACTGACCTCCGTTTTGCCCGTTCACCCGCCGGACGGCTACGATTCCGTGGTTCTGTTCAGTGTCCGGTTTGGAGTGAAGTGATGACCAGCCTGGACCCGAGAGCGCCGCTCGTGCTCGACACACGCGAGCTCGGCCGCCGCCCGGGGTCCCAGCTGGAAATGGTTCGCACCGTCCCGGCGCCGACAGAACTTGGCATCGAAGTCTTGCGTGTCCCCGAAGGCTCGCCGGTCGAACTCGACCTGCGGCTGGAGGCGGTCATGGAGGGCGTGCTGGTCTCCGGCTCCGCTACGGCAGAGCTGGACGGCGAATGCGCACGGTGCCTGGCGCCGATCGAGGACGAGATCTCCGTCCGGCTCCAGGAGCTGTTCGTGTACGACGACGTCCGGCACGACGCGTCCGACACGGACCTTGAGGACGAGACCAGCCGGCTCGAGGACGACCTGCTCGACCTCGAGCCACTGCTGCGGGACGCGGTGGTGCTTGCACTTCCGTTCCAGCCGCTGTGCGAAGAGGACTGTCCCGGTTTGTGCGTCGAGTGTGGCGCCCGACTGGCCGACGATCCCGAGCACGGGCACGAGGAGCCGATCGACCCGAGGTGGGCCGGACTCCAAGGGCTTGAGACACTGCAGGACCCCAGCACCACCACAGACTGAATCCCCAGACTGACACTTACGCCCGAGGCGACTCGGTCGGCAACACAAGGAGAGAACCATGGCTGTTCCGAAGCGGAAGATGTCGCGAAGCAACACGCGCCACCGCCGGTCGCAGTGGAAGGCCGTCGCGCCGAGCCTCGTGACCTGCGCCAACCCGGCCTGTGCCGAGAAGCACCTGCCGCACCGTGCCTGCGGCGCCTGCGGCCAGTACGGCGCCCGCGCCGCCCGTCGCCAGGTCCTCTGAGCGAGTTCAAGCAACTCCGCTGAGCACCCAGGAGCTGCGTGAGGCGCTCGGGAATCCAGTCCTGGATCCCGAGCTCCTCGAGCGCGCGCTGACCCACCGTTCGTTCGCCTACGAGAACGGTGGGCTGCCGACCAACGAGCGCCTCGAGTTCCTCGGCGACTCGGTGCTCGGCGTCGTGGTCACCGAGACGCTCTACACCAGCCACCCCGACCTCTCCGAGGGGCGGCTGGCCAAGCTCCGGGCCGCCGTGGTCAACGCTCGTGCGTTGGCCGACGTGGCTCGCCGGATCGACCTCGGCAAGCACATCAAGCTCGGCCGCGGCGAGGAGTCGACCGGCGGCCGCGAGAAGGCCTCGATCCTCTCCGACACCGTCGAGGCCCTGATCGGTGCGATCCACATGAGCGGCGGCATCGACGCCTCCGCCGACGTCGTGCACCTGCTCTTCGACGACGTGATGACCGCCGCCGCCTCCATGGGGGCCGGACTGGACTGGAAGACCTCCCTGCAGGAGCTGTCCGCGGCCCTGACGCTCGGCGTGCCGGAATACGTGATCGAGGACGACGGCCCCGACCACATGAAGACCTTCGTCGCCCGCGTCCGCGTCGGTGACCAGCTCTACGGCCACGGCACCGGCCGCTCGAAGAAGCAGGCCGAGCAGGGTGCGGCCGAGACCGCCTACCTCGAGCTCTCCGAGGCTCACCCGCAGCCGGTCGGCGACGCAGGCCACCAAGCCTGACCGTGCCCGAGCTCCCAGAGGTCGAGGTCGTCCGCGCGGGGCTGGCCCGTCATGTCACCGGCGCGACCATCACCGGCGTCGAGGTCCTGCACCCGCGTCCGCTGCGTCGTGACCCCCGCGGCTCCGACGGTTTCGTCGCCGACCTGATCGGCCACCGCGTCGAGGCCGTACGCCGCCGCGGGAAGTACTTCTGGCTGGCCCTCAGCTCCGGCGACGCCGTCCTGGGCCACCTCGGCATGAGCGGGCAGATGCTGCTCCAGCAGCCCGGCGCTGGCGACGAGAAGCACCTGCGGGTGCGGTTTCTCCTTGGTTTCGACACGGTCGCGGGGCGACCTGCTCAACCAGCGGAGATCGAGATGCGGTTCGTCGACCAGCGCATGTTCGGCGGCCTGCTCATCTCCGACGGGGGTGCGGAGCTGCCGACGGAGATCGCGCACATCGGCCGCGACCCGCTCGACCCGGAGTTCGACCGCGACGACGTGGTCCGGCGGATGCGTCGCCGTACGGTCGGGATCAAGCGCCAGCTGCTCGACCAGAACCTCGTCTCGGGCATCGGCAACATCTATGCCGACGAGGCGCTGTGGCGAGCGCGGCTCCACTACGACCGTCCCGGTGACCGGCTCACGCTGGCGCAGGCTCGCGACGTGCTCGACCAGGCGAGCGAGGTCATGCGCGACGCGCTCGGGCAGGGCGGCACGTCCTTCGACGCGCTCTACGTCAACGTCAACGGCGAGTCCGGCTACTTCGACCGGTCGCTGCACGCCTACGGCCGCGAGGGGGAGCCCTGCGACCGGTGCGGGACCCCGATGAAGCGAGCGGCCTTCATGAACAGGTCGTCGTTCTTCTGCCCGCAGTGCCAGAAGGCTCCGCGGGCGCGTCGCCCACGTCCCTGACCCGCGCGATTGTCCTGTCCCCAGATTGACCGAAAGCCCTTGCGGTGGGACTGTTGTAGGTGGTCCGAATCGCGGCCACCCCCCAACTCGCGAAAGGCCCCCATCCATGGCCAAGGCGCTGATCGGCTACATGAACAGCGACCTGCGGACCACCGAGGCACTCACCACCGAGAACCGTCGGCTCCGCACCCGCGTCACCGACCTGGAGACGATGATCCTTCGTCTCCAGGCAGAGAACGACCAGCTGCTCGCCCAGCAGACAGCTGGCGTCCTCGCGCCGGAGATGCTCCCCGCCTGATCACCAACAGGTCGTGACCCCCGACGCGCCTGCGTCGTTGAGGTGCCATGCGCACCCTCCCCGCCGCGGTCGCGGCCCTCACCCTCGCCGCCACCGTCGGCGTGAGTGCCCCTGCCCTCGCCCACGGCGATCGTGATCGGCTGGAGCAGAAGCAGGGCAGCTACGACGCCGGCCTCAGTGCCCCGGTCGTCATGAGCCCGAGCGTCAGCCTCGTCGACAGCAACCCCGGTTCGGCCGGGATCTCGGGCTGCTTCATGAAGACGGCGCCCCTGTTCGTCATGTCCGGCCTCGACTCGGTGGTCGTGCACGACATCAGCAACCCGCTCGATCCGCAGCGGGTCGGCACGCTGCCGAGCCTGCAGTTCGAGAACGAGGCGATGAACTGCGGCGAGCGCAAGGTCGGTGGAGTGACCCAGCGGTTCGCCCTCATCGGCGTCGACCTCTACCAGGCCTCACCCGGCGACATCGAGCACGTCAACGACCCGGCGCGCGGCGACTACGAGCTGATCGTCGTCGACGTCACCGACCCCACGGCGCCGAGGATCCGCTCGCGGGTCCCCTCGACCACCAGCACCCACACGGTCACCTGCGTCGTCGACACCGACTGCCGCTACGTCTACTCCGCCGGCGACGACAGCCAGGTGCCCGGCCAGGGGAGCTTCTCGATCTTCGACCTCAGCGACCTCGACCGGCCCGTCGAGGTCGACAGCGACCCGGTCGCCGGGGGAGTGCAGCCGTTCCGCTCCGACGCGGTCGGCTGGGGCGGGCACAAGTGGAACTTCGACGGCGCCGGTCGCGGCGTCCACACGGGTGCGGGCGGGTCCTACGTCTTCGACGTCTCCAACCCCGTGCGCCCCGTGGAGATCGCCAACACGGGGGCGGCCGGGGACTCGTCGCGTGGCGGCATGACCAACGGCTACAACAACTTCATCCACCACAACTCCTTCCACCCCAACGCCGGAGCCTTCCGCCCCGACGCGGCCCCCTCGCTGGCCAACGGCAACATCCTGCTCGTCACCGAGGAGGACTACGAGGACACGAACTGCGCGACCGCCGGGTCGTTCCAGACCTGGCACGTCAAGCGGATGGACGGCTCCGACGGGTCCATCGTGCCGCTCGCCAAGGTGGAGCTGGCCGACCTGGCGACGTACCCGCTGCCGGTCGGGGCGTTCTGCTCGGCCCACTGGTTCGACTACCACCAGTCCGGGCTCGTGTCGGTGGGCTACTACGGCGGTGGCACCCAGATCATCGACGTGTCCGACCCGCTCGCGCCCAGCAGCCACGGCTTCGCCTGGTTCGGTGCCTCCGAGGTCTGGGACAGCTACTGGGTCCCGGTCTACAACTCGCGCGGCGTCGCCACCGGCAAGAAGACCAACCTGGCCTACTCCGTCGACCTCGTGCGTGGCCTCGACGTGCTGGCCGTGGACGTCGACGGTGACGCCGTCGGTGCGGTGCCCGACCCGGTCCTGCTGCCGGGCGGCTCGGGCGCCGACCTCAGGCTCGTCGACGCGGTGCCCGTCGGGGTGCTGGGTGGCCTCGGCGCCCTGCTGGTCGTCGTACGGCGCCGCCGCATCCTGCACCGCGACTGAGGCGAAAACCCGTAGGGCCCGGTCCGGGAGCGCGGTTAGGCTCCCGGACTTGTGAGCCCAATCGTCGAGACCGTGTTTCCCTCGCGGCTCGGCGTGAGCTTCCGCTGGCTCGTCGCGTCGTCGTGGACCACCAACATCGGCGACGGGCTGATGATGGCCGCGGGGCCGCTGCTGGTCGCCTCGCAGACCCACGACCCGGTGCTGGTGGCGGCCGCGGCGATCGCGCGCCAGCTGCCGTGGCTGCTGTTCGGCCTCGTCGCCGGCGCGCTCGCCGACCGGCTCGACCGACGCGTCGTGGTGATGGCGATGGACGGCGCCCGGACGATCGTCCTGGTCGGGCTGTGCGCCGTGATCTACAGCGGGCAGGTCAACATCTGGCTGGTGCTGGCGGCGATGTTCCTGGTCGGGGTCGCCGAGGTGTTCGCGGACACGACCACGAGCACCCTGATGCCGATGCTGGTGGACAAGCGCGACCTCGGCATCGCCAACGCCCGCATCCAGTTCGGCTTCCTCACGGCCAACCAGCTGATCGGCCCCGCGCTCGGCGCGCTGCTGTTCGCGGCCGGGATGGTCTGGCCCTTCCTCATCCAGACGATCTGCGTCGGGCTCGGCGTCGTGCTGGTCTCGCAGATCGCCACGCCCAAGGGCGCCGTGCGCGCGCACGTCGACACCCACGTCCGCCAGGACATCGTCGAGGGCGTGCGCTGGTTGGCGGGCAACGGCCCGGTGCGCACGCTGGCGCTCGTGATCGTCGCCTTCAACATCACGTGGGCGGCCCCGTGGTCGGTGCTGGTGCTCTGGACGCTCGAGCGGGTGGGGATCGGCGAGGCGGGCTTCGGCCTGCTGACCACGGCCTCAGCGCTCGGCGGGCTGCTCGGCACGTTCGCCTACGGACGGATCGAGAAGCGGGTGCCGCTCGCGACGCTGATGCGCGCCGTGCTGCTGTGCGAGGTGGTCTTCCACCTGGCGATGGCGTTCACGACGTCGCCGTACGCCGCCTACCCGCTGATGTTCTTCTTCGGCGCCTACGCCTTCGTCTGGGGCACCCTGTCCAACGCGGTGCGCCAGCGTGCGGTGCCCACGGAGTTCCAGGGGCGCGTCGGCTCGGTCTACATGCTGTGCGTGATGGGCGGCATGCTGATCGGCTCGCTGCTCGGCGGCCTGATCGCGCAGCAGTGGGGCGTGACCGCGCCGTGGTGGTTCGCGTTCGTGGGGTCCGGGCTGACGCTGGCGCTGGTCTGGCGCGAGCTGGCCAAGATCGCCCACGCCGACGAGACGGGCGGCGCGCACCTCCCCGAGGAGTCCCGTCCGGGCCGTTAGGGTGGACGTGCTTCCCCCGGCGTCTGCAAGGATGCCCCACCCGTATTACACAGACGCCGTACTCACCGCGACTGACGAAATTGCAGGGGAGCTGCACGTTGTATCTCAAGAGCCTCACGCTGAAGGGCTTCAAGTCCTTTGCGTCCGCCACGACGCTCCAGCTCGAGCCCGGGATCACCTGCATCGTCGGGCCCAACGGCTCCGGCAAGTCCAACGTCGTGGACGCGCTGGCCTGGGTCATGGGCGAGCAGGGCGCCAAGTCGCTGCGCGGCGGCAAGATGGAGGACGTCATCTTCGCCGGCACCTCCGGTCGCCCGCCGCTCGGGCGCGCCGAGGTCCAGCTGACCATCGACAACAGTGACGGTGCGCTGCCGATCGAGTACGCCGAGGTCACGATCTCGCGCACGATGTTCCGCAACGGCGGCTCTGAGTACGCCATCAACGGCAACAGCTGCCGGCTGCTCGACGTGCAGGAGCTCCTGAGCGACTCCGGCATCGGCCGCGAGATGCACGTCATCGTCGGCCAGGGCCAGCTCGACACGATCCTGCACGCGACCCCCGAGGACCGCCGCGGCTTCATCGAGGAGGCTGCTGGCGTCCTCAAGCACCGCAAGCGCAAGGAGAAGGCGCTCCGCAAGCTCGACTCCACGCAGGCCAACCTCGACCGGCTCAACGATCTGCTCGTCGAGATCCGGCGCCAGCTCAAGCCGCTCGGACGCCAGGCCGAGGTCGCCCGCCGGGCCGCGTCCGTGCAGGCGGACGTGCGAGACGCCCGGGCGCGGCTGGTGGCCGATGACCTGGTCACCGCGCGGCACGCGCTCGAGCAGGAGATGGCCGACGAGACGATCCTCGTCGAGCGCCGCGCCGAGGTCGAGGCGGCGCTGGCGCAGGCACGCGAGCAGGAAGCGACCCTCGAGGCCGCGCTCCGCACCGACCTGCCCCAGCTGGCCAAGGCCCAGGAGACCTGGTTCGCCCTCTCCGGCCTGCGCGAACGCCTGCGCGGCACCCAGTCGCTGGCGGCTGAACGCCTGCGCAACGCCGCTGGTGCCGCCGACATGGACACGGTCGACTCCGGTCGCGACCCCGACGAGCTCGAGGCCCAGGCCGCGCGGGTCCGTGAGCAGGAGACGGCCATCGGCACGCAGGTCGAGGAGCACCGCACCGCTCTCGAGACTGCGGTCGCCGATCGGCGTACGGCGGAGGAGGCCGCGGCAGCAGAGGAGCGCCGCATCGCCGGGCTGGTGCGAGCCGCCGCCGACCGGCGCGAGGGCCTCGCCCGGCTGCACGGCCAGGTCAACGCGCTGAAGTCGCGCGCCGCCGCGGCCGCCGACGAGATCGGCCGGCTCTCCGCCGCCCGCGAGGAGGCGCTCGCCCGCGCCGAGCGGGCCACCAAGGACTTCACCGCGCTCGAGACGAAGGTCGCCGGCCTCGACGCCGGTGAGGAGGGCCTGGACGCCGAGCACGAGGCGGCCGTCGCCGCCCTCGACGACATCGACGAACGCCTGGCCAAGGCCCGCGAGGAGGCCCAGCAGGCCGATCGCGACCGGGCCGGGCTCGTCGCCCGTCGCGACGCCCTCGAGATCGGGCTCAACCGCAAGGACGGCGCCGGCGCCCTGCTCGCAGCCACCGACTCCGACTCCGTCTCCGGGCTGGTGGGCTCGGTGGCAGCCCTGCTGAGCGTGCGGTCGGGCTATGAGGCGGCCGTGGCGGCCGCCCTCGGCAGCGCCGCCGACGCCGTCGTCGTCACCGGCGCCGATGCGGCGCTCGAGGCGATCGCGCACCTCAAGGGCGACGACCTCGGTCGGGCGGGGATGCTGCTCAGCGGCGGCCCCGTGGACGAGGCGGCCTGGCCTGCCCTGCCCCCGCACGCGACGTACGCCCTCGACGCGGTGGAGGCCCCGAGCGAGCTCCGGGCCGCCGTCGCCCGGCTGCTGTTCAAGATCGCCGTCGTCGACGACCTGGCCGCCGCGCGCGCCCTCGTCGCCGACCTGCCCGACCTGACCGCGGTGACCCGGGAGGGTGACCTGATCGGGGCGCACTTCGCGGCCGGTGGTTCGTCGAGCCAGCCGAGCCTGCTCGAGATCCAGGCCGCGGTCGACGAGGCGGTCGGTCAGCTCCAGGAGGCGACGGCCTCGACCGAGCGCCTCGGCTTCGAGATCTCCCGCCTCGAGGCGGAGCGGCACGACGCGCTCAAGCGCGCCGACGTCGCGCTCGCCAAGCTGCACGAGTCGGACGCGACGCTCGCCGCCGTGGCCGAGGAGCTGGGGCAGTACGGCTCGCAGGCGCGATCCGCACGCGGCGAGGCCGAGCGGCTCGAGCGCGCGATCGCCTCGGCCGAGACGGCTCGGGAGAGCGACAGCGCCGGTCTCGCCGACCTCGAGCTGCGACTCGCCACCGCCGAGGAGTCGCCCGACGAGGAGCCGGACGTCACCGAGCGCGAACGCCTCGTCGAGGTGGCCAAGGCTGCCCGTCAGGGCGAGATGGACGCCCGGTTGTCGCTGCGCACGACCGAGGAGCGGGCCCGGGCGCTCAACGGTCGCGCCGACTCGCTGCTGCGCGCTGCCCGGGCCGAGCGTGACTCGCGGGCCAAGGCCGCCGAGCGTCGCGAGCGGCTGATCCGCGAGGGCGCTGCTGCCGATGCGGTCAATGCGGGGGTGACGGTGGTGCTCCAGCGCCTGGAGCGCAGCGTGATGCTGGCGGCCGACGCGCGGGCAGCGGTCGAGGAGTCGCGCCAGGAGCGCGAGCAGCAGCTGCTGACGGTGCGTGGAACCCTGCGCGACCTGGGCCGCGAGCACGACGAGCTCGTCAACTCCGTGCACCGCGACGAGATGGCGCGCACCCAGCAGAAGATGCGGATCGAGCAGCTCGAGGAGCGCGCGCTCGAGGAGCTCGGCCTGGACGCCGACGGCCTGATCAACGACTACGGCCCGACGACCCTGGTGCCGTTCTTCGGGGTCGCCGAGGACGAGACCCCGCCCGAGCCGGTGCCGTTCGTCCGCGAGGAGCAGCAGAAGCGGCTCAAGACCGCCGAGCGTGCGCTGGCGCAGCTCGGCCGGGTCAACCCGCTCGCGCTCGAGGAGTTCTCCGCGATGGAGGAGCGGCACAAGTTCCTCACCGAGCAGCTCGAGGACCTCAAGCGCACCCGCAAGGACCTCCTCGACATCGTGCGTGAGGTCGACGACCGCGTGCAGCAGGTGTTCACCGAGGCCTATGCCGACGTCGAGAAGGCCTTCGACTCGACCTTCGCCCGCCTCTTCCCGGGTGGCGAGGGCCGGCTGGTGCTCACCGACCCCGACGACATGCTCAACACCGGCATCGAGGTCGAGGCCCGACCGGCCGGCAAGAAGGTCAAGCGGCTCTCGCTGCTCTCCGGTGGCGAGCGCTCGCTGGTCGCGGTGGCGTTCCTGGTCGCGCTGTTCAAGGCCCGCCCCTCGCCGTTCTACATCCTCGACGAGGTCGAGGCGGCGCTCGACGACACCAACCTCGGACGGCTGCTGGAGATCTACGAGGAGCTGCGCGAGAACTCCCAGCTGCTGGTCATCACCCACCAGAAGCGCACGATGGAGGTCGGCGACGCGCTCTACGGCGTCACGATGCGCGGCGACGGCGTCACCACCGTCATCTCCCAGCGCCTCGAGCGGGCGGAGTCGGCATGAGCGCCCCTCGCCCCACCCGCGCCGACTACGTCGCGTGGCGCACCGCGACGACGCGCTGGCGCGACGACGACGCCTACGGCCACCTCAACAACGCGACCTACTACGAGCTCTTCGACACGGCCGTCAACGCCCACCTCTACGAGGCGACCGGGGTCGACGTCCGGGCGCTGCCGCAGATCGGGGTCGTGGCCGAGACGTCGTGCCGCTACTTCCGCGAGATCGGCTTCCCCGACCCGATCGAGATGGGGATGGTCGTCGACAAGGTCGGCAACTCCTCGATCGTCTACCGCATCGGGCTGTTCCAGGGCGACTCCGACGAGGCGGCCGCCGAGGGCCGGTTCGTGCACGTCTACGTCGACAACGAGCACGGCGCCGGCAACCGCCCGGTCGTGGCGATGCCCGACGTGATCCGCGCGGCCGTGGAGCCGTTGCTGCGCTGAGCACCGCGGCGGGTGAGCCACAGGTCGCCGTACGACAAGGTGGGTCACGCACCGCCGGGCACGACCGATGTGGTGGGCGACACACCGCAGAGGGGGGTCTTGAATCGCGCTCCGCGCGGCCCTTGTGCCACGGTGTAGGCACGTGCACAACACCTCGGGAGTTGAACCACATGCTGGCGTTCGTCCTCATGATGCTGCTCGTCCTCGTCGTCTCGGCGGCGGTCGTCCTGTACGTCGCCTACCCGCACCGGGGGCAGCAGCTGCCCGTCGTCCCGCAGCTCGGGGACGCGATGCGCAAGGGCGTCGACTCGCTGCCGACCATCGGCGACCACGAGGACATCCGCGCCTGATCCTCGCCTGAGCCCCGTCGTGGGCAGCGTGATTGGATTGCGCCCATGGACTTCCTGGGTGACTGGCTCTATCTGATCATCGGCATCGCCGTCGTCGGCGTGCTGATGCTCGTCGGCCTGCTGACCGGCCGCCGCGGCAAGGCTCCCTCGGTGCCGCGCGCCGGCACCGACGTCATCGCACCCCCGCCCACCGAGGCGGACGTCGAGACACCGACCGAGGTCCCGGCACCCGAGCGGCCGGCGCTCGAGAAGCCGGAGAGCACGGCCTCACGCCTCGTCCGGCTGCGCCAGCGCCTCGCGGGCTCCCAGGGCACTCTGGGCCGCGGCCTGCTCGCCCTGCTGAGCCGCGACCGCCTCGACGAGGACACCTGGGAGTCGATCGAGGACACCCTGCTGACCGCCGACATCGGCGTCGCTCCCACCACCCAGCTGGTCGAGCGCCTGCGGACCCGTCTGCGCGTCGAGGGCGGCCAGGTCGTCGACGCCCGCGCCGTGCTCCGCGAGGAGCTGCTCGAGCTCGTCGACCCGACCATGGACCGTCGCCTGCAGGTGAGCGGTGCGGACGGCCAGCCCGGCGTCGTGCTGGTCGTCGGCGTCAACGGGGCCGGCAAGACCACCACCGTCGGCAAGCTCGCCCGCATCCTCGTCTCGGAGGACCTCACGGTAACCCTCGGCGCGGCCGACACGTTCCGTGCCGCGGCCGTCGAGCAGCTCGCCACGTGGGGCGAGCGGGTCGGCGTCGACGTCGTCCGCGGCCCCGAGGGCTCCGACCCCGCCAGCGTCGCCTTCGAGGCCGTCAAGCAGGGCGTCGAGCAGGGCGTGGACACCGTCATCGTCGACACGGCCGGACGCCTGCAGAACAAGGCCGGCCTCATGGACGAGCTCGGCAAGGTCAAGCGGGTCATCGAGAAGCAGGCGCCCGTGACCGAGGTGCTGCTCGTCCTCGACGCCACCACCGGCCAGAACGGCATGATCCAGGCTCGCGTCTTCAGCGAGATCGTCGACGTGACCGGCATCGTGCTCACCAAGCTCGACGGGTCGGCCAAGGGCGGCATCGTCGTCGCGGTGCAGCGCGAGCTCGGCGTCCCGGTCAAGCTCGTCGGTCTCGGCGAGGGCGCCGACGACCTCGCGCCGTTCGACGCTGGCGCGTTCGTCGACGCACTCCTCGGCGGCTGAACAACCTCAGCGACTCTCCGGCCCCGGATCACTCCGTGGCGGCGGCTGAACCGCCTCAGCGCCGGGCGCGCTCGCGATCACGCAGTGCGGTGACGGCGTCCTTGACCAGTCGCTCGGCGCGCTGGTCGAAGGTGTGCCCCGCGATGATCCGCAGCGCCTGAGCGCGGCGGGTCTCGATGTCGGGGAAGGCGGAGTACGGCGGCGTGATCAGCCGCGCCAGGTCGCTCTCGTCGTGGAAGGGCTGGACCAGGTCGCCGAACGTCTCCCGCAGGCCTGCGACCGGGTCGGTGGCGATCCGGGCACCACACGCAGCCGCGTCGAAGAGCCGGTTGGACAGGAAGCTGTCGCGGCGCATGTCGACGTGGTGGTCGTTGAGGACGACACCGGCGGAGGCATACAGCGCCCCGACCTCGTCGTTGGGCACGCCGGACGACGCGACCGCCGCAGGGTCGAGGAACTCGTCCCAGTCGGCGCCGTGCACCGTCAGGTCGGCCTCGGCGGACAGGGCGGTGCGGACCGCCTGGCGGAAGACGCCGCGCGAGTTGCCGACGAACAGCACGGCCGGGCCGGTGTCCGGGACGCCCCGGTCGGGGTTGAAGAAGCGCGGGTCGGTGCACTGCAGCAGCGGCTCCACCGGGAGGCCCCACTCGCGGCGCACCTGAGCGGGCCAGCTGAGGCTGGCGGCGTAGACGAGGTCGAAGGACTTGAGCTCGGTCAGTGAGACCAGGTCGGGGTGGCTGATGATCCACTGCATGTTGAGCGCGGTCGGGTGCGGCTCGACCAGATCGAGACCACGCAGCACCAGCACGACGTCGTCGTGCTCGCGCGAGGACCGGTGCCGTGCGTCACGGGAGTCGACCGAGACGTCCTGACCGCTGCGCTCGAGGGCAGCCCCGAGGGAACGGGCGAAGTGTGTGTCGCCCCAGCGCTCGCCGCGCGGTCCGGCCGGCGCCGCGGTGTCGATCGTCCAGCGCAGGCGCGGTGGGTGCTCGTCGATGCCGCGCACGTGGCGGACGACCTGCTGCTGCAGCAGGACGGAGTCGGAGTCGGGGTCGTCGGGGTCGGCGGACACGCGCTGGGTGCGGATCCCGGTGACCTCGAACCCGGTGGAGAGCCACAGTTCGCCGGTGTGGTCCTCGGGGATCGTGTGCCGGCGCGAGCGCAGCGCAGCCATCGCCATCTTGAGGTCGGCGGGCTCGGCGTAGGCCGTGCGCGAGGTGACGCTCACGTCGGGCACCAGCACGCTGCGCCCGACGCCCGTGGCGGCTGCGCGCAGCCCCAGGTCGGTCTCGGCCAGGACGTCGGGGAAGGTGGTGTCGAGCCCGTGCAGCGCCAGCAGGGCATCGGCGCGCAGCGCCACCATGGGGGCGGCGGGCGCCGGGATCTCGGTCTCGCCGAGCCGGCGTGCGTCGGAGGACGGGTGACCGGCGAACAGGAGTCCGAGGCGGCCGTCGTTCTTCGGGAACCCGGCGCCGGCGGAGATGATCAGTCCCCGACGGTCGAGCACCAGTGGCTGGGCCACGGCGACGTCGGGATCGGCGAGGGTCTCGGCGAGGCGCGCCAGGAGCTCGGGCGCGGGCTGGGCCTCCGGGCGGAGGAGGACGACGCGGTCGCCGGTGGTGTGCGCGATCCCGATGTTGGTCGCCGCCGAGATCCGGGTGCCGGCCGGCACCGAGATGCTGGTGACCGCGGGCAGGAGGCCGGCCAGCGCCGAGGTCAGGAGGTGCGGTCCGCGGCGGTCCCGGGTCGCGACCACGACGACCTCGACGTCCGGCTGCCCGGCGAGCAGCCAGTCGACGGTGCCACGGGAGCCGTGGCCCATCGGCAGCACGATGCTGGTGCGCCCCGCGACGCGCGCGGTGGCCTGGGCAGCCTCCCAGTTGACGGTGGTGGGAGCGTCCGCGGTGACGCCACGCACGAGGACGAGCGGGTTGGCCCAGCCGACGATCTGCGACGAGCGGAGCCGCTCGACGAAGGTCGTGACGGTCTCCTCCGACTCGCCCTCGTCGAAGGTCCCGACCTCCTCGAGGGTCGTACGGCGTACCAACGTCGTCCCCAGGTCGAACTGGGACGGCGTGACGAGCTCGCCCGACAGCCGGGTGTCGGGGCCGGCGAACGCATGGACGGCGGAGCGGTCGCCGGCTCGGAGCACGCCGACGCCGCGCGCCAGGAACTCGGGATGCCAGAGGTGACCGGGCTCGAGGAAGGCGAGGAACTCGCCGCGGGCGCGCTGGATGCCGCGGTTGAGGGTGCGACCGAGCTGGGTGCGGGAGCCGAGCACGACCCGGACCCGGGGATCGCGGGTGGC
This sequence comes from Nocardioides allogilvus, assembly GCF_003047285.1. Taxonomy (GTDB): domain Bacteria; phylum Actinomycetota; class Actinomycetes; order Propionibacteriales; family Nocardioidaceae; genus Nocardioides; species Nocardioides allogilvus. The sequence continues at coordinate 369,474 of NZ_PZYX01000002.1, read as the reverse complement.
GGCCTCGGTCGCCACGCTGCTGGTGGCGTCGATGGAGCCGCGGTCGAGGACGAGCAGCTCCCACTGGTCGAGGGTCTGGTCCTGGAGGGCCGCGATCGTCGGCTCGAGGAGCGGGCCGACGTCCTGGGCGCTCATCAGCACGGTGACAACCGGGCCGGCAGTGTCGGGGGAGTGCTGGTGCGCGCCGGGGTTGGCGTCGAGGTAGGACAGCACCTGCCACTCGCGGGCGGCGCGCAGCGCGTTGTCGCGGAACTCGCCCCACTGCAGGTGCGGGTAGCCGCGACGGACCGGCATCGGTGTCTCGCGCGTCGCGTGGTCGGACCACCAGGCCAGCGGACCGAACTCGTGGTCGCGGGCGGCGGGGTTCTCCTCGAGGATCCGCTCGGTGTTGATGAGCGGGTGGGGGGCCAGCCGGTTGCGACGCGGGCCCTCGGTGACGTACCAGAGCGACGGCGGCAGGTCACCGGCCTGCCACACGCCCTTGCCCGGCAGCCAGGTCGCCTCGAAGAGCGGGTGCGGGGAGATGTCCGGGGTGTTGATGACGGCGCGGGCGGCGTCCTCGGCCGTGGTCGGCTGGGTGCCGAGCTGGGCGCCGATCCAGTCGAGGTCGAGCAGCCCCGACGCGACCAGGTCACGGGCGGAGTGCCGGGCCGCCGAGCTCATGAGGGGTTCGATCACGCGATCACCCCGCGGCCCGCCGAGAGGCTCGGTCCTGACCGGTCAGCATCGGCTCGATGAACGTGGCGAAGTCCTTCGCCATGCGCTGCGGCGGGCGGGACCGGGCGGCGTCGAGCGACGACGCGTGCGCAGCCCTCGCCCGCTCGGGGTCGTCGACGAGCTCGCTGATCGTCGAGCGCAGGGTCTCCTTCAGGGAGCGGTCGTCGCGCGGGTTGAACAGGCGCACGTGTGGCTCGTCGGCGAGGTCGAGCAGCGCACCGGTGCGTGGGCCGACGATCGGCAGGCCGAAGGTCTGCGCGAGCCAGAAGACGCCGGAGTTGAGGATGCGGGAGTAGGGCAGCACCGCGAGGTCGGCGGCGCCGAACCACACCTGCAGCTGGTCGTCGGGCACGTGCGAGAACTCCGAGAGCACCCGTGAGGACTGCTCGCAGCGTCGCTGCAGGCCGGCCGTCTCCTCGTTGGCGGCGGGCTTGCCAGCCACCAGCAGGTGGAGGCTGGCGTCCTCCTCGGCGAGCTCGTGGAAGACGTCGAGCAGCCGCCCCAGGCCCTTGTAGGGCCGGATGCCGCCCAGGGCGACCAGCACCTTGTCCTGCGAGGACAGCCCGAGCTGGGCGCGGGCCGCGTCACGGCTGATCCAGTCGGGATATTGCCCGACATAGCTCGAGTGCTCGATGACCACGACGCGGCGCGGGTCGAGGCGAAGCACCTCGGAGGCCTGGCGCGCGGTGATCTCGGACAGCGCGTGGATCGCGTCGGCCCGGTCGGCCAGGAGCTGCGCCAGCTGGGTCTCGGCCCAGACGTGGCGCGCCTCGTGCGGCAGGACGTTGTGCAGCGTCCACACCAGTCGACCGCCCGCGGTGCGGAACTTGTGCAAGGCGGCGCTGAAGCGGTCGAGCTCGATGGCAGCCCGGAAGGGGCCGGTGGCGTACTGCAGGATCGGCGTCGTCCAGTGGATGTTGAGGATCCCCGGGACCGACGCGACCGAGCGGTTCTCGAGGTGCTCGATCACGTCGCTGACGGCCTTCGGATAGGCATCGACGGAGCCGAGCCCGGCGAAGAGCATCCCCTGGTAGGGGTTGGCGCGGTTGTAGTCCGGGAAGTAGTGCAGTGCCCGCTGGGGTGGCGGCGTCGACTGGTCGCGTCGCCCGGTGGCCACACAGTCCTCGAGCTCGCGCGCCCGCAGGTCCCACGTGTGCTCGCGCGCGACGCGCTCGCGCAGGTCGGCGACGAGGGAGCCGATCTCCTCGGGGTCGGCCAGCAGCGACGTGATCAGGTCACCCAGTCCCTCCGAGGTCGTGTAGGTCGGGACCTCGAGCCCCGCCTCGGTGGCGCCCAGCCTGGAGTTGACGATCGGCAGCGAGCCGCACGCGATGCTCTCGAAGAAGTGGGCCGGCATCGTGGCATCGCCGACCGCGGTGCTGGGCAGCTCGATCACCGTCAGGGCGGAGCGGGTCAGCACCTCGGGGGCGCGCAGCCAGGCGATGGGCTCCTCGAGCCGGCCGAGGAGGCTGGAGCGCATGTTGCGCTGCGGCTCGGCATAGACGGTCAGGGGCACGGTGAACCGCACGTCGTTGATCAGCGGCTGGATCGCACGGCCGCGTTCGACGTACACGCCCAGGCTGGCGACGCCGTCGCGCGCTTCGGTGTCGGGCTCGCGAGGCGCGAAGAGCTCGGTGTCGGCGGCGTTGCGCAGCACGTCGAGCCGGCCGGCGGAGGTCGTCGACAGCAGGCTGCGGCCCACCTCGGAGCCGACCAGGACCTGGTCGTAGGCCATCAGGTGGTCGAGCTCGGCCCAGGCCTCGACGTCGCTGTGCGCCCACGCCATCCGCCAGGCGCCGGCCGGAGCCTGGGAGGGATCGGCGTCGGGGGTGGTCGCGATCCAGATGTCGGCGGCTCCGCCGAGGTGCCACCGGTGGCGGGGGACGAGCCGCACGCCGTAGCCACGGTCGGCCAGCGCGAGCCCGAGCCCCGCGGCCGCGATCAGGTCGGGGGTGGCGTGGCGCAGGTCGACGGAGTGCACGAAGAACAGCACGCGCTCGCTGTCGCCGGTCGCGAGCTCGCCGTCGATGAGCTGGCGGTAGGCCGCGCGCCGCCGGTCGACGGAGGAGAGCTCCTCCGCGTCGTGAGGCGAGGTCGAGCCGGGGCTCATGCGGGGTCCCCGTGGCGTTGTTCGGAGGAGCGAAGCGGGGGAGAAGAACGTCGTGGGGTGCTCATGCGCCGTCCTTGCGGCGACGTGCCCGCTCGACCACGGTTGCCACGGCGCGTACGGCGCGAGAGTCGCGGGCCAGGAAGAGGTCCTGCTCGAGCGAGGCGACCTGGTCCTGGGCGAGGTCGCGCTCGCGCGAGACCTGGGCGACGCGGGCGCGGAGCAGGACGTTCTTGTGGCGTAGCCGTTGCAGGCGCTCCTGGAGGTCGTTGACCTGACGGTCCATCGAGAGCAGCTCGTCCTTGCCGGACTGCATCTCCCGGGCGATGGTGGCGCGCTCCCGGGCGAGCAGCTCACGGGTGCGCTCGAGCTCGTGGGCGAGTCGGCGGACCTCGGCGGCGCTCGCCTCGTCGGCGTCGGGGGACTGCGGCCGGGCGGTGGTGAACGAGGGGAAGCGCGCGACCGTGATGTGGCGGCGCTCGTCGAGTGCCACGGCGGCGTCGGACTCGAGCACGAACCCGGCCGAGGCGATCGGTCCGCTGAGGTCGCGGACACCGGAGACGACGACGAGCGCGCCCGGCACCAGGGCGCCGGTGCCGAGGGTGCGGAAGAACTGGTCGGCGTCGTGGCTCTCGTCGAGGACGTCCTCGACGACCACGACGTCGACGGGCGCGACCAGGAAGGGCTGTGCCCAGTCGTCCACGGCGTCGCGACGGCCCACGTCGGGACCCCACTGCTCGTCCGGCTCGGCGGGCCAGCGCAGGCACTCGACCTCCCGGTCGTGCTCCTGCGCGAGCCGGACCGGCACCGTCGAGGCATCGAGCGCGATGTGCAGGACACGCGGGCCACCGGCGAGCGTCCGCTCGATCACGGTGGCGACGTCGTCTCGGCCCTTGGTCGTCATCGGTCGCTCACCTCGGTCCCCTTGTCGGTCGCGACGGCGAGCTCCTCGCCGCGCTCCACATCGTCCGGCCACGGCACGTGTGAGACAGCATCATTGCGCCCGTCACGTCCGGCGCGCGCGTCGGTGGCCGCGAGCTCGACCAGCGAGTCGAACTCGTCGAGCCACTCGGGTGCCGCGGCGGCGACCTTGCGGCGCCAGTTCTTGAGCCACTTGCCCTCGAGCTGGCCCAGTGCGGCCTCACCGTCGCCGCCGAGCGCGCGCTCGACGAACAGGTAGCGGTTCCGCGTCATGTAGTAGAGGTGGTACGGCGACGGCAGCGCCCCGCTCGAGCGTTGGTGGTGCACCATGCGCGCCCGCTGCTCGACCATGACCCGCCAGCCGGCGCGGCGGACGTCGCGACACCAGTGGGTCTCCTCGAAGTAGAGGAAGTAGTCCTCCGGCAGCAGCCCGACCGTCTCCAGCACGGTCCGGCGGGTGAGGAGCGACGCCCCGGTGACGTAGTCGACGTCGCGCGCGACGGGGGCGCTGACCTTGGCCAGCTCGCGGCCCTGGTGCACGTGTCGTGTCTCGCCCGCCTTGGCCTCGTCGACGATGCCGCCGTCGAACCAGACCGTCTCGGGGGCGCCGGGGGCGGCCGGTTGCACGATCCGGGGCCCGACCACGCCGCAGTCGGGCACGTCGGCGAGCAGCTCCAGCAGGCGCGGCAGCGTCTCGGGCTCGATCCGGGTGTCGGGGTTGAGCAGCCAGACGAACTCGTTGCCGCGCTCCAGGCAGTGCCGGATGCCGACGTTGGAGCCGCTGGCATAGCCGATGTTGCCGCCGCTCGACAGCACGACTGCACGGTCGCCCACGAGCGCACGCAGGGTCGCCAGTGACTGCGCGGAGGCCGAGTTGTCCACCACGACGACGTCCATGTCGAGGTCGTGCGAGGCCTCGAGGGACGCGATGCAGCCGACGGTGTCCTCGGCGCTGTCGTGATTGACGAGTACGACGCCGGTGCGCGCCGTGCGATCGGCGCTGCTTCCGGTCATGCGGGGGAGTGTATCGATGAGCGGCCGCTGTGCGCCCGGGCGGCGTCGTTCATGCGGACGTAACACCACGACGAAATCTGTTGCCCGAACGCAACATGAAGCGGCGAGCGGTGAAACGTCGCGCGGTCAGGGTTCTCGTATCAGGTGGACCCGTGCACGACACCGTCGTCGCGCAGGCGTGGCCCACCCCCGAACGTTCCCTGGAGGTTCTGTGGACGGCTACTACGCGTTCATGCTGATCGCGACTGCCTTTGTGCTGATGATGACCGTGCCTGCCCTGGCACTCTTCTACGGCGGCATGTCGCGATCGAAGTCCGTGCTCAACATGATCATGATGTCGTTCATCGCGGCAGCCATCGTCGGCATCCTGTACGTCGCGGTCGGCTGGTCGATGGGTTTCGGGGGCGAGGGCACGTTCTTCGCCAACCCCTTCGAGCTGTTCTGGCTCGACGGCGTCACGACCGACAACTACATCTACGTGATGTTCCAGATGACCTTCGCGATCATCACCGCCGCGCTGATCAGCGGTGCCGTCGCGGACCGGCTGAAGTTCTCGGCCTGGGTGGTCTTCCTGCCCCTGTGGGCCGTCATCGTCTACTTCCCGATGGCGCACATGGTCTTCAGCTGCACCGATGACTCGCTCATCTGCGGCCGCATCGGCGCCCAGGACTACGCCGGGGGTACGGCGGTCCACATCAACGCCGGTGTCGCGGCGCTGGTCCTGGTGCTGCTGCTCGGCAAGCGGATCGGCTGGCCCAAGGAGCAGATGCGCCCGCACAACCTGACGCTGACCATGCTCGGCGCGGGCATGCTGTGGCTCGGCTGGTACGGCTTCAACGTCGGCTCGATCGTCTTCGGCACGACCTTCGACGAGGACCCGACCGCGTTCCTCGCGCAGTTCTACTCCGAGACGGGTCGCACGTTCGCCAACACCACGCTGGCCACCTTCGCCGCGATCCTCGGCTGGCTGCTCATCGAGCGCCTGCTGCACGGCAAGGCCACCTCGCTCGGTGCCGCATCCGGCATCGTGGCGGGTCTCGTCGCCATCACCCCCGCGGCCGGCGCCGTCGACATCGAGGGCGCGGTGGCGATCGGCTTCATCGCCGGTGGCCTGTGCGCCTGGGCCGTCAGCCTGAAGTACAGGCTCGGCTACGACGACTCGCTCGACGTGGTCGGCGTGCACCTGGTCGGCGGCATCGTCGGCACGGTCCTGATCGGCCTGTTCTCCACCTCCGAGGGTGCCGGCGGCATCGACGGCCTCCTGTACGGCGGCGGGTTCGGCTCGCTGGGTGACCAGTCCTTGGGTGTCTTGGTCGCGGTCGTCTACTCGGGCGTGCTGACCACGATCATCGGCCTGGCCATCAAGTACACGATCGGGTTGCGCCTCGACGAGGAGGACGAGGTCAACGGCATCGACCTTGCCGAGCACGGCGAGTCCGCCTACGACCTGCACAGCGGCAGCAGCGGGGGCGGCAAGAGCGTCCTGGCCGCGAGCACCTCCAGCACCTCGAGCACCGAAGGAGCCAACGCATGAAGCTCGTCACCGCAGTGATCAAGCCCCACAAGTGGGAGGACGTCCGCGAGGCGCTGGAGACCTTCGGCGTCACGGGGATGACCGTCTCCGAGGTCAGCGGCTACGGCCGGCAGAAGGGGCACACCGAGGTCTACCGCGGTGCGGAGTACGACATCGCCCTGGTGCCCAAGATCCGCCTCGAGATCGTCGTGGACGACGCCGACGCCGAGGACGTCGTCGGCATCGTCGTCAAGACCGCCCAGACGGGACGGATCGGCGACGGCAAGGTCTGGGTCAGCCCGGTCGAGACCGTGGTCCGCGTCCGCACGGGGGACAAGGACGAAGCAGCGATCTGATCGAGCGCGTGAGCCACTGCCCCGCCGGGATGGTCCGGCGGGGCAGCGGGCCGCGTTCATTTACCTGTCTGAAACACACAGTGTCGGTGTGTGAAACGCGAGGCACGGAAGGTGACGTCCCATGACTTCCCTCGACTCCGGTGACACCGCCTGGCTCCTGGTCTCCGCGGCCCTGGTCCTGCTGATGGCCCCCGGCCTGGCCCTGTTCTACGGCGGCATGGTCCGCTCCAAGGGCGTGCTGAACATGATGATGATGACGTTCGGCTCGCTCGCCGTCATCACGGTCGTGTGGGTGCTCGTCGGCTACTCGCTCGCGTTCGGCGACGACCTCGGCGGCGGCCTGGTCGGCGACCCGCGGCAATACGCCGGCCTCTCCTCCCTGATGTCCGAGGACAGCAACACCGGCACCGTCCCGCACATCCTGTTCGCGGTCTTCCAGGGACTGTTCTGCGTCATCACTGGTGCTCTCGTCTCCGGAGCGATCGCCGACCGGGCCCGCTTCGGTGCCTGGATGGTGTTCGTGACCGTGTGGACCCTGCTGGTCTATGCGCCCGTCGCGCACTGGGTCTTCGACTTCTCCGCCGGTGACCACACCGGCGGCTGGATCGCCAACCGGCTCGGTGCCATCGACTTCGCCGGCGGCATGGCCGTCGAGATCTGCTCCGGCGCCTCCGCCCTCGCCCTGGCCCTCGTCCTCGGCCCCCGCCTCGGCTTCGGCAAGGACCCGATGCGCCCCCACAACCTGACGTTGGTCATGCTCGGCGCCGGCCTGCTGTGGGTCGGCTGGTTCGGCTTCAACGCCGGCTCCGCACTCGCCGCCAACCAGTCCGCCGCGATCGTCTTCACCACGACCCTGGTCGCCGGCGCGGCCGGTGCCCTCGGCTGGCTCGCGCTGGAGCGCGTCCGCGACGGGCACGCGACGTCCCTGGGTGCGGCCTCCGGACTGGTCGCCGGCCTGGTCGCGATCACGCCGTCGTGCGGATCGGTCACCCCGATCGGCGCCATCGTGATGGGCCTCGTCGCCGGTGTCGTCTGCGCCCTCGCGGTCGGCCTCAAGTACCGCTGGCGCTACGACGACTCGCTCGACGTCGTCGGCGTGCACCTCGTCGGCGGCCTGGTCGGCACCTTCGGGATCGGCCTGCTCGCGTCCGCGGCCGCACCGACGGGCGTCGACGGCCTGTTGTACGGCGGAGGCGCGGACCAGCTCGGCAAGCAGCTCGTCGGCGGTGGGGCCGTCCTGGTCTACGCGTTCGTCGTGTCCGGCATCATCGGTCTCGTGGTCGACAAGGTCATGGGCTTCCGGATCCACGAGGAGCACGAGATCAGCGGCATCGACCTGATCATCCACGCCGAGACGGCCTACGACCTGCACGCCACTGCGGGAACCCGTTCGGGCTCCTCGTTCCTGGACAACCTGACCCGTCACGACGACAACGAACAGAGGGACCGGCCATGAAGCTCGTCACTGCAGTCATCAAGCCGCACAAGTGGGAGGACGTCCGCGCCGCCCTGGAGACCGTCGGCGTCACCGGGATGACCGTCTCCGAGGTCAGCGGCTACGGCCGGCAAAAGGGTCACACCGAGGTCTACCGCGGTGCGGAGTACGACATCGCCCTGGTGCCCAAGATCCGCATCGAGATCGTCGTGGACGACGCCGATGCCGACGACGTGGTCTCGACGATCGTGGCGTCCGCGCAGACGGGTCGCATCGGCGACGGCAAGGTCTGGGTGGCCCCCGTCGAGTCCGTCGTGCGGGTCCGCACCGGTGAGCGCGACGAGGGCGCGATCTGACCCGATGACGGCCATCGAGCGCACCGCGCGAACGGCTGCTGCCGACGAGCTCTGCCGAGCGGCGTACGACAAGGCGGGTGGTCCCGAGACCGGTGTCGCCCTGATCGCGGCGGGCGGTTTCGGCCGAGGTGAGCTCGCGCCCCAGTCCGACCTGGACGTCGTGCTCGTGCACGACGACGCAGTCGAGCTCGGGGAGGTCGCGGAGCAGGTCTGGTATCCGCTCTGGGACTCCGGGTCGCGGCTCGACCACTCGGTGCGCTCGCTCTCGGAGATGACCGCGGCGGCGCAGGAGGACCTCAAGGTCGCGCTCGGACTGCTCGACATCCGCCACCTCGCCGGCGACCCCAACCTGACGTTGCGGCTGCGCACGACGATGCTCGCGGCTTGGCGTCGCCAGGCCCGTGAGCGGCTGCCAGCGCTGCGCGACCTCGTGGCCAAGCGGCACCAGACGGTCGGCGAGCTCGCCCACGTGTCGGTCCCCGACATCAAGGAGGCCGAGGGCGGGTTGCGCGATGCCACCGTGCTCCGGGCGCTCGAGGTGACCTGGCTGGTCGATGCGAGCAGCCCCGAGCTCGAGACGTCCCGGCAGGCGCTGCTCGACTTCCGCGACCTGCTGCACGACGAGACCGGGCGGCCCAGCGACCGCGTCGCTCCGGAGCTGTGGGCACCGCTCGCCGTCCGCCTCGGGCTGCCCGACGCCGAGGCGGCGCAGCGGCACGTGCGCGAGATCGGCCGTCGGCTCAGTCACCTCTCCCGCCTCACCTGGCGCCGCGTCGAGGACGTGCTCGATCGCCCGACCTCGGTGACCGGCGCCCGGCGGCCCTCCCTGCAGCCGATCGCTCCGGGCATCGCGCTGTCGCGCGGCGAGGTCGTGCTGGACGCCAAGGCCCGCCCCGACCGGGACCCGGTGATGCTGCTGCGCGCAGCGGCCGAGGCGGCCGAGCGCGACGTCGTGCTGGCGCCGGCCACGGCCGCTCGGCTCGTGCGCGACTGCCCGCCGCTCCCGGATCCGTGGCCCGAGGAGGCCCGTGACGCACTGGTCAGCCTGCTCGCCAGTGGTCCCGGACTGCTGCCGGTCTGGGAGACGCTGGAGGAGACCGGCGCGCTGACGGGCTTCCTGCCCGAGTGGGAGCGGATCCGCACGCTGCCCCACGCCTCGCCGATCCACCGCTTCACCGTCGACCGTCATGTCATCGAGACCTGCATCGAGGCGTCCACGCTGATCCGCCACGTCGCTCGCCCCGACGTGCTGCTCGTCGCTGCGCTGCTGCACGACATCGGCAAGGGCGAGCTGACCGAGCACTCCGTGGCGGGTGAGCCGATCGCCCGGGCCATCGCCACGCGCATGGGCTTCGACGCCGCCGCCGTCGACCTCATCGCCCTGCTCGTGCGGCACCACCTCCTGCTCTCGGAGATCGCCACGTCCCGCGATCCCGACGACCCGGCGACCGTCGAGGCGCTGCTGGCCAAGGTCTCCGGTGGGGAGGCGCTGGGCCTGCTGCGGTCGCTGACCGAGGCCGACTCGCGCGCTGCCTCCCCGAAGGCGTGGTCCACCTGGCGTGCCGGTCTCATCGACCGCCTGTCCCGGCACGCGCTGGTGTCGGCCGGTGGTGAGCCGCCGCCCGCCGACGCCTCCGACGGCGACGTGCCGGTGCCTGATGCCGTACGCCGCGGGGGAGTGTCCGTCCTCGTCGAGGCCGACCAGGCGGGAGCCCGGGTGACGGTGCTCGCCCCCGACAGGGTGGGCCTGCTGGCGGACGCCGCGGCCGCGCTCGCGCTTCAGCGTGCGACCGTCCGCTCGGCGCGCGCCTGGTCCCAGGAGGACGACGGCCTGGAGGTGGGGGTCTCGGTGTGGGAGGTGGCCGACCCCGACCTCGACCCGGCGGTCCTGCGCACCCGGTTGGTGGCGATCAGCGAGGGACGCGTGGACGCGGTCTCGCGCCTCAGCCGACCGGTGCCGACCAGGCTGGCACCGGTCGTGGTCGTCAGGGCCGACGCGTCGCATCGCGCGACCGTGCTCGAGGTGCGGATGGACGATCGTCCCGGCGTCGTGTGGCTGGTGTGCCACGCGCTGGCCGGACTCGACCTGTCGGTGCGCTCGGCCCACGTGTCCACGCTCGGACCGCAGGCCGTGGACGTGTTCTACGTCCAGGAGCGCGATGCCGGCGCCCTCTCCGAGCAACGGGCGGCGGACGCGGCCCACCACGTGCGTGCCGCACTCCTCGGCACCGTCGAGGCCTGACACCATCGCGGCCATGGCAGCGCAGGGCAGCGGGCAGCACGCGTTCGGGACCCCTGCAGTGGTCGTTCGCGAGATCCCCTCGACCGACGGTTAGGCTTGGCCGATCGCGCGGGGACCCCCTCGCCACCCGCCGTACCACCCGTGAACGACCCCGAGGACTGACCACACGTGTTCGCCACTCTCTCCGACCGGCTCGCCGACACCTTCAAGCACCTGCGCGGCAAGGGCAAGCTGTCCGAGGCCGACATCGACGCGACCGCGCGTGAGATCCGGATCGCGCTGCTCGAGGCCGATGTCGCGCTGCCGGTGGTCAAGGAGTTCGTCGGCGCCGTCAAGGAGCGTGCCCGCAGCGAAGAGGTCAGCGGAGCGCTCAACCCCGCCCAGCAGATCATCAAGATCGTCAACGAGGAGCTCGTCACCATCCTCGGTGGCGAGACGCGTCGCCTGCGCTACGCCAAGACCGGGCCCACCGTCATCATGCTCGCCGGCCTCCAGGGTGCCGGCAAGACGACCCTCGCCGCGAAGCTCGCGCTCTGGCTCAAGGAGCAGGGCAAGACCCCGATCCTGGTGGCGGCCGACCTGCAGCGCCCCAACGCCGTCCAGCAGCTCGAGGTCAACGGCGAGCGAGTCGGCGTGCCCGTCTTCGCGCCCGCTCCCGGCAACGGCGTCGGCGACCCCGTCTGGGTGGCCCGCGAGTCGATCGAGCACGCCAAGCGCAAGCTGCACGACGTCGTCATCATCGACACCGCCGGTCGCCTCGGTGTCGACGCGGAGCTGATGAAGCAGGCCGCCGAGATCCGCGACGCCGTGCAGCCCGACGAGGTGCTCTTCGTCGTCGACGCGATGATCGGCCAGGACGCGGTCACCACCGCCCAGCTGTTCCTCGACGGCGTCGGCTACGACGGCGTCGTGCTCACCAAGCTCGACGGTGACGCCCGCGGTGGTGCGGCGCTCTCGATCGCCTCGATCACCGGCAAACCGGTCATGTTCGCCTCCAACGGCGAGAAGATGACCGACTTCGACCTCTTCCACCCCGACCGCATGGCCTCGCGCATCCTCGACATGGGCGACATGCTCACCCTGATCGAGCAGGCCGAGAAGACCTTCGACGAGAAGGAGTCGCGCCAGGCCGCGGAGAAGCTGCTCCAGACCGGCGACTTCACCCTCGACGACTTCCTCAAGCAGATGCAGCAGCTGCGCAAGCTGGGCTCGATGTCGAAGATCATGGGCATGCTGCCCGGGATGGGCCAGTTCCGCGAGCAGCTCGAGAACTTCGACGAGAAGGAGATCGACCGGATCCAGGCGATCATCCAGTCGATGACGCCGGCCGAGCGTGACAACCCCAAGCTGATCGACGGCTCGCGCCGCTCCCGCATCGCCAAGGGCTCGGGCCGCCAGGTCTCCGACGTCAACCAGCTCGTCGACCGCTTCTTCGAGGCGAAGAAGATGATGAAGCAGATGATGGGCGGCGGCGGCATGCCCGGTATGCCCGGCATGCCTGGTGCGGGCGTTGTCGGCGCCGGCAAGCGCGGCAAGCAGGCGCCGAAGAAGAAGGGCAAGCGTTCTTCGGGCAACCCCGCCAAGGCAGCGCAGGAGGCGGCCACAGCCAAGGCCGCCGCAGCCGAGAAGGCCGCCAACCCCTTCGGCAACGCCGGCGAGGACATCGACTACGAGAAGGCAGCGGCCGCGCTCGACCTGCCCAAGGACTTCTCCAAGTTCCTCAAGTGACCGGTCGCGCTGACGTCATGGGAACTGGTCGTTCGAACGACCACTGCTCATGACGTCCGTGTTGGTCGTCGACGCGGCCAACGTGGTCGGCTCGGTCCCCGACGGCTGGTGGAAGGACCGCGCCGGCGCCGCACGCCGGCTGCACGAGCGCCTGCTCGTGGGGGACACGTCGTACGACGCCATCGTGCTGGTGCTCGAGGGCGGTGCGAAGGCGGGTGTGCGACCCGGGCGCGACCAGCACGTGCGCACCGTGCACGCGCCCCGCGACGGCGACAGCGCGATCATCGCCGAGGTCGCCGCGGCCCGTGACAAGGGCGACAGCGTCGTGCTGATCAGCGCCGACCACGTGTTGCGGGGGCGCTGCGAGGGACTCGGCGCCCGGGCGATGAGCCCGTCATGGTTGCTCGACCAGATCTGATCGCGGGCCCTCGAGGCGCAGGTTCCTGATGGCCGGGACGGACAGGCCGACGAGCATGACCAGGATGCACAGCGCGACGCTGCCGAGCTCGACGCCACGGATGCCGAACTGGCTCGACAACGGGCCGACCAGCACCTGTCCGATCGGCATCGCGACGAAGGAGAAGAACCCGTCGATCGCCATGATCCGCGACAGCATGTGCTCGGGGACCTTCTCCTGGACCGTCAGGTTCCAGGCCAGCCCGAGGGCGCTGAGCGCGGCGCCGGCGATGAAGAAGGCCACGGCGAGCGCGGCGGTGTTGACCCAGGTCCCGAGGAGCAGCATCGGGGTGGACATCACGGCGAAGCCGATCATGATCACCCACATCGGTCGACGGATGGTGATCCGCACCAGGACGAGGGTCCCGACGAAGAGTCCGACCGCCTGGCCGGACACCGCAAGGCCCCAGCCCTGGCTGCCGATCGTGTCGTCGGCGACCACGGGGCCGAGGACGTAGATCGAGCCGCTGATCAGGGCGTTGAACACGAGTGCGCAGCACGAGGCCGGGATCACCCAGCCGAGCTGGCGGGCGAAGGACCACCCGACGACGAAGTCGCCGATGACGCTGGTCCGACGCTCGGGCCGTTCGCCGAACGGCAGCCGGACCAGGCTCAGGAACACCGCTGCCACGACGTACGTCGCCGCGTCGATCGCCAACGCCCAGCCCGGTCCGACGGTGGCGACCAAGATGCCGGACAGCACGGGGCCACCGATCCGCAGCAGCGCGTCGGACTGGCCGATCAGCAGGAAGCCCGACTTGCGCTCCTCGGGAGGCAGCAGGATCGGCACCATCCCGTGGAACGCCGGATAGCTGACCGCGAACACCGTCCCGCTCACGAACGAGAGTGCGACGAGGTGCCACACCTCGGCCCGGTCGGTGAGCACCAGGGTCGCGGTGATCGCCTGGACGGTTCCCTGGATCAGGTTGCACCCGCGCAGGACCGCTGCCCGGGGCAGCCGGTCCGCCAGGGCGCCGCCGATGAGCATGAACGCGACCATGGGCACCGTCGAGGCCGCCGCGACCAGGCCCAGGGAGGTGGCGGAGTCGTCGATGTCCAGCACCGCGAAGGCGAGCGCGATCCCCGACATCGAGGAGCCGGCGGTGTTGACGATCTCGCCGAGGAAGAAGTAGCGGAAGTTGGCCACGCGCAGCGGGGAGGCGTGTTCGCGCAGGCTCACCGGCGACACAGTAGGCGCCGGATCCCTCGCGACGCCTCAGCTTTTGACGGCCGGGGACTCGACGCGCGGGCGTGGGCCGGTGGCTGTAGGCCGACCGGTCCGGTCCGTGCGACGAGTCCCCGGTGGTCGTCAGCTCACTTCTTCTTGCTGTCCTCGCAGCTGAAGTCCGAGAGCACGAGCCTGCCGGGCAGGTTGGTGCTCGCGGAGACCAGCATGCCGGTCGACTCCACGTAGAAGTGCTGCGTCGACCCGGTGTTCTTGCTGGGCGCGACCATCGAGTGCACCCCGTCGGTGAAGGTCGCGGTGAGGAGGCCGCTGGCAGCGCCGTGCGTCTGGTTGTTCACGAAGTGCCACACCCCGACCCCGTCCCCGCAGGTCTGGCCGTTGCCGTTGGCGAGGTCGGCGGCGATCGCGGGTGACGCGAGGCCGATCATCGCCGTGGTTGCCACGGCGACCAGGATCTTCTTGTGCTTCATGCTGTTCCCCTGTCTGTTGGACCGCGGGCGACATACGGCCACCGTGACCGCGTCGTCGGCCAGCGGCCTCCGGTAGGACGCCCCACTGTCGTGACGAGGCCGCGCGGTCGAGGTGTGGCGGGGGACAACTAGCCCAATATTGACGAACGGGCCCCGCGAGTGGTCTGGACCAGTTCACGCGGGCGAGGGGCCGACGTCCCCGAGCAGGGCGTACCGGTTCCCCTGCGGGTCGCTCGACAAGGTGAAGTCGACCCAGGTCTCGTTGTTCTCGGTGGTCTCCTCGCGGAACACGGTCCCCTCGTCGGCGACCGCGAAGATGCGGTAGTCGCCGTCGGCGAGCCCGTCGATCTCGATGCTCTGCCCGGGCAGGTCCCAGTTGTAGTGGTCGGCCCAGCCGGGGCTCAGTCCCATCACGAGGTGGGTCGAGTCCTCCTCGCCGCAACCCTTGCGGTCGTAGGTCGGCTCGTCCGAGCCGAGGTCGACCTCGGCTCGCTCGAAGTCGTAGATGCAGAATCCGACCTTGTGGTCGGTGCGTGCCGGCCCCGTGACCTTCCCGGCCTCGTCGAGGGCGAACAGGTGGTAGACGACGTAGCGCTCGACGTGCCAGTGCTCGTGGCCGTCGCCGCCCCAGACCGCCTGTGCGTCGGTGGTGACGTGCTCGGCTCCGCCACCGTCGTACTCGATGTCCTGGGTCAGGACCCAGGAGTCGTCCAGCTGCTTGTCGGCCGTCGCGTGGAAGTCGCCCTCGCCCACGTTGACCAGGGTCGAGCTGAACTCGACCGTCCACGCACCGTCGATCTGCTTGGTGTGGATGTCGGACGGGGGGACGGGCGCGAAGTCGGGCAGGAGCGCGGAGCCGACGGGCTCCTCGGCCCACCTGGCTTCGGCGTCACCGCCACAGCCGGAGAGCAGGGCAACGACGCTGAGGGCAGCGAGCTGCCGGGTGATGCGACTCCCCGCGGGCGGCATGCCGGGATCGTGGCACATCGGCTCGGCCCTCGCGGGTGGATCGACGGACGTGATTGGGTTTGGGTATGCGCGCGCTGAAGTTCTCCGGTCCCGTCCTTCCCGACGGCGAGGTCCGCGACCTCTACGTCGTCGGCGACACCGTCACCTACGAGCCGCAGGCAGGCGCCGACACGGCGGCGCAGGGCTGGATCGTGCCCGGCCTGGTCGACGCGCACTGCCACATCGGCCTCGACGACCACGGGGCGATCTCCGACGCCGAGGCCGAGGCGCAGGCGATCGAGGACCGCGACGCCGGCGCCCTGCTGATCCGCGACTGCGGGTCGGCGGCGGACACGTCGTGGATCCACGACCGCGACGACCTGCCGAGGCTGATCCGCGCCGGGCGCCACATCGCCCGCACCAAGCGCTACATCCGCAACTACGCCCACGAGGTGGAGCCGCCGACCCTGGTCGAGACCGTCGTGCAGGAGGCGCAGCGCGGCGACGGCTGGGTCAAGCTCGTCGGCGACTGGATCTCGCGCGACACCGGCGACCTCGCCCCGTCCTTCCCGGCCGCCGACTTCGCCGAGGCGATCGCCGCCGCCCACCAGCACGGCGCCAAGGTGACCGCACACTGCTTCGGCGAGGCGGTGCTGCCGGTGCTGATCGAGGCTGGCATCGATTGCATCGAGCACGGCACCGGCCTGTCGACCGACCTCGCGGAGACGATGGCAGCACGCGGCATCGCCCTGGTGCCGACCGTCATGCAGATCGCCAAGTTCCCGCAGTACGCCGATGCGGGCCGCGACAAGTTCCCGCAGTACTCCGACCACATGACCGACCTGCACGCCCGCCAGCGCGAGACGATCATGGCCGCCCACGAGCTCGGCGTCGCCCTCTACGCAGGGTCGGACGGCGGGGGAGTGAGCCGCCACGGCAACATCGCCGGCGAGGTGCTGGCCATGCACGAGCTGGGCATGTCGGCCGACTACGCGCTCGGTGCCGCGTCGTGGCGGGCCCGCGAGTGGCTCGGCTGGAACGCGACCCTCACCGAGGGCGCTCCGGCCGACTTCGTGGTCTATCCGCGCGACCCGCTCCTCGACCTGACCGTGCTCCACGAACCGACCACCGTCGTGCTCCGCGGACGCGTGGTGGCCGGCGGCTGACGGGTCCCCAGGTACGGCGAAGGGCGGTCACCCCCACGGGGTGACCGCCCTTCGTGCTCTGCGTCCGGGTCAGGCCGCCGGGGAGGGAGCGGGCTCCTCGGTGGGCTCGGTGTCCTCGGTGGGCTCGAGCTCGGCGCGGGCCTCCTGGAGGTGCGCGCGAGCAGCCTTGATGTCGGCCTTGGTGCTGGTCGCGGTGATGGCCAGCGCGGCCTCCTCGGCGAGGGCGAGGTGCTCGACGGCCTCCGGGTCGGCGGCCGCGGCCTCGGCGAGGCCCTCCGCCTGCTTGAGCACGTTGAGCGCCAGGCGGAAGTTCACCACGCGGAAGGAGCGCAGCTCCTTGCGGGCCGCGCGGGTGTCGAACGTCGTGTCGGCGGCCTCGACCGAGGTCTTGATCCCGGCCAGATCCTCCTGTGCGGCGCCGAGGTTGGCGACGAGCGCACCCTCGGTGTCGTCGGCGAGGCCGGCGACGGCGTTGCTCTCGGCCAAGCGGGCCAGGCGCTTGTCCTTGCCGGCGATGTCCTTGAGCAGCTGCTTGGTCTGGGCCTTGGGTGCTGCCTTGGCGTCACTGGCCGTGGTCGCTTGACCGTCGGCGGCGACCGCCGTCGGGAGCGCCGCGGTCGGGACGGCGAGGGCAGCCGTCGCGACCAGGGTCGCGGTGAGGCGTCGGGTGCGGATCATGGGATCTCCTCGGGGGGTAGGTATCCGTGCGTCATGCATTTCCGTTCGGAAGTCTGCCTTGCGGTCTGCCACGGGACAACCGCGACGATGCTCGTTCCCACCCTCTCGGGGGGTGGAAAGGAGTTGCCGCCCGTGAACATGCTCCGCGAGGCTGGCTGCGTGACGACACCCATCGGCCAGGTCTTCCCGGTCCTCGACCTGCGCGTGAGTGCCGGTGACCTGGAGCTGCGCGGCATCAGCGACGACGACCTCGTGACGCTGGGGGCGTTGGCTGCTCGCGGCATCCACGCGCCCGACCGGATGCCGTTCTCGTTCCCGTGGACGGACGTCGCGCCCGAGGAGCTGCCGCTCAACTTCGCGCAGTACCACTGGCGCACCCGCGCCGACTTCTCGCCGGCGTCGTGGGTGCTCAACCTCGGCGTGTGGTGGCGGGGCGAGCTGGTCGGGGTCCAGGGGGTGACCACGAGCAACTTCGTCGTTCGCCGTACGGGTGAGACCGGGTCGTGGCTCGGTGCCGAGCACCAGGGGCGCGGCCTCGGAACGCTGATGCGCCAGGCCATGTGCGTGCTGCTCTTCGACCACCTCGGCTTCACCGAGATCACGTCCGGTGCCTTCGTCGACAACCCCGCCTCGTTGGCGGTCAGTCGCAAGGTCGGCTACCGCGTCAACGGCACCGAGCGCTACGAGCGGCGCGGCGAGCTCGCGGAGATGACGATGCTCTCCCTGGGCCCCGGCGACCTGGTGCGGCCCGACGTCCCGGTCGAGGTGTCGGGCGCCGAGCCCGTGCGGCGCCTGATCGGGGTCGCGGACTGATCCGCACCGGATTGTTCAGAAGCCAGCAGGACGTGGCAGAATCGCGCGCTGAGTCGCAGCAATGGCAGGGCCCTCTCACCCGGCCGTCGCGGCGCCCCATCGGATGACCCGACCCGGTCCCCACCTGGCGGGGGTCGTTCACACACCACAATTTCTGAGGAGACACCACAAACGTGGCCGTCAAGATCCGTTTGAAGCGCCTGGGCAAGATCCGGGTCCCGCAGTACCGCGTCGTCGTCGTCGACTCGCGCAAGAAGCGCGATGGTCGAGTGCTCGAGGAGATCGGCAAGTACCACCCCAAGGAAGACCCGTCGTACATCGACATCGTCTCCGACCGGGCGCAGTACTGGCTCGGTGTCGGCGCGCAGCCGACCGAGGCCGTCGAGGTCCTCCTGAAGATCACCGGTGACTGGCAGAAGTTCAAGGGCCTGCCGGGCACCGAGGGCACGCTCAAGGTCAAGGAGCCGAAGCGCGACAAGCTCGAGATCTTCAACGAGGCCCTCAAGGAGGCCTCGAGCGAGCCGAAGGCCGCCGCGGTGACCGCGAAGAAGAAGACCGAGAAGAAGACCGAGGAGGCTGCTCCGGCCGCCGCCGAGGCCACCCCCGCTCCGGTGCCCGCGGACGAGACCCCCGAGGGCGCGGCTGACGCGGCCGAGGCGGCCGAGACCGTCACGGCCGAGGACGCCGGCAAGAGCGAGAGCTGAGCCGAGTGCTCGCCGAAGCTCTCGAGCAC
Organism: Nocardioides allogilvus; assembly: GCF_003047285.1. Lineage (GTDB taxonomy): Bacteria > Actinomycetota > Actinomycetes > Propionibacteriales > Nocardioidaceae > Nocardioides > Nocardioides allogilvus. The sequence continues at coordinate 350,635 of NZ_PZYX01000002.1, read as the reverse complement.
CTCGTCCGGGGTGTCGTCGACAACCCGGACGATGTCTCGGTCCGCGACAAGCAGCTGCGTCGTGGCGCCATCCTCGAGGTCCGGGTCCACCCCGACGACCTCGGCAAGGTGATCGGTCGCAACGGCCGCACGGCCACGGCGTTCCGCACCGTCGTCTCGGCCCTCGCGGGCCGCGGTGGGGCGCGGGTCGACTTCGTGGACGTCGACCGCCGACGCTGATCTCACGTCGAACTGCAACGGGCGTCACCCTTCGGGGTGGCGCCCGTTTCGTCGTCCCTGGAGTCCCCTGATCCCCCGCATATGCGGGGGAGTGGAAGGTTCCTGGGTGTTACAACCCCTTGGAACGTTCGTTTCCCCCGCATATGCGGGGGAACCGACCGGCCGCCGATACCCTTTCGCCCGTGGACAGCATCGAGGTCGTCGTCGGTCGTATCGGCAAGCCGCACGGTCTGCGCGGTGAGGTCACCATCGACGTGCGCACCGACGAGCCGGAGCGCCGGTTCGCTCCCGGCCAGGCCCTGCGCGCCCAGCCCCCGCAGGGCTCGGCCAGCGCGATCCGCAGCCTCACCGTCGCCCGGTCCCGCTGGCACCAGCAGGTCCTGCTCCTGACCTTCGAGGAGATCGAGGGCCGCGACGCGGCCGAGGCGGCGCGCGGCATCGTCCTGCACGCCACGCTCGGCCCCGAGGACGCCCCGGTCGACCCGGAGGAGTTCTACGACCACCAGCTGATCGGCCTGGCGGCGTACGACGAGGCGGGCACGCACCTCGGACAGCTGACCGCCGTCGTGCACGGCTCGGCCCAGGACCTGCTCACCGTCCGCACCCTCGACGGGCGCGACACCCTCGTCCCGTTCGTCGCCGCGCTGGTGCCGGAGGTCGATGTCGCCGCCGGCCGGGTCGTGATCGCGGACCGCCCCGGCCTCGTCACGCCCTTCCCCGACGACAAGGTCGACGAGTGAAGATCGACATCCTCTCGATCTTCCCCGACTACCTCGCGCCCCTCGAGCTGAGCCTGCCCGGCAAGGCGCGCGCCAAGGGCCTGCTCGACATCGCCGTGCACGACCTGCGCGACTGGACGACCGACAAGCACCACACCACTGACGACACGCCGTACGGCGGTGGCGCCGGCATGGTGATGAAGCCCGAGCCGTGGGGCGCGGCCCTCGACGAGGTCGCCACCGGCGCGGCGATCATCTTCACGACGCCCAGCGGACAGCCCTTCACCCAGGCCGTGGCCCGCGAGCTGTCGGCGCACGAGCACCTCGTCTTCGCCTGCGGCCGCTACGAGGGCATCGACCAGCGCGTGATCGAGCACGCCGCGACGATCGGCACCGTCCGCGAGATCTCGCTCGGCGACTACGTCCTCAACGGGGGAGAGGTGGCCGCGCTCGCGATCACCGAGGCCGTCGTGCGCCTCATCCCCGGTTTCATGGGCAACGCCGAGTCGCTGGTCGAGGAGTCCCACGAGGACGGCCTGCTCGAATACCCCGTCTACACCAAGCCCGCCTCCTGGCGCGGCCACGACGTGCCTGACGTGCTGCTCTCCGGCGACCACGGCAAGATCGCCCGCTGGCGGCGCGAGCAGGCGGTGCGGCGCACCGCCGAGCGCCGGCCCGACCTGGTCGCCGCCACCACCGTCGGCGACGACGAGGTCCGCCTCGCCACCCCGGCCGACGCGGGCGAGATCCTCACGCTGCAGCTCGCCTGCTGGGTGGCCGAGCAGGACGCCAACCCGAGCGTGCGGATCCCCGCCCTCCACGAGTCGCTCGAGGACGTACGCCGATGGCTGGGCCAGTGGACGGTCATCGTCCGCCGCCGAGGTGGCCGGCTGGTCGCGGCGGCCCGCGGCCGGGTGGAGACGCACGGCGACCACGCCGGCGCCTGGGACGTCGGCCGGCTGATGGTGGCCCCCGACCTGCAGGGGCAGGGGCTCGGGCGGGACATGCTGGAGCGCATCGAGGCGGCGGCGCCGGCCGGCGTGTCGACGTACGTCCTGTTCACGGGCGCGGGGAGCCTGGACAACATCCGGATGTACAAGAAGGCGGGCTACCGCCTGCGGGGCCCGCTCGCCGGGGAGCCCGGTGCCGTGGTGCTGACCAGGCGGCGCTGATCCACGCTGCTGATTTCGCCGACGTTGCCCCGATCTGGCAGACTCGCTCCTTGGTCCAGTCGGCCAAACTTCTCGCCCCGGAGAACACGAGCGGGGGAGTTCGCGACGATCACCTGCCACAGGGGGTGTACGACGCCGCCGGCCACGCAGGCTGGACCGCACCGATCCGCACAACTATTCCGCGGCTGACCTGTGGCAATCGTGAGGAGTCATCATGACCAACGTGCTCAACGAGCTCGTCAGCAACAACCTTCGCACCGACGTCCCGGCCTTCCGCGCCGGTGACACCATCAACGTCCACGTGAAGGTCATCGAGGGCAGCCGCTCGCGTGTCCAGCAGTTCCAGGGTGTCGTCATCCGGATCCACGGCTCGGGCATCGGCCGCACCTTCACCGTCCGCAAGGTCACCTTCGGTGTCGGCGTCGAGCGCACCTTCCCGCTGCACTCCCCGATCTTCGAGAAGGTCGAGATCGTCACCCGCGGTGACGTGCGTCGCGCCAAGCTCTACTACCTGCGCAACCTGCGCGGCAAGGCTGCCAAGATCAAGGAGCGCCGCGAGTTCTGAGCTCGCCCCTGCGCCTCGTGTCCGGAGATCGACCGGACACTGGATAGTCTCTGCAAGTGACTTCACACGACCGCGGCCTTTCCCCGTCTGACACCCAGCCGGAGGGGCCGCGGTCGTCGTCTTCCCAGGACGGCGAGAAGGGCTCCGACCGCCACCACCTCCCGCTCTGGCAGGAGACGATCCTGCTGCTGGCGGTCGCGCTGGTGCTGGCGATCGCGATCAAGGCGCTCTTCCTCCAGGCGTTCTACATCCCCTCGGAGTCGATGGAGCCCGGTCTCGTGCGCGACGACCGGATCCTCGTCCAGAAGGTCTCCTACTGGGGCGGCGGCGAGCCGCAGCGCGGCGACGTCGTGGTCTTCAAGGACCCGGGCGGCTGGCTGAACGCCGCCGAGTCCGCCGGACCGTCCGGGACGCTGCCCAAGGTGATGGCCAAGATCGGCCTCTACCCCTCCGGTGGCCACCTCGTGAAGCGCGTCATCGGCGTCGCCGGCGACGTCATCGAGTGCTGCGACGAGAAGGGGCGGATCCTGGTCAACGGCAAGCCCCTCGACGAGGAGACCTACGTCCAGGACGACAAGGGCACCAAGTGCAACGGCCCGATGGTCAACCAGTGCTCGACCGACTGGACCGCCGGGCCGGTGCCGGAGGGGCGGGTGTTCGTGATGGGCGACAACCGGGGCCACTCGGCCGACTCCAGCCAGCACATGTGCAAGCCCGCTGCCGAGACCGACTGCGTCTCCGGACCCGAGTTCGTGCCGGTCGACCTCGTCGTCGGCCGGGTCTTCGTGCTGATGTGGCCGCGCGAGCGCTTCGACTGGGTGGCGCGTCCGGACACGTTCGAGGACATCCCCGCCGCGTCCTGATCCGCCTGCCATGACCTCCCTCACGCACCTCCCCGTCGGCGCCACCGTTCGCCGCGACGCCGGCCTCTACGGCTACGAGCGCGCGCTGCGCCGGGTCGGGATCGAGCCCATCGCCGGCGTCGACGAGGCCGGTCGGGGCGCGTGCGCCGGCCCGCTCGTGGCCGGCGCCTGCATCCTGCCGCCGGGCAGGGCCGGGATCGTGCCGGGGCTGGCCGACTCCAAGCTGCTCACCGAGAAGGCTCGCGAGCGCGTCTACGCCCAGGTCGTGCGACGCGCCGTCGCATGGTCGGTCGTGGTCATCGACTCCGAGGAGTGCGACCGCCTCGGCATGCACGTCGCCAACGTCGAGGCGCTGCGTCGCGCCGTCGCACTGCTCGAGGAGCGCCCGTCCTACGTCCTCACCGACGGGTTCCCCGTCGACGGCCTCGAGGTGCCCGGGCTGGCCGTCTGGAAGGGCGACCGGGTCGCCGCGTGCATCGCCGCCGCGTCGGTCCTCGCCAAGGTGACACGGGACCGGATGATGGTCGAGCTCGACTCGACGTACCCCGTCTATGACTTCAAGACCCACAAGGGCTACATCACCGACGTGCACTCGGTCGCGCTCGACGAGCACGGCCCGTCGCCCGTGCACCGCATGCGGTTCGTCAACGTGCGGCGGGCCGCGGGGCTCGAGCCGCCGTTGGATGTGCAGAATGAGCACCACGACGCTGCGTCGTACGAGGAGGAGTGAGGCATGAGCGCCGAGGAGCTCGAGAAGTACGAGACCGAGATGGAGCTCACCCTCTACCGGGAGTACCGCGACGTCGTCACCATCTTCAAGTACGTCGTGGAGACCGACCGCCGGTTCTACCTGTGCAACCAGGTGGACGTGCGGGCCCGCACGGAGAACGGTGACGTCTTCTTCGAGGTCTCGATGACCGACGCCTGGGTCTGGGACATGTACCGCCCGGCCCGGTTCGCCAAGAACGTCAAGGTGCTGACGTTCAAGGACGTCAACGTCGAGGAGCTCAGCGAGCAGGAGATCGAGCCTCCCAAGGACTGATCCGGTGCCCGGGACGGGCCGCAATCCGTCCACAGCCGGGTGCCGCGCTGCGTCGTCCACAGCCCGGTCCCGGTCGGGCGCGCGGTTGTCCGTGGCAGCCGGTGTGCTGTGACCTCCGATCGAGGAGGTCACCCATGGACACCGCAGGCAGTCCGCCGCAGCTCACCCACAACCAGGCGCTCGGGGCGTACGGCGAACGGCTGGCCGCCCTCTTCCTGACGCGCCAGGGCATGGTGCTGCTCGACCACAACTGGCGCTGCCCCCAGGGCGAGATCGACCTGGTGCTGCGGGAGGGGCGCACGCTGGTGATCTGCGAGGTCAAGACGCGCAGCTCCAACGACTACGGCACCCCCCACGAGTCGATCCGCCGGAGCAAGGTCGAGCGCCTGCGCCGGCTCGCGGCCTGCTGGCTGAGCGTCCACGACGCCCACCCCGACGACATCCGTCTCGACCTCGTCGCGGTGCTGCGTCCGCGGACCGGCGAGCCGGAGCTCGAGCACGTCCGGGGGTTGTGCTGATGACACTGGCCACCGCTCGCTGCATCGCCCTCGCGGGCACCGAGGGACACCTCATCGACGTCCAGGTCGACATCTCGGCCGGCACCCCGGGCACCTTCCTGGTGGGCCGGCCCGACAAGGCCATCCAGGAGGCGCGCGACCGGGTGCGGATGGCGATCAACAACGCCGTCCCGTCGTGGCCGGCGAGCAGGAGGGTGACGATCCTGCTGGCGCCGGCCGACCTGCCCAAGAGCGGCACCCACTTCGACCTGGCGATCGCGGTGGCGGTGAAGGCCGCCGACCGGACGCGTCCGAAGGACGGAGCTCCCGACCACCGCATCGAGCAGGCCGCCCTCGAGGACACCGCGTTCATCGGCGAGCTCACGCTGTCGGGCAACCTGCGTCCGGTGACCGGGGTGCTGCCGATGGTGCTGGCCGCGAGGGCGCGCGGCATCCACCGCGTCTTCGTCCCCGAGCCGCAGGCGCAGGAGGCGATGATGGTGCCGGGGATGACGGTCTTCGGGATGCGCTCCCTGGCCCAGGTGGTCGCCGAGCTGCGGGGCGAGGACGTGCCGGCCGCGCCGCCCGTGGAGGGCACGACGTCGGCGAGGCTGCTGTCGTGGCGCGGCCAGGACCTCCGCGACGAGGTCGACATGTCCGAGGTCGAGGGCATGCAGGAGGTGATCTGCGCCGTCACGGTGGCGGCCGCCGGCGGTCACCACATCATGCTCAGCGGTCCGCGCGGCGCCGGCAAGACGACGGTCGCCGAGCGGATCCCGACGATCCTGCCCGACCTCACCCTGGAGCAGTCCCTCGAGGTGACCGCGGTCCACTCGCTCGTGGGCACCCTCGACTCGCTGGTGACGCGGCCGCCGTTCTTCGCGCCCCACCACGACGCCAGCCGGGCCAGCATCCTGGGCGGCGGCACCGGCCGCGCCCGGCCCGGCGAGGTGAGCCTCGCCCACCACGGTGTGCTCTTCCTCGACGAGTTCCCGTTGTTCCGCGCCGACGTGATCGACGCCCTGCGGCAGCCGCTGGAGGCGGGAGAGGTGTCGATCGCCCGCGGTGAGGAGTCCGCGACCTATCCCGCCCGGGGGATGGTGGTTCTCGCCGCCAACCCGTGCCCGTGCGGCAACTTCCACGCCCAGGGTTCCGTCCTGACGTGCGACTGCCTTGACGCGGTCCGCCGCAACTACCAGCGCAAGCTGAGCGGCCCGATCATCGACCGCATCGACATCTGGCGCGAGCTTCAGCCCATGGCCGGCCATCGCGGTCGAGATCCGTTCGCCCATCGCCGCACCTCGGCGGAGCTCCGCTCGATGGTCTCGGCTGCCCGCTCTCGCCAGGCTGTCCGCTATGCCGGGCTCGGGTTCGCCCTCAACTCGGCCGTCCCCGGGCCGGTGCTCGCCGAGCACTGGCCGCTCCCCGACGAGGGGCAGGTGCTGCTCGACGACGCGATGTCCCAGGGGCGGCTCACCCGCCGCGGCATGACCCGCGTGCACCGGGTGGCGCTCTCGGTGGCCGACCTGGCCGGGCGGGAGGTGCCGCTGGAGCAGGATGTCGAGACGGCGCTCGCCCTGCGCGGCAGCGGGCCGATCAACCTCGAGGCGATGTCGTTCATGGAGCTGGCGTCGTGAGCGCCGCGCAGGAGCTGATCGCCCGGGTCCGGCTCAGTCTCGCGATCGAGCCGGGTGACGGCGCCGTCTCGGACAGCGTGTCGAGCGTCGGTGCCGCCAGGACGGTCGAGGAGCTGCTGGACGGCGACGAGCGACCCGAGCTGGTCGCAAGGCTGCGGACGGTCGACCCGGAGCGCGTGCTGGCCGTGGCCGATCGCCAGCGCGTCCGGTTCGTCACGCCGGCCGACGACGAGTGGCCGAGCCAGCTCGACGACCTGGCGCACGGCCAGCGGGTGCAGGGGCTCGGGGGCGTGCCCGTGGGTCTGTGGGTCCGCGGTCCCATGCGGCTGACCGACCTGAGCGAGTCCGTCGCCGTGGTGGGGTCGCGGTCGGCGACGTCCTACGGCTTCGACGTCGCCACGGACGTGGCCGCCTCGGCTGCCCGCGCGGGCCGGCCGGTGGTCTCCGGGGCAGCGTTCGGCATCGACCAGGCCGGCCACCGGGGCGCGCTCGCTGCCGGAGGAGCGACGGTCGCTGTGCTCGCCTGCGGCGCCGATCGTGCCTATCCCGCTGCCCACCGCGAGCTCATCGACCACATCGCCCAGCGTCACGCCGTGGTCTCGGAGGCGCCGCCGGGCTCCGCGCCGACCAAGGTGCGCTTCCTGTCCCGCAACCGGCTGATCGCGGCGCTGAGCCGCGGCACGGTGCTGGTCGAGGCGGCGCTGCGCAGCGGCGCCCTCAACACCGCCCACTGGAACGATCAGCTGAGCCGGGTGCTGATGGGCGTCCCCGGGCCGGTCACCAGCGCGACGTCCCAGGGCGTGCACGAGTGGATCCGCAAGGGCTCGGCCGCGCTGGTGACGAGCGGGGCCGAGGTGCTGGAGCTCGTCGGCGGCTCGGGGGAGCACCTGATGGCCGTCCCGCGCGGGCCGGAGCGCGCCCATGACGGGTTCTCGCTGCGCCAGGTGCGGGTGCTCGACGCGGTGCCGGTCGCGCGGGGGGCCAGCACCGAGTCGATCAGCAGCATCGCGGGCGTCGGTGTGCAGGAGGCCGACCGGGTGCTGGTGGAGCTGACCGAGGCCGGCCTGGTCCACCTGGCCGTCGACGGCTGGCGGCTGGTCGCAGGGGGCGGACGTGGCGGAGGTGGCCGATGACCGGTCGACGGTCCCCACCCTCCCGTCGTGGCTCCGGCGTCCGCCGCCCAGGCCGTCCTACGATCGCAGGATGGCGACCGACGCAGACGTGGAGGCGCGCGACGCCGAGCTCCCGGAGTCGATGGCGAAGATCCTGGCCGACTACGAGCGGCACCTCACCTCCGAACGCGACCTGACCCCGCACACGGTCCGGGCCTACCTCGGTGACCTCGTCAGCCTGCTCGACCACGCCACCCGGCTCGGGCTGGTCGACGTCGGCGAGCTGGACCTGCGCACTTTGCGCAGCTGGCTGGCCAAGCAGCAGTCCATGGGCAAGTCGCGAACGACGATCGCCCGTCGGGCCACGGCCGCTCGGGTGTTCACGGCGTGGCTGGCCCGCACGGGCCGGGCTCCGTCGGATGCCGGGGCCTCGCTGGGCTCGCCGAAGAAGCACAAGACCCTGCCTCCGGTGCTCCGCGCCGACGAGGCCGCCGACCTGATCCGGGCCGCCGCCGAGCGGGCCGACGACGGTTCGCCCATCGGCCTGCGTGACGTCGCGATGCTCGAGCTGCTCTATGCCACCGGTATCCGCGTGGGAGAACTGGTCGGCCTCGACATCGACGACCTCGACACCCAGCGGCGAGTCGTGCGGGTCTTCGGCAAGGGTCGCAAGGAGCGCTCGGTTCCCTACGGCCAGCCGGCTGCTCGGGCCGTCGACCGCTGGCTCACCCTGGGCCGTCCGGCCATCCGGGTCGAGGGTGCTGGCGCGGCCCTCTTCCTCGGCGCCCGTGGTCGCCGGATCGACCCGCGTGCCGTGCGTGAGCTGGTGCACCGCCGGATCGCCGAGGTGCCCGGCGCGCCCGACATGGGCCCGCACGGCCTGCGCCACACCGCCGCCACCCATCTCCTCGAGGGCGGGGCCGACCTGCGCTCGGTCCAGGAGCTGCTCGGCCACGCCTCGCTGGCCACGACGCAGCTCTACACCCACGTCACCACCGACCGGCTGCGGCAGGCCTACCGCCAGGCCCACCCGCGCGCCTGAGCGGACCTCCGCCTCCGCCCCCTCGGCGGCGGTGATTGAGCCACATTCAGAGCGCCGGAAATGTGGCTGGACCACCGCTGCGTCGGCGAGTTGCGAGGACACGCGGGCAGGCAGGTGGGTGAGCCACATTCGCGCCCCGGGAAATGTTGCTCACTCACCGCGGCGTCGGGTCACCCAGGGCTCGGTCGTCAGGGCTCGGTCGTCAGGGGAGGTGGGCCCGGAGCGGGGGATACCAGGCGGCGTACGGCAGGGGTGGTGGTCGCCACTGTGCCGCCGTCGCTCCGTGGTCGATCGGCGACTCGCGCCACAGCGGCAGCAGTCGCACGCGGCCGTCGCTGACGAGGCCCAGCGGGTCGAGGTAGGTCTCGCCGCGCAGCCAGCCCCAGTGCAGGCAGGCGCGGGGGAAGCAGTGGCTGAACGGCAGGCTCAGCGAGCCGATGCGGTCGCCCGCGGCCACGACGGCGCCGACCTCGAGCGAGGAGGAGACGGGTTCGTAGGTCGTGCGGGTGTCGCCGTGGGTGATCGTGACCACGGGCTTGCCGGCGATCTTGCCCACGAAGGCGACCTGGCCGGCCATCGCGCTCAGCACTGACTGGCCCACCGTGCCGGCGAGGTCCACACCTCGGTGGCCCGAGCCCCAGGGGTCGTCGGGCGGGTCGAAGCCGTGCATCACGTCGGGCTCGGGACTCAGCGGCCAGATGCCGACCGGATCCGGCTCGGGCGGGCGGGGGAGGGCGGAGGCCGGGCCGCAGACGAGGGCGAGCAGCAGGGCGAGCACGACCGGGAGGAGACAGCGCAACGGCTTCATCGACCCAGCGTCGCGCCCACGCGACGGTGCGGCACGCGCGCTGCGACGTACCCTGTGGACACGACGTCCGACGAGGGGCCTGTGGACGGTTCGGGGCCCGGTCGAGGCTCGATTGGCACGCCGACGGGCGGGTGGCCTACGATTCGCGAAGCAGCCCAGCACTACCCAGATCGACCCGGGCTGACTTCGCACGCTCGCAGACCGCGACGGCCTCTTTCCCTGGAGGCCGACCACCCGTGGGCGCCGATCCTCAGTTCCGGCTCGAATTCGAGCCGGATCGGATCGCGCGCGAGCGTCAGGGCGACCGACACCCGTCGGGCGCAAGCAACTGAAAACCACTTCGGAGATCCGATCCCCGGCTCGGCCTGCATCAAGGTCGCGCACACCGGGTGAGCGCCTCCATCACACAGGAGAATCACATGGCAGTCGTCACCATGCGCCAGCTGCTCGAGAGCGGCGTCCACTTCGGTCACCAGACCCGTCGTTGGAACCCCAAGATGAAGCGCTTCATCATGACCGAGCGCAACGGCATCTACATCATCGACCTGCAGCAGTCGCTGGCCTACATCGACCGGTCCTACGCCTTCGTCAAGGAGACCGTCGCCAAGGGCGGTGTCGTGATGTTCGTCGGCACCAAGAAGCAGGCCCAGGAGGCCATCGCCGAGCAGGCGACGCGCGTCGGGATGCCCTACGTCAACCAGCGTTGGCTCGGCGGCATGCTCACCAACTTCCAGACCGTGCACCAGCGCATCAACCGCCTCAAGGAGCTCGACGACGTCGACTTCGACACCGTCGCGGGCTCGGGTCGCACGAAGAAGGAGCTCCTGCAGATGAAGCGGGAGCACACCAAGCTCGAGAAGACCCTCGGCGGCATCCGCGAGATGACCAAGGTCCCCTCCGCCGTGTGGATCGTCGACACCAACAAGGAGCACCTCGCCGTCGAGGAGGCCCGCAAGCTGCGGATCCCGATCATCGGCATCCTCGACTCCAACTGCGACCCCGACCTGGTCGACTTCCCGATCCCGGGCAACGACGACGCGATCCGCGCCGTCGGCCTGCTGACCCGCGTGGTCGCCGACGCCGTCGCCGAGGGCCTCATCGCCCGCTCCGGTCCGAAGGCCACCGACGCCACCGCCGCCGAGCCGCTCGCCGAGTGGGAGCGCGAGCTCCTCGAGGGTGACGCCGAGAAGGTTGCCGTCGAGGCCACCGGTGGCGACGCCACGACCGAGGCGCCCGCCGCCGAGTCGACCGGTGCCGCTGTCGAGGCTCCCGCCGCTGCTGCTGCCGCCGAGGCCGTCGTCGAGGCGCCCGCCGCCGACGAGGCCGCTGCCGAGGTCAAGCCGCTCGCGGATGTCCCGGCCGAGGGTGAGTTCGCCGGTTCGGCGCCCGCCAACGAGGACGGTTCGGCTCCCGAGGGCTTCGACATCAAGGGCAACAAGGACTCGATGAAGTTCCACGCGCCCACCAGCCCCTGGTACGGCCGCACCAAGGCCGAGGTCTGGTTCAAGACCGCCGAGGCTGCCGAGGCCGCCGGCTTCGTCAACGCCGAGCACAAGAACGACTGATCGGCTGGCGGGCCGCAAGGAGACTCGCGGCCCGCTTCAGCTCACCACACACGAACTGAAGGATGAGGGATCATGGCTGACTTCACCGCTGCCGACGTCAAGAAGCTCCGTGAGCTGACGCAGGCCGGGATGATGGACTGCAAGAAGGCGCTGACCGAGGCGGACGGTGACTTCGACAAGGCTGTCGAGCTGCTGCGCGTCAAGGGTGCCGCCAAGGCCGCCAACCGCGCCGCCGAGCGCGAGGCCTCCGCCGGTCTCGTCGCCACTTCCGGTGGCGCGCTGGTCGAGCTCAAGTGCGAGACCGACTTCGTGGCCAAGGGTGACGACTTCGTCGCCGTGGCCCAGCGCATCGCCGACGCGGCCGACGCCGCCAAGGCCGGCGACCTGGAGACCCTCAAGGCGGTCGAGCTCGACGGCAAGACCGTCGGCGAGGTCGTCGGGGAGCTCGCCATCACCATCGGCGAGAAGATCGAGCTCGGTCAGGTCGCCTACTTCGACGGCGAGACCGTCGTCTACATGCACAAGCGTTCGGCTGACCTGCCGCCCGCCGTCGGCGTGCTCGTCGAGTTCGAGGGCGACGCCGGTGCTGCCCGCGCCGCCGCGATGCAGGTCGCCGCGATGAAGGCCCAGTACCTCACCCGCGACGAGGTCCCCGCGGACGTCGTCGAGAGCGAGCGCTCCATCGCCGAGCAGAAGACCCGCGAGGAGGGCAAGCCCGAGCAGGCGATCGCCAAGATCGTCGAGGGTCGCCTCGGTGGGTTCTACAAGGAGATCGTCCTGCTCGAGCAGGAGTCGGTCTCCGAGGCCAAGAAGTCGGTCAAGACCGTCCTCGACGAGGCCGGCACCACCGTCAAGCGCTTCGCGCGCTTCGAGGTCGGCGCTTGATCGCCAGCCTCACAGACTGATCCGGAGGGGTCGTACGCCGCGGCGTACGACCCCTCCGGCATTTGTGCCCCGCAGCCGCTGCCGAGTCGACCCGCGTTGCCCGTGTCGAGTAGGTTGCTCGGGCATCGACAACACCTTCGAAAGGGTTCCTGAGTGACCGCCTACAACCGTGTCCTGATCAAGCTTTCCGGTGAGGTCTTCGGTGGCGGCAAGGTCGGGGTGGACCCCGATGTCGTGTCCAAGGTGGCCCACGAGATCGCGACCGTCGTCCGTGAGGGCGTGGACGTCGCGATCGTCGTCGGCGGCGGCAACTTCTTCCGTGGCGCCGAGATGCAGCAGCGCGGCATGGACCGCTCGCGAGCCGACTACATGGGCATGCTCGGCACGGTCATGAACTGCCTGGCGCTGCAGGACTTCCTGGAGAAGGAAGGCATCGAGACCCGTGTCCAGACCGCCATCACGATGGGTCAGGTCGCCGAGCCCTACATCCCGCGCCGCGCCATGCGCCACCTCGAGAAGGGCCGCGTGGTCATCTTCGGTGCCGGCGCCGGCATGCCCTTCTTCTCCACCGACACGGTCGCGGCCCAGCGGGCCCTCGAGACCCGCTGCGACGTCGTCCTGATGGCCAAGCAGGGCGTCGACGGCGTCTACAGCGCCGACCCCAAGAAGGACCCCACCGCCACGAAGTACGACACGCTGAGCTTCCAGGACGCCCTCCAGCAGGGCATCAAGATCGCCGACGCCACCGCGTTCGCGCTGTGCATGGAGAACGACATGCCGCTGGTCGTCTTCGGTGCCGAGGACGAGGGCGCGATCCTGCGCATCGTCCGAGGTGAGAAGATTGGCACGCTGGTCAGCCGCGACGGCTGATCCGGCCCCACGATCCAGACCCATCAGCAAGCACCGTTGGCAGTACGCCGCCATCTGCAACTAGGAGCAGCCGTGATCAACGAAGTCCTCAACGAGGCCGACGACAAGATGTCCAAGTCGGTCGAGTCGACCCGCGAGGAGTTCGCGGCGATCCGCGCCGGCCGGGTCAACCCGAGCATGTTCGCCAAGATCGTCGCCGACTACTACGGCACGCCCACGCCGTTGTCCGCGCTCGCGTCCTTCACCTCGCAGGACGCGCGCACGATCCTGATCGCGCCCTTCGACATCGGCGCCATGGCCAACATCGAGAAGGCGATCCGCGACTCCGACCTCGGCGTCAACCCGTCCAACGACGGCAAGGTGCTGCGCGCGGTCTTCCCGGAGCTGACCGAGGAGCGCCGCAAGGACTACATCAAGATGGCCAAGGGCAAGGCCGAGGACGGCCGCGTCGCGGTCCGCAACGTGCGCCGCACGGCCAAGCAGGGCCTGGAGAAGCTCGAGAAGGACGGCGAGGTCGGCAAGGACGACGTCACCGGCGCCGAGAAGAAGCTCGACTCGATCACCAAGAAGCACACCGATGCGATCGACGACATGCTCAAGAACAAGGAAGCCGAGCTGCTCGAGGTCTGAGCCGAAGCCGACCTCACATCATGACGACTCCCGCCGCGCCGGACGCCTCTCAGCCGACGCCCCAGAAGGACCACGGCCGTGCCGGTCGTGACCTGCCCGCCGCCATCATCTCCGGCGTCGTGCTGGTCTCGGCGATCCATCTGTCGCTCTTCTTCTGGAAGACCGCGTTCATGCTCATCGTGGCGGTGGCCGTCGTGGTCGCCGTGTGGGAGCTGCACCGGGGGCTGGCCGCCAAGGACATCGACATCCCCGAGCAGCCGCTGATGCTCGGCGCGGTCGTCATGGTGGTGGTCGCCTACGTCTGGGGCGCGCCCGCCCTGGTGACCGCCACGGCCGTGACCTCGTTGATCGTGATGCTCTGGCTGCTGCGCCGAGGCGTCGACGGCTACGTCAAGAACGCGACAGCGTCGGTGTTCACGCTGATCTACGTGCCGTTCCTGGCCTCGTTCGTCGCCCTGCTGCTCGCGGAGGGCGGCACCAACCCGTCGTTCGGCTTCGACTTCGACGACATCGGCATGCGCGCGGTCGTCACGTTCATCGCGATCACGGTCGCTTCCGACACCGGCGGCTACATCGCCGGAGTCCTGTTCGGCAAGCACCCGATGGCCCCGGTGATCTCCCCGAAGAAGTCGTGGGAGGGCTTCGCCGGCTCGCTGATCGCGTGCGTCGCCGTCGGTGTCTGGCTAGTGACCTCCTTCCTGGGCGGTGACTGGTGGGTGGGTGTCCTGCTGGGGCTGATCGCCGTCGTCATGGCGACCCTGGGCGACCTCTGCGAGTCGGTCATGAAGCGCGACCTCGGCATCAAGGACATGAGCCAGATCATCCCCGGGCACGGCGGCCTGATGGACCGCCTCGACTCGCTGCTCGCGACCGTCGCCCCGATCTGGCTGCTGCTCCACTACCTCGTCTTCTAGGTCCGTGCGACTCCTCGTCACCGGTGGCCGCACCGGCTATCTCGGGCGCCACGTCGTCGCGACTGCTGCGCGCGAGCACGACGTCATCGGCGTCGGCTCGCACGACGCCGACCTGCGCGATCGCGACGCCGTCGAGGCGCTCGTCGGCCACCACCGCCCCGACGCGATCATCCACACGGCCTACGTCCAGTCGGACTGGGACGTCACCGCCACCGGCGCCGCGCACGTCGCCACCGCGGCTGCCCGCCACGGAGCACGACTGGTCCTCGTCTCCAGCGACGTCGTCTTCTCCGGTGCCGACGGGCTCTACGACGAGTCCGCCCCGCCCGACCCGATCACGGCGTACGGCGCCGCGAAGGCCGCCGCCGAGACCGTGGCGCTCGCCGTGTGCCCCGACGTGGTGGTCGCTCGCACGTCGCTGATCCTCGGCGACGGGACCTCGCAGCACGAACGACTCGTGCACGCGCTCGCGTCGGGCGCCGACGGGGCGCTCTTCGATGACGAGCAGCGCTGCCCCGTCCATGTCGGCGACCTGGCGGCCGCCCTCGTCGAGCTCGCCGGCAACCACCTCCAGGGAGTGCTGCACGTCGGGGGCGCCCAGGCGATGAGCCGGTTCGAGCTGGGTCGCCTGATCGCGCGCCGTGACCGGCTCGACCCCGCCTCGCTGCGAGCCACGAGCCGGGCCGCCGCGGGTGTCGCGGGGCCCATCGACGTACGCCTCGACTCGAGCCGGGCCGCCCGGGTGCTGAGCACGCGGCTGCGTGGGGCGGGGGAGTTCCTGTGACGCTGCACCTCGTCCGTCACGGCCGGCCGCTCGTCGACCCGCTGCGGCCCGCCGCCGAGTGGGAGCTCGACCCATCCGGCTTCGACGACGTCTGGGCGCTGCGGGAGCGGCTGCCGAGCCGGGCGGCGTGGTTCTGCTCGCCCGAGCCCAAGGCGCAGGAGACGGCCCAGCTGCTGACCGACAGCGACGTCGGGATCATCGAGGACCTGCGCGAGCACGAGCGCGCCGCGGGGTGGTTCGAGGACTTCGGCGATCGCGTGCGAGCAGCCTTCGAACAGCCCGATCAGCCCGCCGCGCCGGGCTGGGAGCCGTTGGCCGCTCTCGGTGCGCGGGTACTCCCCGCCGTACGCCGCATCCTCGACACCCACGGCGACGACGACGTCGTCCTGGTCGGGCACGGCACGGCGTGGACGCTGGTCGTGGCCGCACTGACCGACAGCCCGCCCGACCTGGTGAGGTGGAGGTCACTCGGCATGCCCGACCTGATCACGGTGCCGACCCGCCTACGATGAAGCCATGAGCGCGCCCGACACGACCACCGAGACCGACCACCCGGTCGACGAGACGCGCAACTGGTGGCACCGCAGTCACCCGACGTTCGCGGCCCTCACCGGCTTCTTCTCCGGGATGCTCTTCGTCACCGCGCTGCCGGGCGGGTTCGTGGCGATCCTGCGGATGGTGCTGCCGGACGAGACGGCCGAGAAGCTGTTTCCCTTCCTGCTGGTCGGGCTGGTGCTGCCCATCGCGCTGCTCGCCAAGCGCAAGACCCGCCGCTTCGGGATCTTCATGGTGATCGGGATGCTCATCACCGCGGCCGTCGTGCTGGGTGTGGCGTCGCTGGTCCTCTACTTCATGGTCCGGGCCGACGCGCGCTGAGTCGCCGTTTGCACCACCGGGGTGGGAGGATCGCGGAGCGATGTCCCACGAACCCATCAAGACCCTGCCCCTCGTCTTCGACGAACCGCGCGGCCGCAAGAAGCCCCCGCGCCACCTCGCCGACCTCGATGAAGCCGGGCGCAAGGACCTGCTGACCGAGATGGGGCTGCCGGGGTTCCGCGCCAAGCAGCTGTCGACGCACTACTTCGGGCGGCTGGTCCACGACCCCGCCGAGATGACCGACCTGCCGGGCGCGCAGCGCGCCGAGCTGGTCAACGCGCTGCTGCCCGACCTGATGAACCCCATCCGGCAGCAGGAGGCCGACCGCGGCAAGACGGTCAAGACGCTGTGGAAGCTCTTCGACGGATCGCTCGTCGAGTCCGTGCTGATGCGCTACAAGGACCGCGCCACGATCTGCATCTCCAGCCAGGCCGGCTGCGGCATGGCCTGTCCGTTCTGCGCCACCGGCGCGGGCGGCCTGCAGCGCAACATGTCGACCGCCGAGATCGTGCACCAGGTCGTCGTGGGCGCCCGCGCGATGGCCAACGGCGACGTCGCCGGTGGCCCCGGACGCCTGTCCAACGTGGTCTTCATGGGCATGGGCGAGCCGCTCGCCAACTACAAGGCGACCGTCAACGCCGTACGCCGCCTGACCGACCCGGCACCCGCAGGGCTCGGGCTCTCCGCGCGCCACGTCACCGTGTCCACGGTCGGCCTGGTGCCGCGGATCAAGCAGCTCGCCGACGAGGGCATCCCGGTCACCTTGGCGTTGTCCTTGCACGCGCCTGACGACGAGCTCCGCAACGAGCTGGTCCCGATCAACACGAAGTGGTCCGTCGAGGAGACCGTGGCTGCGGCCTACGAGTACTTCGAGAAGACCGGCCGCCGAGTCTCCATCGAGTACGCCATGATGCGCGACATCAACGACCAGGCGTGGCGTGCTGACCGGCTGGCCGAGGTGCTCTCCGACAACGGTCGCGGCCGGGCCTGGGTGCACGTGAACCCGATCCCGCTCAACGACATCCCCGGGTCCCAGTTCACCCGGTCTCGTGAGGAGGACATGGACGAGTTCGTCCGCCGACTCAACGCCGCCGGCGTCGTCACGACCATGCGCGATACCCGCGGCAGTGACATCGACGCCGCCTGCGGACAGCTCGCCGCGGCGGAGTAGCGCTCGCCGCATCCGTCAACCGGTGTTCACGTGTCGTCTGCACGGGCCACCACCGCTGTTGTGACCGCGCCGCCATGGTGGCGCCATGGCCACGTTGCGTCGACCTGATCGACAGTCAGCCGTCTCCAACACGACCTTCTCCCGGTCCAACCTGGTCCCGCTGCAGTCGCGGCGAACCGACCCCGACCGCCTGCGCGTGCTGGTCGTGACCGAGTCGTTCCTGCCGCAGGTCAACGGCGTCACCAACTCCGTACGCCGGGTGCTGGAGCACCTTGCCAGCGAGGGACATGTCGCGGAGGTCTTCGCGCCGACCGGCCCATCGACGTACGCCGGATATCCAGTGACGATCGCCCGCGGTGCGAGCCTCCCGTTCTACAAGGACTTCCGCATCGGCCTGGAGACGCGCCGCCGGCTGCGCTCGGTGATGCTGCGCTTCCAGCCCGATGTCGTCCACATCGCCTCGCCCGCGACGCTCGGCTACCAGGCCGCGAAGGCCGCCCGCGAGCTCGGCATCCCCACCGTGGCGATCTACCAGACCGACCTGGTCGGCTTCGCCGAGCGCTACGGCATCGCCGGTGGCATCGCTGCGATGTCCAGGTTGACGCGGATGATCCACCTCGCCGTCGACCGCACGCTCGCCCCGTCGACCGCGTCGGTGCGCCAGCTGGAGGAGATGGAGATCCCCGGCCTGGTCCGATGGCCGCGAGGCGTCGACCTCGAGATGTTCGACCCCGGCTACCGCGACGCACACCTGCACGCGCAGCTCGCACCGAACGGGGAGTCCCTCGTGGGGTACGTCGGTCGGCTCGCGCCGGAGAAGGAGCTCGAGCTGCTCGCGCATGTCGACAAGCTGGCAGGGGTCCGGCTCGTGATCGTCGGTGGCGGACCGGAGGAGGCCCGGCTGCGCGCGTTGCTGCCCGGCGCCTCCTTCCTCGGGGTCCTCCACGGCGAGGAACTGAGCCGGGCCTATGCCACCCTCGACGTCTTCGTGCACACGGGCCGGCACGAGACCTACTGCCAGGCCGCCCAGGAGGCGCTGGCCAGTGGGGTCCCGGTCGTCGCGCCGCGGGCGGGTGGCCCGATCGACGTCGTCGACGAGGGTGCCGGGTTCCTCTACCAGCCCGGCAACGGCACCGAGCTCGCGGCGTACGTCGCCCGGCTGGTCGACGACCCGCACCTGCGCGAGCAGGTCGCCGCCACCGCGCACCGCAGCGTGCAGGGGCGTTCGTGGCAGTCCGTCAACGACCGGCTCGTCGAGCACTACCGAGAGGTGTGCGGCAGCCGGACGGTTCGCGCCTCGCGCCGCGCCGGCTGACGGGCTCCCCGCCGGAACGCCAACGCCTAGGCTCCGAAGCATGGCGATCATCCACCGGGCAACGATCTCTCCGACCAAGCTGGAGCTCCTCGAGGAGTGGCTGGGCAGCGACCTGGCCGGTGACGGGGAGCTGCGCCAGGTCGGCAGCTACCGCTTCGACGACCCCGAGGGCGAGGTCGGGATCGAGGCGCTGCTGGTGACGCGCGGAGGCGCCGTACGCCAAACCGTCCTGACCTACCGCGCAGCACCCCTCGACGGCGCCGAGGGCCACCTCGTCACCACGATGGAGCACTCGGTGCTCGGCCGGCGGTGGATCTACGACGGCGCGGGCGACCCGGTCGCCCTGGCGGCATACCGACGCGCGCTGGCTGGTCAGCAGGAGCAGGCTCCGCTCGAGATCTGGGACGGCGACACCCTCGTCGACACCCGGGAGCCCACGGTGGAGCTGGTCCTCACGAACCCGGCGCTGTCACCGGACGGACTGGCCGTGCACCTGGCGACTGACATCGGGTCGGCCCACCCTGCCGGACCCGTTCTGGTTGCTCGTTGGGACGGTGGCGACGGCGTCGTCGCCTGGGCCTGACAGCGGAGGTTGAGGAGGTCGCGCAGCGACCGTCACGAAACCCCGGTCGGGACGAGCCTGGTGCCGAAGATCAGCGCCTCGCCGCCCAGCTTGAACGCACTGCGCTCCAAGGTGAGTCCGATCTTCTGAGCCACACCCTGGGACGCGACGTTCTCCGGCCGGATGATCGCGATCAGGTGATCGGCGGTCCGCGCTTGTCCAGCGGCCGCGAGGACTGAGGCGGCCGCCTCCGCGGCGTACCCCAGCCGTCGATGGTCGGGGTGCACGTGCCAGCCGAGCTCCACGAAGTCCTCGCCCTCGACCTCCTGGATCGTGAGACCACAGTCGCCGACGAACCGCCCGTCGTGCGTCTCGATCACCCACAGGCCGAATCCGTGCTGGCGGTAGTTGTCCGTGGTCCACGCGATCCAGCGCTCGGCATCGGCTCGCGTGGCTGACAACGTCTCGGTCACCTCGTCGAGATCAGCCTCGGTCATCTCGCGGAAGCGCAGGCGGCGCGTGGGTTCGGGCAGCACGCGGCGACGCTAGCCCGACTCCTCGGTGCTTGACGATCCGGAGTGGCCACTTCTTGCGGACGTCGCGGCTTTCGCACGGCGTGTCGGATTCGCCGTAGGGCGTGTCGCCGGTGTTCTGGCGGACAGCTGGCCCGACCCGTCAGCCGGGCTGGTCGACGCGGAGGTTTTCCGCCAGCAGGGTCGCCAAGGTGCGCCCGTCGAGGTCGCCGTCCCCTGTGGGCACCACCGGAGCAGGCTGCTGCGGATAGCCCTCCCAGGACAACGACACCAGGCCGGGCTCGAGGTAGAACCAGATGTCCAGGCACGGGATCTGCGAGGCGGGCATGCCATTGGCTGCCTCGATGTCCGAGTCAGGATGCCGTGCGAGGAACGACGCAGGCACCGCTTCCCACAGCAGCGCGGTGGGCGGGTCGGTGATGCCCTGGAACGACCAGCCCGAACCGTCGGCATCGAAGACCGGCTGCAGCTGCGCGACCACGGCCTCGGCCCATCCTCGATCGAGCGTCATGAGGTCAGCACCGCGACGGCTTCGTCGACCGTGTCGACGAGGTGCACGTGTCCCTCCATCGCGCGACCGGCGGCCAGGGACGTCAGCAGCGGCCACGCGGGCACGACCTCGGTCCAGTGCGAGACGCCCACCAGCACCATCGGCGCGAGCGTCGACTCGTCGGCGTAGTAGTTCTCGCAGGCGTCCTGGAAGATCTCCTGCACGGTGCCGCCGGCGCCGGGCAGGAAGACGATGCCCGCGTCGCACACCTCGAGCAGGATGGCCTCGCGGGTGGCGTTGCGGACGTACTTCGCGATCACCGTCGCGAACGGGTTGGGCGGCTCGTGCCCGTAGTGCCAGGTCGGGATGCCGAGCGAGTCGACGCCGGGGGAGTGGGCGTCGATGACCGCGAAGGCGGCGGCTGCCCAGGCGCCGACGTCAGGCGTGAAGGAGGGTACGGCGCCGAGCGCCTCGAGCGCCGAGTCGAGCGCGTCCGCAGGGGCAGCCGAGAGGAACGCCCCGAGGTTGGCCGCCTCCATCGCCCCCGGCCCGCCGCCGGTCGCGACCGTCAGCCGGGAGCCGAGGGCGCGACCCAGGCGGGCGGCGTCGGCGTAGCCGGCAGATCCGCGCTGGAGCGCGTGCCCGCCCATGACGCCCACGATCGACCGTCCGTCGACCCAGGCGTCGAGGGCGATGTCGATCGAGTGGTCGTGCAGCGCCTCGGCGAGCGCGTCGTCCTGGTCGGGCATCCCGCGCGACCACGCATAGGCGCGGGCGTCGAGGGAGTCGGTGTAGGCCGGGGTGTCGTAGAGCTCGCGGGGCGAGTAGAGCGCGCTGCGGAAGGTGTCGAGCGGCGCGTGCGGCACCCGCGGCAGGACGACGGCGCCGCGGCGGCGTACGGACTCCTCGTCCGCGGGGGCGAACGCGCAGCCCTGGAACAGCGACTGCGCGACCGTCACCGAGGCCAGTGCGTCGCCGCGACCGGTCAGGTCGAGACCCGTCACCCGCCAGCCCGCCAGCGACCGCACGCCCTCGGCGAGACGGTGGTCGAAATCGGCCAGGGTGGTGACGTCGACCAGTCGGCCTCGCGAGTGCTGCACGAGACGACCCTAGAACGCGTGCGCCATCAGCTCCCCGAAGAGCTCCTGCTCGTCCACCTCGAGCCCCCTGGCGCGGAACCAGGTGCACATGTTGGCGCAGTCGCGCAGCAGGAAGTCCATGCCCTGCGGGTTGCCGACGAGGTCCACGATCTGCGGGAGGTCGATGATGAGGAGCCGATCGCCTGCGGCGAGCGTGTTGTACGGCGACAGGTCGCCGTGCACCACGCCGGACTGCACCATCGTGGCCAGCGAGTCGCGCAGCTGCTCGAAGTAGGACGCGAGCAGGTCGGGCGCCGGGCGGGTCTGCGCCAGCCGGGGAGCCGTCTCACCGTCGTGCGTGACCCACTCCATCAGGATCTCGGTGCCCTCGATCTGCACCGGGTAGGGCACCGGCAGGCCGAGCTCGTGGAAGCGCTTGAGCGCATCCCACTCCGAGATCGCCCACTCGCCGGCGGCGACCAGGCGGCCCCAGGTCGACTTGCGCTTGAGGGCGCGCTCGTCGCGTGAGCGCTTCATCGAGCGCCCCTCGGTGTAGCTGGCCGCGCGGTGGAAGGTGCGGTGGTCGGTGTCGCGATAGCGCTTGGCCGCCATCACGACGCCGCCGTCGGGGTCGAGCGGGTCGGCACGCTCGACGAGGAAGACGTCAGCCTCCTTGCCGGTCTTGAGGATGCCGAGGTCGGTGTCGATGGCGCCCTGGGAGGTCACCACCCAGTCAGGGCGTGGCTCGGGGCCGCGCATGAGGGGCTCGACGTCGAGCCAGGTCGACCAGCGCTGGTTGGGCGCGAGGTCCTCGTCGTAGGTGCGGAAGTCGAAGACGAAGGCGGGATCGAGCTCGTCAGCCGAGCCCGGAGTGAGGTGTGACACGGGTGCTCCAGGAATGAGAGGGACGGTCTGTGGACAGGCCGAGGACAACGACGGACATGTCACGACTCCTCTCATCCGGGGCATCGGTGGACGCTGCGCTGGGTGCGCGGCACACGTGCTCGCGACCATGGTGGCGAGGCCCGGCTCGGCTCGCCACCCATTTATCGCCGCGGGTAGGTTGCGGGCGTGATGTTGCGAAGAGTGGCTGTCCTGGCCGTGTCCCTCCCGCTCCTCGTCGGAGGGGGAGCCGCGGTCGCCGTCGAGGACGCCGCGGCCCCGGCGCCGGGCGCCAGCGGCATCGGCGATCCCTACTGGCCGCTCGACGGCAACGGCGGCATCGACGTGGCGGCGTACCGCATCAAGAACGCCTACGACATCCGAGCCCAGGCGCTGAGGGGGACCACCAGGATCACGCTGACGGCCACCTCCGACCTGAGCAGCTTCAACCTCGACTTCTTGTTGAAGGCCTCGTTGGCCAAGGTCGACGGCGTCGCCGCGAAGGTCGCCCAGTCGGGCCACGAGCTGACGATCACGCCCGCGACCGCGCTGCGCGCCGGCACCCGTCACACCGTCGTCGTGAAGTACGCCGGGCGGCCCGGCACCCAGCGCTACGCCGGCGAGGAGAACTGGCTGGCCGACGAGCACGAGGCCGTCGCCATGAACCAGCCGCACATGGCGACCTGGTGGTTCCCTGCGAACGACCACCCGATCGACAAGGCCCTCTTCGACATCAGCACCACCGTCCCGGCCGGCCGCGAGGTGATCGCCAACGGCAAGCTCGTCAGCAAGAAGCAGAGCAGGCGCGGCACGACGTGGCGCTGGCGCGCGGACGAGCCGATGGCCTCCTACCTCGCGTTCTTCGCCGCGGGTGACTTCTCGATCAAGAAGGGCACCAGCAACGGGCTGCCGTGGGTCAACGCGGTCTCCCAGCAGCTCTCGCCGGCGGCGCAGAAGTCGTCGCACCAGCTGCTCGGGCGCACGCCGGGCATCGTCAAGGCGTTGTCCGCGGACCTCGGCCCCTACCCGTTCTCGGTCACCGGCGGGCTGACGACCGGGCTCCCGGTCTTCTTCGCGCTCGAGAACCAGACCCGCCCGACCTATCCGTCCGTGGGCGCCCACAACGTCAGCCTGGTCGTGCACGAGGTCGCGCACCAGTGGTTCGGCGACGACGTCGCGATCGCCCGCTGGCGCGACATCTGGCTCAACGAGGGCGCCGCCACGTTCATGGAGTGGCGCTATGCCGAGCAGCACGGTGGCCAGCCGGCCGCCGATGCGCTGCTCAACCGCTATGCCTCGATCGGTGCGTCGGACAGCTTCTGGCGGCTCTCGATCGCCGACCCCGGTGCCGCGCACATCTTCGACGAGCCGGTCTACGACCGCGGCGGGATGACGCTGCAGGCGCTGCGCAACCGGATCGGAGAGGAGAAGTTCTGGCTGCTCCTGCGCACCTGGCTCGACACCAGGTCCGGCGGCAACGCCACCTCGGAGGAGTTCGAGGCCCTCGCCGCGAAGGTGAGCGGGCAGGACCTGACCTCGTTCTTCACCGCCTGGCTGCGGACCGGTGCCAAGCCGGCCGCGACGGCCGACAACGGGCTCGCATGAGCACCGGCACCGGCATCGACTGGTTCCGCAAGCCGGTCGAGGGCGACGCGGGCACCCTCAACGCCTGCTTCCACGCCCTCGACCGCCACGTCGTCCGCGGCCTGGCCGAGTCCGTCGCCGCCACCCTCGACGGCCGCGACTGGGCCTTCGCCGACCTGCTCGCGGAGGTCGGCGCCTTCTCCGGCGCACTGCGCGCCTTCGGCGTCGGGCTCGGCGACACCGTCCTCGTCGCCCCCCTGCCGCCCCTGCACGAGGTCGTCGCGAGCCTCGCGGTCGCGCGCCTCGGCGCCGTCCGTGCGTACGCCGCCGCGTCGGCCGACGCCGTCGCGTCGGTCCTCGAGGAGGCGCGCCCGCGCGTCGCCGTACTCCCCACCGCGCTGGACGTCGACCTCGGCGAGGTGCCGCTGATCACCGTCGACGACTCCAGCGAGCTGCCGTGGGTCACCGTCATGCGGGCCGGCCGGACCGACCCGGCGCCGTGTGCGGAGGTGCCCGCCCCGGGCGTGCTGGCGGTCCTCGACGGGGAGCCGAGCAGCATCGTGAGCGCCCTCGAGGGCGGCTCGCGGGTGCCCGCCGGTGCGACGCCGATCGACGTCGGGGGACTGACCCTGTGGGTGCAGCCATGAGGCGCGACGTCGTCGTCCTCGGCTCCACCGGCTCCATCGGCACCCAGGCCCTGGACCTCGTCCGCGCCAACCCCGACCGCTTCCGCGTGGTGGGGCTGACGGCGGGCGGCTCCAACGAGGAGCTCTTCGAGCGCCAGGTCGCCGAGTTCGCGCCGGCCTTCAACGGGCTGGGCGAGGACGCCTCGACCGAGGCCGCGGGCATGGCCTGCGACGTCGTGCTCAACGGCATCACCGGCGCCGTCGGTCTCCGCCCGACCCTCGCCGCGCTCGATGCCGGCAACACGCTGGCGCTGGCCAACAAGGAGTCGCTGATCATGGGCGGGCCGCTGGTCACCGCCCGGGCCCGGCCGGGCCAGATCGTGCCGGTGGACTCCGAGCACTCCGCGGTCGCACAGTGCCTGCGCGGCGGGACGCCCGAGGAGGTACGCCGCCTGGTGCTGACCGCCAGCGGGGGACCGTTCCGCGGGCGCTCTCGCGAGGAGCTGGCCGAGGTCACCGTGGAGCAGGCGCTCCAGCACCCGACGTGGTCGATGGGGCCGGTCATCACCATCAACTCGGCGACCCTGGTCAACAAGGGGCTCGAGGTGATCGAGGCCCACCTGCTCTTCGACCTGCCCTTCGACCGGATCGAGGTCGTGGTGCACCCGACGAGCGTGGTGCACTCCATGGTGGAGTTCACCGACGGCTCGACCCTGCTGCAGGCGAGCCCGCCGACCATGATGATCCCGATCGCCCTGGGCCTGGCCTGGCCCGACCGGGTGCCCGACGCGGCGCCGGGCGTCGACTGGACGAAGCCGGAGACGTGGGAGTTCTTCCCGCTCGATGACGACGCCTTCCCGGCCGTGTCGCTGGCCCGCCGGGCGGGGGAGCGGGGCGCCACGGCGCCGGCGGTCTACAACGCCGCCAACGAGGTGAGTGTCGAGGCGTTCATGACCGGTCGGCTGCGCTTCATCGACATCGTGCCCACGGTTTCCCACGTGCTCGCGAACCACGACGTACCCTTGGAAGAGCACCTGACGATCGAGGACATCCTCGCGGCCGACACCTGGGCACGCGAGGAGGCCCGCCTCGCGATCGACGCAGCCACCAACGGAGAGACTTTGTGACCGCGCTCTACTACACGCTGGGCGTGCTCATCTTCGCCGTCACGATCATGGCGTCGATCGGCCTGCACGAGTTCGGCCACCTGATCCCGGCCAAGAAGTTCGGCGGCAAGGTCACCCAGTGGTTCGTCGGCTTCGGCCCGACGATCTGGAGCAAGAAGATCGGCGAGACCGAATATGGCGTCAAGGCGATCCCGCTCGGCGGCTACGTCAAGATCGTCGGCATGCTGCCGCCCGGCAAGGGTGACGGGACGGGCGACCCCGACGACGAGCTGCGGGTCCGCAAGTCCAACACCGGCATGTTCACCCAGCTGATCAGCGACGCGCGCGCGGCCGAGTGGGAGCACATCGGCCCCGAGGACCGCGACCGGCTGTTCTACAAGCGTCCGTGGTGGCAGAAGGTGATCGTGATGGCGGGTGGCCCCATGGTCAACGTCGCCATCGCGTTCTTCCTGTTCTGGGGTGTCTTCGCCACCGTCGGCCAGGTCGTCGACGCCAAGGTCGAGCCCGTCGTGGCCGAGGTGGTGCCGTGCATCGTGCCCGCCGACGAGGACGGGCGTGTCTGCAGCGCCGACGAGCTGGAGAACAACCCGACCCCCGCGGCGGCGGCCGGCCTCGAGCCGGGCGACCGCTTCGTCTCCTTCAACGGCGAGCCCGTCACCGACTGGGCCACGATGCAGAAGGCGATCCGCGCCAACGACGACGGCAAGGCCACCATCGTGGTCGAGCGCGACGGCGAGCAGCTGACCCTGGAGACGGCCACCTCGGTGCAGCCGCGACCGCTCGACAGCGAGTCCGAGGAGCTGACCCCGGTCGGCTTCCTGGGCGTGCTGCCCGTCCTGACCCCGGTCTACGAGACCGGCGGCCCGATCTACACCGCCCAGGAGATGGGCACGATGACCGTCGAGGTCGTCAAGGCCCTCGGACAGCTGCCGGTCAAGGTCTACGGCGTCGGCAAGGCCATCGTCGGCCTCGAGGAGCGCGACCCCAACGGTCCCGTGAGCGTCGTCGGCGGCGGACGCCTCGCCGGCGAGGTGGCGTCCCACGACACCTTCCCGGTCAAGGACAAGGTCGTCTCGCTGGTGATGCTGATCGCCGGCTTCAACCTGTTCGTCGGCCTGTTCAACTTCATCCCGCTGCTGCCGCTCGACGGCGGCCACATCGCCGGCGCGCTCTACGAGGGCCTGCGCCGCGGCTGGGCCCGGCTGCGGGGCCGGCCGGACCCGGGCTACGTCGACGTCGCCAAGCTGTTGCCGATCGCCTACGTCATGGGACTGGCCATGTTGCTGATGGGCGTCGTGCTGATCATCGGCGACATCGTCGTACCCCTGCACCTCACGTCCTGACCGGGCACAAAGCTCCACACCACCTCGCCGAGCGGGCACAAAGTGCCCGGCCGGGACCGCCGAGCGGTCGCAAAGTTCCGCACTTCGTGACCGGTCGGGAGCCTTCGGCGGCACTTCGTGACCGGTCGGGCCGCCGTGGGTGTGCCGCCGCTGCGGCGAATGAACCGCCGCCTCCTAGACTCATCCCATGACGTCTGTCGGCTCCGCCATTGGACTGGGCATGCCCGCCCTTCCTCCCCCCGTGCTCTCCCCGCGACGCAAGACCCGCCAGATCAAGGTGGGTTCAGTGGGCGTCGGCAGCGACAGCCCGATCTCGGTGCAGTCGATGACCACCACCTTGACCTCCGACGTCAACGCGACGCTGCAGCAGATCGCCGAGCTCACCGCGACCGGCTGCGACATCGTGCGCGTGGCCTGCCCGAGCCAGGACGACGCCGACGCGCTGGCCGAGATCGCCCAGCACTCGCAGATCCCGGTGATCGCCGACATCCACTTCCAGCCGAAGTACGTCTTCGCGGCCATCGACGCCGGTTGCGCCGCGGTCCGCGTCAACCCCGGCAACATCCGCAAGTTCGACGACCAGGTCAAGGAGATCGCGCGGGCGGCCAACGACCGGGGCACCAGCATCCGGATCGGCGTCAACGCCGGCTCGCTCGACAAGCGGATCATGGACAAGTACGGCAAGGCGACGCCCGAGGCGCTCGTCGAGTCGGCCGTGTGGGAGGCGTCGCTGTTCGAGGAGCACGACTTCCACGACTTCAAGATCTCGGTCAAGCACAACGACCCCGTCGTGATGGTGCGGGCCTACGAGCTGCTCGCCGAGGCCGGTGACTGGCCGCTGCACCTCGGTGTCACCGAGGCCGGACCCGCGTTCCAGGGCACGATCAAGTCCAGTGTCGCCTTCGGCCACCTGCTCAGCCAGGGCATCGGCGACACGATCCGGGTCTCGCTGTCCGCGCCGCCGGTCGAGGAGGTCAAGGTCGGCCTCCAGATCCTGGAGTCGCTCAACCTCAAGCCGCGCCGCCTCGAGATCGTCTCCTGCCCGTCCTGCGGTCGCGCCCAGGTCGATGTCTACAAGCTCGCCGAAGAGGTGACCGCCGGCCTCGACGGGCTCGAGGTGCCGCTGCGCGTCGCCGTCATGGGCTGCGTCGTCAACGGACCGGGCGAGGCCCGCGAGGCCGACCTCGGTGTCGCCTCCGGCAACGGCAAGGGCCAGATCTTCGTCAAGGGCGAGATCATCAAGACCGTGCCGGAGTCGAAGATCGTGGAGACGCTGATCGAGGAGGCGCTGCGCCTCGCCGAGGGCATGGAGCCCGTCGAGGGTGCGGCCGCGTCCGTCAACGTCAGCTGACCTCCCCTGCTGACCAACCGGGCTAGGCTCCCATCGTGCTGACGACCCGCGACGACGTGCGGCTGCTGGGGCCTGACGACCGTGAGGCGTTCCTGTCCCTCACCGCCCAGGACCCGGTCGTCAACGTCTTTGCCGCCTACCGCGCGCGTGTCACCAACCTCGATCCCCGTTGGCTCGGGGGCGAGGTCTGGGGCCGGTTCGAGGGCGACCAGCTCGTGGCCGGCTGCCACATGGGCGCCAACCTGGTCCCGGTCCAGTGCACGCCCGAGGACGTCGGGCTGTTCGCCGACCGGGCCCTGGAGCGGGTGCGCTCGACGGCCACCATCGTCGGCCCGCACGACGTCGTCGAGGCCTTCTGGGGCGTCGTCAGCGACCGCTGGAGCCCGCCGCGTGAGGCGCGGTGGCGCCAGCCCCACCTGCAGATCGCCGACGACCCGCTGGTCGCCCCCGACCCGGAGGTCCGGGTGACGACGGCCGGCGACCTGGAGGCGCTCTATCCCGCGTGCGTGGACATGTACACCGAGGAGGTCGGCGTCTCGCCGGAGTCCGCCGGCGGCAAGGACCTCTACCAGGCGCGGGTGCGCCAGCTCATCTCGCGCGGCTGGTCGTTCGCCCGCTTCGACGAGCGCGGACGCGTCATCTTCAAGGCGGAGGTGGCGTGCGCGTCGCCGTACGCCGCCCAGGTCCAGGGCGTCTACGTCCACCCGGACCGACGGGGGGAGGGGCTCTCGGAGATCGGGATGGCCGCGGTCGTGGCGCTGGTCCGCGAGCAGGTCGCGCCCACGGTCTCGCTCTACGTCAACGAGTGGAACACCGCCGCCCGCTCGGCCTATGCGCGCGTGGGGTTCACCGAGACGACGAGACTCTCGACGTTGATGTTCTGAGCCCGGCTACCCTTCGCGCCATGACGACTCGCGCGACGCCTCCGCTCACGAAGGACATCCAGGGGCTGGCGGGGATCTTCGCGGTCTCCGGCGTGGTCCACCTGGTCAAGCCGGAGGTCTACGAGCCGCTGATGCCGAAGATCGTGCCGGCGCACCGCGAGGTGATCGTGGCCAGCGGCGTGCTCGAGCTCGTCTGCGCCGCGGGCCTGCTGCACCCACGCACGCGCGTCGTGGCCGGCTGGGCGAGCGCGGCCCTGCTGCTCGCCGTCTATCCGGCGAACCTCAAGATGGCCAGCGACCTGAGGTCGAGCCGCAAGACCGGCCTCAGAACTGCGGCGTTTGCCAGGCTCCCGCTGCAGGTGCCGATGATCCGAAGCGCCGTGAGGGCAGCGCGCGGCTGAACCCGGGACGCGGCTGCTGTACGGCGACGGGGTCGGTCGCGTTCTCGCAGTCGCCCTCGCTGCAGCGGACCGTCGAGGAGCGGGTGTCGCCGTTGACCTCGAGCAGGAGGTCGGTGGCGTCCTCGAAGCCGATCCGGCCGAACCAGTTTGTCGAGTACTCGCCGAGCAGGCTGCCGTCGACCTCGCGCTCCCAGACCTCGCTGGGGCCGATGCCGTCGGAGAGGATGTGCACGGTGGCGATCCGCTCGCCGTCGGGGGAGAAGTCCTCCACGCGCTCGGTGCAGGACTTCCAGAGGCGGACCGTCGGGTCGCTCAGGCGGCTGACGATGGTGCAGCCGTCGCGGTAGGGGTCCTTGGTGTAGCTGGCGAGCAGGTTGTTGCCGATGTCGACCTGACCGGCGGGCCGCCTGGTGACCGCGGTGACAGCGCCGTTCCCGGTGTCCCACCACCGGACCCCCTTGCTGCTGCCGCCCCAGGTCGTCAGGAGCACGCGCGTGCCGGCCATGCCGAGCACGGTGGGGTAGTTGGGGAAGTCCTTCTCGACCTTGAGCTTGCCGCTGCGGGCGGAGAAGACCCGGACCGGCACCGCGCGGCGGGTGCCGCGCCCGGCGAGCGCGAAGAAGCGGCCGTTGTGCGACACCTTCGCCTCGAAGAACGGGACACCGCGCTTGATCACCGTGACGGTGTTGTCGAGCTTGACCCGCACGATGCGCAGGGAGCCGCCGTCGGAGTCACTCGTCCCGACGAGGTGGCCCCTGCCCGCCTTGCCGATGAGGTAGGCACGTTCACCACCGACGTCGACCCGGCGATCGCCGACGACGAGGTCGCCGTCCTCGATGTGCGCGACGGCGATGTCGGACCCACGGGAGAGGTCCTCCGGTTGCAGCTCGACGGGTGCGGACGCCGTGGCAGGCACCAGCAGCGCCGTACTGCACAGCGCTGCCGTGGTGGCGGCCAGGGCGAAGGTGCGGAGAGTGGTCATGGAGGGTCTCCCGAGAGGTGACGACGATCGTGTGGTCCTTCCACTGTCTCAGACGCTCGTGAGGCCGTCTCGTTGCTGTGGCCGGGCTCTCGCGCCAAACCGGCTCGCTGCCTGCGGCGACCCGCACCTATCCTGTGCGCATGATCTTGCGGATGTCGTCCTTGTTTGTCCGAACCCTGCGTGACGACCCCAACGACGCGGAGGTCCCGAGCCACCGCCTGCTGGTGCGGGCGGGCTACATCCGCCGCAACGCACCGGGCATCTACACCTGGCTGCCGCTGGGGCTGCGCGTGCTGCGCAAGGTCGAGCAGATCGTCCGCGACGAGATGGACTCGATGGGCGCCCAGGAGCTGCTGTTCCCCGCGATCCTGCCCAAGGAGCCCTACGAGGCGACCAACCGCTGGACGGAGTACGGCGACGGGATCTTCCGGATCAAGGACCGCAAGGGTGCCGACTACCTCCTCGGGCCCACGCACGAGGAGATGTTCACCCTCGTCGTCAAGGACCTCTACAGCTCCTACAAGGACCTGCCGCTCTCGATCTACCAGATCCAGAACAAGTACCGCGACGAGGCGCGTCCCCGCGCCGGCATCCTGCGCGGGCGCGAGTTCGTGATGAAGGACTCCTACTCCTTCGACATCGACGACGCCGGTCTCGACGCGTCCTATGCCGCGCACCGCGAGGCCTACATCCGGATCTTCGACAAGCTCGGCTTCGAGTACGTCATCGTCAAGGCGACCTCGGGCGCCATGGGCGGCTCGAAGTCGGAGGAGTTCCTCGCCAAGGCCGCCGTGGGTGAGGACACCTACGTCAGCTGCAGCCACTGCGACTACGCCGCCAACGTCGAGGCCGTCGCCGTCCGCGCCCCCGAGCCGGTGTCTTACGCCGATGCGCCCGCCGCGCACGTCGAGGACACGCCCGCCACGCCCACGATCGAGACGCTGGTCGACCACCTCAACGCGGCCTACCCGCGCCCCGACCGTCCCTGGACGGCCGGGGACACCTTGAAGAACGTGCTCGTGGTGCTCAAGCACCCCGACGGCACCAGCGAGCCCGTCGCCATCGGCGTCCCCGGTGACCGCGAGGTCGACCAGAAGCGCCTCGAGGGCCAGCTGGAGCCGATCGAGGTCGAGGCCATGGACGAGACCGAGCTCGCCAAGCACCCCGCGCTGGTCAAGGGCTACATCGGCCCGGAGGTCCTCGGCACGGAGTCCAAGTCCGGCATCCGCTACCTCGTCGACCCCCGCGTCGTCGAGGGCACCCGCTGGGTCACCGGCGCCAACCTGCCCGACTCGCACGTGCTCGACCTGGTCGTCGGCCGCGACTTCACGCCCGACGGCACCATCGAGGCAGCCGACGTCCGTGACGGCGACGAGTGCCCCAACTGCACCGAGGGCACGCTCGAGGCTGCCCGCGGCATCGAGATGGGCCACATCTTCCAGCTCGGTCGCAAGTACGCCGACGCGCTGGACCTCAAGGTCCTCGACGAGAACGGCAAGCTCGTCACGGTCACGATGGGCTCCTACGGCATCGGCCCCTCGCGGGCCGTGGCCGCGATCGCCGAGGGCACCCTCGACGAGATCGGGCTCGCATGGCCGCGCAACGTCGCGCCCGTCGACGTACACATCGTCGCCGCAGGCAAGGACGAGGCGATCTTCGCCGCTGCATCGCAGCTGGCCGAGGACCTGTCCGCCAAGGGCATCGACGTGCTCTACGACGACCGCGCCGGCAAGGTCTCGCCCGGGGTGAAGTTCAAGGACGCCGAGCTGATGGGCATGCCCACGATCGTCACCGTGGGCCGCGGCCTGGCCGACGGCACGGTCGAGGTCCGCGACCGGGCCACCGGCGAGCGCGCGGAGGTCGCCGTCGCCGACGCCGCCGCGCACATCGCGGAGCTCGTGCGTGCCTGATCTCCAGGCAGTCATCTTCGACTGGGGCGGCACCCTGACCCGCTGGCACGACGTGGACTTCCATGCGGAGTCGCTGGCGCTCGCGCAGGCCGTGGTCAACGCCGACCACGATCCCGAGGAGATCACGGCGCGGCTGCACGCCGCCGGTGACGTGGTGTGGGGACGCAGCCGCGACCACCAGCAGTCGTCGACGATCGCCGACCTGTTCACCGAGGCCGGGCTCGAGCACGAGCCCGACCTGCTGGCGGCCTACTACGAGTTCTGGGAGCCGCACACCGCCACCGACCCGGAGTGCCGCGACATGTTCACCGAGCTGCGGGCGATGGGGCTGAAGATCGGGGTGCTGTCCAACACGATCTGGCCGCGGGCGTGGCACGTGAAGTTCTTCCAGCGCGACGGCGTCTACGACCTGATCGACGGCGACGTCTACACCTCCGAGATCGAGTGGACCAAGCCGTCGCCGGAGGCGTTCGGCGCAGCCATGGCCGCGGTCGGCGTCAGCGATCCGGGCGCGTGCGTCTACGTGGGGGACCGGCTCTTCGACGACATCTGGGGCGCCCACAACGCCGGTCTCAAGGCCATCCACATCCCGCTGAGCACGATCCCGGCCAACCAGGTCGGCCACACGGAGGGCAGCCCCGACGCGGTGGTGCACTCGCTGGCGGAGATCCCCGCAGCCGTCGCCGGGCTGGCCTGACCGACCATCTTGCAGGTTTTCGCAGTGCAAAAACCTGCATCGAGAACCGCTAGGGCGATCGTGTCATCGTGTTGCACACTTATGCATGTGGCTCCCACCCCATACGGGAGATCACTCGGGTGATGCTGACAAGCCCCGCGAAGCGGTCCGCATCCTTGCCAGTTGGGGAAGATCTCGGGACTTCCCCACGTGGCGAGGCTGCGGGCCACTTCTCATTTTTCCGCCCCGCCGCGCAGCCCGGGCGTGTTCGGGGGGACCCCCTCGAAAGGACGATCTCCTGATGTCACGCGTAAGCATTCTCTGCCGCCTGAGCGCCACCGCGCTCGTGTCGGCCGGCCTGGTCGCGACCGGCGCCCTCACCTCGGCGTCGCAGGCCCAGGTCCCACGTGAGGACCAGCAGTGCTTCTCCCCGGCCACGGTGGTCGACCCACACGAAGAGCACGGCAGCTCGGCCGCGCGCGGCGGCTTCGGCCCCGACCACCGCGAGATCTCGGCGCAGGAACAGCGGGCCATCGAGGTGCGCACCCAGAAGAAGCTGGAGGCGCAGGGCCAGTCGCCGGCCGACGCCAGCGCGTCCTTCGTCGGAGCTGACGTCCCCGTGTACGTCCACGTCATGCGTTCCAAGACCGGCGCCGGCGACGTCACCGACACCCAGATCGCCGACCAGATCGCCGTCCTCAACGCGACCTTCGGGGGACAGGAGTCCTCCACCGCCGCGGTCACCGGGCTGACCTTCACGCTCGCCGGGGTCGACCGCTT
Organism: Nocardioides allogilvus; assembly: GCF_003047285.1. Lineage (GTDB taxonomy): Bacteria > Actinomycetota > Actinomycetes > Propionibacteriales > Nocardioidaceae > Nocardioides > Nocardioides allogilvus. Next base: position 316,739 of record NZ_PZYX01000002.1, on the reverse strand, counting down.
CAACAACGACCAGTGGCACAAGGACCGCCAGTCGACGACCTACCGTGCCGCCACGCGCCAGGGCGGCGCCAACGCGCTCAACATCTGGCTGGTGGACTTCAGCTACCTCGGCATCGCCACGTTCCCCTGGGACTACGCCCGCAACCCCAGCATCGACGGCATCCGGGTGAACTACACCTCCCTGCCCGGCGGCTCAGCCACCAACTACGACCTCGGCGAGACCGCCACCCACGAGGCCGGCCACTGGTTGGGGCTCTACCACACGTTCCAGGGCGGGTGCACGAGCACCAACGACGAGGTGAGCGACACCCCGGCCCAGAGCAGCGCCTCGAGCGGCTGTCCCGAGGGCCGCGACTCGTGCTCGCTGCCGGGAACGGACCCGATCCACAACTACATGGACTACAGCTACGACTCCTGCTACACCGAGTTCAGCCTCGGACAGAGTGACCGGATGGCGCAGATGTGGGCCGCCTACCGCGCCTGACGCGGTTCAGCCAGCGAGTTCGGGGGCCCCGGGGAACGTCTCGGGGCTCCCGTTCAGCATGATCCGGGCCTGCGCCGCCTCGCTGAGCGCCGAGATCGCCCAGGCGCGGTCGGTGCCGGCGGTGTTGGCCACCAGCGCTGCGTAGACGCCCGCACACCGTTCCTCGGTCCGCAGTGCTTGACGGCGTACGGCGCCGGGGGCCCCCAGCTGTGAGGGGATCTCGTAGGTCGCGGCGGCAGCCGCCGGCGTGGCACCGCGATCGGCGAGGAGGAGCCGGAGCTGGTCGCGACGCGCGCGGTGGGTGCGGTAGAGCGTCGTGATGGTCGAGAACAGGTCGGGCTCGGCGGACTGCGAGGTGTGGGCCCCGGCGTCGCCGTACACGAAGATCGCGGCGTGCTCGGCGGCGAGCGTCGCCTGCAGGGCCTCGATGGTGCTCATGCGGGGTCCCCGCGGCGTTGTTCGGGGGAGCGAAGCGGAGTAGAAGAACGTCGTGGGGTGTTCATGCGACGACTCGCTGGATCACGGCGGCGGACATGCTCGCCAGGGCGCGGGCGAGGTCGCCACTGGCGGCCTTCCCGGCTGCGTCGGCGAGGGTCGCGGAGAGTGCTGACTCCACCGCGGTGACCTGGTCGCGGGCCAGCTCGGGCGTGGGGGCCGGCGACTCGGCCTCGACGGCTTCCGGCTCGGTGCCGTCGTCGAGCACCGCCAGGTGGGCGGCGTGCATGCGCAGCAGTGACCCGGTCTCGGCTCGCAGCGGTCGGTGCTGGGCTCGCACGGCCTCGAGCAGGGCGACGGTGAGCAGGATCTCGGTGCGCGCCGAGGTGACGACCTCGGCATCCGGAGGTGCTTCGGTGGTCGGCGCGTCGGAGGGTTCTGCGCTCGGCGGGTCGAGCTCGCACGACGCCAGGGCCAGCGGCGCGGAGAGGGCCAGCGCGAGCGCCGTACGCCGTGAGGTGTGGGCACGCGGGATGGACACGACGGTGACCCTAACCGCTGGCGTGCGGTGTCGGCGCAACGCGTCGGAGCGGCTATCGTGGCGGCAACAACAGCACAAGGAGGTCGCACGCGTGAGCAGCGCCAAACAGGACGCCACCCGGGATCGCATCGAAGCCGAGATCACCGACCCCCTCAGTGCCATGGGCCTCGACGTCGAGGCCGTGGAGCTGACCCCAGCCGGCAAGCGCCGCGTGCTGCGCGTCGCCGTCGACCAGGACGGCGGAGTCACGCTCGACGACGTCGCCGACGCCACCCGTGAGATCGACCGGGTGCTCGAGGAGTCCGACGTGATGGGCGAGCTGCCCTACACGCTCGAGGTCACCTCGCGAGGCGTCGACCGCCCGCTGACCCTGCCGCGCCACTGGCGCCGCAACGAGGACCGCCTCGTCAAGATCACCCTCGTCGAGGACGGTGAGGTCACCGGCCGCATCGTCGCCTCGAGCGAGGAGTCGACGACTCTCGACGTCGACGGGGACACCCGCGAGGTGCCCTACGCCGACATCGCCAAGGCGCTGGTGCAGATCGAGTTCAACCGCAAGAAGAAGATCGACAGCGAGGACGCCTGATGGACATCGACCTGAGCATCTTGAGGATGCTGGAACGCGAGAAGGAGATCTCCTTCGACGTGCTCGTCGACGCGATCGAGCAGGCCATGCTCACGGCCTACCACAAGTCGCCGGGGTCCAGTGAGCACGCGCGCGTCGAGCTGGACCGCAAGTCCGGTCACGTCCGGGTCATGGCCCGCGACGTCGACGAGGACGGCACCTCGAGCGAGGAGTACGAGGACACCCCCGCCGACTTCGGCCGCATCGCCGCCACCACGGCCAAGCAGATCATGCTGCAGCGGCTGCGCGACGCCGAGGACGACATCCGGTTCGGCGAGTTCGCCGGCAAGGAGGGCGACATCGTCTCCGGGATCATCCAGCAGGGACGCAACCCCGACGACGTGATGGTCGACCTCGGCAAGCTCGAGGCGATCCTCCCGATGGGGGAGCGGGTGCCGGGCGAGGAGTACAAGCACGGCGAGCGGATCAAGTGCCTGGTGATCTCCGTCCGCAAGGGCATGCGCGGGCCGCAGATCACGCTCTCGCGCAGCCACCCGACGTTGGTCAAGAAGCTGTTCGCCCTCGAGGTCCCGGAGATCGCCGACGGCACCGTCCAGATCGCCGCGATCGCGCGCGAGGCCGGTCACCGCAGCAAGATCGCGGTCTTCACCAAGGTCCAGGGCGTCAACCCCAAGGGCGCCTGCATCGGCCCGATGGGGCAGCGGGTGCGCAACGTCATGGCCGAGCTGCACGGCGAGAAGATCGACATCGTCGACTGGTCCGAGGACCCGGCCGAGCTCGTCGCCCACGCGTTGTCGCCGGCGCGGGTCCGCTCGGTCGAGATCATCGACCTGGCCGCCCGCTCGTGCCGTGTCGTCGTGCCCGACTTCCAGCTGTCGCTGGCGATCGGCAAGGAGGGCCAGAACGCCCGTCTCGCCGCCCGCCTGACCGGCTGGCGCATCGACATCCGCTCCGACGACGCCCCGAACCCCGCCGACTCGGAGTCCGACTCAGAGTAGGAACCGGCTGATCGCCTGCCAGTAGGCGTCGTGGTCGGCCAGCGAGACGTGGTCGTCCTCGGCGAAGTCGACCACCTCGGTGGTCGCCGGCAGGCGGGCGATCAGCCGGTCCGTCCGCGCGGGCAGCACGAGGTCGTCGCGCCCCGACCGCAGCACCAGGGTCGGGGCGGTGACGCGGTCGGCGTGCCGGACCGAGTCGAAGTGCTCAGCGAGCAGCCACTGGACGGGCAGCCGGTCGCGCACGACCCCCGGCAGGGGGAGCGGCAGCAGCGACCGGATGACGGCGACGAGGCTGTCGAACGGCGTCACGAGGACGAGCCGGTCGACGTCGCGGGCCGCCGCGACCTGGACGGCGACGCCCGACCCGAGGCTGCGCCCGAGCACGGCGACCTTGTCGTGGCGCGTGCACAGGTCGTCGTACACAGCCAACGCGTCAGCGACGATCGCGCGCTCGGAGGGCTCGCCGGTGCTGGCGCCGTAGCCGCGGTAGGCGACGAGGTAGGTCGCCCGGTGCGGCACGTGCTCGCGGAACCGGTCGCCCCAGCGGGTGACGTGCTCGGCGTTGCCGCCGAGGTAGAGCAGGGCGTCGGGTCGTTCGTCGTGCACGACACGGCCGCGCAGGACGGCGCCGGGACGCTCCAGGACGTAGGTCGTGACGTTGGCGCCGTGCCGCGTGCCGGCCGCCTGGAAGACCTGGCTGCGGGTGAAACGGTCGAGGCGCGTGGGGCGGCGAAGCCGTGAGGGTGGGCGTGGCACGTGTCAGACCCTGCCCGCCGCAGGTGAACGATCGGGGCCATTCGGGTTTTCGACCCTCCACGCGATAGAGTCACCGATGGTGGATTCCTTGACCGAACGCGCTGCTCCCGTGCCCATCCGCACGTGTGTCGGCTGTCGGGCGAGGGCCGCCAAGAGCGAGTTGCTACGAGTCGTCGTCGGCTCGGACGCCCAGGGCCAGCCGGCCGTGTGCCCCGATCCACGCGGCGCGGCACCAGGTCGTGGGGCGCACCTGCATCCCACACGTGCGTGTTATGACCTCGCGGTTCGCCGGCGGGCGTTCTCCCGGGCCTTGCGGCTCCGGGTCGGGCTCGCCAGCACACCGGTCGAGGACCACCTCGACTCGCTCGAACCAAGCAATTGACCAGGCAACACCGACAAGAAGCTGGAGCACGCAGCTCATGAGCACTCGATGAGTACTTTCCGATGAGTTTGCACCACCACTAGCGTCTCCGTTTGCCCTCCTTCTGGGTTGACGGAACCAGAAGGAGCGTAGTTTTCACGTGGCCAAGACCCGAGTCCACGAACTCGCAAAAGAGTTCGGTGTCGAGAGCAAGTTCGTTCTCGAGAAGCTCAAGGAGATGGGTGAGTTCGTCAAGTCGGCATCGTCGACCGTCGAGCCTCCCGTCGAGATGCGTTTCAAGAAGCAGTACGGCGAGGAGCTGAAGTCCGCAGCGGCTTCCGCCCCCGCCGCCGAGGGAGCGTCCGCGGACGCCGCCCCCGCCAAGCCGGTCGCAGGTCGACCCGGCCCCAAGCCCGGCCCGAAGCCGGCAGCCAAGCCCGTCATCGAGGAAGCTCCCGTCGCGGAGCCCGCCCCGGTCGCCGAGCCCGTCGTCGAGACCCCGGCCCCCGTGGCCCCCGAGCCCGCTGCTCCGGCCGAGCCCGAGGCCCCGGCCGCCGAGGCTCCCAAGCCGGCGACTCCCGCCCCGCGTCCGGGTGCCCGTCCGGGCGCTCCGCGTCCGGGCAACAACCCGTTCGCGCCCAGCCAGGGCATGGGTCGCCGTCCGGCACCCGCGCCGAGCGCCGAGCCCGCCGCAGGCGCACCCGCCGCTCCCGGCGACCAGCGTCCGCCGCGTCCGCCGGCTGCCCGTGAGGGTGGCGTTCCGGCTCGTCCCGGCATGCCTCGCCCCAACCCGGCGATGATGCCCAAGTCTCCTGCTGCCTTCGGTGGCGGCCCCGGCGGTCGCCCCAGCGCGCCCGGTCGCGGTGGCCCCGGTGGCGCACCCGGTCGCGGTGGCCCCGGTGGCGCACCCGGTCGCGGTGGCCCCGGTGGCGCACCCGGTCGCGGTGCTCCCGGTGGCGCACCCGGTGGCGCTCCCGGCCGTCCCGGTGGCTTCGGCCCCTCGGGTGGCGGTCGTCCCGGCGGTGGCCAGCGTCCCGGCCAGCGTGGCCAGACCCAGGGTGCCTTCGGGCGCGCTGGCGGCCCGTCGCGTCGAGGTCGCAAGTCCAAGCGCGCCCGTCGTATGGAATTCGAGGCCATGGAGGCCCCGACGATCGGTGGCGTGCGCGTCCGCAAGGGCAACGGCGAGACCGTTCGCCTCGCGCGTGGCGCTTCGCTGACCGACTTCGCCGAGAAGATCAATGTCGACGCAGCTGCCCTGGTGCAGATGCTCTTCTCGCTCGGCGAGATGGTCACCGCGACCCAGTCCGTCGGTGACGAGACCTTCGAGCTGATCGGCGAGGAGCTCAACTACGTCGTCCAGATCGTCTCCCCGGAGGACGAGGACCGCGAGCTGCTCGAGACCTTCGACATCGAGTTCGGTGCCGACGAGGGCGACGAGTCCGATCTCGCCATCCGTCCGCCGGTCGTGACCGTCATGGGTCACGTCGACCACGGTAAGACCCGCCTCCTCGACGCGTTGCGTGACGCAAACGTCGGCGACAAGGAGGCCGGTGGCATCACCCAGCACATCGGTGCCTACCAGGTCCACACCGTCGTCGACGGCAACGAACGCCTCATCACCTTCATCGACACCCCCGGTCACGAGGCGTTCACCGCCATGCGTGCTCGTGGTGCCCAGGCGACCGACATCGCGATCCTCGTGGTGGCGGCCGACGACGGCGTCATGCCGCAGACGGTCGAGGCGCTCAACCACGCCAAGGCCGCCGGCGTGCCGGTCGTGGTCGCGGTCAACAAGATCGACAAGCCCGACGCCGACCCGACCAAGGTCCGTGGACAGCTGACCGAGTACGGCCTCATCCCCGAGGAGTACGGCGGCGACGCGATGTTCGTCGACGTCTCGGCCAAGGCCGGGCTCAACCTCGACAAGCTGCTCGAGGCTGTCGTGCTCACCGCGGACGCCTCGCTCGACCTGCGGGCCAACCCCGACCAGGACGCCCAGGGCCTCGTGGTCGAGGCACACCTCGACCGCGGTCGCGGTCCGGTGGCGACGGTCCTCGTCCAGCGCGGAACCCTCCGCGTCGGCGACTCGATCGTGGCCGGTCCGGCTCACGGTCGTGTCCGGGCCATGCTCGACGAGCACGGCAACGAGATCACCGAGGCTGACCCGTCTCGTCCCGCGATGGTGCTCGGTCTCTCGGCAGTGCCGGGTGCCGGTCAGAACTTCATCGTCGTCGAGGACGACCGGATGGCTCGCCAGATCGCTGAGAAGCGTGAGGCGCGCGAGCGTGCGGCCATGCAGGCCAAGCGTCGTGTCCGTCGCAGCCTCGAGGACTTCATGGCCTCCATGGAGAAGGGCGAGAGCCAGGAGCTCAACCTCATCCTCAAGGGCGACGTGTCCGGTTCTGTCGAGGCGTTGGAAGACGCTCTCGCCAAGATCGACGTGGGCGACGAGGTGTCGCTGCGCGTCATCGACCGTGGTGTCGGTGCGATCACCGAGACCAACGTCGACCTGGCGGCCGCGTCCGACGCGATCATCATCGGCTTCAACGTCCGCCCGCAGGGCAAGGCGAGCCAGATGGCCGACAAGGAAGGTGTCGAGATTCGTTACTACTCGGTCATCTACCAGGCCATCGAGGAGATCGAGGCGGCCCTCAAGGGCATGCTCAAGCCGGTCTACGAGGAGTCGACCCTGGGGCAGGCGGAGATCCGCGAGATCTTCCGCTCGTCCAAGGCCGGCAACATCGCGGGCTGCATGGTCATCGGTGGCCTCATCCGCCGCAACGCCAAGGTGCGCATCCTGCGCGACGGCGCCGTCGTGGCCGACAACGTCGACCTCGCCTCGCTCCGCCGCGAGAAGGACGACGCGTCCGAGGTCCGGGAAGGGTTCGAGTGCGGCATCGTGCTCAAGAACTTCCAGGACATCAAGATCGGCGACATCGTCGAGTCCTTCGAGATGCGCGAGATCGCGCGTTCCTGATCGATCCGGTGCAGGAGTCCCCGCTTCGGCGGGGACTCCTGCACCGTTCGGCCGTTGCAACCCCCTACCAGTGCAAGAGTCCCCGGGTAAGCGGGGACTCCTGCACAGGGCAGTTTGAGAGAGTGAACCCATGAGCAACCCTCGCGTCCGCAAGATCGCCGACCGCATCCAGGTCATCGTCGCCGAGATGTTGGAGCGCCGGATCAAGGACCCGCGCCTCGGCTTCGTCACGATCACCGACGTCCGGGTCACCGGCGACAGCCAGCAGGCCACGATCTTCTACACCGTCCTCGGTGCCGACGAGGACCTCGCCAGCACCGGCGCCGCGCTCGAGTCGGCCAAGGGAGTGATCCGCTCCGAGGTCGCCAAGCAGCTCGGGATGCGCATCGTCCCGTCGCTCACCTTCATCCCCGACGCCCTCCCCGACAGCGCCCGCGCGCTGGAGGAGGTGCTCGCCCGGGCCAAGGCCAAGGACGAGGAGGTCGCCGCGCTGCGCGTGGAGACCTACGCCGGCGAGGAAGACCCGTACAAGAAGCCCCGCGAGATCCACGACGAGGACGACGAGGACGAGGACGACCTCGAGGACCTCCGCGCCGCTGACGAGGACGAGCTCGAAGACTGATGGGTGACACTGCCGGCCTTGTCATCGTCGACAAGGCCGCGGGGATGACGTCGCACGACGTCGTCGCCCGCGTACGTCGACTGGCCGGCACCCGCAAGGTCGGGCACGCCGGCACGCTGGACCCGATGGCGACCGGCGTGCTGGTCCTCGGGCTCAACCGCGCCACGCGGTTGCTCGGTCACCTGATGCTGACCGAGAAGGCCTACGACGCCACCATCCTGCTCGGCACCTCGACGACCACCGACGACGCGGAGGGTGAGGTCACCGCGACCGCGCCCACCGACGGCGTCACCGAGGACGCGATCCGCGCCGCGCTCGCCTCGTTCGTCGGCGAGATCGACCAGGTCCCGACGGCCGTCAGCGCGATCAAGGTCGACGGCAAGCGCGCCTACCAGCGCGTGCGCGACGGGGAGGAGGTCGAGCTCAAGGCCCGCCGCGTCACCGTGCACGAGCTCACCGTCACGGCCGTCCGCGGTCCCGAGGTCGACATCTCGGTGCGCTGCTCCAGCGGCACCTACATCCGCGCGATCGCCCGCGATGTCGGCGCGGCGCTCGGGGTCGGCGGACACCTCACTGCCTTGCGGCGTACGGCGGTGGGGCGCTTCGACCTCGCACAGGCACGCAGCCTCGAGCAGCTCGGCGACGAGCTCACCGTCGTCCCGATCGCCGACGCGGCGCGCGCGACCTTCCCCGGGGTCGACCTCGACGAGCAGCAGGCCCTCGACGTACGCGTCGGACGCCGCTTGTCGCTGGCGCTTCCGGGTGCGGGGGAGCATGCGCTGTTCGCGCCCGACGGCGAGTTCCTCGCCCTCTACGAGCCGACCGACGACGGGGCTCGCCCGGTCGCAGTCTTCGTCGGCTGATCCGTCGGTAGGCTGCGCCCGTGCAGATCTGGTCCTCCTTCGACGACGTGCCCGTCGACCTCGGCCCGACCGTCGTCACGATCGGCAACTTCGACGGCGTCCACCTCGGGCACCAGCACGTGCTGCAGCAGGCGCGTGCCACCGCCGTGGAGCTCGCCGTGCCGAAGGTCGTGGTCGTCACCTTCGACCCACACCCGATCGCGGTGCTGCGTCCCGAGCACGCGCCGCCGACGCTGACCGACATCGAGACCCGCATGCGGCTGCTCGAGGCGGCCGGTGTCGACGCAGTCCTGGTGGTGCCCTTCGACCGGGACATCGCGTGCTGGACGCCGGAGGAGTTCATCGACCGCGTGCTGGTGGACGCGCTGCAGGCGCGCGGTGTCGTGGTCGGCGCCAACTTCCGCTTCGGCAACCGGGCCGCCGGCGACGTCGCCCTGCTGCGCACCGCGGGGGAGACCCGTGGGTTCGTGGTCGAGGGCGTCGCGCTCGACGGCGGCCCGCAGGTGTGGAGCTCGACCTACATCCGCAACTGCCTGGCGGCCGGTGACGTGGCCGGCGCGGCCGAGGCGCTCGGTCGCCCCTTCACCGTCCGCGGCGTGGTGGTCCAGGGTGACCAGCGCGGCCGCGAGCTCGGCTTCCCGACCGCCAACGTGCCGACGCCGGTCGAGGGCGCTGCGCCCGCCGACGGCGTCTACGCCGGCCGGCTCACCCGCCTCGACACCGGCGAGAGCTTCCCCGCAGCGATCTCGGTGGGCACCAACCCCACCTTCGACGGCGAGCGCGAGCGCCGCGTCGAGTCCTACGTCCTGGACCGCGACGACCTCGAGCTCTACGGCGTCGAGGTCGAGGTGGCCTTCCTCGAACGGCTGCGCGGCATGGTCAAGTTCGAGGGCATCGACGCACTGGTGGAGACCATGCACGGCGACGTACGCCGCGCTCGCGAGATCCTGGCGTGACCCAGCCGGGGACCCGGGCCGAGGCGGAGGCATGGTTCCTGGCCCACGGCCTGCCCTACTTCGTCGACGACCTGCGTGAGCACGTACGTCGCAGGCTGGCCACCGGCCGGCTGCTGGTCGTCGTCGTGGTCGGCATGCTGATCGCCGTCCCGGCAGGGATCGGCGCCGGGTGGTGGACGGGTCAGGTCTCCGCCGGCATCTCTGTGGGCGCCACGGTGCTGCTGCTGGTGGCAGCGCTGTATGCGGGCCGGGCGCTGCAGGTGCGGCGGATCGCCACGTGGGCGCTGCGCCACACCTTCGCGAGCCTCGAGCTGCTGTTCCCGCTGGCCACGCGAGCGCTGCCGATGCTGCTGCTGTTCGTGACGTTCCTCTTCATCAACACCGAGGTGTGGATGGTCGCCTCCGCGCTGGACGGCGGGACCCTGTGGGGTGCCGTGCTCCTGTTCGCCGCGATGGCGCTCGGCTTCCTCGTCGTGCGGCTGATCGAGGAGGTCGACCGGCTCGATGACCAGGTCGGCCGGGCCGAGCTCGGTGACGAGGCCGACGTGGTCGGCCTGCAGCGCGCCAACCTGGTGCTGGTGCTGCTGATCACCCAGGCCTTCCAGGTGCTGCTGCTGGCGCTGGCCGTGTTCGCGTTCTTCATCGTCTTCGGCGCGGTCGCCATGGACGAGGGAGTCCTCGAGAAGTGGATCGAAGGGCCGCTGACCTACCCGTGGGGCATCCGGCCGATCAGCCTCGAGCTGGTGCAGGTCTCGGTGTTCCTCGCGGCCTTCAGCGGGCTCTACTTCGCGGTCTTCGCGGTCACCGACGAGACCTACCGGCGCGAGTTCTTCGCCGACGTGCTCGGCGAGCTCGAGCAGGCGTTGCGCGTCCGGGTGGGCTACCTCCGCCGGACGTAGACCCACCCGTCGCCGTACGGCGCTCGTGACCCGATGAACTTCCACCCGAGCGAGTGGAAGTTCATCGAGGGTCGAGCGTGGCCAGCACGGTCACGGCCTGTATTTCCACTCGAGCGAGTGGAAATACAGGGGGGACCTCAGGCGTCGAGGTCCTGCTCGACCAGCGCCGCGATCTTGTCGACGGCGGCCTGGTCGTCGCCGGCCACCTCGACGGTGTCGCCGTTGCCGGCGCCGAGGGTCATGATCATCAGCGACGAGCTGGCGTCGACTCCGTTGATGGTCACGTCGGAGCCGAGGTCACCAGCGGCTTCGGCGATGATCGCGGCGGGACGGGCGTGCAGGCCGACGGCCGAACCGACGACGACAGACTTGCTGGGCATGGGTGCTCCTTGCGGTTGGTTGGGCGAAATCAGAGGGAGACGGCGTCGGCGGTCCGGCCGAGGCTCTTGGCCACGACGACCAGGGCGGCCGCGACCAAGGTGCCGGCGACCAGGGCGATCAGGAAGCCCACGATCCCGTCCACGGCGAAGAGCACGAAGATGCCTCCGTGCGGTGCGCGCAGGCTGACGTCCATGCCCATCGCGACCGCGCCGGTGACGGCACTGCCGGCCATGATCGAGGGGATGACGCGCAGCGGGTCCGCTGCGGCGAAGGGGATCGCGCCCTCGGTGATGAAGGACGCTCCCATCGCCCAGGCAGCCTTGCCGTTCTCGCGCTCCGGGATAGTGAAGAGGCCGGGACGCACCACCGTGGCGAGCGCGAGGGCCAGCGGCGGGACCATACCGGCCAGCATGACGGCGGCCATGACCTTGAGCTCGGGGGCGTCAGTCGCAGTGGCGGCGGCGCCCAGCCCGGTCGTTGCGAAGGCGTAGGCGGTCTTGTTGAGCGGCCCACCCATGTCGAAGGCCATCATCAGGCCGAGGATGACGCCCAGCACGATCGCCGAGCCTCCCTGGAGGCTGTTGAGGCCGTCGCTCAGGGCCTCCATGAGGGCGGCCAGCGGCTTGCCCAGGATCACCAGCATCACGAAGCCCGAGATGAGCGTGGCCAGGAGCGGGATCACCAGCACCGGCATCAGGCCCCGCATCCAGGTCGGCACCTTCCACTTGGTGATCCAGAGGGCGACCATGCCGGCGAGGACGCCGCCGACGATGCCGCCGAGGAACCCGGAGCTGATGGTGTTGGCGATGGCCCCCATCACGAAGCCGGGGGCGATGCCAGGCCGGTCGGCGATGGCGTAGGCGATGTAGCCGGAGAGCGCCGGGACCAGGAAGCCGAATGCGGCGGCCCCGAGGGTGAAGAGCAGCGCGCCGATGTAGGCGAAGAACGCACTGTCGAACAGGGCGTTGTCGAGGCCGAGCTCGTCGAGGTCGGGCAGGTTGAAGAAGGTGTTGTCGACCGCGATGGCCTGTCCGTCGCCGGTGATGTCGTAGCCGCCGAAGAGGAAGCCGAGCGCGATCAGCAGGCCACCGGCCGCGACGAACGGGATCATGTAGGAGACACCGGTCATCAGCACGCGACGGGTCTTGGCGCCGAAGGACTCCGTGCCGCCGGACGTGGCGCCGGCCTCGGAGACGGAACCCTCGACCCGGGGTGCAGCGGGGTCGTCGGCGTAGCGCAGCGCCTCGGCGATCATCGCGTCGGCGTCGTCGATCGGGCGCTTCACGCCCGAGGACACCATCGGCTTGCCGGCGAAGCGGCCGCGGTCGCGGACGCCCACGTCGACCGCGAAGATCACTGCAGCGGCATTGGCGATCGTCTCGGGCGACAGCGGCGTCGAGCCGGCCGACCCCTGGGTCTCGACGGCGATCTCGACGCCGGCCTTCTCGGCGGCTGCCTCGAGGGCCTCGGCGGCCATGTAGGTGTGGGCGATGCCGGTCGGGCAGGCGGTGACCGCGACCAGGGACCTCGGTCCGTCGCTGGGTGCGGCAACGGGAGTGGGCGCTGCGGCGGCGGGAGCTGCGGCGGGCTCGTCCAGGGCCTGGCTGATCAGCTCGACGACCTCCTCGGCCGACTCGGCGGCGCGCAGGGAGTCGGTGAACGCCGGCTTGACCAGCGAGCGGGCCAGCTTGGTGAGGAGCTGGAGGTGAGTGGCGTCGCCGCCGGCCGGGGCGGCGATCAGGAACGCGAGATCGGCCGGGCCGTCCTTGGCCCCGAAGTGCACGGGCGGGTCGAGCCGCGCGAAGGCCAGCGTCGGCTCGGAGACGCCGGTGGTGCGGCAGTGCGGGATCGCGATGCCGCCGGGCAGACCGGTGCTCGAGGTCTCCTCGCGGGCGAACGCGTCGGCGACCAGCTGCTCGGGGTCGTCGGCGCGTCCGGCCTCGCCGACGGCGGCAGCGAGGCCACGGATGACGTCGGCCTTCTCGGCGCCCCAGGTGGCATCGAGCCGGACCAGCTGGGTGGTGATGAGGTCGGTCATGCGCTGCCTCCCAGGACAGTGACGGTGACGAGGTCGGTGCGGAGGTGCGCCGGCTCGGGGATGGTGGTGCCGGGCAGGGCGGCAGCGGCGCTGCCGTAGGCCACGGCGAGGGCCAGGCGGTCGGGCGCGGGCAGTCCGCGCAGGTCGCCCAGCAGGTAGCCGAAGAGGCTGGAGTCGCCCGCGCCGACGGTGCTGACGACCGTCGTCGGAGGGGGAGTGGCGTGCCAGGCGCCTTCGGCGGTGACGAGTACGGCGCCGTTGCCTCCGAGCGTCGCCAGCACCGTGCGGACGCCGCGGTCGACCAGGGTGCGCGCGGCAGTCGCCGCCTTCTCGGGGTCGTGCTCGAGGTCGTCGGCGTCGCCACCGGCGAAGGAGGCGAGCTCGGCGCCGTTGGGCTTCATCAGGTCGGGCGCCGAACCGGGGAGGGCATCGACGAGCGCGCGGAGCGGGGCGTCGCTGGTGTCGACCGCGACCCGGGCGCCGATCGCACGCAGGCGGCGTACGAGCTCGGCATAGAAACCCGCAGGAGCACCCGCGGGCAGGGAGCCCGCCAGCACCGTCCAGCTCGCGCCGGGTGCGCGTGCGAGCAGGGTGGCTGCCATCGCCTCGAGGTGATCGGCACCGACCGTGGCGCCGGGGGAGTTGAGCTTGGTGGTGGTGCCGTCGGGCTCGGTGATCGTCACGTTGACCCGCACCTCGCCAGCCGGCCGGACGGGACGGCAGTCGATGCCGGCGGAGAGCAGCTCCATCACGAACGGGTCGTCCTTGGCCGCCGGCAGCACGGCGAGGGTCGGCTCGCCCGCGCTGACGGACGCCCGCGAGATGTTGACGCCCTTGCCGCCGGCCTGCGAGGTCACCGAGACCACGCGCTGCACCTGGCCGCGGACGAGCTCACCGCCCAGCGTGATCGTGCGGTCGATGCTGGGGTTGGGAGTGAGGGTGAGGATCACGCGATCACCACCTCGACGTCGGCCGCGGCGAGTGCTGAGACGTCGGCGTCGGAGATCCCCGAGTCGGTGATCAGCACGTCGATCTCGTCGAGCGCGGCGAAGCGGATCGAGGACTCGACGCCCAGCTTGGTCGAGTCGGCCAGCACGATCGTACGGCGACCGGCGGCCGCGATGGCGCGCTTGGTCGCGGCCTCGTCGCGGTCGGGAGTGGTCAGGCCGTGCGTCGTGCTGAGCCCGTTGGTGGCGAGGAAGGAGACATCGGCGCGGATGTCGGACAGCGCCGCCACCGTGTCGGCGCCGACGGCCGCGTGGGTGGTCGGGCGGACCCTCCCTGGCAGCAGGAAGAGGTCGATCTGGGGCAGGCCGGCGAGCCGCGCGGCGACCGGCACCGCGTGCGTGACGACCGTCAGGCGGTGATCGCGGGGGAGCAGCGCGGCGAAGCGGGCCGTGGTCGAGCCGGCGTCGATGACGATCATCGAGCCGGTCGGTGGCAGCAGGGCGACGGCCGCGGCCGCGATCGCGTCCTTGGCCTCGGTGTTGGCCTGGTCGCGCTCGGAGATGCCGGACTCGATGACGGCCAGCGCGCTGGCGGGTACGGCGCCGCCGTGCACGCGCCGGATCAGGCCCATCCGCTCGAGCGCCGACAGGTCGCGGCGGACCGTCTCGGTGGTGACGGACAGGTCCGCGGCGAGCTCGGCCACCGACACGCGACCGTGCTGGTTGATCAGCTGGGCCATCGCCTGCTGTCGTTCCTCTGCGTACACCTTGGAGTCCTTGGGGTCGGGAAGACTGTGGCGCCGGTCACGTGAATCTGTGTATGTGTTGTTTTATAGCCGAACCTGTTGAGTGTCAAGTCTGGGTGGCTTACGGTGTGTCCATGACCACCGCGACCCCGGCCTCCACCCCGGCATCGGCACCGTCCACTGGTTTGCGCGGCACCCCGGTCGTTCCCGGCGTCGCGGCGGGGCCCGCCCTGGTGGTGCGTGGCGAGGTGTCGCCCGAGGCGGTGGCCCGCTTCGGGGACGGGGGCTTCGCCGACGCCGACGCGGCCCTGGCGGCCTACGACGACGCGGTCGCGGCGGTCGCCGACACCTTCGCCCGCAAGGCCGCACAGGCGACGGGACCCGCCGCCGAGGTCCTGACCGCGAGCGCCGGCCTGGCGCGCGACAAGGGCCTGCGCGGTGCTGTGTCCAAGAACCTCGCCGCCGGCACCCCACTGGTGGCCTCGGTGGATGCCGCCGTCGAGCAGTTCGTCTCCATCTTCACCAACATGGGCGGCCTGATGGCCGAGCGCGTCACCGACCTCGAGGACATCGAGCGCCGCGTCGTCGCCCACCTCGTCGGCGAGCCGGAGCCCGGGGTGCCCACCCCCGACGAACCCTCGATCCTCATCGCCGAGGACCTCGCGCCCAGCGACACCTCCGGCCTCGACCCCGCGCTGATCAGCGCGCTGGTCACCGAGCGCGGCGGTGCCACGAGCCACACCGCGATCATCGCCCGCCAGCTCGGCATCCCCTGCGTGGTCGGCGTCGCCGGCATCACCGCCGTCGAGGCCGGCACGTTTCTCGTCGTCGACGGCGAGACGGGCACTGTCGAGACCGGCGCCGACCCCGCCGACGCTGCGACCCGGGTCGCAGCTAGTCGCGAGGCCCGCGCGGCGCTGGCCGCCTGGACGGGACCGGCCGAGACGTCCGACGGCACCCCGGTCAAGCTGCTCGCCAACGTGGCCGACGGGCCCAGCGCCGTACACGCCAGTGCGGAGCCGGTGCAGGGCGTCGGTCTCTTCCGCACCGAGCTGTGCTTCCTCAACGCGACGCAGGAGCCCACCGCCGAGGAGCAGGGCGAGATCTACAGCCAGGTGCTCGGCGCCTTCGGCGAGGGGCAGTACGTCGTGGTCCGCACGCTCGACGCGGGGTCGGACAAGCCCATCGCGTTCGCGACGACTCCCGGGGAGGAGAACCCCGCCCTCGGGGTGCGCGGACTGCGGCTGTCGTTCGGCAACCCCGGGCTGATGGACCGCCAGCTCGACGGGATCAAGCTCGCCGTGGAGACGACCGGCACCGACACGTGGGTGATGGCGCCGATGGTGGCGACCGTGGCGGAGGCGGCCGAGTTCGCCGACAAGGTGCGCGCCCGCGGGCTCAAGCCCGGCGTGATGGTGGAGATCCCGAGCGCCGCGCTGCTCGCGCACCGGATGCTCGAGGTCGTCGACTTCCTGTCGATCGGCACCAACGACCTCACGCAGTACACGATGGCCGCCGACCGGATGGCCACCGACCTGGCGCACCTGACCGACCCGTGGCAGCCGGCGGTGCTGCAGCTGATCGCCATCACCGCCGAGGCGGGCAAGCAGGCCGGCAAGCCGGTGGGCGTCTGCGGCGAGGCCGCCGCCGACCCGATGCTCGCCTGCGCGCTCGTCGGCATGGGGATCACGTCCCTGTCGATGGCCGCCCGCGCCGTACGCCCCGTCGGCGCCCAGCTCTCGCGCGTCTCGATGGACACCTGCGAGGCCGCCGCGGAAGCGGCCCTCGGCGCGAGCGACCCGCTGGCCGCGCGCGACGCCGTGCGCGCGCTGCTCGGCCACTGAGAACCCCCACCACCTCACAACGGAGGAAGCATGACGTCAGCGTACGACCGCTACCGCGCGGCCGATCTCGACCTGCCCGAGCAGAGCTGGACCTGGTTCCTGCACGGCGCGGGCGAGGACAACATGGGCAAGGACTCTGCGCCCGAGCTGGCCCCGATCCCGTCACCTGATGCCGACCACATGCTGGTGCGCATCGACAGCGTGGGGCTCTGCTTCTCCGACGTGAAGATCATGCGCCAGGGCGGCAGCCACCCGAAGCTCTACGACCGCGACCTCTCCCAGGACCCCACCCGGCTCGGGCACGAGGTGAGCCTGACGGTGATCGAGGTGGGGGAGAACCTCCAGGACCGCTACCACGCCGGTCAGCGGCTGGCCGTACAGCCGGACATCTACCAGGACGGCAGGAGCACGGCCTACGGCTACACCATCCCGGGCGGGCTCACGCAGTACCACCTCATGGGTGCGGAGATGCTCGAGACCGACGACGGCGCCTGCCTCCTGCCGCTTCCCGACACGATGGGCTACGCCGAGGGCTCCACGCTGGAGCCGTGGGGCTGCGTGATGGCCGCCTACACCCAGCGTCGCCGCCTGGAGCCCAGGGCCGGCGGGACGATGTGGGTCATCGGTCGGCCCGGTGACGAGCGCGTGTACGAGTTCTCGGCCGGGCTCGACGCGCCGGCGACCATCGTGCTGACCGACGTACCCGCCTCGGTGGTCGAGATGGTCGAGCGCACCTCTGCCGCCACGGTGGTGCGCGACGGCATCACCACCGACGACTACCAGGCGTTGGTGGACGAGCTGACCGACGGCGCCGGCTTCGACGACATCGTCGTGCTCGATCCTCGATCGGCAACCACGGTGGGCGCCGTGGCCACGCACATCGCCCGGCGCGGCACCCTCAACCTGGTGGGCGAGACCGCCCTCGACGGCCTGGTGGACACCGACGTGGGCCGTCTGCACTACGACTACACCGCCTACATCGGCGATCGAGGTCCGGACATCGCCGCCTCCTACGGGGAGGCGCGCAACCGCTGCGACCTGCGCTCGCAGGGCACGACCGTCTTCGTGGGCGCCGGCGGTCCGATGGGGCTGATGCACGTCCAGAGGGCCATCCAGCAGCCTGGCGGACCCCGGAAGATCGTGGCCACGGAGGTGAGCGACGAGCGGCTGAAGGCCCTCGAGGACCGTCTGGGCCACCTGGCGCATAAAAACGACTGCGAGCTGATCACCTTCAACTCCCAGACCGCCGACCAGTCGCTCCGCGACTTCGTCATGGGACTCACCGACAACCGGGGTGCCGACGACGTCGTGGTCAGTGTCCCCATCTCCGAGGTGATGGCGGAGGCAGACACATTGATGAACGCCGACGGCATGCTGGTCTTCTTCGCCGGTGTCCCCAACGGCACGCTGGCGCCCCTGAACCTGAGCGCCGTCTACCTGGACAACGCCCAGTACACCGGGACGTCAGGGCTGACCATCCACGACCAGCAGCAGGTGGTGGACCTCGCCAACCAGGGTGACCTCTCCCCGGGATCCATCGTGGGCGCAGTCGGCGGCATGCGCGCGGCCAAGGACGGCCTCCAGGCACTGGTCGACGGTCGCTATTCAGGAAAGGTCCTGATCTTCCCCCAGATCCACGACCTCCCCCTCGTGGGGCTCGACGAGCTGAAGGACACGTTGCCGGACGTCGCCGCGAAGCTCGGAGCCGGCGACACCTGGAACGACGAGGCAGAGCGGGCGCTCTTCGATAGCCAGCTGAACGTCTAGCGGCGCGAACGGGGGTAAAGCCACACCCGATCACCCAGAAAGTCGGCCCGTTTGCTTGGCAACGTGCCCGAATGGGAGTTTGCTGACTCTCAGATGTGACTGAGGTCACCCCGATCTGGAGGAAGCGATGTCCACTCAAACTGCCGCCCGCGGCGGCGCCCGGGTCCACGTGCAGAAGTTCGGCACGTTCTTGTCCAACATGGTCATGCCCAACATCGGCGCGTTCATCGCGTGGGGCCTGATCACCGCCCTGTTCATCGAGGTGGGCTGGCTGCCCGAGCTCGGCATCGGTGACTCCGCCGACAGCTGGGTCGCCAAGATCGGCGGCTGGGGCGACTTCGCCGAGGGCGGGATCGTCGGCCCGATGATCACCTACCTGCTGCCGATCCTGATCGGCTACACCGGCGGCAAGATGCTCTACGACACCCGCGGTGGTGTGGTCGGTGCGATCGCCACGATGGGCGTCATCGCCGGCACCGAGATCCCGATGTTCATGGGCGCGATGATCATGGGCCCGCTCGGCGGCTGGACCATGCAGAAGGTCGACTCCCTGTGGGACGGCAAGATCAAGCCCGGCTTCGAGATGCTGGTCAACAACTTCTCCGCCGGCATCTGGGGCATGCTGCTGGCGGTCTTCGGCTTCTTCGGCATGAGCCCGGTCGTGACCTGGATCGCCGACCGGCTCGGGGAGGGTGTCGACTTCCTCGTCAACAACGACCTGCTGCCCCTGACGTCGGTCATCATCGAGCCGGCGAAGGTGCTCTTCCTCAACAACGCCATCAACCACGGCGTGCTGACGCCCCTCGGCACCAACGAGGCGGTCGAGGCAGGCAAGTCGGTGCTCTTCCTGCTCGAGGCCAACCCCGGCCCCGGACTCGGGTTGCTGCTGGCATACACCGTCTTCGGCAAGGGCATGGCCAAGGCCTCCGCGCCCGGCGCCGCGATCATCCACTTCTTCGGCGGCATCCACGAGATCTACTTCCCCTACGTGCTGATGAAGCCCAAGCTCATCCTCGCCACCATCGCGGGCGGCATGACGGGTGTCTTCATCAACGTGCTCTTCGACGTCGGCCTGCGCGCGCCGGCCGCGCCCGGCTCCGTGTTCGCCGTCTACGCGCAGACCGCCAGCGGCAGCTTCTTCGGCGTGACGCTCTCCATGCTCGGCGCTGCCACCGTCTCCTTCCTGGTCGCCGGGTTCCTGCTCAAGACCGACCGTTCGGACGACGAGGGCGACCTGTCGGCGGCCACCGCCGACATGGAGGCCATGAAGGGCAAGAAGTCCTCGGTGTCCTCCCTGCTCACGAGCGGC
Organism: Nocardioides allogilvus; assembly: GCF_003047285.1. Taxonomy (GTDB): domain Bacteria; phylum Actinomycetota; class Actinomycetes; order Propionibacteriales; family Nocardioidaceae; genus Nocardioides; species Nocardioides allogilvus. Next base: position 297,229 of record NZ_PZYX01000002.1, on the reverse strand, counting down.
GCCGCTGCGAGCGGCCCGATCGGCACCATCGTCTTCGCCTGCGACGCCGGCATGGGCTCGTCGGCCATGGGCGCGTCGGTGCTGCGCAAGAAGATCCAGGCAGCGGGGTACGGCGACGTGTCGGTCACCAACCAGTCGATCGCCAACCTCGCCGACACCTACGACGTCGTCGTGACCCACCAGGACCTCACCGACCGGGCGCGTCAGCGCACGGGGACGGCCGTCCACGTCTCGGTCGACAACTTCATGGGAAGTCCGCGCTACGACGAGATCGTCGAGCTGGTGCGGCAGCGGAACGGTGGTGCCGCCGGCGCCACGTCAGGTGAGGTGGCCGACGACGGTGTCGACTCCGACGTGCTGCGTGACGACGCGATCGTGCTCGACGGCACTGCCGCCTCGCGCGACGAGGCGATCACCGAGGCCGGGCAGCTGCTCGTGGCGAGCGGTGCGGTCGAGCCCGCCTACGTCGATGCGATGCACGAGCGGGAGAAGTCGGTGTCGACCCACATGGGCAACCTGCTGGCCATCCCGCACGGCACCAACGAGGCCAAGGGCGCCATCCGCCGTACGGCGATCTCGTTCGTCCGCTATCCCGGCGGCATCGACTGGAACGGCAAGCCCGCCGAGTTCGTGGTCGGCATCGCCGGGGCGGGCAACGACCACCTCGCGCTGCTGCAGAAGCTGGCCGGCGTCTTCGTCGATGCCGAGCAGGTCGAACGGCTGCGCCGGGCGACGTCCGCCGCCGAAGTCCGCGAAGTCCTCGGCGGAGTGAAGGTCTGACCCGTCAAGAAGGAGCACCACACACGCGCTGATCGGGCACAAAAGCACGAACGCACGGTGCTTTTGTGCCCGCTCAGCTCGTCCGGGACGTGCTTTTGTGCCCGCTCGGCGTGTCAGGCGGAGACGGTGACGGGCACTCCCGTGAGCGCAGCGTTGCCGGAGACGTCGAGGCGCTCGGGGTCGGTCAGGTCGTTGATCGACACCCCGGGCAGCTCGGCGGCGCGCTTCATCCCGGGGTTGCGGGCGTGGCCGTAGCCGTGGGGGAGGCTGACGACGCCGGGCATCATGTCGTCGGTCGCGGCGACCTCGACGCGCACCTTGCCCACGCGTGAGGTGACCGTGACGACCGCGCCGTCCTCGAGCGAGCGCTCGGCCAGGTCGGCCGGGTGCATGAGGAGGTGGTGGCGGGCCCTGCCGCGGGTCAGGCGGCCGGCGTTGTGCATCCACGAGTTGTTGTCCTGCTTGTGGCGGCGCCCGATGAGCAGCAGCTCACCCTCGGCAGGCGGCTCGACGGTGGTCAGGCGCTCGAGGTCGGCGAGCACCAACGGCGGCGCCAGGCCCATCCGGTGGTCCCGCGTCTGCAGCCGGTCGGGCAGCAGGTTCGGCCGCAGGGGGCCCAGGTCGACGCCCGAGGGGTTGGCCCGCAGCTTGCGCAGTGTCACCCCGGTTCGACCGCGCGCGAGCAGCAGCCCGACGAGGCGCGTCGGGCTCAGGCCGAGGCGCGCTCGCAGCGTCAGCCGCGCCTTGAGGGAGGGCTTGCGGTCCAGCTTGTCGATCGTGGCCAGCGCGACGTCGCGGTAGATCTGCCAGTCGTGGCGGGCTTCCGGTTCCTTCTCGAACACCGCAGGCGTGAAGCGGGCGGTGTTGCGTACGGCGAAGGTCTGGAAGATCAGGTCGTAGTGGTCGCGCTCCAGTGCCCCCGTCGGCGGCAGGATCACGTCGGCGTGCCGGGTCGTCTCATTGACGTAGATGTCGACGGCCGCCATGAAGTCCAGGCCTGCCAGCGCCTCGTCGAGCCGAGCGCCGTCGGGGGTCGACAGGACGGGGTTGCCCGAGAGGGTCAGCATCGCCCTGACCTGCCCCGCGCCGGGGGTGGTGATCTCCTCGCGGAGCGCGGACACGGGCAGCTCGCCGGCGGTCTCGGGCAGGCCGCGGACACGGGACTGCCAGGCGTTGTGGTGGCCGCGCCCGATCAGGCCGGTGCCGACGGCGTCGATCGCGGGGGAGGAGAACATCGCGCCGCCGACCGAGTCGAGGTTGCCGGTGACGATGTTGAGCAGGTTGACCGCCCACTGGCAGACCGAGCCGAACTCGTGGGTCGAGACGCCGACCCGGCCGTAGGCCACCCCGCCCTCGGCGGTGGCGAGCTCGAGTGCGACGCGCTCGATGTCCGCGGCAGGGACGCCGCTCATCTGCTCCGCCAGGGCGGGGGTGAAGTGCGCGACCGCCGACTCGACCTCGGCCAGCCCGTCGGCGTACGCCGGAGCGAGCGCGAGCCCGTCGGCGAACAGCACGTTCAACATCGCGAGCAGCACCCACGCGTCCGTGCCGGGTCGGATGAAGTGGTGCTCCGTGGCGACCTTGGCGGTCTCGGTGCGCCGTGGATCGAAGACGACCATGTGGCCGCCGCGACGCTTGAGCTCGCGCAGCCGGGTGGGGAAGTCGGGCACGGTCATCAGCGAGCCGTTGGAGGCCATCGGGTTGGCGCCGAAGACGAGGAAGTAGGTGGTGCGGTCGATGTCGGGGATCGGCAGCAGCAGCTGGTGGCCGAACATCAGGTGCGCGAGCAGCTGGTGGGGGAGCTGGTCGACCGAGGTGGCGCTGAAGGTGTTCCTCGTGCGCAGGGCCTTGACCAGGCCGATGCCGTGGGTCATCGAGCCGAGGCTGTGCACGTTGGGGTTGCCGAGGTAGATGCCGAGCGCATCGCGGCCGTGCGCGTTGATGGTCGCGGCCAGCCCGCTCGACACCAGCTCGATCGCCTCGGTCCAGCCGATCTCGTGGAACTCGCCGGTCGCCCGGTCGCGGCGCACGGGTCGGCGCAGCCGGTCCGGGTCGGTGTGGATGTCCGCGATCGCGACGCCCTTCGGGCAGATGTGTCCGCGGGACAGCGGGTCGTCGGGGTTGCCCCTCACCGAGGTGACGGTGCCGTCCTCGATCGTGAGGACGAGACCGCAGATGGCTTCGCAGAGGTTGCAGACGCCGATGCGTTGCTGCGCCGCTTCGTGGGCTGACATCTGCGGATCATCACATGCCGACACGCCCATCGGAACTGTGGTGTCGACGGTAGTGCGCTATCCGCACTACTGTTCACGGCATGGACAACACACAGCTCCTCAAGGGAGTGCTCGACCTGGCGGTGCTCGCCGTGGTCGACGACGAGGACGGCTACGGCTACGACGTCGTCCGCCGCCTCCGGGCGGGCGGCCTCGACGAGGTCGGCGACGCGTCGGTCTACGGCACGCTGCGTCGGTTGTACGCCGCCGGCGCCCTGACCTCCTACGTCGTCCCGTCGGAGAGCGGACCGCACCGGAAGTACTACGGCATCACGCCGTCGGGCCGCGACCAGCTCAAGACCCAGAGCGACGACTGGGCGCACTTCTCCACCACCGTCACCAACCTGCTGCAGGGGGCCTCGGCATGAACGACACGATCCGACTCACGCCCGAGGTCGACGCCTTCGTCGCCGCCGTGCGCGCACGCTTCTCCGACCTCGGTGCCGACGAGCGTGAAGACCTGCTCGACGGGCTGGAGGCCGACATGGCCGACCTCGTCGCCGAGCGTGGCCCCGAGGCCCTCGGTGATCCCGATGCGTACGCCGCCGAGCTCCGTGCGGCGGCAGGGCTGGCGCCCGCCGGCCCTGGTCGCAGGCAGTGGTCGACCACGTCCCCGACGGCCGTGCTCGACGCCGCGAGCACGCACTGGAGCCGCCTCCTGGACAAGATGCCGGCCGACATCGGCTCGGCCGTCCGGGCGGCGCGCCCGGCGTGGTGGGTCTTCCGTGCGTGGCTGGCGGTGATGTGGTTCAACTACACGTTCGCCCGGTGGGCGGCGCGCCCCGACGTCGCGTGGCTGCCGACACCTTCGTGGGGGCTGGGGCTGCTGATCCTCGCGGTGGCATCGATCGTCAGCATCCAGATCGGTCGGGGCAAGATCTGGCCGGGCACGTCGGGACTGCTCGCTCGAGTGGTGCTGCTCGTCCTCAACGTCTTCGCGCTGCTCATCACGTTCGACACGCTCCAGCGGGTCGAGTACTCGATCCAGGACGACATGGTCGAGAGGCTCGGTTACAACGGCCAGCCGACCCCGACCCCGGGGCTCACCTTCAACGGCCAGCCCGTGACCAACGTCTATCCGTTCGACGCGGCCGGCAATCCGCTCGTCGGCGTGCAGCTGGTCGATGACCAAGGGCGACGGCTGAAGATCGATCCTGACTACGCGTACATCGACAACGGCGAGCGAGTTCTTGCGCCGTGGCTCAACGGGCGCACGGAGCTGTACAGCGTGTTCCCGCTCCCGGAGCGGGACTGGGACGACATGGCCTGGGAGGCGGTCGGCGAGCCGACGCTGCAAGCGCCGCCGTTCGCCGTACTTCCGCCGGTGACGCTGGACGGCGTGACCCCGACCGTGACGGCTCCCGTCGAGGCCGAGAAGCGCCGCGAGAAGAAGCGGCGCCCCTGACCGACCGTGTGGATCTGGTGTCACGGGGGTGCAGCAGATCCACACGGTCACCACCCCTGCGGGGGATGTGCGGCGCGCCGAGGTGGTGGACGCTCCGGGGCGGGGCATTCGCCCTCACCATCGCCCGGACAGAAGGAGACACATCATGGGTTACGGACTGGGAGTCTTCCTGCTTGCGATTGGGCTGATCCTCGCCTTCGCGGTGCGGGACATGATCGAGGCAGTCGACCTCACCGTGGTCGGCTACATCCTGTGCCTCGCCGGCATCCTGGTGATCGCGCTCACCGCGATCCAGACCAACACGCGCCGGCGAGCGACCACGACCGCCACCACCACGGACGCCCACGGTCGCCAGGCGACCACCGAGCGGCGTACCGAGACGGACCCGCCTCCGCCGCCGGCGATCTGACGCACGACAGTGAGTGGTCACCCGGGTCCCAGCGTTTTGGGGCCCGGGTGACTGCGTTGTTAGTCTTCTCAGGTTGCCCACCCCGGTGGGAATTGCCGTCTGAACGGCCGCGGATCGAGAGAGCCCCGGACATCCTGTCCCGAGCGCCGCGCAACGAGACACGAGAGGAGCCCCGCATGTCGATCGGTACTGACGCGGAGACCAAGAAGAAGATCATCGCCGAATACGGTCTGACCGAGGGCGACTCCGGTTCGCCCGAGGTGCAGATCGCCCTGGCGAGCTACCGCATCGCTCACCTCACCGAGCACCTCAAGATGCACAAGAAGGACCACCACAGCCGTCGTGGCCTGCTGCTCCTCGTGGGCAAGCGCCGTCGTCTGCTCAACTACCTGCAGAAGACCGAGATCGAGCGCTACCGCTCGATCATCGAGCGCCTCGGTCTCCGACGCTGACGTCGTGAGGAGCGGTTCCCCGGTCGGGGAGCCGCTTCTCAGCATTTCGGCCCCCAGCCGATAGGCTCGGAGCCGAACCAACTCAACTGAACACTCCAGATCCAGGAGCGACCCGCCTCGCCCGGCTCGGTCCTCGGTAGTGGCCTTCAGGTGAACGCACCTGCGGGCCTCGATCGAAGACCGGCACTCACATGAGCGGCGTCGCGGATCGCTCCGCGAAGAGAAAGGGAAACCCTTTGAACGAGGGCCCCATCATTTCCGCCGTCGAGACCGTTCTCGACAATGGCAAGTTCGGCAAGCGCACCATCAAGTTCGAGACCGGCCTGCTGGCCCGTCAGGCCGCCGGCTCCGTCACGGCCTACATCGACGACGAGACCATGCTGCTCTCGGCGACGACCGCCGGCAAGACGCCGAAGGACCACTTCGACTTCTTCCCCCTCACGATCGACGTCGAGGAGCGGATGTACGCCGTGGGCCAGATCCCCGGCTCCTTCTTCCGTTCCGAGGGTCGCCCGGGCGAGGACGCGATCCTCACCTGCCGCCTCATCGACCGGCCGCTGCGCCCGACCTTCAAGAAGGGTCTGCGCAACGAGGTCCAGGTCGTCATCACCGTGATGGCGCTCGACCCCGACATGCCCTACGACGTGCTGGCGATCAACGCCGCGTCGCTGTCGACCCAGCTCTCCGGCCTGCCGTTCTCCGGCCCCGTCGGTGGCGTCCGCGTCGCCCTCATCGAGGGCCAGTGGGTCGCGTTCCCGACCCACTCGCAGCTCGAGGACGCCGTCTTCGACATGGTCGTGGCCGGTCGCGTGACCGAGACCGGTGACGTCGCGATCATGATGGTCGAGGCCGAGGCCACCGAGCGTGTCATCGAGCTCGTCGCGGGCGGCCAGAAGGCCCCCACCGAGGAGGTCGTGGCCAGCGGCCTCGACGCCGCGAAGCCCTTCATCAAGCAGCTCATCGAGGCCCAGGTCGAGCTCGCCAAGGAGTCGGCCAAGCCGGTCCAGGAGTTCCCGATCTTCCTCGACTACGAGGACGACGTCTACGCCGCCGTCGAGGGTGCCGTGTCGGCTCCCACCGCCGAGGCGCTCACGATCGCTGACAAGCTGGAGCGCGAGGCCAAGCTCGACGAGATCAAGGCCGGGCTGCTCGAGTCGCTCGCCGGTCAGTTCGAGGGTCGCGAGAAGGAGATCGGCGCTGCGTTCCGCTCGCTGAACAAGTCCCTCATGCGCCAGCGCGTGCTGCGCGACAAGATCCGCATGGACGGTCGCGGCCTGGCCGACATCCGTCCGCTGCACTCCGAGGTCGGCGTGATCCCGCGCGTCCACGGCTCGGCGCTGTTCGAGCGTGGCGAGACCCAGATCCTGGGCGTCACCACCCTCAACATGCTCAAGCTGGAGCAGCAGCTCGACACGCTCTCCCCGGAGAAGCACCGTCGCTACATGCACAAGTACGTCTTCCCGCCGTTCTCGACGGGCGAGACCGGCCGCGTGGGCTCGCCCAAGCGTCGCGAGGTCGGCCACGGTGCGCTCGCGCGCCGCGCGATCCTGCCCGTGCTGCCGACGCGTGAGGAGTTCCCCTACGCGATCCGCCAGCTCTCCGAGGCCATGGGCTCCAACGGCTCCACCTCGATGGGTTCGGTCTGTGCCTCGACCCTGTCGCTGCTGCAGGCCGGTGTGCCGCTCAAGGCCTCCGTCGCCGGCATCGCGATGGGCCTCATCTCCGACGAGGTCGACGGCAAGACCGAGTACGTCGCGCTGACCGACATCCTCGGCGCCGAGGACGCGTTCGGCGACATGGACTTCAAGGTCGCCGGCACGCGCGAGTTCATCACCGCGCTGCAGCTCGACACCAAGCTCGACGGCATCCCGGCCGAGGTCCTCGCTTCGGCGCTGACCCAGGCCAAGGGCGCCCGTCTGGCGATCCTCGACGTCATGGCCGAGGCCATCGACGCCCCCGAGGAGATGTCGCTCCACGCCCCGCGGATCATCACGATCAAGGTCCCCGTGGACAAGATCGGTGAGGTCATCGGGCCGAAGGGCAAGATCATCAACCAGATCCAGGACGACACGGGCGCGACCCTGTCGATCGAGGACGACGGCACGGTCTACATCGGCGCGACCAACGGCGAGGCTGCCCAGGCCGCCAAGGACGCCGTCAACGCGATCGCCAACCCGACCATGCCCGAGGTCGGCGAGCGCTACCTCGGCACCGTCGTCAAGACGACCAACTTCGGCGCGTTCATCTCGCTGATGCCCGGCAAGGACGGCCTGCTGCACATCAGCAAGCTCCGCTCCCTCGCCGGCGGCAAGCGCGTCGACGCCGTCGAGGACGTCCTGTCGGTCGGTCAGAAGATCCAGGTCGCGATCGGCGAGATCGACGACCGCGGCAAGCTGTCGCTGGTCCCGGTCGTGGAGGAGGGCGCCGAGGCGTCCGAGTCCGACGAGTCCACCGAGGCGACTGACGCCGAGTGACCACCCGCACCACCCGTCCGACCGGTCAGCAGAGCTCCTCTGCTGGCCGGTCGGCCGTTCCCCAGAAGATCGGTTCCACCCGGACGGTCCAGACCGTCAAGGACGCCGACGGCCAGGTGACGTCACGCATCCGCCGTACCGTCCTGCCCGGCGGCCTGCGGGTCGTCACCGAGCAGATGGCCGGTGCGCGCTCCGCGAGCATCGGCGTGTGGGTCAACGTCGGTTCGCGCGACGAGACCCCGGCGCTGCACGGCTGCTCGCACTTCCTCGAGCACCTGCTCTTCAAGGGCACCCGTGAGCGCTCCGCGCTCGACATCTCGGTGGCCCTCGACGCGGTCGGCGGCGAGTTCAACGCCTTCACCGCGAAGGAGTACACCTGCTTCCACGCGCGCGTGCTCGACGACGACCTGCCGCTCGCTGTCGACGTCATCGGCGACATGATCACCAGCTCGCTGATCACCGCTGCCGACGTCGAGGCGGAGCGCGACGTGATCCTCGACGAGATCGCGATGCACGACGACGACCCCGACGACGTCGTCCACAACCTCTTCGCCCACCAGGCCTTCGGCGACTCGCCGCTGGGCCGCCCGATCGCGGGCACGCACGCCTCGATCACCTCGATGACGCGTGAGCAGGTCGTCCGGTTCTTCCGGCGTCACTACCGGCCCGACAACATGGTGGTCGCGGTCGCCGGCAACCTCGACCACGCCAAGGTCGTGAAGGACGTACGCCGCGCATTCGGCCGCCAAGGCTTCCTCGACGGCGACGCGGAGCCCGTCGGGCACCGCAACACCACCAAGGCGCGCGCCGTCTCGCCGGGGGAGTCGCACACCACGCGCCCCTTCGAGCAGGTCAACATCGTCCTCGGGATGAAGGGCCTGACCCGCAGCGACGAGCGCCGCTACGCCCTCGGCATCCTGAACACGGCCCTCGGCGGCGGCACGTCGTCACGGCTCTTCCAGGAGGTCCGCGAGCACCGCGGGCTCGCCTACTCCGTCTACTCCTTCGCCTCCCACCACGCCGACGCGGGCCTGGTCGGGGTCGCGGTCGGTTGCCTGCCCGGCAAGCTCGACGACGTGCTCGCGACCGTCCGCGCCGAGCTCGCCAAGGTGGCGGCCGAGGGCATCACCGCCGAGGAGCTCGATCGTGGCAAGGGCCAGCTCCGCGGCGGGCTCGTGCTCGGGCTGGAGGACTCCGGGTCGCGGATGTCGCGCCTCGGGAAGGCGGAGCTCGTCTACGACGAGTTCCTCTCGATCGACGACGTGATCGCCAAGATCGACGCGGTCACGCTCGAGGAGGTCCGCGACATCGCGGGAGCCCTGTTCGCCCAGCCGGAGGTCCTGGCCATCGTCGGCCCGGCCTGACCCCTCGCGCCCCCTGTTCCCCCGCATATGCGGGGGAGTGTCACCTTCGTGAGTGTTGCAACACCCCAGAACGTTCGATTCCCCCGCAGAGGCGGGGGAATCGAACGTTCCTGACGGTTTCCGCCGGGAGCGGCTCAGCGCCGCCCGATGATCCCGATCACGGCGGGGGCCTTCTGCTCCACGACGGACACCCGGAAGCCGCCGCGCAGGAGGGCCTCGGAGGTCTTCTTGACGATGTTCGGGACGAGCTCGGGGCGGTTGGCCTCGTAGAAGAAGTAGACGGCGCCGCCCGGCACGACGCGCTCGTGCAGCAGGGCGATCTCGTCGTCGCAGCGGCGCACCCAGAAGAGGTTCACGTTGAACGCGAAGACCTTCGTGAGGCGCTTCACCGGGACGCGCAGGGTCGCGAGGTCGATCTGGCGCACGACGAGGCGTCCGCTGTCGACGTACTTCTGGTTGCGGCGCTTGGTGCGGTCCACTCCCGACTCCGAACGGTCGATCGCGAACAGCTTGCCGGTCTCGAGCTTGCCGCAGATCAGCTCGGCTCCAGCACCCGGTCCACAGCCGATCTCGAGGACCTGGTCGTTGGGCTGGATGTCCATGAGCTCCACGGCCCATCGGATGCGCGGCGGGATCGTCTGCACTGGCATGGTCACAGCCTGCCACTTCCTGGTTCACCCGTCAGTCACCGCCACCCAGCGGGCACACATCACAGTAGGTTGAAGCCGTGAGTGAACAGTTCAAGGTCGCAGTCCTGGGTGCCCGCGGCAAGGTCGGAGCGGAGATCTGCCGAGCCGTCGAGGCGGCCCCCGATCTCGCCCTCGTGGCACAGATCGACGCCGGCGACGACATCGCCGAGCTGGTCGCCAGCGGTGCGCAGGCGATCGTGGACTTCACCCACCCCGACGTGGTGATGACCAACCTGGAGTTCTGCGTCGCCCATGGCATCCACGCCGTTGTCGGCACCACCGGTTTCGACGACGAGCGGCTCGCCCAGCTGCGCGGCTGGCTCGAGGTGAGCCCGCAGACCGGCGTCCTGATCGCTCCCAACTTCTCCATCGGCGCGATCTTGATGATGCGCTTCGCCGCCCAGGCGGCGCCCTTCTTCGAGTCCGTCGAGGTCGTCGAGCTGCACCACCCGGACAAGGCCGACGCCCCGAGCGGTACGGCGCGGCGTACCGCCGAGCTCATCGCGCAGGCGCGCCGGGAGGCCGGCAGTGCCCCGATGCCCGACGCGACCTCCACGGGCCTCGACGGGGCTCGCGGGGCGGACGTCGACGGCGTCCGGGTCCACGGCCTGCGCGTCCGCGGGCTGGTGGCCCACCAGGAGGTCATCCTCGGCGGCGTGGGGGAGACCCTGACGATCCGCCACGACTCCCTCGACCGGGCCTCCTTCTCGCCGGGTGTCCTGACGGGCCTGCGCGAGATCGCCGACCACCCGGGTCTCACGGTCGGCCTCGAGCACTTCCTGCCGCTCGGCTGAACGAGTTTCAGCTGATCTCGGACGGTAGGCGGGTAGTTGTCGAATCCTTCGAATCTCGAGATTGGGTAACCACCTGGGCAACCGTGTCAGGCGAGACGGACCAGCGCAGAGACGACCGCTGCGCCGATCACGACCACCAGGAACGGCGCCCGCACGAGCAGGGCCACGACCGCGAATCCGAGACCCGCTGTCCGGGCGTCCACGGTCAGGGCAGGCCCGTCCGACCACACCTGTACGGCGATGAGCGCCGCGAGCAGTGCGACCGGGATGAAGTCGGCGATCCGCTCGACGAGCGGGTTGCTCAACACCCGTTCGGGCAATGAGAGGCCGGCGAGTTTGAGGGCGTAGCAGCCGAGCGCGGCGACGATGATCGCGAGCCACATCAGGGGCGCTCCGAAGGATGAGTCAGGACGCCGGCCAGCAGGGCGACCCCGCCGGCGGCCAGGACGGGCACCCCGGCCGCCGTGAAGGGCACCAGGCCCAGCGCGACGGCGCCGGCGCACACCGCCACGACCTGGTTGCGTCGATCGCTCAGCCGCGGCCACAGGAGGGCGAGGAACGCCGCGCCGACCGCGGCATCGAGCCCGAACGTGCGGGGGTCACCGATCGCCGTACCAGCCAGGGCGCCGAGCAGGGTGGCGGCGTTCCAGAGCACGAAGACGGCCAGCCCGGTGCTCAGGAAGCCCACGCGTGCGGCCGGTGCCGACCCGCGGTTGACCGCCATCGCGGTGGACTCGTCGATGAGGATCTGGGCGGCGGCGACCCGGCGCAGGCCGGAGAACTGGAGGAGCGGCGCCAACCGCAGGCCGTAGAGGGTGTTGCGGGTGCCGAGCAGGATCGCGGTCATGGCGCCACTCAGAGGCGCACCGCCCGCCGCGACCACACCGACGAGCGCGAACTGGGACGCCCCCGTGAAGACGAGCAACGAGAGCGCGCAGGCCTGCAGGACGCTCAGCCCTGCCGTGACCGCGACGGCGCCGAAGGAGATGCCGTAGGTGCCGGTGGCGATCCCGACCGCGATGCCGTCGCGGATCATCCGCGAGCGTTCGGCAGGTGGCAGGGGAGCCGACATCAGCCGATCGCGGTGTGGAGCCGGACCTGCTTGACCGTGGTCGTCCCGGTGCCGTCGAGGTCGAGCTCGCGGTGGGCGCCGTCGGGCGCCCAGCCTGCCTCGGTCAGGAAGCGGCGGTGGTCGTCGTCGGTGGCGATGACCCAGCTCACCGCGCGGGTGAACCGGTCGGCGGCGAGGGTGTCGACGGCCGCCTGGAGCAGGCGCGAGCCGTGGCCCTTGCCGCGCTCGGCGGGGTCGAGGGTGAGCTCGCTGAGCTCGCCGTCGTCGATCGGGTTGGCGTCCGGGTCGGACGTCGGACCGGTGACGGCGAAGCCGGTCACGCGGTTGCGCTCGAGCGCGACCAGCACCCGGTTGCGGGCGTCGTCGGGCTTGCCCAGGGACACCCGCCAGGCCGCCGCGACCGGCTCGGGGTCGGACGGCAGGGCCTCGGCAGGGACCACATCGGCGTACAGCACCTGCCAAGCGCGGACCTGGACGGCGGCGATGGCATCGGCGTCGTCGGCCCAAGCGATGCGCACGGACACGTCGGCGGTCGGGGCGTGGCTCATGGGCCCATCCTCACACCAGGCGTAACGGGGGCTGACCCCGGTTGCCGCCCCAGATGGATGGCTCCGGCCACCGAGAGGGCCAGGCCGGCGACGACGACGCTGGGCCAGCCCCGGAGGCCAGCGCCCTGGCGAGCCCGAGGATCAACCGGAGCTCAGCGGTAGTGCTCGGGCAGCGTCTGCCCGATCTTGACCTTGGCCTTCGGCATCCGCATGAACTTCATCTGCAGCGCACGCATGATCGCGTAGTAGGTCGTGCCCTTGGTGGGCTCGTCGGGGAAGCGTCGCGCGAGCTCACGGCGCAGCCGGAAGCGCATCACGAAGATGTCCAGCGCGACCAGGAGGACGGTGCCGAACAGCACGGTGTTGCCGACGCCGACGAGGTAGGAGTTGCCGGAGTAGCCCAGCAGCAGCGTCACGATGAGCAGCGGCACCATCAGCTCGACGAAGGAGAAGCGCGAGTCGACGAAGTCGCGGATGAAGCTGCGGACCGGGCCCTTGTCCCGGGGGAGCAGGTAGCGCTCGTCCCCGGCCTTCATGCCGGCCCGGATGGTCTTGCTCGACTCGGCGCTGACGCCGCGCTTGGCCATCATCTGCTCGCGCCGGGTGCGCGGCACCTTGGCGCGGGCCTTCGCCGCCGCCTCGGCCTCCTTACGGCTCGGCGTCGGGCGGCCCTTGCCACCCGGCTTGTCCACGACCGGGGTGGTGGAGCTGGTGTCCTGCGACTTGCTTCGACCGAACAACTGAGCCTCATGAGATCGGGTGACGTGAACCTTCAGCCTACCGGCGCCTATCACTGCCTTTGGGTTTGGTCCTAGGGTGAAGGCAGAACCCCGAGGGTGACACAGGAGAGAACATCCCCATGAGTGTGATGAAGCGCTTGAGTCTGATCTTCCGTTCCAAGGCCAACAAGGCGCTCGACCGCGCCGAGGATCCGCGCGAGACCCTTGACTACAGCTACCAGCGCCAGCTGGAGCTGTTGAGCAAAGTACGCCGCGGGGTCGCCGACGTCGCCACGAGCCGCAAGCGCGTGGAGCTGCAGATCAAGCAGCTCGAGACGCAGTCGGCCAAGCTCCAGGGGCAGGCCGAGAAGGCCATCGCTGCCGACCGCGAGGACCTGGCCCGTGAGGCGCTGACCCGCAAGTCGGGGCTCACCACGCAGATCCAGGACCTCCAGGTCCAGCACGCCAACCTCCAGGGCGAGGAGGAGAAGCTCGTCCTCGCCCAGCAGCGCCTGCAGACGAAGGTCGAGTCCTTCCGCACGCGCAAGGAGACGATCAAGGCCAACTACACCGCGGCCGAGGCGCAGACGCGCATCGGCGAGGCGATGTCGGGCATCGGCGAGGAGATGGGCGACGTCGGCCTCGCGATCCAGCGGGCCGAGGACAAGACGGCCCAGATGCAGGCCCGGGCCGGTGCCATCGACGAGCTCATCGCCTCCGGCGCCCTCGACGACGCGTCCTCGCTCAACGCAGGCGACGACATCGCTCGCGAGCTCGACGCCCTCAGCTCCACCTCCGACGTCGAGTCCGAGCTGGCGCGACTCAAGGGGAGCAGCAAGCCGCAGGCGATCGAGGCCGGCGACGGCGACATCCTCGCCGACTCCGAGCGGCAGGCGATCGAGCGCGAGATCAGCGAGGGCGGCCCGGCATGATCGTCCGCATCCTCGGCGAGGGCCAGTACGACGTGGCCGACCACGCGCTCGACGCCCTCAACGGCCTCGACCAGCAGATCGAGCTCGCGATCGAGGCGGGCGACGAGGAGATGTTCCGGACCGCCCTGGCCGGGCTGCTGGCGGGTGTGCGCTCCAACGGCACCCACCACGCGCCCGACAGCCTCGACGAGTCCGACCTCATCCTGCCTCCGGGAGACGCCAGCATCGACGAGGTGCGCGAGCTGCTCGGCGATGACGGCCTGATCCCCGGCTGACCTGACCGTGGCGCATTCGCGTTTCATCAAGGACGCCGGTCTGACGGCCCGGATGACCTTGGTCATGTTCCTGCTCGGCGCCTTGTTCGTGGCGCTGATCGTCGCCTTGATGTTCGTGGTCGAGGGCCCGTTCGTCGTCCTGATCGGCCTGGCCGGCATCGGCCTGGTGTTCTGGCAGTGGTGGTCCTCCGACAAGGTCGCCATGAAGGCCATGCGAGCGCGCGAGGTGACTCCCGAGGAGGCCCCCGAGCTGCACGGGATGATCGACCGGCTCTGCGCGTTGGCCGACATGCCCAAGCCGCGCGTCGGCGTCGCCGACATGGACCTGCCCAACGCCTTCGCGACGGGCCGCTCGCCCGACCGGGCCGTGGTGTGCGTGACCACCGGCATCCTGCAGCTCCTCGACGCCGAGGAGCTCGAGGCGGTGCTGGCCCACGAGCTGAGCCACGTCGCCCACCGCGATGTGCTGGTCATGACGTTCGCCTCCTCGGCCGGCATCCTGGCCGGCATGCTGACCAGGGGCGCCCAGTTCACGGGTCTGTCGCGGGGACGCGGCAACAACGGCGGGCTGCCCGCTGTCCTGGTCGCCGTCCTCGTGAGCCTGGTGGTCTACGCCGTCAGCTTCCTGCTGCTCCGCCTGCTCTCGCGCTACCGCGAGCTGTGTGCGGACCGCTCGGGCGCCTACCTCACGATGAAGCCGCAGGCCCTCGCCTCGGCGCTGACCAAGATCTCCGGGGGAGCCGGCGCCATCCCGCAGAAGGACCTGCGCGCCAACAGCGCGGTCAACTCGCTGTTCATCGTCCCGGCCGTCGCCGGCATCTCGATGAAGACCCTCACGGCGACCCACCCCTCCCTCGAGCAGCGCCTCGAGCAGCTGGCCCGGATCCAGGCCGAGCTCGCGCGCCCGATGGGCTGAGGCCGTGCGCTGGGTGGATGCGGTGACCGGGCGCAACAAGCGCGTCACCAACAACCTCGACGCACTGTTCCTGGTCCCGAGCGCGGCGATCACGCTCCAGACCGCGGCCGGCTTCACGCCGACCGGTCAGGGTGCTGTCTGCTACCGATCAGCGACCGGCGCAGCCTTCGCCCAGACGCAGGACGACATGACGGCGCTCATCTCCGACGACCCGGACGCGCCCGCGGTCGAGGTGAGCCGCGACGACTTCGGCTTCACGTGGCTGGTGGTCAACGGCGACCCCGACAACCTGGCCGACCTGTGCACCGACCTGCACGCCGTCAACACCAGCCTGGAGGCGCAGGGCTTCGGGTCCGGCCTGCTCTGCTCGATGGTGACCTTCACCGGCCCGGCCGAGCGACCGGTGGGGCTGGTCTACCTCTACAAGGGCGGGACCTTCTACGCCTTCGCGCCCACCGGCGCCCACCAGCGCGACAACCTGACCGAGATCAGCGTGCGTGACCACCTCGCGGCCGAGCTGCCGATGGAGCGCGACCTGCAGAAGTGGCTCGCCCTGTGGAATGCGCCCGGGCTGTGAGCACCCCCATGAGCACTCGCGAGGAGCTCGTTGCGTTCGCCGAGCAGGCGGCCCACGACCTGAAGAACACCGTGGCAGCGATCACGATGGCCGTCGAGCTGGCCATCGACGTACTCCCCGAGGGCAGTGACGACGACCTGGCGGGCCTGCTCGAGCGCGTGCAGCGCAACGCGACCAAGCTCGCGTCGAGCCTCCAGGAACTGCCGGCGAAGGCCGCCGACTGGCCGCTCGACTGACCTGCGTCAGGCCTTCTTGACCACGCTCGACTTGAGCTGCATCTGACCGAAGCCGTCGACCTTGGCGTCGATGTCGTGGTCGCCGACGCCCTGGGCGAGCCGGATGCCCCGGACCTTCGTGCCGACCTTGAGCGTGCCGCCGCCGGCGCCCTTGATCTTCAGGTCCTTGACGATGACGACGTCGTCGCCGTCGGCCAGCGGGGTGCCGTGGGCGTCCTTGACGACGGCCGCGGCCGCCTCCTCCGCCGCCTCGGTGAGGGACCACTCGTGGGCGCACTCGGGACAGACGAGGAGCGTGCCCATCTCGTAGGTGTAGGCCGACGCGCAGGACGGGCAGGCCGGGAGGGTGTCAGTCACGGTGGGACTTTCCGGGGAGGTCCAGCATGCGCTGGAGGGCGACGAGCGCGTGCTGCTCGGTCTCGTCGTCGACGATGATCTGGTTGACGACGTTGCCGGCGACGAGCGACTCCATCGCCCACACGAAGTGGGGGAGGTCGATGCGGTTCATCGTCGAGCAGTAGCAGACGTTGCGGTCGAGGAAGACGATGTTCTTGTCCGGATGGGCGTCGGCGAGCCGCTTGACGAGGTTGAGCTCGGTGCCGATCGCCCAGGTGGTGCCGGGCTCGGCTGCCTCGATCGTCTTGATGATGAACTCGGTCGAGCCGACGAGGTCGGCCTTGAGGACGACCTCGTGCGTGCACTCGGGGTGGACGAGGATGTTGATGCCCTCGTGCTTCTCGCGCAGCGCGTCGATGACCTCCGGGGTGAAGCGGCCGTGCACCGAGCAGTGGCCCTTCCACAGGATCATCCGCGCGTTCTGCAGCTCCTCGGCCGTGAGGCCGCCACCGGGCTGGAGCGGGTCCCACACGACGCAGTCGTCGAGCGAGAAGCCCATCTTCAGCACCGCGGTGTTGCGCCCGAGGTGCTGGTCGGGGAAGAACAGGATCTTCGCGTCGGGCTTCTGCTCGAAGGCCCACTCGAGGGCGACGTCGGCGTTGGACGAGGTGCAGACCACGCCGCCGTTGCGGCCGCAGAAGGCCTTGATGTCGGCCGAGGAGTTCATGTAGGTGACCGGCACGATGCTGTCCTGGACGCCGGCGTCGGCCATCGCGTCCCAGGCGTCCTCGACCTGGCCGAGGCGCGCCATGTCGGCCATCGAGCAGCCGGCGGCGAGGTCGGGAAGGATCACCTTCTGCGAGTCGGCGGTGAGGATGTCGGCCGACTCGGCCATGAAGTGCACGCCGCAGAAGACGATGAACTCGGCGTCCGGGCGCCCGGCCGCGTCGCGCGCGAGCTTGAAGGAGTCGCCCGTGACGTCGGCGAACTCGATGACCTCGTCGCGCTGGTAGTGGTGGCCGAGCACGAACACCCGGTCGCCGAGGGCTTCCTTCGCCGCGCGGGCGCGCGCCACGAGGTCCGGGTCGGAGGCGGCGGGCATGTCGCCCGGGCACTCCACGCCGCGTTCTGCGGTGAGGTCGCGGCCCTTGCCCAGCGGGAGCAGCGGCAGGTCGATGGTGGTCATGGCCCCAGTCTATTGGGGGCGGCCCACTGCCCTCACAGCAGCGATCCGTGGTGGATGTAGGGCGCCGGCGGCTTCATGCCCCTGAGACACAGGTAGCCGCTCTGGTGCAGCGACATCCGCGCGGCCAGGCCGACGTCGACGGCCCATTCGTTGGCCGCGGTGATGTGGTGCACCGAGACCGTCGTGCCGGGCGTCGAGGAGCCGAGGGCCTCCCACATGACGTCCGTCGCCGTACGCCGCGTGGTGCCTGCGAGGAGGGACGGTGCGCCGGTCTCGTCGACGTAGGCATAGGCGGCGCCGTTCGTGCGCTCGCAGACGATCAGGCGCAGCTGGTCGAGCAGCACCTCGTGGTCGGAGAGGTGGGCGGCGCCGCGGGTCTGCCGGTCGATGGAGTTGAGCAGGTCGATGTCACCGGCGGAGCCCTCACGGACCCGCTCGACGACGGGGATCGCGTCGCGGTCGACGACCCCGGTGAGGAACATCTGGGGGTGCAGCGTGAAGCCCGCGAGCCGATAACGGCGTACGGCGCCCGGATCCGCGCTCGCGGCGAGCATCCCGCGCAGGCACCCCCGGCCGTGGTGCATCGCGGCAGCGAGCAGCTGGTGGCCGATGCCCTGCCCCTGGAGCCCGGGCCTGACCGCGAACGACGCGAGGATCCACATCAGCTCCCGCACGCGGGAGATGGCGCCGCCGACGACCTCGCCGTCGACCTCCGCGACCCAGCAGCCCTCTGGGTCGGTGGTGAGGGTGTGGCGGGTGCGGTCGATCCACAGGCCGTTGCGAGCCGGTGGCCTGATCTCCGGGTCGGGCCAGGAGCGGTGGAACGTCCGCCGGTCGACCTCGTGGTAGCTCGTCGCCGTGATCGCGCTCAGCGCCTCGAGGTCGGCCTCCCGGGCCGGGCGGATCAGCACCTGCGTCATGGCGCCATCCTGCCGTGCACTCCGATGACCCCGAGCGAAGTGGCGCAGCGCGCTGTGGATCGTGTGTGCACGTGCGACAAGATGGCCGGCATGCGCGTGCTGATTGCTCCCGACAAGTTCGCCGGCACGTTGACCGCGGTCGAGGCGGCCGACGCCATCGCCGAGGGCTGGGGGCGGCACTCGCCCGATGACGTGCTCGACCTGGCGCCGATGGCCGACGGCGGCCCGGGGTTCGTCGACGTGCTCCACGCCGCTCTCGGTGGGGAGCTCCTGGGCGTCGCCGTCGAGGCCCCGCACGGCGAGCGCGTGCCCGCGACGATCCTGTTCGTCGAGGACGTCGCCTACATCGAGTCCGCGCAGGCGGTCGGCATCCACCTGATGGAGGGCGGCGCCGAGCTCGGCGACAGCTCCGGGGTGGGGGAGCTGATCCTCGCGGCCATCGAGTCCGGGGCCCGCAAGATCGTGATCGGGCTCGGCGGCTCCGGCACCAACGACGGCGGCGCCGGCGTGCTGGCTGCGCTGGGGGCCACCTCCGACGGCATCCTCGACAGCGGCGCCATCGCCCTCGACACCGTCACCACCGTCGACCTGGGGCCGGCCCGGGAACGCCTGGCCGGCATCGAGCTAGTCGCCGCGACCGACGTCGACAACCCGCTGACCGGCCTCTTCGGCGCGACCAAGACCTTCGGCCCGCAGAAGGGCATCGAGGAGGACCGGATCGTCGAGATCGACGGCGTCCTCGAGAAGTTCGCGGCAGCCACCGATCGCCGTACCTCCCTCGAGAAGGGCGCCGGTGCCGCCGGCGGCATCGGCTTCGCGCTGCTCGCCCTCGGTGCCACCCGGGAGCCGGGGATCGAGCTGGTCGCGCAGCACGTGCGCCTGGCAGCCCGGGCACGACGAGCCGACCTCGTCATCACCGGCGAGGGCGCCTTCGACTTCTCCAGCCGTTCGGGCAAGGTGCCGTACGGCGTCGCCGGGATCGCAGCCGAGGCGTTGCGCCCCTGCATCGCGCTCGCAGGGCAGGTGCTCGTCGGCTCTCGGGAGATGCGGGCGCTGGGCATCGAGTCGGCCTACTCCCTCGTCGACCTGGTGGGGGAGGAGCGGGCGTTCGCCGACCCCTCCGGTGCCCTCGCCGAGCTCGCGCAGCGGACCGCTCGCACCTGGTCTCGCTGATGCGTCACAACGGGTCGGGGAATAACCGCTGATGTGCGAGGATTGAGCCAGGCAACCGCCCGACAATCTTTTTGGGAGCACCAATGACCGAGCAGCTCGAGACGACCACTGACCGCCGCACCGACCAGATCAACCTGAGCGATGTCGCAGCGTCCAAGGTCAAGAGCCTCCTCGAGCAGGAGGGTCGCGACGACCTGGCCCTGCGCATCTCCGTCCAGCCTGGTGGCTGCTCGGGCCTGCGCTACCAGCTCTTCTTCGACGAGCGCACCCTCGACGGCGACGTCACCACCGACTTCGACGGCGTGACCGTGGTCGTCGACCGGATGAGCGTCCCCTACCTCAACGGTGCGCAGATCGACTTCGTCGACTCCATCGAGAAGCAGGGCTTCACGATCGACAACCCCAACGCCACGGGCTCGTGCGCGTGTGGAGACTCCTTCCACTGATCGACCACACAAAGGCCCCCGTCCGATGGACGGGGGCCTTTGCCTTGTCTCGACACCTGGGAGGGCTCAGTCGAGATGCAGGTGGAGCGCGTTGGCGATCCGGGCGGCGGCTTCGCTCACCTGGATCTCGCGCTTGGGTACGTCGCTGGGGAAGTCCGCGAAGTGGAGGCTGGGCGGGGTCTCCACCGCCGCCCGGGCAACCCGCTCGAGGTGGAGGTTCGCGCCGAGGGCGCGGCAGTCGGCAGCCATCTCCGGGGTCGGCGACAGCTCGTCGTGGACCAGGTGCGAGGCAGGAGTGCGAGGCGTCATGCCAAGGACGCTAACGGCTACTCGTGCGTAGCCCACGTCGTACCGATCGGTAGTTTTCGAGGGCTCAACGATGTGGGCGCAGACGCGCGCGCGGGTACTGTTCCGCCGTGCCTCTTCTCATTGCCGGATCCATCGCGACCGACCATTTGATGTCCTTCCCGGGCAAGTTCTCCGACAGCCTCGTCGTCGACCAGCTCGACAAGCTGTCGGTCTCCTTCCTCGTCGAGGACCTCGAGGTGCGCCGCGGCGGCTGCGCCGCCAACATCTGCTTCGGCCTCGGCAACCTCGGTCTGACGCCCGTGCTCGTGGGTGCCGTCGGCGAGGACTTCGCGGAATATCGCGCCTGGCTGGAGCGCCACAACGTCGACTGCGAGTCGGTGCACGTCTCCGAGACGCGGCACACCGCGCGCTTCGTCTGCACCAACGACAGCGCGCACGCGCAGATCGCCAGCTTCTATCCCGGCGCCATGAGCGAGGCCCGCGAGATCGAGCTGAAGCCGATCGCCGACCGCGTCGGTGACCCGGACTTCGTGCTGATCGGCCCCGACGACCCGCAGGCGATGCTCCGCCACACCGACGAGTGCCGCCAGCGCGGCTACAAGTTCGTCGCCGACCCCTCGCAGCAGCTCGCCTTCGGCGACGGCGACATGATCCGGCCGCTGATCGACGGCGCCGAGATCCTCTTCTCCAACGAGTACGAGGCCAACCTCATCACCCAGAAGACCGGCTGGTCGGTCGAGGACGTCCTCTCCCGCGTCGGCACCTGGGTCGTCACGCTCGGCGCCGAGGGCGTCCGCATCGACCGCGAGGGCGCGGAGTCCATCACCGTCGCCGCCGTCCCGGAGATCGAGAAGGTCGAGCCCACCGGTGTCGGCGACGCGTTCCGCGCCGGCTTCCTGGCCGCTCTCGGCTGGGGCCTCTCCCACGAGCGCGCGGCCCAGCTCGGCTGCCTGCTCGCGGTCTACGTCGTCGAGCAGGTCGGCACCCAGGAGTACGTCCTGTCGCGCGCGGCCTTCCTCGAGCGCTGCACTGCGACGTACGGCGCCGACGCGACCGCGGACTTCGAACCGCACCTCGTCACGCTGCACCCCTGACGAGGTCGCTCCGGTCCTGTGACTAGCTGAGTCGCCGGACCAGATAACGAGGCGCGCCGTCGGACGCGGTGTCCTCCCCGGCGTACTCCTGCTCGCGCAGGCGACACCAGGCCGGTACGTCGACGCGTGCTGCCACGTCGTGGGCGACCACGCCGATGAGCTGGCCCACCTCGACGTCGGTGAGGTGCTTGGCCAGCTCGATGACCGGCATCGGGCAGCGCAGCTCCCGACAGTCCAGCTCGACGACGGGTTCGGTCACAGTCCCACCCTCGCTCGCAGCTCGCGGACGACCTCGGGCAGCACGTCGCAGAAAGCCTCGACCTGCTCACGCGTGGTGTCGCGCTGGAGCGAGACCCGCACGTTGCCGTGGGTCAGCACCCCCATCGCCTCCAGGACGTGGCTCGGCGCCAGGGTCGAGGACGTGCAGGCCGACCCGCTCGCGATCCCGAAGCTGCGCCGATCCAGCTCGTGGACGAGCGCCTCGCCGTCGACGTACAGGCACGAGAACGTGACGAGGTGGGGGAGCCGGTCGTCCGGATCACCCACGACCTCGACGTCCGGCACCTCCGCGGCGACGCGGGCGCGCACCAGGGCGATGAGTGCGTGCTGGCGGGCGTTGACCTCGTCGCGCTCGGCCACCACGGCCTGGAGCGACGCCGCGGCCGCGAGGATCGCGGGGACGTTCTCGAAGCCGGAGGTCCGCTCGTCGACCCGGTCGTCGCCGGGGAAGGGGTTGCGCCACCGGGCGCCCTTGCGCACCAGCAGCACGCCGACACCGGCCGGCCCGCCCCACTTGTGCGCGGAGCCGGCCGCGGCGGCCCAGCCCTGGGGGAGGGGGAGCCGGCCCATCGAGGCGCAGGCGTCCATGAAGAGCGGCGCGTCGGTCTGTGCGCCGGCCTTCGCGACGGGTTGGAGGGTGCCGACCTCGTGGTTGGCGCTCTGGACCGCGACCACCGCAGCCGTCGAGGGCAGCTGCGCCAGGTCGACGTGGCCCGCGGTGTCGACCGCGACCGGCAGGGGAGTGCCGCCCCAGCGGGCGGCGTGCAGGACGGCGGAGTGCTCGACGGCCGTGTGGGCGATCGGCAGCCCGTCGCGCAGCCCGCGGTAGGCCAGCCCGAGCAGCCCCCGGTGCACCGCCTCGGTGCCGGTGGCCGTGAAGGACACCTCGTCGGGTCGTACGGCGAGGGCGTCGGCCGTGGCCTCGCGCGCGTTGTCCAGCAGGAGGCGGGCGTCGCGGGCCGTGGCGTGCAGGCGCCGCGGATCGGCGTACCCCCGATCCAGGGCGGCCAGGAACGCCTCGCGCGCCGCCGGGTGCAAGGGCGTCGAGGACGCGGCGTCGATATCCTTGCTCACGCGCCGAACGTAGACCATCGACGGTGATCGGCGCCCCCGGGAACGTGAGCGGCTCGACACCCGACCCGCCACCGCCACCGGACCTGAATGACGATAGTCTTCGCTCGTGTCGAGACTGGACCTAGAGAGAGGCTCGTTCGTGGGTCTGCAACTCCCCAAACGTGCAGCCGCGCCGGTGCGCCGGCTTGCCATGGGTGCGCTGATCGCAGCGACCCTGCTCTTCCTGAGCGCATGCGATGCTGCTGACAAGGACCAGATCGCGCGGCTCGCGATGCCGGAGCCAGCGACGGCCCAGGCGCCCCACACCTTCGAGCTGTGGAAGTGGTCCTGGGTGGCCGCGATGATCACCGGCGCCATCGTCTGGGCGCTGATCTTCTGGGTCGTGGTGAAGTACCGCCGCCGCAGCGACGACGAGATCCCGGTGCAGACGCGCTACAACCTGCCGCTCGAGATCTTCTACACGATCGCGCCGATCATGATGGTGATCGTCTTCTTCTACTGGACCGTCAACGTCCAGAACGAGATGATCGAGATCGAGCCCGAGCCCGACGTGACCATCGAGGTCGTCGGCCAGCAGTGGCAGTGGACCTTCAACCACGGCGTCGGCGAGCCCACCGGGCCGGCCACGCCCAACTACACCGACAACGACTACCGCTACGACGGCTACGTCTACACGGTGGGCGACGGTGACTCGCGTCCGACGCTGATCCTGCCGGTCGACCAGCGGATCCAGTTCAACCTGCACTCGCCGGACGTCATCCACTCCTTCGGCATCGACGCCTTCTTGATGAAGATGGACGTCGTGCCCGGCCGGATCAACAAGTTCCAGGCCACGCCGACCGTGATCGGCGACTACAACGGCAAGTGCTTCGAGCTCTGCGGTGTCGACCACTCGCGGATGCTCTTCGACGTCAAGGTCGTCAGCCAGGCTGACTACGACGCTTATCTCGCAGGCCTGGCCGAGCAGGGCGCCGAGTCCGACGCCCCGCTGCTCGGCGGCGCCAACGCCCGCACCGTGGCCGGGCTCCACGACGACACTGAAGGGGGCCACGAGTGAGCACCGCGACTGCGGCGACCACCGCAACGCCTGCTGGCAAGACGCTGGGCCAGCAGCTGGTCCGGATCATGACCACGACCGATCACAAGCTGATCGGCAAGATGTACCTCATCACCTCGTTCGGGTGGTTCATGGTCGGCGGCTTGATGGCCATGCTGATCCGTTCCGAGCTGGCGTTCCCGGGCAACCAGGTCGTCAACGACGAGCTCTACAACCAGCTCTTCACCATGCACGGCACGATCATGCTGCTGCTGTTCGCGACGCCGCTGTTCTTCGGCTTCGGCAACGTGATCATGCCGCTGCAGATCGGCTCGCCCGACGTGGCGTTCCCGCGACTGAACATGTTCAGCTACTGGCTGTTCCTGTTCGGCGGCCTGATCGCTGCCTCCGGCTTCCTGACCCCGGCCGGTGCCGCCGACTTCGGCTGGTTCGCCTACACGCCGCTGTCCGACGCCGTGCGCTCGCCCGGTGTCGGTGGTGACCTGTGGATCATGGGTCTGTGGATGGCCGGTCTCGGCACGATCCTCGGTGCCGTCAACTTCATCACCACGATCATCTGCATGCGCGCACCCGGCATGACCATGTTCCGGATGCCGATCTTCGTGTGGAACACGCTGATCACCTCGCTGCTCGTGCTGATCGCGTTCCCGATCCTCGCCGGCGCGCTGCTCTCGCTCGAGGCCGACCGCCTCTTCGGTGCCCACGTCTTCGACCCCGTCCACGGCGGGCCGATCCTGTGGCAGCACCTCTTCTGGTTCTTCGGTCACCCGGAGGTCTACATCATCGCGCTGCCGTTCTTCGGCATCGTGTCCGAGATCCTCCCGGTCTTCAGCCGCAAGCCGCTCTTCGGCTACGTCGGACTGGTCGGCGCCACGCTCGGCATCGCGATCCTCTCGGTCGCCGTGTGGGCGCACCACATGTTCGTCACGGGCGCCGTGGACCTGCCGTTCTTCTCCGGCATGACATTCCTCATCGCCGTACCGACAGGCGTGAAGTTCTTCAACTGGATCGGCACGATGTGGGGGGGATCTCTGTCCTTCGACACCCCGATGCTGTGGTCGATCGGCTTCTTGACGACCTTCCTGTTCGGTGGCCTCACGGGCGTCATCCTGGCCAGCCCGCCGCTCGACTTCCACGTGTCCGACTCCTACTTCGTGGTCGCGCACTTCCACTACGTCGTGTTCGGCACCGTGGTGTTCGCGATGTTCGCCGGGTTCTACTTCTGGTGGCCCAAGATGACCGGCCGGATGCTCAACGAGCGCCTCGGCAAGCTGCACTTCTGGCTGCTCTTCGTCGGTTTCCACACCACCTTCCTGGTCCAGCACTGGCTCGGTGTCGAGGGCATGCCCCGTCGCTACGCCGACTACCTCCCCGAGGACGGGTTCACCTCGCTCAACCAGGTGTCCACGATCGGTGCCTTCCTGCTCGGTGCCTCGACGCTGCCGTTCCTCTACAACGTCTTCGCCTCGCGCAACGCGCCGCTCGTCGACGTGGACGACCCGTGGGGCTGGGGCCGCTCCCTGGAGTGGGCCACCAGCTGCCCGCCGCCGCGTCACAACTTCGTCACCATCCCGCGCATCCGCTCCGAGTCGCCGGCCTTCGACCTGCACCACCCGGAGATCGCGATGCTCGAGCTGCACGAGAACGACGCGGAGCGCCGCGGCGACCTCGCCGACGCGCCTGAGGTCGAGGGCCGCGAGGCCATGCTCAACGACCGCATCGACAACGACATCGACACCGAGGGAGACGCCCGATGAAGAACGAAGCATGGCTGTTCGTCATCTGCACCGTCTTCCTGGTCCTGGTCACGCCGGCCTACTGGCTGATCACCTACGACTGGACCGGCACGTCGGCCCTGACGATGACCACCCTGCTGACGCTGATGGTCTCGCTCTACCTCGGCGTGCACGCCGCCCGGATGGACCCTCGTCCCGAGGACCGCAAGGACGGCGAGATCGCCGACGGCGCGGGCGAGCTGGGCTTCTTCCCGCCCTACTCGTGGTGGCCGCTGTGGTGCGCCCTGGCGCTGTCCACCGTGGTCTTCGCGACCGCGATGTCCGCCTGGTGGCTGTTCATCATCGGCGGCGTCATCGGCATGGTGACGCTGAGCGGCTGGATCTTCGAGTACTACCGCGGCGAGCACGCGCACTGATCCCCGGTTGCGTCGTGGTGACGTAGTCCACGTCACCACGACGCCCAGAACTGGGTCGCGTTGCGGGCGCGGGGTTACGCTGAGGACCGATCGTCGGTCTTCACGGGGGTAACGCGTTCATGTCTGCACGTCTCAGCGTCATCGGTGCGGCACTACTGCTGACCGCCTCCCTCGCGGCCTGCGACGTGGCCGAGGGCCTCGACGACATCCGTGGCGGGGCTGAGTCGCCGGAGAAGTCCGGTCCGGTCGTCCCGGTCCGGCTCACGGCCAGTGCCGCGGACCTGGGCGCCGTACGCATCGCTGCGCCGTTGCGGTTCAAGCTGGTCGACGGCACCCTGAAGACCCTCACGCTCCTCGCCGGCGACGGGACGAAGCTCGACGGCGACCGCGACGGGCAGACCTGGACGCTCGCCTCGCGGCTCGAGCCCGGCACCGACTACGTCGCGCGAGCCAGGGCCGAGCGCAACGACGGCCAGGTCGTCACCAAGCAGCTGCGGTTCCACACCGAGGACCTCACGCTCGACCAGCAGGCCTACCCCTCCGTCGCGCCGCTGGCCGGCGAGACGGTGGGTGTCGGGATGCCGGTCGTGGTCAGGTTCGACCTCCCGGTGAGCGACAAGGCCGCCTTCGAGCGGCACATGACGGTGACCAGCACGCCGGCGCAGGCAGGCACGTGGCACTGGTTCAACGACTACGAGGTTCGGTTCCGGCCGAGGACCTACTGGCAGGCCGGTACGGACGTCTCGGTCGACCTCGACCTCAACTCGATCCCGGCCGGCAACGGCATCTACGGCCAGGAGAGCCGGGTGATCGACTTCCACGTCGGCGACGCGAACGTCTACAAGGTCGACGCGGCGTCCCACCAGATGCAGGTCTTCACCAATGGTGCGCTGGTCCGGACCATCCCGATCACCACGGGGAAACCCGGTTTCACCACTCGCTCCGGCACCAAGGTCATCATGGAGAAGTTCGCCGAGAAGCGGATGAACTCCGAGACCGTCGGCATCGCGAGCAACGACCCCGAGGCCTACGACATCGACGACGTCCAGTGGGCGATGCGGGTGACCAGCAGCGGTGAGTTCATCCACGCCGCTCCGTGGTCGGTCGGCTCGCAGGGCTCCGCCAACGTCTCCCACGGCTGCACCGGTCTGTCCACCGAGAACGCCGCCTGGCTCTACGCCATGACGAAGCGTGGCGACGTCGTCGAGTACACCGGCACCGACCGCTGGATGACGCTCGAGAACGGGTACGGCGACTGGAACGCCGACTTCGCGTCGTACAAGGCGGGCTCCGCCCTCAGCTGAGGTCGACCCGCCGCTGGCTCAGAGCGGCGTGGTGGCGGCACCCGACGGGGGAGGCGCACTCGTGAAGTGGCGGCACCTTGCCGGCTGTCTCCTGGGGTGGCGGCACTTTGCCTCCGCGTGGCCTTCGCACTCGTGATCTGCCGCCACCGTCGTGGCTGGCTCTGCGGGGGTGGCGGCACCTTGCGCCGAAACCCCGGCCGAGCTTGCGAGGTGCCGCCACCATGCAGGCGGCAGGCGGTGTGCCGCGAGCTCCAGGGGCTGCCCGGGGGAGGGGCCGCCACCCCGAAATGCCACTGGCCCGGCTCTCGAGAGAGCCGGGCCAGTGGGTGGAGCGGTGGGTCAGTGACCGCGCAGCGGTGCGTCCTCGACCGTGTGGTCGCTGTGCCCGTCGAACTGGTGTCCGTCGGCCGGGTGGTCGAGACCCGCCTCCAGGACGTGCTCGTGCTCGGCGTGGTGGTGCGCCTCCTCGAGCTCCTCGGCGGTCGGCTTCTGCACGTTGTGACCGAACATCTTCTGCGACAACGAGGCCCGAACGGCCTGGACCCGGGAGCCCGGGGCCACGACGCCGTTGGCGTCGGTGTCGCCGTCGACGGTGTAGATCTCGTCGCGCTCGCGCGCCGTGAGGGTGTAGGCCGAAGCCTCGCTGATCGGCAGGTGCCGCTCGGTATAGCCACCCTCGGTGGAGCGCATGATGACGCCGGTCTCGTAGCCGTGGAGCAGCTTCTCGTTGTCGTGGCGCTGCAGCGAGATGCACCAGCGGCGAGTCACGAAGAAGGCGATCGCGGGACCGACGAAGACCGCCACTCGCATGAAGTAGGTGATCTGGTTGATGCTCGCGTTGAGCTTGATCGCGATGATGTCGTTGCCGCCTGCGGCCCAGGCGAGGCCGTAGAACGTCATCAGGGACACCATGACGGCCGTGCGGGTCGGCGCGTTGCGCGGGCGCTGGAGCAGGTGGTGCTCGCGCTTGTCGCCGGTGATCCAGGCCTCGATGAAGGGCAGCATGATCAGCACCATCAGCATCAGCGGCGGCACGATCAGGATCGGGATCATGACGTTCCAGGAGATGGTGTAGCCGAAGAGGACCGACTCCCAGCCGGGCATGATCCGCAGCAGGCCGTCGGGCCAGCCCATGTACCAGTCAGGCTGGGAGCCCGCGGTGACCTTGGTCGGGTCGTAGGGGCCGAACTTCCAGACCGGGTTGATCGTCAGCAGGCCGCCCATGATGGCCGAGACGCCGAAGACGATGAAGAAGAAGCCACCGGCCTTCGCGGCGTAGACGGGGAGCATCGGGAAGCCGACGACGTTCTCCTCGGTGCGGCCGGGGCCGGCCCACTGCGTGTGCTTGTGGTAGACGAGCAGCAGCATGTGAGCGGCGATCAGGCCGAGCAGCAGGCCCGGGATCAGCAGCACGTGGATGATGTAGAGGCGCGGGATGATCGCATCGCCGGGGAACTCGCCGCCGAAGAGGAAGAACGACATGTAGCTGCCGACGACCGGGGTGGCCTTCAAGAAGCCGTCCGCGGCGCGGACGCCGGTGCCGGAGAGCAGGTCGTCGGGGAGCGAGTAGCCGGTGAAGCCCTCGAGCGTGCCGAGCAGCAGCAGGACGCAGCCGATCACCCAGTTGACCTCACGCGGCTTGCGGAAGGCGCCGGTGAAGGCAACGCGGAGGAGGTGCACCATCATCGCGGCGATGAAGAGCATGGCCGCCCAGTGGTGCATCTGGCGCATCAGCAGGCCGCCGCGCACGTCGAAGGAGATGTTGAGAGTGGAGGCCATGGCCTCCGACATCTCGATGCCGCGCAGCTGGTCGTAGGAGCCCTCGTAGTGGACCTCGCCCATGCTCGGGTTGAACCAGAGCGTGAGGAAGACACCCGAGAGGAGCAGGACGACGAAGCTCCACAGGGCGATCTCGCCCAGCATGAACGACCAGTGGTCCGGGAAGACCTTGCGAAGGTTCTTCTTCGCCATGGTGGCCAGGCCCAGACGTTCGTCTGCCCAGCCGGCGACGCCGCCGAGCTTGGAGGGCTTGGCAGGTGTTGCAGCGGTGGCGCGGTTGGAGTTCGCCACCTTGCTCGTGTCGAGACTCATTGCTTCTCACGCTCCCAGTAGCTAGCCCCGATGGGCTCGTTGAAGTCGGCCTGTGCGATGAGGTAGCCCTCCTCGTCGACTGCCAGGGGCAGCTGGGGGAGAGGGCGGTGCGCAGGACCGAAGATGACCTTGGCGCTGTCGGCCAGGTCGAACGTGGACTGGTGGCACGGGCAGAGGACGTGGTGCGTGGTCCGCTCGTACAGGGAGATCGGGCAACCGACGTGGGTGCAGATCTTGGAGTAACAGATGACGCCGTCGACGGTCCAGTTGTCGCGGCCTTCGCCGGCCTTGATCTCGTCGGGCTCCATCTTGACGATGATGATCGCGCCCTTGGCCTTCTGGACCTGCAGCTCGACACCCTCGATCTCGGGGTAGCCGTTGGCCTCGGTCGGGAAGAGCGCCTCGGGGGCGGCGTTGACGAGGTCACCGATCTCGAGCTCGGAAGCCTTGATCGGGGTGCCGACCACGTCGCGCACGACGCGCATGCCCTTCTTCCAGATGGTGTGCTGGAGTCCGGTGCCCTTCTCGGCGTCGGCGACCTGCGCGTTGGTCGGTCCGAGGTCGCGCAGCAGCACGACGGCCGGCAGGCCCATCATGCCCATGGCGCCGAGGAGCGTGTTGCGCACGAGGGGTCGACGGCCGATGCCGGACTCCTCGATGCCGAGCGAGAGGGCCTCGAGGGTGGCCTCGCGGTCCGCGTCGCTGGAGGCCGCCGGGTGGCGCAGCTCGGAGATCTCGTGGTCACCCATGAGCTTGCGGGCCCACTGGATGATGCCGATGCCGATGAACAGCAGCGCGCCACCGAGAGCCAGGCCCAGGGCGACGGTGGAGGCGCCCAGCCCGATGAAGGTGTCGAAGTTGTCACCGATCTCGAGGGTGAAGTAGGCGACCACGAACAGGATCGCGCAGACCATCGAGAGGCCGAAGAAGCCGGCAACCTGTCGCTCGGCGCGCTTGGCGGCGCGCTCGTCGAGGTCGGTGGGGCGCCACTGGTGCGCCGGCAGACCGGGGTTGGCGATCGGCTCTTCCACGACGGCGGGCGTGTGGTCGTGCGAGTCGGTCATGCCTCTGCCCCTTCTTCGATCGGGTGGGTCTTGGAGGTGCGGGTGGTGTGAGCGGCGATCCACACGGCGAAGCCGACGAGACCGCCGATGCCGAAGAGCCAGGCGAACAGGCCCTCGGAGACGGGGCCGAGGCCGCCGAGTCCGAAACCGCCGTACTCAGGGGTGGTCTCGAGGCTGCGGAGGTAGGCGATGACGTCGCGCTTCTCCTCGGGGGAGAGGTTGCCGTTGCTGAAGTTGGGCATGGCCTGCGGGCCGGTCAGCAGCGCTTCGTAGATGTGCTTGCTCTCGACACCCTTCAGCGAGGGGGCGTAGCCGCCGCGCGGCATGGCGCCGCCGGAGCCGTTGAAGTTGTGGCAGGCGGTGCAGTTGGTCAGGAAGATCTGACCACCGCGCACGATCGCCTCCTCGCGCTCCTCCTCGGACAGTCCCTCGATCGAGTAGTCCGCCTCGGACGGGATCGCCGGTCCGGGGGCCAGCGACGCGACGTACGCCGCCAGCGCGGCCGTCTCCTCGGCGCTGTAGGCAGCTTCCTTGCGGGGCGCCTGCTGTCCGGGCTGGGCCATGGGCATGCGCCCGGTCTCGACCTGGAAGTCGACGGCGGCCGCGCCGACACCGACCAGCGAGGGGCCCTTGAGGTAGCCGTCACGGACGGTGGCGATGCCCTCGCCGTTCTCGCCGTGGCACGAGGCGCAACCGACGAGGAAGAGCTTGCGCCCCTCCTCGATGAGCTCGGTGTCGCTCTGGGCCTTCTGGGCCTGGGCGGGGGCGAAGACGGTGTAGAGGCCACCAGTCATGAGCAGGCCGAGGAGAAGCACGGCCAGACCCGCGACGGGTCCGCGGCGGTGCCGGGAGATCCGACCTGCGGAGCGGTTCAACAAACGCACTTGGAGAATCCTGACTGTCCGGGAGGTGTCGCTTTTGGGGGCTACTTGATGAGGTAGATCGTGGCGAACAGCCCGATCCACACGACATCGACGAAGTGCCAGTAATAGGACACGACGATGGCGGTCACGGCCTGCTCGTGGGTGAAGCGACGTGCGAGATAGGTGCGTCCGAGGACGAAGAGGAACGCGATCAGACCGCCGGTCACGTGGATGCCGTGGAAGCCGGTGGTGAGGTAGAACATCGTGCCGTAGGCAGAGCTCGGGATCGTCATGCCCTCGTGGATCAGCTCGGCGTACTCCAGTGCCTGGCCACCGATGAAGACGGCGCCCATGATGTACGTGAGGATGAACCACTCACGCAGGCCCCAGCCGCCGACGTTGAGGACCGAGCCCTTGCGCCCGACCTGGCCGCGCTCCGCGGCGAAGACGCCGAGCTGGCAGGTCACCGAGGACAGCACCAGGATGATGGTGTTGGCCGTCGAGAAGGGCACGTTGAGCAGCTGTGTCTCCTGCGCCCACAGGTCGGGGCTCACGGCCCTGATCGTGAAATAGGACGCAAAGAGGGCTGCGAAGAACATCAGCTCACTGGAGAGCCAGATGATCGTGCCCACGCTGACCATGCTCGGTCGATCGTGGTGCCCGTGCAGTCGGGATGCCGGAATCGTCGCTTGTGCTGTCGCCACGGACTCATTATGTCGGTAGCCGTTGCCGAGGGCACCCCGACCCCCTCACTTTGGGCGTCATATTGTTCACACCGTGGTGAGTGCAGCGTTGCAGAGTGATCCGAACCTGGAGCGGTTCACCGTCGGACGCGTGTTCACCGACTGGGGAATCGATCCGTTGCCCTTCGTCCTGACCGTCTGGATCGTGGGGCTCTACCTCGTCGGCGTGGCCGTGCTGCGCCGCCGCGGGGACGCCTGGCCGATCGGGCGCACGCTGGCCTTCGTGGTCGCCGGCATGGGGTCGTTCTTCTTCGCCACGGCCTCGGGGATCGGGCGCTACGACACCACCCTGATCAGCGTGCACATGGTGCAGCACATGATCTTGTCGATGCTGGTGCCGCTGTCCTTGGCGCTCGGCGCGCCCGTCACGCTCGCCCTGCGCACGCTCCCGCCACGGCCGCGGCGCTGGCTCCTCGCCGTACTCCACTCACGGGTGGCGAAGGTGCTCTCGTTCCCGCCGCTGACGTTCCTGCTCTATGTCATCTCGCCGTGGGCGCTCTACTTCTCCGGGTGGTACGCCGCCTCGCTGGCCTCGCCGTTCGTGCACGAGATGATGCACGTCCACCTCGTGACGGTCGGCGCGCTGTTCTTCTGGCCCCTGATGGGGATCGACCCCCTGCCCGGTCGCGTCGGCTACCCGTTCCGGGTGCTGCTGACCGTGATGACGCTGCCGTTCCACGCGTTCCTCGGCGTGACGATCATGGGCCAGACCACGCTGCTGGGCGAGGAGCACTACCTCGCGCTGCGGGAAGGGCCGATGGCGTCCTGGCTGCCGCCGGCGCTCGAGGACCAGCACCTCGCCGGCGGGATCCTCTGGGGCGCGGGAGACCTGATCGGCCTGGTGTTCTTCGTCGTGCTGTTCGTGCAGTGGGTGCGGTCCTCGATGAAGGAGGCCGTGCGCGAGGACCGGCGGCTGGACCTGATGGAGGCACGTGCGGCGCGGGCCGACCGCGAGGGATAGCATGCCGAACGTGAGCCAGACCACGTCATCGGAACGCGCTGCCCTGAAGGTCCTCGTCTACAGCGACGACATCGACACCCGTCAGCAGGTCATCCTCGCCCTCGGCCGCCGGCCGCATCCCGACCTGCCTGAGCTGGAGTACGTCGAGGTCGCGACCGAGCCGGTCGTGATCCAGAACATGGACGCCGGCCACATCGACCTGGCGATCCTCGACGGAGAAGCGGTCCCCGCCGGTGGCATGGGCATCGCGAAGCAGCTCAAGGACGAGATCTACCAGTGCCCGCCGGTGCTGGTGCTGACCGGTCGTCCGCAGGACGCCTGGCTGGCGACGTGGTCGCGGGCCGAGGCAGCGGTGCCGCACCCGATCGACCCGGTCCAGCTCGCCGAGGCCGTCGTGTCGCTGCTGCGCTCGCGAGTGCCGGCGACCACCGCCTGAGCCTGTGACGGTCGGCGAGACGGACCGGGTGCAGCACCACTGCGTCTGGGAGACTCGCCCGCATGACGCACACCTGGCCTGACGTCCTCTCCTCGCTGGTCGCCGGTGACGACCTGACGTCGGACCAGACGGGCTGGGCGATGGCCCAGCTGCTCGCCGGGGAGGCCACGCCAGCCCAGATCGCGGGCTTCGCCGTCGCGTTGCGCGCCAAGGGCGAGACGATCGAGGAGGTCACCGGGCTGGCTGACGCGATGCTCGACGCCGGCAACCGGATCACGGTCCCGGGCAGGCTGCTCGACATCGTCGGCACCGGTGGCGATCGGTCCAGGTCGGTCAACATCTCGACGATGGCCGCGATCGTCGCCGCGGGTGCTGGCGCCACCGTCGTGAAGCACGGCTCGCGCTCGGCGTCCTCGCAGTCCGGCTCGGCGGACGTGCTCGAGGTGCTGGGGATCCGTCTCGACCTGCCGGTCGACCGGGTCGCCGAGGTCGCGACCGAAGCAGGCATCACGTTCTGCTTCGCAGCCGCATTCCACCCGGCCATGCGCTACGCCGCCGTGCCTCGCCGCGAGCTCGGCATCGCCACCAGTTTCAACCTGCTGGGCCCGCTGACCAACCCGGCCCGTCCTGCGGCACAGGCGATCGGCTGCGCCAACGCCCTTCAGGCGCCGGTGATGGCCGGCGTGTTCGCCGCGCGGGGCGTGGACGCCTGGGTCGTGCGCGGCGACGACGGGCTCGACGAGCTCACCACGACCACGACCTCGACCCTGTGGGCGGTGCACGCGGGCGAGGTGGTCGTGAGCACGGTCGAGCCGGCCGACCTTGGGCTCGCGCGCGCGACCATCGAGGACCTCCGGGGTGGGGATGCCGCCCACAACGCCGAGGTCGTCCGCCGGGTGATGGCGGGGGAGAAGGGTGCGGTCCGCGACGCGGTCGTGCTCAACGCCGGTGCAGCGCTCGCTGTGTACGACGACCCGGCGGGCGAGCCGATGGACGCGCTCGCCACCGGCTTGGCCAAGGCAGCCGATGCCATCGACTCCGGTGCCGCGCTCGCCAGCCTGGAGCGTTGGGTCGAGGCGTCATCGCGCTGAGAGCGTGACGCGGCGTCAGAGGTAGTAGCCGTGGGACATCGCGTAGGCGTTGAGGATCGCCAGGACGACGAAGATGCCGACGATGATGCGGTTGTTGCTCAGCCACCTCGTGCGGAACATGGACACCTCCGGTCAGGCGTCTCATGCTGGCTCGCGACGTAGCGGGGCACAACCCCTGTCGTGGGGAACGGCGAGTACTACCTCAGCACGGCGTCGCGTGCATCGGCTGCTCGGCGCGCGTCACGATCGCGGGAGCGGACGAACGGAGCGGACACCATCAGGGGGTAGACCGCGAGGCACGCGAACGTGAAGGCGACCAGGGTCAACGGCTTGTACATCAGCGCCACGATGCTGGCGTGCAGCAGCACACCGGTCCCGATCGCCAGCAGCCGCGTTCGCCGGAACCACATGCCGGTCGCGATGAAGACCTCCGTCGCAATGACGAGCGCGGCGAGCACGGTGAACCCGGCGCCGGGCAGGTCGAGACGCACGGTCGGCCGCAGCTCGTCGCCGGCCAGCCACCAGGGGTTGAGCTTCGACAACCCGGCGAAGAAGTAGCACACCGACAGCTGGGTCACCATCAGCAGCGCCGGCCACGCAGGCACCGCGTCCCGTCTGCCGAGCAGTGCGGCACGCACGGACCAACGGGAGTCGGACTTCGAGAAGACCAGGTAGGTCAGGAGCAGGGTCGTGAGCCACAGGTGGCTGCTGTACACCTGCTGGTCCCACGCCAGGGCGAGGACCGCCAGCGCCGCGGCGGCCGCAGCGGCCGCCTCGGTGACCACTCCCGCGAACACCATGGCCCCGGCGATGACACTGAGCAGGGTCCACGCCTGGATGGTCGTGTCGGTGATCGGCAGGGGCAGCGGGCCGGGCACCGCCAGCCTGCCCTGCTCGATGCGCAGGAGGATCCCGGAGGCCTCGAGGGCATCCATCACGAAGGCGCAGCCGAGCAGGATCCGGCAGACCGCCATCGCCCGGGGGTCGGGTGGTGTCAGGGACATGTGAGCGTCCTGTCCTCGCGCCAGCGCCTCACGGTGACAGCGGCAATGGCGCTGTCGCTCTCGCAGATGCGCTCAGGCAGCCGCCGTGTCCAGTCGATCTCGGCGCGATAGTTCGCGACGAGACCGGTGGGGTGGATCTGCATGGTGGATCCGTCGTGGCGCGTGACCTCGACCTGCGTCCAGCCGGTGCCGGCATACATCTGGAACCCGAACGGAGCGGGGGCGAGGCCGAGCGCGACGGCAGGGACCGCGACCTGCGCCGCGATCACCGCCAGCAACACCTTCGACCTTCGCGACACGGGTCAATCGTGCTGGATCTGGTTGCCCGTGTCCCGAGATTGACCAGACCCGGTCAGAGATCGAGGACGAAGGACTCGCCCTCGCGGCGAAAGCCCACCCTGTCGTAGTAGGGGGCGACCATGGCGGGAGAGGTGACGACACGGCGATAGCCCTGGTCGCTGAGCAGCCCGCTCCGGCGCCAGACGAACTCGCCCGGCGAGAAGTCGCGGTAGCGCGGCGTGACGTAGTCGAGCAGGACGTGCGCGGTGTCGCCGGCCGCCCTCAGCAGCACGACACCGACGGTCTCGTCGCCACGTGTGACGAGGAACGAGTCCAAGCCCTCCGCCGACGGATCGTGGACGAAGTCAGGGTTGAACCGCAGGATGTCGGCGGCATGCACCCGGATTACATGACGCAGGTATTCGTCATCCCCTCGCACCTGCAGCACCTGGAACGCCGCCTCATCGTGGCGGTCGCGCAGCAGCGAGAAGATGAACCACAGGTTGATCGCGGACAGGACGAGGTTCATGCCGACCATCGGCCAGACCTCGAGGGCCCAGTTGAACACCGTGAGGATCAGGCACGCCGCGAGGTTGAGGACGCGCAGCCTGAGCACCCTCGACTGGAGCAGGGAGTACACCAGCAGTGCACTGCCGCCCCAGCCGAGGATGTCGAGCCAGTGGTTGCCGATCCAGGTCACGTACGGAGCGTACGTGCGGCGGGATCGTGCGTGGGGCTACCTGACGACGTAGAGCTTGATTCGCTTCGACTTGGAACCTGCGGTCGAGTTGTTGCCCAGATACACGGCCTTGATCTTGTGCTTGCCCTTCTTCAGCTTGGGAAGCCGCCAACCGATCTTTCCGTCCCGGGCGCTCACCAACGTCAGTGTCTTCAACTTCTTCGCGCCGTCGAACACCTTGATCATGCCTACGGGCCCGGCGACACCCGGAACGGTGACGGTGATGCCGATCTTCACCCGCTTGCCGGGCTTGACCCGTGTCCTGGAGAGGGTGGCGACAGTGGTCGACGTCAGCCGCGCGACCGTCACCGGCGCCGTGGAGGCCGACCCCTCGTTGAAACCGGTCTTCGAGGCGAAGACCGTCACTGAGATGCCCTTGCCGGCATCCTCTGTCGTCAGCCTGTAGGAACTCGACTTGGCGTTGGGGATCGGCGCACCGGCACGCAGCCACTGATACCGAAGGACAGGTGATGCTTCGGACCAAGTGCCAGCGGTCGTCATGAGGCTGCTGCCGACGATGGCGCTGCCGGAGATCGTCGGCGGTGAGGTGTTTTGCAGCGCCCCACCGGCGGTGACGCCGATGGCATTGCTGATGGTGACCCCATCGGTGTATCCGGGCTTCTTCCCAGTGACGCGCAGCGAGATCTGCTTCGTGTAGTCGCTGGCGACCATGGTGTACGTCGATGACGTCGCGCCGCTGATCGGACTACCGTCGCGCAGCCACTGGTAGACGTTCGACACATCCGGCTGATTCCACACAGGAGGGGTGCTCGTCAATGTCTGCCCGATCGCAGAGCTGACGGGCGCCGCGATCGCGGGAGGCGATGTCGCCGTCAGTCCCGCATCGACGGTGAATGTCCTGGCGGCTGTGGTCAGCGCATTGTTGTTGGGGTCGAGAGCCGTCACGCTCCACCGATAGGTTCCCGTCGCGAAGATGCTCGTCGGGGCGTACGACGTTGCCACTGTGGTCACAGGAGTCTGGTTCTGGCCCGTGGCGAGGGCGAAGATCTCCACCCGGTACTTCGCCGCACCGAGCAGCGGATTCCACGCCATCACCGGACCGTTCGGCGGCTGAGCGGCGCCGTCGGCGGGTGAGGCCAGCGTAAGCGTGCCGCCATCGACGGTGAACCTTCCGGTGGTGGACCACGGGCCTTCATTGCCGTTCGAGTCGATACGTCGAACGCGCCAGACGTAGGGCTTGGGGCTGGGGGGCAGCGGTGATGTCCAGGCGTACGCCGCGGTCCTCACCTTCGCGGAGAACATCCGATTTGTGGTCGAGAACGTGGTGTCCTCGTCCTTGTAGACCTCGACGACATACTCACTGGCGAAGGCCTGAGAGTCCCACCTGAAGGGCGTCACGCCGGACACGGTCGAGCCAGGCAGCGGTGACGTGAGCGCGAGTCGGGGGCTGGACTTGACGAAGGTGCGCGGCTGCGACCAGTTGAGCTCATTGTCAGCGCCATCGATGGCACCGACGCGCCAGTGCAACGTGCCTTCGGGGTAGAGCTTGGTGAAGGCGGTGTAAGTGCTCTGGTCCACCTTGATGTCGTCGATCGGAGTCGAGAAGTTGCTGTTGTCGTCAACCTGAAGCCGATACCACTTGCCGCTTTGAGGACTCTTCTCGATCTGCCACTGCACTGACTGGTTCGTGTCGAAGTAGTCGGCCCAGTCGAAGGTGACCTCGTGGGTGTCGACCGGGGCGGTGTCGCCCGGAGAGGACAGCGCCACCTTGGGCGACGTCTTGAGGAACGCGTTGGTTGCCCTACTCGTGGACGCGCTGACCGGATCGGGCCCACAAACCGCGATCGCCTTGCAGGGGCGGATGTGCCAGTAATAGGGCACTCCGGACTCGTTGTCGGGGAGGGCGGGCTGCTTGTTGCTGAACGTGAACGCGTAGCGGGTGTTCCAGGTGTTCGGAATCCGGGTCAGCTCGGTCAGGTTCGTGAAGTTGGCGTCTTGGGAGGTGTAGACCACGTAGGACGACATGCCGAGGGACTGGTCCCAGGACAGGACGGGCGTCGCAGGAACGCCGTCACAGAAGGCGCCAGCGTCGACCAACGCGAGGTCGCATCCGGCCCCGGCATCGAGCGTCTTGCCGTCGAGGGCGATGGTCTGCCCGGTGACCGCGGGGAAATTTGCGATCCGGAACACATTGACCGCTGACACGCCGATCGGCAGGTTGGTGGCGTCGTAGGCCTCGACCACCCACTTGTACGCGCCTGGACGGAGCACCCGTTTGCCGGTCTCGGTGAAGGCCGGGAAGTAGGACTTCTTGTCGAACGACTCGTCCGACGTCGGGATCCAGTAGAAGTTCGTCCCGTCGTCGTCTCCGATCGACACGCGGTAGTACGAAGCGCCAGCCAACGGTTCCCACGTCAGCGAAGGTGCACGCATCGTTGCCGGGTCGGAGGCACGCCCCGAAAGCGCGGTCAGCGCGGGGGCTCCTGACGTCGGGGTCGTGCCCGAGACGTTGAAGGTGTTGGAGACGAGGGCAGACGACCGCCCGCCGGCTTCGAGCGCTGACAACCGCCAGGTGAAAGGCCCGTCGGCGGGCTTGAGTTCGAGATCGACCGGCGTGTAGGAAGTCGCGTAGGTGGTCTTGGTGTGGATTGGACTTGCTGCACCGCTCTTGAAGATCTCCACCTTGTACTTTTCAGCCGCGACCCCAGGCGTCCAGCTGAACGTCGGCACAGCCACCGTCACTCCGCCCATGGGACTCAAGCCGGAGAAGTACACCGGATCCCAAGTGAATCTTTGGGTCGGCGAGTAAATGCCCTGGATCCCGTCGAAGAAGCCGATGTCATTGAATGGTGCGTCCATGGGGCGCACTCGCCAGAACATCTGGCTGCCTTCCTGGACGAGACAATCCTCTTCCGAACCACGGCTCATGCTGGTGTCGGAATGGACGGCGTTGCCCGGGGTGTACGTGGTTCCGGCAATCCGGCACGACGCGAAGGTCGAGAAGTTCGCGTCGGTGCTCACGTCGAGCTGGTAGTGGCTCGCGTGTTGGACCGGAGTCCACTGGAAGTAAGGCGCCGGCGTGGTGATGATCTTGTTCGGCAGTGCAAAGGGATCGTGGTTGACAGTGTCGGGTGTCGTGGTGAACCCGTCCTGCATCGGAAACACGGGCCACGGCCGGTCCGGCCATTGTCGCTTGAAATTGAACTGCGATTCGGCCCACGGCGTTGCCGTACCGCCCAGATCGATGGCGCGCACGCGCCAGTAGTACTGGTCGTTGTTGTAGCCCTTCGCTGGGGAATACTTGGTTCCGAGGATCCCGATTCGCGTCTCGGTGATGTTGGTAAAGGTCTCGTTGTTTGCGACCTGAACCTCGTAGGACTTCGCTCCGGGCACCGGCTTCCAGTCCAGCACCACATCTTCGATCTGGGTGTTGGCGTCGTTCGCGGGGGAGATGAGCGTGGGGACATCAATCGGCAGGATCTGAAACGTGCGCGCACTCGAGGGCTCGGACACCAGTCCAGTGCCGCGGGAGGCCTTGACGCGCCAATGCCAGGTGCCTGCGCCGAGAGGGTCGGGAACGACGAGCGACGTCGTCTTGGTGGTGTAGGAGCCGGCCCCGATGAAGTCCACGTCGCGGTCCACCTCGACGATGTATTCGGTGGCGCCGTGCACAGCACCCCACGTCAGCAGGGGAGGGTCTTCTGGTTGCTTGAGCGGTTCACCGTTTGCAGGAGAGACCGCTTGCGGTACGCCTACCGGCCCTGGGTCGAAGGTGCTGGTGGACCAGTCGGATGCCTCCGAGCCAGCGAAGGCACGCACACGCCAATGGTTGGTTCCGGTGCGGAGATTGGTGGTTGGCACCACCGTGTTGTTCGCGGTGCGGGACGTGAACTCGGGTGAGGAGAAATCGCCGTTGTTGTCGATCACGACCTCATAGGTGAGGGCGCTCGGCACTCGCGTCCAGGTCATGACCGTGGTCGTGCCGTTGGGTTGTGAGGCTGCCAGGTCCGTCGGAGCTGAAGGGGCGGCGGACGCCATCGGGACTAGCTGTGATGTCCAGGCACGTTGGTCAGTCGGGTGATCGGTGGCTTGGCTCCGATAGCGGAGTGGGCTCGGTGGTGATTGTAGAAATGAAGCCACCCGGGTAGGGCGATGTTGCGTTGCTCGGTTGAGTCGTAGAACCGTGCGTAGGCCCAGCCGTCGCCCAGGGTGCGGTGAAATCGCTCGATCTTCCCGTTGGTCTGGGGCCGGTAGGGCCGGGTCCGTTTGTGGACGATGTCGAGCTCCGCACAGGCGTCGCGCCATGCGTATGAGCGGTAGCACGAGCCGTTGTCGGACAGGACTCGTTCGACGGTGACTCCGTGCTCGGCGAACCAGGCCACCGCGCGTTCCAAGACTCCGATCGCGGTGGCGGCCGTCTCGTCGGTGCAGATCTCGGCGTAGGCCACTCTTGAGTGGTCGTCGATGACGGTGTGAACGAACGCGGTTCCGATCCGCGGCTCGGAATTCTTGCCGCGTTCTCCCGTGCGGCGCGCGGTGGCCCGGGCGTTGAGCTTGCTCTGCTGTCGGGTGAGGAACTTGTGCCCGCCACCATCGGGGATGTTGCCGAACTTGGTGACGTCGACATGGATCAGCGAGCCGGGGTGGGGATGTTCGTAGCGGCGCAGCGGTTCGCCGGTGACTCGGTCGATGTGGGAGAGCCGGTTGATTCGGCATCGCACCAGCACGACGTGAACGGTCGAGGCCTGCATCCCGAGGCGGCCGGCGATCTGGACGGGACCGAGTCGTTGGCGCCAACGGAGCCGCACGATCCGTCGAACGAGCGCAGGTCTTGTCTTGTTCGGGCTGGCGTGGGGTCGAGAGCTTCGGTCGGCCATCCCGGCCTGCCCTTCGGTGCGGTAGCGGTCGGCCCACTTCTTGGCAGTCCGCGGAGCAACCATGAACATCTTCGCCGCTGAGGCGTAGGTCCAGCCGCGGTCGACGACCAACCGTGCCATGCGCAGACGGGTGATCGGGGTGAGGGTGGCGTTAGCGTGGGACATGAAGGCCTCCTGGTTGGTGAAGCGGTTTCTAGACAGCTCCACTTCACAACCGGAGGCCTTCACCTGTCAGACCGACTCACCGCCGCTCGGCGGGACAACCTCCCTGGACATCACAACTAGCCCGAACAGTGAGGCGCCGAGTGCGAGTGCGACGGCGGCGCAGGTGCGCGCTCCGCACACACGTCCAAGACCAATGTGTGACATCCCGATAGTTCCCCTCGTAGGGCCTGATTGCACGCAGACGTCGACACGCTAAAGAGGGAAGAGGTTCGTGCGTGAGCAAATGACCCGAGGTGGCCCGAAAGGACTAGATCCACTACCCGATCGGGCGACCCCTGCCTTCAGTGCTCGGTGGGCCGAGGCGGCGGTACGGTGTCGCCCATGATCACTGCCATCGTGTTCGTCAAGGCCGACGTCGCCCGCATCCCTGAGGTCGCCGAGGCGATCGCGGCGCTGGACGGCGTCAGTGAGGTCTATTCGGTGACCGGCCAGATCGACCTGATCGCGATGATCCGGGTCAGCAAGCACGAGGACATCGCCGCCGTCGTCGCCGACTCACTGAACAAGGTGGAGGGCGTCACGTCCACCGAGACGCACATCGCGTTCCGCACCTTCTCGCGCCATGACCTGGAGTCGGCCTTCTCGCTCGGGCTGGACTGACGCTCCTCAGCGCGCGGGCTGGTGGACGGCGGACGGCAGGCGCTGCTCGTCGAAGGGCACCAGTGACAGCCGGGACGCCTCGACCGCGTCGTAGACCGACAGATGGCGCGTCGCCCCGCCGACGGGGCAGGCCCACTCGCCGGCCACGTCGACGAGGCGGATGCCTGGCGCCTCCAGCCAGCGGAGCACCTTCTCGGTCTCCTCGGCGGTGGCTGCCGGGACCGGGCCCGGCGCATCGATCACCGTCTCCGCGCTCGCGCGAAGCTGGTGGACGTAGTGGTGTGCGTCGGCGCCTGAGGGGATGACGCCCGCAGCGACCAGCCGGCCGTGCCGCACGATGTGGACTGCCCAGCGCCCGTCGTCCTCGCGGCGCGCTGCTACGACCTCGGGGCACCCGGTGAGGGCGGAGAGCCGCTGGGTGCGCGCGGCCGCTCGCACGAAGGTGGCGAGCCGGTCGCGGTGCACTCCGGCCTCCTCGAAGCGATCCAGGTCGGCCAGGGCGGTCATCCGTCGCTGGATGGCATCGACGACCTCGTCAGGCCGATGGAGCAAGGTGTCGCGCAGCTGCCGGACGACCGCGGCATAGGTCGTCGGGTCGGCGCTGCCGTCGCAGGGGGACAGGCATCGCCCCATCTCGGCGAGGACGCAGGGGGTGCGGGAGGGATTGACCCCGATGTGGTCGGAGCACTGCCGGACGGGGAACGTCTCGTGCAGGGCGGCCAGGCACTTGTCGGCAGACTTCTTCGACGAGAACGGGCCGAGATAATCGGCGTCGTCGTCGAGCACGCGACGCACCAGGGACAGTCGCGGCCAGGGCTCGCGGGTGAGCTTGACGAAGTGCATCTTCTCCGGGAAGCGGGAGCGGCGGTTGTACTTCGGCTTGTGCTCGGCGATCAGGCGCAGCTCGCGGACCTCGGCCTCGAGCGGGGTGGCGCAGGTGATGGTGGAGACCGACTCGGCCAATCCGACCATCTCGCCCATCCGGGTGCGGGTCTCGGACGCGGTGAAGTAGGTGCGCACCCGGCTGCGCAGGTCCTTGGACGTGCCGACGTAGAGGACGCGCGCGCGGTCGTCGCGGAAGAGGTAGACGCCGGGGGCGTGCGGCAGTCCTTCGGCCAGGTGGCGCTTGCGGCGCTGGGCGGTGGAGACCCGGGAGGTGAAGGTCTGGAGCTCCTCGAGGGTGTGGACGCCGACACCGCCCAGTCGCTCCATCAGTCCGTGCAGCACGTCGACGGTCGCGCGCGCGTCGGACAGGGCACGGTGGTTGGGGGTCGTGGTCGCGTTGAACAGCTGGGCGAGCGAGGAGAGCTTGCAGTTGGGCGCGTCGTCGCGGGTGATCACGCGGCGGGCGAGCTTGGCCGTGTCGAGCACCTCGAAGGCGGGCCACGCCAGGTCCTGGGCGCTGGCGAAGTGGCGCAGGAAGCCGACGTCGAAGGGGGCGTTGTGGGCCACCAGCACGCTGCCGGCGGCGAACTCCAGGAACGCCGGGAGGGCGGAATCGATGGAGGGCGCGTCGCTGACCATCGAGTTGGTGATGCCGGTGAGCACGGCGATGAACGGCGGGATCGCCGCATGCGGGTTGACCAGGGTCTGGAACTCGCCGAGCACCTCTCCGCCGCGGACCTTGACCGCCCCGATCTCGGTGATCATCGACCCCGCCGCCGCAGATCCACCCGTCGTCTCGAGGTCGACCACGCAGAAGGTGATGTCGCGCAGCGGCCGGCCCAGCTCGTCGAAGCTGCGCTGGGCCTCCCATCGGGAGGTGGTTGCTGCGGTGGTCATGTCCACGACGCTAGGTCCGACCACCGACATCGTCGGGGACGCCGCGCCACTAGGCTGGATCCGTGACCACAGAACTGCCGACCTCGTCCCACCGCTGGCGCTGCGGCGGTTGCGGCAACCTGACCCGCTTCGACGTGACCCGCACACGGCGCACGACCGAGTTCTGGCACTTCGACCTGGCCGGCGATCACGCGGTGGAGTCCACCGAGGTCAGGGGCGAGTCCGTGGAGTCGGTGTCGTGCCGCTGGTGCGGGCGCGACGACGCCATCGAGATCGTGGACCGCAACGAGGCGGCCCTGCTCGGCGAGGACCCCACCACCAACCCTGGCTGAACACGCCTCCGGTCGCTCGCGACCGGCCGTTGTCGGTGCTCGGTGGCACGGTGCGTCACATGACGACACGAATCGATTGCGACAGCTGCCTGGTGCGGGGACTGGCCTGCCACGACTGCGTGGTCACCGTGCTGCTGGGGCCACCGCCCGAGCTCACCTTCGACGACGACGAACGCCGCGCCCTCGAGGCGCTGGCCGATGGCGGCCTCGTGCCACCACTGCGGCTGGTCCAGCCGGTCACGGGACCCATCGTGGAATCGGCCTGATCCGGCCTCGACGCCCCATCAGTCACGTGAGCCACACCACAGCAACGACACGCGGTCTGCATCGGGACGGAGATTGGCAGCAGTGCCGGGGGCGGACTACGCTGACCCCTCAGGTGATCGTGGAAGTGGGCCACTCGGGTCCGCGCGAGCACCGCGTCGAGTTCGAT
Organism: Nocardioides allogilvus; assembly: GCF_003047285.1. Classification (GTDB taxonomy): domain Bacteria; phylum Actinomycetota; class Actinomycetes; order Propionibacteriales; family Nocardioidaceae; genus Nocardioides; species Nocardioides allogilvus. The sequence goes on along the minus strand of NZ_PZYX01000002.1, from coordinate 252,503 downwards.
CCGTTGACCCCCCGGTCAGTGGATCGGAGCCGGGGAACCACTTCCCGTCTGGGGTGAATCGCCTCCAAGGACATGCGCTCGCGCATGCGGAGGAGGCGTAGGGCATGTCGTGCCCGAACCCGTCAGCTCACCCGGTAGACGTACGACACACAAGGGAGAACACCCGCTCGTGAATCACGACCGGATGCGACTCGGCAGCGCCTTGCTGGGAATCACCGCGATTGCCGCCATCGGAATCATCCCCGTTTCACCGGCCCAGGCTGACCCGGACATCAAGGATGTCCAGGCCAAGGTCGACCGGCTCTACCACGAGGCGGAGCAGGCCTCGGAGCGATACAACGACGCCAAGCTCGACCTCGCCGACCTCCGCAAGGACCTGTCGGCCCTCCGCAGCGACGAGCAGCGCCAGAGCGCCAGGCTCGACGCGGTCCGGGGCGAGGTGGCTGACTCGATCCTGCGCGGCTACCAGGGTGAGTCGATCTCCACCGTCGGCCAGGTCGTCGTGTCCGACGACCCGGGTGCCTTCCTGGGGCAGCTCTCGACCATGTCGGGCTTCAACTCCCTGCAGGACAACATGTTCGACGCCTACTCGACCGAGCTCGAGGCCCTCGACCTGCGCCGCGACGCCACGGCCGATCGTGCCGCCGAGATCGCGGAGACCACCGACGACCTCGCAGCCGAGAAGAAGACGATCGACACGAAGCTCGAGGAAGCCGAAGACCTGCTGGCCGACCTCGAGGCCGAGGAGCGTGAGCGTCTGATGACCTCGTCGCGCTCCGAGACCACGCGCATGCCCGCCTCGGTGCCCGCCTCCGGCAGGGCCGCAGCGGCGATCTCCTACGCCATGGCCCAGGTCGGCGACGCCTACGTCTACGGCGCCACCGGCGACAACGCCTTCGACTGCTCGGGCCTCACCATGCGCGCCTGGGGCGCGGCCGGTGTCGGTCTCCCGCACTCGTCAAGCGCGCAGTACGGCTCCGGCCCGCACATCTCCGCGAGTGCGCTGCAGCCCGGCGACCTGGTCTTCTACTACAGCCCGATCAGCCACGTCGGCATGTACATCGGCAACGGCATGATCGTGCACGCAGCCAACCCCGGCACCGGTGTGGCCGTCTCCGGTCTCCACTCCATGCCTTACGTCGGCGCGGTTCGCCCTGGCTGATCGCCCGACCTCGAAGACCGGTCGCCCACGTTGGTGGGTGGCCGGTCTTTCGCTGTGTGTGGGGCTGGTCGCAGCAGGCGTCTGGCTCGTCGGTGGCGACGAGCCCTACCGGGCCGACCTCTCCGACGACTCGGCTGCGCCGACGGCGCAGGCGGGCGCTGCGGCGGCCGTCGTCCAGGACCTCGTCCGGGCCCTGGCTGCAGGTCACCCCGACGCCGCTGCCGAGCTCGGGCGTCCGGACGATCCTGCGTCCGTCGGGCTCCTGAGGGCAGTCGCCGACAACGCGCGCGAGCTCGGACTCGTCGACCTGTCGGCGCGCTACGTCGACGAGGTCGGGGCGGTCGCGCCGGACGGTTCCTGGACCGCCGCCGTCGACCTGACCTGGGCGATCGACGGATTCGATGAGGAGCCGGCACACGCCGAGGTGCTCGTCGCGTTCGCGCCCGACGACGGGCGCGTCGCCATCACCGGCCTGGGCGGCGGCGACCGCATCTCGCCGTTGTGGCTGCGTGAGCGGCTGGTCATACGGCGTACACCCCGGGCCCTCGTGATGGCAGCCGGCGAGCAGGCCGCCCGGGAGGCGCGCGTCTACCTCCAGCGGGTCCGCCGAGCGGTCCCCGTCGTCCGGGGCGTGCTCCCGCAGTGGCGCCCCTCGGTCGTCCTGGAGGTGCCGGCGAGCAGCGAGGCGCTCGATGACGCGCTCGACGTCGCTGACGGGACGTATGCCGGTATCGCCGCGGTCACTGCCGCCGCCGACGGCTCCCAGCGCACGAGCGGGCCGGTGCGGGTCTTCGTCAACCCGGAGGTCACGGGGCGGCTGCGCGGCGCGGGTGCGCAGGTCGTGATCAGCCACGAGCTCGTGCACGTCGCCACCGACGCGACCACGGTCTCCCTCGATCCCTGGCTGCTCGAAGGCTTCGCCGACTACGTCGCCCTGCGCGACATCGGGCTGCCGTTGAGCACGACGGCTGCCCGGGCGCGCGCGCTCGTGCGCCGCGACGGGGTGCCCGACCACCTACCCGGCGTCGCCGAGTTCGACACCTCGTCCGACAGTCTCGAGGCCGCCTACGAGCTGGCCTGGCTCGCCTGTGTCGAGGTCGCTGCCCGGGTCGGCGAGCGCGGCCTGGTCCGGGTCTACGACGAGGCATCGGACGGTGCGACCACGCGCCGCGCTCTGGCGTCGGTGGGACTGACCCCGGGTGAGGTGCTCCGGGGGTGGCAGGTCCGGCTCAGGGGGCTCCGCCCGTGACCGCTCGCCGCTGCGCGCTCACCGTGACGCTGGTCGCGGTGGTCGGGTTCGTCGTCGTGGCGGCGCTCTGGGTGCCGTGGCAGCCGGTGCCGGGTGGTGCGCCCAGCGCCGTACGACCCGAGACGGTGTTCACGGCCGAGCAGATCAGGCGCGGCGAGGACTACGCAGCCTGGGCCCGTCGGTGGAGCCTGCTGTCACTCGCCATCACCCTCGTGGTGGCGTCGGCGCTCGGGTTCACCCGCTGGGGCGAGCGGCTGATGGAGCGGCTGCCCGGCCGCTGGTGGGCGAAGGTCGTGCTCGGCGTGCTCGCGATCAGCCTGCTCGGTCGGCTGGCGACCCTGCCGTGCAGCGTGATGCTGCAACGGCACCGGTTGGCCAACGGTCTGAGCACCCAGACGTGGGTCGGATATGCACGCGACGTGGCGACGAGCGAGGTGGTCGCCGTGGTCACCACGTCGGTCGGGCTGCTCGTGCTCCTCGGTGTCGCACGACGCTGGCGTCGCGCCTGGCCGGCGATCGCGGGGGGACTCGTCGGGGCGCTCGTGGTGCTCGGCTCCTTCATCTATCCGCTCGTCGTCGAGCCCCTGTTCAACGACTTCACGCCGCTGACCGACCCCGGGCTCAGGTCGGAGATCTTCGTGCTCGCGGACCAGCAGGGAGTACGGCTCGACGACGTGCTCGTCGCGGACGCGTCTCGGCGTACGACCACGCTCAATGCCTACGTCTCCGGCATCGGCAACACCAGGCGGGTGGTCGTCTACGACAACCTGGTCGAGTCGCTGCCGCGAGACGAGGCCCTGTCGGTGATCTCCCACGAGCTGGCGCACGCGGCGCACGGCGACGTCGTGATCGGTACGGCGCTGGGCGCCCTGGGAGGGGCCGCCGGAGTCGGCCTGCTGGGACTGGTCGTCACCACCCGTCGCAGACGCGGCCGACCGGGCCTGGCTGATCCGCGGATCGTGCCCCTCGTGCTGGCGCTCAGCGTGTGGGCGACGCTCGCGGCGAGTCCGCTGGAGAACGGCGTCAGCCGGCAGATCGAGACGCGCGCGGACGTGGAAGCGCTGAAGGCGACCGGGGACCCGGTCGCCTTCGTGGAGATGCAGAAGTTGTTGGCACTGCGCTCGCTGGCGGATCCGACGCCGCCTGTGTGGCTGCAGTGGTGGTGGGGGAGTCACCCCACGGTGTTGGAGCGGTTGGCGCTCGCGACCGAGGACTGACCTCAGATGTTGCGGCCGAGCTGCGGGGGGATCTCCTGGAACAGGGCGAGGACTTCCTCGCCGAACAGGCCGACGGAGACGATGATCGCAGCGGCGATCATCGCGACCATCAGGCCGTACTCGACGGCGGTCGCGCCGTCCTCGTCATGCTTGCGGGTCATCGTCATTGCTCACTCCTTGGGCCGGAACGTACCGAGGGCCGGCATCCGCGTGTGAACGCGGACACCGGCCCCAGGTGTTGGATCAGCGGCCCTGCATACCCGTGGTGACCTCGGTGAACAGCTTGACGAGCTCGTCGCCGAGGAGGCCGACGGTGAGGATGATGGCGGCGGCGATCAGCGCGACCATGAGGCCGTACTCGACGGCGGTGGCGCCCTTCTCGTCGTCACGGCGAGCGTTGAGCATGAGGCTGAGGAACTGGATCATTTCGATATCCCTTGTGTGTGATGAATGGTGGAGAGTCTTGGCCCGTCAGGCACCAGACCCGACAAGAAGAAGTCTGTCCGAGGGGCGGCGTCTGCGAATCGGATGATCGGTCGGGACCGCCTAGTCCCTTTTGACTACCGTGACGCAACCCACTGGACTGGACCGGGTGGTCCAGACGTGTGCGTCCGGCCGGCCGGTCAGAACCGCTGCGTCGCGACGTGGTCCAGGAGCCCCATGCGCATGGCCGCGACCAGCGCCTGGGCGCGGTTGGCGGCGCCGAGCTTCTGGTAGATGTGCGTGATGTGGGTCTTCGCCGTGGACTCGCTCATGAAGAGCCGGGAGGCGATCTCCCCGGTGCCCAGACCGTCCGCGAGCAGGGTCAGCACCTCGTCCTCGCGACCGGACAGCTTGGGGGTCACGGGTCCCGTGGCCCGGCGCATCATCGCCTCGCTGAGGCCGGTGCACAGGAAGGTCCTCGGGGCGACCGCCGCGTGCTTGGCGGCGCTCACCACCTCGGTCGCCTTGCTGTCCTTGCCGACGAAGCCGGACGCGCCGGCCTCCATCGCCGCGAAGATCTGGTCGTCGCCGGCATGCATGGTCAGCACCACGACGCCGGTCGTGGCGTTGGTGGCACGGATGGCGCGCACGACGTCGAGGCCGTGTCCGTCGGGCAGCTGGAGGTCGGTGACCACGACGTCCGGGCGGAGCTGCTCGAAGGCCACGAGGGCGTCGGCCACATTGCCCGCCTGACCGACGACGGTCGTCTCGGTGTCTCGTTCGAACGCGCGAGCCAGGCCCTGACGGATCAGCTCGTGGTCATCGACGAGGAGAACTGTGGTGCTCATGTCGAGTCATCCCTTCGGTGGCGACGTGGTGCTTGGTCTGGAGCAGCACGACGGTGCCACCCTCGGTTCGTGGCGAGATCGTGAGCTCGGCGCCGATGCACTGGGCACGCTCGCGCATCGTCTGCAGGCCCCAGTGCTTCTCGCGCGGGACGGCGTTGCCGACGCCGTCGTCCTCGATCTCGAGCCTGATGCTGGCTCCGTCGCAGACGAGGGTCACCCAGAGGTTCGTCGCCTCGGCGTGCCGGCGCACGTTGCCGATCGCCTCCTGGGCGACGCGCAAAAGCTCGACCTCGGTGCGGCGGGGGAGCGGCGGGCCCGACTCGTCGAGCACCAGGTGGACCCGCAGGTCCGTGCCGTGGCTGACCTCGCGGACATATTCCGCCAGCGCACCGGCCAGTTGGTGGTCGGCGACATGGTGGCGCAGGTCGAAGATGGAGAAGCGCAGGTCGGCGACCACGCGGCTGATCTCGTCGCGCAGTGACGCTGCGAGCGACTGGACGCTCGACTCCGAGGTCATGGACTCGATCTCGTCGACGACGTAGCCGAGCGCCACGATTTCCTGGGCGACGCCGTCATGCATCTCGCGAGCGATCCGGGTGCGTTCCTCGGACGTCGCCATCAGGCGCACCTCGTCGAAGGTCACCGCGGTGTCGAGGCGGAGGACGAATTCCTCGGCGACCTCCTGTGCCATGGCCAGCAGCTCGAGTGTCCACCCTGCCTCCCGGACCAGCACGACGGAGCCGAACGTGTTGTCCGCGACGGCCAGGCAGATGGACGCGATGCTCGGGTCCACCTCGCCGTCGACGTCCGGGGGCGGCTTGAGGTCGCCGTACGACGAGATGAGGTCGACCTCGTCCTGTCGGCCGTGCAGCAGCACGGCCGAGCGCGAGGCCCCGGTCGTGCGCCGCAGTGCGGCCTCGAGCTCGGCGGCGAGCTGCACGCTGTCGAGGCCGACCGCGCCGGCGCTCGTCAGGTCGTGCAGCTGGGACATCAGCTGGTGGGCGGCGGCGAACGGTGCCTGGCGGGCCTCCAGGTCGCGCACGGAGCGCGACTGCCAGCCGGCCAGCTGGCCGACACCCAGGCCCATCACCAGCCAGGGCACCGACTCGAGGATGCGCGCGACGTCGGTGCGGCCTTCGCTGAGGATCGCGGTCGCGATCACGGCGATGGCCCCGACGAGGGTCACGTTGAAGCAGGCCACGGCGCCATGACGAAGACCGGCGATGACAGGCGGTGCGGCCAGGTAGACGAGCAGTGCCGCTTCGGGCGGAGCACTCGTCAGGACCAGCGCGCTCAGGAGGGCCTCGGTGACAGGCAGCCACGACCCACCCCTGGTGAGCACGCCCAGCTCCAACGTGGAGCAGGCGACCGCGATCACCCCGAGGGCCAGCAGCACGGGCAGCGCGCGGGTCGCGTCGGCGGTGCTCAGCAGCAGGCCCGCGGCCAGCGACAACGTGAACGTACGGATGGCGGCGCTCGCACGCGCGGAGCGGGCGGAGACGGGGATGCCAGTGAGGGGATCGGGCCGGACCTGGTTGCGCATCAGCGGTTGCTGAACGTCTCGGCGATCTGTAGACCGGCTGGTCCGAGGATGACGATGAACAGGCACGGCAGGATGAACATCACGAGCGGGATCATGATGCGCACCGGCACCTGCTGGGCCTTCTCCTCCGCCCGCTGGCGGCGCTTGACCCGCATCTCCTGGCTCTGGATGCGCAGCACCCGGCCGATCGGGATGCCGAGGGCGTCCGCCTGCACCATGGACAGGCAGAAGGACTTCAGGTCGGGCAGCGAGGAGCGCATCGCCATGCTGCGCATCGCCTCGGCGCGGCCCACGCCGATCTGCATCTCCTGGAGCAGGCGGTTGAACTCCTGGGACAGCGGCCCGGTCGTGTTCTTGGCGACGCGTGCGACCGCCGAGTCGAAGCCGAGGCCGGCCTCGACGGAGACGGTCAGGAGGTCGATGGCGTCGGGCAGCGAGTTTCGCATCAGCTTCTCGCGCTTCTGGCCTGCGTTGTAGAGCAGCACGTTGGGCAGGACGTAGCCGAACCCGGCCGCGAGGCCGGTCGCGACGATGACCCGCAGGAAGGACCAGTCCAGGCCCAGGAAGTAGAGGAAGCCGAGGACGGCGAAGACGCCGAGCCCGAGCACCTTGAGGCCGATGATCCGGCTCACGTCCCAGCTGGGCGGGTTGCCGGCGATGTTGAGCCGATACTGGAGCTTCTGGGCGGTGTCTGCCCGCACCATCTTGCGACCGATGTCGACGAAGCGGTCGCCGAGCGGGCCGATGACGCGCTCGACGAACGGGAGCTCGAGCTCCGCCTTCAAGACGTCGGGGGCGGAGTCGATCGCCTGGATGGCGGCAACGGACCGGGCGACGCCACGGCGCTCGCTGGTCACGACGCCGATCACGGACAACGAGAGCGTGATGGCGGCGACGAGCAGGAGCGCGCCGGCCAGCAACATCGGGGACATCAGACCTCCACCTTGGCCAGCTTGGACATCGAGAAGGAACCGAGGGCAAGGAGAACGAAGGCGGCAAGCAACATGATGTATCCAGGGAACGTGGTGTACAGGGGTCGGACGTACTCGTTGTTGACGAAGTAGAGATAGACGAAGATGGCGGGAGGCAGGAATCCGAGGATGTATCCCGACAGGCGACCTTCGGCGCTGAGGGAGCGGACCTGTCGCTTGAGGTACTCACGCTCGCGCAGGGTGTCCGCGACGGTGTTGAGGATCTCGGCGAGGTTGCCGCCGACCTCACGCTGGATGCGGATCGCCATGACGACCCAGGCGAAGTTCTCGCTCTCCATGCGCAGCGCGACGCCGTCCATCGCGTCGGTGATGTCGACACCGAGTCGCTGCTCGATCAGGGCACGGCGCAGCTCGCCGGCGATTGGCTCGTGGCCCTCGCGCACGACGGTGTCCACGGCCTGGGGCAGCGAGAGACCCGCCTGGAGCCCGCCCGCCATCAGGCCGAGGGACTCGGCGAGCTGGGCGTTGAAGGCGTTGAGCCGACGGCGGTGCCTGAACCTGAGGTAGATCCACGGGAGGACCGCTCCACCGATCAGGCCGAGCACGGCCAGGCCGGGGCCGCCGAGGATGAAGCAGACGAGGGCGGAGCCCACTGCGATGCCGACGTGCATGAGCAACCACTCGGCTGCGGTGAGCGCCGACCCGGCGCCGGCGAGTCGCTGGGCGATCCGTGTCTCCATGTCGGCGCTGACGACCTTGTTGGTCATCGCCACTGCGGAGTCGAGAGCCCCGGAATCTGCCGTGGCCTTCTTGCGGCTGCCGGGCGTGCCACCCGTGGAGCCGAAGTAGGAGTCCAGACGGCGCTCGGCGTTCGAGCGTCCGATGCGGGGGCCGGAGATCACGATGCTCATCAGGCCGACGAGCCCGAGGAAGAGGACGAGTGCGCCCAGCAGCATCAGCGGCGTGCTCACGAGGGCCTTGCCGTTCTCGACCACGTCAGGGATCGAGGTCGCGGCGGCGAGAGTGACGAACGCCGAGTCGGTGTAGGACGTCTCGTCGGCCCGGAGCGTCACGGTGATGGACGCTTCCTCCTTGGAGTCGTCCGGGGCGTCGAACGTCACGAGGATCTGCTGGGCGAGTGCGTCGGCCTGCGCTGCGAAGACCGTGCTCAGGGCAGCCGGGTCGGCAGGGATGACCTTGCCGCCGGTGTCCTCCGCGAGACCCGCGATCTCCGATGCCTTGGCCGAGCGGCCCAGGGAGACGACGTCGACGACGACCTCGCGGTCCTCGGCCTCGCTGGACGCCACTTCGAGCGTGGTCGCGCTGCCGGTGTCGGCACCGTCGGAGAGGAGGAGCACGGCGCGCGACCCCTCGGCACCGACGATGTCGACGCCCTCGAGCAGGGCGTCGTAGACGCTCGTGCCCTTGCTGAGCTCGATGCCCAGCAGGGCGGTGCGGATGGCGTCGTGGTCGGTGGTGGGCTCGATCGTCTGCTGGATGTCGCCGGCGAACGTCACGAGACCGATGGCCACGTCGGCCGGGGCCTGGTCGAGGAACGCGTTGACAGCGGCTGTGGCGGCAGCGAACTTGGCGCCGCGCATGCTGTTGCTGGCGTCGAGGACGAGGACGGTCGAGCGGTCGATGTCGCCCGCCGACACGATCTTCGCCGTGGCGTCGACCGCTCGACCGTCCACCTCGACCGCGACGGACGAGGGGTCGGCGATCGCGCCGGTGGGCAGACCGTCCACCGACAGCACCAGGGAGACGCGGCGTTCGGCGGACTCGATGTGGTCGATGCCGATCTCGTCCGCGGCGTGTGCGGCCGGGGAGACCAGGAGTGCTGCGAGCCCTGCTGCGGCGAGGACCGCGACAGCCCGAGCGGGACGGCGGCGCGTCATTGCAGTGATCCTCCGGTGGCGAAGATGGCGGGGTTGACCTTCACGCCGTGGTCAGCGAGGTGCTCGAGGAAGCGCGGCCTGAGGCCCATCGACTTGAGGTGGCCCTTGAACTTGCCGTGCTCGTCGGTCCCGGCGCTGTAGTCGAACAGGAAGACGTCCTGGGTGGTGATGATGTCGCCCTCCATGCCGACGATCTCGGTGATGGCGGTGATGCGGCGCGTGCCGTCCTTGAGACGGGTCTGCTGGATGATGAGGTCGACGGCACTCGCGACCTGCTCGCGGATGGCGCGCACGGGCAGGTCCATGCCGGCCATCAGCACCATCGTCTCCAGACGGGCGAGCGCATCACGAGGCGTGTTGGCGTGCAGTGTCGAGATGGAGCCGTCGTGGCCGGTGTTCATCGCCTGCAGCATGTCGAGCGCGGCTGCGTCGCGGATCTCACCGACGACGATGCGGTCAGGGCGCATGCGTAGCGAGTTCTTGACCAGGTCACGGATGGTGACGGCGCCCTTGCCCTCGATGTTGGGCGGACGCGACTCCAGCCGGAGCACGTGGTCCTGGTGCAACCGGAGCTCGGCGGCGTCCTCGATGGTCACGATCCGCTCGTCGTCCGGGATGAAGGAGGAGAGCACGTTGAGCGTCGTCGTCTTGCCGGCACCCGTTCCACCCGACACGAGGATGTTCAGGCGACCGCGGACACAGCCCTCGAGCAGATCGGCCGCCTGACGGGACAAGGAGTCGAAGCTGATCAGGTCCTCGATGGTGTAGGGATCCTCGGAGAACTTGCGGATGGTCAGCTTGGAACCGTCGAGCGCCAGCGGCGGGATGATCGCGTTGACACGGCTGCCGTCGGGCAGGCGAGCGTCGACCATCGGGCTGGTCTCGTCGACGCGACGACCGATCTTGCTGACGATCTTGTCGATCGTGCGGCGCAGGTGTGCCTCGTCGGCGAACTGCGCGTCGGTCTTGACGAGCTTGCCGCTGCGCTCGATGTAGATGCTGTTGTAGGCATTCACCATGACCTCGGAGAGCTCCGAGTCTCGCAGCAACGGCTCGAGCGGGCCGTAGCCGAGGATGTCGTCGGCGATCTCCTGGGAGACGCGGGCCCGGTCGACCGAGGACATCGGCTGGTCGGCGTCCGCCAGTGCGGTCTGCAGCGCGACGTGCACCTGCTGCTCGAGCTCGGACTGGGTCATGTGCGCGTCGTAGAGCTTAGGGCCGAGGGCCTCGACGAGCTTGGCGTGCACGATCTTCTTGACGACCGCGAACGGGTCGCGGCCGGTCTTGGCCTTGCTCGCGGTCAGCGTGGCCAGGGTGGTGGCCGAGGTGGGCGGCGCCGCCGGCGCCGCTGTGGGCGGAGGGGGTGCGAGGGTGGTCGTGCCGTTCGGCGGGGTCACCGGGGGAACGGGCTCGGCGGGCGCCCCCTGCTGCGGGCGGGCTGACCGCTGGGCGGCGGCAATGCGATCGCTGAGACTCATGTCAGCCCCTCCTGAGGCGCAGGCGACCGCCGGAGACCTTGTGGCCCTCGGACTGGGTCGCATCGACGTTGGTGAACGAGTGGGCGAAGGCGACGATCGCCTTGCTGTTGGGGTGTGACGGGTAGGCACGCACCAGCGCCTCTCCGCGGTTCACGGCGGAGAGCACCTCGCGGCTCGAGACCAGGGAGATGTCGGCCTTCAGGCCGACGGTGGACTCGAACTCGTCGGTCGTGAGACCGACCTTGCCGTCGGCCCGGTTGAGCACGAACTTCCAGGTGTCGCGGGGGAAGTTCAGGAGGTCGAGGGTTCCTGTGGCGAGCTTGAGGCCCTTCAGCGCGGGGATGTCCAGCGTTGCGACCAGGACGATGGTGTCGGTGCGGTCGAGGGCGGTCAGCGCGTTGTCGTCGAACACGCCGGACGTGTCGACGACGACGTAGTCGAACATGCCCTTGAGGGTGTCGATCATGGTGCCGATGTCGACCGCGGTGGCGTGGTCGGGGGAGTCGAGACGGACGGGTGCCGCCACGATGGCGAGGCGCTTGGAGTGCCGGGTCAGGATCGACTCGAGCGCAACCTCGTCGATCATCCCGTTGAATGCCACGAGGTCGTTGATCGTCCTGGCCGGCGTCAGCTGCAGCATGATCGCGACGTCGCCGCTGTTCACGTCGAGGTCGATCAGGCACACGTTGTGGCCCGCGTCGCTGAGCGCCACGGCGGTGTTGGTGGCAATCAGGCTCTTGCCCACGCCGCCCTTGGTCGAGAAGACGGTCAGCACCTTGCCCTGGGGCATGTCCGCGGCCGCCTGGGCCGCAGCGACGTCCGCCTTGGCCTGCGCCATGGCGGACGAGGCAGCGGCCTGGGCCTCGACCTCGATCGTCTTCGCGATCTCGCTGGCGACCGACCGCGCACGGTGCACGGCGGTGGTGATGCCGGCCAGGTCATTGGCCTCGACGACCTCGCGCATGCCGCTGCGCAGTGCGGTGGTGAGCACGTCGTGGTCGACGGTGCGACGGAGCAGGATCACGCCGAGGTCCGGGCGACTGATCCGGGCCCACTTGGCGAACGCCGTGGCCGCGTCGACGTCGACCGTGGGGCCGATGACGACGGCGAACTCGTGCGGGCTGGCCGCGATGTGGGCATTCAGGTCCTCGAACGACTTGAACGCCACCGACCCGTGCAGCATCGTCTGCACGATGGCGAGGTGCCCGACGTCGGGCTCGAGGATCGCGGTCACAATGCGTTCCGGAACGGTTCGGGCATCACGTCGACAGCGGTGACGCCCGGCTTGTCGACGACCTTGGACTCGCTCGTCAGCATGGCGAAGGAGACGTCGCCGTTGCGCGCGGCGTAGATGAGGCGCTCGGCCTCCTTCTGGTCCACGGCGACGGTGAGGATGGTCCGGGCGACCTGCTCGACCTCTTCCTCGCCGTCCTCGGTCTTGGTGGTCCTGGCAGCGATGCTGGTCGTGCCGACGCCGACGACCTCGACCTTGGGGAGCAGCAGGCGGGTGTACGGCGCCAGCTTGAGCTCCTTGCCGTCGGGGAGGATCCGCACGGGGTCGGCGGAGATGAAGATGGCGACCTCCGAGCCGGGGTTGACGAAGCCGGCGACCCGCTCGGGGTCGGTGAGCTCGACGGAGATCGCGATCTTGTTGTCCGGGATGACAAGGGTGTCGGCGTCACCGAGGCTGCCGAACTTCCGGGCGATGATCTGCTCGCCGGGGTAGATCGTCCCGAGGGCGACGAGGTCGGAGATCGAGCTGGTGGAGGAGAGAGCCCCCTCGACGAGGTCGATCTTGCGGACCTCGGTCTTCTCGAACTTGCCGGCTTCCTGGGCGGCGGACACGTCGTCGCCGATCTCGATGACATCGGTCGCGGTGAGGACCTCGACGAGCTCCTGGCCCTCGGTCGCACGAGCATCGATGCCCTGGACGTAGAGGACGATCATCGACGTACCGACCAGCGCGATCAGCGCGGCTACGAGCAGGAGAACAGAACGGCGAGCCATGTGGCGATCCTTCACAGTCAGAGAATCCAGGGGGTTTCATCTGGGTGTGCTCAGGCCAGCCGACTGGCGTGGCAGAACCGCGCCCAGGGGGCTTGGGGAGGACCCAGATTCCAGCCCCAGGCGCAAAATCTAGGGCTCTCGCCGAAGGGTTGTGGGCTAAACCGAACAAACTGCCCATAGGTCGCATCGGCACCACCCGTTATGACTACGTGAGCGGTCGTTCAGGTAGTCACAACGTGGGATTCCGGGACGCTGGGAGTCGAATCGGCAGCGATTCTCAGGGGACGTAGAGAGCTTCGACGTCCTGGCGGAACTCGCGCATCACGACGTTGCGCTTGAGCTTGAGGCTCGGGGTCAGGTGCCCGCGCTCCTCGGTCCACTCGTCGGGGAGGATCGTGAACTTGCGGATGGCCTCGGCGCGCGAGACGGCCTTGTTGGCGTCGTCGACGGCGAGCTGGATCTCGGCCAGCAGGTCGGCGTCGTCGATGTTGCTCTCCACCGAGCCGGACTTGCCACGCGCCTCGGCCCACGCCGGGAAGGACTCGCGGTCGATGGTCACCAGCGCGGCGATGAAGGGCTGGCCGTCGCCGACGACGACACACTGGTCGACGAGTGCGTGGGCACGCAGACGGTCCTCGAGCACGGCGGGCGCGACGTTCTTGCCCCCGGCGGTCACCAGGATCTCCTTCTTCCGGCCGGTGATCCGGACGAAGCCCTCGTCGTCGACCTCGCCCACGTCACCGGTGCGGAACCAGCCGTCGGTGAGGGCCTCCGCCGACGCGGCCTCGTTGTCCCAGTAGCCGCTGAAGACCTGGCCGCCCTTGAACAGGAGCTCGCCGTCGTCCGCGACGCGTACGGCGGTGCCGGGGATCGGCCGTCCGACCGTGCCGATCTTCTGGGCGTCCGGGAGATTGACCGTGAGGGCGGCCGTGGTCTCGGTCAGGCCGTAGCCCTCGAGCACGACCACGCCGATGCCGCGGTAGAAGTGGCCGAGCCGCTCGCCGAGCGGGGCGCCACCGGAGACGGCATGCGTGCACTCCCCGCCGAGGGCGGCTCGCAGCTTGGCGTAGACCAGCTTGTCGAAGAGGGCGTGCTGGGCGCGCAGGCGCAACGGCACTCGGCCTTTGTCCTGGGCGCGCGAGAAGGCGATCGCGGTCTCGGCGGCCCGGTCGAAGATCTTGCCCTTGCCGTCGGCGGTCGCCTTCTGGGACGCGGTGTTGAAGACCTTCTCGAAGACGCGCGGCACGGCCAGGATGAAGGTCGGCTTGAATACCTCGAGGTCGCCGAGCAGGTTCTTGATGTCGGCGCTGTGCCCGAGGCGCACGCGCTTCTTGATGCAGCCGACCTGGATGATCCGCGCGAACACGTGGGCCAGGGGCAGGAAGAGCAGCGTCGAGGCGCCCTCGGTGTCGAAGAGCCGGTCGAGCTCGTGGGTGGCCACACCCAGCTCGAACATGAAGTTGCCGTGGCTGAGCATGCAGCCCTTGGGTCGACCCGTCGTCCCGCTGGTGTAGATCAAGGTGGCCAGGTCGGCCGGCGTGGTCGCCGTACGACGCTCCTCGAGCGCCTCGTCGGAGATGTCCTGGCCGAGCTTGCCGAGCACGCTCACGGCGTTGTCGTCGATGGACCACACGTGGTTGAGCTCTGCGCCCGAGCCGGCCTCGCGTGCCTCACGCACCCGGGCCAGGTGGTCGGCGCCCTCGGCCACGACGGCCTTGGCGCCGGAGTCCTGCAGGATCCAGCCGATCTGCTCGGCGGAGGACGTCTCGTAGATCGGCACCGTCGCTGCGCCGGCGAACCAGATCGCGTAGTCGAGGAGGGTCCACTCGTAGCGCGTCTTGGAGATCAGCGCCACCCGGTCGCCGGCCTCGATGCCAGCGGCCATCAGGCCCTTGGCGACGGCGCTGACCTCGGCCAGGAACTCGGCGGCGGTGACCTCGTCCCAGCCGTCGCCGGTGTTGCGACTGAAGACGACGGCGTCGGCTGCCTCGCGCGCGTTGGTGACAACGTCATCGGTGAGGTTGCCCGCGGTGGGGATCTCGGTCGTCAACGGCGTGGCGAACTCGCGCACAGGGGGCCTCCTTCAAGGGACAGGTGCTCGCAGGCTATCGCTGCCTGCCGGCGCCGGGCGCGGTGGTCAGGGTCCGGTAGGGTCACCGCCATGGCCGAACAGACGACCTCGTCGATCGTGATCGACGCTCCACCCGCCGCGGTGATGGCGGTGATCGCCGACTTCGACTCCTACCCCACATGGGCCAAGGGCGTCACGACCGCCGACGTGACCGTGCCCGGTCCCGACGGCCGCGCGGAGCAGGTCTTCTTCGAGCTCGACGTCTCGCCGATCAAGGACGAGTACACCCTCGTCTACGAGTGGGACGGCGACCGTGAGGTCACTTGGACCCTGGGCGAGGGCAAGATGCTCAAGGCGCTGGACGGCAGCTACACCCTGCGCGACCTGGGCAACGGCTCGACCGAGGTCACCTACTCCTTGGCGCTCGACGTCTCGATCCCGCTGATCGGCATGCTCAAGCGCAAGGGCGAGAAGATCCTGATCGACACCGCGCTCAAGGGCCTGAAGAAGCGCGTCGAGTCGCTCTGAGCGCGCAGTCCTGACGCGTGCGGATCCTTCTCTTCACCGGCAAGGGTGGCGTCGGTAAGTCCACCGTCGCGGCTGGTACGGCGACACTCTCGGCCGCCTCCGGACAGCGCACGCTCGTGCTGTCGACTGACGCGGCGCACTCGCTCGCCGACGCGTTCGGTGCCCCGGCCGGCGCCGAACCCACCGAGGTCGCCCCCGGGCTGTTCGTCCAGCAGGTGGACGCCCAGCTGCGCTTCGAGCAGTCGTGGGCCGAGATCCAGTCCTATCTCCTGCGCGTGCTCGACGTCGCCGGCGTCGACCCGGTGGCGGCCGAGGAGCTGGCCGTCATCCCCGGTGCCGAGGAGGTGCTGGCCCTGCTCGAGCTGCGGGCCCAGGCGCTGAGCGGCCAGTGGGACGTCATCATCGTCGACTGCGCGCCGACCGCCGAGACGCTGCGGCTGCTCGCGCTGCCGGAGGCGCTCGGGTGGTACATGGAGCGGATCTTCCCGGTCGAGCGCAGGATCGTGAAGGCGCTCGGACCGATGCTGTCGAGGGCGGCGAAGGTGCCGATGCCGGAGGACTCGGTGTTCGGTGCGATCGAGCGCCTGCACGCCGAGCTCGACGAGGTCCACGAGCTGCTCACCGGCCCCGACGCCAGCGTGCGGATCGTCCTGACCCCCGAGTCGGTGGTGCTCGCCGAGGCGCGCCGCTCCTTCACGATGCTCTCGCTGTTCGGCTATCGCGTTGACGGCGTCGTGGTCAACCGCATCTTCCCGGCCGAGGACGCCGACGAGTGGCGTGCCGGCTGGGTCGCGGCCCAGGGCGAGGTGCTGGAGCAGGTCAGCGAGTCGTTCGCGGGCCTGCCGCTGTGGCGCTCGGTCTACCGCACCGGGGAACCGGTCGGCGTGAGCGCGCTGCACGACCTCGCCTGCGAGGTCTATGCCGGCGCCGACCCACTGGCCGTCCAGGAGGGCACGGGCCCCTTCCGGATCACCCGCACCACCTCGGGTGCCGTGGTGCACCTGGCCCTGCCCTACGTCACCCGCGAGGAGGTCGGTCTCGCCAGGCATGGCGACGAGCTCGTGGTCAGCGTGGCGTCGTATCGTCGTCTCCTCACGCTGCCGCCGGGGCTGAGTCGTCACCAGATCGCTGGTGCCCGCGTGGTCGGCGGCGAGCTCCAGGTCAGATTCAAGGAAGGGGCGTCGTGAGCGACACCGAAGACGGACGCGGCGCCGAGGTCGGCTCGCTCGCCGAAGAGGCGGCCAAGCTGTTCGGCGCCCTCAACGGCTGGGCGCGGGAGCAGGGCTCCGGGCTCGGTGACACCGTCACCGGGCTGTCCGAGCACGCCGCCGCCGCGGCCCACGACATCAACGACCACCTGGCCACCGGCTCCGCCGAGTGCACGGTCTGTCCCGTGTGCCGTGCCGTGCACGCCGTACGCCAGCTGAGCCCGGAGGTGAAGGCCCACCTGACCACGGCTGCGGCCTCGCTCGCCCAGGCGGCCGCCGGGATCCTGGCGACTGCGACACCGCCGGCCGGGTCGGACCGCGGCGGTGTCGAGCACATCGACCTCGACGACACCGGTGAGGAATGGCCCGAGGAGACGACGTGACGCCGGGCCCGTTGGCCTGCGGCATCGACGTCGGTGGCACCAAGATCGCCGGGGGAGTCGTGGACGCCCACGGACGCGTGCTCGAGGAGCTCCGGGTGGAGTCCCCGGCCGACGACGTCGAGGCGATCGAGGACGCGATCGCCGGCCTTGTCACCGACCTCGCCGCCCGCCACGACATCGCCTGTGTCGGTGTGGGTGCAGCGGGGTACGTCGACAGCCACCGTGCGCGCGTCCTGTTCGCCCCCAACCTGGCGTGGCGCGACCTCGACCTCAAGGCCGAGCTCGAGGCCAGGGTCCACCTGCCGGTCGTGGTGGAGAACGACGCCAACGCGGCCGCGTGGGGTGAGTTCGCCTTCGGCGCAGGCAAGGACGTCGACGACCTGCTCCTGGTCACCGTGGGCACCGGAGTCGGTGGTGGCATCGTCCTCGACGGACGACTGCACCGCGGCGCCTTCGGCATCGCCGCCGAGATCGGGCACCTGCGCGTCGTGCGCGACGGGATCCCCTGTGGGTGCGGCAACCTCGGGTGCCTGGAGGCCTACGGCTCAGGCACCGCGCTGGTCCGCGAGGCGCGTGCCGCTGCGCAGGGTGGCAGCGCACGCGACCTGCTCGACCGGGCCGGCGGCGACGTCGCCGCGATCACCGGCCCACTCATCACCGAGGCGGCACGGGCCGGCGACGGCTTCGCGATCGAGCAGCTGACCGCCCTCGGCACCTGGCTGGGGGAGGGCATCGCGTCACTGGCGGCCGTCCTCGACCCGGCGATGGTCGCCATCGGCGGCGGCGTCAGCGAAGCGGGCGACCTGCTGCTCGACCCGATCCGCACGGCGTTCGGCAGACAGCTCACCGGTCGTGGGCACCGTCCGGTTGCCGAGGTCCGTCAGGCGGAGCTCGGCACCACGGCGGGACTCATCGGTGCTGCGGATCTCGCCCGAGCCTGACCTGCGGGACTACTCCGTCAGGGCGGAGATGCGCAGGCCACCGTCGCAGGCACTGCCGATCACGCACCCGGTGGGCCTCGCCAGACCCGCCACGTTGCGCTGGAACCGCACGAAGAGGCGGACCGAGTCCTTGGGCCTCTCCTTCAGGCCGGTGGCGACCCCGTTGTCGTCGTAGGTCATCAGACAGGGGTCGTTGTCGTTGGCGCAGCCGAGCTTGTCGACGTAGGTCGAGGAGAAGGTGTTGCCGGCGCAGTCCCCGGTCGAGCTCACGCCGAAGGTCTTGGCGTAGATGTGGTAACCGCAGATGGTGATGGCCGTGAACTTGTAGACCGGGTAGACGTTGCCCGTGCCGCTGCCGTCCACCGTGGTCGGGTCGCAGGTGTTCCTGGCGCAGAACACCGGGACGATGATGGTCTGGCCGAGGAGACCGGTCCACTCGGCGACCGGCGTCTTGTTCTTGAGGTCGCTGATGCCGGTCTCAGCGTCGAGGCAGCTGATGCTCTTGTCGCCGTGGTCGTTGCAGTTGACCGTGAGGGAGGCTGACAGGGTGCTTGCCGACGCTGGGTTCTGGGGCGTCACCACCTCGGCAGGGTTGACGCAGCCCTCCCTCAGCACCTGGGCGACTGCGTCGGGGTTCATGCCGCCGTTGGGCGACCCGGGACAGTTCATGAACCACCAGTTGCCCCCGTTGTCGGCGCTGGGGCAACCGGAGCGACCGGCCGCCTGGCCGGGCTGGGCGATCTCCACGACGGCGCCCGGCATCGCTCCCACCGGGGGAACGTCGGCGGAGCAGATGCCGTAGGGGCGGAAGCGCTCCGCGGCTCCGGGCACGAACGTCACGGCGCGTGCGTCCGCGTCGGCCGTGATCGGGCCGCCGGGGCCGAAGTAGCTGGGGGTGTCGCGGTCGGCACCGTAGGTGACCTCGATGCCGCCGACGTAGCGGTCGGCGGGATCGGTGATGCAGCGAACGTTGAACTCGAGCTGCTGCTGGCCCCCGCGGTTGTCCTCGGCGACGTCGTTGGCCGCGTCTTCGGCCTCGAGCCTGAGGGCGCCGTTGGCCGCCAGCTGCTGGCAGGTGCCCACCTCGTCGGTGTAGACGAGGGCGCCTGCCAGCGCTCCGGCGTCCGTCGCTCCCTGGAGCTGCCGCTTGTTCGCGACAGCCTGGCCGGCGTCGACGACGATGCTGGCGAAGCCGAAGACGACGAAGAAGAAGAGCAGGGCCACGACGATGGCCATGGCACCGCGTTCGTCGCGCTTGCGACGGTTCAGCGGTACTCGCATCGGAACACCCCCCTGCCAGTCATGGCCACGTCGCCGAACCCGGGGAAGTCGAAGGTCGGGAGCGGCAGGCGGATCAGCGGCTCCGACGTGATCGCCAGCTCAACCGTGACCTCGGTGTTGGCCGCGGAGCCGGCGCACGGACGCTCGCAGGGCCCGGGCGTGCCGGTGAGCCTGAAGGCGGGAGCCGGATTCCTCACCCACGTCGCACCAAGGGCGCGTGCCTGGATCTGTCCACAAGCGGGCATCGAACGGTCGACAGCGGCGAACCGTGCCCCTTCGCGCGCGCCGTTGTCCAGCGAGATCTGCTGGCCGAAGGCGAAGCCGAAGTTGACGATGCCCGCGACGACCAGGAGCAGCGGCATGATGACCAGCGCGAATTCGAGGGCAGCGGCGCCCTCTTCGTCCCGGCGTCTGCGCGCGTGCTTGAGCAGCTGCATTCCCACTCCTTGATCCGGTCGCGCTCGCGACAACAGATGGAGACTAGGGAAGGTCGGGGCGTGAGGGGGCACGGCTGACCCAAAATGACCCGAGCGTCATGCCCGGGATAGCCCATTGGGACTATTTGCCTGACCGATCGGTCCAGGCGGATGCGAAGAACTGACGTCGTCAGCGATTCATCGCTATCTGGCGCAGCCCCCCGTCGCACGCATCGCCCAGGTCGCACTTGACCACCGTGACCCCGCTGACCTCCTGGACGAACCTCAGGAACAACCGCATGGACTCCTTGGGTTTCCTGTTCGGCGCGGGGGTGCCGTCCGCGTTCCACGCGGGAAGACATGCGTCGTTGGCGCCCGAGCAGCCCAGGAGATCGGCGTAGCTGTCGGTGAACGTGTTGCCGGCACAGTCACCGTCAGCGCTCGCGTCCGAGCCCTTGTCGTACATGTGGTAGCCGCAGACGACCACGGCAGCGAGCTTGAAGACGGGATAGACACGGCCCGTGCCTGCCCCGTCGACCGTTGTCGGTGAGCAGGTGGGAATCGAGCAGAAGACGGGCACGACGATGGTCTCGCCCAAGATGTCGCCCCAGGCGCTCACCGGGTCCGGGTTGGACAGGCTGCTGCCGCCGGTGTCGGCGTCCAGGCAGGAGGGACTGACATCGCTCTGGGCCGTGCAGTGTGCCGTGAGCGACGAGGACAGGGATGCGGGGGACGTCGCGTCCTGGGGCGTCACGACCTCCGCACCGTTGGCACAGCCGTCGCGGATCGCGGTCGCAACCTCGTGCGGGTTCATCCCGGAGCTGGAGGTGCCGGGACAGCTCATGAACCACCAGTTGCCGCCTCCCTCGACGTCCGGACACCCCGAACCGCCGTGTGCCTGCCCCGGCCCCTTGACCTCGATCACTCCGGTGGGCATCGAGCTGACGGGAGGGACGTCGAGGGAGCACAGGCCATAGGGGCGCAGCTTGAGATCGCTGCCGGGGACGAAAACGACGGCGCTCGCCTCACGCTCGGTGGTGATCCCCTCTCCGTCCTGGCCGCCGCTGAAGTAGGTCGGGGTGTCGCCGGATGCGCGGTAGGTGACCTGCAACGCACCCTCGTAGGGCCCCGTCGTCAGGCACTCCACGTCGAAGTCCTCATTGACCTGGGCGGCTCGGTTCTCGGTCGCGATCGCTTCTGCTGCGGCCTCGGCCTCGTCCGAGAAGGCCGCCTTCAGCTGGGGGCAGCTGCCGGGTTCTCCGGCGAACCGCTTCGCGCCGGCCAAGGCCCCTGCATCCGCTGCCGTCTGCAGCTGTCGCTTCGAGGTGTATGCCACGCCGAGGTCCGCCACGAAGGCGGCGATCGTGAACAGCACGACCGACAAGATCGCGACCATCACCGCGACGGCGCCTTCCTCGTGACGGCGCCGTTGGCTCAGTTGTGCTCGCACCGGAAGATTCCCTCCCCCTCGATGTCAATGCCACGCGGGAAGCCCGGGATCGGCATCGGAACGAGGAAGTCGCTGTAGTAGCTCAGGGTCACCGTGAGGTTGGTCGCGGCGGTCGAGCCGGCGCACGGCCTCTCGCACGGGCCCGTGGCACCGCTCAGTGCATACAGCGGGTCACCAGGGTTCATTCCGACGGTTGCTGCCGCGTTTCTTGCCTCAGCCTCGATGTCACCACAGGCGCGACCTTCGACGTCCACCACGGCGAACCTGGCGGCCTGGCGAGCACTGTTGCTGAGCGACAGCTGTTGGGTGAGCACGATTCCCACGTTGAAGATGCCGAAGAAGAGCAGCAGGAGAATGGGCGCGACGAGGGCGAACTCAAGAGCCGCTGCGCCCTCTTCAGCGTTGTGTCGGCGACGGTGACCAGACATGTTGCCCTCCACGAAGTTGCTGCGAGGCTAGGTAGGGCCTCGGTGGCCCACGACCGAAGTCGGGCATCGTTACCCCAAATGGAGTAGGCGGGTTCCCGGTGCGACAGGATCTGGGTGTGAACTCAGCGAATGCGCCTGTCTGGATCGGCGTCGATGTCGGGGGCACCAAGGTGCTCGCCGGAGTGGTCGACGAGTCCGGGCGTGTGTCACGCACCGCCCGGCGGGCCACACCCGGACGTCGTGTCGACATCGGACAGGTCGAGGACGCGCTCGAGGCCGCGGTGCTCGAGGCCGCCGACGGCGCCACGATCGCCGGGGTCGGTGTCGCCGCCGCCGGCTTCGTCGACGCGCCCGGCGAACGCGTGATGTTCGCCCCGCACCTGCCCTGGCAGGGCGAGGAAGTCCGCCGGCGGCTGAGCGAGCGCTGGGGTGTCC
Organism: Nocardioides allogilvus; assembly: GCF_003047285.1. Taxonomy (GTDB): domain Bacteria; phylum Actinomycetota; class Actinomycetes; order Propionibacteriales; family Nocardioidaceae; genus Nocardioides; species Nocardioides allogilvus. Next base: position 230,605 of record NZ_PZYX01000002.1, on the reverse strand, counting down.
CAGTGGTCCTCGACAACGATGCCAACTGCGCGGCCCTCGCCGAGTGGACGTACGGCGCCGCGCGAGGCGCCACGTCCGCGGTCGTGGTCACGATGGGCACCGGTATCGGCGGCGGGATCCTGATGGCCGGCCGGCTCGTGCGGGGCGCCAACGGCATGGCGGGGGAGTTCGGCCACATGCAGGTCGTGCCCAACGGTCACCCGTGCGAGTGCGGGGGACAGGGCTGCTGGGAGCAGTACTCCTCCGGCAACGCCCTCGTGCGGTTCGCCCGCCAGGCCATGGGCGAGCAGCCGTCGGTGCTCGAGGAGGCGTGTGGTGGCAACCCCGACAACCTCACCGGCCCGATGGTGACCGATGCGGCCGAGGAGGGCGACCTCGTCGCCCGTCAGGCGTTCGCCTCGGTCGGTGACTGGCTGGGCATCGGCGTCGCCAACCTCGTGGCCGCCCTTGACCCCGAGGTCGTGGTCATCGGCGGCGGGGTCTCCCAGGCGGGCGACCGGCTGCTCGAACCGGCCCGCAACGCGCTGCAGCGCTCACTGGTCGGGGCGGCCCACCGCGGCGTACCGCCCATTGTGTCGGCCCTGCTCGGTCCCGAGGCGGGACTCGTGGGTGCGGCCGAGCTGGCGCGACGCGCGGGCGATCAGCCCCGGCGGTAGCCCGGGATCAGCTCCAGCGCGAGCTGCTCGAGGAACAGCCCGACATCGGTGACGATGCCCTTCGCCTGGCTCGAGCCGCGGTCGGCGAGCTTGGTGACCGTCGCCGGGTTGATGTCGACGCAGACGAGCGGGATCGACGCGGGCAGGATGTTGCCGGTCGCGACGGAGTGCAGCATCGTCGCCACCATCAGGCAGAAGCCCACGTCGGTGAGCTCGGCGCGCATCGCGCGCTGGCCCTCGATGACGTCGGTGTAGACGTCGGGCAGCGGCCCGTCGTCGCGGACCGAGCCGACGAGCACGAAGCGCTTGTCGTGCTTGACCAGGGCGTGCATGATGCCGCCGGTCAGGACGCCGTTCTCGACCGCGGCCCGGATCGAGCCCTGCTTGCGGATCGTGTTGAGCGCTCGGATGTGGTGCTCGTGGCCGTGCTCGACACCGCGGCCCATCGCGAGGTCGACGCCGAGGCTGGTGCCGTAGAGCGAGGACTCGATGTCGTGGGTGGCGAGCGCGTTGCCGGCGAAGAGCACGTCGACGAAGCCCGCGTTGACCAGCTCCACCATCGCGGGGGCGGCACCGGTGTGCACCACGCCCGGACCACCGACCCAGAGCACGTGCTTGCCGGCGGCCTTGGCCTCGCGCATGCCGTCGGCGACCTGGCGCACCAGCACCGCCTGCGGCTTCTCGCTCGACACGTCGGACTCCATGAAGCCGAAGGAGTCGCCACCCTTCTCGATCACGGGCACGGTCACCTTGATGCCCGAGGCGCCGGTCACGATGTTCATGCCGATCTTCACGTCCGACATCGGGAGCGTGTAGACGCGCTCGCCGTCGACGACCAGGCCGCAGTCCATCTCGGGGTTCTCCACGTCGAACCACTTGCCGCGGAGGCGGATCTTGGTGGCGAGGTTGGTGGTGGAGTAGAAGCCGTCCGGGAAGACGCCGTCGAGGTCGGCGACGGTCACCGACGCCTCACCCGGATCGATCTGGTTGACTCCGCGGGTCTGCAGGCGCATCAGCAGCCGCTGGAGGGACTCGTCGTCCTCGGCGGTCACCACGATCGTCGCCCGACTGGTGTCGGAGGCCTCGTGGCCGACGTCGAACCGGTCGATGACGTAGTCGCCGCCGTACTCCCGGATGTCGTCGAGGATGCGGGAGAGGATCCCGCTGTCCATCAGGTGGCCGGTGACTTCGACGCTCTCGCTCACACTCACGCGGCCGACACTAGCGCCGGCGCAAGGCCGTCCGCACACGGCGGGGGGTCAGATGCGGGAGCCGTCGTCCCAAGGCTCGCGAGGGGTGCGCGACATGGTCGCGACGAGGTAGATGAAGCCTCCGACGAACCAGCCGACGAGCAGGTAGTCGAGCACCGTCGGCAGGTCGATCTGGAAGACCAGCATGAACAGCACCACGACCGGCGCCCCGAACAGTCCGGCCCACGCGACGGCCCGCTTGGGCTCCGGTCGCGGCAGCGGCGGCGGGGGCGGCGGGACAAAGCGCTCCGCCTCGTCGTACGGCGCAGCGCCGGCCACCACCGGTGGGGGAACGGGCTCCGGCGCGGGCGCGGGACGCTCGTCGGGGGCCTGTTCGTCGAGCTCGGCGCGGTCGCCGAAGTTGTCGACGATGTCTCGCCACGCGGCCTGGTCGGCTTCGTCGTGCGCGCGCTCGTTGTCGCCCGGTCCGCTCACAGGGGAAACGGTAACCCGGGCCCGGAAATGGTCGACCTCGGTTTCGACACGGCGCTGGCGCGCCTGCTCAACCATCGGTGGCCCAGCGGTCAGGCGGTGACGCGCGCGATGAACTCGGCCGACTCGGTGAAGATCGTCTCGGCGTCGTTGTCGAGGGTGGCGACGTGATAGCTCTCGGCCAGGGAGCGCTCGGTGAACTCACGCGAGGACACCGACTTCTTGATGATCGCCAGCGACGTCTCGTCGACGACGTGGTCGTCGACGGACTTGAAGAACAGGATCGGCGAGGTGATCTTGGCCAGGTCGGCGCGCAGCGGCTTCCAGCCGTGCCACATCATCGAGTAGGCGGCCTTGAGCGGGGTCTTGGGATAGGCGTACTCATCGACGCCTTCCTTCTTGATGTCGTTGGCGATCGCGGGGAAGGCACGCACGAGGAACCGCAGCACCGGCAGCGCCTTGACGTCGATCCGGGTCGTGTTCACGGCCGGGTTGACCACGACGACGCCCGCCACCTCGTCGGGCCGGTCGGCGGCCAGGCGGAGCACGAGCGCTCCGCCGAGGGAGAGGCCGCACACCGCGACGGCGTCGTTGTCCGCACGCAGCTTGTCGAAGGACGCCGACAATGCGGCGTACCACTCCCGCCACCCGACCTTGTTGAGGTCCTGCCAGCGGGTGCCGTGGCCCGGCAGCAGCGGCAGCTCGACCGCGAATCCCCGGGCGGCCAGTGCCTCGGCCCACGGGCGCATCGAGGCGGGGGAGCCGGTGAATCCGTGGCTGACCAGGACACCGATCTTCCGGCCGTCGGTGAGGTCGGGGCGCGCGGGGGCGGAGAACGGCTCGGCCGTCGGCTGGATCAGCATGCGCCGATTGTGCACCAGCCGGACGGGTCGTCGGGGCCTGCTCACGAAGTGGGTATCGGGGCTAGGCTCACCCCGTGCTGTATTGGTTCTTGAAGTGGGTTGCCATCGGTCCCGTCCTCCGCATCGTCTTTCGGCCCAAGGCCTACGGCGTGGAACACGTGCCCGCCGAGGGCCCGGCGATCCTGGCGAGCAACCACCTCTCCTACGCCGACTGGCTGTTCATGCCGCTGACGCTGCCGCGGCGGGTCACGTTCGTGGCCAAGGCCGAGTACTTCACCTCGCCCGGCATCAAGGGCTGGTTCCAGAAGAAGTTCTTCTCCGGCGCCGGGCAGGTGCCGATCGACCGCTCGGGCGCCAACGCCGCCGAGGGTGCGATGAACTCGGCCATGAAGATCCTGGCCGAGGGTGAGCTGTTCGGCATCTATCCCGAGGGCACGCGCAGCCACGACGGCAAGCTCTACCGCGGCAAGACCGGCGTCGCCCGGCTCGCGCTCGAGACCGGCGCCCCGGTCGTGCCGTGCGCCGTCGTCGGCACCGACGTGGTGGCGCCGACCGGCAAGATGTTCGGCCAGTGGACCCGGCCGGTCGTCCGGTTCGGCCCGCCGCTGGACTTCTCGCGCTACGCCGGCCTTGCCAACGACCGCTACATCCTGCGCGCGGTCACCGACGAGATCATGTACGAGGTCATGCGTCTCTCCGAGCAGGAGTACGTCGACATGTATGCCACCAAGGCCAAGGACCTCGCCAAGGCCGCGGCCGCGGCCGCCAAGGAGCAGGCCGAGGGGCCCGACTCCACGCCTACGGAGAAGAAGGCGTCCTGACACCGCGCGACCTCGACCCCGCGGCGGTGCGCGCGGGCGCTGCCGTCGAGGACCGGCTCTTCCGGGCGCTGGCCCTGGTGCGGGTCGTGGTCACCATCAACATGGTGGTCCTCAACGTCTACCGGCGCGACAACTACGACCACCCCTGGGCCGCCGTGGTGCTGATCGCGGCGCTGGTGGCCTGGACGGGCTACGCCATCCGGGCCTCGACGAGCGCACAGCGGCGTACGACCACCTTCCTCGCCCTCGACCTCGCCTGGGCGATCGCCGCGATCGCGGCGACCCCGGTGCTCAAGGGCGACGACTTCAACGCCACCATCCCCGGCTTCTGGGTGATGGGCGCGCTGCTCGCGTGGGCGATCCACTGGCACTGGAAGGGCGGACTGGTCGCAGGCGCGCTGCTGTCGATCACCGACCTGGGCCTGCGCGACGGCGTCGACCAGGCCAACTACGGCAACGTCTTCCTGCTGATGATCGGCGGGCCGATCGTCGGCTACATGTGCGAGTCGCTGCAGCGGATGGCGGCCGAGCGCGACGCCGCCGAGCGTGCGGCGGCAGCTGCCGAGGAGCGCACCCGGCTGGCGCGTGCCGTGCACGACGGGGTGCTGCAGGTGCTGGCGCTGGTCCAGCGCCGGGGCGCCGGCTCGGCCGACGCCGAGATCGCTGACCTCGCGCGCCTGGCCGGCGAGCAGGAGCGCGTGCTGCGCTCGCTGATCCGCCAGCAGGGCACGGTCACCACCGGCCCGGCCGTGCGCGACCTGGCGGGGATGCTCGAGGAGATCGCGACCGGGCACGCACTGCGCGTCGAGCTCGCCACGCCCGGAGTGCCGGTGCCGCTGCCCGGCGACGTCGCCCACGAGGTGGTCGCGGCAGTCGGGTCGTGCCTCGACAACGTGGAGACCCACGTCGGCCCCGACGCCCGGGCATGGGTGCTGCTCGAGGTGCTGCCCGACACCGTCGTGGTCTCGGTCCGCGACGACGGCCCGGGCATCCCACCCGGGCGCCTGGAGTCGGCCGTGCGCGAGGGCCGGCTCGGCGTGAGCGAGTCGATCCGAGGCAGGATCGAGGACCTGGGCGGCACGGCGACGCTCGACACCGGAACACACGGAACTGAATGGGAGCTGACGATTCCGCGATGACCGACACCGTCCGCACGATCATCTGGGACAGCCACTGCTCCTTCTGCCACCGGTGGGCGAAGGTGCTGGCCTGGCTCGACGTGACCGGGGCCCACCGCTTCGTCGGCACCGCCGAGCCGGGGGCCCACGCCGATCCGCGGGTCACCCCCGAGGACACCGACCGGGCGCTGCAGCTCCTCACCCCGGGTGGACGCTACGAGGGCTACGACGCCATCCGCCGCGTCCTCGCCCGCTCACCGCTGACGTTCTGGCTGGCGCCGCTGCTGTGGCTGCCGCCGGTCCGGGCGCTGGGCGAACGGGTCTACTGGAAGGTCGCGGCGAGCCGCACCTGCGCCCTGGGTACGCCGCAGCCGCCGTTGAAGATGCCCTGGAGGAAGTCGTGACCATCCACTCCGAACACCCCTTCGCCACGCCCGCCGAGGATCGCGATGCCGCCCGTCGGCTGCGCGGCCGGCTCGGCGGCCAGGTGTCGCTCTGGACCACCGGTGCCGGGGCCGCGCGCGCCGGGCTGACGGTGTCGTCGCTGATGGTCGCGGTGAGCGAGCCGTCGTACGTCGTCGGCCTGCTCGACCCCGACTCCGACCTCGCCGAGCGGTTGCGCGACACCGACGGTGCACGTTGCGTCGTGCAGCTCCTCGAGTGGCGCCACCACGACCTGGCCGAGAAGTTCGCCGGGCAGATGCCGGCCCCCGGCGGGCTGTTCGCGGCGGACACCTGGGTCGAGACGCCCTTCGGCCCCCGCCTCGCCGACGCCGAGACCTGGGCCGACTGCGTCGTCCACGACGTGCGCGAGATCGGCTGGTCGATCGAGGTCACCTGCCGGATCGAGTCGGCCAGCCTGGGCATCCTCGACGACGGGTTGCAGCACCGGCGCGGTCGCTACTCGCACTAGGGTCGCCGCATGAGCGAGCCGATCCGGATCATGGTCGTCGACGACCACCCCATGTGGCGCGACGCCGTGGAGCGCGACCTGGCCGCGGCGGGGTACGACGTGGTGGCCGTGGCCGCCGACGGCCACCAGGCGCTCGCCCGCTTCCCGGCCGCACGCCCGCAGGTCGTCGTGCTCGACCTGCAGATCCCGGGGCCCAACGGCGTCGAGGTGACCGCGCAGGTCCTGCAGCAGGACCCGTCCGCCCGGGTGCTGATCCTGTCGGCGTCGGGCGAGCAGAACGACGTGCTCGAGGCCGTGAAGGCAGGGGCGACCGGCTATCTCGTGAAGTCGGCGTCGCGCGAGGAGCTGATCGATGCCGTACGGCGGGTGGCGGCCGGCGACACGGTCTTCACGCCCGGCCTGGCCGGCCTGGTGCTGGGCGAGTTCCGGCGGATGGCCGAGGGTCCCGCCGACGACCCGCGCGACGAGCTGACCGAGCGCGAGACCGAGATCCTCAAGATGGTGGCCAAGGGGATGAGCTACAAGCAGATCGCCGAGCGCCTCGTGATCTCGCACCGCACGGTGCAGAACCACGTGCAGAACACCCTGCGCAAGCTGCAGATGAACAACCGCGTGCAGCTGACCCGCTGGGCCATCGAGCACGGCCTCGACGATGACGAGTGAGTGGCGACGAGCCACCCCCGCTGACGCCGGGCCGCTGACCGACCTCGAGCGCGACGCCAACCTGGTCGGGCTCGCCCACGTCTTCGGCGAGCGGCCGTTCCCCTACGACGCGGTGCTGACCCGGTGGGTGCTCGTGCTCGACGACCCCGAGGTCGTCACCGAGGTGGTGGCCGGCGATCGGGGGCTGGTGGCGTTCGCGGCGTACGACCACGAGTCGCTGCGCCACCTCGCCGTGCATCCCGATGCGTGGGGCCGCGGCCTCGGCCGCGAGGGCGTCGGTCGGTCGGGCGCCAGCCGCTTGTGGGTGCTCGAGCTGAACCACCGTGCGCGCGGGCTCTACGAGTCGCTCGGCTGGGCGCCGACCGGCGTCACCCAGGAGTGCCCGTGGGAGCCGCACCCGACCGAGCTGGAGTACAGCCGTGACTGACCCGGTCTCCGGCACGTGGCAGATCGTCGCCAGCAGCCTGCCGTTCTGGCGATCGCGCTCGGCGCCCGCCGTGAGCTATCTGCCGCTGCCCGACGGCCGCGTCCTCGACGCGGTGACCTACGTCCGCGGCGGCCGCGACAAGCTCGTGCTCGGCTTCGACACCCGTACCGACTCCGGCTTCGAGTGGCGCGGCCTGCAACACGTCACCCGGCTGACGACCAGCCGCTGGCAGGTGATCGCCTCCGACGAGACTGCCGGCGATCCCGCCGACCGATGGGCTGTCACGGCCTTCGACAAGACGCTCTTCACGCCGGCGGGCGTCGACATCTACTGCCGCGCGCGCGACATCTCACCCGTCGCCCGGGCCGCAGCCACGGCCGCGCTGGCCGCTGCGGGACTGGCCCACCACCCGCTCGCCGACACGTCTGCCTAGGCTCAGCCTGTGACCGACTCGCTCCTCGAGATCGCCGACCAGCTCTACGGGCTGCCGCTGGCCGAGTTCACGCCTGCTCGCGACGCGCTGGCCAAGGAGCACAAGTCGGACAAGTCGTTCGCGTCCCGGGTCAAGGCGCTGCGCAAGCCGTCCCTGGCCGCGTGGGTCGTCAACCTGCTCGTACGGCGCGACGCACCGCAGGTCGAGCAGGTGCTCGCCGTCGGGGCAGCCCTGCGGGAGGCCCAGGCCAACCTCGACGGCGAGGAGCTGCGGGCGCTGACCCGCCAGCGCCGCCAGCTGACCGCGGCGGTGACCACCCAGGCCCGCGGGTTGGCCCACGACGAGGGTGTCAAGGTCACCCAGGCCGTCGCCGACCAGGTCGAGGCCACGCTGACGGCCGCGATGGTCGACGAGGGCGCGGCGAGCGCTGTCCGCAGCGGGCTGCTCGTGGCCGCCCTGGCTGCCACGGGTGTCGGCCAGGTCGACGTCGCGGGAGCGCTGGCGGTGCCGGAGGCGGCCGGCTTCGTCGCCGTACCCCGCGAGGCGGCGGTGCCCCCGCGCCCCGACCTGCACCTCGTCCCGGACCCCGAGGCGGACGAGAAGGCCCAGCGGGCCGCCGCGAAGATGGTCGACGAGGCGCGCGCGGAGGTCGAGGCGGCACGCGAGGCCCTGACCGCGGCCAGCGACGAGGTCGAGGCCCTGCAGGCGAAGTCGTTGCAGCTGCAGGCCGAGGTCGACGAGCTGAAGGGCCGCATCGCCCAGCTGGAGAGCGACCTCGAGGAGAACGACGACGAGCTCTCCGACGCCGAGGACGTGAGGGCCGAGGCGGCGGACACCGTCGCCGAGACCGAGGCGGAGCTGGCCAAGGCCGCGGCCGCGCTCGCGCGCTTGAGCTGAGGACGCGCCGCCGTCCCGTCCCGCCGGTGCTACCGAACAGTCAAGGGGTCCTCAGCGTGAGGAGCACCCGTCCTGTTCGGTAGCGCGAAGCCGTCAGAGCCGGTCTAGACCGCCCAGCCCTTCGACCGCTCGACGGCGTCGCGCCAGCGCGCGTGGGCATGGTCGGCTGCGTCGCGCTCACCGACCGGCTCGAAGCGCCGGTCCAGCGCCCAGGTCTCGCGCAGCGCGTCGGTCGACTCCCAGACGCCGGTGCCGAGTCCCGCGAGGAAGGCCGCGCCGAGGGCGGTGGTCTCGACGATCTGGGGACGCTCCACCGGCAGCCCGACCTGGTCGGCCTGGAACTGGCAGAGCAGGTCGTTGGCCGCGGCGCCGCCGTCGACCTTCAGCGACGCGATCTCCGGCATCGTCTCCAGCACGTCGCGCACCTCGAAGGCGATGGCCTCGAGGGTCGCGCGCACGATGTGGGCGCGGGTCGTGCCGCGGGTGATGCCGATGATCATGCCGCGGGCGTGCGGGTCCCAGTGGGGGGCGCCGAGCCCCGTGAGCGCCGGCACGAACACGACGCCGTCGGTGTCGGGCACGCTGGCGGCGACGGCCGCGGTCTCGGCGGCGTTGCCGACGATCTGCAGGCCGTCGCGCAGCCACTGCACCGCCGCCCCGGTCACGAAGATCGCGCCCTCGTTGGCATAGGTGAGGACGCCGTCGGGGGAGCGCCAGGCAGCGGTGCTGAGCAGTCCCGCCTCGGAGCGCTGCACCGTGGTCCCGGTGTTGGCGAGGATGAACGACCCGGTGCCGTAGGTGCACTTGGAGTCGCCCTCGTCGAAGCAGGTCTGCCCGAAGAGGGCGGACTGCTGGTCGCCGGCGATGCCCGCGATCGGCAGCGACAGGCCCATGAACACCGACGGCTCGGTGGCGGCGACCTCGCCCCAGCTGGGCACGAGGTCGGGCAGGGCGTCGCGGGGTACGCCGAAGAGCTGGCACAGCTCGTCCGACCAGTCGCCTGCCTCGAGGTCGAAGAGGAGGGTGCGGCTCGCGTTGGAGACGTCGGTGACGTGCCACGTGCCGCGGGTCATCCGGGCGATGAGGTAGGAGTCGACCGTCCCGACGGCGTAGCGGCCGGACTGCACGAGCGCCCAGGTGTGCGGCTCGTGCTCGGCGAGCCACATCAGCTTGGTGCCGGAGAAGTAGGGGTCCAGGCGGAGCCCGGTCAGCTCGCTGACGCGGTCCTCGTGGCCGGCGTCGCGCAGGCGGGTGCAGATGTCGGCGGTGCGCCGGTCCTGCCAGACGATCGCGCGCCGGGGCGAGCCGAGCGTCTCGCGGTCCCAGAGCACGATGGTCTCGCGCTGGTTGGTGATGCCGATGGCGGTCAGCTCGGCCGCGTCGACCTTCGTCAGCACCTCCTTGGTCGCCTCGAGGGTGGCCTGCCAGATCTCCTCGGGGGCGTGCTCGACCCACCCGGGCCTGGGGAAGTGCTGGGCGAACTCCTGATAGCCCTTGGCGACGATCTGGCCCTGGGGACTGACGACGACGGCGGTGACGCCCGTCGTCCCGGCATCGATGGCGAGGACAGACATGGCACCAAACTAGTGCTCCGACTCAGGTAGGTTCTGCCGCATGCGCGACACACGGGGCGAGGACTACGCCAAGCGGCTGCACGACAAGGAGACGGCACGCTGGAAGCAGGTGCTGAACGTCCAGGCGCCCTACCGGTGGAACCTGCGCCGCCACGACCTCGGGCGCACCCTCGACGTCGGCTGCGGCATCGGTCGCAACCTCGAGACGCTCGGCGCGGACTCGGTCGGCGTCGACCACAACGCCACCTCCGTCGAGCTCGCCCGTGAGCGCGGCCTCAACGCCCTGACGGTCGAGGAGTGGGAGAAGTCCGAGCTGCGGGTGCCCGGCGCCTTCGACGCGATGCTGGTCGCGCACGTCATCGAGCACATGCCTCCCGCGATGGGGGAGCAGGTCGTCCGCGACTACCTTCCCTACCTCAAGCCCGGCGGGAAGGTGCTCTTCATCTGCCCGCAGGAGCGCGGCTACGCCTCCGACCCGACCCACGTGCGCTGGACGACGGGCGAGGACCTGATGGACCTCTCCACGTCGCTCGGCCTGCGACCGGAAAAATGGCGCAGCTTCCCGTTGCCGCGCTTCACCGGCAAGGCGTTCACCTACAACGAGTTCAACGTCGTCGCGACGAAGCCCGCCTAGCTGCTCCGCACGATCCCCAGCACACGCCGGTCGATCCACTCCGGGCGCAGCCCGGGCGCGACCCGCATCTCGTAGTTCTGCGAGCCGACCCACTCGCGGAAGTGCTCATGCCCCTGGGCCCGGGCGAAGGCCTCCAGCTCGGCGAAGAGCTCGTCGGTGACCGGCTCCTGCTCGTCGTGCGTCGAGGCCGTGAGGTAGAGGTCGTTGAGGTCGAGCAACCGCTCGAGCTCGGTCACGGGGTCCGTGTGGTCATCGACGCGCAGGTCCACTGCGGTGTCGTCGAAACCGCCGTACCCCGCACCGTCGCGCACCACCAGCAGCGAGGCCGACTGGCGTCCCCGTCGGTCGCCACCGGCCCGGTCGCCGGCCGCGAGGGCGGCGAGCAGGCGACGGGCGAAGGGCTGGTCGCTGCCCGCGAGCCAGGCCGCCTGCATCGCCTCGACGACCTCGGGCCCGGTCAGGATGTTGCCCTGGATCGCGAAGCCGTCACCGCTCGCGCCGCCGGCCCAGTCGAAGCAGTCGCGACCGGTGTACGTCGCTGCGTTGCCCTCCATGTCGACGATGCCCACCTGCCGGTCCTCGCGACCGTCGTCCTCCTCCAGCAGGCGGTCGAGCGCGATCTGGGCCGTGGCCCCGTCGTCGAGGTGGGCGAGGGCGAGGAACTTGTAGGAGACGTTGGCGTCGGCCTGGGTCGCGATCGCGCCGACATCGGCGACGGCGGCGGGCACGGCGGAGCCGACGGCGAGGAACTTGGACGCGACGGCGACGCCCCACGACTCACCGTCGTCGGAGCGGGCCACGATCGAGAAGGTCATGGCGCCGAGGCTAGTGGAGCCGTCCGCGCCGTACGGTGCGAGGCCCCGACGTGACCCCCTTCACACGACGAGCCCGCATCGCTAGGGTTTGATCGATCCAATTCAACGATGAGGAGTGACGATGCGCGTCGGAGTGCTCACCGGAGGCGGGGACTGCCCGGGACTCAACGCGGTGATCCGTGCCGTGGTCCGCAAGGGCGTGATGACGCACGGGTTCGACTTCGTGGGCTATCGCGACGGCTGGAAGGGCCCGCTCGAGGGCCTGACGATGGAGCTCGGCATCGCCGAGTGCCGCGGCATCCTCCCGCGCGGCGGCACGATCCTCGGCTCGAGCCGCACCAACCCGTTCAAGATCGAGGGCGGCGTCGAGCACATCCGCGCCAACCTCGACAAGGACGGCGTCGAGGCGCTGATCGCGATCGGCGGCGAGGACACGCTGGGCGTCGCGACGAAGCTCGCCGACCTCGGCGTCAACGTCGTCGGCGTACCCAAGACCATCGACAACGACCTGTCCGGCACCGACTTCACCTTCGGCTTCGACACGGCCGTCAACGTCGCGACCGAGGCGATCGACCGCCTGCACACGACGGCCGAGTCGCACCACCGTGTCCTGGTGGTGGAGGTGATGGGTCGCCACGCCGGCTGGATCGCGCTGCACAGCGGCATCGCCGGCGGGGCGAGCATGGTGCTGATCCCCGAGCAGCCCTTCGACATCGAGGACGTGTGCGCGCGGGTGGAGACCCGCTTCGAGAGCAGGTATGCCCCGATCATCGTGGTCTCCGAGGGCGCTGTTCCCCGCGAGGGCGGCGAGATGACGCTCGTCTCGGGTGAGAAGGACGCCTTCGGGCACGTCCGCCTCGGCGGGATCGGCGACCGGCTCGCGAGCGAGATCGAGGCGCGCACCGGCAAGGAGGCGCGCGCCGTCGTGCTCGGCCACATCCAGCGCGGCGGCACGCCGACGGCCTTCGACCGCTGGCTCGCCACCCGCTTCGGGCTGCAGGCGGTCGACGCGGTCGCCGAGGGCGACTTCGGCACGATGATGGCGCTGCGCGGGACGAAGATCGAGCGGCTCAAGCTGATCGAGGGCACCGGCGAGCTCAAGCTCGTGAGTCCGGAGGAGTACGCCGAGGCGCAGGTCTTCTTCGGCTGACCTGCGCGCGGGGGTGCTTGCCTTCACCCCTCCCCGAGGCCACAGTGATGGGGTCGCAAACCGTTCGACAGGAGTGTGAGCCCATGTCCGCCAACACCATCGAGAGCCAGCCGCAGGGCGAGAACCTCGAGCTCAAGCGGGTGATGGGCCCGAAGCTGCTGCTGCTCTTCATCGTGGGCGACATCCTCGGGGCGGGCGTCTACGCCGTCACCGGGCAGATGGCCGGCCTCGTCGGCGGTGTCGTGTGGCTGCCGTTCCTGCTGGCGTTCGTCGTGGCGACGCTGACGGCGCTGTCCTACCTCGAGCTCGTCACGAAGTATCCCCAGGCCGCGGGCGCCGCGCTCTACACCCACAAGGCCTTCGGCATCCACTTCGTCACCTTCCTCGTCGCCTTCGCGGTGGTCTGCTCCGGCATCACGAGCGCGTCGACGTCGGCCAACGTGCTGGCCCAGAACCTCACGGGCGGGCTGGTCGTCAACGGCTGGCTCGACGCGCTGCCCGGCACCGGCGTCATCACGGCGATCGCGATGGGCTTCATGGTGCTGCTGGCGCTGATCAACCTGCGCGGCGTCGGCGAGTCCGTGAAGTTCAACGTCGTGCTCACGCTCATCGAGATGACCGCGCTGGCGATCGTGATCGGGGTCGGCTTCTGGGCCATGGCCCGAGGTGACGGCGACTTCTCACGGATCACCACCTTCAACGACGTCGGTGACAAGGGCATGTTCATGGCGATCACGCTCGCCACCTCGATCGCGTTCTTCGCGATGGTCGGCTTCGAGGACTCGGTCAACATGGTCGAGGAGTGCCACGAGCCGCAGAAGATCTTCCCGCGCACGATGCTCACCGGCCTCGGGATCGCCGTGCTCATCTACATGCTGGTGGCCCTGGCCGTGGTCGCCGTGCTCACGCCGGGCGAGCTGGAGACGATCAACGAGTCCGAGGGTCGTGCCCTGCTGGAGGTCGTCAGCAAGGGCTCTCCCGACTTCCCGATCGACAAGGTGTTCCCGTTCCTGGCCGTCTTCGCCGTCGCCAACACCGCGCTGATCAACATGTTGATGGCCAGCCGGCTGCTCTACGGCCTGGCCCGGCAGGACGTGCTGCCGCGCAGCCTGGGCAAGGTGTCACCCCGGACCCGGGCGCCGTGGGTCGGCATCCTGTTCTCGACCGTCCTGGCCCTCGGCCTCATCGGCTACGTCGCCAGCCAGTCCGACAGTCCCGTGGTCACCAACCTCTCGACGACCACGGCGCTGCTGCTGCTCGCGGTGTTCACCGTCGTCAACGTCGCCTGCCTGGTGCTGCGCCGCGATCCCGGCGAGGGGTTCTTCCGCTCGCCCGGCCCGACGCCGGTCCTCGCCGCGCTGCTGTCGATCGCGCTGATCGCCATCCCGTGGGGCCAGAGGGAGGCGATCGTCTACCAGGTCGCCGCGGGAATGCTCGTCATCGGCGTCGTCCTGTGGGTGCTGACGTGGCTGACCAACCGCGGCGTCCGGGCGAAGAAGACCGGCTTCCGCGACATCGACCACCTGGGGGAGTAGCCGCTCGGCCGCCCGCCCACCGGTCACGAAGCCGCGGTCGGGCGGCCTGCGCCGTACCCTTGGGGAGTGAGCATCCCGTCCCTCGAGCAGTTGCGTGCCCTGCAGCCTGCCCAGCAGCCGACCTACCCCGACAGCGCCGCGGTGGACACCGCGGTCGCGAAGCTCCGGAAGTCGCCGCCGCTGGTGTTTGCGGGGGAGTGCGACGACCTCAAGGACAAGATCGCGGCGGTCAGCCGGGGCGAGGCCTTCCTGCTCGCCGGTGGCGACTGCGCCGAGACCTTCGCCGAGGTGACGGCCGACAACGTCCGCAACAAGCTGCGCGTGATGCTGCAGATGGCCGTGGTGCTGACGTACGCCGCGTCCGTGCCGGTCGTGAAGGTCGGCCGCCTGGCCGGGCAGTACGCCAAGCCCCGCTCGAGCGACACCGAGACCCGCGACGGCGTCACCCTGCCGGCCTACCGCGGTGACGCGGTCAACGGCTTCGAGTTCACGCCCGAGTCGCGCATCCCCGACCCGCAGCGGCTCGTCGACGTCTACAACGCCTCGGCCGCGACGCTCAACCTCGTGCGCGCCTTCGTGACCGGTGGCTACGCCGACCTGCGCCAGGTGCACACCTGGAACAACGACTTCGTCCGCGAGTCGCCCTACGCCCAGCGCTACGAGCTGATGGCCGGCGAGATCGAGCGGGCCCTGACGTTCATGAAGGCGATCGGCGCCGACCCGGACGAGTTCCACCGGGTCGACTTCCACTCCAGCCACGAGGCGCTGCTGCTCGACTACGAGCACGCGATGACGCGCATCGACTCGCGCACCGAGCTGCCCTACAACGTGTCGGCCCACATGGTCTGGATCGGCGAGCGCACGCGCCAGCTCGACGGCGCCCACGTGGAGTACTTCCGCCACATCCGCAACCCCATCGGCTGCAAGCTCGGCCCGTCCGCGACCGCCGACGACGCGCTGTCGCTGGCCGCCAAGCTCAACCCCGCCAACGAGGCCGGCCGGCTCACCTTCATCACCCGCTTCGGTGCCGAGAAGATCCGCGACGGCCTGCCGCCGCTGGTCGAGAAGGTCACCGCCGAGGGCGTGCAGGTGGCCTGGGTCAGCGACCCGATGCACGGCAACACCTTCGAGGCGTCGACGGGCTACAAGACCCGCCGTTTCGACGACGTGCTCAACGAGATCCAGGGCTTCTTCGACGTGCACCGCGCGCTCGGCACCGTCCCCGGCGGGATGATGGTCGAGATGACCGGCGACGACGTCACCGAGATCGTCGGTGGCGGCGAGGAGATCGACGAGCACCGTCTGGCCCACCGCTACGAGTCGGTCGTCGACCCGCGCCTCAACCGCGTGCAGTCGCTCGAGCTGGCGTTCCTCGTCGCGGAGATGCTGCGGGCGAAGCAGGCCTGAGCCTGCGCCGCCGCCCCGACGTCGGCCGCGGACGGTCGCTAGGTTGGGGCACATGATCGACCTCCGCTCCGACACCCTGACCACCCCGACGTCGGACATGCGCGCCGCCATGGCGAAGGCCGAGGTCGGCGACGACGTCTATGCCGAGGACCCCACCACGCGCCGCCTGGAGGAGCGCGTGGCCGAGCTCTTCGGGCACGAGGCAGCGCTGTTCACCCCGACGGGATCGCTGGCCAACGTGCTGGCCGTCCGCTCGCTGGTCGGTGTCGGCCAGGAGGTGTTGTGCGAGTCCTCGGCGCACATCGCCCGGGCCGAGCTGGGCGCGCACGGTGCGATCACCGGGCTGACGATGCGCACGTGGTCCCACCACCGCGGCCAGATCGACCTGGCCGCCATCGACGCGCTGTTCGCTCCCGACATGGGGTCCTTCTTCGTGCGCACGACCGCAGTCTCGGTCGAGAACACCCACAACTTCGCCGGCGGCACGGTCCTCCCGCTGACCGACCTGCAGGCGCTGCACGCGTGGGCGGTGCCCACCCGCACGAAGATCCACCTCGACGGGGCGAGGCTCTGGAACGCGCACGTCGCGACCGGCACGCCCTTGCACGAGTACGGCGCCGTCGCCGACGTCCTCGCCGTGTGCCTCTCCAAGGGGCTCGGCGCCCCGGTGGGCTCGCTCATGGTCGGCTCGGCCGACGCCATCGCCGAGGCGCGGATCTGGCGCAAGCGGCTCGGGGGCGGGATGCGGCAGACCGGCATCCTGGCCGCGGCCGGCCTGCACGCGCTCGACCACCACGTCGAGCGGCTGGCCGACGACCACGCGCACGCCCGGCTGCTGGCCGAGGCGTGCGGCCTGGACCCGGCCACCGTCGACACCAACATCGTCGTGCTGCCCCGCACCGACGCCGGTGCGTTCGTCGAGGCTGCCGCCGAGGCGGGGGTGCGGATCTCCGCGGTCGGGCCCCGCGCCGTACGCATCGTCACGCACCTCGACGTGTCGCGGGCCGATGCGAAGAAGGCTGCCTCGATCCTCGCGAAGCTGTAGGCGTGGTCCTGGGTTTCGACACGGCGTTGGCGCGCGCCTGCTCACCCGGCGGCTGAGGCCCGCCACTCCAGCCGGTTGATCTGGTCGCCCTCGTGCAGGGTGACCCGGTCGCCGGTGTCGACGAAGCCGCAGGAGTCGTAGAGCCGCAGCGCGCGCCGGTTGTCGTCGCGCGTCCACACGCTCAGCCGCGTCCAGGCCTGGCCCGCGGGCGGTGCCTGCAGGGCGCGGACGAGGGCACCGCCGATGCCGCTGCCCCAGTAGCCCGGCTCGACGAAGACCATCGAGATGTGGCCGCAGGTCGGGTCGACGACGTCGTCCTCGAGGTAGGGCTCGGCCACGATCATGCCGGCCGGCTTGTCGCCGTACGTCGCCAGCAGGGCCACGTCACTGGAGGCGAGCTTCTCCGCGATCCGCTCCTGGCGACCCGGCGCGGGGGTGCGGCCGCCGGCGCGTCGAGCCGCCGCCCAGATCCCGGCCGCGGCGGCGCGCTGCTCCGCGTCGGTGATCGCGGTGATGACGGTGCGGGGCACGAGGTGTCAGGCCGCCGGTGTGCCGGCGACCAGGACGTCGCTGATCGCGGTGTAGTCGCGACCGAGCACGCCGGCCCCGGGCGGCGTCACGGCGAGAAGCCGCAGCTGCACGGTGGAGGTGGTCACGGGGTCGATGGTCAACCGCTGCAGCTTGGCCTTCTCCCTCAGGTCCTGCCGGACCACGGTGCCGTCGTCGAAGGCCCACTCGACGGCCGTGATGCGCCGGTTGTGGGGATACCAGTCCACGAGGCCGGACCCGCTCGGCACCTGCTTGGCATAGCCGTTGAGGATCCCGACCCGCCGGATCGTGCTCGGCTCGGGCAGGGTGAAGCTGATGGTCTCGCCGGAGGCGTCGCCCGCCGTGCGCCAGGCGGTCGACGGGGTCGCGTCGAGCATGTGGCTGGGGTCGTAGTCGACGAGCCGGCCGTCGAGGTCGGTGGTGGCCGGGGCCGCCGGTGGCGCGGTGACCTCGAGCGTGCTCGTCAGGTCGACCGCGCGCGGCGCAGTCTTCTCCGAGGTCCGGGTCGCGCGCTCGCCCCGCGGCTCGTCCTCGTCGTCGCCGCCGAGACAGGAGGACAGGACGGAGAAGAGGATGACGACGAGGAGCGCGCCGATCGCCCACGGCGCCCAGGGCGGCACCTCCGTGGCCGCCTGATCGGGCAGCGGGGCGTCGTCGGGGGAGACGCGGAGTGGTTCGCCGGCGGGAACGGGCTCGCCGACCGGGTGGCCGCAGTTGAGGCAGAAGCGGCCGACCCCGAGATCGTGGCCGCAGCGGGCACAAGTTGTCACGGGCCCAAGCCTACGGGCCCGTTCAGACCGCGATGTGCGTGACTTCGGCCTCGATGTGCCGACGGGGCACGAGCTCGACGACCAGCATGGCGCTCAGCACCATCGCACCACCGACCAGCAGCCGGGGCGTGATGCCCTCACCGCCGAGCGCGACGGCGAAGGTCGCCGCGAACACCGGCTCCATGCTCATGATGATCGCGGTGCGGGTCGGCGGCAGGTGGGCCTGCGCCCAGGTCTGGCCGAGCATCGCCAGTGCGCCCGCGAAGATCGCCATGTAGACGAGTGAGAGCCAGTCGCGCCCGTTGCCCGGGAGCACGATGCCGTCGGGGACCGTCGCGACGAAGCAGATCGCGGCGATCACGATGATCTGCAGGATCGACATGCCGAGCGCGTCGCGCGCCGAGGACCAGGCGCCGAGCCCCACAATGTGCAGCGCGTAGAGCATCGCGGCGACGAGCGTGATCGCCTCGCCGTACCCGAGACTGAGGCCGCCGAGGGTCAGCACGCCCAGGCCGGCAGCGGCCAGCGCGACCGCCGCCCACGTGACCAGCCCGATGCGGGTGTGCAGGATCCAGGCCGCGAACAGCGGCGTGCAGACGACGTACATGCCGGTGATGAAGCCGCTGACGCTCGCCGGCGTGTGGGCGAGGCCGGCCGTCTGCAGGATCTGGGCGACGCCGTAGAGCAGGCCCAGCACGACCGCGTGCCGGCGGACGGTGGGGGAGAGGCGGGCGATCGCGCGCGGGGCGACCAGCAGCATCGCGGCGGCCGCGATCGCGAACCGGACCGCCAGGAAGTCGAGCGTCGGCACCCGGTCGAGCAGGTCCTTGATCAGGAAGAAGGTGCTGCCCCAGCACGCCGTCATCGCCAGCAGCGCGAGCGCCGCGAGCCAGGACACCCGCCGCGACGGGACACTGCTCTCGGGACTCACCCGGGGAGTCTAGGGATCGGGGTTCCCCGGTCCGCCACTGCGCTAGATTCGCCCGGTGTCCGTCACCCGCCGCCTGCTGCACCGGGCCGTCCACGCCGGCCGCGACTGGGTGGAGCAGGTCGGCGCGATCGTGCCCGGCAGCCCGCGCGCGGACGCGTTCGGCAGCCTCGACGAGAGCAGCTGCATCGCCTTCCCGCCCGCCACCGTGATGGGAGCCTCGTCGATCCACATCGGGGCCGGCACCCTGGTCGGGCGGCACTGCACCCTGTCCGTGGGGTACGGCGACGACGACTCGTCGCGCCCGGCCCGCGGCCTCGTCATCGGCGACCGCTGCGTGATCGGCGCTCGCACCAGCCTGACCGCGCACGAGTCGATCGTGGTCGGTGACGACGTGTGGCTCGGCCAGGACGTGTTCGTCTCCGACGTCAGCCACGGCTACCAGGACCCGCACACCCCGATCGGGCTGCAGCTCGGCGAGCACCGGCCGGTGCGCATCGGCGACGGCACCTGGATCGGCCACGGCGCGATCATCCTCCCGGGCACCAGCATCGGCCGCAACGTCGTCGTCGCGGCCGGCTCGGTGGTCCGTGGCGACGTCCCCGACCACGCAGTCGTGGGGGGCGTGCCGGCGCGCGTGCTGCGCAGCCTCGTCGGCGACGAGTGGGTCAGCCCGGACGGTCGGCACCCGTCCCGGCCGGTGGTGACACCCGCCGAGGTCGAAGAGTTCCTGTCCGGGTCAGCGCAGCGGGTCGAAGTGCCGCAGGAGCTCGGGGGTGCGGTCGTGGGCGACCTGCTCGGCGAGGAGCTTGCCGGTCAGCGGGCCCAGGGCGATGCCCCACATCCCGTGGCCGCCGGCGACGTAGACGCGTGACGACTTCGTGCGCCCCACGACGGGCAGGCCGTCGGCGGTGCAGGGCCGCGAGCCGACCCACTCGTCGGTGCGCGCCTCCCAGTCGACCCCTCGGAACATCGGGGTCGCGGCGTCGACGATCGCCTTGATCCGGCGCGGGTCCAGCGGGGCGCCGGGCTTGCGGAACTCCATCATCCCGGCGACGCGGAGACCGTCGGTGGGCCCGCCGAGCGGCGTGCACGCGACGCGCTGCGTGGGGAGGTAGAGCGGGTTCCTCGGCGCTTCGTCGGGGTGCACGGTGAAGCTGTAGCCCCGGCCCGCCTGCACGATCGTGCGCACGCCGTGGGGGCGGGCGAGCTGGCCGAGCCAGGTGCCGTTGGCGACGACGACGGCATCGGCGTCGATCGTGCTGCCGTCGCTGAAGCGGACCTCGGCCCGGTCGCCGCGCTGCGTGACCGCGGTGGCGGACCGCCCGGTGACGACCTGGCCACCGCCGGTCTTCACGGCTCCGGCCAGGGCGTGCACGAACTCGCCGGGGTTGATGTAGCGCTGCCCGTTCATCGTCACCCCGCACTGCACGCCGTCGCCGAGCGCGGGCTCGAGGGCGTGCACGGCGTCGTGGTCGAGCAGCGTGTAGTCGGTCGAGCCGCCAGCCGCGTTGACCCGGCGGAACTCCTCGACCAGCACCTCGCGGTCGGCCTCGGAGGCGAAGGCGGCGAGGAACGGGGTGGCCGGCTTGGTGGGGGCGTCGACCGCGACGTCGCCCGGGGCGCCGGCCATCTCGGCGTAGGCGTCGAGCGCGACCGCGTTGGCCTCGTTGAAGACACCCATCGCCCGGCGCCAGTGCTTGTCGGTGCAGTGCCGGGCGAAGCCGACGAGGAACCGCAGCAGCCGCGGGTTGGCGCTCAGCGGCACGTAGACGGGCGACGACGGGCTCAGGGCCGCCCGGACGCCAGTGGCCAGGATGGCGGGCTCCGGCAGCGGCAGGGTCAGGGCCGGGGCCAGCCACCCGGCGTTGCCCCACGACGCGCCCGCGGCGACGTCGTAGCGGTCGACGACGGTGACCTCGACGCCCTCACGCTGGAGGAACCAGGCGGTCGAGAGACCGACCATGCCGGCACCGATGACGACGACGTGCTGAGGGGACTGGGAGGTGGCCATGGTCACATCCTCGAACGGGCGGGCGGGGTGTGCCGTGGCGTTGCGGCCACGGTTTCGACACCGTCCTTGTGCAATCGCACAAGGGTCAGCGGCGCGCCTGGAGGTGCACCATCAGCGCCAGCCGGGTCGCCGGGTCGTCCGCGTCGACGCCGCACGACTCGCGTGCTCGCCGCAGCCGGTTGCGGATCGTGTTGGGGTGCAGGTGCAAGGCGTCCGCCGCGGCCAGCACGTTGCCCGACGCGTCGAGGTAGCCGTCGATCGCCTCGACCAGCGCCGTGTCGTGCTGGTCGTCATAGGCCGTCAGCCTGGTGAGCGGGCTCGCTTCGCCGTACGTCGACAAGAACCCGCGCAGGCGGTCGACCATGACGTCGGCATAGACCTCGGGGAGCTCGGCGCAGCGGCCCGGTTCGCCGCGTCGCAGGAGGGCGCGGACCACGTCGGTCGCCGCCGCCCGCGAGTGGGGCAGGTCGGCCGCGGGGACGGCCACGCCGACGCCGGCCACGACGCCGCGACCGCCCGGGACCCGGGCCAGGAAGTCGGTGACGAGGCGACGCCCGGAGGTCGCGCCCACCACGCAGAGGAGGGTGTCGCCCTGGAGGGCGCAGGCGGCGTCGGGGCAGACGGCGCTCAGGTGCAGTGCCAGCGCGCCTGCCAGGTCGACCGCCGCGTCGGGGTCCTCGCCGCGGATCGCGATGACGACGAGCGGATCTGCGAGGCCGGCGTCCTGGGCGGCAGCAACCGCGGACTCCCCGCCGGCGAGCAGCAGCTCGAGCTGGTCGTCGCGCCCCCGCGCGGCCTGGCCGGCGACGCGGCGGGCATGCAGCACCTGGCGGGCGATCACGGGCGCGGCGGTGCGGAGGACGTCGACCTGGTGGTCCGTCGGCGGGCCGCCGACCGCAGCCCAGACGGAGCCGAGCAGCTCACCCTCGTGGCGCAGTGCCACCACCGCCCTCGCCGTCAGGCTGACCTCGGGCAGGTCGACGAGGATGACGTCGTCGGTGGTGCGCAGCTGGTCGAAGACGCCGGCGGCGGCGATCGCGTCGCGGTACTTCGCCGGGACCTGCCGGTTGAGGATCGTCTCGACCCGCGCCTGGTCGGCCGCGCTGTGCTCGCCGCCGTAGGCGATGACCACGGTGTCGCGGTCCTCGATGGTGATCGGCGAACCCACCAGCCGGGCCAGGTCCTGCGCCAGGTCGAAGAGGTCGCCCAGGGTCTCGGCCATGGGCCGCACCCTAGATCAGATAGAGGGTGATCGTGCTGCCCTTGGCGACCATGTCACCGGCGTCGGGGGACGTGCTGAACACGAAGCCGACACCGATGTAGCTGTCGGAGTTCTCGACCGCGACCTGGAAGCCGAGGGCCTCCAGCTTCTCGGTGGCCGCCTCGACCCCCATCGCGATCACGCGCGGCACCTCGACCAGCTCGGGGCCCTTGGACACGACGAGCTGGACCTCGTCGCCCTTGAAGAGCGGGCCGGTCGTGGGGTTCTGCGAGATCACCGACCCCTCGGCGACCGTGTCGCTGAACTCCTCGCCGGTGACCTCGACGGCGAGGTTGCGCTTCTCCAGCGCCGCGATCGCCTTGTCGGCGTCCTTGCCGGTCCAGTCGGAGATCTCGATCGGCCGGCGGCCCTTGCTGACCACCAGGTCGACGGGGGTGTCGGGCTTGACCGTCGTGCCCGCGGGTGGGTCGCTGCGCATCACCGATCCGGCCGGCACGGAGTCGCTGAACTTCTCGACACTGTCGCCGAACGCCAGGTTGCCCGCGGCGATGGCGTCCTGCGCCTGGTCCTCGGTCATCCCCTTGAGTGGGGGTACGTCGTAGCGCTCCGGGCCCAGGGACACGACCAGCGTCACGGTGCCGTCCTTGAGCACCCGCTCGCCGGGCTCCGGGTCGGAGCCCAGCACCAGTCCCGCCTCGACCGTCTCGGAGAACCGCGGCGTCCCGACCTCGACGCCGAGCCCGGCGCGGTCGAGCTGCGAGGTCGCGGCCGCCTCGGTGACGCCGAGGACGCCGGGCGTCGTGGTGTAGCGGGCGAAGCCGAACCACCAGGCGCCCACACCGACGCCGGCGAGCAGCAGGACCACCAGCAGGAAGGACAGCGGCCCCTTCACCGAGCGCTTGCGGGCGACCGTGTCGACAGGAGCCGGCGTCGCGGGCCTGCGCGGTGCGGGCGGGCGCGCCGCCTGGGCGGCGACGGGTGCGGGCAGCTGCTCGATCGCGGTCGTGTGCACGTGGTCGGAGGTCGCGTCGCTGGTCTCGCGGTAGTTGGCCATCGCGATCGGGTCGAACGGCTCCGGTGCGGTGTCGTTGCTCTCGTCGTCCTGGTTGTCGGTGTCCGCGTGGGTCGGCGCGAGCGCGAGGTCGGCGGTGAGCTTGGGGTCGTGCAGGATCCCGTCCCGCAGGGCCTGGGCGACGCGGTGGATCTGGTGCAGGAGGACGCTGGCGTCGGCCGGTCGCTGGGACCTGTCGCGGGCCGTGGAGCGGGCGACCAGCGCATCGACGTACGCCGGGATGCCGGGCGCGGCCTCCGACGGCGGCGGGACGTCCTCGTGGACGTGGCGGTAGGCGACCTGGATCGGGCTCTCGCCCTCGTGGGGCTTGTTGCCGGTGAGGAGCTCGTAGAGGACGACGCCGGCGGCATAGACGTCGGCGCGGGCATCGGCGCGGCCGTCGACGACGAGCTCGGGTGCGAGGTAGGAGACGGTGCCGATCAGGACGCCGCCGGTCGCGGTGTGCTGGGTGTCGGCGCTGACGGCCTTGGCGAGGCCGAAGTCGGCGACCTTCACGCGACCGCCGTGGGCCTCGTCGCCGATCAGGACGTTCTCCGGCTTCACGTCGCGGTGGATCAGGCCGGCGCGGTGGGCGGCGGCGAGCGCGGAGACGACCGGCTCGAGCAGCGACAGCGCCCGGGCCGGCGTCATCGGCGACTCCTTGCGGATGACGTCGCGCAGCGTGTGGCCGGGGACGTACTCCATCGCCAGGAAGACCACGCCGTCGTCGTCGCCCTGGTCGTAGACGCCCACGACGTGCGGGTGGTTGAGCCGGGCGGCGGCGCGCGCCTCGCGGACGAAGCGCTGCGCGAAGTCGTCGTCGTCGCCGAGCCCGGGGTGCATGACCTTGACCGCGACGGTCCGGTCGAGCCGGATGTCGGTGGCCTCGTAGACACTGGCCATGCCGCCGCGCGCGATGCGGGGGCCGATGCGATATCGCCGGTCGAGGAGTCGCCCGACGAGCGCGTCAGGGACCGCTCGACCCGCAGCGCGGGCGTGCTCGGGTGACTCCACTGCTCGACCTCCATCGCCGGACGGGGAAGGATCCGGTGCTCCATCGTACGAAACCCCGGCGAGGAAGCGGGCCGCGCGAGCCTGTCCCGGCGTGGCGCGGAGTCGCGGGCTGCCGCTCCGGGCGGGGATACTGGGTGCCATGACGTCCTCTGACAACCCTGTTCCGCTGGCCGAAGCCGATCTCGACGCCCTCGTCGACGAGTGGCTCGACTGGAACGAGGCCGCCCAGCTCCTCGGCGTCACGCCGGCCAAGGTCCGCACCATGATCAAGGACCACGAGATCGCCGCCGCCGTGCCCAAGCCCGGTGTCCCGCCCTCGGTGCCGGCTGCGTTCTTCCAGGACGGGGAGATCGTCAAGGGCCTCTCCGGGCTGCTGGTCATGCTCCACGACCGCAAGTTCGAGGACCGCGAGTGCATCGCCTGGATCTTCACCGACGACGACTACCCCGGTCGCCCGATCGACGCCCTGCGGGAGAACCGCGGCACGGAGGTCAAGCGGCGCGCGCAGGTGCTGGGCTTCTGATGCAGCTCACGCCCCAGCGCCGCAAGGTGCTCACCACGATCATCACGATCGTCCTGCTCGCGGCTGTGTGGTGGATCCAGAACAACGACACCGCTCCGAGCCAGGACCGGGCCCGGGACACGTCGACCTCGTCGCCGCAGTCGCCGCAGTCGACCGGCTCGCCCGGCTCGTCCGGCACCGATCCCGACAGCGGGCTGCCGATCGTCCAGGTCGGCGACCTGCCGCCTGAGGCGGGCGAGACGCTGGCGCTCATCGACGCGGGCGGGCCCTACCCCCACGACGAGGACGACGGCACCTTCGGCAACTTCGAGGGGATCCTGCCCGACCAGGACCGCGGCTACTACCGCGAGTACACCGTCGAGACACCGGGCCTGAGCCACCGCGGAGCGCGGCGGATCGTGACCGGTTCCAACGGCGAGTTCTACTGGACCGACGACCACTACTCGTCCTTCTCCCGGATCGACAGGTGACGACATGAGCGGACTTGCTGGACTTCTGGCCGGACTCATCCACGGCGAGGCGCAGCCGGGCATCTACCAGTGGCACGGCGCCTTCGACGTCGCCGACGTGCAGCACACCGTCGAGCACGCAGGCTTCGGCTTCGCCCACGTCGACGGCTGGCTGGGCGGCACGAAGGCCGAGTTCCTCGCCGCTGTGGGGGAGGCCCTCGGCTTCCCCGAGCACTACGGCCAGAACTTCGACGCGCTCGCCGACTGCCTCCACGACATTGGCGCCGGCCAGGCGGGCGTCGTGCTCCTCTGGGACGGCTGGAGCACCCTCGCGCGCACCGACGAGAAGGCGTTCAACATCGCGCTGAGCGTCCTGGGCTCGCGGGTCCACACCGACCGCGGCGTGCCCTTCTCGGTGCTGCTGCGCGGCGAGGGCCCCGAGGTCGCGGAGATCGCCTCGCTCGACTGAGTGTGGGTCGGCTGCCGCGGGTTGGCTGACGCTGGCGCGGGTCGGCTGGCGCTCGTTGGGTAGTCAAGTGAGAGCTTGTGGTCGATCACGCAGATCACCACAAAGTCGCACTTGACTACGCCCCGGACTACGCCCGGGGAGCCGGAGAGCCCCCGCGTCAGACCGTCCGCTGCGTCGCGGCGGACGCGAGATCGGTGAGTACGCCGCGGGCGTGCTCGCCGATGGTCGTGCGGTCCAGCGCCGTGACGGCCTGGGCGGCCAGCGACTCGATCAGCCGCTCCACCTGGGCGTGCGCGCCCGAGGCGTCGATGATCCGGCGCAGCTCGGCGACGGCAGCCTCGTCGAGCGGGCTGCCGAGCGAGGTGTGCAGCAGCTCAGCGTCTGCCGGCTCGGCGGCGTCGAGGGCCATCGCGACCAGGACCGTGCGCTTGCCCTCGACGAGGTCGTCGCCCGCGGGCTTGCCGGTGACCGCCGGGTCGCCGTACACACCGAGCAGGTCGTCGCGCAGTTGGAAGGCCTCGCCCAGGGGCAGCCCGAAGCGGGACAGGTCGCTGAGCTGCTCCGGCGTCGCGCCGGCCAGCGCGGCCCCGATGTCGAGGGGGCGCTCGATGGAGTACTTCGCCGACTTGTAGCGCAGCACCGTCATGGCGGTGTCGACGTCGGCGTGGGCGCGCGCCTGCACCGAGACGTCGAGGAACTGGCCCGCGATCACCTCGGTGCGGCACAGCTCGAACATGACGAGCCCGGCGTCGACCCGCTCGCTCGGGAGTCCGCAGTGCCGCAGCATGTCGCCGGCCCAGCCGAGCAACAGGTCGCCGAGGAGGATGGCCGCCGCGGCGCCGTACTGCTCCGGATCGCCGGTCCACCCGGCCTCGCGGTGCTCGGCCTCGAAGGCGCGGTGGGTCGCGGGGCGACCGCGGCGGGTGTCGGAGGCGTCCATGAAGTCGTCGTGGACGAGGGCGCTGGCGTGCAGCAGCTCGAGGGCCGCGCACGCGCGGACGAGCGCGGTGTCGTCGGTGAGGTCGGGCTGGATCGCACGGAAACCCCAGTAGCAGAATGCCGCCCGGAACCGCTTGCCGCCGGTGACCGACGTGCGGGCCTCCGCGACGAGGCGGGCGGCGTCGTCACCCAGCGGGGACAGGCGCGCGGCCTGCTCGTCGAGGAACTCGTCGAGCACCCGCTGGACACGCTCGCGGAAGGCGGCCGGATCCCAGTTCTCGCTCACCCCCGGGAGCCTAGCCAGTGGACAGATTGCCTCGGACAGCGCTCCCGTACCTACCCTTGTCCCATGACGGGTGGACCTGGGCGCAGCATGCGCGAGCTGATCGAGAGCGGCGAGAAGTCTTTCTCGTTCGAGTTCTTCCCGCCCAAGGACGAGGCCGGCGAGGAGCGCCTGTGGCGCGCCATCACTGAGCTCGAGCCCTACCGTCCGACCTTCGTGTCCGTGACGTACGGCGCTGGCGGCTCGTCGCGCGACACCACCGTGCGCATCACCGGCCGGATCGCGCGGGAGACCTCCCTGACGCCGGTCGCCCACCTCACCTGCGTCGGTCACAGCCGCGCCGAGCTCGCCGAGATCCTCGATGCCTACCGTGAGGCCGGCGTCGCCCACATCCTCGCGCTGCGCGGCGACCCGCCCGGCGGACCGCACACCGAGTGGGTCAGCGCCGAGGACGGCCTGGAGTACGCCTCCGACCTGGTGTCCTTCATCAAGGAGCACTACGACGCGGCTGTCGGTGTCGCGGCCTTCCCCGAG
This sequence comes from Nocardioides allogilvus, assembly GCF_003047285.1. Taxonomy (GTDB): domain Bacteria; phylum Actinomycetota; class Actinomycetes; order Propionibacteriales; family Nocardioidaceae; genus Nocardioides; species Nocardioides allogilvus. Next base: position 203,227 of record NZ_PZYX01000002.1, on the reverse strand, counting down.
GGCCACGTCAGCGCCGAGAGCCTCGAGCAGGACGCGCTGGTGCTGAAGGCCAAGCAGGACGCCGGGGCCGAGTTCGCGGTCACCGAGATGGTGCTGCGCGCGAGCGACTACTTCGCGCTGGTGGAGCGGGCGCGGGCGCTGGGCGTCGACATGCCGATCATCCCGGGGATCATGCCGATCCTGAACCTCAACTCGATGAGCCGCATGGTCGAGCTGTCCGGTCGCGAGATGCCCGACGAGGTGCGGGCGCGCATCGAGCCGCTCGCCGAGACGCCCGAGGAGCTGCGCGCCGAGGGCATCCGGATCTCGACCGAGCTGTGCGAGGCCCTGCTCCACGGCGGGGCTCCGGGCCTGCACTTCTACACGCTGAACTTCTCCAAGGCGACGCGCGAGATCTTCGCGGCCCTGCAGATCACGGTCTGATCGTTACGGTTGCGCTCATGAGTGAGCGCAGCGTCACCGTCACCGGCCAGGGCAGCACGTCCGTGGCCCCGGACACCGCCGTCGTCCGGGTCGCCGCCGTGGCCCGCGCGGCCGGGGTGGCTGCGGCCTTCGCGGAGTCGTCGGCTGCTGCGGCGCAGATCGGTGAGGTCGCTCGTCGCCACACCGAGGAGAAGCGCATCGGCACGACCGGCATCAACGTCTGGCCGTGGCACGACAACCAGGGCCAGCAGCGCGGCTTCGAGGCGCGGCACTCGCTGGCCATCGGCTGCCCCGACCTCGATGCCGCCGGCGCGTTGCTCGACGAGCTGACCGCCGGCGTGGGTGACGCCCTCGCCGTCGAGGGGGTGGCCCTCGAGGTCGCGGAGCCGGCCGCGGCCCGGGACCAGGCCGTCGCGGCGGCGTACGCCGATGCGCAGCGCCAGGCCCAGCAGCTGGCCGACCTCGCGGGTGCCGCGCTCGGTGACGTGCTCGCCATCGGCCAGGGCTCGTCCGGCGGCGGGCCTGCCCTGCGCGGGATGGACGCGATGGCGATGTCGGCCAAGATCGAGCCGGGGGAGACGTCCGTCGGCGCGAGCCTGAGCGTCACCTGGTCGCTCGTCTGAGCAGAGTCGTCCGTCTGGACGGTTGTGCACGCGGCAGCACCCGCCGTGCGGCGTACGGGTCGAGCACTTTCGTCCACGTGGACGAATCTGCTCAGACCTGCCCCGGGAAGTGCGGACGCCAGCCGTCGCCCGGACGATCGGGCAGGCCGGGGAGCCCGCGCGCGCTCAGCACGTTCCAGACCCGCTGCACCGTGCGTCCGGGGTCGCTGTAGATGCCCTTGGCGACGACCACGAGCATGCGCCACTGGTCCTCCTCGATCGCCTCGCGTCGATCGAGATCGCGCTCCCAGTTCTCTTCGCGCTCGATGTGGAAGCGGCCGTCGTACTCCACGATCACCTTCACGCCCGGCCAGCAGAGGTCGAAGCGCCGCAGCACCTCGCCGTCGACGTTGCGGATCTCGCGGTTGACCTCGGGCTCCGGGATTCCCGCGAGCACGAGCAGCATCCGCAGCCGTGACTCCATCGGCGAGTCGACCTTGCGTCGGACGTAGCGCAGCGCTCGTCGCGCGCGCTCCGCGCGAGAAGCCGGGGCGACCTCGATCGCGCGCGCCAGACGTCGATGGGTCACGCCCTTGCGGCGCAGCATCCAGTCACCGAGCACGACGAGCTCGACCAGGGGGAGCTCGTCGGCCATCTCGACGAACAGGTCGGCCAGGTCGGAGACGGGCAGGCCGCCGACGTCGCGGACCGTGGCGCCGTAGCGGACGTGGCAGACGACGTTCGTACGCCGCCGGCGACCGTTGGGTTCGGGCACGGTGACGTGCTCGTCGGGGCAGGTCGCGATCGGCGCCTGCCATGCCCTGGCTGCGGAGCAGTGGCTGGCGAAGGCGTCCGGGCCGAAGGGAAGGAGCGCTGCTCGCGTGCGCAGCCCGGGTGAGTCCGCGACCTCCGCCGAGACCAGGATCCCGTGGCTGATCGTGCGGAAGCCGGGACCGATCAGCTGGCGCCGGGTCAGGCCGCTCTCGAGACCGGCAGCCCGGGTGAAGGGCTGCCGCGTGTCGAGCTTCTCGTCGGCCATGGCGCCAGATTGCCCGACGAGCCGGGCTCCCCGCTCGCGTCGTCCACAGGCGGGCAGAGTCGTCCGTCTGGACGGTTGTGCACGCGGCAGCACCCGCCCTGCGGCGTACCGGGCGAGCACTTTCGTCCACGTGGACGAAAGTGCTCAGGCCGGCCCGATCTCCTGCGCGACGAGGGCAGCCGAGAGCCCGACGAACGGCAGCCCCGAGCCCGGGGTCGCGTGCGCGCCGGCGGCGTAGACACCGGGGACCGGGGTGGTCGGCCCGAGCCGGTCGCGCACCGTCGCGCGGCCCTGCCACAGCACGCCGAGCGGCGAACCGCCCCAGGCATCGACGAGGTCGCGCGGGGAGCGGTCGATCCGGGTGACGACGTGGGTGCGGACGTCGACCTTGTGCCGGGCCAGGGCCCGCAGCACGTCCTCGGCGAGGCGGCCGCGGCCGATGATCGTCCACGCGGCGCCGCCCTCGGGGGCCGTGCCGCCGGTGCGCACCACCAGCATCGGGTCGCCGTGCAGCACCACCTCGTGCGGCAGGTCGGGCAGGTCGCCGTCGAGGCCCACGTGGGCGACGACCGGCGGGATGGCCGGCATGGTCCGGTGCACCGACCCCGCGAGCGCGGGCAGCCGCCGCGGGTCGATGGCGCAGACCACGGCGTCGGCGTCGAGGTCGCCGTTCGCGGTGCGTACGCCGACAGCCCGGCCGTCGCGCAGCACGATGTCCAGCGCCGTGGTGCCCAGCTCGACGGTGACGCCACGCGTGGCGAGCCGGTCGGCCAGCGCCGTACCGATCGCGGAGAGGCCACCGGGCACGGTCCAGGCGCCGAAGGTCTGCTCGAGGTAGGACGTCACGCCCATCCACGCCGGGACGTTGCGCAGGTCGTGGCCGTCGATGACGAACGGATGGCTGGCGACGAGGCGCAGCCGCTCGTCCTTGAAGTCGCGGCGCAGCCGCTTGTGCAGCATCTCGCGGCTGCCGAGCAGGTCGGTCAGCTCGCGCGGGGAGAGGGCCGGGTCCCACGGCTGCTCGAGATAGCCGCGCCGCAGCACCTCCCAGGTCTCGGAGTGCGCATCGACGTACGCCGACCAGCTGGCGCCGAGGTCGCCCGCACCGTCGCCGAGCTGGTCGAAGGCGGCGATCTGCGCGGCCCGCGAGCCGCTGGGCAGGCGCAGCACGGTGCGGTCCTCGAAGCGGTGCTCGCGGATCAGCTCGAGCGGCTCGAGCTCGAGCTCGCGCTCCAGCGGCCGACCGGTCTTGCGGAACAGGTCGCGGATGACGGCCGGCAGCAAGGTGGTGGTGGGGCCGGCGTCCCAGGTGAAGCCGTCGGCACTGATCGGCTGCAGGGCCCCGCCGAGGGAGGTGGAGCGCTCGAGCAGGGTGACCTGGTGGCCGAGCTTGGCCAGGCGTGCCGCGCTGGCCAGGCCACCGAAGCCGCCACCGATGACGACGATCCGCAGTTCAGTCATCGGGCGCTCACATCGACGCCGCGATCGGATCCTTCTTCTTCCACTTGCGCCACCCCCGACGGATGAACCTGGCGATGAAGAACATCGCGATGAGACCGGCGGCCAGGAGCACGCCGGCGATGGCTGCCGCGGCCTCGGGGTTGTTGATCGCGAAGGCCACGACACCGAAGACGGCGACGTCCTCGGCGAGGCTCGCGCCGATGTTGGTCACCGGCTCGGGGGAGGAGTTGATCGCCAGTCGGCTGCTGGCCTTGACGAGGTGGGACAGCAGCGCGGTGCCGCCGCCGACGACGCCGAGGACCGCCTGGTCGAGCGTGGACGCGTCACCGGCCAGCAGGACGCCGATCACGGCACCGGCCGTGGGTCGGATGGCGGTGGAGATGGCGTCCCAGCTGGAGTCGATGTAGGGGATCTTGTCGGCGATGAACTCCATCGCGTAGAGGAACCCGGCGACGCTGAGGACGTCCCACCGCGCGAGCACGTCGGGGACCTGGGTGAAGTCGTTCAGCCGGTCGGCGACGCCCAGCACGAGCACGACCAGGTAGGCGTTGATGCCGCTGGCCCAGCCGCTGGAGAAGGTCAAGGCGAGTGATTCCACGCCCACACCCTAGTGAGGTCAGGCCTGTTCGGCGTCGATCACCGCGCGCAGGGCGTCGGGGTCGCGACCGACGACGGTGGTGCCGTCGGTGGCGGTGATGATCGGGCGCTGGATCGCCTGGGGGTGGGCGGCGAGCGCGGCCAGCCAGTGGGCGCGGTGCTCGGCGTCGCGGGGGAGGTCGATCCCGGCGTCGCGGGCCTCCTTCTCGCGCGCGACGTGCCACGGCTCGACGCCGAGGCGCTCGACCACGGCGGCGAGCTCGTCGGCGCTCGGCGTGTCCTCGAGGTAGCGGCGCACGGTGTAGTCGGCACCGGCCGCATCCAGCTCGCTGATCGCCGTACGACACTTGGAGCAGGCGGGGTTGATCCAGATCTCCATCACGCGACCTCGATCTCTCGGGCGCCGGTCATCGTGACGAGCTCCTCGAAGGTCGAGGAGAAGACGGCGGCGGGGTGGCCGGCGGCGGCCCACACCACCTCGTAGTTGCGCAGCCAGGAGTCGATCCAGGTCGGCACGGGGGCGGGGTGGTCGATGGGGGAGACGCCACCGATGACCTGGCCGGTGTGCTGCTTGACGAAGTCGGGGGTCGCTCGGGTGAGCGCGTCGACGCCGATGCGCTCGGCGACCTTGGCGGTGTCGACACGGTGGGCGCCGGAGGTGAGGATCAGGACCGGTGAGCCGTCGACGTCGAAGACCAGGCTGTTGGCGATGGCGCCGATCTCACACCCCAGAGCGGCTGCGGCGAGTGCGGCCGTGTGGACCGAGTCAGGCAGGATGACCACGTCACCCGAGCCACCCCGCCGGTGCAGGTCGTCGCGAAATGATCTGATCGCAGGGTGCTCGCTCGCCATGGTGCGAGCCTAGTCAGGGGAAGTTGTCGAGGATGCTGAGGGACTGCGGATGAGGGACATGCCCGGATCGATCACCAACGCGTTGCGGTGCCTGCTCGCGCTGGTCGTGGTGAGCGGGGCGGCCGTGCTGCTGACCTGGCTCCAGCACGACGAGATCATCCTCGCCTGGGCGAAGGGCAACCCGTCGGCGCAGGAGCTCCTCGCCTCGGGCGGGATGGCGGCCCTGCGCGAGGCGGCGATCGTGCCGAAGTTCGTGCCGCTGGCGCTGGTCTCGTTCATCGTGTTCGTGGTGCTGGTCGTGGTGCTCGCCGCCTTCCTCGTGGACGGCCACGGCTGGTCCCGGCTGGTCCTCACCGCGACCAGCCTCTTCGGCCTGCTCGTCTCGTCCCTGGGCCTCAACCACGGCCTGCCGATCGCGTTCGTCGTCGTCTCGGCGCTCTTCTTCGCGTTCTGCGTGCTGCTCGTCATCTTCTTGTGGCGCAAGGAGACCAACACCTATCTGCGCGTGAACTGACGCAGGTTCGCCCTCGCTCTTGACCCACTGTCGGTGGGGCCGTGTACCTTTGGTCTTGTTCGAACATCTGTTCGGACGCGGCTCCGGTGGCGGTGACCTCGACCCCCACCGCCCCCGGAGCCGGTGGCGGGGTCGATGAGCGGTGAGGAGACGCAGATGCGGCTGTACGACGACCCCGTCGAGGTTCGACGAGGAGAGACCGAGGGCCCCGACCAGTTCCTGTGGCGAGGCCGGCTGTGGAAGGTGCGAGCCGTGCTCGCGCACTGGGTGGAGACCGCTCCGTGGTGGCAGCCCGCCCAGGAGAGCGCGGGTGGGACCGCCGAGCCGGTGGTCAACGCCGACCTGCTCGTCGAGCGTGAGCTCTGGCGGGTCGAGGCCGGCCGGGGGATCAGCTCCACCGGCGTCTTCGACCTCTCCTTCGACTGGTCCGACGGCCACTGGCAGCTCGTCGGCTGTGCGGACTGAGGGCGGTGTTGATGATGAATCCCCACCTGTTGCCCGCGACGACCCATTCCTACCTCGCGCTGGCTGCCGAGTCGTTGCAGGAGTCGATCACTGCCCGCGACGTGCCCACCCGCTATGCCTGCGCCCATGTCGCGGCACTGCGGGCGGCGGCCGCCCTGCTGGCCGCCCGGGCCAAGCCCACGGCTCGGCGCGGTCGCCAGAAGAACGCCTGGGTGCTGCTGGCCGAGCTCGCCCCCGAGCTCGCCGAGTGGGCCCGGTTCTTCGCGGCCGGCGCCGGCAAGCGAGCGGCTGCCGAGTCCGGCTCGACTCGGGCCGTCAGCGAGCGCGAGGCCGACGACCTGGTCCGTGACGCGGACCGGTTCCTGGCCGTGATCGAGTCGGCGCTGGGCCTGGTGCCCCATGCCCATCTCGACCAACGTCTCGTCGCAGCTGGTCAGATGGCCGGTCAGTCCGGTGTCGCCTGACCCGTTCGTCCATCTCCATGTGGCCTCGGGCTACTCCCTGCAATACGGGGCATCCCACCCGCAGACCCTCGTCGAGCGCGCCGTCGAGCAGGAGATGGACACGCTCGCCCTCACCGATCGCGACGGCACGTACGGCGCGGTGAAGTTCGCCCAGGCCTGCGCGCGGGCCGGCATCCGGCCGGTCCTGGGGGTGGACCTGGCCGTGGCGCCGGTGACCTGGCCGGGCACGCCCTCCTCGCGGGGGGAGGCTGCGCGCACCCCGGTCCGCGGCGGCGCCCACCGCGACCTGCCGGCCCATCGGGGCGGGCTGCCCCGGGTGACGTTCCTGGCGACCGGCAAGGCGGGCTGGGCGGCGATCTGCCGGATGGTCTCGACCACCCACCTCACCGGTGAGCGCGGCCGGCCGGTGGCGACCCTGGAGTCGCTGGCGCCCCACCTCATGGGCGGCGACGTGATGGTGCTGCTCGGTCCTGCCTCCGAGCCGGGCGTGGCGGCGAGGCGCCGGCGCGACGACCTCGCGCTGGCGGCGCTGGCGCCGTGGCAGGCCGTCGTGCCCCGCGACAACTTGGTCGTCGAGCTGGTCTCGCACCGCCTTCCCGACAGCTCCGCCCACGCCGCCCGGATGGCCCGGGTCGCCCGGCAGGCCGGGCTGGGCACGGTGCTGACCAACGCGGTGCGCTATGCCGACCGCCTCGACGCCCCGACCGTCGACGTGCTCGACGCGGCGCGACGACTCGTCGCCCTGGACCGGCGCCATGTCGATCGCGGCAACGCCGAGGGCTTCTTGAAGTCCGGCAAGCAGATGCAGGAGGTGGCCGAGGAGATCTGCCGGCTGTCCGGCCTCGCCCACGACACCGAGGGGGCGGCTCGCCAGCTGCTGGCCCACACCCGGGCCGTGGCCGACCGCTGCGCCCTCGACCCGCGCGCCGACCTGGGCATCGGCGAGGTGCACTTCCCCGAGTTCCGGCTCAGCGGGTCGGGCACCAGCGCCGACGGGATGCTGCGCGCCCGCTGCGAGGGCGCCATCGGCAGCCGCTACGGCTCGGCGCCGCGCCAGCGCATCTGGAAGCGCCTCGACGACGAGCTCGAGATGATCCGTGGGCTGGGCTATGCCTCCTACTTCCTCACCGTCGCCGACATCACCGACCTGATCGGCGAGATGGGCATCCGCCGGGCCGCCCGCGGCTCGGGCGCCGGCAGCCTGGTCAACTACCTCCTCGGCGTCTCCGGCGTCGATCCCATCCGCCACGGCCTGCTGATGGAGCGCTTCCTCTCGCCGCTGCGGGCCTCCTTGCCCGACATCGACGTCGACGTGGAGTCGGCGCGACGCCTCGAGGTCTACGAGGCGATCCTCGACAAGTACGGCGGGGAGCGCTGTGTCTGCGTCTCGATGATGGACACCTACCGCGTCCGCCATGCCGTCCGCGACGTCGGTGCCGCCCTGGGCATGCCGCCCGGCGAGATCGACGCGATCGCCAAGGCGTTTCCCCACATCCGTGCGCGCGACGCCCGGGTCGCGTTGCGCGAGCTGCCCGAGCTGCGGGCCAGCGGTCTGGGCGAGGACCGGCTCGATCTCATGTTCCGGCTCGTCGAGCGCCTCGACGGGCTGCCCCGGCACATCGCCGTACACCCCTGTGGAGTGCTGCTCTCCGACATCACCCTGCTCGACCGCACCCCGGTCGAGGCGTCCTATGCCGGGTTCCCGATGAGCCAGTTCGACAAGGACGACGTGGAGGCGCTCGGGCTGCTCAAGCTCGACGTGCTCGGCATCCGCATGCAGTCGGCGATGGCCCATGCGGTGGCCGAGATCAGCCGCGTCGACGACGTGCAGTTGGACCTCGACGACGAGGCACAGGTGCCCTTCGACGACGAGACGACCTTCACGATGATCAGCGAGGCCAAGACCCTCGGCGTCTTCCAGATCGAGTCGCCCGGCCAGCGCGAGCTCGTCGGCAAGTCCGGCATCGACTCCTTCGACGACATCATCACCGACATCTCGCTGTTCCGGCCCGGCCCGGTCAAGAGCGACATGATCACCCCCTACCTCGAGGCCAAGCAGGGCTGGAAGACCGTCCACTACATCCACGACGACCTACGACCGATCCTCGAGCAGACCCAGGGCGTGGTGGTCTTCCACGAGCAGGTCATCGAGATGATCGCGCTGCTCACCGGCGTCTCCTACGCCGAGGCCGACGAGAAGCGGCGCGCCCTCGGCGACGTCGAGGGGATGGCGCAGACGAAGGTCTGGTTCTTCCCGCGCGCGCTCGGTCGCGGCTATGCCCTGCCCCTGGTGGAGCGGATCTGGAAGGTGCTCGAGGCCTTCGCCTCCTTCGGCTTCTGCAAGGCCCATGCCGCGGCCTTCGCGCTGCCGACCTATCAGTCGGCCTGGCTCAAGGCCCACTGGCCGGCCCACTTCCTCGCCGGCGTGCTCACCCACGACCCGGGGATGTATCCCAAGCGGCTGATCCTCGACGACGCCCGGCAGTTCGGGATCGGCGTGCACGGGCTCGACGTCAACGCCTCCGCCGCCAACTACGTCGTGGAGCGGACCGACGACGAGGGCTATGCGATCCGGCTGGCGCTGGCCGAGGTCAAGGGCATCAGCGGCGCCGAGGTGACCCGCATCGTCGCCGCCCGGCGCGACGCCCCCTACGTCTCGCTGTCCGACTTCTTCCAGCGCGCCCAGACCTCACGCCCGGTGCTGGAGCGACTGGTCCTGGCCGGCGGGTTCGACGCGGTCTACGACATCGGCGACAGCGAGCAGACCGTCCGGCCGCGCGGCCGGCTCACCCGCCGCGACCTCCTGCTCCAGATCGCCGAGCTCGACCTGCACGCCCGCGCCGTCGACCGCGCCGCGCGTGGTCGGGGTAGGGGGTTGTCGCGGACCACCGGCCTGGCCCCGGCTCGTGCGACCGTGCGCGCCGACGAGGCGGCCGGTCGCAACAGCACCGACCCGACGACCCGCGAGCAGGCGCCCACCCTGGAGCGACACCCGCTGGCCGACTCCGGGGTGTGGGCCAGGGCCGCCGCCCAGTCCAGGGCCACGGCCGCGCCGCGCCCGATCGAGTCGGTGCAGCTCACCTTGAGCCTCGGCGACGAACCCGGCTCCGGTGGCGAGGTGGCGACCGGGCTGCCGGAGATGACCACCGACGAACGGATGCGCGCCGAGCTGGAGATCCTCGGGCTCGACGTCACCCAGCACGTCGTGACCCCCTACTCCGACTTCCTCGACGCGCTCGGCACCACCCGCAGCAAGGACCTCCTCATGCGCCGCAGCCGCTCCGAGCTGCTGGTCGCGGGCGTGAAGGTCGCGACCCAGACACCCCCGATCCGCTCCGGGCGCCGCGTCATCTTCCTGACCCTCGACGACAGCACCGGCCCGGTCGACTGCACGTTCTTCGAGGATGCGCAGGGCCCGTACGCCGCCACGGTCTTCCACTCCTGGCTGCTGGTCGTGCGCGGCGAGCTGCGACGCACCGGTCGCAGAGGGGTGTCCCTGCGCGCCACCGGCGCCTGGGAGCTGCCCGCCCTGCACGCCATCTGGCAGCGCGCCCGCACCCGCGAGGACGCGATCGCCGCGGTCCAGGCTGAGCTCGCCCGGGTGCCCGAGGGCTACACCCGGGCCGACGAACCCGAGCGTCGCCGGGTGCTGGTGCACTCCAGCGGCTTCCAGATGTCGCCCTACTCCGACATCTCGCCGGCCGGGGAGTCCAGCAAGGACGTCGCGCGGAAGTTGTGGCACCGCAGCCCGGGGAGTCCCGGATGACCCGCCTCGCCCCACTAGGGTTGTCCTCATGTCAGCCAGTGAGCGCCGCCAGTCCGTCCGCACCGGCGTGGTGTGGGCGGCCGTGCAGGCACTGCTCGGCGACACCGACGCAGGGCCTGCTCGCATCGTCGACGTCGGTGGCGGCACCGGCGGCTTCGCCGTACCCCTTGCCCAGCTCGGGCACCGGGTCGAGGTCATCGACCCCAGCCCCGACGCGCTCGCCGCGCTCGACCGGCGAGCCCGCGAGGCCGGCGTCGCCGACCAGGTCACCGGCCAGCAGGGCGACCTCGCCGACCTCGCCACCTTGGTCGACGAGGCCGACCTGGTGCTGTGCCACGGCGTGCTCGACGTCGTCGACGACCCCGCCGCCGCGTTGGCGACCATCGCCTCGGTGCTGCGTCCCGGCGGACACCTCAGCCTGCTCGTCGCCCAGCGGCACGCCGCCGTCGTGGCGCGCGCCATGGCCGGCCACTTCCAGGCTGCCCGCGACCTGCTCGACGACCCGACGGCGGGCGCGCGGGGCGGTCACCGCTTCACCGCCGAGGAGCTCGCACCGATGCTCACCGCGGCCGACCTGTCGACCATCACGGTCCACGGTGTCCGGGTCTTCGCCGACCTCGTGCCCGGTTCGCTGCTCGACCTCGAGCCCGGCGCCTCCGCCGCGCTGGTCGAGCTCGAAGCCGCCGTCTCCACACGGGCCGAGTTCCTCCCGCTCGCGACCCAGCTGCACGTGCTCGCCCAGCGCTGACCCAGCCCCACCGCCGTGCGCCAGCGGTGACTCGCACACCGCTCGGCCGGGGACCGGGGTGTCCCCGTGCTGACGACGACCCCGATCCTGCACGTCGACATGGACGCGTTCTACGCCTCCGTCGCGACCCGCGAACGTCCCGAGCTGGCCGACGTGCCGGTGATCGTCGGCGGCGGCAGCCGCGGGGTGGTGCTCTCGGCCAACTACCTCGCCCGGGCGTACGGCGTCCGCTCGGCGTTGCCGATGACGCGGGCCCGGCGGCTGTGTCCGAGCGCGGTGGTGATCCCACCCGACTTCGAGACCTTCGCGAGCGTCTCGGCCTCGGTGCTGGAGAACTTCCGCCGCGTCACCCCGCTGGTCGAGGTGGTCTCCCTCGACGAGGCCTTCCTCGACGTACGCGGCTCGACCCGACGGCTGGGGTCGCCGGTGGAGATCGCCGAGCACCTGCGAGCTGTGGTCCACGACGAGCAGGGCATCACCTGCTCGGTCGGGGTGGCCGCATCGGTCTCGGTGGCCAAGCTGGCCAGTCGCCGGGCCAAGCCCGACGGCGTGGTGGTGGTGCCGCCCTCCCGGGTGACGGCCTTCCTGCACCCGCTCGACGTCGGCGAGCTGTGGGGAGTGGGGGAGAAGACCCAGGCGATGTTGCACAGGCTGGGACTGATGACGATCGGCGACGTCGCCAACACCCCGGTGCGCACCCTCCAGCGGGCCGTCGGCCACCACCTCGGCGCGCAGCTGCACGAGCTGGCATGGGGCACCGACCGACGGGCGATCACCCCGAAGGCGGGACCGCTGGAGCCGGAGCGGTCGATGGGCGCCGACGAGACCTTCGCCCGCGACACCGACGACCGGGAGGTGATCGGGCGCGAGCTGCTCCGGCTCTCGCACCGCGTCACCGGCCGGATGCGCACCGCCGGCGTGGCCGGACGGACCGTCACCATCAAGATCCGCTTCGCCGACTTCACCACCATCACCCGTTCGCGCACTCTGCCGGAGGCCACCGACGTGACGGTGGAGATCCATCGCACTGCCATCCAGCTCTATGACGCGCTCGGTCTCCAGCGGGCCCGGCTGCGGCTGGTGGGGGTGCGCGTGGAGGGGCTGGTCCCGCGCGCGAGCGTGCAACGACAGCTCGTCCTGGGCGAGCCGGAGCACGGCTGGGCCGAGGCAGATCGCGCTGTCGACCGGGCTGCTCGGCGCTTCGGATCGGCCGCGGTGAGACCCGCGAGCCTCCTGCGATCCACCTGAGAGGGTGAATTTTCCAGAGGCGCTACCTCCGCCGCCCAACCCGTGCCTAGACTTGGACCGTGCCCCTGTCCGAGGAAGAACTGCGACTGCTCGAGCAGATGGAGCGTGCCCTGGTCGAGGAGGACCCCAAGCTCGCCTCCACGCTCCGAGGCACCACCATGCAACGGGTGGCTCGCCGCCGCGCGATCATCGCCGGTGTGGTGTTCGCCCTCGGCATGGCAGCCCTCACCACGGGCGTGCTGGCCAGCCAGCCGATCGTCGGCATCGTCGGCTTCGTGGTCATGCTCGCGGCGGCCACCATCGGCGTGACCGCCCTGCGCAATCCGGCCATGCTCCAGCAGCCGATGCGCGAGACGCGGCACGAGGGCTTCGGCGTCGTCGACGGCGGTCGGGCACACCGGCCCAAGCTGCGCGGCCTGCGCCGCCACCACTCCTCGAGCTCGTCCGGGTCGTTCATGGACCGGATGGAAGAGCGCTGGCGGCACCGCCGCGAGCAGGGTTTCTAGACCTCAGCCCCGCACCGAGTCACTCGTCTCGCGAGTGACCACTTCCCGCGCCGGGACGTACGGCGAGGGCCGCAACGACCTCGGCAGCACCCTCGACCGGCGGCGCACCCGGGGCCCGACCCCGCGGTCGAGCGCCTCCTCGATCGTGCGCACGTCGAGCATGGCCTGTTCGGCGTCGACCGAGGCGCCGGAGCGGGAGTAGCGCGCGCGCTCGACCTGCTCGACCAGCCGGTCGAGGGCGCGCACGGCGTCCGGGGCGTGCTCGGCTCCGTGCCGAGGCCGATCCAGGCTCTCGTCGCCGTCGGCGGAGCCGAACCAGCCGGCCAGCCAGGCGGCGGTGGCCCGGGGCGATCGCCCGTGCGGCCAGCCGTGGCCGAGGTCGACCGCGTGGTCGCGCAGCTCCGCCCAGAGGGCCTCGATGTCGCCCAGCAAGCGGCGCTCGCGCCGACGGCGGCGTACGAACGACGGCAGCAGGACCAGCGCAGCGACCAGGAGCAGCGCCAGCGTCACCAGCACGACGCCCAGCCACGGGAACGTCGATCCGTCGCCCTCGGTGGCACCGGCGTCGGGGTCGGCGGTCTCGCCGCGCGTCGGCACCTCGTCGACCGGACCGCGGGCGCTCGGCGACGGGCTGGACGTCACCGGTGCCAGGTCGGCGCTGGTGTAGGCCGGGACGGTCTCGGCGCGGACGCTCGGAGTGGGTTCGAAGCGCACCCAGCCGGCGCCCGGGAAGAACAGCTCGGGCCAGGCGTGCAGGTCGTGCGCCCAGAACTCGTACTGGTTGGGACCGGCGGGCCGCGAGTTCAAGAAGCCCACGGCCACCCGCGCGGGGATGCCGATGATGCGGGCCATGATCGCCATGGACGCGGCGAACTGCTCGCAGTAGCCGACCCGGCCGGACTCGGCCAGGAACGCGCTCAGGCTGCCGGGATCGTCGTCGACGTTGGCGGTGCTGTACTCGAAGCCCCCGTCCTCGCGGAACCACTGCTGCAGGGCCCGGGCCTTGCGGAACCGGGTCGCCTCGTCGGCGGTGACCGCGGCCGCCAGGCTGCGGATCTCACCGGAGACCGAGCCGGGCACCTCGAGATAGGCCGAGCGCACCGCGGCGCCGCCCGACACGGAGTTGTCCATGAGCTCGGGGTCCGGGACCACCTCGACGCCGGAGAACTCATAGCTCAGGTCGGCGGTGGTGACGCCCTTGTCGGTGCTCATGAAGTCCATCGTCGACCGGTCGTAGCGCCAGTCGCCGAGCACGCTCATCTGCGAGACCTGCGGGGTGGTGGGCAACCACTCCGAGTCGAAGTCGCTGGTGACCTCGACGCGATATCGCGCCTGCGTGCGGTTCGTGCCCGAGGCGACGCCGAGGAGCGGCGGCATCATGCCGCGCGCGACCTGGGTCTCGGGGATGTCGCGGTCACCGGGCGTCCAGGTGTCACCGTTGAAGCGGGTCAGTACCGCCAGCCTGAAGTAGGACGGGTTCTTCTGGGAGGTGGTCACCCGCAGCAGCGGGATGTCCTCGCCGCGGTTGAGGTCGCGGCGCAGGTCGACCATCGGATCGGCCACCTCGATCTGTCGGGTGCCGGGGCCACTGCCCTCGAACAGCGTGACATCGAGCGTCGGCACCAGGATCGGTAGTGCCAGCGCCAGCGACGTTGCGGTCGCGCCGATGGCCACGGCAGAGCCGCGTACGGCGCCGGTGCGGACCCCGAAGGCGCTGGGGTCGGCGTCCTCGTCGTCGGCGTTGCCGGTCATCCCGCGGCCCCAGCGCTCGACCTGCTCGGCGTGCACGAGGTAGAGCATGCTGAGGAAGCCGATGGCCATCGCGACGAAGGCGAACCAGGAGGCGCCGTTGCCGGTGATCGAGACCGGCACGCTGTAGACGGTCAGGAGCGCGAGCCCGGCCAGCGGGATCCGGCGCAGGGCACCGGCGAGCAGGTCGACCACGATGAACGCGACGACACCGGCGCTCAGCACGATGGCGGTGATGGGGGGCGCCCCGACGGGGATCGGTGCCCTGAACGCCTGGGCCGACGCGATCGCGTCGGAGAAGGCGGTGAGGAACTCGTCGAGCGTCGTCGGCGTCGGCAGCATCGACCCGGTGACCGTGCCGAGCACGAACATCGCGCCCACCACGACCTGCACGACGAGCACGACCACGACCGGGAGGCGCAGCCAGCGCCCGAGCCCGCCGAGGACGGCGATCAGTGCACCGATGAAGAACAGGGGGACGCTGGCCCTGGCCGAGGCCGTCGTGAACGTGCCCCACGAGAGCAGGGTGAACCACGTGGTCGCCGCTGCGACCCCGGCCAGGCCGAGGGTGCGGTTGAGCGGGGTGCGCCGCCGACTCATCCGGGTGGTCATGACTGGACCTTCTGCCGGTTGCTGAGTCGTCCGAGCTCTTGCCAGACGACCTCGAGGTGGTCGCGTGGTCGCAGGGTGACGGCTCGCCACCCGGTGCTGGCCAGGGCTTCCGAGGTCGTCGCCGTGCCGGACGGGGAGAGGTGTGGCGCCCAGGCGTCGACGTCGAGGGCGATGGCCGCGGAGGTGGCGGCGTGGTGCCGCAGCCGCTTGAGGAAGCGGCCGTCGTTGTCGGAGATGGCGCCGAGCACGGCGATGAGCAGGCCGCCGTGGGCGGGCTCCGCGAGCCACGCGGTGTCGAGCTGGGGCGAGTGCTCGACCTGGACGACGGCCAGCGCCTCCAGCAGGGGAGCGGTGTTGACCGCCGCCGAGCGCGAGTGCCACGCGGTGCCGGGTTCCTCTCCCGTCGCCGTGACGAGGCGTACGGCGTAGCCCCGCTGGCTCAGGTGCACCGCGACCGACGCCGCGGCGGACACAGCGGCCTCGAGCGACGAGGCGACGCCCTGGCCGCGGTGGGAGACCAACCGGTTGTCGAGGAACACGGTGGCCCGCGACTGCCAGGGCTGCTCCTCGCGCCGGACCATCAGCTCGCCGACGCGCGCCGAGCTGCGCCAGTGCACGCGCCGCAGGTCGTCGCCGCGTCGGTACTCGCGGACAGTGACGTCCTCCGCGCTGCCGATGGCGAAGGCACGGGGCCGGTTGTCGCCTGATCCGGTCCAGGCCCCGCCGAGCGGGATGCCGGGCAGCGCGACGGTGCGCGGGGTGACGGTCAGCGGAGCGGTGGTGTGGAAGGCGCGGCCGAGCTCGACCAGGCCGAAGGGATCGGTGACGCGCACGGACATCGGGCCGATGTGGAACTGGCCGCGGACGTCGGAGCGGACCTGGTAGGTCACGTGGCGGCGCCAGCCGTGGCCGATGCCCTCGAGCACGAAGCGCGGGCGGGTGCCGAGGACGTAGGGCAGGTGGTCCTCGAGCAGCAGCACCCCGGTGGGCGTGCGGGCCTCGTTGGTGAGGGTGAGCTGCACCCGCGCGGACTGGCCGGCGGCGACGAGCTGGGGGGAGACGGTGCGGGTCAGCGCGAGGCGGTAGCGCGAACGGCCGATCCACAGCGCGGCGAGGAGCGGGAGCGCCACCACCAGGACGCCGATGCGGACCAGGGGCGTCTGGCCGACGATGATCGCGCAGACGATCGTGGTCACTCCGGCGGCCAGGAACACCCGCCCACGGACGGTCAGGCCGGCGAGGGCCTCACGCACGGCCGGATTCGGGGACCGGCACCCCGGCCAGGATGCCGTCCAGGATGGTGGTGCTCGCGCGTCCGCTCATGGCGGACTCGACACTGGGCAGCAGGCGGTGGGCGAGCACGGGTCGCGCGAGACCGTGGACGTCGTCGGGGAGCACGTAGTCACGACCCGCCATGGCGGCCACGGCCTTCGCCGCGCGCACGAGGTGCAGCGTCGCTCGGGGAGAGGCACCGAGGTGGAGCTCGGTGGAGTTGCGGGTGGCGGTGGTCAGGGCGACGGCATAGCGCTGCACGGCCGAGGAGACGTGCACCTGCCCGACGATCTCGGTCAGCTTGCGGATCTCGCCGGCGTCGGTCACGGGCTCGAGGTCGTCGAGGGGGTTGGCCGTGGTGTGCGAGTCGAGCATGGCGATCTCGGCGGCCTCGACGGGGTAGCCGACCGACACCCGCGCCATGAAGCGGTCGCGCTGTGCCTCGGGGAGGGCGTAGGTGCCCTCCATCTCGATCGGGTTCTGGGTGGCGATCACCATGAACGGCTTCTCGAGCATGTAGGTCGTGTTGTCGACGGTGACCTGGCGCTCCTCCATGCACTCCAGCAGCGCTGACTGCGTCTTGGGGGAGGCGCGGTTGATCTCGTCGCCGACCACGATGTTGGCGAAGACGCCGCCGGGCCGGAACTCGAACTCGCGGGTGTTCTGGTTGAAGACCGAGACGCCCGTGACGTCGGAGGGCAACAGGTCGGGCGTGAACTGGATGCGGCGCACCGTGGAGTCGATGCTGCGCGCCAGGGCCTTGGCCAGCTGGGTCTTGCCGACACCGGGGACGTCCTCGATCAGGAGGTGACCCTCCGCGAGCAGCACCACGACCGCTGCCGACACCACGTCGGGCTTGCCCTCGATGACGCGCTCGATGTTGGTGCGGATGCGACCGACGACGCGCGCGAGCGTCTCCAGGTCTGCCCCTTGATCCGCCTGGCCTGCGAACGACTGACTCACGTGCTGCCCACTCCCTCGTCCCGACCCGATTGACGGGTGCTGCGACCACCGTATGACGTGCCCGCAAGTGATCGGTCGCACTTCCCCACCTTTCCCTCCATTTTCCACCACCGCGTCGCGCCGATCTCCTCCACCGGCGCTCCACCGGGGCTCCAGGGCCCGGTTTTCCGCGGTACGCCGCGCCGTACCGCCGACAGGCAGGCCCCCGAAAACGGCGCGAACGGGGCGGGAAACGCCCGGAACATGGTTGACGGTGGAGCGTTGTGGGGTAAGGTGGAGCGAAGTGGGGGACAGGGTCGTTCTCGCACATCGAGCAGGGGAGGTGCCGGATGTTCTTCGGCACCTACACGCCCAAGCTCGATGAGAAGGGCCGGCTGTTCCTCCCCGCGAAGTTCAGGGACCAGCTCACGGAGGGACTCGTCGTGACCAGAGGGCAGGAGCGCTGCTTGACGGTCTGGTCGATGGAGGACTTCCAAGGATTGACCGACCGGCTCCGCGAGGCGCCGGTGACCAACAAGGGCACTCGTGACTACGTCCGCATGCTGTTCGCCGCGGCCTCCCAGGAGGTCCCCGACAAGCAGGGGCGCATCTCGATCCCCGGGTCGCTACGTGAATACGCATCTCTCACCAAGGACGTCGTCGTCATCGGCTCGATGAACCGCATCGAGATCTGGGACCCGACGGCATGGACGGCCTACTCCGAGGAGCAGGAGCAGAAGTTCTCCGAGCTCAGCGACGAGGTCTTCCCCGGCATCTAGCAGCACCAGCCAGACAACAGAACAACTGACGTGGTCCGCAGCACCCGGTCTCGTGTCCGCTCCCTCTCGTCTTCTGACTCACCTTCCCCGGTGTCAGACGGCACTTCCCTGGGGGAGCGGGCAGGGACCAGGTCCGGCGGCCCAGTCAGTCCAGCCAGACAGTCAGCGCCAGCACCAACAACCAACGTGGGGTCGAGATCATGAGCAGCACCGCAGTCACTCGCAGCCCGGGCGGGATGGCCGGCCGGCCACCGCGCGTGCGCGAGCAGGCTCGCGACGCTGTCAGCCTGATGGTCTTCTCGGCCGCCACCTCGGCGGGACTCACCGTGGCGCTCTTCGTCCTCATGCACGTGGGTCGGTAGGCGGAACCGATGAGCACCCCCCAACACGCCCCGGTCATGCTCGACCGGGTCGTTGCTCTTCTGGCGCCCGCACTCGCCCACGAGGGCTCCGTGATGATCGACTGCACCCTCGGCCTCGGTGGTCACACCGAAGCCGTCCTCCAGCAGTGCGAGACGGCCCGGGTCATCGGCATCGACCGCGACACCGCCGCCCTCGAGCTGGCCGGCGAGCGGCTCCGCCCGTTCGGCGACCGCTTCATCGGCGTACACGCCGTCTATGACGAGATCGCCGACGTCGTGCGCGACCAGGGCCTCGACCACGTCGACGCGGTCCTCTTCGACCTGGGCGTCTCCTCCATGCAGCTCGACGTCCGCGAGCGCGGTTTCGCCTACGCCGTCGACGCGCCGCTCGACATGAGGATGGACGGCACCACCGGACCCACGGCGGCCGACGTGCTCAACACCTACTCCGCGGCCGACCTGACCCGCGTGCTGCGCGACTACGGCGAGGAGAAGTTCGCCAAGAAGATCGCGTACGCGGTCGTGCGCCAGCGCGAGACCGAGCCGTTCACCACCAGCGCCCGCCTCGTCGAGCTGCTCTATGCCGAGATCCCGGCACCCGCGCGCCGTAGCGGGGGACACCCGGCCAAGCGCACCTTTCAGGCCCTGCGCATGGAGGTCAACGACGAGCTGGCCGTGCTCCGCCGCGCGATGCCCGCCGCCATCGACGCGATCGGCGTGGGCGGGCGCGTGGTGGTCGAGTCCTACCACTCGCTCGAGGACCGGCTCGTCAAGCGCGCGTTCACCGCGGTGACGCGCCTCGACGTCCCCGAGGACCTGCCCTTCCTGCCCGAGGGCAGCGAGCCGCTGCTGCGCCTGGTCACCCGTGGCGCGGAGGTCGCCGACGAGCAGGAGATCGAGCAGAACCCGCGCGCCGCCTCCGTCCGGCTGCGCGCTGTCGAACGAGTCCGCCCATCCCTTCCCCAGACCCGGCCCAGCCGAGGAGCCACCCGATGAGCAGTCCCGCCGTCCAGATCCGCAACCGTGTTCCGCGCATCGCCACCGCCGCCGTCGAGAGGGCCCGCCTCTCCGTCGTCCCCCGCGCGCGGACCCGCGCGCCCAAGGTGCCGTTCGTGACCCTGGTGACGCTGATCTTGATCAGTGGCGTCGTCGGCCTGCTGCTGTTCAACACCTCGATGCAGCAGTCGTCCTTCGCGGCGACCTCGCTCGAGGAGCAGGCGACCACGCTGGCGGCGCGCGAGCAGACGTTGAAGATGGAGCTCGAGGACCTGCGCAACCCGGACCGGGTCGCGAACCAGGCGCAGGAGATGGGCATGGTCGTGCCGGCCGCGCCCACCTTCCTCACCCTCGACGGCACGGTCCTCGGCGAGAGGGTGCCGGCGCTGCCGGAGGACAAGCTCGACCTGACCCCGCCCGCGCCGATCAAGCCGCAGGTCCTCGACCCGGCCCCGACGATCGTGAAGGTCACTGCCGAGCCGACCCCACTCGACGCCACGAAGACGCAGGCCCGCAAGCGCCGCTGACGGCGCGGCACCCGGCGCGAGGGCGCCGGTGCCACCTAGTTTTGTGCTCACCACTCTGGACGGAGTTACGTTGCCTCACGAGACGACCAGCGAGAAGCGGCTGCGTCCTCAGGACGCGCGTCGCGGTGCTCCGCACTTCCGGCTCAGGTTCGGCCTGATCGTGATCGCGATCGTGCTGTCGTTCTTCGGTGCGCGGCTCGTCCAGCTGCAGGGCATCGATCCCAACTCGTACGCCGCCATGGCGGCCGCCGAGAGCGTCGTGGAGGTCACCCTGCCGGCCGAGAGGGGCGACATCCTCGACCGCAACGGACTCCCGCTGGCCGACTCGATCCACGGTAAGATGGTCGTGGCCGACCCCTTCATGACCGCCGACGACGCCCCGGCCCTCGCGACCGTGCTCTCGCAGCGGCTCGACGTCGACTACTTCAAGACCCTCACCCGCCTGCGCGAGGAAGGCAGCCGCTTCGAGTACATCGCGCGCCGGGTGCCGAGCACGCTCGCCGGCGACGTCCTCAGCGAGCTGGACGAGGCCGGCTACGAGGGCATCACCCTGCGTGACGACCCGATCCGCGACTATCCCGCCGACGACGTGGCGGCCAACCTGCTCGGCTTCATGGGCACCGACGAGGCCCTCGGCGGCCTCGAGCGCACCTTCGACGCCCAGCTCTCCGGCACCGACGGCACTGCCCGCTTCCAGACCGGCGGCGGCAACCGGATCCCGCTGGGGGAGAACACCGTCGTCCCGGCCAAGAACGGCGCGCCGCTGACCACCACGATCGACCAGGACCTGCAGTGGTTCACCCAGCGGGTGCTCACCCAGACGCTGCGGCAGTACAGGGCGAAGAGCGGTGTCGCCATCGTCCAGGACTCCCGCACCGGCGAGGTGATGGCCCTGGCCGACGCCCCGACCTTCAACGCCAACAAGCCGCTGGAGGCGGACGAGGACGACCTCGGCTCGCGCGCGATCAACGACGCCTACGAGCCCGGCTCGGTGCAGAAGGTGCTGACTGCCGCGTCGCTGATCGACGCCGGCAAGGTCACCCCCCGCACCAAGCTCCGGATCCCACCGAACCTGCCGCGCCAGGACCGGGTGATCGGCGACTGGTTCGACCACGGCAACATCCGGCTCACTCTGGCCGGTGTCATCGCCAAGTCGTCCAACATCGGCACCGTCCTCGCGGCCGACGCGTTCACGCCGGTCGACCTCGTCGGCTACCTCCAGAAGTTCGGCCTCGGCCAGCGCACCGGCATCGGCATGCGCGGGGAGTCGCCCGGCATCCTGACGCCCGGCGACGTGATGACGTCGCAGACCAAGGACCGCGTCGCCTTCGGCCAGTCGGTCTCGGTCAACGCGGTCCAGATGGCGACGGCCGTCAACACCATCGCCAACGGCGGCGTGCGGATCTCGCCCAGCATCATCCGGGGCTCCGCGACGACCGAGGACGGCACCGTCGTCGGCACCGACGTGGCGACCGAGGAGCGGGTCGTCAGCGCCCGGGCGGCGAAGCAGACCGCGCGGATGATGGAGCGCGTCGTCGACGAGGACGCCGGCGTCGCGCCGCGCGCCCAGGTCCCCGGTTACCTCGTCGCAGGCAAGACCGGCACCGCCCAGCGCGTGGACCCGGACTGCGGTTGCTACGACGGATCCACCTCCGTGTCCTTCGGCGGGTTCGCCCCCGCGGACGACCCGCGGTTCACCGTCTACGTCGTCCTCCACGACCCCCAGGTCGACGGAGGCGGTGGCTCGATCTCCGGTCCTGCCTTCTCCCGGATCATGGGATACGCGCTGAGCCGCTACCGCGTCCCCCCGACCGAGGGGAAGCCGTCGCGACTCCCCGTCGAGTGGTGACCGGGCAGCGATACCCTCCGCTCGTGGACCACCATGCGCTTTCGGGGCGCCCCTCGTCGCCGACCGCGACGCCGCTGCACGACCTCGCGGCGTGGCTCGAGACGATCACGCCCGTGCACACCGTGGGTGCGCTGGCCGCGGAGGTCACCGGCATCTCGCTGAGCACCCAACGCATCCAGTCCGGTGACGTGTACGCCGCCCTGCCGGGCGCCCGCGCGCACGGAGCCGACTTCGCCGGCACCGCCCTGGCGGCCGGTGCGGTCGCCGTGCTCACCGACCCGGCCGGCGCCGAGCTGCTGCCGGCCGGCACCGCGGCGATCGTCGTCGACCAGCCGCGACACGTGCTCGGGAAGGTGGCCGCGCGGATCTACGGCGAGCCCGCGCAGGCGATGCAGATGATCGGCGTCACCGGCACCCAGGGCAAGACGACCACGACGCGACTGCTGGAGGACGGGCTCGAGGCGGTCGGCATCACCGGCGCGGTCATCGGCACCGTCGGCACCCGCGTCGCCGGCACCGACATCAAGACCTCGCTGACGACGCCCGAGGCGCCCGACCTGCACGGCCTGTTCGCGCTGATGCGCGAGCGCGGCGTCTCGGCCTGCGCGATGGAGGTCTCCTCCCACGCGCTGGTCCTGGGCCGCGTGGACGGCGTGGTCTTCGACGTCGCGACGTTCCTCAACCTCGGCCGTGACCACCTCGACTTCCACACCGACGTCGACGACTACTTCGCGGCCAAGGCCTCGCTCTTCACCCCCGGCCGTGCCCGGCGTGGACTGACCAACCTCGATGACGAGTTCGGCCGCCTGTTGCTGGAGCGGGCCACGATCCCGATGCAGACGTTCTCGATCCGCGGTCCCGCCGACTGGCAGGCCGTCGACATCGAGCTCGCCGGCGACGGGACCTCCTTCACCGTCCTGGGACCGGACGGCCTGCGATTCCCGGCGCGGGTGCCGGTGCCGGGAGCCTTCAACGTCTCCAACACGCTGGCCGCCATCGCCTCGGCTGCGATCGCCGGCCTCGACGCCGGCCTCGTCGCCACCGGGATCGGCCAGGGCCCCGGTGTGCCGGGCCGGCTGGAGCAGGTCGATGCCGGCCAGGACTTCGTGCTGGTGGTCGACTACGCCCACAAGCCCGACGCCGTCGAGGCCGTCATCGCCACCCTGCGTCCGCTCACCGATGGCCGGGTCATCGTCGTGCTCGGCGCCGGCGGCGACCGCGATCCCGGCAAGCGGCCGATCATGGGCGCCATCGCCGCCCGGCTCGCCGACGTGCTGATCGTGACCGACGACAACCCCCGCACCGAGGACCCGGCCGCGATCCGCGCGGCCGTCCTCGCCGGCACCGGCGACGGGTCGGCCGAGGTCGTCGAGGTCGGCGACCGCCGGGCCGCGATCATCGAGGCCGTACGCCGCGCGGCACCCGGCGACGTCGTGCTGGTCGCCGGCAAGGGACACGAGACGGGCCAGGAGATCCACGGCGAGGTCCACCCCTTCGACGACCGGATCGTCGCCCGCGAGGCCGTGGCAGGGCTGGCGGCGCGATGATCACCATGACGCTGGCCGAGATCGCAGAGGTCGTCGGCGGCACGGCCCACGGTGACGCGACCGTCACGGGTGGCGCCTTCATCGACACCCGCACCCCGGAGGCCGACGGGCTGTTCGTCGCGATCGTGGGGGAGCGGGTCGACGGCCACGACTTCGCCGAGCAGGCCGTCGCCGCAGGCGCTGTCGCGGTCCTGGGCAGCCGGCCCACGAGCGTGCCGACCGTGGTGGTCGACGACGTGGTGACCGCGCTCGGCGACCTGGCGCGCCACGTGCACGACGAGCTGGCCGGCCTGACGACCTATGCGCTGACCGGCTCGCAGGGCAAGACCGGCACCAAGGACTACCTCGCGGCGATCCTCGAGGGCGACGGCCCGACCGTCGCGACCCGGGGCAACTTCAACAACGAGCTGGGCGTGCCGCTGACGGTGCTGCGCGCCGGGCCGGAGACCAAGCACCTCGTCGTGGAGATGGGGGCGCGCGGGGTCGGCCACATCGCCCAGCTGTGCCGCATCGCCCCGCCCGACGTGGCGGCGGTGATCAACGTCGGCACCGCCCACATCGGCGAGTTCGGCAGCCGCGAGGCGATCGCGCAGGCCAAGGGCGAGATCGTCGAGGCGCTCGGCGCGGAGGGCACCGCGGTGCTCAACGCCGACGACCCGCTGGTCGCCGCGATGGCCCCGCGAACCCCCGGCACGCTGGTCACCTTCGGCACCGACGCCATGGTGCGCGCCACCGAGGTCTTCACCGACGACCTCGGCCGGCCCTCCTTCGACCTGCAGTGGCAGGGGAGCGGCGCGAGCGTCCACCTCGGCCAGCTCG
The DNA here is from genome assembly GCF_003047285.1 of Nocardioides allogilvus. Classification (GTDB taxonomy): domain Bacteria; phylum Actinomycetota; class Actinomycetes; order Propionibacteriales; family Nocardioidaceae; genus Nocardioides; species Nocardioides allogilvus. Next base: position 179,088 of record NZ_PZYX01000002.1, on the reverse strand, counting down.
GCAACCACCAGATCGAGAACGCCTTGGCCGCCGCCGCGATGGCGCTGGCCAACGGGATCGACCTGGACGCCGTCGCCGACGGGCTGACCGTCGCCCGCCCGCCCTCGCGCTGGCGCATGGAGCTGCACGACCGCGTCGACGGCAGTGCTGTCATCAACGACGCCTACAACGCCAACCCCGAGTCGATGGCGGCCGCGCTGGACGTCCTGCGCGGCATCCGCCGGCAGGCCGGCCGGCGCACGATCGCCGTGCTCGGGGAGATGTTCGAGCTCGGTGACGGCGTCGTGGACGCCCACCGGCAGGTCGGCGCCGCCGCTGCCGCGGCCGAGGTCGACGTACTCCTCACCATCGGCGACATGGCGGCGCACATCGCGTCCGCGGCGACCGAGCAGGACGACTGGTCGGGTGAGGCGATTGTCACGGCGGGGCGCGCCGAGGCAGTGGCGTGGTTGCGACAGAATGTGTCGGCTGGCGACGTCGTCCTGGTGAAGGCCTCGCGAGGTGCGGCGCTGGAGCTCGTCGCCGAGGCCCTGCTCGACCAACCGTTGCACGACACACCCGCAGAAGGAGGCAGCACCAGATGAGAGCGATCCTGCTCGGTGGTGGCCTGTCCCTGCTGATCTCGCTGATCGGCACCCGTTACGCGATCGTCGTGCTCTCGCGCCGTGGCTACGGCCAGGAGATCCGCGACGACGGGCCCACGACCCACCACACGAAGCGCGGCACGCCGACCATGGGCGGCATCGTCATCATCCTGGCGACCGTCATCGGCTACTTCACGGCCAAGCTGATCACGATGCAGCTGCCGACGGCCTCGGCGATGCTGCTGATCTTCTTGTTCGTCGGCCTCGGCTTCGTCGGCTTCCTCGACGACTTCATCAAGATCAGTCGCCAGCGCAACCTGGGGCTGCGCAGTCGGGCGAAGATGATCGGGCAGACCGTGATCGCGGTGACCTTCGCCATCCTGGCGCTGTCGCCCGCGCTGGCCGACGACCGCGGCAACGCCCCCGCGTCCCACCACATCTCCTTCATCCGCGACTACGAGCGCTTCGCGCTGCCGACCGTCGTGGTGATCGTGCTCATCTGGTTCTTCGTCACCGGCTTCAGCAACGCCGTCAACCTCACCGACGGTCTCGACGGGCTGGCGACCGGGGCCAGCATCCTGGTCTTCGCCGCCTACACGCTGGTCAACATCTGGCAGAACAGCCAGTCGTGCGCGATCGGGCCCGGCGCCAAGTGCTACGAGGTGCGCGACCCGCTCGACCTCGCGGTGGTGTGTGCCGCGATCACCGGAGCCTGCTTCGGCTTCTTGTGGTGGAACGCCTCACCGGCCCAGATCTTCATGGGCGACACCGGCTCCCTCGCGCTCGGCGGCGCCCTCGCCGGCCTGGCGATCCTCACCCGCACCGAGCTCCTGCTGATCATCATCGGCGGCCTGTTCGTGGTCATCACCCTCTCGGTGATGGTGCAGGTCTCGGTCTTCAAGCTCAGTCGCGCCAGCGGACTGTTCCGCTCGGTCTTCCGGGTGCAGCCCGGCCACCGCGTCTTCCGGATCGCTCCGCTGCACCACCACTTCGAGATGCTCGGCTGGGAGCAGGTCACCGTCGTGATCCGCTTCTGGATCATCACCGGCCTGTGCGTGGCCGGCGGCCTCGGCATCTTCTACGCCGAATGGGTGGCCGGAATCGGATGACCACCCCCGACCTCGACGCCCTGGGCAGGCACACCCCCTGGGACGGCGTGCGTGCGGTGGTCGCCGGGTTCGGCGTCTCCGGCTTCGCCGCCGCTGACAACCTGCTCTTCCTCGGTGCGGACGTGACCGCGCTCGACGAGAACACCAGCGCCGAGAAGGCCGAGAAGGCCCAGCTCCTGGAGACCCTCGGCGCCCGGATCCGGCTCGAGCAGGGTGCCACCGACGTGCTCCCCGACGACGTCGACGTGCTCGTCACCTCGCCGGGCTGGAAGCCGTCGGCGCCCCTGCTCGCCCAGGCCGCGGCGCGCGACATCCCCGTCTGGGGCGAGATCGAGCTCGCCTGGCGGTTGCGCGACCCCGAGCACGCAGCTCCGTGGCTCGCCGTCACCGGCACCAACGGCAAGACCACCACCGTGCAGATGCTCGACTCGATCCTGCGCGCCGCCGGCCTGCGCAGCGCGGCCGTCGGCAACGTCGGACGCCCGGTCGTCGAGGCCGTCATGGACCCCGAGCCCTACGACGTCCTCGCGGTCGAGCTGTCCAGCTTCCAGCTCCATTACACCCGCTCGATGAGCGCCGAGTCCGCGGTCGTGCTCAACTTCGCCGAGGACCACCTCGACTGGTACGACGGCCCGCACCCCATGGCCGACTACGCCGCCGACAAGGGCCGGATCTACCACCAGGTCCAGCGCGCCGCCGTCTACAACGTGGCCGACCCGGAGACCGAGCGGCTCGTGGTCGAGGCAGACGTGGTCGAGGGCGCCCGGGCGATCGGCTTCACCCTCGGCATGCCCGGAGTCGGCATGGTCGGCGTCGTCGAGGACTTCCTGGCCGACCGAGCCTTCATCGAGCAGCGCGCCAGCAGCGCCGCCGAGCTGTGCACGATCGCCGACCTGGCGTCGCCCGCCCCCCACTTCGTCGCCAATGCCCTGGCCGCCGCCGCGCTGGCCCGTTCGCACGGGGTCTCGCAAGAGGCCGTGCGCGACGGCCTGCGCTCCTTCAAGCCCGACGGCCACCGCATCGCCCACGTCGCCGAAGGCGGCGGAGTCACCTGGGTCGACGACAGCAAGGCCACCAACCCGCACGCCGCGATGAGCTCGCTGCAGGCCTACGAGCCGGTCGTCTGGGTCGCCGGGGGACTGGCCAAGGGGGCGCACTTCGACGAGCTCGTCCAGGCGGTCCGGGGCCGGCTGCGCGGCGCCGTGCTCCTGGGCCGGGACCGTCGTGTGATCGCCGACGCGCTTTCGCGACACGCGCCCGATGTGCCCGTCATCGAGATCGACGACGGGGAGACTGGATCACCGATGGATCGCGTCGTCGACGCGGCCGCACGCCTAGCCCAGCCGGGCGACACCGTGCTGCTGGCGCCGGGATGTGCGTCCATGGACATGTTCGCCAACTACGGCGCCCGAGGTGACGAGTTCGCCGCTGCGGTGCACCGGCGGTTGACCGGAGACTGACGACGAAGGGGGAGACCGGATGGCCACCACGACCGCCGCCGGGACCCCCACCCAGACCGATTCAGGTTCCCGGGCCCGCACGGCCGCCTTCCGCGCCGCGCTCGACCGCCCGTTGTCGTCCTACTACCTCCTGCTGGGTGCGTCGGCCCTGCTGCTGGCGATCGGCCTGATCATGGTGCTGAGCGCGTCCAGCGTCTACAGCCTGCGCTACTACGACGACTCCTACGCCGTCGTGAAGCGCCAGCTGCTGTGGGTGCTGATCGGCCTGCCGTGCGCCTTCGTCGCCTCCCGGCTCTCCGTCGGGTGGGTGCGTGGCCTCGCCTGGCCCGCCTACGTCGTGTCGCTGGCGCTGCTGCTGCTGACCGCGTTCCTCGGTGTCGAGCGCAACGGAAACCAGAACTGGCTGGCGGTGGGCCCGCTCGCCATCCAGCCCTCCGAGATCGCCAAGCTCGGCCTGATCCTGTGGGCCGCCAACGTCTATGCCCGCAAGGAGCGCCGCCTCGGCAGCGTGCACCACGTGATGATCCCCGTGGTGCCGGGCATGCTGCTGGCGACCGGGCTCGTGGTCGCCGGACGCGACCTCGGCACCGCGCTCGTGCTGTTCGCCATCCTGCTCGGGATGCTCTGGGTGGTGGGTGCGCCGGCACGACTGTTCGTCGTGTGCATCTCGATCGTCGGCGCGGTTGCGTTGCTGCTGGCCGCGATGGACTCCGAGCGGCTCTCGCGCATCACCAACTTCGCCGACCCGTTCAAGGACTACCTCGGCTCCGGCTGGCAGCCCGCCCACGGCCTCTATGCCCTGTCCAGCGGCGGCTGGCTGGGGGAGGGCATCGGCGGCTCCGCGCAGAAGTGGGGCTCTCTGCCCGAGGCCCACACCGACTTCATCTTCGCCGTGCTGGGCGAGGAGCTCGGTCTCGCCGGCACTCTCCTGGTCATCAGCCTGTTCTTCACCATCGCCTTCGCCGCGCTGCGGATCGCGATGCACACCGACGACCCGTTCGTGCGCTACATGACCTTCGGCATCGTGGTCTGGCTGCTGGGCCAGATGATGATCAACGTCGGCATGGTGCTCGCGGTGCTGCCGGTCATCGGCATCCCGCTGCCGCTGGTGTCGTACGGCGGATCGGCCCTGCTGCCGTCCCTGGTCGCGCTCGGGATCCTGATCGGGTTCGCCCGGCGAGAGCCCGAGGCCGCACGTGCGCTCGCGGCCCGCAAGCGCAACCGCTCGGCGGGCCTGTCGGCCGGCCGATAGATTTCCCCCTGATATGCGCATCCTTCTTGCCGGCGGCGGTTCCGCCGGACACACCTCGCCCCTGATCGCCACCGCCGACGCACTGCGTCGCCTCGACCCGAGCGTCGAGATCACCTGCCTGGGCACCCGCGAGGGTCTCGAGGCCCGGTTGATCCCCGAGGCGGGGCTGCCGCTGGAGTTCGTCCCCCGGGTGCCGCTGCCGCGCCGTCCTGGCGCCGACCTGATGCGGGTGCCGGGTCGCCTCCGCGCCGCGCGCCGCGCTGCGGTGGAGATCGTGGACCGGGTGCGTCCCGACGTGGTCGTCGGCTTCGGGGGCTACGTCTCGGTGCCGGCCTACCTCGCGGCCCGCTCGCGCCGCCTGCCGCTCGTCGTCCACGAGGGCAACGCGATCGCGGGCATCGCCAACAAGCTCGGTGCGCGCTTCACCACCCACGTCGCGACCAGCTTCCCCGCCACCGCCCTGCCCCACGCGACCTACATCGGGCTGCCCGTCCGCCGGATGATCTCGACCCTCGACCGCGCCGCGCTGCGCGATGAGGCGCTCGCCCACTTCGGCCTCTCCGCCGACCGCCCGACGTTGCTGGTGACCGGCGGCTCCCAGGGAGCGGTGCGCCTCAACACCGCGATCTCGCAGGCCGCGCCCGCGCTCGCCGCCGCCGGCATCCAGGTGCTCCACGTCGTCGGGCCCAAGCACACGCTCGAGCCGCCCGCAGGCGCCGACACCTACGTCGTCCAGCAGTACGTCGACCGGATGGACCTCGCCTATGCCGCTGCCGACGCGGTGCTGTGCCGCGCCGGCAGCAACACCGTCACAGAGGTCTCGGGCGTGGGCCTGCCCGCGGTCTACGTCCCCCTGCCGATCGGCAACGGGGAGCAGAGCCTCAACGCCCGGGCAGTCATCGACGCCGGTGGCGGGCTGCTCGTCGCCGACAATGCACTCACCCCCGAGTGGGCCGCCGCGACCCTGCCCGCGCTGCTGACCGATCGCGCCCGCCTCGACGCGATGGGCCTGGCCGCCGCCGACGTGATCCCGCTGGACGCGGACGAGAAGCTCGCCCGCATGATCCTCGAGGCAGGCGCCCGATGAGGCTGCCCGTCCCCGACGTGCTGCTCCCCGCCGACCAGCTCGGCCGGGTGCACTTCATCGGCATCGGTGGGGCCGGCCTGTCCGCGATCGCCCGGATCATGGCCGCCAACGGCGTCGAGGTGTCCGGCTCGGACGACCAGGACACCCCCTTCCTCCCTGCCCTGCGCGAGCTCGGCGTCACCTGCCACCTCGGCTACGCCGCCGAGCACCTGGGCCACCTCGCCGACGGCGACACCGTCGTGGTCACGACCGCGGCCCGCGAGGACAACGTCGAGGTCGCCGAGGCGCGCCGTCGCGGCCTCCGGCTGCTGCCGCGCTCGGCCGGGCTGGCAGCGACCATGGCCGGTCACCGGGTGCTCGCCGTCGCCGGCACCCACGGCAAGACCACCACCACCGGCCTGCTGACGAGTGCACTGCTCGCGTCCGGCTCGGACCCGACGTACGCCGTGGGCGGGGTGCTCACCGCGACGGGCCGCAACGCCGACGCCGGCGCCGACGACCTCTTCGTCGCGGAGGCCGACGAGTCCGACGGCGCCTTCCTCGTCTACCGCCCGCACGCCGCGATCGTGACCAACGTCGAGGCCGACCACCTCGACAACTGGGGCACCGAGGAGGCCTACCACGCGGCGTTCGACGAGTTCGCCGACACGATCGACCGCGACGGCTTCCTGGTCTGCGTCTCCGACGACCCGGGCGCGCGCGCCCTGGCCGCGGCCGCCCGGGCGACCGGCCTCGAGGTGATCACCGTGGGGGAGGGCGACGACTGCGACCTGCGGATCGTCGACCTCGTCCTCGACGGGAGCACCTCCACCAGTCGCATCGTCCGCGACGGGGTCGACCTCGGCGAGCTGCGGCTGCGCATCCCGGGCCGTCACTACGTCCTCGACGCGGCGGCCGCCCTGGCGATGGGGCTGCGCCTCGGTTTCGCCTTCGACGAGCTCACCGCCGGCCTGGCCGCCTTCACCGGCACCGGTCGCCGGATGGAGCTCAAGGGCGAGGTGGGGGGAGTGCGAGTCTACGACTCCTACGCCCACCACCACGTCGAGATCGCCGGTGACCTGCAGGCGGCCCGCTCGGTCGTCGGCGACGGCCGGCTCGTCGTCGCCTTCCAGCCCCACCTCGTCTCGCGCACCCGCATCTTCGGTGCCCAGATGGGCGAGGCGCTGGGTGCTGCCGACGAGGTGGTGGTGCTCGACGTCTACCTCGCCCGCGAGGACGCCGACGCCGCCGTCACCGGCCGGCTGGTCGCCGATGCCGTCCCGCTTCCGGCCGACCAGGTCGTCTTCGAGCCCGATTTCGACTCCGTCCCCGCCGAGCTGGTTCGCCGGGCACGGCCCGGCGACGTGGTCCTGACCCTGGGCGCCGGCAGCATCACCCAGCTGGCTGCGCCGATCCTCGCGCTCCTCGAGGAACGCGATGGCTGAGACCCGTGAGGAACGGGCCGAACGCCTGACCCGTCAGCGTTTCGCGCGCCGGCAGTGGGCACGTCGCTGGATGCGCTGGAAGTACGTCGCCGCGTCGGTGCTGCTCGTGACCGCTCTCGTCACCGGTGTCTGGCTGGTGTTCTTCTCCTCCGCGCTGTCGGTCACGAAGGTCGAGGTCGCCGGCAACGAGCTGCTCTCCGACCAGCGGGTGCTGCGCATCGCCGCCGTGCCCGAGGGGGAGCAGTTGGCCCTCGTCGACCTCGCCGACGCTGCTCGTCGTGTGCAGACGCTCTCCGAGGTCAAGGACGTCGACGTCACCCGGGCGTGGCCCGACGGCGTGCTGATCACCGTGACCGAGCGCACCGCCGTGGCGGTCGTGGAGCTGGGCGGCAAGATCCGCGGACTGGACTCCGAGGGCATCGTCTTCCGCGACTACAAGTCCGTGCCCAAGGGCATGCCCCGCGTCCGGCCGACCACGTCCACGGGCGCCGACGCGCTCAAGGAGGCCGCCGGAGTCGTGTCGTCGCTGCCCGACGACCTGGCCGGTCGGGTCGACCACGTCGAGGTGGAGACCATCGACCAGATCACCCTGGTGCTGCGCGACGGTCGCCAGGTGCTCTGGGGGAGTGCCGACGAGAGCAGCCTCAAGGCCACGGTCCTGGCGCAGCTGATCGTCGCCGTGCAGGCCGCGACCGTCTACGACGTCAGCGTGCCCGGCAGTCCCACGACCCGCTGAGAAATATCTGCCTCATCCGCGCGCGGCGGCGTGTCGGTCCCGGTGACTCGGTCGTCGTGCCTACAGTCATGACCAACGCGAGGTTGACATAACTATAACCCTCAGGTTGACCGTTAGGGTTCCGCGGCACCGAGGGTGAGCAGCACAGAGATGTCAACCGGACGACTTCCCCGAAACCCGATTCGACCCCCACTTCACGAGAGGCCTGCAGCCATGGCAGCAGCACAGAACTACCTGGCGATCATCAAGGTCGTGGGTATCGGTGGAGGCGGCGTCAATGCCGTCAACCGCATGATCGATGTCGGCCTCAAGGGTGTCGAGTTCATCGCGATCAACACCGACGCCCAGGCCCTGCTCATGAGTGACGCCGACGTCAAGCTCGACATCGGTCGCGAGCTCACCCGCGGCCTCGGTGCCGGCGCCAACCCCGACGTGGGTGCGAAGGCAGCCGAGGACCACGCCGACGAGATCGAAGAGGTCATCAAGGGCGCCGACATGGTGTTCGTGACCGCGGGCGAGGGCGGTGGCACCGGCACGGGTGGCGCCCCGGTCGTCGCTCGCATCGCGCGCTCGCTCGGTGCCCTGACCATCGGTGTCGTGACGCGCCCCTTCGCCTTCGAGGGACGCCGTCGCGCCAACGCCGCGGAGGAGGGCATCAGCCAGCTCCGCGAAGAGGTCGACACCCTCATCGTCATCCCCAACGACCGGCTGCTCTCGATCAGCGACCGCAACGTCTCGGTGCTCGACGCCTTCAAGCAGGCCGACCAGGTGCTGCTGCAGGGTGTCTCGGGCATCACCGACCTGATCACCACGCCCGGCCTGATCAACCTCGACTTCGCGGACGTGAAGTCCGTGATGGCGAACGCCGGCTCCGCCTTGATGGGCATCGGCTCGGCCCGCGGTGAGGACCGTGCGGTGCAGGCGGCGGAGATGGCCGTCTCGTCCCCGCTGCTCGAGGCGTCCATCGAGGGTGCCCACGGCGTGCTGCTCTCCATCGCGGGTGGGTCCGACCTGGGCCTGTTCGAGATCAACGAGGCAGCTGCCCTGGTGTCGCAGTCCGCGCACGCCGAGGCCAACATCATCTTCGGTGCGACGATCGACGATGCGCTGGGCGACGAGGTCCGCGTGACCGTCATCGCGGCCGGCTTCGACGGTGGCATGCCCAAGCGCCGCTCCGAGGGCAACGTGCTGCGACCGACCAACCCGGTGCAGACCCAGGCCGAGACCCGGGCCGCGGCGCAGGAGCTGGCGGCGAGCAGGTCGACGACGCCCGACTCCGGGGTCGGTCGCACGACGCCGAACCCCGCGGCCCAGTCCTCCAACCCGGCGCCCGCCCAGTCGCCGAGCCAGTCCTCGACGCCGAGCCCGGCGCCGCGACCGACCCGCTCGGTGCAGTTCGACGACGACGACCTCGACGTGCCGGACTTCCTGAAGTAAGTGTTCGTCTTCCGCGACTCGCTGGAGGCCACGTCGACCACGTCCCGGGTCGACGTGGCCTTCACCGATTCCTCGATCGACCTGCAGGGCCTGCGCGACGACTTCCCGGAGCTGCTCGCGCACGTCGAGGGCGTGGTCGGGGTCCCGCTCGCCCGACTGTCCCAGGTGCACGGCGACGAGGTCGTCGTGGTGGACGCGCCGATGCCGCTCGGGCAGGTGCCCGACGGTGACGCCCTCGTCACCACGACGCGCGGTCTCGGGCTGATGGTCCGCGTCGCCGACTGCGTGCCGCTCGTGCTCGCCGACCCGGAGGCCGGCGTCATCGCTGCGGTCCACTCCGGCCGACCGGGCCTCGTGCTCGACATCGCGACCCGCACGGTCGAGGTCATGCGCCAGCACGGAGCCACCACCATCACCGGCTGGCTCGGTCCGCACGTGTGCGGCTCCTGCTACGAGGTGCCCGAGGAGATGCGCGCCGAGGTGAGCGCCCTCGTCCCCGAGGCGCACGCGCAGACCTCGTGGGACACCCCTGCCCTCGACATCGGTGCCGGTGTGCGGGCCCAGCTGTCGCGCGCCGGAGTCGAGGTGCTCGACGTCGGCGGCTGCACCCGCGAGGACCGTGGTCTGCACTCCTACCGCCGTGACGGTGCTGCCGCTGGACGGTTTGCCGGTCTGGTGTGGCTCTCATGACGCGCGCCGACGACCTCGCGGCCAACCTGCTCGCCGTACGCCGCCGCATCGAAGCCGCCTGTGCCGCGGCCGATCGCGACCCCGACGAGGTCGACCTCACCGTCGTGACCAAGAACTTCCCGGCCTCCGACGTGCGGATCCTGGCCGACCTGGGCGTCCGCGACGTGGGGGAGAACCGCCACCAGGAAGCCGCGGCCAAGGCTGCCGAGTGTGCCGACCTGCCGCTGCGCTGGCACTTCGTCGGCGGGCTGCAGAGCAACAAGGCAGCCGCCGTCGCGACCTATGCCGATGTCGTCGAGTCCGTCGATCGGCCCAAGCTCGTGAGCGGACTGCAACGCGGTGCGCACGAGCGCGGCCACGTCGTCGACGTGCTCCTGCAGGTCAGTCTCGACCAGCCCGGTGCCGAGCACCGTGCCGGAGCGGCACCGGCCGACCTGTCGGCGCTGGCCGCGGCCCTCGAGGCCGCCGGGTCCCTGCGGCTGTGCGGACTGATGGCCGTGGCCCCGCTGGGGGAGGACCCGGACGTCGCCTTCGCCCGCCTGTGCGAGATCCGCGAGGAGTTCCTCGCCGACCACCCGGGGGCCGCCATCCTCTCTGCTGGGATGAGCAACGACCTCGAAGCCGCGATCAGGCGCGGCGCGACACGCGTGCGTGTCGGCTCCGCGGTCCTCGGTCCGAGGCCATCGGTCAAGTAATGTCGCGAACAGACGTACACAACTCGCGAGTGCCCCAGGGCGCCGCGGCAACCGGAGGACCACTGTCATGAGCGGCGCAATGCGCAAGATCGGCGAGTACCTCGGCCTGCTCGAGGACTCCGGTCACTACGACGAGTTCGACGGCGACCACGAGACCAGCCAGCACGATGCGGTGGACGAGCGTCCGGTGCCGGCTGCGCGCGAGCGTCGTCCAGCCCCTGTGTCCGATCTCTCCGAGCGCCGTCGCCCGGCCTCGGTCACTCCTGGAGTAGTCGCCGAGTTGAGCCGAATCACGACCCTGCACCCCCGCAACTACAACGAGGCGCGCCTTGTCGGGGAGAACTACCGCGACGGCACGCCCGTCATCATGAACCTCTCCGAGATGGACGACAACGACGCCAAGCGCCTCGTCGACTTCGCGGCCGGCCTGATCTTTGCCACGCGTGGCAGCATCGAGCGCGTGACCAACAAGGTCTTCCTGCTCTCCCCGCCCAACGTCTCGGTCTCGACCGAGGACAAGGAGCGGATCGCGGAGAACGGCTTCTTCAACCAGAGCTGAGTGCCCGTGTCGTTCGTCTTCTCGATCCTCTACATCGCGGTCGGGATCTTCCTCGGCTGCCTGTGGGTGCGCTTCATCGTTGACTGGGTCCAGGTCTTCGCCCGGAGCTGGTCGCCGCGAGGCGTGCTGCTGGTGCTGCTCGAAGGTGTCTACTCGATCACCGATCCACCCATCAAGGCGCTGCGCCGGGTCATTCCGCCGCTGCGGATCGGCAATTTCGCCCTGGACCTGAGCTTCCTGATCGTGATGGTGGCGACGTATTTGGTGTGGGGCCTGATCGGCAGCGTTGCGAGGTAGAACCATCAGCCACACGGGTCACTGACGCCGTCCGTGCCGTGGGGTCTAGTGTGTCTGTGGATGCACAGGCTTGTCGTGCACAGTAATTTCCCTAATCTGTTAACCAGTTCGCCGACGTGAAAGTTTGGGTGAGGTCATGCCGCTGACGCCTGAGGACGTGAGTAACAAGCGATTTACTCCTGTCCGCCTCCGTGAGGGCTACGACATGGGAGAAGTCGACCAGTTCCTCGACGAGGTCGAAGCAGAGCTCGCCAGGCTGACCAAGGAGAACGAGGACCTTCGGTCCAAGCTCTCCGCGGCCCAGTCGGGTTCGCCGACGCCCGCAGCGGCCCCGGTCGCTGCCCCCGAGCCGGTCAAGGAGGAGAAGCCGACCCCGGCTCCTGCTCCCGTGCCGACGCCCGCTCCCGTGGCTGCTGCTGCTGCTGCTCCGGCCGGCGGCGTCGAGACCATCCGGGTCGAGACGGTCCCGCAGGCGTCCAACGCCGCGGCTCGTCTGCTCGAGCTCGCCACGCGCAATGCCGACGAGCTCGTCGAGGAGGCCAAGAACGAGGCCGACAAGGTCGTGGGCGCCGCCCGCACCAAGGCCGAGCGTCTCGAGGCCGAGTCCAAGGCCAAGTCCGACCGCCTCGAGGCCGACGCCCGCCAGCGTTCGCAGATGCTCGACTCGGAGACCGCCGAGCGTCGTCAGCAGATGTTCGGTGAGCTGGAGAAGGAGCGCGACAAGCTCAACGCAGAGGTCGAGACGCTGCGTTCCTTCGAGCGCGAATACCGCTCGCGCCTCAAGACCTACTTCACCCAGCAGCTCGAGTCGCTGCAGGGCAACGCGTCGGTGGCGGAGGTCCCCTCGGGCGACGCTCCCGCGCCGAAGCGCCTCCGCTCGATCCTGGGCGAGGAAGAGGGCTGACCAGCCCCCTCGCACCACGCACCACACGCATCTCGACAACGGCCGGTCCCTTCGCGGGGCCGGCCGTTCTCACCCCCATGGGCGAGCCGTTTGGAGCAGTGCTCCGCCAGCGACTACCCTCCTGCCACGTATGTGGCTCGGACCACACGACCCATGGCCCACAAGGAGGCCCCTTCCAATGGCACGCAGCACTCGCAAGTCCCTCGCCGGAAGCGCTGCTGCGGCGGCCAAGAAGGTGATCGGTCGACGCGGCGCGGCCACGACCACGGACACCGTCGCCAGTACGTCGAAGGCGCCGGCGAAGAAGGCTGCGCCGGCTGCGAAGAAGGCGCCGGCGAAGAAGGCTGCTCCGGCTGCGAAGAAGGCGCCGGCGAAGAAGGCTGCGCCCGCTGCGAAGAAGGCACCGGCGAAGAAGGCCGCTCCGGCTGCGAAGAAGGCACCGGCGAAGAAGACCGCGCCCGCTGCCAAGAAGGCCCCCGCCGCGAAGGCGCCGGCGAAGACCGTGGCGAAGAAGGTGGCACCCGCCAAGGCGGTGGCGACCGCGCCCGTGGCCAAGAAGGCGCCTGCCAAGACGGCCAAGAAGTCGGCCCCTGCTGCGAAGAAGACCGCCCCGAGGAAGGCGCCCATCTCGTCGCTGGCGGTCAAGGACGGCGAGGACGCCTGGACCAAGACGGACGTCAAGGAAGTGCTCGCCGAGCTGCACTTCCAGCGCGACAAGCTCGTCCACCTGATCGAGGACGCCGAGCACGACCTTCAGGGCCTGATGCGCGACGCCGGTGACGGTGCCGGGCACGACCAGGCCGACATGGGCGCGACCAGCTTCGAGCGCGACCACGAGCTGACGGTCGTCAACAACGAGCGCGACATGGTGGCCCAGATCGACCGCGCCCTGGGGCGCATCCACGACGGCACCTACGGCGTGTGTGAGTCGTGCGGTCAGCCGATCGGGAAGATGCGGCTCATGGCTTTCCCGCGTGCCACACTGTGCATGTCATGCAAGCAGCGCGAGGAGCGTCGCTGAATCCCAGCGACACGGGTCCGGTCTCCGGTGACTCCCGACGTCGCAGCACCTGGTGGCTCTTCGCAGTCGTCGGCGCGGTTGCCTACGTCCTGGACGTCGGCACCAAGCAGTGGGCGCTGACCGCGCTGGCCGACCGTGACATCAGCGTCGTGGGCGACCTGCTCGTCCTCCACCTCACGCACAATCCCGGTGCGGCGTTCAGCACCGGCACCGAGTTCACCGTGGTGCTCAGCTGTCTGGCGATCGTGGCGGTGTCCGTCGTCCTGGTGCTGAGCCTGCGGCTCGCCAGCTCGTTGTGGTCCGTTGGCCTCGGGCTGCTGCTCGGCGGCGTCGGCGGCAACCTCACCGACCGGATCGTGCGTGAGCCCGGACCCCTGCGCGGCCACGTCATCGACTGGTTGATGCTGCCCCACTGGCCGGTCTTCAACATCGCGGACATGTGCATCATCGGTGCTGCGGGCGTCATCATCATCCAGAGCATGCGCGGCGTGACCCTGCGCGGTGAGCGCATCCCCCCCACCACAGACTCGAGCAAGACATGACCAGCAGCTATGCCGACCACCGGACCGTGCTCGTGCCGGAGGGTCTCGCCGGGGAACGCGTCGACGCCGCCATGGCCCGGATGTTCGGCCTGTCGCGCACCAAGGCGGCCGACCTCATCTCCCAGGGCCTCGTGCAGGTCGACTCGGCCGCCGTCGGCAAGAGCGACCGGGTGCACGCCGGCGCCATGCTGGACGTGACGATCCCCGTTGAGAACGACCCGCTGGAGGTCCGCGCCGAGATCGTCGAGGGCATCAAGATCATCCACGACGACGACGCCATCGTGGTGATCGACAAGCCCGTCGGGGTCGCTGTCCACCCGTCTCCCGGCTGGTCCGGCCCGACCGTGGTCGGGCACCTCGCCGGTGCCGGCTTCCGGATCTCCACCTCCGGTGCCAAGGAGCGCGAGGGCATCGTCCAGCGCCTCGACGTCGGCACCTCGGGCGTGATGGTGATCGCGAAGTCCGAGCACTCCTACTCCGTGCTCAAGAACGCCTTCCGCCACCGCACGGTCGACAAGACCTACCACGCGCTCGTGCAGGGCCACCCCGACCCGCTGAGCGGCACGATCGACGCACCCATCGCGCGGCACCCGAAGTTCGACTACAAGTTCGCGGTCATGGCCGACGGCCGGCACAGCGTCACCCACTACGAGACGCTCGAGGCACACCGCTTCGCCTCGCTGCTGGAGATCCACCTCGAGACCGGCCGCACCCACCAGATCCGGGTGCACATGGCCGCGCTCAAGCACCCCTGCGTCGGCGACATCACCTACGGCGCCGACCCCACGCTGACCAAGCGCGTCGGCCTCGAGCGTCAGTGGCTGCACGCCCTGAAGCTCGGGTTCGAGCACCCGGACAGCGGCGACTACGTCGAGTACGAGTCGACGTACCCCGATGACCTTGCCCACGCGCTCGAGGTCATCCGAGATGAGCACTGACGCAGCTCTCAGGCTCGCCACGGAGGCGGACCTCCCGACGGTCGCGGAGGTCTACCTCGCGGCCCGGGCCGTGGCTGCGATGCCCCCGGGCATCCATCCGCCCGACGACGTGCGCTCCTGGGTCCGCACGTGGGACCTCACCGAGCGCGAGGTCTGGGTCGCGGAGCACGGCGGAGCCGTCGTCGGCTTCGCCAACCTGACTCCCACCTGGCTCGACGGCCTGTACGTCGACCCGGGTGCCCAGCGAGGGGGCATCGGCTCGACCCTTGTCGAGCTGGCCAAGTCCGTGCGCCCGGACGGCTTCGGGCTGTGGGTCTTCGAGGTCAATGAGCCGGCCCGGGCGTTCTACCGCCGGCACGGCTTCGTGGAGCTCGAGCGCACCGACGGCTCGGCCAACGAGGAGCACGCGCCGGACCTCAAGCTGGTGTGGCCGGGGGCGGACCCGCTGGCCCACTACCGGTCGCTGATCGACGACGTCGACCTCGTCCTCGGTGACGTCCTGGCCCGCCGGGCAGCCCTGACCCGGGTCGTCCGCGACCACAAGCGCACGGTCTCGTCGGTCGAGGACCCGGCCCGGGACGCCGAGCGCGAGCTCGAGATCGTCGACCGGGTGGCCGCGATCGTGCCCGAGCTCGGCCCCGAGCGGGTCGCGCGGATCATGCACGCGATCATCAGTGAGTCGCTGGACGCGTCGCGATGAGCGTCCTCCTGCACCTCAACGGGGCGCCGGGGGTGGGGAAGTCGACGATCGCGGAGCGGCTGGTCGCGACGCGCCCCGGTTGGCTCAACTGCGACATCGACTTCCTGCGCGCTCTCATGGGCGGGTGGCGCGACGACTACGTCGGTGCCGGCGCCCGGATCCGCCCACTGGCCAGGGAGCTGATGGCCGCCCAGCTCGCCACGGGTCGAGGTGTCGTCCTGCCGCAGCTGATCATGGAGGACCGTGAGCTGTCCCAGTTCAGGTCACTGGCCACGGTGTGCGGCGTCCCCTACGTGCACGTCTACATCGAGGCCCCCGACGAGGAGCTGGCGATGCGGTGGCAGCGTCGCTCCGACAAGCAGTGGGTCTCCGCGTCCCAGCGCATCCTGCGCTCGCTGGGCGGCACCGAGGCGGTCCTGATGGCCGGTGCGCTCGCCCGCGAGCTCGCGGTCGTCGACCGGGCGGTGTTCGTGCGGTCGGACCGGGGTCGCATCGACGTGGCCGTCGACCAGATCGACAACCTCGTGTCCTAGATTGCTCGCCATGCAGCTGGACGGGGAAATGGCCGAGCGCTACCGCGACTTCGCGGCGTACGCCGAGGGGGATTCGGACTGCTTCGTCGACTGGGCCCTCGGCGTGGCCGAGGACGCCGAGATCCACGGCTGGCTGGCCGAGCTGCCGCGCCTCAAGCAGCAACCCAACCTGGTCTTCGCCGCGGCGCGGCTGCACGGCGCGGCGGCGCCGAGCCCCTACGCCGAGCTGAGGCGGACCCTGCTCGAGCACGAGACGGCGATCAAGGAGACCATCCGCGAGCGCGCCACCCAGACCAACGAGGTCGGCCGGCTCGCCACGCTGGTGCCGGTGTTCGCGCAGGTCGCGGAGCAGTCCGGTCCCTTGAGCCTGGTCGAGGTCGGTGCCAGCGCCGGGCTCTGCCTGTTCCCCGACCGCTACGACTACGCGTGGCCACCGCTGGGCGCGCTGACCGGCAGTGGTGGACCGACCCTGCGCGCCGACGCGAGCGGCGACGTCCCGCTCCCGCGCAGCCACCCGGAGGTCGCCTGGCGGGGCGGGGCGGACCTCAACCCCCTCGACGTACGCGACGACGAGGCGATGGCGTGGTTGCGCACCCTCGTGTGGCCCGAGCAGCAGGAGCGGCGCGAGCGGCTCGAGCAGGCGGTCCGGATCGCAGCCGAGGACCCGCCCGAGATCATCCGGGGCGACCTCTTCGAGGCGCTGCCCGGCCTGGTGGCCGAGGCGGGCAGGCACGGGACGCCCGTCGTGTTCCACAGCGCGGTGATCGCCTACCTCGAGGTGGGGGAGCGAGCGCGCTTCCACGACCTGATGACGGGGCTCGTGGCCGACGGGACGTGCCGGTGGGTGAGCAACGAGGCCCCGCACGTCCTGCCCCTGGTCCGTGGCGATCTCGAGGTGCCCGTGGGCCGGTTCGTGCTGGGGCTGGACGGTCGTGCGGTGGCCCTGACGCACGGTCACGGGCACGCGATCGACTGGCTCTGAGCGCTCCGCGAACGGCACCGAGTGTCCTGTCGGTGGGCCCTGACAGACTGACGTAGGCTGGCGCCCTTCCCCCTCAGACGCGTCGGTGACCCACTCGATTGCGGCATTCCTGCGACCCCCCCGGAAGGTGTGGAAGACCCCCTCATGTCGGCCGGCTCAGGAGACAACTTCGCGCACCTGCACGTCCACACCGAATACTCGATGCTGGACGGCGCGGCCCGGCTGAAGGACCTCGCCGAGCGCACCGCCGAGCTCGGCATGCCGGCGGTGGCGATGACCGACCACGGCAACGTGTTCGGCGCCTACGAGTTCTACCGCCAGTGCAAGGCCGCCGGGGTCAAGCCGATCATCGGCATGGAGGCCTACTTCACGCCCAACATCAGCCGGTTCGAGCGCAAGCGGGTCAACTTCTACAAGGGCGGTCCCGACGACGTCTCCAGCCGTGGTGCCTACACCCACATGACGCTGCTGAGCGAGACCACCGAGGGGATGCACAACCTCTTCCGGCTCTCGACGGGCGCCTGGCGCGACGGCTTCTTCCAGCACCCGCGCGCCGACCGCGAGCTGCTCTCGCAGCACAGCGCCGGCATCATCGGCACGACCGGCTGCCCCAGTGGTGAGATCCAGGTCCACCTGCGCCACGACAACTACGCCGCGGCCCGCCAGACCGCCGCGGACTACCAGGAGATCCTGGGGCGCGACAACTACTTCATGGAGCTGATGGACCACGGCCTCGACATCGAGCGTCGGGTCCGCGAGGGGCTGCTGAAGCTCGCCAAGGACCTGCAGATCCCGCTCCTGGCCACCAACGACTCCCACTACGTCCGCCAGGAGGACGCGAAGTCCCAGGAGCACCTGCTCTGCATCAACTCCGGCTCCACGATGGACATCCCGGCCGGCGACGGTCCCGGCCAGCGGTTCGCGTTCTCCGGCGACGGCTACTACATCAAGTCGCCCGCCGAGATGCGTTCGCTGTGGGTCGACAAGTACGACCTCCGCGAGGCCTGCGACAACACGCTGTGGATCGCCGAGCGCTGCGACGTGGCCTTCACCGAGGGCAGCGGCACCTTCATGCCGAAGTTCCCCTGCCCCGAGGGGGAGAACGAGGACTCCTGGCTGGTCAAGGAGGTCGAGCGCGGCCTGCACGTCCGCTACCCCGCCGGCATCCCGGACGCGGTGCGCAAGCAGGCCGACTTCGAGGTCGGCGTCATCACCAGCATGGGCTTCCCCGGCTACTTCCTCGTCGTGGCCGACTTCATCAACTGGGCCAAGAACAACGGCATCCGCGTCGGCCCGGGCCGCGGCTCGGGTGCGGGCTCGATGGTCGCCTACGCCATGCGCATCACCGACCTCGACCCGTTGGTGCACGGCCTGATCTTCGAGCGCTTCCTCAACCCCGACCGCGTCTCGATGCCCGACTTCGACATCGACTTCGACGAACGCCGTCGAGGCGAGGTCATCCGCTACGTCACCGAGAAGTACGGCGACGAGCGGGTCTCCTACATCGTCACCTACGGCACCATCAAGGCCAAGCAGGCGGTCAAGGACTCCTCGCGCATCCTCGGCTACCCGTTCGCGATGGGCGACCGGATCACCAAGGCGATGCCGGCCGCGGTCATGGGCAAGGACGTGCCGCTGCAGGAGATCTTCAACTCCGAGCACAAGCGCTACGGCGAGGGCGGCGAGTTCCGCGCGCTCTACGAGTCCGACAACGATGTCAAGAAGGTCGTCGACACCGCCGTCGGCATCGAGGGCCTCAAGCGGCAGTGGGGCGTGCACGCGGCCGGCGTGATCATGTCCAGCGAGCCGCTCCTCGACATCATCCCCATGCTCAAGCGCCCCTCCGACGGCGCCATGATCACCCAGTTCGACTACCCGACGTGTGAGTCGCTGGGCCTGATCAAGATGGACTTCCTCGGGCTGCGCAACCTCACGGTGCTCGACGACGCGGTGAAGAACATCGCCGTCAACCGGGGCGAGGAGGTCGTGCTCGAGGACCTCGAGCTGACCGACGAGGCGACGTACAAGCTCCTCCAGCGCGGCGACACGCTCGGCGTCTTCCAGCTCGACGGCGGCCCGATGCGGGCGCTGCTGCGCTCGATGCGACCCGACACCTTCGAGGACATCTCGGCCGTGGGCGCGCTCTACCGCCCCGGCCCGATGGGCGCCGACTCGCACAACAAATACGCCCGCCGCAAGACCGGCCGCGAGCCGGTCGAGGCGCTGCACCCCGAGCTGGCCGAGGCCCTCGAGGACGTGCTGGGCGAGACCTACGGCCTGATCGTCTATCAGGAGCAGGTCATGGCCATCGCCCAGAAGCTCGCGGGCTACACGCTGGGACAGGCCGACATCCTGCGCCGCGCGATGGGCAAGAAGAAGAAGGAGGAGCTGGACAAGCAGTTCGCCGGCTTCTCCGCGGGCATGACCGAGCGCGGCTACAGCCACGCCGCGATCAAGGCCCTGTGGGACACGCTGCTGCCCTTCTCCGACTACGCCTTCAACAAGGCCCACTCCGCGGCCTACGGCCTGGTGTCCTACTGGACCGCCTACCTCAAGGCCAACTACCCGGCCGAATACATGGCGGCGCTGCTGACCTCGACGCGCGACGACAAGGACAAGTCGGCGATCTACCTCAACGAGTGCCGCCGGATGAAGATCCAGGTGCTGCCGCCCGACGTCAACGAGTCGCACGCCAACTTCACCCCGGTCGGCAACGACATCCGCTTCGGCCTGACCGCGATCCGCAACGTCGGCGTCAACGTCGTCGAGGGCATCGTCGCGGGGCGCCAGGAGGCGCGCTACGCCGACTTCAACGACTTCATGGCCAAGGTGCCGGTCCACGTCTGCAACAAGCGCGTCATCGAGTCGCTGATCAAGGCCGGCGCGTTCGACGAGATGAAGCACAAGCGCCGGGCCCTCGTCACGATCCACGAGATGGCCGTCGACCAGTACATCGACATCAAGAAGAACGAGGCGATCGGCCAGGACTCGCTGTTCGGCGGCCTCGACGAGGCCGACGGCGGGTTCGGCGTCAACGTCGCGATCCCGGAGATCGACGACTGGGACAAGATGACGCTGCTGGGGCACGAGCGCGAGATGTTGGGTCTCTACGTCTCCGACCACCCGCTGCTCGGCCTCGAGCACGTCCTGCAGACCGGCACCGACTGCACCATCGGCCAGCTGATGCTCGACGAGGACCGCCCGCACGGCTCGACGCTGACGATCAGCGGCCTGGTCACCAGCGTCCAGCGCAAGATCACCAAGAAGGGCGACTCCTGGGCGACCGTGACCCTCGAGGACCTCGACGGCGCGATCGAGGTGCTGCTGTTCCCGAGCGCCTACCAGCTCGCCTCCGCCCACCTGGTCGAGGACGCGATCATCCGGGTCAAGGGCCAGCTCTCCCGGGACAAGGACCAGCCCGAGCTCCGGGCCCAGGAAGTCAGCGTGCCCGACCTGTCCGACGGTCCGTCCGGCCCGGTCACGGTCAACCTGCCCCAGACGCGGATCAACCCGGGCGTGGTCGACAGCCTCAAGGACGTGCTGGCCACGCACCCCGGCGTGACCGAGGTGCTGCTCAACGTCCGCATGCGCGACAAGACGATCGTGCTCAAGGTCGGCGACCACCACCGCGTGACTCCTTCGCCGGCCCTGTTCGCCGACCTCAAGCAGCTGCTCGGCCCGGGGTGCCTGTCGGGATGAGCCTGCGCAGTGGTGCGGCCGTCCAGGCGGTCGTCTTCGTGGCCGTGTTCGCGCTCTCCGGCGCGCTGGCCGGCGTGCTCTGGGAAGCCCTGTGGGACGCCCCCGACGGCGTCGCCTACCAGGACCAGTGGTTCCTCGAGCCAGCCGGACCCGACCACGCCTTCGCCGGGACGGGTTGGTACGTCGTGGTGGCGGTGCTCGCCGGCGCGCTGACCGCCTTCGCGCTGGCCTGGTGGTGGCCCCGGCACGCGCTGGTGGGCTTCGGCGCGATCGTCGTGGGCTCGGCGCTGGCCGCGTGGGTGATGTTCCAGGTCGGGCACGCCCTGGGCCCGCCCGACCCACGAGTCCTGGCGGTGGGCGAGGACGACCTCACCCCCATCCCCAGTGACCTCAGGCTGGCCGGGGGCAGCGCCTACGCGGCCTTCCCGATCGGCGCGATGCTCGCCTGCGTCTACGTCTTCCTGGTCGCGGCGGGTCGAGACACCGGACACCGGGCTTCGGCAGTGGGGACCGGGTCCGCTCGGTAGGCTGCGGCCCTCACGCATCCAGCGTTTTTCGACGGGGGTTCTCATGTCCAACACCACTCCACCAAGCGCCGGCGGCCCGGAATTCCTCGAGTCGTCCGCGGGCGCTCCGGTCGCCGGCGATCCGGCTGGCTCCAGCGACAGCCGCAAGCGCCTGCTGGCCCTCGGCGGCCTGGTCGGCGTCCTCGCGGTGGGTGGTGGCGCGGTCTGGGCTGCGTCCTCCTTCCTCGGCACCGGATCGCAGCCGGCCGAGGCCATGCCGGCCAGCACCCTCGGTTACGTCAGCATCGACCTCGACCCGAGCGGCGCGCAGAAGATCGAGGCGATCAAGACCCTGCGCAAGTTCCCCATGTTCCGGGACCGCATCGGCCTGGAGACCGATGACGACCTGCGTGAGCGGCTCGTCGAGGAGATCGTGAAGTCGGGGGAGTGCGAAGGTCTCGACTACGCCGAGGACGTCGAGCCGTGGCTCGGCGACCGGGCAGCGATGGGCGCCGCCGACCTCGGCGGCGACACTCCGGCGCCGATCCTTGTGGTCCAGGTCAAGGACGCCGGCCAGGCCGAGGACGGTCTCGACAACCTCTTCGAGGTCTGTGGCGGTGACCGGGAGGGGTCGGAGGACACCGGCGGCTACGTCATCTCCGGCGACTGGATCGTGATCGGCAAGAACGAGGCCGAGGCCCAGCAGGTCGTCGACGCCACGGAGCAGGGCTCGCTGGCCGACGACGATGACTTCCAGCAGTGGACCGGCGAGGCGGGTGAGCCCGGGATCGTGAGCATGTATGCCGCTCCCGAGGCCGGCGAGTTCCTCGGTCGCTACGTCGCCGACATGGGTGCCATGGGCGGCATGCTCGGTGGGCCCTCGCTCGACATGAACGAGTTCGACCCTGACACCGGCGAGCTCGAGCCGCCCACGCCGGGCGAGTCGCCGAGCGTCCCCCCGGAGGTCCAGGAGGCGCTGGAGGACTTCCAGGGCGCTGCCGCCACCATGCGCTTCGACGACGGCTCCTTCGAGGTCGAGGTCGCCGGCAACGCCGGCATGACCAGCGCCACGCTGCTCGCGGCCGAGGGCGGCGCCGACGGGATCGCCGATCTGCCCGAGGACACCATCGCGGCCTTCGGCATGGGCTTCACCGACGGCTGGTTCCAGACGGTCCTCGACCAGATGGCCGCCACGAGTGGCGAGTCGCCCGACGAGTTCGTGACGATGCTCTCGGAGGAGACCGGGCTCGACCTGCCCGAGGACGCCGAGACGCTGCTGGGCGAGGCCGTCACCATCTCGCTCGGTGGTGACTTCGACCCCGAGGCCTTCTTCAACGGCGGCCCGGCCGAGCTCCCCGTCGGCGTCACGATCGAGGGGGACCCGGCCGAGATCGAGTCGGTGCTGGACAAGCTCCGTCCGCAGCTGGGTGAGGAGGCCTCGCTCCTCGAGACCGAGAGCGACGAGGACTCGGTCACCATCAGCCCCAACGCCGACTACCGCGCCGCCCTCCTGGAGGACGGCGACCTCGGCGACTCGGCGGCCTACACGTCGGTCGTCGAGGGCGCCGACGACGCGAGCGTCGTGCTGTTCGTCAACTTCGATGCCGGCAACTGGCTCTCCGACCTCGCCGGCGACGACCCGACCGCCGCGGAGAACGCCGAGCCGCTGTCGGCATTCGGCATCACCGGCTGGATGGACGGCGACACGTCGCACACGATCATGCGGCTCACCACCGACTGATCGCGGCAGCCAGCCCCTACCGGCCGACCCGGTCCGTGACCGCTTCGGTGGTCGCGACCAGGTCGGCCGGAGCCAGCTCCAGGTCGAGGCCGCGACGCCCGCCGGAGACGAAGATCGTGTCGTGCTCGAGCGCGGACTCGTCGAGCACGGTCCGGTGGCGTTTCTTCTGCCCGACGGGGGAGATGCCGCCGGCGACGTAGCCCGTGGCGCGTTCGGCCGCGCCCACCTCGGCCATGACGGCCTTGCTGCCGCCGAGGGACCGGGCCAGCGCCTTGAGGTCGAGCTGCCCGGCGACGGGGACGATCGCGACCACGAGCTCGCCGTCGAGGACGGCCAGCAGGGTCTTGAAGACACGGGCCGGCTCGACGCCGAGCGCCGCGGCGGCCTCCATGCCGTACGACGCGGCGCGCGGGTCGTGGTCGTAGGCGTGCAGCTCGAACCCGACGCCGGCCGCGGTCAGCGCCAGCGTCGCCGGGGTGCCGCCCGCCGGGCGCTTCTTCTTCGCCATCGCGATCGCCTCAGTTGGGGGACCAGGCGGTGCGCGCGACGTCGGTCGCCGGCAGCGACGGGATGACGTTGATGGCGCGCAGCTCCTCGCGCAGCAGCGAGGTCACCAGCTCCAGCCGGGCCTCCGGGCTCTCCGCCTCCAGCAACGACTGCCGCTCGGCCATCGGTAGCGGGGCGAGCGCGGCCAGGGTCCAGGAGAGATAACCGGGATCGCTCGGGAGGCTGCCGGAGAAGGTCGTGCCCTGCATGTCGCTGACCGCCGCGCGATAGGCGGTGAAGGTGGCGCGGGCCCGGTCATGGAGCTCACGGCTGCCCTCGATCGGCTGGTCCGGGGACTCGGTGACCTCGCCGTTGGCGAACTCGCCGGACGTCTCCAGGCCGCCGAGGACGATCCGGTCGCGGCCGGTCGCGATGATCTCGAAGGTGCCGTCCTCGTTGCTCTCGACGTCGGTCAGCTGCATCCGCACGCCGACGCGGTAGAGCGACTGGGCCCCGTGGTCGCCGACCTCGTAGCCCTCCCGGATGGCGACCGTGCCGAAGACGCGCTCAGCGGGGTCCTCGATGCTGAGCAGGTGGTGCACCAGGGCGCGGTAGCGGTCCTCGAACACGTGCAGCGGGACGGAGACGCCGGGGAACAGCACCGTGTTGAGCGGGAACATCGGCAGCGTCTGGATCACGCTCAACAACCTAACGGGTCGGCGGTCCCTGTCCACCGACCGTCGAGAAGGTCCGGTTGCGCGCGGCGACTCCCTAGAATCGATCCATGATCCGCCGCATTGACCTCAGGGGCACCCAGCGGGGCACCGTCGACCACAGCGCCGTGCTGCCGCGCGCCGACTTCGACGTGGAAGCCGCGACCCATCAGGTGCGGCCCACCCTGGAGGCCGTGCGGACCCGCGGAGAGGAGGCCGTGGTCGAGCTCACCGAGCGCTTCGACGGAGTGCGCCTCACCGACCTCGCGGTGCCGGCCGCTGCCCTGGAGCAGGCGCTGGCGGGACTGGACCCGAAGGTCCGTGCCGCGCTGGACGAGTCGATCCGGCGACTGCGCCAGACCTGCCTGGCGGACCTCGAGGAGGACACCGTCATCGAGGTCGCGCCCGGCGCCGTCGTGACGCACCGGTCCGTCCCCGTGGACCGCGTCGGCCTCTACGTCCCCGGCGGCACCGCACCCCTCGTCTCGACGGTCGTGATGAACGTCGTGCCCGCCCAGGTCGCCGGCGTCGGCTCGATCGCGCTGTCCGCTCCGCCGACCAAGGCCACCGGCCTGCCGGACCCGTCCATCCTCGCTGCGTGCGCGCTCCTCGGTGTCGAGGAGGTCTACGCCGTCGGCGGCGCCCAGGCGATCGCGATGTTCGCCTACGGCGCCGGCCCGTGCCGCCCGGTCGACATGGTGATCGGCCCCGGCAACCTCTACGTCACCGCTGCGAAGCGACTGCTGCGCGGCGTGGTCGGCATCGACTCCGAGGCCGGCCCGAGCGAGATCGCGATCCTCGCCGACGACACCGCCGAGGCTGCCTATGTCGCCGCCGACCTCATCACCGAGGCCGAGCACGGCGGGACCTCCGCGTCGGTGCTGGTGACCGACTCGGTCGCGCTGGCCGACGACGTCGAGGCCGAGCTGACCAAGCAGGTCGCCGTGACCCGTCACGGCGAGCGGATCGGCGAGGCGCTGGCCGGTCAGCAGTCAGCCATCGTGCTGGTCGACGACATCGACCACGGCCTCGAGGTCGCCAACGCCTATGCCTGCGAGCACCTCGAGATCCACACCCGTGACGCTCGGGCCGTGGCGGCGAGGGTCCGCAACGCCGGTGCTGTCTTCGTGGGCCCCTGGTCGCCGGTCGCGGTGGGGGACTACTGCGCAGGTTCCAACCACGTGCTGCCCACGGGCGGCTGCGCCTGCCACTCCTCGGGGCTGAGCGTGCGCTCGTTCCTCAAGCAGATGCACGTCGTCGACTACACCCGCGAGGCCCTCGCGGAGGTGGCCGGTCACGTCGTGGCGCTGGCCGAGGCGGAGGACCTGCCCGGTCACGGTGCCGGAGTGAGCGCGCGGTTCGCCCGATGACCTTTCCTCCGATCCGGGAGGAGCTGCGCGGTATCGAGCCCTATGGCGCCCCGCAGCTCGACGTGCCCGTGCAGCTCAACGTCAACGAGAACCCCTACGGCCCCTCGCCCGAGGCGGTGGCCGACATCGCGGCAGCCGTCGCGGCAGCCGCGGCCACGCTCAACCGCTACCCCGACCGCGAGTTCACTGCCCTGCGCGAGGGGTTGGCGGCGTACCTCAACACGTCGGGCGGAAGCGACATCACGCCCGAGATGGTGTGGGCGGCCAACGGGTCCAACGAGGTGATGCTGCAGATCCTGCAGGCCTTCGGCGGCCCGGGTCGCACGGCGCTGAGCTTCGCCCCGACCTACTCGATGTATCCCGAATACGCGCGCGACGCGATGACCGAGTGGGTCGTCGGCCACCGGGCCGAGGACTTCTCCCTCGACCTCGACGCCGCCCGTGGTCTGATCCTCGAGAAGCAGCCGTCCGTCGTGCTGCTGCCGTCGCCCAACAACCCGACCGGCACGGCGCTGCCGCCCGAGGCGGTCTCGATGCTCTGCGAGGCAGCCGGTGACGGGATCGTCGTCGTCGACGAGGCGTACGGCGAGTTCCGCCGCTCGGGCACGCCGAGCGCGCTCGAACTGCTGCCCAAGCACCGCAACCTCGTGGTCAGCCGGACGATGAGCAAGGCCTTCGCGCTGGCCGGTGCCCGGCTGGGCTACCTCGCTGCGGACCCGGCGATCTGCGACGCGATCCGGGTCGTGCGCCTGCCCTACCACCTCTCCGCCGTCACCCAGGCGACCGCGTCGGCCGCCCTGCGGCACGCGCCGGAGCTGCTGGGCAACGTCGCCGAGCTGCGCGCCGAGCGGGACCGCACGGTGGAGTGGTTGCGCGAGCAGGGATTCGTGGTCGCGGACAGCGACGCGAACTTCGTGCTGTTCGGGATGTTCGCCGACCGGCACGCCGTCTGGCAGGGTCTGCTGGAGCACGGCGTGCTGATCCGGGAGACCGGGCCTGACGGCTGGCTGCGGGTGTCGATCGGGACTGCCGACGAGATGACCGCGTTCAAGGACGCACTGACTGTTGTTGTGAAGACCGAGCCGATGAGGGACCAGACATGAGCCGTACTGCCAGCGTCGAGCGGGCGACCAAGGAGTCACAGATCAAGGTCGAGCTCGACCTCGACGGCACCGGTCGCTCCGACATCACCACCAACGTCGGGTTCTACGACCACATGCTCACCGCCTTCGCGCGGCACTCGCTCATCGACCTCAAGGTGCACGCCAACGGCGACACCCACATCGACGCCCACCACACCGTCGAGGACACCGCGATCGTGCTCGGCCAGGCGCTGCGCCAGGCCCTGGGCGACAAGGCCGGCATCCGCCGCTTCGGCGACGCGACCGTGCCGCTCGACGAGGCGCTCGTGCAGGCTGTCGTCGACGTCTCGGGCCGGCCCTACTGCGTGCACACCGGCGAGCCCGAGGGCCAGATCTACGTGGCGATCGGCGGCAACGACGTCAACGGCGCCGCCTACCAGGGCTCCTTGACGCGTCACGTCTTCGAGACCATCTCCTTCCACGCCCACCTCGCGCTGCACGTCCGCGTGCTGGCCGGTCGCGACCCGCACCACCTGGTCGAGGCGCAGTTCAAGGCGTTCGCGCGCGCGTTCCGCGACGCGATCGCCTTCGACCCGCGTGAGCAGGGCGTCCCGTCGACCAAGGGCACCCTCTGAGCACCCAGGCCCCGGTCGTCGTCGTCCTCGACTACGGCTCCGGCAACATCCGGTCGGTCGTCCGCGCGGCCGAGCGGGCCGGCGCCACGGTCGTGCTGACCGACGACTTCCAGACCGCGCTCGACGCCGACGGGCTGATCGTCCCCGGTGTCGGTGCCTATGCCGCGTGCATGGAGGGTCTGCGCGCCGTCAAGGGAGACCGCATCATCGGCCGTCGCCTCGCCGGCGGCCGGCCGGTGCTCGGCATCTGCGTCGGCATGCAGATCCTCTTCGCGCGCGGTGTCGAGCACGGCGTCGAGACCGAGGGCTGCGACGAGTGGCCCGGCACCGTCTCGCGCCTCGAGGCCCCCGTCGTCCCGCACATGGGCTGGAACACCGTCTCGGTGCCGGACGGCTCCGCGCTGTTCGCCGGGATCGAGGACGAGCGGTTCTACTTCGTGCACTCCTACGCCGCCCGCAGCTGGGACCTCGTCACCAACGCCCGCACCTCCGCGCCGCTCGTGACGTGGGCCGAGCACGGCGGCGACCGGTTCGTCGCCGCCGTCGAGAACGGACCGCTCTCGGCCACCCAGTTCCACCCCGAGAAGTCCGGGGACGCGGGCGCCCGACTGCTGCACAACTGGATCCAGTCGCTGTGAGGCCGGCGCTCCGGGCGGCTGTGCCCCGGGGCTGCTCTCCTGCGTAAGGGCGTTGCCCCGGGACACCCACCACCTCGGCTGCGCCTGCAACCGCGCCCCCGTCGGATGGTCAGGCGCTGATCGCTGCCTTGTCCTGGTCGCCGTCGAGGGCGACCTCGATCTTGCGGGGCTTGGCCCGTTCCGCGATCGGCACGACGAGGCGCAGCACCCCGTCGCCGTACGCCGCCTGGATCTGCTCGAGGTCGAGGTTGTCCCCGAGCACGAGCTGGCGGCTGAACAGGCCGCGCGGGCGTTCGGCCGCGAGCGACTCCCAGTCGCCGTTGGGGGCGACCCGTTCGGCGCGGACCGTCAGCACGTTGCGCTCGACGTCGAGGTCGATGCTGTCGCGGACGACGCCGGGCAGGTCGAACTCGATGACGAAGCGGTCACCTTCGCGCCACGCGTCCATCGGCATCACCGCCGGTCGGCTGGTGGTGCCGAGGACCTGCTGGGCCAGCCGGTCGAGGTCACGGAAGGGATCGGTCGTACGAAGCAACATCACTACCTCCTGGCTCTGCGTCTCCGAGCCCCACGGCTCGGATCTGTATTGGTCGTTGCAGGTTTTGTATACTCAATGTGTGAGTCGAAATCAAGCCTCAGATGTCGCCCGCACTGAGGGCGTCTTCGCGATCTCCGTGGCGGCGAACATGGTGTCCATGGAGATCGCGAACCTCCGCGTCTACGAGCGTCGAGGACTGGTCCAGCCCGACCGGACGGCAGGCGGGTCACGGCTCTACAGCAGCGACGACATCACCCGGCTGCACCGCATCCGCGAGCTGCTCGCTGCCGGGCTCAACCTGGCCGGCGTGGGTCGGGTCCTGGTCCTCGAGGAGCGAGTGCGGACGCTCGAGGCGCGGCTCGCCGACCAGCAGGGCGAACCTTTGGCCGACGGCTGACGTCCCACTGGCATGCGCCTGCTCCGGACCCTCGCGACGACTGTGACCGCCCTGGCCCTCTCGGTCGTGACCGTGCCCGCCGACGCGGGCACGCGCAGCAGCCCGGACGGTGCGCCCGACGGCGCCGGGGTGCCAGCGGCGTACGACCTCATCCGGGTCAGGTGGGACTACACCGACGAGGCGCTGGTCGTGACGTCCCGGCTGGCGAGCGTACGCAGGAAGGGTGTCGCGCTGACGTCGCGCGCGGCGCACGCGGGGGAGGGCTACGAGGTCGAGGTCCGCTCCTGGTGGCGTGACGGTCGGCGGATCGACCGGCTCTGGATCGCCTACAACACCGTGTCGCAGACCCGGGTCGACTGCCCCGGGCTGCGCTCACGTTGGCGCGTGCAGCGGGACGTCATCCGCGTCGTCGTGCCGCACGCGTGCCTGTTCGAGAGCTACCCCCTGGACGGTCTCCGGGTGAGCACGGGCCGGCTCGGGTCGTCCGGGGAGGTCGACGTCGTCGCCTCTCCGCAGCGGCTCACGTCGGGCTGAGCGGGTCGGCGTGGATCAGGCGTCGCACGAGCTGTCAGGTGTGCCGACGAAGACCGGGAGGTCGGAGACGGTCAGGCCATGTGCGGCGAGGAGGCTGCCCAGTGCGATCTCCGGCTGGACGGTGAACGACGACTTGTCGCTGGCACACCCGTCAGCCCGGAACACCACCCGCAGGTCCACCAGGTGCTCGTTTCCCGGGTCCAGCTTCAGGTCGACAGGTGCCACTGCTGCGGGGGCGTCGCCAGCCCGCACCGCGATGCCGCCGATGTGGGTGACCTCGAAGCTCGATCCTGCCCGCGGGCCGCTGACCGGCACGGTGACATCGCCCAGGTGCACGTCGCGGTCCCCCTGGTTGAGCACCCTGATGGTGAGGGTGCAGGTGAAGTCACGGCGCAGGGGGATGGCCACCCGCTCGAACCCGGTCATCCGGTCCGCCAGCGAGGTCGGCTCGGTGCCGTCGCAGTGTGGAACGCCGGTCACGGCCACCACGCGAAGGGTGGCCCGGTGGCCGGTCCACCAGACAGCGCCCAGGACCACGAGCAGCGTGACGAGACCCCCCGCCACAGCGGCAGGAAGAAGGCGACGTGGGCGGAGACCGTGGTGGGGCACGACGGCATCATGCCGGACGGAGGACGTGGTGCGAGCGCGATCGCCTGCCATGCTGGCGACGTGACCTACTCAGCGCGCCAGATCGTGATGCTCCTATGCGGCTGCGTGGTGCTCGGGATCGGTGTCGGGATGTTCCTGACCGCCGACCTCGGGTCGGACGGCTACTCGACGCTCGTCAACGGCATCGCGATCAGCACCGGCCTGGCCTTCTGGATCGCCAACCTGCTGGTCGGCATCGCGCTCGTCACGATGGCGGCCGCGCGCCGGGTCCGCCCCGGCCTCGGCACCGTGGTCCAGGTCGTGCTGGTGGGGTTGACGGTGACCGCGACGCTGGACGTGCTCAGCACGCCCGACCCGCTGGTGTGGCGGGTGCTGCTGCTGGCCGCGGCCTTCCCCGTGCTCGCGGTCGGGGTGGCGGTCTATCTCGGCAGCCACACGGGCGCCGGACCGGCCGAGGCTGCCGCGCTGGCCTGGGATCCGCCGATCGCCTTCAAGTGGAGCTACAGCGCGGTCCAGGGCGGGGGAGCGCTGGTGGGCTGGCTCCTCGGCGCGACGATCGGACCCGGCACCATCGCCGTGATCGTGCTGCTCGGACCGGCCGTCGACCTGGCGAGCCGGGTCCTGCGCGTCGACGTGCACCAGGATGAGCCGGCCGCGGCCCAGTGAGCCGCGGCCGGACGGATCAGCGCAGCTCGGGCGTCTTCGACCGGCTGGTGAGCGCCTCGGCGGTGCCGACGAGGAGCACGGCGGCGATGATCGCGAACACGGTGCCGAGGAAGTCGAGCTCGGTGATCTTGCCGGTGCCGATCAGGCTGGCGAGGACGCCGCCGATCACGGAGCCCACGACGCCGAGGCCGAGAGTGGCGAGGATGCTGAGGTTCTGCTTGCCGGGCTTGAGCAGCCGCGCCACCGCGCCGATGACGAGGCCGAAGATGAGGAAGCCGAGGATTGCGAACACGTTGACTGCTCCTGGGGTGAATGAGGGACCCGGCTGATCAGCCGGGAGTACTTTCAAGCCTAGCGGGATGGTCCTCGACCGAGGACCCGCCGATGTGCGAGGGAGGGGCGATGTCTGGACCCGACGCGGACGCCTCCCGGATGGACGCCGTCGCCGACGCGCTCGACCTGACGCTGGCTGCCGCCGACGCCGCCCTCGCTGCCGACTATCCCGGCGACCGCGGCTCCCGCCAGCCGGTGCACACCGTCTACGTCCCCGGCGACCGCTACGACGCAGGCACGATCGCAGCGTGGGGCGAGGCAGCGACCACGGCCCTGGCCGAGCACGGGACGGACATCACCGCCCTGGCCGGCCTGCCGCCCGACCTCGGTCGCGAGGTTCGCGCCCGGGTCGTGGCCAAGCTCGCGCGGGAGCCGGTCGAGGACCTGCGCATCGACTTCGAGGACGGGTACGGCGATCGGCTCGACGCGCAGGAGGACGCCGACGTCCTCTCGGCGGCACGTGCGCTCGCCGCCAGTGTGCGAGCGGGCGGCGCGTCGCCGTACAACGGGATCAGGATCAAGTCGTTCGAGGCCCCCACCCGCCGACGCGCCCTGCGCAGCCTCGACCTCTTCGTCGGTGAGCTCGCGGGCGCGGAGGCGCTGACCGACGGCTTCCGCATCACGCTGCCCAAGGTGACGTCCGTCGACCAGGTGGGCGCGATGGGCACGGTGCTGGACGCAGCCGAGGACGCGCACGGGCTGACGGCGGGCTCGCTGCGGTTCGAGGTCCAGGTCGAGACCCCGCAGGCGATCCTCGGTGCCGACGGCACCGCCCTCGTGGCCCGGATGGTGCACGCCGGCGGCACCCGCCTGACGGGCCTGCACTACGGGACCTACGACTACTCCGCCTCGCTGGGCGTCGCGGCCGCCCACCAGAGCATGGAGCACCCCGTCGCCGACCATGCGAAGGACGTCATGCAGGTCGCCGCGGCCGGCACGGGCGTCTTCGTCTCCGACGGCTCCAGCAACCAGCTGCCGGTGGGGGACCGCGCCGCCGTGCGCGCCGCCTGGCAGCTCCACATGCGGCTGGTCGGCAGATCGCTGGCGCGCGGGATCCACCAGGGCTGGGACCTGCACCCGGCCCAGCTGCCGAGCCGGTTCGTGGCGACGTACGCCTTCTACCGTGAGGGCCTGACTGCGGCCGCGGCAAGGCTGCGGACCTATGTCCACGGCGGCGAGTCCGGCTATCTCGACGAGCCGGCCACGGCGGCCGCGCTGGCCGACTTCGTGCTCCGCGGCCTGGAGTGCGGCGCCGTCGACGCGGCCGAGATCGACGACCTGGTCGACATCGATGTCGCGGCCCTGGCGCGCCTGGCCCGGAGGTCCGCCGGATGACCGCGCTGGACCTGGTGATCCGTGCCGAGCGCGTGGTGAGTGCCGCCGGCGAGGTCGGCCGGGTGATCGGCGTCAAGGACGGGACCATCGTGGCCATCGAGCCGCTCGACTCCGACCTCACGGGCTCCGTCGTCGTCGAGCTGGCCGTCGACGAGGTGCTGATGCCCGGACTGGTCGACGCCCACGTGCACGTCAACGAGCCGGGGCGCACCGAGTGGGAGGGCTTCGCGACCGCCACCCGCGCGGCGGCCGCCGGCGGCGTGACGACGATCGTCGACATGCCGCTCAACAGCATCCCGCCGACCTGCGACGTCGCCTCCCTGGACCTCAAGCGCAAAGCCGCGGAGGGACAGTGCTTCGTCGACGTCGGCTTCTGGGGCGGCGCGATCCCGGGCAACGTGGCGGAGCTGAGGCCCTTGTACGACGCTGGCGTGCTCGGTTTCAAGTGCTTCCTGCTGCACTCGGGCGTCGAGGAGTTCCCGCACCTCGACCCAGACCAGCTCGAGGCGGCGATGCGCGAGCTGCGCGCCTTCGACGGGCTGATGATCGTGCATGCCGAGGACACCCACGCGATCGACCACGCGCCGTCCGCCCACGGCGAGACCTACGACGTCTTTCTGCACAGCCGGCCGCGCGGGGCCGAGAACCTCGCGGTCGCCCAGGTGATCGAGCTGGCCCGCTGGACGGGGTGCCGCGTGCACATCCTGCACGTCTCGAGCTCCGACGTGCTGCCGATGCTGGCCTCCGCCCGTCGCGACGGCATCGCCATCACCGCCGAGACCTGCCCGCACTACCTCACCTTCTCCGCCGAGGAGATCCCCGACGGCGCCACCGAGTTCAAGTGCTGCCCGCCGATCCGGGAGGCGGCCAACCGCGAGCTCCTCTGGGAGGGCCTGCGCGACGGTGTGATCGAGATGGTCGTCTCCGACCACTCGCCGGCGACCGCCGACCTCAAGTGCCTCGACACCGGCGACTTCGGGGTCGCCTGGGGCGGCATCTCCTCCCTCCAGGTAGGGCTGTCGGCGATGTGGACGCAGGCCCGTCGGCGCGACTGCACGCTGGTCGACGTCGCACGCTGGATGTGCGAGGCCCCGGCTCGGCACGCCGGCCTTCGTCGCAAGGGCCTGGTCGAGATCGGCTACGACGCCGACTTCGCCGTCTTCGCGCCCGACGACGCCTTCGTCGTCGACGCCGCGCGCCTGCACCACAAGAACGCCTTCACGC
Source organism: Nocardioides allogilvus (assembly GCF_003047285.1). Taxonomy (GTDB): domain Bacteria; phylum Actinomycetota; class Actinomycetes; order Propionibacteriales; family Nocardioidaceae; genus Nocardioides; species Nocardioides allogilvus. The sequence goes on along the minus strand of NZ_PZYX01000002.1, from coordinate 145,632 downwards.
CCTACGCCGACCGTCCCCTCGCCGGGGTCGTCCGCAGCACCTGGCTGCGCGGTCGGCGCATCGACACCACCGAGCGCGGCCGGCCCTCCGGCCGCCTGCTGACCCGAGGAGGAGCATGACCGGCTACTACGTCCCGCGGGGCGGCCTGCCCGCGCAGAGCGATCTGACCACCGATCGCGCGACCTTCACCGAGGCGTACGCCGTCCTGCCCCGCGGCACGATGCGTGACATCGTCACCAGCGCCCTGCCGTTCTGGGACGACACCCGCCTGTGGGTGCTCGCCCGGCCGCTGTCCGGGTTTGCGGAGACGTTCTCGCAGTACGTCGTCGAGGTCTCGCCCGGCGGTGGCAGCGACCGGCCCGAGCCCGACCCGGGCGCCGAGGGCGTGCTCTTCGTCGTCGACGGCGTGCTCGCGCTGACGATCGAGGACGCTCGCCACGAGCTGGGTCCCGGTGGCTACGCCTTCCTTCCGCCCGGCTGCTCGTGGACGCTGCACAACACGAGTGCGACCACGGCGACGTTCCACTGGATCCGCAAGGCCTACGAAGCGGTCGACGGGATCGAGGTGCCGGACGCCTTCGTGACCGACGAGGTCGCCGTACGACCCGTCGAGATGCCCGGCACCGACGGCGCCTGGACGACACAGCGCTTCGTCGACCCGCTCGACGTGCGCCACGACATGCACGTCAACATCGTCAGCTTCCAGCCCGGCGGGGTGATCCCCTTCCCGGAGACGCACGTGATGGAGCACGGGCTCTACGTGCTCGAGGGCAAGGCGATGTATCTCCTCAACAACGACTGGGTCGAGGTGCAGGAGGGTGACTTCATGTGGCTGCGCGCCTTCTGCCCGCAGGCCTGCTACGCCGGGGGACCCGGACGCTTCCGCTACCTGCTCTACAAGGACGTCAACCGGCACGCCCGGCTGGGGCGCCCGTTCGCCTGACGCGGCTCACGGTCGCAGTCCGAGGCGCTGGCTGAGGCGTACGGCGTCGTGCGGCGCGTGGCCACGCATGTCGTTGTCGAAGTAGACATGGACGTCGCGGCCCGCGCTCGCGCCCGCCCGACAGCGGTCGGCCCAGGTGTCGAGCAGCCGGTCGCTGTAGCGGCTGGCATAGAGCTCGGTGTGGCCGTGCAGCCGCACGTAGTCGAAGCTGCCCGTCGACTCGTCGAGCATCGGCCACTTCCCGGCGCTGTCGGCCACGACGCAGGCGACATCGTGCTCGTCGAGCAGGCCGAGGAAGTCGTCGTCGCGAAAGCTGCGGTGACGGACCTCGAGCGCGTGGCGCAGTGGCCGGCGCGAGGCGGTGAGGTCAGCCGTGTCGAGCTGCCGGTCGTTGCGCCGGGCCAGGACCGTGGCGGCCGCCACCGACCTCGGCAGCTGGCCCAGGAATTCGGCGAGGACGTCCCGGTCGAACTCCACGCGCTCGGGCAGCTGCCACAGGATCGGGCCGAGCTTGTCGCCAAGCAGGGTCACTCCCGAGGCGAAGAAGTTGGCCAGCGACACCTCGACGTCGCGCAGTCGCTTGAAGTGGGTGATGTGGCGCCCGCCCTTCACCGCGAAGAGGAAGCCTGCCGGTGTCGCGTCGTGCCAGCGGCGATAGGACGCCGGCCGCTGCAGCGAGTAGAACGAGCCGTTGAGCTCCATCGTGTTGAGCTGGGTCGCTGCGTAGGCGAGCTGCTTGGTCCGGGGGAGACCCTCGGGGTAGAAGTCGCCGCGCCACGAGTCGTACTGCCAGCCCGAGGTGCCGACCCACACCGAGCCGGTGTCCTCGTCGCTCCCAGGGGGCGGGGTCACTGCCGGGGATCTCAGCTGTGTGACGCCTTCCCGCCCTTGCGGCCGGCCTTCTTCTTCTGCGCCGTCGTGCCGCCCTGCGAGCTGTTGCCGGAGCCGGAGTGGCTCTTCTCCCCGCCGTGCTTGGAGGAGTCCTCGGCGTTGGCGATCTTGGCGGCGCGCTCCTTGGACATGCCCTTGTCCTTGAGGGCTTCGTACTGCTTCTCGTTCTTCACGTTGCTGTCCTTGCTGGGCATGGTCGTCCTTCCTCGAACCGGTGGACCTTCGAGGTACCCCTGAGCTCGGACGGCATGCAGCCCTTGCCACCGAGCCACCCGGCAAGAAATTCTTAGTGCACCTGTCGTATGTGGCGGTCCGCGTTCGTAGGACGGGAGACAGGTTCCCCAGACCCACACCCAGGAGCAAGAAGATGCGCAAGCTCATCGTCACCGCGTTCGTGTCCCTCGACGGAGTCATGGAGGCTCCGGGCGGCGAGCCCGGCTACCGCAACACCGGCTGGACCTTCCAGGACATCGAGTTCGACCCCGCGGCCTACGAGATCAAGGGACGTGAGCAGGACGAGGCCGGCGCCTTGATGATGGGGCGGACGAGCTACGAGGCCTTCGCACCCGTCTGGCCGACCATGACCGAGGACTTCGCCGGCTACAACGCGATGCCGCGCTACGTCGTGTCCACGACCCTGGAGCAGGAGGACCCGCGCTGGCCGGCGACCATCCTGCGCTCGACCGACGACGTGGCGGCGCTCAAGGAGACCGACGGCGACCCGATCATCGTCCACGGCAGCGCCACCCTCGGTCGCAGCCTCGCGGATGCCGGGCTCGTGGACCGCTACCACCTGCTGGTCTTCCCGGTGCTGCTCGGCGCCGGCAAGCGGCTCTTCAGCGACAGCGACAAGGACAAGGACCTGCTCGACGTCGTGGAGTCGGAGAGCTACGCCAATGGGATCACCAAGATCGTGGCGGACGTGCGCCGCTGACCTCGCCATCCGCCATGATGTGGGCGTGAAGTTCCTCGACCACGACGCAGCCCTGATCGTGATGGCCGACAAGATGGCCGAGCTCAAGCCACGGCTGCGGGGGTGGTTGCACGCAGGGTCGATCCCGTTCGTGCTCGCGGCCGGCATCGTGCTGATCGTGCTGTCCCCGACGACGGAGACGAAGGTCGGCTCGGCGGTGTTCATCGCCTCGGCGCTGCTGCTCTTCGGCACCTCGGCCATCTATCACCGCGGCACCTGGCAGCCGGCCGTCTGGGCGCTGCTGCGCCGCCTCGACCACTCCAACATCTTCGTCCTGATCGCCGGCACCTACACCGCGTTCGCAATGCTGCTGCTGGAGGGCGACACCCGGCTCTGGCTGCTCGGCGGTGTCTGGGGCGGTGCGCTGATCGGGGTGCTCTTCCGGGTCTTCTGGACCGGTGCGCCGCGGTGGCTCTACACCCCGATCTACATCGTGCTGGGGTGGTTCGCGGTCTTCTTCATCCCTGACTTCATCGACGGTGCCGAACGGCTGAGCACCCCGGTCGCGGTCGCCACCCTGGTCCTGGTGGCGGCCGGCGGGGTGCTCTACACCCTCGGTGCGGTCATCTACGGGCTGAAGAAGCCCAACCCCAAGCCTGAGTGGTTCGGCTTCCACGAGGTGTTCCACACCTTCACGATCCTGGCGTTCATCGCGCACTACGTCGCCGTCTCGCTCGCGACGTACGCCCTGCGCTGAGGCCGCAGCGCCGACACCCGAATAGCGATCTGCGAATCGGGTACCGGTCGCGCATGACCCACGACAAGATGCTGGACGCCTACCCGCAGGACCTCGGCACGATCGATCGGGACAAGCTCAGCGAGTGCATCGCCGCGTGCTTCGAGTGCGCCCAGGTCTGCACGGCCTGCGCCGACGCCTGCCTGGCCGAGGAGATGGTCGCGCTGCTCACGACGTGCATCCGCACCGACCTCGACTGCGCGGACATCTGCCTGGCCACGGGCAACGCCCTGTCCCGGAACACCGGGCGCAACACCGACCTCACCCGAGCACTCCTGGAGGCCTGCGCGGTCGCGTGCAGGACGTGTGCCGACGAGTGCGCCCAGCACGCCGAGATGCACGAGCACTGCCGCATCTGCGCCGAGGTGTGCCGTCGGTGCGAGGAAGCCTGCCGATCGCTCCTCGCCGCGCTGTGAGCCTGTCGAGCCGTGACCACCCGGTGAGCCCCGACGGCCCCCGGCGACCGGAGGTGCTGCTCCTCGACGTCAACGAGACGTTGTCCGACCTGTCGCCCCTGGGGGCGCGCTTCGAGGACGTCGGCGCGCCGGCCCACCTCGCCGCGACCTGGTTCGCCTCGGTGCTGCGCGACGGCTTCGCGCTGACGTCGGTCGGCGCGAGCGCACCCTTCGCCGCGATCGCCGCCGACGTCCTCCGGGCCAGCTTCGCCGGGCTCACCCTCGAGCGCGAGACGGAGGCGGCCGTCCAGCACGTGATGGCGGGCTTCGGGTCGCTGTCCGTGCACGACGACGTCCCCGACGGGTTGCGCGCGCTGGCGGAGCTGCCGGTGCGGCTGGTGACGCTGAGCAACGGCTCGGCCTCCGTCGCCGAGGGCCTGCTCGACCGGGCCGGCCTGCGCGACCACGTCGAGGCGCTGCTCTCCGTGGAGGAGGCGGGGACCTGGAAGCCCGCCGCCGGTGCCTACGCCTTCGCGCTCGACCGGTGCGCGCTCGACCCGATGGACGCGATGCTGGTCGCCGTACACCCGTGGGACGTGGACGGTGCCGCCCGCGCCGGGCTGGGCACGGCCTGGATCAACCGGTCCGGAGGGCCCTATCCCGAGCACTTCACGAAGCCCGACCTCACCGCGACCTCCCTGGTCGACCTGGCCGATCAGCTGCGCGCGATGGTGGTCACAGCGAGCCGGTGAGCCGCCCGTGGCGCTCCGCGCTGGCGACGTTGAGGCCGGTGATCTCCACCGACTTGCCCTTGCGGTCGTACTTCGTCGTGATCGCGTCCAGCGACGCGACGGTGGAGGCGTCCCAGATGTGGGAGGCGGACAGGTCGATGACCACGCGGTCCGGGTCGTCGACGTACTCGAACTGCGTGTAGAGGTCGTTGCTCGAGGCGAAGAACAGCTCGCCGGTGACGGTGTAGACGGCCGTGGCGTTGCCGTGCTCGTCCTCGATGAGCTCGCGGTGGGTCTCGGTGAGGTGGGCGACGCGGCGGGCGAAGAGGGTCATCGCGACCAGGACGCCGACGATGACGCCGATGGCGAGGTTGTGCGTCGCGACGGTGACGACGACGGTCGAGAGCATCACCAGCGTCTCGGAGCGCGGCATCCGGCGCAGGGTCGCGGGGCGGATGCTGTGCCAGTCGAAGGTGCCGACCGAGACCATGATCATCACCGCGACGAGGGCGGCCATCGGGATCAGCGCGACCACGTCGCCGAAGCCGACGACCAGGATCAGCAGGAAGACACCGGCGAGGAAGGTCGAGATCCGGGTGCGGGCGCCGGAGACCTTCACGTTGATCATCGTCTGGCCGATCATCGCGCAGCCGCCCATGCCGCCGAAGAAGCCCGTGATCACGTTGGCGGTGCCCTGGCCCCAGGCCTCGCGCGTCTTGTCGGAGTGGGTGTCGGTGATGTCGTCGACGAGCTTCGCGGTCAGCAGCGACTCGAGCAGGCCGACGAGTGCCATGGCCAGGGCGTACGGCGCGATGATCCGCAGCGTCTCCAGCGTGAGCGGCACGTCGGGCATGAACAGGGCGGGGAGGCTGTCGGGCAGCTGGCCCTCGTCGCCGACGTCGGGCACGGTGATCGCGGCCAGCAGGGTGAAGCCGGTGAGCGCGACGATCGCGACCAGGGGAGCGGGGATCACCGAGTTGATGCGGGGGAAGCCGACGATGACCGCGAGGCCGACGGCGATCATCGGGTAGACGAGCCATGGCACGTCGACCATGTGCGGCACCTGGGCCAGGAAGATCAAGATGGCGAGCGCGTTGACGAAGCCGACCATCACCGAGCGCGGGATGAAGCGCATCAGCCGAGCGACCCCGGCGAGGCCGAGCACGATCTGCATGAGGCCGCCGAGCAGCACGGTCGCGATGAGGTAGTCGTAGCCGTAGTCGCGCATCACCGGCGCGATGACCAGCGCGATGGCCCCGGTGGCGGCGGAGATCATCGCGGGCCGGCCGCCGAGGAAGGCGATGGAGACGGCCATCGTGAAGGACGCGAAGAGCCCGACCCGCGGGTCGACGCCGGCGATGATCGAGAACGAGATGGCCTCGGGGATCAGCGCGAGCGCCACCACCAGGCCGGCCAGGACCTCGGTCCGGAGCATGCGAGGGGAGCGCAGCGCCGTACGCACCGAGGGCTCGGCAGTGGGGGAGAGGGTCGTGCTCATGGGGCTCCGTTCGTGGCGGGCGATCGTCGTCCGCGGGTCGAGCATGGGCCGGCAGCGCCGGCGGAAGTCTGCGAACACCCTAACTTCACGTTACGTAAGGGTTGGAATCGCCGGCGGTGTGAGATGGTCCACCCGTGACGTCGACTCCCGAGCCCGCGCCCATGCACATCGGCGAGGTGGCCGCCCGCACGGATCTCTCGCTGCGCAGCCTGCGGCACTGGGACGAGGTCGGCCTGCTCAGCCCGTCGGGGCGCACGGACGGCGGCTTCCGGCTCTACACCGAGGCCGACGTGGAGAAGATCCTGGTCATCCGCCGGATGAAGCCGCTCGGCTTCACCCTCGAGCAGATGAGCGCCGCGATGCGCGACCTCGAGGCGCTGCGCGACCCGGACGCGAGCGATCGGCACGCCGGGGCCCGGGAGCGGCTGGTCGAGATCCTCGCCGACGCCTCCGAGCGCCGCGAGAAGCTGGAGCGGCAGCTGGCCATGGCGGACGAGTTCATCTCGCAGCTGGGGCAGCAGCTCGACTGACGGGCTCGGCGGTGAGGTCTAGTCTCGAGGAGTGATCGCACGCGACGACCGCTCGAAGCCCAGCCAGGACTACCGCAACCTCCCACTCGGAGTCGCGCTGGAGGACACCATCGCGCTGGTCGAGCCCGACGCGGTCCCGGACCCGCACGCAGGGCAGAACGTCGAGCAGCATCAGGCCCTGCGCGACGACTGAGGTGCGCGCCGCCGGGGCCTGAGGCACGGTCCGCGTTATCGTGCGGCGTGTTCCACGTGATGTTCCTCGAGCCCCGCATTCCTCCCAACACCGGGAACGCGATCCGCCTGGCTGCCGGCACCGGCGCCACCCTGCACCTGGTCGAGCCCCTCGGGTTCGACCTCTCCGAGCCCAAGCTGAAGCGCGCGGGGCTGGACTACCACGACCTGGCGTCCGTGGTGGTGCACCCGGACCTGGACACTGCCCTGGCCAGCGAGGCGCTGGCGTCTTCGCGGGTCTTCGCGTTCACGGCGAGGGCGACGACGTGGTTCACCGACGTCGAGTTCCGCCCGGGCGACGTGCTGCTCTTCGGGCCCGAGCCGACCGGGCTGTCCGACGAGGTGCTCGGTCATGGGCGTGTCACCGAGCAGGTCCGGATCCCCATGCTGGCCGGCCGCCGGTCGCTCAACCTCGCGAACTCGGCTGCTGTGGTGACCTACGAGGCCTGGCGGCAGCAGGGGTTTGCGGGGGCTGAGTGACGAGAGTGCCGGAAGTCCGGATGGCGTCGATCTATCGCGGATAGCGTCAGCTTATGAGCAGCATCAACCCCGAAGACGTCTTTGCCGCGGTCCGCGCCATCCCGGTGGGCGCCGTGATCACTTACGGCGACCTTGCCGAGCGGGTGGGCCTTACTCGCAATCACGCCCGCGCGGTCGGCAACGTGCTCGGGAGCCGGCCCGACAACGACGCCTGGATGACCACCCCAGCCGAGAACCATGACATTCCTTGGTGGCGAGTCGTGAAAGCTGATGGCACATTGCTGGCCGATCAGGACGACGACAGTCGGCGGTGGGTTGAATGGGCCAAGTCCGTGCTGGTGAGCGAGGGCGTGGCCTTCACGGCCGATGGACGGGTGGCCAGCCTCGCCACTGCCCACCGCCGCCCGAGCGGCAGTGGTACGCGCACGTCCCAGGCGAAGCCGCACCGCGAGCCCGAACCGTGCTGGAGGCACGAGACCATTCAATACTCCTGTCGAGACTGTGCGCCGAGTCACTAGGTCCAACGCAGTGGTCGTCGAACTCAATCGCGTTCTGCGCCGTCTGTGGTGTGCCAATCCGCCCGCGTGTGCCTTGAAGATCTGCCCCGTGGGGCTGTCTCACTACATCGGAGATACCAACGGGTCGCTCCCGGGTGTTGTCGACCCAGTTATGGCCTTGAACGGCTCCTCCCTGGGCGAGGCGAGAGCGCGGCAGCCTGAGCCCCAGGAGCCAGTGCGGAGGCAAGCAATGGCATCGTTTGCACGAGCGGACGACCTTGCCCAGATCCGCACAATTGGGGCCTCTGACGGTCATACTCACGGAGTGTCCACGGCCAGCAGGTTCCGTTCGACTGCAGCGTTGCTCGCTGTTGGCCTCCTTGCCAGTTGTGGCGGCGACAGCACGGACGGCCTCAGTGACTCGGGTGCAGCTGGGGTTGAGTCGCGCCAAGACCCGCGGATCCCAAGTCCGGTATCCGACGCACCGGATGCCAGAGCCACAGCGCTGTGGTGGGATGAGACGGCAGAAGCAGAGGGTTCCGTAGGGCGGGTCTGCGGACCGCTGGCTGGGGCCGATGAGATAGACGAGGGGCTGTTTCTCAACCTCGGCCAGGACTATCCCCGGAATGACCGGTTCACGTTCGTCATCTGGAGCGCATCACTCGCTGAGCTCGCAGCGGAGGTGCGCCCTGGCGCAACGCTCTGTGCTTCAGGTCTTGTCACGCTCTTTGAGGGTGTTCCTCAGATTGAATTGGCCCACCCATCTGCCGTCGAAGTCATAATCGAGGCTGAGGCTCAAGACGAAGCGGTGTCTGAGGCAGAGGACCTCGTCTACTTCGAGTGGGCCGAGTACCCATATCAGCGACCACCAGCTCTTCCAGGAGAAGTCGCCTGGGAGAACGCTGCTAACAGGGCGGGATCGGTTGACCTCGTGTGCGGCCCACTTGCCGGGTTTGACGATCAAGACGGTGGCGTGCTGATTTCGCTTGGGAATCCGTATCCCAATCCCAACCGGTTCATGCTCGCCGTCCAAGGGTTCACGGAGGAGGTGGTGGACATGCATGGTGAGTATGTTCCGACTGTGTGCGGCGGGGGCGAGATCCAGGTGCATGACGGGATCCCCGCGATGGTCATTACGCCCAACGACGCTTGGTTCAAGGCAGCCAACGGATCACTTTTGTCCCTCTTCGCGCAGTAGTCGTGGCCCGTTAGCAGGCTGCGGCCGACCGCGCTGCACGTGGGCGAGGCGGCACTGTTCGTGGACGAGACCCCGATAACGTCCGGGGATGGCCAGCCCTCGACGATCCAGCGCTCGTCGACGGAGCACGTCCCCGGGCCGCAGCGGCACGCGACAGCAACAGCGACCGTTCCCGAACGCGGGGCCGGGGGAGCGGCTGTGGGTGCTCGACGTGCCGTACGGGATGCAGGTCGACGGCGCCACCTGGCACCCTGCCGTCAAGACCCACCTGTACGTCGGGCGCGCCTTGCCCGCGCACCTCGCGCCGTACTCCCCGGGGCCCTACACGCTCGGTCGCTTCATCGAGAACAACCTCAATCCTGACGATCCGACTCCCGACCGCAATCCGACCGACGAGCTCGAGCCCCGGAGGATCCAGTTCGAGGCAGCCGATGCGATCGCGGAGCGCGCCGCGGCGGACGGACGGCTGTTCCTGCTCGCTGACGAGCCGGGCGTGGGCAAGACCATCTCCGCGGTCCTCGGGGCAACGGCCGTGGGCGACCTGCGCGGTGCGCGACGGGTGCTCGTCGTGGCCGACCGGCCCGCCGCGATCACGATCGGCCACTGGTGCCGCACGATCACGGCCCTGGGGCACGGCGGGCTGGAGTGGGTCGTGATCACGTGGGACCGGCTGGAGAAGGTCAAGGACCACACCTGGGACGTGATCATCGCGGACGAGGCGCACGCGCTGCGCCGTACGACGACGAAGCGATGGAAGCTCTGGGCGCGGATCTCGGGACACGGGAGGCCGCACGACAAGGCGCCGTTCGTCATCGCGACCACCGCGACGCCCGGACACACGCCGCTCGAGCTGCCCTACCTTGCGCCGGCCTATGCGCAGGTGCTCGGCGAGCCGATGAAGGACTGGACCTCCACGACCAAACCCGGGGACGCGTTCACCGCCGCGCTCGAGCGCCACGGTGTCGGGGTGGAACAGGGACGGTACGGCGCGACGTGGACCACCGATCCGGCTCGGCGCGCGGCGGACCTCAAGCTGGTGCGCGGCTGGCTCGACGAGGAGCGGCCTCCGGCGATGCTGCACCGCGCCGCGCCCTGGGGGCCGGTGCCGATCTCCGGCATGCCGGTGGCGCTCACGCCGGGGGAGCGGGCGGCGTACGAGGCCGAATGGGGGGAGTTCTGTCGTGAGATGGACATCGCCCGGCGCGGCCGCAATGTCGCGAAGGGTCGGGCCGCGCTCCTGCGCTTCCGGCAGAAGGCTGGACTGATCCGTGTCGACTCGACGGTCGCCTGGATCGCCCAGCAGGTCGAGGCCGAACGGCAGGTGGCGTGCTCGGTCGAGTTCGTCGCGACCGCCGCTGACCCGATCGCCGACCGGCTGCGTGACTCCGGCATCGAGGTCGCCTCGATCTACGGCCGCGACAGGTTCGACGCAGAGGCCGAGCGGCTCCGGTTCCAGACCGGGGAGGCGAAGGTCTGCGTCTTCACCACGGTCGCCTCGATCAGCCTGCACGCCGGCGAGACCCTCGCCGACGGCAGCCAAGCGAGCACGGAGCCGCGGGTCGGTGTCTTCCACCAGGCCCGCTTCTCGGGCATCGCCGGACGGCAGGTCACCGGCCGCACCCACCGCGACCACCAGGTCTCGCCGTGGCACATCGCCTATGCCGAGGGCACCGTCGAGGAGCAAGTCGGCAAGGTGATGGTGGAGCGGATCGCCGCCGCCTCCGACACGGTGGGAAGCGACACCACCGGGCTCGCGGACCTCGCTCAGCTCCTTGGATCGGACTGGTTGCCCGTCACGACGTTGACTGAGGGCGGCGCCTGACTGGGCGTGGGCTGGGGCCGGACATCGGCGGCTGGAAACTACTCGTGGCGAAGCGCTGCATTCCGCCGCTTCCGGGACGCGGTGGAGGGTGCTTTGATGACGTTGTGAGTGAACCCGTCGATCGCGGTCCGAAAGCCGTCGGAGAGCTCTTTGAGCGTGAACCTTTTCAGTGGGGTCTCCGCGGTGATCCGCTCGTCTGGCGCGCGATGCAGGATCGCCTGGCGGTAGTTGACATGCCAGAGTCAGTGTTCGAGTTGGACGACCTTTTGAGGGACACCTTCCGAGCTGTAGTCGGCGAGGACGTCAACAACCTCGACATTGACGTTTTGCACCGCGAACAGTTCGAGGCAGGAGGGATGTCCTCAGGTCAGATTCCCTTCTCCGCGTGGAGAGAGCGGTTGATCCCCATTCTGATCGATCGCAGCCGACTGAGTTGACTCAATCGTGACCGGGTGCCGCCCTGATCGCGTGCAGCCTTTGAGACCTCATCGGACTGAACGGCCACGTGTCTGACAGCGTCTATCCGCCGCCTGAGGCTTCACCGAAATATCCGCTCAGGTCGAGATGGGTGCATTGCTTCAACCGGCGAACGAGTAGGTCGCATGGGACTCAACCCACGCACCCACGTCGCGTTCTGCCCAGGTGTTGTCGTCAGGTTCGGTGTCGCACAACTCGACGTGGACGTTTCCCGATGACTCCCACTTCTGCCCGATGTACCGGAGTTCGAGCACGACGAACACCCCGGTCCGTTGCTCCCGCTTGCCGCGTACGTCGCCGGTGGCAGTCAGAGGCTCGTTAAGACGAACCACACAGGCAGGCTGAGTGTCTTGACCGGGAATCCACTTCTCGATCTGCCCAGTCACTTGATGCATGCCGCCCAGCCACTGCGGCTGGAAGTCGTAGCCACCGTTGATTGCCACCGCTGTTCCCCTGGGTCGTTGCACAGCCTCATGCTGGCAGCCCAGGCGGGAGCGACGCACTCATTTGGCCGCGACGAGTGCGTCTATCCGCCGCTTGTGTGCCGCTCCGGGGCGACCTGCCCGCTGGATGGCCTGCCCGGGTGTGTCGATGTGCCGCCGAGCGAGCTCGATCCGGCCCTAACGGAGATCTCGGTCACTTGGATGTTGCTGACACCTCACCGGTGAGGCCGTCGATCAATTGAGTTCCGGCAGCAGCCGAATGCAGGGCGCGCAGTGCGATGGCTCGACGGTCGAAGGATTGCACTTCCGCGCCTGGAGTGGGGTCGGTGAGGATCCAGCGGCGCGCCGGTCGTGCCCCGCGGGAGGGCCGACCGGGTTCTGGCTCGCGGTCGACGATTGCGACATACCCGCCGTGCATCGCTTCCGCGAGTCGAGCAGCACGCACCGTCCCGATGCCGGGATGGCGACGCAGACCCTCGGGCGCGGCCGCGGCGACCGCGGCAAGACTGCCGTACGAGGCGAGCAGGCTGCGGGCCATGGTGGTGCTGATCCCCGGAACCACGGAGAGCATCGCCTCAGCCTGCGCGGACGGGTGGCGCGGTGCGCGGCGCGGCCCACCGGCGTGAGTGGTCGGGCCAGCGCGGCGGGCACGCTTGGCGAGTCGAGTGATCCAAGCCGCACTGTCCTCGGCGTCCAGGCTGTGCAACACGGTGAACCCGTCCTCGACCAGTCGGCACACCGCTCCGCGCCAAGCGTCTTCGGCGATCCCGCGCGGTTCACCCTCCACCATGAGCACAGACTGGGCGAAGGCCGACTGCAGACGTACAGCCTGCTCGAAGATGCGTCCATCGCGGATCGACGCCCCCAAGTCATTCGGGCCCTTGCGCTCGATTGCCAGTCCGGGACCGAGCACGTAGTCGCCCACCGGCAGATCGGTCAGTCGCACATCAAGGCCGGCGGCGATCAAGGCCTCCGGGATCGCACTGTTCCGCTCTCGGTAGTCGACCAACACCGGACCCACCTCGACCACGCCCCAACGGTACTCGCCCGCCAGTTGCGGACCGCGGCCGCGAACGACCCTGGCAGCGGAGCCGGCAACGCTCGGGTCGTCGTTCACGAATGCAGCCAGCCAGGAGCCATAGGTGCCGTTCGCCGCGGATGACAGGTAGCGTCGCGAAGATGCCGGACGACCGCACTATCGACGACATGGTCCACGAGTCCGCCCTCCAGCTGTGGGCAGCCGCGCAGACGGACTTCGATCCCTTCGAGGTGCCGCCCGAGGAGTGGGGTCCGAACGTCGTCCCCGTCCGCGACGCCGACATCGCCCACGACACGCGGCTCCATCTTGGTGTCGTCCGCGAGTCGCTCGAACGGCTGGACGGAACGCGCCTCGTCGTTGGGCGTGAGGCAGGTGACCTGATGGTGAGACGGGTCGTCCCGGACGACGTGCCCCTCTGAGGATTGCTCAGCGCCCAAGCATCCGGCCGATGAGTCCGGCATCGCAATCATCCAGCACTACGTCGCCGGAGGAGGCGCCACCGAGGCGAAGTGCGCGCGCAGCCGTCGCTGTCGATGCTTGAAGAAGGCATCGACGAACCTCGCCAGGATCGCGGACATGCCCGGAATGGGCAGACGAGGCTCGAGGATCACTCGGTCGCTCACCCTCGTGCCACCCGGGACGGGAACCAGCGTCCGCTCGTGCTCCCAGTGCCGCATGCTCAACATGGTGGAACGCTCCAGAAATCGCTGGCCCGGCTCGAGCTCGACGATGGTCAGGTGGTCGTAGTCGAAGGGGATGAGCCCGAAGAGTCGAAGCCACGCGCGGCCAACGGGCCGCCCCAGCGGAATGGTTTCGATCGTCAGCCCAGCTGTTCCCCGCGGCATGCGCATGGTCATCCAGGGGCGCATCTCGTGGTTGATCCCCTCCGCCTCAACGACTCGAGCCCACACCGCGGCAGGAGTCGCAGCAACCTCCACGTCGTTCTCGACGACCCTTCTCACGGCGTCCACCCGTCCCTTCCTGCGTACGGCACGCCTCGCACCAAGCGCTGTCCTGACCGCACGACCGGCCGTCGAGCGGACTCTTCGAAGGTGCGCCGTCTCGCCGCTCTTGAGCGTGCGGTCAGCGCCTCTTCTTGGTCAACGTGAGGGCGTGGACGCAGGTCAGCGCGGCCTTGGTGTCGACCATGCCGAGCCCGGAGTGGATGTCGAAGCCCGGGGTCATCATGTCGACGGCTGTCGAGAGCAAGCACTGCTTCGCCTGGGAGGGGGTTGCCGCCGGGTTCGCCTGGAGCATCAGCGCCAGCACGCCGGAGACGTGGGGTGACGACATCGACGTGCCGGAGATGCAGAAGTAGCCGGGCTGCTGGATCTCGGCACACTCGGTCAGCGGGGCGAGCACGGACGGCGACAGGGCGGCCATGATCGTGTCGCCGGGCGCCACGACGTCGACCTGCGGGCCGGTGCCGTCGGCCGCTCCTCGGCTGGAGAAGCCCGTGATCTCCTGGCCGGGCACACAGCCGGACGAGTCCACGGACTTGCAGGCGGCGCCGACGAGGACGGCTCCGTTCGCAGCGTCGTGGTAGCCACCGATCGTGCCGGGCTCGGGGCCGTCGTTGCCGGCGGAGAAGACGACGTGGATGCCGTTGTCGACCACCGAGGCGATCATCTGCGACATCGCGTCGAAGTCGGTCGGCTCGCCGCAGTCCAGTCCGAGGCAGTTCGGCTCGGTCGGGAGCAGCCCCCAGGAGTTCTGGGTGATGTCGATGCCGTATTCCTCGCGGTGCCGGATGGTCCAGTCGAAGGCGGCCAGAGCAGCCTCCTCCCAGTCGAGGTCGTCGACGATGCCGAAGCCGGGGGTCGCGACCCGCATCGAGATGAATTCGACACCCGGCGCGACGCCGGCGAGGTCCGGGCCGCCCTGCGAGGCGGAGAGACTGCCGTCGCCACCCACCGTGCTGGCGACGTGGGTGCCGTGACCGATCTCGTCCTGCAGTGCCAGGGTGCCGGTCGACTCGGCGTACGCATCCCACTGCTCAGCCGTGAAGCCCACCTGCTGGGCCGCCTCGGCGTAGGAGAAATTGAGGCCCTTCACCACGCGGTCACCGAAGTCGGGGTGGGGCGCGAAGATCCCGGAGTCGAGAACGGCCACGGTCACGCCCTCGCCGGTCACGCCCGGCCGGGTCCCGGTGACCCGCTTGCCGTCGACCCGAGTGGTGTACGTGGAGGGCTGGTCGACGCCGAGGGCGTTGATCTGCCCCTTCGAGGCGTAGAGGTATGACACCAAGCGGCGCTGCGGCTCCACCGAGATGACGCCCGGCAGGCTGCTGAGGACGTTGACGACCGGGAGGTCCGCCGTCACCGCGACGGCTCCGATGGTCGGCAGCTCGATCGCCCGTTCCACACCGAGGTTGCGCAGTGCGTCGAGCGTGCCCGCCGGGACTACACCGTCGCCGAAGGCCACGATGACCTTCCCGTGTCCTGCCTCGTCCGTCGGCACGGAGGGTACGGCGATGGCCGTCAGCTCAGGAATCGCTCCGGCCGACACCGGCGCGATGAGCGCGGTGGCGGCGCCGGTCGTGAGAACGGCGACGAGCGCCGCAAGACGCCGAGTGGGTCGAAGCATGGGGTGGACCTCCGTAGCGAGTGGTTGACCTTCCAACGACGCGCGCCCCCGGCGGTTATCAAGGTGGGCTAGACATCGAGCGATCACTCCATCGGCACGGGATCGTCCGCATCCGCGAGGCCTGCCTGGCGGCGTGCCTGGGCGTAGGACGGGCGGCGCAGCAGTGCTGCCACGGGATAGTGCTCCAGCCCGTGCGGCGGACTGTCCACCGGTTCGAAGTGCGGCTCCGGCACCGGCTCGTCCGTGACGGTCAACGTCCCGACCCGATGCCAGTCCCCACCCGGACGGGACCAGGCGATCTCCCAGTCGTCCGACCCGGCCGGCCGCAACCGCACCAGGAGCGGGCCCGTCGGTGTGCGCATCGGGAGCAGGGTCGAGCACGTGCCCTCGCTCCACCGCGGCACGAGCAGGTGGCGACTCACCATTCCGTCACCAGTGCCAGCCAGCAGAAGGTCGCCCCCGAAGGTGTCCTCGCCCATCCCACCGTCGGCACCTCCGCCGTCCGAACCACGGGGCAGCCGGACGGCGACGCCCTCGATGTCTGGCCACCCGGACGGCAGACCGACCGCGCGGCTGTGCCGCACCTGGCACGGCCGTTGGCCCAGGTCGTCCAGGCAGGGCACGCCGGTGACTGACGGTCCGCGGGTGTCGATGGTCCAGGAGGCGTTCCGGGCCTCTCCGCGGGGGTGCAGGGGACGGGATCGGCCGCGCCCGTACACGCGGTTGATGAGGACAGAGAGCACGACGCCACCCAGGGCGGCGGCGTGCTCCACGGCGCCTGTCGGCGCGGCTGTCGGTGCGGACCCGTCCGGACTCGAGCGCTTCACTGCCATGCCTCACTGTAGGCCGAACCGAAGAGCTCGCCAGTGCGCTCGATCGTTGTCAGCCGACGCGTCGCGGATGGACTTCGACCACGTAGGCGTCGTGGTCGGAGATCCGGGTCCCGCTGTCGAACGCTCGATACCGCTGCGCATCACCCATCACCCAGGTCGTCGGGACGGCGATGTGGTCGATGCTGAGGAGAGCGTCGATCTGGTGTGGCGAGGAGGCCGTGGGCACATGCAGTCGCAGCCGGTCGACCGCTTCGAGGATCGAGGTTCGTCCGGCGATGGAGCCGGTCCATTCCCGCCCTGACAGGGCGTGGTTCCAGTCACCGCCCCACACCTCGGGTGCCGCGGCTTCCAGGGCAACGACCGCGGTGTTGGTCTTCTCCGCGGTGTTGGCGCCCACCCAGAGATCACGGGTGCCACAGGAGCGCCAAGGCAGGATCGAGGAGCAGAAGCGGATGCCCTCGATCTCGGCCATGGCCGAGGCTCCGTGCGGGTCGGGCAACGGCCGCATCGGAAGGCGGGACGCGACTGCCGCCCAGCGCCGCTTGGGCATCATCTGCAGACATCCCAGGTGCAGATCGTGCGCCGGGAGATCCACGCGCTCGGACACCTCGGTGAGCAGCAGGACGTCGCAGTCCATCGTCTCGATGAAGGCGAGGTGTCGGGCGTCCCAGCGCCCCGCCAGGTTCCGATGCGCACGGTTGCAGTGTGGCGTCACGCAGCGCCGGGGGATGCCGATTGTGAAGATGCGCCAACGACGAACGGCGGCCACCCGGGTGGGGTGACCGCCGTACGACGTCAGTGCCTTGGTTTCTACACGCTCGTTCCTCGCTGCTCAACCAGCGGCAGGTTGCTGGCTGACTCCATCACCGGCGAGACCAGCGGGGAGGCGAGCCTCAGATGTCGTAGTACTGACTGACTCACCCATGCTGACCTGCGCAAACGTCGAGGTTGGCCGGCTGTTTGTACCGGATGTGTAACAGGCTACCGCGTTGCTCTGGGCGTCCCCGGATGAGTGGGAGCGCCTAGATTGATCTAGATGTCAGCCGCTTTCTAGATCGGCTGAACGTCGCCAGCCCGGGGAGTCGCGCAGATCAATGAGAGCCATCCGTGCGCCGAGCGCTGATCCAGGTGAACTGCTGCTCGGAGCCGCCGGGGGTGCGGTGGATCCGCGTTTCGGCATGGGTAAGGGTGAAGGCACGCGCGACGAGGGCGGCGAGGTCCTCGGCGGAGTGGCGGGCCGTCGGCAGGCCCGAGCAGGACGTGGGTCCGTCGGGGCCGAATGTGGCCAGGACCAGCAGGCCGCCGGGGGAAATGGTGCGGGCGGCCAGGTCGACGTACGCCGCGTGGTTGGCCGGCTCGGTGAGGAAGTGGAGTACGGCTCTGTCGTGCCAGGCGTCGTAGGTGCGCGAGGGTTCCCAAGACAGGACGTCGCTGACGACGTAGGCGACCCGCCCTTCCGCGGAGCCGAGCCGTTCGCGCGTCACTGCGAGCGCTTCGCGGGAGATGTCGAGCACGGTGATGTCGTCGCGGCCCTCGGCGAGGAGCGCGTCGGGGAGCCGGGACGCGCCGGCTCCGATGTCGATCACCGAGCCGGGCTGTTGGCGCAGGAGCTCCACGGAGTGGGTTGGCGTCTCTTCGAACCACGACACCGTGTCGAGGTCACGCGACGCGAAGACAGCATCCCAGTGGTGAGAGCCGTCGTCGCTCATCGGAAGGCGCACCCGCTGCTGACGCCGAGCCGGCGGAAGATGACGGCCGCGGGGCAGAAGCCGGTGATGGACGACTGGAGCAGGTTGAGCCCGACGAAGGCGGTCAGCAGCAGCCACCACGGTGACACGAGCGCCACCAGCAGGACGCTGAGCAGGGTCATGGTGCCGGCGAGGAGGAGAACGGCGCGGTCGAGGTTCATCCCTTGCCTCCGAAGAGGCGGCTGAAGAACCCGGTGCCGGACTCGTGGGGGTGGCCGGCGCACCGGTCGGCGCGAGGGACGCGGGCGAGGACCTGGTCGACGTGCTGGCCGCAGCCGGCCCAGGTGGTCTTGCCGCACTTCTTACAAGTGACTGCTCGGCACATGGTGGAGCTCCTTTGGTTCGGGTGATCGTGCGGGAGGGGTGAGGGTGGTGAGTCTGGAAGGGGAGGTGTGGTCCGGACCCCCGTGGGGTCGGGCGCCCGGACCACGTGCCGCGGCGCAGGGGGATACGCCGCGGCGGTCGAGGAGCGCTCAGCCGTGCGAGAACGTGATGGTCGGCAACACACGGCGAAGCCAGGCCGGCGACCACCACGCCGCCTTGCCGGTCAGGCGCAGCATGACCGGCAGCAGCACGAGCCGCACGAGGAAGGCGTCGAGGAGCACAGCGACGCCGAGCACGATGCCCATCTCCTTGGGGGGCAGCGGGCCGGAGAGGGCGAAGGTGAAGAACACCGCGACCATGACCGCGCCGGCGGCGAAGATGACCCGTCCAGAGTGGGCGAGCGAGCCGACCATCGCGTCCTTAGGGTCGCCCGAGTGCTCGTAGTGCTCCTTGGCCGACGCGAGCAGGAAGACCGTGTAGTCCATCGCGATCGCGAAGATCATGGCGAAGAAGAACACCGGGGCCCACGCGTCGAGGAAGCCCTGACTCTCAAAGCCGAAGAAGTCAGCGCCGATGCCTTCCTGGAAGACCAGGCGGGCCACGCCAAACGCCGCAGCCGTCGACAGCAGGCTGGCCAGCGTGCCGAGCAACGAGATCAGCGGCGCCTGGAGCGCCACCAGCAACAGCAGGAACCCGAGCACGAGCACGACCCCGATCACGAGCGGCGTGGATTCGTCGAGCTGGGCCTTGAGGTCGAGGTTCTCCACCGCCGCGCCTCCAACGAGGGCGCTCGACGGCAGGTCGGCGCGCAGCCGGTCGACGGTGTCGTTGAGAGCGGGGTCGGACGGGTCGACGGTCGGAACGGCCTGGATCAGGACCAGTCCGCTGTCGTCGGCTGCCGGCATTGAGGGCATTGCTCCGGCGATGCCGGGGTCGGAGGCGAGCACGGTCTTCGCGGCGTCGGCGTCGGAGGCCTTCATCACGATCTGGAGCGTGCCGGGCGCACCTTCGCCGAAGGACTCCTGGACGAGGTCGTAGCCGACGCGTGCGCTGGCGTCCTCGGGCAGGACCTTGATGGAGGGCATGGCGGTCTTGAGGCCGATGATGGGTGCGGCGAGTGCGAGCAGCACGATGAGTGCGCCCAGGCCCCAGACGAGGGGGCGCTTCCAGAGTCGCTCTCCCCATGCGGCGAACTTCGGGGAGCGGTGCTCGCCCGTCTTTACCCAGGGCAGGGACAGCTTGTTGATCTTGTGGTCGAGCTTGAACAGCACCAGCGGGAGCAGGGTGAGGGTTGCGGCCAGGACGAAGACGACCGAGAGCATGATCCCGCCGGCCATCGAGCGGAACGACGGCGAGGGCACCAGCATCACCGCCGACAGCGAGATCAAGACGGTAGCGCCCGAGAGCAGGACGGCCTTTCCGGCGGTGTCCATGGTCTCGGCGACCGCCTGACGCGCGGAGTTGCCGGAACCCATGCGGGAGGCGCGGTAGCGCACGACGAGGAACAGCGCGTAGTCGATGCCGAGCGCGAGGGCGAACATCATCGCGAAGTTCATCGCCCAGATGGAGACCGGGACGAGCTCGTTGATGAGGACCAACGATCCGGCGGAGGCGACGAGGCCTGCGAGGGTCAGGATCAGGGGAAGGCCTGCGGCGACCAGGGCGCCGAAGGCGAGCACCAGGATCGCCATGGTGACGGGCCAGGAGACCATCTCGGACTTAAGCATCGCCTCGAGGTTGGCCTCGTTGAAGTCCGACCACAGCAGCGAGGACCCGGTGGGGTTGACCTGGATGCCCTCGACCGAGAGGTCCTGGAGGTCCCCCTTGAGGTCGGTGGCGACCCGGACCATCTCGTTGGTGTCGGCACCCGCGCCCGCAAGGATGATCGCGGTGCTGCCGTCCTGGCTGATGGTCGCGCCGGGCATCGGCGCGATCACCTCAGCGATGCGCGGTTCGGCCTCGAGCATCCGGGTCACCTGAGCGAGGACCTCGGCGCCGGGGCCCTCGGTGACGGGTCCGTCGGTGGAGTGCACGACGACCTGGATGGCCGAGGAGGCGTTACCGCCGAAGCTCTCTTGGGCGAGCTCGCGGGCGGCGACGGACTCCGAGCCGTCGGCCTGCCAGCCGGCGCCGGACAGGTTGTGCTCGACCTGGGGAGCGAAGGCGCCCAGGCCCACGATGAGCAGCAGCCAGACGCCGGTGACGAGCTTGGCGTGGCCGCTCACCCAGAGACCGAGGCGGCCGAGGGGTCCGGGGCGGAAGCCGGGAGTGAAGTCGGGGGCGCCCTTCGACGGGGCGGTGGTGGTGCTCATGGATGTTCCGTTCGGTGAGGGGTGAGCGATCGGTGTGATCAGAGAAGGGCGGGGACCGCGCGGGCGGCCGTGTAGACGGCGACGCCGAGGACCAGGACGGCGAAGGCCGCCTGGAGGCGGTGGGTGTCGACACGGTCGGCGAGGCGGGCCCCTGCGACGGCTGCTGCCGCTGACGTCGCCGTGAGGACGGCGACGGTCGCCCAGTCCGGTGGGTCGCCAGAACCGGCCCGGACGACCAGCGCTGCGGCGCTGGTGATGGTGATGACCACCAGGGACGTGCCGGCGGCGTACTCCATCGGCAGCGCGAGGGCGAGCAGGAGGGCGGGTACGACGAGGAAGCCTCCGCCGACGCCCAAGAAGCCGGTCAGCGCCCCGACGACGGTGGCGGTCAGCAGCACCTTGAGGGCCCGGGGGCACTGGCAGGCGAACGTCGGGCTGAACGTGATGATCGGGTCGTCCAGGGTGGGCCGCGCGACGTGCCGAGCGTCGTCTCCGCGACGGTGGCGTAGCTGGCGCCAGGCCAGCATCCCGCCGACCAGCAGCATCAGGGCGGCGAAGGCGGCCAACAGGACCTCCTCGGAGACCCGATCGGACGCCTCCGCTCCCGCCACCGCCCCGCCGATCGCGACCAGGCCGAAGACCAGGCCGCGGCCGAGCAGCACGTTGCCCGCGCGGTGCGCGGCGATCGCCCCGATCAGGGAGGTGACGCCGACGACCACCAGCGACCCGGTCGTCGCCTGGGAGGCGGACTGGTCGAGCAGGTACACCAGCACCGGCACGGCCAGGATCGAGCCGCCGCCACCGAGTGCCCCCAGGGACAGGCCGATGAGCGCGCCGGCGGCGACGGCGAGGAGCAGTGTCATCTCAGACGTCGGGCCCGTCGGCACCGTCGGTGGGGTCGGTGGTGTCGCCCTCGGGGCGCACCAGGTGCAGGCCGACCTTCTCGGCGTTCTCGAAGGAGTCGTCGACTGCGACGGGGGTCCGGCCGGCGGCGGCGACGAACGAGGCAGCGACCGAGGCGCGGTAACCACTGGCGCAGTGCACCCACACCTCACCGGCCGGCACCTCGCCGACGCGGCGGGGCAGCTCGTGGATCGGGATGTTGACCGCCCCGGCGATCGCTGCACCCTCGTACTCGTCAGCGCGGCGCACATCCAGTACGACGACGTCGCGGTGGTGGCGCACCTGCGCCAGATCGGCGAAGGTGGCGGTCGGGAAGCTACCGAGGTCGCCGTCGGTCCAGTCCTGCGGACCGCCGGTGGCCTGGGCTGCGGGCCGGTCGATGCCGATCCGAACCAGCTCACGCTGGGCGGTGGCCACGTCCTCGGCGGTCTCACCGAGCAGGGTCACGGCGGTGCCCCACTCGATCAGCCAGCCCAAGTAGGTCGAGAAGGCACCGTCGAGTCCGAAGTTGAACGCTCCAGGGGCATGCCCAGCGGCGAAGGCCTTGCGATTGCGCAGGTCCACCACCCACTCACCCGCGTCGATCCGGCGCCGCAGCTCGGTCGCGTCGGCCTCCTGCACCGGGGAGAGGTCGGGCGCGGAGGGACCGGCGGCGTTGGCGGGTCCCATGTGCACGTAGTACGCCGGCCAGGCACCGAGGCCGTCCAGCAACTCGCGGACGTAGGTCTCCTCGTCCTGGGTCAGGACCGGGTTCGAGCGCTTCTCCTCGCCGATCGTCGAGGCCGTGGCTTCGGACTGCGTGGCCGAACAGAACGACCCGAACCCGTGAGTCGGGTAGACCTCGGCCTCGTCGGGCAGCTGCTCGGCGAGCTTGTGCGCCGATGCGTGCTGGTGACGCACCAGGGCGTCGGTGTGCTCCTCTCCGAGCAGGTCGGGTCGACCGGTGGCGCCGTAGAGAAGCGAGCCGCCGGTGAACACGGCGTACGGCTCCTCGCCGTCAGGCCCGTCGACAGAGAGCGCGTAGGACAGGTGGGTAAAGGTGTGACCGGGGGTGGCGATCGCACGGACGCGCATCCGGTCGCCCACCTCGACGACCTCGCCGTCGGCGATCGGGGTGCGGTCGAAGGACACCTCGTCCTCGCCGTTGACCAGGTAGGCCGCTCCGGTTGCCTGCGCGAGCGCCAGGCCACCAGTGACGTAGTCGTTGTGGATGTGGGTCTCGAACACGTGGGTCAGTCGCACGCCGTCGGCCTCGAGCACCTCCAACACCCGGTCGATGTCGCGCTGAGGGTCAATCACCAGGGCGGCTTCGCCGTCGTGGACCACGTAGGTGCGGTCCCCGAGCGATGAGGTCTCGAGGGTGCGGACGGTCAGTCCCTCGGCCGGCCGCTGCTGGGCCTCCTCGGTCGCCGAGGCCGGTGCGGGTGTCTCGGTGGTGGTGGCGTCAGTCATGTTCGCCTCACTTCTCAATCGGTAGCCCGGAGCGGACCCAGGCGCTGGTGCCGCCGGCGACGTTGATCGCCTCGAAGCCGTTAGCGGTCAGAACGTCGGCCATCGCGCTGCTGCGGTTGCCCGAGGCGCACACCACGTGCACCAGACGATCGCGGTCGATCTCGCCCAGCCGGGCGGTCAGCTGACCCATCGGGATGTTGACCGCACCCGGCACGTGACCCTCGCGGAACTCCGCAGGCTCACGGACGTCGACCACCGACGCGCCCTGATCGAGCGCCGCAGCGAGCTGGTCGATGGTGGTTTCACGCATAGAGGGGACTCCTTTGCTGGCTCGTCGAACTACCCAAACGGAACCCCCGGGGGGGTTATGCCCAAACATTAACACATCCCCCAGGGGGGTTGTACAGTTGTGGGTGCAGCCTAGCCACGGACCTCGTGATCGGTACCCGAGAGGAAGAGACCCCATGACGCAGTACACGCTCGAAACCACGGTGCCCCGCCCCTACGACGAGACCGTCGAGGCGGTGCGCGCTGAGCTCGCCGCCGCGGGGTTCGGCATCCTCACCGAGATCGACCTCAAGGCCACGCTGAAGGCCAAGCTCGATGTCGACGTCGCACCCCAGATCATCCTGGGGGCCTGCCGCCCCCAGCTAGCGCACCAGGCATTGCAGGCCGATCCCTCCATCGCCGCACTGCTGCCCTGCAACGTCGTCGTCCGCGCCCTCGACGACACCACCACGGTCGTCGAGGCCTTCGACCCCGACGCCATGATGTCCCTCGCCGGTCACGCCGGCGACACCCTCCGCACCGTCGCGACCGACGCACGACAGCGGCTGACCGCGGCCCTGGCCGCACTGGAGAAGAACTGATGGACCTCGAACCCACCGAGATCAAGGCGATCATCACCCGCATGAAGCGCGCCAACGGGCACCTTGCCAGCGTGATCCGGATGATGGAGGAGGGCTCTGACTGCGAGTCCGTCCTCACACAGTTGGCCGCCGTCAACAAGGCGCTCTCCCGCGCCGGCTACGCCATCGTCGCCACCGGCCTGCAGCAGTGCCTCACCGAGTCCGACGAGGGTCTTGACGACGTTGACGTCAAGAAGATGGAGAAGCTCTTCCTCGCCCTTGCCTGAGGCGGCCCCACCAGGCGCGCTGGGGTGCTATCGGGAGCGCATGTCCTCGTCGATCTTCTCGTGTTTCGGGGTAGACGCCGGGTCATCATTCTGCGAGTTGCCGTGGCGTCGGCGCCAAGCGACCGTCAGTGCCCCGAGCAGGATGACTGCGGGCAACAGCCAGTCCGGCGCCGCGGCGGCCCACGTCGCTGCCGTCTGTTGGGCGGTGAACTCCAATTCCACGGTATCGGCGATGCCGAAGGCCCCGGTGATGCCGGCGGTGCCGTCGTAGCGGAGGAACACCACTCCGATGATCACGAAGAGGACGCCGGCCGTGGCGGATGTGGTGTGGACGCGCAGCGGCCCCCAGGTCAGGGTGCGGCCGCGTAGCCAGCGGCGGCGGCCGAGATCGAAACGGTCCCAGATGGCGGCGAGCACCAGGAGAGGTGCTGCCATCCCGAGTGCGTAGACCGCAAGGAGGGCTCCGCCTCGCCACGGCGTGCTCTGGGTGGCGGCAACTGTGAGGATGGCGCCGAGCACAGGGCCGGAGCAAAAGCCCGCGAGGCCATAGACGGCCCCCAGGATCAGGGTCGAGACCCATCCTTGGCTCGTGCGGGCGGCCGACCAGCTCTGGAGGCGGCTAGCGAATGGCAGCGCGAAGCCCTTGCCGAGCAGCTGCAGGACACCCAGCCCGATGATGGTCCAGCCGGCGACCGCGATCAGAAGCGGTCGGTGGCCGTAGATCAGGCGTGACGCGGCTGCGGCGCCGGTCCCGAGCGGAACCAGGGTGATCAGCAGGCCGACGTAGAAGACCAGTGTCCGGGTCACCAGTGCGCGCTTGGTGGCGAACGCGTAGGCGAAGAACGACGGCAGCAGCAGTGCGCTGCACGGTGAGAGGAGCGCGAGGACCCCGGCGGCGAACGCCGCGAGGACGCCGATCTCGATCATCCGGCGTCGGCCTCCTCGATAAGGTCCTCGAACACCTCGGTTGGTTGGGCGCCGATGACCGGGACGCCGTTGATCAGGAACGATGGCGTTCCGGTGATGCCCAGTTCCTGGCCTTCCTGGAAGTCGGCGTCGACAAGCTGCTCGGTCGTCTGGGACTTCATGTCGGAACGGAACTGCTGCACGTCCAGGCCGAGCTCATCGGCGATTCCCTCGACGTACTCCTGATTTAGGTTGCCGCTGTTCGGCGGCAGCTGATCGGCGTACATGGCGTCGTGGAACTCCCAGAACGCGCCTTGCGCGGCGGCCGCGCGGCCGGCCAGAGCGGCAGTCGCCGACTCCGGCCCGAGGTAGGGGAAGTCGCGCCACTCGATGCGGAGGGTGCCGTCGGTGACGTACTGCTCCTCCAAGGCCGGGGCGGTGTCGCGAGCCCACTTGCCGCAGAACGGGCACTGGAAGTCGGAGTAGGCGATGAGTACTACGGGGGCGTCAGCCTCGCCCTTGGCCATCGGGTCGTCGACCTGGCGTCGTGCCAGCGAGTCGTCGCTCGTGCTCGACCGCTGCGAGTCTGTGGGGGACCCGACTGACCTGTCGGCCTCGTCGTCGCCGGAGAATACGCCGGCGAGCGCTGCGATCAGCGCGACGGCGGCGGCGAGCGCGACGATCGCCGGCAGGATGGGGCTCTTACGGGCAGGATGCGACTCAGGCATGAACTTCCTTCAGATCGGTGGGGCAGGAGATCTCGCCGAGCAGACGTCGCCGTAGCGCCCAGGCGAGGAGAACGACCGCGGCAACTTGCAGCAGCGGCTGGATGGGCTCAAACCAGGTCATCGCTCCCGCGCTACCGAGAGCGAGGAGTACGAGCTTGTTGCACACCGGGCAGCCGACGGCGAAGTAGGTCAACGCGCTGCCGACCCATCCGCCGCGCTGGACCTGGCGGTCATCACCCATACGTGCCGGGGCGGCCACATAGGACCCGACCAGTAGCCCAGCCAGGATCGAGGAGAGGATGAGAGACGGCCAGGACCACCACGTGGGAGGCACCTCGCGGCCGAAGATCGGAGTGTCGATCAGGTCCGTTGGAATCGCCACGACAAGGACGAACGCGGCACCAGCAGCGAGCGCCGTCAGCCATCGCCGAGCAGGCCAGAGGCGAAGCGCCGCGATCACGCGCCGACCTCCACCGGGAGTGCGTGAGTTCTCCACTCCAGCATCCCGTCCTCCAGGCGGCGGGCGTGGATCCCCTCGGTAGCGAGCAACCGGACGGCGTCGTGCGCGAGGACGCAGTAGGCGCCGCGGCAGTAGGTGATCACCTCGCCGCCGGCCCGCAGGTCGGCCACGGCGTTCGGCAGCTCCTCGAACGGAAGGCTGCGGGCGCCTGGGATGTGCCCCGCGGCGTACTCCTCCGAAGGTCGGACATCGATCACAGCGGCCGACCCAGCCTCGAGGAGGTCGAGCAGCTCTTGTCGGGTCACGATGTCGATCTCACCTGAGCCTGGAACGCCGAGGTAGGCCGCCAACGCCTGCTCCACGTCGGCGGACCGGGTACGTGCAACGGTCAGCATCGCGCCGTACAGCGCAACCACGTCATCGCCCGCCAGTCGGTAGTAGACGCGCGTCCCGTCCCGACGCGTCCGCACCAGGTTTGAGGACTTCAACACCTGTAGGTGAGCCGACACCGTGCTGACCCCCATGTCGGCTGCACGGGCCAAGCTCTCGACGGTGCGCTCCCCCTGAGCGAGCAGATCCACCAGCTCGAGCCGCTTGGCGCTACCGAACGCTTTGCCGACCACCGCCAGCTCGGCGAACAGCCCGTCTTTCGCGTCACTCATCCAGTCCTCCAAAGATCATTGGAGAAGGGAGCGTAGCGGACCTGTGGCTCGCTCAGTGCGGGCACCCCACCCGCTGCCCCTTAACCGACCGCCGAGAGGTGCAAGCACGGGCAGTAGTCGGGATTGGTGCGACGCCTTGCTGAGTCCTTCGCCTGGGCTTGCCCGCGACGACGCGGAGGCGCAACGAGGGCCCCGGCTAAGCCAGGGCCCTCGGTACCCGAACGGTGAGTTCGAGCTTTACGTTCACAAGTGACTATATGTCGTAGTAGAGCTCGAACTCGTGCGGGTGCGGGCGCAGCTGCACGGGCAGGATCTCCTGGGTGCGCTTGTAGTCGATCCACGTCTCGATCAGGTCGGGGGTGAAGACGTTGCCGACCGTGAGGAACTCGTGGTCGCGCTCCAGGTTGTCCAGCACCGCGTTGAGCGAGGTGGGCACCTGGTCGATGTCGGCCATCTCGTCCGGCGGCAGCTCGTAGATGTCCTTGTCGATCGGCGCGGGGGGCTCGATCTTGTTCTGGATGCCGTCGATGCCGGCCAGCAGCAGCGCCGAGAAGGCGAGGTAGGGGTTGGCCGACGGGTCGGGGCATCGGAACTCGATGCGCTTGGCCTTCGGGTTGGCGCCCGTGATCGGGATGCGCACGCAGGCCGAGCGGTTGCGCTGGGAGTAGACCAGCGAGATCGGGGCCTCGAAGCCGGGGACCAGGCGGTGGTAGGAGTTCACCGTCGGGTTGGTGAAGGCGAGCAGCGACGGCGCGTGCTTCAAGATGCCGCCGATGTAGTGGCGTGCCATGTCCGACAGGCCGCCGTACCCCGTCTCGTCGTAGAAGAGGGGCTCGCCCTCGTTCCAGATCGACTGGTGGACGTGCATGCCGGAGCCGTTGTCACCGAAGATCGGCTTCGGCATGAAGGTCGCGGTCTTGTTGTTGCGCCAGGCGACGTTCTTGACGATGTACTTGAACTTCATGACGTCGTCGGCGGCCTTGAGCAGCTCGTCGAACTTGTAGTTGATCTCGGCCTGGCCGGCGGTGCCGACCTCGTGGTGCGCACGCTCGACCAGCAGGCCGGACTTCTCCAGCTCGATGACCATCTCGTCGCGCAGCTCGCCGAAGTGGTCGTACGGCGCCACGGGGAAGTAGCCGCCCTTGTACTTCACCTTGTAGCCGCGGTTGGGGCTCTCGGCGGTGCCGGCGACGCCGGAGTTCCAGGCGCCCGCCTCGGAGTCGATGTGGTAGTAACCGGCGTTGGCCGAGGTCTCGAACCGCACGCTGTCGAAGACGTAGAACTCGGCCTCGGGAGCGAAGAACGCCTTGTCGCCGATGCCGGTGCTGGCGAGGTAGGCCATCGCCTTCTTGGCGATGTTGCGCGGGTCGCGGGAGTAGGCCTCACCGGTGATCGGGTCGTGGATGAAGAAGTTGACGACCAGCGTCTTGGCCACGCGGAAGGGGTCGATGTAGGCCGTGGTCGGGTCCGGGTAGAGCTGCATGTCGGACTCGTGGATGGCCTGGAAGCCGCGGATCGAGGAACCGTCGAAGCCGAGACCGTCATCGAAGACGGACTGGTCGAACGAGGACACGGGCACGGTGAAGTGCTGCATCACTCCGGGCAGGTCACAGAAGCGGACGTCGACCATCTCGACGCGCTCGTCCTTGATGTACTTCAGCAGCTCTTCGCTGTTGGTGAACATTCGTCCTCCTTGGCACGCCACCGGGCGGCTTGGGATCGAGTGGGGCGCACGGTGACGCGACGCTGCGCTCGTGCCTCAGGCAACTTACAACAGTGGGGTTGGTGCTCCGCGTCACACCGGCGGGGTTCCCGAGTGCCGAGATGACCCGCGAACGACGAAGGCCGACACACCACTCGCGTGGTGCGTCGGCCCTCGTCGGTGCTCGGTTGATCAGAGGATGTAGAGCATCTCCTGGTAGGTCGGCAGCGCCCACAGGTCGTCGGCGACGACGTCCTCGAGGGCGTCGGCCGCGGCCCGGACGGCAGCCATGGCCGGGATGACCGAGTCACGCAGGTAGGTCGCCTCGGCGATCCCCGCGTGCTCGTGGGCGCCGGCGACGGCGACCTTGAGCCCGGCCAGGCCGGCGCGCAGGTCGGCGACCAGGGCGGAGACGGCGAGCAGGTCGGCGTTGTCGGCCTCGACACCGGCGGCCTTGAGGGCGCTGACGTTCTGCGCGAGCTCGGTCTGGAAGCGGATCGCGGCCGGCAGGATCGTGGTCTGCGCGATCTCGGCGGTGAGGTTGGCCTCGACGACCAGCGTCATGACGTACTGCTCGACACCGACCTCGAAGCGGGACTCCAGCTCGGCCTCGTTGAAGACGCCGTACTTGGAGAACAGCTCACGCGACTCGGGGATGAGGTATTCGGGCAGCGAGTCGACCGTGGTACGCAGGTTCTTCAGGCCACGCGTCTCGGCCTCGGCGTGCCACTCCTCGGAGTAGCCGTTGCCGTTGAAGATGACCGCGCCGTGGTTCTCGACGATCTTGGCGAGCAGGTGCTGGACGGCGGCGTTGAAGTCGGTGCCGTCGGTGACCGCGGCCTCGAGCTCGTTGGCGCAGAACTCCAGCGCCTCGGCCATGATCGTGTTGATGATGACCATCGGGGCGGCGACGGTCTGGTTGGAGCCCGCGGCGCGGAACTCGAACCGGTTGCCGGTGAAGGCGAACGGCGAGGTGCGGTTGCGGTCGCCGGCGTCCTTGGTCAGGTCGGGCAGCGTGTCCACGCCGACGTTGAGGATGCCCTTCTGCTTCGACGACGTCGCGCCACCCTTGGCGATCTGGTCGAACACGTCGGCGAGCTGGTCGCCGAGGAAGATCGAGATGATCGCCGGCGGGGCCTCGTTGGCACCCAGGCGGTGGTCGTTGCCGGCCGACGCGACCGACAGGCGCAGCAGGCCGCCGTGCAGGTGGACCGCGCGGATGATGGCCGCGCAGAAGACCAGGAACTGCGCGTTGTCGTGCGGGTTCTCACCGGGGAGCAGCAGGTTGCCCTGGGTGTTGTTGCCGAAGGAGAAGTTGACGTGCTTGCCCGAGCCGTTGACGCCGGCGAACGGCTTCTCGTGGAAGAGGCACTCCATGCCGTGCTGCTTGGCGACCGAGCGGAAGATCGACATCAGCATCTGCTGGTGGTCGGAGGCGATGTTGGAGCGCTCGAAGACCGGAGCGATCTCGAACTGGCCGGGGGCGACCTCGTTGTGGCGGGTCTTGGCCGGGATGCCGAGCTTGAACAGCGCGCGCTCGGTGTCGTGCATGAACGCCAGGACGCGGTCCGGGATGGCGCCGAAGTAGTGGTCGTCGAACTCCTGGCCCTTCGGCGGCTTGGCGCCGAACAGCGTGCGGCCGGCGTTGAGCAGGTCGGGGCGCAGGTTGACGAAGGAGGAGTCGACCAGGAAGTACTCCTGCTCGGGACCGCAGAAGGACACGACGTTGTCGACGTCCTTGTGGCCGAAGAGCTCCAGGACACGGGTGGCCTGGTCGGCCATCGCCTTCTGCGAGCGGAGCAGCGGGGTCTTGTGGTCCAGCGCCTCACCGGTCATCGACACGAAGATCGTGGGGATGCACAGGGTGTTGCCGTTGGGGTTCTCGAGGATGTAGGCGGGGGACTGGACGTCCCAGCCGGTGTAGCCGCGGGCCTCGAACGTGGCGCGGATGCCACCGTTGGGGAACGACGACGCGTCCGGCTCGCCCTGGATCAGGGTCTTGCCCTGGAACTCCCAGATCGCGGTGCCGTCGCCGACCGGCTCCATGAAGGAGTCGTGCTTCTCGGCGGTGAGGCCGGTCAGCGGGTAGAAGACGTGGGCGTAGTGGGTCACGCCCTTCTCCATCGCCCAGTCCTTCATGGCGGAGGCGACGACGTCGGCCACGGCCGGGTCGAGGGCGTCGCCCTTCTGGATGGTCGCGGCGACGGACTTGAAGACGGACTTGGGAAGACGCTTCTTCATCACGGAGAGGCTGAAGACGTTCTCGCCGAAGACCGAACCGGTCTCCTCGGCGATGTCGAAGAAGGTTGCGGGGGCTTCGTAGGCCTGGACGTCCTTGATGGCAGCCAAACGGTGGATGTTCGCAGTCATTCTTGCTCCTAGCATCGGCGACCCGGTGTCGCCCCGATCGTTTCCTGCACGCTAGGTGGCTGTCGTTTCAAGCAGGTGCCCGGTTGTTACAGCCGTGTTAACGATCCGGACATCTGCGGCTCGAGGCCTGCCCACGGCCGGGATACGGTTCCCGTCATGTCTTGCACAGCCCTCCCGGGGCGTCGGTTGCTCACCGCCGCCCTTGCGACGTCCTTCGCCCT
The DNA here is from genome assembly GCF_003047285.1 of Nocardioides allogilvus. Taxonomy (GTDB): domain Bacteria; phylum Actinomycetota; class Actinomycetes; order Propionibacteriales; family Nocardioidaceae; genus Nocardioides; species Nocardioides allogilvus. Next base: position 114,406 of record NZ_PZYX01000002.1, on the reverse strand, counting down.
CACGACCGCCGCCTGCAGCGGGGGAGGGACCTCCGACGACGGCACAGCGGCGTACGACAACGCGGACGTCGTCGCCGAGATGACCGACGCGGTGGAGAGCCAGGACTCGGTGCGGCTGACGCTCGGGACCAAGCAGTCGCCCGAGGACATCACCGTCGACACGAGCTGGGCCGGCGACGAGCGCGCGTTCCGCGCGCTCACGGGTGGCGACCCGGCGCAGCAGCTGGACGTACGTCGCGTCGGCAGCCGGGTCTACCTCGGTGGCGAGCTCGTGGGCCACCAATGGACCTTCCTCGAGGTCGACGACCCGCGGCTCACCGATCCCGAGAGCGGCTTCGACGCCGGTCCCGTCCCGACGCTGCTGGCCATTGACGTGCCCGGCGACCTGGCCGCACTCGAGTCGGCCGTCTCCGCCGTGAGCGACGAGGGAACCGAGGAGGTCGACGGACAGGAGACCGACCACTACACGCTCACGGTCGACAGCCAGGAATGGTTCGACGGGCTCGGCGAGAGCTCGATGTATCGCGCGATGGACCTCCCCGAGAGCGTCACCATGGACCTGTACGTCGATGACGACTCGCTCCCGGTCCGGCTGGCCTACGAGGTGCCGGACGAGCCGGAGGCGTCCGCGCAGATCGGCTTCAGCGAGTGGGGAAGTCCCGTCGAGGTGGCCGTGCCCCGGCGGGCCAAGCCCGTCTCCTAGAGTTGCCGGGTGATCGACACCGCCTCATGGGCACACCGGTTCGGGGCACTGCTCGTCGACTGGGCCGCGTGCACGCTCGTCGTGATGCTCGTGCTCGGCCCGGCCGGGTGGAGCGAGGACCGCTTCGCCGGCTTCTATGCCACGGGGATCTTCGTCGTCGAGTCGGCGTTCTTCACAGCCCTGCTGGGCGGGTCGTTCGGCAAGCTGGTGACCCGGCTGCGCGTCGTCCGTAACGACGCCACGAACCGACCGCTGGAGCTGATCCCGGCGCTGGTGCGCAGCGTGCTGATCGCCCTGGTCATCCCGCCGCTGGTCTTTCGACCGGACGGGCGGGGGCTGCACGACATGGCCGCGAGGTCGAAGACCGTGCGACTGGCCGACCTGCGGGGCTGAGCGCAAAGTCCCCAATGCTGGCGATGCTCGCCGGCGACATCGCTGGTGAACTCGTTGGCCGGTCTCCACACGGGAGCCCGTGACGAGGGGAAACCACATGAACATGACCAGCATCCGTCGCGCCGCCATGATCGCCGTCGGCACCACCGCTGCGATCGCGCTCGGTGCGGGCAGTGCGTCGGCGCACCACTGCTTCGTCCCGATGTATTCGCTCAACGGGCCTGTGTCCGACAACTGGTTCGTGCTGTCCGCGCAGGACGCCGCGGCTGACCCGGACATCGCCGGCTTCGAGGCGGCCTGTCCCGAGGCGGCCGAGGCCGGCTACGCCGCGTTGCGCGCGGCCGACCTGCCGGTGGGTCTCAAGCTCTTCGGCAAGATGACGATCGGCGACCCGAAGGGCGAGGAGAGGATCCCGAGCAACAACGGCGCCGACGGCAAGGGGCTGGAGTACTTCGGAGCCGGCTCCACGGTGCCGTTCCAGATGCTCGACACCTGGATCGGGGCAGCGGCGGCCTACACCTGCTGAGCGTGAGGGGGTGCGTCGGTCAGCGGCCGCGCTGCTGACCGCGCATGCCCTTCATGCTGGTGGGCATCGGGCCCTTGGGCATCGGGACGGTGCCGCGCACCGCATCGATCGCCCGGAGGCGAGCCAGGATGTCGGTGATCTCGGCGGGCTTCACGTTGCGGCCGAGCTTGGAGACGTGGCGCACCAGCTTGGGCAGCGGCACCTCGCCCTCGCCGTTGCCGCAGACGACCTCGTGGATCGGGGTCTCGGGAAGCACGCGCTCGTGCTTGCGACGCTCGGTGGCCAGCAGCGTCTTGAGGCGAGCCGGGTTGCCCTCGCCGACCAGCACGATGCCGGGCGGGCCGACGACCCGGTGGACGATGTCCTGCTGCTTGTTGAAGCCGACGACCGGGTCGGTCTTCCAGCCGCGACGCAGCATCTGCAGCGCGGAGGCGGCCGCACCGGGCCGGCCCTCCATCTGCTTGAACGCGGCGGCCTGGGCACGACGGCCGAAGATGATGATGGCGGCCAGCAGGCCGAACAGCAGCGCGCCGACGATCGAGAGGATCAGCGACAGCAGGCCGTCGCCGGGCAGCAGGTAGATGACGGCGAACCCGACCAGGGCGCCGAGCACGAACGCGCCGAAGGTGTAGAGCCCGATGCGGCGGTCGGTGTTCTTCGCCATCCGGTAGGTCTGGATGAGCTGCTGGCTCCGCTTGGTGGGCGGGGTGGCGGGGGTCGACATGCGGTGCCTTTACTGGACGACGAGACGGATCAGACGGCCGCGGTGACGGAGTCGCGCGCGTCCATGGCCTGACGGTACAACCGACCGGCCCGGTAGGACGAACGGACCAGCGGTCCGGACAGCGCGCCGGAGAAACCGATCTGGTCGGCCTCGTCCTTGAGCTCCACGAACTCCTCGGGCTTCACCCAGCGCTCCACCGGGTGATGACGCAGCGAGGGGCGGAGGTATTGGGTGATGGTGATCAGCTCGCAGCCGGCGTCGTGCAGGTCGCGCAGCGCCTGGCTGACCTCCTCACGGGTCTCGCCCATGCCGAGGATGAGGTTGGACTTGGTGACCAGGCCGAAGTCGCGGGCCTGGGTGATCACGTCGAGGGAGCGCTCGTAGCGGAAGGCCGGGCGGATCCGCTTGAAGATCCGTGGCACGGTCTCGACGTTGTGGGCCAGCACCTCGGGGCGCGACTCGAAGACCTCGCGCAGCAGGTGGGGCTCGCCGTTGAAGTCGGGGATCAGGTTCTCGACGCCGGTGCCGGGGTTGAGCTCGTGGATCGCGCGGACCGTCTCGGCGTACAGCCAGGCACCACCGTCGGGCAGGTCGTCGCGGGCGACGCCGGTGATGGTGGCGTACTTGAGCTCCATCTTCTGCACGGACTCCGCCACGCGGCGCGGCTCGTCGCGGTCCAGCGGCTGCGGCTTGCCGGTGTCGATCTGGCAGAAGTCGCAGCGCCGAGTGCACTGGTCGCCACCGATGAGGAAGGTGGCTTCCTTGTCCTCCCAGCACTCGAAGATGTTGGGGCAGCCGGCCGACTGGCAGACCGTGTGCAGGCCCTCGGACTTCACCAGGCTGTGCAGGGCGGTGTATTCCGGCCCCATCTTCGCTCGGGTCTTGATCCACTCCGGCTTGCGCTCGATCGGCGTCTCGGAGTTGCGGATCTCCAGGCGGAGGAGCTTGCGGCCTTCGGGTACCGGAGCAGTCACGTTCGTCACTCTACGCCGGGGGTAAGGAGCACCCAATTCGAGTGGGTCTGAGTTCGCTCAGGGCACATCGCGGCGTCGCATCGACCACACCGAGAGGAGCACGGCGACCACCACGATCACCGCCAGCACGACCCCGCCGTCCATCGCGGACACGTGCCTCTCGCAGTCGCCGCTGGTCATCCCGTCGGGGGAGAACGAGCACGCGGAACCGTCGTAGTAGGTGAAGCCACCGAGGACGAAGGCCAGGAAGTTGGTGGGCAGCAGCCATCGGGTGCCCTCCTCGCCGAGCACGGTCATGATCAGCAGTGACCCCGCGATCGAGATCCCGAACATCAGCGACAGCGTCGCCACGGTGCTGCGGAACAACATGGTGAGCGCAAGGCCCAGCAGGCCGCCGAGGGCGATGGCGACGACGCCGCGGGCCTGGGTCTCCACGATGGTGCTCCAGAGGCCAGGCTCCACCCGGACGTCCCGGCTGGCCGCGACGAGTGATGCTCCGGCCCAGAAGGTCGCGAGCACGGCAGCGCCCACGACGGCGCCGACGAGCATCACCGCCAGGCCCTTGGCCCACCACACCCGCAGCCGACGTGGTTCGAACAGCAGCTGGTTGCTCATCGAGCCGGTGTTCCAGTCGTGGCCGACGAACGTGGTGCCGACCAGCATCATCAGCCCGGTCATGATGATGATGGCCGCGGCGCCGACGTCCGTGCGCAGCGAGGTGAGGGTGAACTCCTGGCGATACAGGTAGTTCTGGTAGGTCGGCGTCAACGCCTCCGTGCAGTCGGCCGCAGTCGCGCCGGGCCCGGTGTAGTTCTCCGGGTCCTGCTCGCACCGGGCGATCTCCTCCGCGATGTAGGGCTGCTGTGCCTCCTGGGCAGCCAGCTGCTTCGCCTCGGCGATGTCGGCCTCGCTGAACGGGCGGGTGCTCCAGGCAAAGCCCGCCAGCATGATGAGGGGTACGGCGATGCACGCGACCAGCAGGACGACGATGGCCCGGCGCCAGCGCAGCCGGGTCAGCTCGACGGACAGCAGGCGCATCATCGGACCTCCTCCGTCATCGGCGTGACGCCCATCCGGTCGTCGGCGGTGAGCTCGAGGAAGATCGTCTCCAGGTCGGCCCGGACCGGGGTGAGCTCGGAGAGATAGAGCCCGGCGTCGGCCAGGACTCGGGTGATCCGGTCCGCGGGTTCGTCGGTGATGACGTCGAGCGAGTCGACGTCCGTGCGGACTGTCATCCCGGCCCTCTCCAGTGCGGTCGCAGCCGCGGCGGGATCACCCACGCGGAGCCGGTAGGACGTGCTGCCGAGCAGGTCCTCGACGAGGCCCGAGGCCAGCATCCGGCCGTTGCCGATGATGGTGGCGCTCGTGCAGACCTGCTGCACCTCGGCCAGGATGTGCGAGCTCAGCAGCACGGTCACCCCAGCCTCCCCGAGGCCGCGGATGAGCTCGCGGATCTCTCGGATGCCGGCCGGGTCGAGGCCGTTGGTCGGCTCGTCCAGGATCAGGAGGTCGGGCGACTTGAGCAGCGTCGCCGCGATCGCCAGGCGCTGCTTCATGCCCAGCGAGTAGGACTTGAAACGGTCGTCGGCGCGGTCGGCGAGACCGACCCGGACCAGCGCGTCGTCGACGACGCCACGCTCGACACCGACCGAGCCGGCGAGGAGCCGGAGGTTCTGCCGCGCGGAGAACGTGGGGGAGAACTTGGGCGACTCGACCACCGCGCCGACACGCCCGATCACCTCGGGCAGCCGTTGGGGGACCGGGGTGCCGAACAGGCTCATCGTCCCGGCCGTCGGTCGCGCAAGTCCGAGCAGCATCCGGATCGTCGTCGTCTTGCCCGACCCGTTGGGCCCGAGGAAGCCGTGCACCCCGCCGCGCGGGACCGCGAGGTCCAGGTCGTTCACCGCGACGCGGGTGCCGCGCCTGCCCGTGAACTCCTTGCGCAGACCACTGGTCTCGATCACCAGGTCGCTCATGTCGGTTCCCCCGTTCGTGTTGCGGTGACTGTGGCAGAGGCTCAGGCGGGCTGCGGCGTGCCGCGCCGACGGGTGTTGGCCAAGGCTGCTGCCGCGACGAGAATCCCGGTCAGGCCGAAGAAGTAGAGCCCCGCGAACCTGAAGCTGTGGTTCGCACGGCGGTCGGTGCACGTGAGCGAGCCAGAGCCGGGGATGCTCGAGCCGTAGAGGCTGGCACACGAGACCTCGCGGGGTGGCTGGTCATACTCCGCGCCGCCGGACAGGAATGCCTCGATGTTGAGCAGCGGCAGCCACGGTTCGATCGGGTGCGCGAGCAGCACGACGACACCGATGGCCACCGCTGCCGTTGCCAGGGTCGAGACGGCCCGCACCGGCCCGCGGAGCAGCACTCCGGCGGTGAGGCCGACCACCCCGGTCAACCCGACCAGCAGGGCGTGGCCGCTGATGAACTGCATGGGGGTGCTGAGGTGCAGGACCCCTCGGCGCTCTGCGACCCACCCCAGGGCCCACCACCACGTCGAGTTCACCACGAAGGCGACGACTGTCCCGAGCAGGAGGACCTTGCCGGCGCGACGCAGGAACGCGCGCGCTCCGGGTGCCGGCTGCCACCTCACCCCGACGAGCAGCATGGCTGCGGGCATCGACAACAGGATCACGACGACGGTCCCCGGGTGGTCGTCGGTGCCCAGTGGTTCGCGGGTGAGGGACGAATGCGCCTCGAGCGCGTCTCTCCGACAATGACTCGTGGAGGGAGAGATGGTGGTGAAACCACTGCCCGTCCACACGTCCCTCGGATAGACCGACGCCTCGCACTCCGCCAGTGTCCGGGCGAAGCCGGGGGCGCTCTCGGCGGCCGCTCGATCGGCCGCGATTTCCTCGGGGGAGTAGGGACGGGTGTCCCAGACCAGGAACAGCCACAGGACGAGGGGTACGGCGAGCATCAGCACCGCTGTCGTCCTGCTGACGGGCGGCAGGGCACCGATGCGTGCGCGCATGCCACATCCCCCGACGTGTCCGTGGCCCGTGCCGGGCCGAGTCAGGCGAACGCTAGCGGCGCGGGGAAGATCCCGTCAGCGGTTTACGAGACCTGGCGTGACCAGCTCGATCCGGGGAGCGCGGCCGGGCTCCGGCCTGGCGTCGTAGTCGGGCGTGGCGGCGTACGGGCCCCAGGCGAGGTAGGTCGACAGGTGGTGCTGGACGGCGGGCAGCACCTCGGTCACCGGGACGTCGCGGCCGAGCTCGGCGCTCAGCGAGGTGACGCCCGCGTCGGCGATCCCGCAGGGCACGAAGCGGCCGTACCACCCGAGGTCGACGTCGCAGTTGAGCGAGAAGCCGTGCATGGTCACGCCGCGGCTGACCCGGATGCCGATCGCCGCGATCTTGCGCTCGGGGCCGCGGTCGTCGGCGCGCATCCACACCCCGCTGCGACCGGGGATGCGGGCGGTGGTGACGCCGACGTCGGTGCAGACCGCGATCAGCGCCTCCTCGACGCGGCGGACGTAGTCGACGACCTTGACGTGGTCGGGCAGCGCCACGATCGGGTAGCCGACCAGCTGGCCGGGGCCGTGGAAGGTGATCTTGCCGCCGCGGTCGACGTCGATGACCTGCGCGCCGCCGGGGTCGAGCGGGCGCTCGTGGGGCTCGGTGCGCTTGCCGGCGGTGAATACGGGCGGGTGCTCGAGCAGCAGCACCGTGTCACCGCGGGTGCCGGCGACGACCTCGGCGTGCACCTCGCGCTGGAGGTCCCAGGCGGCGAGGTAGTCGACGGCGTCCGGTCCGAGCCCGGCGATCCGGTGCTCCAGCTGGTGCTCACGCATGCCGCGAGCCTACGCCTGTGGACAACGGACGACGCCTCGGCTCGATCTGGGGCACGGTGGACCCGTGGACCCGCGACGACTGCTGCCCTACCTCCTCGCCCTGACCGCCCTGGCCGTGCTCACGACGGCCGGAGTGGCGCTGTTCTCGCAGAGGTCGTCGCCGCCCGGCGCGCAGGCCGAGGCCTCACCGCCGCCGGCCGGGGCCAGCACCCCACGCGACGTGCTCGCCGGCTGGGACGCACGCCGTTCGGCCGCTTGGGCGGCCGGGGACGTCGCAGCGCTGCGCGAGCTCTACGTCGCAGGCTCGTCGACCGGCCGTGCCGACGCGCGGATGCTGGCGGCGTACGTCGATCGCGGACTGCGCGTCGACGGGCTCGCGACCCAGGTGCTGGCGCTGGAGGTGCTCGACGAGGCTGCAGACGAGCTGACGGTGCGGATCACCGACCGGGTGGCCGGGGGAGTGGTCACCGGCGAGGCGGGCGGAACGCCACTGCCGCGCGACCGGCCCACCACGCGCACCCTCGTGCTGCGGCGCGTCGACGGTGAGTGGCTGGTGGTGACCGTGCGCGATCAGGACAGCGCGGCGGACAGCACCTCGCGCACGTCGACGTCCTGGAAGTCGTAGCCGGCGCGCTCGAGGGCAGCCGGTCGGGCGTTGACCGAGCCCAGGAGCTCGGGCGCCATCCGCCCGGCGCCCACCTTGATCACCGGCGCCGGGGCGACCAGGAAGGCAGGCCGGTGCACTGCTGCGGCGAGTGCACGGGTGAACTCGGCGTTGGTCGGCGTCTGTGGGCAGCAGAGGTTGAACTCGCCCGAGACGTCGCGGGACTCGGCGAGGTAGGACGCGGCGCCGACCCAGTCGCGCAGCGAGATGATCGGGAAGTGCTGCTCGCCGTTGCCGAGACGGGCGCCGAGCCCGAGTTTGAAGAGGCGGGCGAGCTCACGCAGGGGCGATGAGCTGCCGTCCAGGACCGGGGAGGTCCGCAGCACGCACACGCGAGCGCCGGCCTCGATGGCCGGAGCGGCCGCGGCCTGCCACTCGTGGGCTACTCCGGTGAGGAAGCTGTCCCCGCGGCTGTCGGACTCCTCGGTGACCTCGTCGGCACCGTGGTCGCCGTACCAGCTGATGCCGTTGCCGGCGAGGAACGCCGGCGGGCGCTCGGACTTCGCGATGGCGCGGGCGAGCACGTCGGTGGTCGCGACCCGGCTCTCGAGCACGGCGTGGGCGCGCTTCGAGGAGTGCGGGTTGCCGGCGATGTTGACCCCGGCGAGGTTGACCACGACGTCGGAGCGGTCGATCACCGACTGGTCGAGGTCGTCGGCATAGGGATCCCAGCGCGACTGCTTGGCGGACTCCGGGGCCCGGCGGACGAGGTGGGTCACCTCGTGGCCGCCGACGCGCAGGTGCTCGGTCAGGTGGGTGCCGAGAAACCCAGATGCTCCGGCGATGACGACGCGCATGCCGCCCAGCCAACCAGACGCCGCAAGCGGGCCGTCAGCCCGCCAGATGGCCCCAGCGTGCCGACAGGACCGACCAGGGCCCGGCATCCACCACGCGCCCGGCGTCGAGGACGACGACCCGGTCGGCCTGGGTGAGCGCGGCGGCCTTGCTGGTCGCGCCGATGACGGTCCGACCGCCCGCGCGCAGGGCCGACCAGAGCTCGGTCTCGGTCGTGGCGTCGAGTGCCGAGCTCACGTCGTCCGCCAGCAGGAGGTCGGCGTCGCAGGCCACCGCACGCGCGAGCGCGAGCCGCTGGACCTGGCCGCCCGAGAGACGCACGCCGCGGTGGCCGACGAGGGAGTCGGCCCCGCCCGCCTCGGCGACGTCGCGTCCCATCCGGGCAGCCTCCAGCGCCGGCATGACCGAGCGGCCCGGGTGGTCGAGGCCGACGTTGCCGCTGAACGTGCCCGACAGCACCCGCGGGACCTGGGCTACATGGGCGACGAGTGCGGGACGCAGCTCGGCCTGCGGGTCGGCGACGAGGCGGTCGTTCCAGCGGACCTCACCGGTGACGCTGACCAGGCCGGCCAGCGCGCTCAGCAGGCTGGACTTGCCGGATCCGACCTGGCCGAGCAGCAGCACCAGCTCGCCCGCGGAGATCGTCAGGTCGACGTCCTGGACGCCGAGCGTGCCGTCGTCGTGCACGGCCGAGAAGCTGCTCAGCGCGAGCGTGCGCAGCGGGTCGCGGCGCGGCTCGTCGGGGGTGGGGCCGGTGCCTTGGACGAGGTCGACGCCGGGCGGCAGGTCCATCAGGTCGCCGCCGCCGGCCAGCTCGCTGGTCGCGGTCATCCAGGCCCGGACGCCGGGAGCCTCGGTCACGACCGATCCGGCGACCCGGCCGAACCAGTCGAAGCCGCTGACGGCGTTGGCGACCAGCAGTGCGGTGGCGAGCCCCCACTCGCCGCTGAGCAGCCCGGCCCAGGCCGCGACGACGCCGAACTGCACCATGACGACGGGTACGCCGTCGAGCAGCGCCTGCACGCGATGCTCGCTCACCGCTGCGTCGACGCGACCGCCGTCGACCTCCCGCAGGTGGGCGTGGACCTGGGGCGTGGCCGCGGCGAGCTTGACCGTGCGGACCGACTCCAGGGCGGAGACGAGCGACTGGCCGAAGCGGGCGCGCGAGGTCGAGGCGGCCGCGGCCGAGCGGCCGGCGACGCGACGGCCCATCGTGGAGGCCAGTGCGGAGGCGACCATCACGGTGATCAGGACGGCGCCGGCCAGCCAGGTGCCGGCGATGATCGCGGTGACGCCGGCGACGACGAGGCCGTTGACGAAGTCGACCCAGCGGTCGGTGTAGCGCGCCAGCCGGTCGGCGTCCATGGTGCGGGCGACGACCTCGCCCGGTGGGGTGCGGCGCAGCCGGTGCTGCGCCGTCTGTCCGTGGAGCACGGCGGCGCGGACCCGCAGCCGCACCTCGACCCACCAGTGGGGGTAGGTGCGGAATGCCTGCGAGAGCAGGAGCGGACTGATCACCAGCGAGACGACCAGGCAGGCGGTGAGCGCGGTGGGTCGGTCACCGGCCTGGAGGTCGGTGACGATGTGGCCCCAGATCCAGCCCGTGATGGCACCGAAGGCCCCGGTGAGGGAGGCGGCCAGGAACAGGAAGGCTCCCACCAGGCCCCACTGCGGCTGGATGCTGACCGTGTGGAGCACCTGCCGGGCCAGGCTCGGCGTCGGCGCCAGGACCGGCGCCGGAGGAGGGGTGGTGCTGCGGCGGACCGACCCGATCGCCGAGTCGTCGTGGTGGTGCTCCTCGATGACGGCCTCGTGCGCGGCCGCGTCGAGCAGGGTGCGGAAGGGGCCCGGCTCGGCGGCGAGCCGGGCGCGCGGTCCCTGCTGGACGACCCGACCGGACTCCAGGACGGCGACCCGCTCGGCCCGCTCGGTCGTGGAGAGCCGATGGGCGACCAGGATGCCCGTGCGTCCCGAGATCAGCCGGTTGGCAGCCCGCACGACCCGGGCCTCCGTCACCGGGTCCATCCGGGCCGTGGCCTCGTCGAGCACGACCACGCTCACGTCGCGCACCAGCAGCCGCGCGAACGCGACGAGCTGCTCCTCGCCGGCCGAGAGGTTCGTGCCGCCGGGACCGAGCACGGTGTCGAGCCCCTGGGGGAGCCCGGCCACCCAGTCGGTGAGGCCCAGCTCGGCGACCGCTGCCTCGATGGTCGAGCGCGCGACGTGGTCGAAGAGGGTGATGTTCTCCGCCAGCGTGCCCGCGAGCACCTCGGTGCGCTGGGTGACGACCCCGACCGCGGCGCGCAGCTGCTGGAGGTCGAGATCGCGGACGTCGACGCCGCCCAGCAGGACCGTGCCGCGGGGCGGCTCGACGGCGCGTGAGAGCAGTGACGCGAGGGTGGACTTGCCGGACCCGGTGCGGCCCACGAGGGCGCAGGTGTGGCCGGCGGGCACGAGCAGGTCGATGTCGCGCAGCGAGAAGTTGCCGGTGCCGTAGCTGAAGTCGAGGTCACGGAACTCGACGTCGAGCGGGCCCTCGGGCAGCGGCAGACCGCCGGTCGGCTCGGCGGGGGAGTCCATCATCGAGCGCAGTCGCAGCACTGCGCCGAAGCCCTCCTGCAGGTCGGGCAGGTGACGCGCCAGCATGTCGACACCACCCACGAACATGGTGGTGACGAGGAAGAGGGTGACCAGCCGGGCCGTGGAGAGGTCCCCGGCCAGCACGAGGGCGATCCCGACGACACCCACGGCCGCGAGGGCTCCGTGCAGGAGGCCGCCGCTGCGCCTGGTGATGCGGGTCTCGACCAGCAGCACGGCGTCGAGCGTGCGGTGGACCACGGCCGCCAGCTGCGCGTTGCGCCGCAGGACGAAGGCCTGGCCCAGCGACGTACGCAGGTCGTCCCGGGCCGCCACGCCCTCCTCGGTGGACGCAGCGTGATCGGTCCAGGCTGCCTCCTCGAGGACCTTGCGCTGGGCGACCTGGGGGAGCAGGCGGCGAACGACGGCGAACGCCATGAAGGCGGTCAGCGGGAACAGGAACGCTGCCGGCCACCAGGTCAGCGAGGCCACCACCCACAGTGGCCCGGACGCCAGGAAGGTGCGGGCGGCCTGCCACACGCCCCAGCGCATCAGCTGGCCGACCTCCCAGGTGTCGTCGTCGATGCGGTCGAGCACCTCGCCGACGGCCTGCTCGGACAGCTCCGCGAGCGGCTGGGCCATGGCGGCGTCGAGCAGGTCTGAGCGGAGCCGGCCCTCCGCGCGGTCCACCACGGTCGCCCAGATGGTCTTCGCCACGGTGTCGACCAGGGCTCCGCCCACCACGCACAGCGCGAGGAGCGTCAGCAGCGCCGACGTCGGCTCGTCGGCCAGGCGTCCGGCGAACATCGTGCCGAGCGAGGCGGCGATGGCGCCCGTGAGCGACATCGAGAAGCAGAGCACCGTGAGCGGGCGCCGGACCCGGCGCCAGTCGACCGGCACCCGGTCGGTCGGTCTGGGCGGCTGTGTCGGCCGCTTGGTGCTCGCCTCGATGTAGGTCCCCGTCACGGACCCGACGCTACGCGTCCGCACCGACATCGCGCGTCTGGTTTTCACCCGCCCCCGGACGCGACGAGACCCCGGCTGCCGTGGCAACCGGGGTCTCGTCGAGGTGGTCAGACCTCGAAGGCTCCACCCTCGAGGCGCGCCTTGACCGCGGCCAGGAAGCGACCGGCGTCGGCGCCGTCGACGAGGCGGTGGTCGTAGGTCAGCGAGAGGTAGACCATGTGCCGCACCGCGATCGTCTCGCCCAGGTTGGGGTCGTCGATGACGACGGGACGCTTCACGACGGCACCCGGGCCGAGGATCGCGACCTGCGGCGTGTTGATGATCGGGGTGTCGAACAGGGCCCCGAAGCTGCCGAGGTTGGTGATCGTGAAGGTGCCGCCCGACAGCTCATCGGGACCGATCTTGTTGGTGCGGGTGCGCTCGGCGACGTCGGCGATCTTCTTCGCCAGACCGGCGATCGACAGGTCGCCGGCGTCCTTGACGACCGGGGTGAGCAGGCCCTTCTCGGTGTCCACGGCGAACGCGATGTTCTCGCGGTCGTAGTAGGTGACCTTGCCGGCGTCGGTGTCGATCGCCGCGTTGAGCTTGGGGTGCTCCTTCAACGTGTCGATCGCCGCCTTGGCGAAGAACGGCAGGTAGGTCAGCTTCACGCCCTCGCGGGCCAGGAAGTCGGCCTTCACGCTCTCGCGCAGCCGCGCGATGGTGGTCACGTCGACCTCCATCACCTGCGTGAGCTGCGCGGTCGTCTGGAGCGAACCGACCATGCGCTCGGCGATGATCTTGCGCAGCCGCGACAGGTCCTCGGTGGTGCCACGCAGCGCCGAGGGAGCCGCGCCGGCAGCCGGGGCAGCAGCCTGTACGCCGCCGGCCGGTGCCGCAGCGGCGGCCGGTGCTGCAGCAGCCGGGGCGGGCGGGGCAGCCTTGGCAGCAGCCGCGTCGAGGATGTCCTGCTTGCGGATGCGGCCACCGACACCGGTGCCGGTGACGGAGGCCAGGTCGATGCCGTGCTGGGAGGCCATCTTGCGAACCAGGGGCGTGACGTAGGAGCTCTGGTCGTCCGAGCGAGCCGGGGCCGCGGAGGGCTCGGCGTGCGTCGGCGCGGCCGGTGCCGGGGCGGCCGGTGCCGGGGCGGCCGGTGCCGGTGCCGGTGCCTGCGCGGGAGCGGCGGGCGCCTCGGCGGGCTTGGCCTCGGCGGCGGGTGCTGCGGCCGGCTCAGGCTCGGCGGGCTTCTGCTCCGCAGCAGGTGCGGCCGGGGCCTCGGCGGGCTTCTCCTCGGCGGCGGGCGCGGGGGCTGCGTCGCCCGAACCGATCGTGGCCAGCTCGGCGCCGACCTCGACGGTCTCGTCCGTCTGGACCTTGATCTCCAGCAGCTTGCCGGCGACCGGCGAAGGGATCTCGGTGTCGACCTTGTCGGTGGAGACCTCGAGCAGCGGCTCGTCGACCGCGACGTCGTCGCCGACCTCCTTCAGCCAGCGGGTGACGGTGCCCTCGGTCACGGACTCCCCGAGCGCGGGCAGCGTGACGGAGGTCGAGGCGCCACCACCGGCGGGCTTCGACTCGGCGGCCGGAGCGGCCTGCTCGGCGGGCGCCTGCTCAGCGGCCGGGGCGGCCTGCTCGGCGGGTGCTTCCTGCGCGGGGGCCTGCTCGGCCGGGGCCTCGGCGGCGGGGGCCTCGGCGGACTCCGCGGCTGCGCCACCTTCGCCGGCCTCACCCACGACGGCCAGCACGGCGCCGACCTCGACGGTCTCGTCCTCGGCGGCCTTGATCTCCAGGAGCGTGCCCGCGACCGGCGAGGGGATCTCGGTGTCGACCTTGTCGGTGGAGACCTCGAGCAGCGGCTCGTCGACCGCCACGGTGTCGCCGACCTGCTTGAGCCAGCGGGTGACGGTTCCTTCCGTGACGGATTCACCAAGGGCGGGGAGGGTGACTTCGGAGGCCATGGGCATTCCTTCTGTGTGGGTGGTGGTCACGAGTGGGCGTGCAGGGCCTTGCCAGCGAGCGCGAGGTGCGCCTCGCCGAGGGCCTCGTTCTGCGTCGGGTGGGCGTGGATGAGAGGTGCCACGTCGTCGGCGTGGGCTTCCCAGCTGTAGATCAGCTGCGCCTCTCCGATGAGCTCGCCGACACGGTCGCCGACCATGTGGACACCGAGCACGGGGCCGTCCTTGAGGCCGACCAGCTTGACGAAGCCCGCGGTCTGCAGGATCTGGCTCTTGCCGTTGCCGCCGAGGTCGTAGGTGATCGTGGTGATGTCGTCGCCGTACTGCTCCCTGGCCGTGGCCTCGTCGAGGCCGACCGAGGCGATCTCGGGGTGGGAGTAGGTGACGCGCGGGATGCCGGCCTCGTCGATCGGCTTCGGGTCGAGCCCGGCGATCTCCTCGGCCACGAAGATCCCCTGCTGGAAGCCGCGGTGGGCCAGTTGGAGACCCGGCACGATGTCACCGACGGCGAAGACGCCCTCGACATTCGTGCGGCAGCGTTCGTCGGCGAGCACGAAGCCGCGCTCCATCACGATGCCCTGCTCCTCGTAGCCGAGGCCGTCGGTCGAGGGACCGCGACCGACTGCGACGAGCAGCAGCTCGGCCTCGATCACGTCGCCACCCTCCACGGTCACGGCGACGCCGGAGTCGGTGGTCTTGACGCTCTGGAACGGCGTGCTGGTGCGGAAGTCGATCTTGCGCTTGCGGAAGGCCCGCTCGAGGGCCTTCGAGGATGCCTCGTCCTCGGCAGCCACGAGCCGGGGGAGTGCCTCGAGGATGGTGACCTTCGCGCCGAAGCTCGCCCACACGCTGGCGAACTCGCAGCCGATGACGCCACCGCCGAGCACGATCACCGACGCCGGCACCCGGTCGAGCTTGAGGGCGTGTTCGGAGCTGATGACGCGCTCGCCGTCGAGCTCGAGCCCGGGCAGCGACTTGGAGTAGGAACCGGACGCCAGGACGAGGCTCTTCCCGGTGTACGTCGCCGCGCCGACCGTCACCGTGCGCGGGCCGGTGACGCGCCCCTCGCCCTCGATGACGGTGATGCCACGCGACTTGATCAGGCCGGTCAGTCCCTTGAACAGGCGCGCGACCACGCCGTCCTTGTAGGAGTTGACCCCGGCCATGTCGATGCCGTCGAGGGTGGCGCTGACGCCGAACTTGGACGCGTCGCGCGCCGAGTCGGCCACCTCCGCCGCATGCAGCAGGGCCTTGGTGGGGATGCAACCCACGTGGAGGCAGGTGCCCCCGAGGTTGCCCTTCTCCACGAGTCCCACGGTGAGGCCGAGCTGGGCTGCGCGGAGTGCACACGCGTAGCCGCCGGACCCAGCACCGAGAATGAGTACGTCGAAGTCGCCGTCGGTCACGCGCACATCCTTGCACTCTTTGTGAGCCTGTCCACACCGGGTCTGACCCGTCTGCTCCCGGGCGGCAGGCACAATGACGGCATGGGACTGCTGGACCGATTCAGACGATCCGGGCGCGTGCGCCGACCTGCGCGCGACGGCCTGCGCACCGGGTCGACATCGGTGCGCGCCTCCGACGGCCACGACATCGCCCACCTCACCGACTTCGTGACCACGCGTCGCGGCGTCGAGGGATTCGTCGAGCCGCGCACCGCGGTCAGTGACGTGACGCTGCTCCTCGTGGCCCACGACGGCGAGTGGACGCGTCGCCGTGTCCCGAGCGTCCAGTGGGCCCACACGTTCGCCAACAAGCACCAGGTGCCGTCGTACGACGCCGCCGTCGTCGGCATCCCGCAGCGGATGCGCGACTTCAACCGTCGCAAGAAGGCCGGCGGGATCTGACCCCCGTCGCGAGGTTCATTTACATGAATGAACGCCGCGGGGTGCTCACTCCGGGGCGGCGAGCGAGCGGGCGTACTCCACGATCGTGGTGACGCCGAAGCCCGTGCCGCCGGAGGGGACGTGGCCGTAGGGCCCGCCCGTGTTGATCTCCTTGCCGGCGATGTCGAGGTGGGCCCACGGCAGGCCGGCGGTGAACTCGCGCAGGAACGCCGCGGCCATCAGCCCACCGCCCCAGCGCACCCAGTCGTGCTGGAGCAGGTCGGCGATCTTGGAGGCCTTGATCCGCTCCGTCATCTCCTCGGGGATCGGCATCTGCCAGTGCTGCTCGCCCGCGCGGGCGCCGGCGGCCAGCACCGCGTCGACGATCTCCTGGGAACCGAGCACGGCGCCGACCTTGTCGCCGAGCGCGAGCTGGAGGTGGCCGGTGAGGGTGGCGACGTCGACGATGATGTTGGGCGCCTCCTCGGTGGCGAGCACCAAGGCGTCACCCAGGAGCATCCGGCCCTCGGCGTCGGTATTGGCGATCTCGACGGTGGTGCCGCCGTACATCGTGACGACGTCGCCGGGGCGGAACGACGAGCCGGAGACCATGTTCTCCGCCATCGGCGCGAAGGTGGTGACCTTGACCGGCAGCCCGAGCTTCGCGATGGCCAGCGTCGCAGCGATGACGCAGGCCGCGCCGCCCATGTCGCCCTTCATCCCGACCATGCTCGAGGCCGGCTTGATGGTGAGGCCGCCCGAGTCGAAGGTGATGCCCTTGCCGACCAGGACGAGATGGGTCGTGGCGTCCTTGGGCGACCAGGTCAGCTTGGCCAGCCGGGGTGTGGCGTCCGAGCCGTTGCCGACGGCGAGGGTGCCGCCGAGGCCGCGCTCGGTCAGCCTCGCGTGGTCCCAGATCTCGAGGTCGACCTTGGGGGCGCCGCGGCCCTTCGTCGCCGCGCGGTGGGCGTCGGTGACCGCGTCGGCGAATCCGGCGGGGGTGAGGTGGCCGGGCGGCTCGTTGACCCAGTCGCGGGTGAGCCGGACGGCGTCGGCGAGCACCTGTGCCTCCTCGAAGGCTGTGATCGCCTCGCCCTGGCGCGCGACGGGGCTGAGGACGACGACCTGGCCGGCCCCCGACGACTCGTCCGCCTTGGCCGCGGAGGTCTTGTGCAGCGTGTAGGTGTAGCCGCCGAGCAGGTGGCCCTGGGTCACGGCGTCCACCAGGCCCGGGGTGTCGGCGGGCAGCGCGATCGCGACCGACGCGGCGTTGGGCACGCTGCGCGCGGCGACGCCGGCCGCGCGTCGTACGGACGTCTCGTCCGGCTCGGCACCCAACCCGACGAGCACGAGCAGCTGGGCGTTGATGAGGCCGTTGGCCGGGATGCGCACGGCTTCACCGGCCTTGCCGGTCACGCCGAGCGTCGAGAGAAGGGGTTGCCACTTGCGGCCCCAGGCCTCGGCGACGTCGGCGCCGGCGTCGCAGACGACCGGTCCCTTGTCGGAGGCGAGGACGCCGACCACGACGGCCTCCGCCCGGGTCTTGGCGGGGCTCGCGCTGCGCAGCGTGTACGTCGTCGTCACCCGGGCACTTTAGGTCAGGGCGGAGCCGCGAGTCGCTGGGGTAGGTTTCGGGCCATGGCTGACGCGAACCTCAAGCAGTCCCCACTCCACGACCGCCACGTCGCTCTCGGTGCGAAGCTCGCCGAGTTCGGTGGCTGGTCCATGCCCCTCGAATATCCCGCCGGTGTCGTCAAGGAGCACACGGCCGTCCGAGAGTCGGTGGGCATCTTCGATGTCAGCCACCTCGGCAAGGCGATGGTCAGCGGCCCCGGCGCCGCCGACTTCGTCAACGCCACGCTCTCCAACGACCTCGCCAAGATCCAGCCCGGCAAGGCGCAGTACACCCTGTGCTGCGACGCCGAGACCGGCGGCATCGTCGACGACCTGATCGCCTACTACCAGGACGACGAGCACGTGCTGCTCGTCCCCAACGCCGCCAACACTGCCGAGGTCGTACGCCGCCTGCAGGCCGAGGCTCCCGACGGTGTCTCGGTCAAGGACCACCACGAGGACTATGCCGTCCTCGCAGTGCAGGGCACCAGGTCCGACGAGGTCCTTGAGCGCGTCGGGCTGCCGACCGGCCACGACTACATGTCCTTCCTCGAGGCCCAGGTCCCCGACGTCCTCGGCTCCGAGGTCGGCGTCGTGGTGTGCCGCACGGGCTACACCGGCGAGCGCGGCTACGAGCTGATCGTCCGCAATGCCGAGGCCGGCGCCCTGTGGGATGCCCTGCTCGCGGCCGGCGAGGAGTTCGGGATGCTGGCCTGCGGGCTCGGCTCCCGCGACACGCTCCGCACCGAGATGGGCTACCCGCTGCACGGCCAGGACATCACCATCGACGTCAACCCGGTCGAGGCCGGCCTGAGCTGGGCCGTCGGCTGGAAGAAGGACGCCTTCTGGGGTCGCGACGCGCTCCTGGCCGTCAAGGAGGCCGGGCCCAAGCGCCTCCTGCGCGGCCTCGTCGCCACCGGTCGCGGCATCCCGCGCCCGGGCATGGGCGTCACGCTCACCCAGGACGTCCCGCTGTGCGACATCACCTCGGGCACCTTCTCCCCGACGCTGAAGAAGGGCATCGGGATGGCGCTGGTGCCCACGATGGTGCACCCCGAGGCCGAGGTCGGCGTGGACGTCCGCGGCCGCCGCGAGATCTTCCAGCTGACGAAGCCGCCGTTCGTCGACACCTCGGTCAAGGAGTCGTGATGCTGCCCGACCAGCCGCCCACCTTCCGCCAGCCGTCGGCAGCCGAGCGCCCCTGGTGGTGGCGCCTCGAGGACGCGGCCGGCAACGAGGTCGCGGCCGACGAGTTCGCCGGCAAGCGCTTCCTCTCGCAGGCCGACGCCGAGTCGTGGGTCGGGGAGATCTGGGCCGAGCTGGCGGAGGCCGGTGTGGACGCGGTGACGCTGTTCGAGCACGAGCGCCAGGTCTACGGACCGATGTCGCTGCACGCCTGATGGCAGAGGGCCTCTGGGACGACGTCGCAGCGGCCTACGACCGGTCCTTCGCGACGCTGTGCTCCGGCACCGCACCAGCCCTGCTGACGCGGATCCCGTCCGGGTCGAGGGTGCTCGACGTCGGCTGCGGATCCGGCCACCTCACGGCGGCCCTGCTGACGGCTGGCCACGTGGTGACCGCGGTCGACCCCGATCCCGAGATGGTCGCGCTGGCGAGCTCCCGGTCGGGAGCTGATGTTCGTCAGGGTGGGCTGCCCGACCTGCCGTTCGACGACGCCCCGTTCGACGTCGTGCTGGCCAACTTCGTGCTCAATCACGTCGACGACCCGCGTGCGGCGACCCGTGGGCTGGTGCGCGTGGCGCGATCTGGTGGGCAGGTTGCTGCGACGGTGTGGCCGGCCTCGCTGATGCACCAGGCGCAGCTGTGGAACGACCTGCTCGATGCGGCGGGCGCCGTACGCCCTCCCGCGCCGCGGTTGGCGCCGCACCTCGACTTCGAACGCTCGTCCGAGGGCCTCGGGTCGCTGCTGTCCGGGGCCGGGCTCGACGTCATCGAGGCGAGCGCGCCGCGATGGGACTGGAGCGTGCGCCCTGAGGACTTCTGGGCCGGCGCCACCACGATCGGTAACTTCGGGGTGACCTGGCGGGCCCAGTCGACCGCGGTGCAGGAGTCGATGCGGGAGTTGTACGAGGACTTCGCTGCGCCTTGGCTGGTGGGTGAGCACCTCGTCTTCCCGGTCGAGGCAGTGCTGGTGACGGCGTCGCCCTGACCCATCCGGGACGACGGGGGCGCCGAACACACCCCGGAGGTGCGGATGGACACCCACGACGACTTCGTGGCCGCGCGCCGTTCCTCGCTGGTCGAGGAGTTCGGCGGGGGAGCGAGGGCCGAGGCCGCCGTCGACCGCGCGCTGGCGCGCTGCCAGCGCGGGTGGCGCAGGCTCGAGCAGACCACCGACGTCGAGGCACACGTCCGTGACCTCGTCGCCGAGGAGCTCGAGCGTCCGCGGCGCCGACGGTTGACGCTGTACGCCGTCGGGGTGCTCGCCCTCCTCGTCGCCGGCGCGGTGGTCGTCTCGCTCCTGCCCGCGCCGCCCGCCGTGCGCGAGGAGGCCAACCGGGTCCCGGTGCCGTGGTTCGCCGACGGCGAGCTGCACCTGGCCGACGTCGTGGTGTCGCTGCCCCGTGCCGGGTCGTTCGTGCCGCTGGCCGACGGCGTCGTGATCGAGCACGAGGACGGCTCGCTGCTGATGGTCGCGGCCGACGGGGACGTGTCGGACTTCGACGAGGCCATGCCCGAGGAGCCGGCGCCGGACCTGCCGCCGCCGTCCGAGGGAGGCACCCCGGGTGACCGGCGCCTCGACGTCGTCCTCGCGCCGGGCGGCGAACCCGTGCACCTCATGGAGATCTCGCTGTCCCGGCACGAGGCCGAGATCTACCTGCGCCAGTCCGAGACGGTGCGCAGGATGTTCCTCGTCTGCCGCGATCGCGACTGCACCTCGATCCGCCGTGTCGTGGTCGCGGGCGCCGACGTGCGCCTGCGCTGAGACCTGCCGAGTCCGCAGTATTGTCGGCGCATGCAGGCCTACCTCGACCTCCTCCAACGGCTCCTCGACGACGGGGTGGAGAAGTCCGACCGGACCGGCACGGGCACCTACAGCGTCTTCGGTCACCAGATGCGGTTCAACCTCGCCGAGGGCTTCCCGCTGGTGACCACCAAGAAGATCCACACCCGGTCCGTCTTCGGCGAGCTGCTGTGGTTCCTGCGCGGCGACACCAACGTCAAGTGGCTCAACGACCGCGGCATCTCGATCTGGGACGAGTGGGCCGACGACAACGGTGATCTCGGCCCGGTCTACGGCTACCAATGGCGCTCCTGGCCGACGCCCGACGGGCGCCACATCGACCAGATCGCCCAGGTCGTCCAGCAGATCAAGGACAACCCCGACAGCCGCCGGCACATCGTCTCGGCCTGGAACGTCGCCGACATCGGCGACATGGCGCTGCCGCCCTGCCACACCCTGATCCAGTTCTACGTCGCCGACGGCAAGCTCTCGTGCCAGCTCTACCAGCGCTCGGGCGATGTCTTCCTCGGCGTCCCGTTCAACATCGCGTCCTACGCCCTGCTGACCCACATGGTCGCCCAGGTGTGCGGCCTCGAGGTCGGCGACTTCGTGCACACGATCGGTGACGCCCACCTCTACTCCAACCACGTCGACCAGGCGCGCCTCCAGCTCACCCGCGACGTCCGCCCGCTGCCGCGACTGGTGCTGAACGAGTCGATCACCGAGATCGACGGCTTCGACCTCGAGGACATCGGCCTCGAGGGCTACGACCCGCACCCCGGCATCAAGGCACCCGTTGCCGTCTGAGGGCTCGGGCCGCGTCACCCTGGTCGCGGCGTACGCCGATGGGCGCATCATCGGCGACGCGGGCTCGATCCCGTGGCACATCAGCGAGGACTTCGCCCACTTCAAGGCCGTGACCATGGGCGGCGTGCTCGTCATGGGCCGCGCGACCTGGGACTCGATCGGTCGCCCGTTGCCCGGACGCACCACGATCGTGCTCACCCGGTCGACGACCTGGCAGCCCGGCTTCGACGGGGTGCTCGTCGCGCACTCCCTCGACGAGGCGCTGGGCCTGGCCGCCTCGCTCGGTGAGGTCTTCGTGGTCGGGGGAGCGCAGGTCTACGAGCTCGCGCTGCCGCGGGCCACGCACCAGGTGCTCACCGAGGTCGACCTCGCGCCGCCCGGTGACGCCCGCTATCCCGTCTTCCCGCTCGACGAGTGGACCGAGGTGCGCCGGGAGTCGCGGCCCGACCTCGGGCTGGACTGGGTGTGGTGGGAGCGCGTCAGCCGCGTCGTCGAAGACAGCGGTATCTGACGGTCACTGGGTGACTGTGGACCACCGCTGTCCTGCGTCGCTCAGGAGTAGCGGTGGCTCTTGGCGGCGTGGCCGTGCTCGCGGGTGCAGGACCGCCCGCTCATGTTGCGGTGACCGCACAGGGCGGTCTCCGCAGCCTCGGTGGCAGCGGGCTCGGCAGCCTTCTTCGCCGGTGCCTTCCTGGCGGTCGTCTTCTTCGCCGTCGCCCCAGTCGCCGCGGGCTGCTTCGCAGCCGGGGCGGAGGTCTTGGCTCGTGCGGCATTCTCGGCGTAGCGCGCCTCGCGCATCGCTCGCAGTGCGTCCATCTTGCTCATCGTGTCTTCACGACGCACACGCTAGGCGACGGCACCGACAGCGCCAGCCGGGAGCCACGGCTCAGAGCTTGACCAGCTTGCGGTAGGGGCTGGTGATGCGCATGGCCTGCCCACGGAAGTCGACGGTGACCGCTGCTGGCTCCATGCCGATCACCCGTCCGACGCCGTGTGCGTCATGGCAGACCAGGTCGTCCATCGCAAACGTCTCGATGGTCGGCTCGGGTTCGGCCTGGAAGGGACTGCTGGCGAGGTGGCGGCGCACTGGAGTAGACATCAGTACCAGTATGCGCCTCTGGCAAGGCCGTGGCCTACTCATGGGTCCCGGGCGGGATAGCCTGACCCCTATGACAACCGCAGCACCGTTCGGCCGCCTGTTGACCGCGATGGCCACGGCGTTCCACGACGACGGGTCGGTGGACCTCGAAGCAACGGCCAAGATTGCCCGACATCTCGTCGACAACGGCAACGACGGAGTCGTCGTCAGCGGCACCACCGGAGAGGCCCCGACCACCACCGTGGCCGAGGACGGCCAGATCCTGCAGGCCGTCATGGACGCGGTCGGCGACCGTGCCTCGGTCATCGCCGGCGTCGGCACCAACGCGACCGCCCACTCCGTCGAGCTGGCCGAGCAGGCCGCCAAGATCGGCGTCCACGCAGTGCTGCTGGTCACGCCCTACTACAACAAGCCGAGCCCGGCCGGGGTCCTGCACCACTTCCGCAGCGTGGCCGAGGCCACCGACCTGCCGGTGATGCTCTACGACGTCCCCAGCCGCTCGGGCATCCCGATCGCGCTCGAGACCTACGAGCGGGCTCGTGAGCTCGCCAACGTCACCACCGTCAAGGAAGCCACCGGCGATCCTGCCCACACGGTCGCGCTCACCCAGCTCGGCTACACCGTCTACTGCGGCGACGACGCCGCGACGCTGGGTTACCTCGCGTACGGCGCCGCCGGACTCGTCAGCGTCGTCGGCCACGCCGCAGGACGCGAGCTCAAGACCATGATCGAGGCCTACCTCGCGGGCAACCAGCGCGAGGCCCTCGAGATCCACACCCGGCTCGTGCCGGCCTTCGACGCCGTCATGGGCGTCACCAACTACGGAGCTACAACCGCCAAGGCAGCCCTGGAGCTGCTCGGCGTGCTCGACAACCGGAACGTGCGAGGTCCGCTCGTTCCTCTCGACGACGACGAGGTCACCGCGCTCCGCGCCGGGCTCGCCGCGTCGGGCCTGATCTGAGGAGTCCCTTGAGCCATCCGCATCCCGAACTGAGCACGCCCGCGCCACTGGTCGAAGGGGGCCTGCGCGTCATCCCGCTCGGCGGCCTCGGCGAGATCGGTCGCAACATGACTGTCTTCGAGTACGACGACCGGTTGCTGATCGTGGACTGCGGCGTCCTGTTCCCCGAGGACCACCACCCCGGCGTCGACCTGATCCTCCCCGACTTCGACCCGATCCGGGGCCGGCTCGACAAGGTCGAGGCGCTGGTGCTGACCCACGGTCACGAGGACCACATCGGCGCGACGCCGTACCTCCTGCGCGAACGCGGCGACATCCCGCTCGTCGGCTCGGAGCTGACCTTGGCCCTGCTCGGCTCCAAGCTGCGCGAGCACCGTCTCAAGGAGACCGTGCACCACGTCGTGGCCGAGGGGGAGACGATCACCTTCGGGCCCTTCGTGCTGGAGTTCATCGCGGTCAACCACTCCATCCCCGACGCGCTCGCGGTCGTCATCCGCACCGGCGCCGGCGTCGTGCTGCACACCGGCGACTTCAAGATGGACCAGCTCCCGCTCGACGGCCGGATCACCGACCTCAACGAGTTCGCGCGGCTGGGCGACGAGGGCGTCGACCTCTTCATGACCGACTCCACCAACGCCGAGGTGCCGGGCTTCACGACCTCCGAGAAGGACATCGCGCCGGTCCTGGAGGGGGTCTTCCACAAGTCCGCCCAGCGGATCATCGTGGCCTGCTTCGCCTCGCACATCCACCGGGTGCAGCAGGTCATCGACGCCGCCGTCGCCAACGACCGCAAGGTCGCCTACGTCGGTCGCTCGATGGTGCGCAACATGGCGATCGCCAAGGAGCTCGGCTACCTCAAGGTGCCGGCCGGCGTGCTCGTCGACGCCAAGGAGCTGGCCGACCTGCCGGTCGAGCGCCAGGTGCTCATCTCCACCGGGTCGCAGGGCGAGCCGCTGAGCGCGCTGAGCCGGATCGCGCAGCGCACCCACTCCTTCGTGCACCTCGAGGAGGGCGACACGGTCGTCCTGGCCAGCTCGCTGATCCCGGGCAACGAGAACGCCGTCTACCGCGTGATCAACGGTCTCGCCCGCTGGGGCGCCAACGTCGTGCACAAGGGCAACGCCCTCGTGCACGTCAGCGGTCACGCCAGCGCCGGCGAGCTGCTCTACTGCTACAACATCGTCAAGCCGCGCAACGTGATGCCCATCCACGGCGAGATCCGGCACATGCGTGCCAACGCCGCGCTCGCGATCGCGACCGGCGTGCCGGCCGACCGCGTCGTCATGGCCGAGGACGGCGTCGTGGTCGACCTCGTCGACGGTGTCGCGAAGATCGCGGGCAAGGTCGCGTGCGGCTACGTCTTCGTCGACGGCTCCAGCGTCGGTGACATCTCCGAGTCCTCCATGAAGGACCGCCGGGTGCTGGGCGAGGAGGGCTTCATCTCGGTGATCGTCGTCGTCGACTCGGTGACCGGCAAGGTCTCCGGCGGGCCCGAGATCCACGCCCGCGGCTTCGCCGAGGACGACTCCGCCTTCGACGCCATCAAGCCGCAGATCATCGACGCGCTCGCCAAGATCGCCGCC
The DNA here is from genome assembly GCF_003047285.1 of Nocardioides allogilvus. Classification (GTDB taxonomy): domain Bacteria; phylum Actinomycetota; class Actinomycetes; order Propionibacteriales; family Nocardioidaceae; genus Nocardioides; species Nocardioides allogilvus. The sequence continues at coordinate 89,499 of NZ_PZYX01000002.1, read as the reverse complement.
GACGGGGGAGCCGACTCCTACCAGATGCAGCAGACCGTACGCCGCGTCGTCGGTCGCTGGGTGAACAAGAGCCTGCGCCGCCGGCCCATGATCATCCCGGTCGTCATCGAGGCCTAGTCACGGACGGTCGCGACACCGCGGCCTCCCCTGACACAGCTTCCGAGACACACAGAGGGCCCCGGCACCAGGTGCCGGGGCCCTTCGTGTCATGCGGTCGATCAGGGTGTCAGCGGCGACGCCCCTCGGTGCCTGCCGCGGTGGCGGCGGGCGCCGGGCACGTGGCCACCTCGACGTTGTCGACGGCCCAACCCTCGAGGCCGCCACAGCCGTCACGACCGATGTCGAAGCGGAACGTGACGGTGTCTCCTGCCTTCACACCGGCCTGGGTCAGGTCGACCTGGGAGGTGCCCCACGAGCCGCCGATCTCGCCGCCGTCGGTGCCGGTGAACCCGTCCTCGCCTGCCAGCGGGTTGGTGTTCGTCGAGGCGTCGAAGATCTTCGAGGGCTTGTTGAAGGTGTAGGCAGCGGCGGGGATGACCATGAAGTCGCCACCGTTGATGCTGACCTTGACGTTGCCGCCGTCATAGCCCGACTCCGTCGAGACGTAGTGCTCGAAGGACAGGCGTGCCGCGCCGGCGGCCGGGATGCTCACCGACGGACTCGTGATCGAGTCCCGGCTCGAGAAGTCCCCGGCGCCGTTGGAGCACTGACCACGGTCGGGGGCGGGGCCGAAGGCCACACCACCTGCGTGGTCACCGGGTGCGGTGGACGAGGCCTCCCACGGCTGGCCGAAGCCACCCGCGAACACGACCTGCTGCGAGGCAGTCCAGCCGGCGAGTCCGTCCTCGAAGTCCTCGGACCAGACCTGCGTCTCGGTGCCACCCTCGCCGCACAGGGCGGGGGTGTTCGGGTCGAGCAGGGGCTTGAAGTTGCACTGCACCGGGTCGGTGCGCAGCTCCACGGCCGCGGCCATGTTGCCGACCTGAGCGCAGTCGGCACGTCGGATCGAGTCGGCCGGGGCGGTCTTGGCGTTGGCCGCCGTCGTGAGGGTCGCGATGGGCTGACCGACGAGGTCGAGGCACGACGCAGCCAGGGCGTCGGCGTGGTCGGCGAAGTCGGTGGTGGGCGTCTGGTAGTCCACCATCGCGCGGAAGTAGATCGCCGCGGACTTGTCGAGGCCCAGGCCCTTGACCGTGACACCGTTGTAGGTGCCGCCGTCGACGAGCAGCGCATAGCCGTGGTTGGGCACCCCGGAGTTGCTGTGCACGCCGCCGCCGTCGTCGGTCGCGCAGTAGTACTCCGCGTCCGAGACCTTGCCCGGGTCACCGTGGCAGGTGGGCGACCACATGTCGCGGATCGCGCCGCCGAAGGCCGAGGAGTCCTCACCCATCAACCAGCGGTAGGTGTCGGCACGGTCGCCGGAGGCGTCCTTCATCGTGATGTTGACCGGGCCGTTGGGAAGCTCGGACTTGATCAGGTTGCCGTCGCTGAGCCGGATGCGCACCGCCGGGATGGTGATGGCCGGGTCGACACCGGACATGCCGGAGGGGGTGGCCTCGACGTTGTCCGCGACGAGCACGGCGGTGGCGCCGGCTGCCTGGGCGTTCTTGACCTTGATGGTGAAGGCGCAGGAGCCGCGATCCACGAGCGCGACCTTGCCGGCAACGGCTGCGCCGTTGGTCAGCGCGGTGCAGGCGTCGGAGGTGCTCGGGCTGGGGGTGCCGTCGGGCAGCGGCTGGCCGTTGTCGACGGCCAGGACCACGTCGCCGGACACGCCGGCGCCGTCGAGCTGGGGGCCGAAGGAGGCCGCGCCGGCCTCGCACTCCTTGGCGATGGTGGCCGGGGAGTTGATCAGCACGATCGGACGGGCGGGGGAGTGCGTGGAGCACACGCCGACCTGTCGCTTCGCGGTGATGTCGCCCTCGTCGGCGTCCATGCGGCCGTTGATCAGGTCGACGGTCTCGCCCCAGATGTCGGAGTAGGACTCGTTGAGCGCGCCCGACTGCCACTGGTAGATGAGGCCGTGGGTGTACTCGGTGTAGGCGTGGCCCCACTCGTGGGCGACGACGTCGTCGGAGGAGACCCCCGAGCAGTAGTTGGTGGTGACGCCGTTCCAGTTGGCGTTGGGGCACGAGATGCGCGGGTCGTTGTTGACCGTGATCATCTTGTGGCCGGCGTCGTCGTAGGAGTCGCGACCGAAGGCGTTCTTGAAGAACCAGTAGGACTCACCGGTGGCGAGGACCTCGTTCTGCTGGTCCACGTCGAGGCGGCCGGGGAACTTGTCGCCCTCCTTCCACTTCAGCCCCTTGCGGGCGTAGGTGGCTTCGTAGAGCTCGCGGTAGAGACCGTCGTGGATGAGGGAGTAGCGGTTGACCAGCTTGCCGGTGGCGGCGTCGAGGGTCAGGACGTCGCGCACGTTGGCGTCGTTGGAGACCTCGACGATCCAGGCGAGGATCGCCTTGCCGGCTTCGCCCTTGGTCGAGCCCAGGCGGTAGACCGCCAGCTCGGTGGAGGCGGCGCGGATGCCCGTGGTGTCGGCGTCACCCTCGTGGCCGGGCGGGTTGGCGCGCACGGTGCCCACCGCGCGCTCAGCGGCTCCGGCAGCGGTGATCCGCGGCGTGGTCGACAGCGACAGGTCCGGCGCGGCGTAGCCGTTGACGGACGTCAGGTCGCCCTGCTTGTCGACGTGAGCGCGCAGCATCGAGCCGAACACGGGCACGCCCTTGTAGGCCTGGGTGTAGCTGACCGTCCAGCCGGACGCCGAGGACGTGACGCCCTCCTGCGTGAGCTCACCGGGTCGCGCGCCGAAGTTGGCGGCGTACTTGGCGAGGTAGGCGTCGGCCTTGGCGGCAGCGGCGGACTTGCTCGATGCGCCTCGAGAAGGCATGAGGTCGCCGGACTTCTGGGTCAGGCGGATGAAGCCGACTCGCTTCGTCGCGCTCTCGCCGGACACGGCGACGAGGCCGTCGGCCTCGTTCTTCATGGCTTGTACGCCGTTGTCGGCGGCGGCCGCGGACGTCGCGGCCGGGGTTGCTTGCGCCTGCAGCGACGGAACGGCAACGAGGCCGGCTCCGAGCATCGCCAGCGCGACTCCTTGCTTGAGGAGCTTCACGGGGGTTCCTCCCAGTTCGATTGCCACCCGGAGCCGAGGTGTGTCCGAGTGATCCACGTCACCATACGAATTGTGACGTGACACCGATAGCCCTCATCGAGAGTTGTTTGTAACAATCTCTGGTGGCAGCTGACTGCCGGGCCCCCGCTTCTTCACTCAGCTGTCCGTCAGGCGATGACCCTCACACGGACGCTGTCCTTGCTGCGCAGCGTCGTGACGGACCCGAGGTAGGTGGCCGCCACCTTGTGCTTCCCGACGCGGAGCAGGCGCCTGACCTTCAGCACGGCGCGGCCGTCCTTGAGTCGGACGACCTTGAGCCGCGTGCCATCGAGCTTGAGCTTGACCTTCCCGTCGACGTCGACCACCGAGCTGACCTTGACGATCACCTTGAAGGCCTTCCCACGCACCACCGTCCGCGGCTTGACCTTGATCTTCGTCGACGTGGCCGCCTTGGCAGGTGTCGTCGGTGTGGTGGTCGGTGTGGTGGTCGGGGTCGTGGGCGTGGTGGTCGGGGTCGTGGTCGGCGTGGGCGTGGGCGTCGCCACGACCTCACAGGCCTCGACGACGACGTTGTCGACGTACCAGCCGTCGATGCCGTTGCAGCCGTCGCGTCCCATGTCGAAGCGGAGCTTGACCGACGCACCGGCCGCAGCGACCTTGGCGAGGTTGATCACCGAGGTGCCCCACGCCCCGGCCATCTGACCGCCGTCGGTGCCGGTCCAGGCGGCTTCGCCACCCATCGGGCCGGCATCCGGGTCGAGCGTGCCGCCAGGCGCGTTGTGGAGGTAGGCGTCGGCGGGCACGAGCTGGAAGGCTCCGCCGTCGACGCTGACCTTGACGTTGCCGCCGTCCCAGGTCGCCTCGGTCGCCACGTAGTGGTCGAACGAGAGCCGCGGCGTGGCGCCGGCCGGCACGGTGATGGCCGGGCTGATCAGGCCGTTGCGGCTGGTGAGGTCACCAGCAGCGCCGCTGCAGGATCCCTCGACCGGGTCCGGGCCGAACGCGACACCGCCGGCGTGGCCGGCGGGGGCGGTCGTGGATGCCTCCCAGGCGATGCCGGAGCCGTCGGGGAAGCCGATCTCCTCGTCCTGGGTCCAGCCCTCGAGGCCGTCCTCGAAGTCCTCGGTGTAGCTGGCCTTCGTGACCGTTCCCGTGCCGCACTCGAGCTTCGGAGCCCCCGGCGCCAGGAGCGGCTGCCAGTCGCACTGCGCGCTCGGGTCGAGGCGCAGCTCGGTGTCCGCGATGGCGGCCGTCACCTTGGCGCAGTCGGCCGCAGTGGTGCCGCCCACGACGAGCTCAGGCTCGACGACGCCGCCGTCGGACCCGTCCGGGTCGGTGGGGTTGCCCAGCGTGACCTTCTCGAAGCTGATCCCCGTCAGGTCCGCGCACGACGCCTCCAGTCCGTCGGCCAGGTCGGGGAAGTAGGACGACGGGGTCAGGTAGTTGGTCTGGGCGTGCCAGAACAACCGCGCCGCCTTGTCCAGCCCGATGCCGCTCGTGCCGGAGCCGTCGATGCCGTCGACCAGGATCGCGAACGTGCGGTTGACGACGCCCGAGTTGGAGTGGACGCCACCGCTGTCCTCGGACCCGCAGGTGTACTCGGCGTCGGAGACCTGGCCCGGGTCGCCGTAGCAGTTCGGGTTCCACATGTCGCGGATCGCGCCACCGAAGGCCGGGTCGGACTCCCCGGAGAGCCAACGGTGGGTCGGGTCGGCGGGGGAGGGCTTCGCCTCGATGTGGAACGACACGGGCCCGCCGGCGGACTTGAACTTCGCACCGTCCGCGTTGGAGACCATGACGCCGTAGATCTCGGAGTTGCCGGCCATGGACCCCAGGGTCTGCGTTGGTGTGTTGCCGACGACGATGCCCAGGGCGCCGGCAGCCTCCGCGTTGTCGATCTTGACCGCGAACGAGCACAGGCCGCGGTCGACGTAGACCCACTTGCCGGTGATGACGGCGGCGTTGGTGAACGGGGAGCAGCCGTCGGTCGTGGTGCCGATGGTGGTGCCGCTCCCGTCCTTCTCCGCCTTGTCGATCCCGACGACCGCGGTGGCGTTGACGCCGGCCTGGGTGATGACCGGGCCGAAGGACGCGGGGACGTTGACGCAGGGACCGGCGACGGAGGCGGGCGCCGTGATCGTCATGTTGGTGGCGGCCCTGGTGTACTCCGAGCACCGTCCCGGGGTGCGGTGCACCGTGGTGCCCGAGCCGGGCTCGCCCACCTCGTTATGGCGGGTGTTGAGCATGTCGACGGTCTCGCCCCAGATGTCCGAGTAGGCCTCGTTCATCGCGCCGGCCTGCCACTGGTAGATCAGGCCGGAGGTCGACTCGGTGTAGGCGTGGCCCCACTCGTGGGCGACGGTGTCGTCACCGGTGACGCCGGTGCAGTAGTTGGTGGTGACGCCGTTCCAGTTGGCGTTGGGGCAGCTGATCCGCGGGTCGTTGTTGACCGTGATCATCGTGGCGCCGTTGCCGTCCCAGGAGTCGTAGCCGAAGGTGTTGCGGAACATCCAGTAGGCCTCGCCGGCGCCCCGGACCTCGTTCCGGTGGTCCTCGGTCATGTGGGGGGCGGGGTAGGGCTCACCCTCACTCCAGACGTGTTCGTAGCCGGAGAAGTCCTGGCGCGCCTCGTAGAGCTCGCGGTCGAGGGCGTGGGCGATCATCGACCAGCGGTTGAGCGGCTTGCCGGTGGCCGCGTCGAGAATGAGCGTCTCGCGGATCGTCGACCTGTTCCAGACCTCGACGACCCAGGCGAGCCTGGCCTCGCCGTCGATCCCGCGGGTCGAACCCATGCGGTAGATCTCCAGGTCGGCCGAGCGGACGGTGAGGCCGTCGGCGAAGGAGGCGGGCAGGCCGTCCTCGTGGCCGGTGGGCTTGGCCCTGACCGCGGCGAGGGCGCGCGCCGATGCTTCGTCCTCGGAGACGGTGGGAGTGACGGAGAGGTCGAGGGCGGGAGCCGCGAAGCCGTTGACCGACGTCAGGTCGCCCTCCCGGTCGACGTGCGCCTTCAGCTCCGCGGCGAACACCGGGACGCCCTGGTAGCTCTGCTCGTAGGTGACGGACCAGCCGGCGCGGTCGGCGTGGACCTCGGCCTGCTCGAGCTCACCGGCGCGGGCACCGAAGGCGGGGGCGAACTTCGCGAGGTAGACGTCGGCCTTCGCAACGGCGCTCGCGCGGTCGGTGGCGAGCCGGCCGGGCATCAGGTCGCCCTTGGTGCGGACGAAGCCGAGCTTGCCGGTCGCGACCTGGTCGTTGACGACCACAGGCCGATCAGCCTGGTCGCGCACCTGCGCCAGCAGCGATTCGCTGGCCGGTGCTGGCGCTGCCTGCGCTCCGAGGCTGGGCATGGCCGCCAGACCAGCCCCCACCATCATCAGCGCAAGCCCCGTCCTGAGCGGCTTCACGTGGGGGCTCCTTCCCTGCTCCCGGACGCGTCTCGCCCGGAGACCCTGCAACACCATTGGGAGCATTGTCCGTCACTGGCCCCTCGAGCGGATGGTTTCGTGCGACACCTGCGCTTGACCCGTTTGTCCGCCGGTGACCGGGCTGAGGGGGGCCGGCAGATGTCGACCGACACGCAACTGTGATGCATGGGGCTGGTGTGACTTGGGACTAGGGTCGAACCATGGCGACCCGTACGTCTTCCCCGCCGGGTTCGCGGAGTTCGAGCACGTCCAAGACGAGTGCGAGCACGCGATCTCGGGGTACCAGTTCCAAGCGACCGACCACCAGACCGGCTCGCGGCTCTGCCGCGCCCGCACGCGGCTCGGCCAAGGCCGCCGCCAAGGGGCGCTCGCGCGCTCCGGCGAAGCGACCCGCGCCCCGCGCCGTACGCAACGGTCCCGGACCCGTCTCTCGCACGTTCGGCGCGCTCGGTCACGTCGTCGCCTCGATCTGGCTGGGCATCGCCCACACGGTCGGCGCGGTCGCGCGCTCGATCGGGCGCTCGGCCCGTGACCTCGAGCCCGAGCACCGCCGCGACGGCGCCGGGCTGTTCCTGATCGCGCTGGCCCTGGTGATCGCGGCTGCGGTGTGGTGGCAGCTGCCCGGCGGCGTGATGGAGTTCCTGCGCCAGATGACCGCCGGCGCCGTCGGCAAGGTCGGCTGGCTCGTGCCGTTCTTCGTCCTCTATGCCGGATGGCGCACGCTGCGCGACCCCGAGCACAACGGCCCCGTCGGGCGCCAGGTCATCGGCTGGTCCGCCTTCGCGCTGGGCCTGCTGGGCATCGTCCACATCGCCAACGGCAACCCGCAGCCCGAGCTCGGCGACGCCAGCCAGCTCCAGCAGGCCGGCGGTGCCGTGGGCTTCGTGATGTCGAGCCTGCTGCTCGACCTGCTGCGCACGGCGTACGTCGTCGTGCCGGTGCTGGTCCTGCTCGCGTTCTTCGGCGTCCTCATCATCACCGCGACGCCCGTCTACCAGATCCCGACGAAGCTGGCCGCGACCCGCGACAAGCTGCTCGGGCGCACGCCGCCGAGCCCCGAGGACGAGCTGGCCGACACCGGCACCCGGCCGATCCGCACGCGCCGCAGCAGCATGCTCGACGAGATCGACCCGGAGATGGGCGACAAGCCCTACGACACCCCGATGCTCGAGGACCGCGAGGTCAAGAGGCGCCGCAAGAAGAAGGACGAGGCCGCCACCGAGCCCGGCGTCGACCTCGGCATCGACCTGTTCGCCGACGCCCCCACCGAGGTCGCTCCGGTCGTGGAGCCCACGGTCGACGGCACCGGCGAGCTCGTCGCGCCGCCGCACACGCCGCTGCCGCAGCGGGTCGAGCAGCTCGCGCTGTCCGGCGACATCACCTACTCACTGCCCAGCAACGAGGTCCTCAAGCCCGGGTCGGTGCACAAGCAGCGCTCCAAGGCCAGCGACGCGGTCGTCGAGCGGCTGATGCAGGTGATGGACGAGTTCGGCATCGACGCCGCCGTCACCGGCTACACGCGCGGACCGACGGTCACCCGCTACGAGGTCGAGCTCGGTCCGGCCGTCAAGGTCGAGAAGGTCACCGCGCTGTCGAAGAACATCGCCTACGCGGTCGCCTCCGCCGACGTGCGGATCCTGAGCCCGATCCCGGGCAAGTCCGCGATCGGCATCGAGATCCCCAACGTCGACAAGGAGATCGTCTCCCTCGGCGACGTGCTCCGCTCCAACACCGCGCGCTCGGACCACCACCCGATGGTGGCCGGCCTCGGCAAGGACGTCGAAGGCGGCTTCGTCGTCGCCAACATGTCGAAGATGCCGCACCTGCTGGTGGCCGGCGCCACCGGCTCGGGCAAGTCGTCGTTCATCAACTCGCTGATCACCTCGATCCTGATGCGCTCGACGCCCGACGAGGTCCGGATGATCCTGGTCGACCCCAAGCGGGTCGAGCTGAACGCCTACGAGGGCGTCCCACACCTGATCACCCCGATCATCACCAACCCCAAGAAGGCTGCCGAGGCACTCGCCTGGGTCGTGCGCGAGATGGACATGCGCTACGACGACCTGGCCAACTTCGGTTTCCGCCACATCGACGACTTCAACAAGGCGGTGCGGGGCGGCAAGGTCGAGGTGCCGCCCGGGAGCGAGCGCAAGCTGGCGCCGTACCCCTATCTCCTGGTCATCGTCGACGAGCTCGCTGACCTGATGATGGTCGCCCCGCGCGACGTCGAGGACTCGGTCGTGCGGATCACGCAGCTGGCGCGTGCGGCCGGCATCCACCTGGTGCTCGCGACGCAGCGACCGTCGGTCGACGTCGTGACCGGCCTGATCAAGGCCAACGTGCCGTCGCGGCTCGCCTTTGCGACCTCGTCGCTCGGCGACAGCCGCGTCATCCTCGACCAGCCCGGTGCGGAGAAGCTCGTCGGACAGGGTGACGGACTCTTCCTGCCGATGGGCCAGAGCAAGCCGGTCCGGGTCCAGGGCTCCTGGGTCACCGAGGCCGAGATCCACCAGGTGGTCAGCCACTGCAAGACGCAGCTGGAGCCCACCTACATCGAGGACGTGACCGCGCCCGCCGCGGCCAAGCGCGAGATCGACGACGACATCGGCGACGACATGGAGCTCGTCATCCAGGCCGTGGAGCTGGTCGTCTCGACGCAGTTCGGCTCGACCTCGATGCTCCAGCGCAAGCTCCGCGTCGGCTTCGCCAAGGCCGGCCGACTGATGGACATCATGGAGAGCCGCGGCGTCGTCGGGCCCAGCGAGGGCTCGAAGGCGCGTGACGTGCTGGTGAAGCCCGATGAGATCGATGCAGTGATTGCCACACTTGAGGGGGACGCGTGATGGGTGCTGCCGAACTTCGCGACACGGACCTGGAGTCCGCGGCCGGCTCGGAGACGACGGAGTCGTTGTCGCTGACGCCGGACGCGGTGGAGGTGCGCCGCAACGCAGGCCTCGCCGCCGGCGTCGGCGCGATCGCCTCGGCGGTCGCGATCGCCTACCTCGCGCGAGCCGTGGGCGGAGGGGGAGCGCTGGACTGGTTGCTGGCCACGGTCATGGGGCTGCTGGGCGGCTACTGGCTGCTCACCTTCGTCGATGCCCGCACGCCGTTGCTCGTGGCCGATGCCCACGGAATCCGGATCCGTCTGGGCCGCACCTGGCGCGGGTTGCCGTGGAGCGCGGTCGAGCACGTCGAGCACACGCCCCGACGCGGGCTGCTGCGCGACGGCCGCCTCGTCATCAGCGCACACAACGAGGAGAAGCTGCTCGCCGAGCTCGACTCCTCCGGACGTCGCCAGGCCAAGCTCTCCACCCGGTTGTACGGCGCGCCGTTCGCCGTACCCCTCGGGCTGGCCACGCAGGTCGTGGGTGCAGGCGACGACCTGGGCACCGCGCTCGAGCAGGTCGCCCACCAGGCCGGTGACGTCGTGGTCATCGACCCGACGCTGGCCACCGCCGTCGAGGAGAGTGAGCCGGTCGAGACCGCGCCCCTCGACGAGGAGGACGACACCCCGCACGCCCGTCCCTCGCTGCGCGACCCGCGGCCGTTGCTGGCCGCGGGCATCGCCAAGCTCGCGTCCATGGCGCCGAAGCGCCGACAGGTCGACGCGGGCGAGGACCTGCTCGACGAGGTCGAGGACGACGTCGACGTGGACGTCGAGCTCGACGACGAGCCCGTCGTCGCCAGCGAGACGCCCGCGCCGCTGCGCGAGTCCACGGCCGGTCGGCGCAGCGACGCGCGCCTCGACCTGCCCGTCGAGGAGACCGAGCTCGAGGGTCGCGAGCTGCGACGCCCGGGCAGCGTCAGCCTCGTCGAGGACACCCAGGTCTGGGGTGATCGTGTGCGTCCGATCGCCAAGGGCGGCGACGCGGTCGACCCGATCGTGCTCGACGACTTCGAGGTCGAGCCGGCCGTCGACCCCGTCATCGGACCGGAGCTGGCCGCGGCCCGCACGCGGCTCGGCCTCAGCGTCGACCAGCTGGCGGATCGCACCCGCATCCGCCCACACGTCATCGAGTCGATCGAGGTCGACGACTTCGCCCCCTGCGGCGGTGACTTCTACGCCCGCGGGCACCTGCGCACGCTCGCGCGGGTGCTCGGTGTCGACGTGGCGCCGCTGCTCGCGTCCTACGACGAGCGCTACGCCCACGCCGAGATCAACCCGCGTCGGGTCTTCGAGGCCGAGCTGGCCACGGGCGCCAACGGCTCGATCCGCAGCACGCGCGGCGGCCCCAACTGGTCGATGCTCGTCGCCGTGGTGATGGCCCTCGTGCTGTGCTGGTCCATCGCGCGCCTGGTCATGGACGCCCCGCCGGAGCTGCGCGGCTCGGCGCCCGTCCTCAACGGGTCCGGTGGTCCCGGTGGCGGTGGCTCGACCAGCCTCGGCGACCCCGTCCCGGTCGTGCTGAGCGCGACCACCGGCGGCGCCCACATCGTCGTGCGTGACGGTGCCGGCGAGATCGTCTTCAAGGGCAACCTGGCCGTGGGCGACACCAAGGAGCTCGACGCCGCCCCGCCGGTCCGCGTGCAGACCACCGACGGGGCCGTCACGGTCTCCCTCGACGGCGAGGACGCCAAGCCGATCGGCGAGTCCGGTGTCGCCGGGCAGGGCACCTACGTCGCCCGCTGACTCCAGCCCTCTCGATGGCCCCGTCTCCTCGTGAGACGGGGCCATCTGCGTCTGTGTGGCGACCCCCACGCGCGCCACGAAGGGGTCTCGCAGGCGCTGAACCGGCATACTCGGACAGCGATGACGACTACTTCTGCTGCCCCCGGCCGGCTCACGAACCCGGCTGCTGCCGAGACCCCGATGAGCGTGGCCGTGGTGACCCTCGGCTGCGCCCGCAACGAGGTCGACTCCGAGGAGCTCGCTGGCCGCCTCGAGGCCGGCGGCTTCGTGCTCGTCGACGAGCCGGAGGACGCCGACACCGTCCTGGTCAACACATGTGGCTTCGTGGAGGCCGCCAAGAAGGACTCGGTCGACACGCTGCTCGCCGCGGCCGACCTCAAGGAGACCGGCAAGACGCAGGCGGTGGTGGCCGTCGGGTGCCTGGCCGAGCGCTACGGCAAGGACCTCGCGGAGTCGCTGCCCGAGGCCGACGCGATCCTCGGCTTCGACGACTACCCCGACATCGCCGCCAAGCTGCGCTCCATCGTGGCGGGCGAGGTCCACCATCCCCACACGCCGTCCGACCGCCGTCGCCTGCTGCCGATCTCGCCGGTCGACCGCGACGCCTCGGCGATCTCGATGCCCGGCCACGCCGACAACCTCCGGGCCGACACGGCCGAGATCGGCCAGGGTGCGCCGGCGACCGGCCCCCGGGTCGTACGCCGCAGGCTCGACGCCGGCCCGATGGCCCCGCTCAAGCTGGCCAGCGGCTGCGACCGCCGCTGCTCGTTCTGCGCGATCCCCAGCTTCCGCGGCTCGTTCGTGAGCCGCCGCCCGAGCGACGTCCTCCAGGAAGCCCAGTGGCTCGCGACCCAGGACATCAAGGAGCTCTTCCTCGTCAGCGAGAACTCCACGTCCTACGGCAAGGACCTCGGTGACCTGCGCCTGCTCGAGACGATGCTCCCCGAGCTCGCCGCGATCGAGGGCATCGCGCGCGTGCGGGTGTCCTACCTGCAGCCGGCCGAGACCCGCCCCGGCCTGATCGAGGCGATCGCCGACACCCCGGGCGTCGTGCCCTACTTCGACCTGTCCTTCCAGCACGCCAGCGCGACGGTGCTGCGCCGGATGCGTCGCTTCGGTGACCCGGAGAGCTTCCTGGACCTGCTCGCCCGGATCCGCAAGCTCAGTCCGCTGGCCGGTGTGCGGTCCAACGTCATCGTCGGGTTCCCCGGCGAGACCGAGGACGACCTGCAGACGTTGTGCGACTTCCTCGAGGCCGCACGCATGGACGTCACCGGCGTCTTCGGCTACTCCGACGAGGACGGCACCGAGGCCGCCACCTACGACGGCAAGCTGGACGACGACGAGGTGCGGGCCCGCACCGAGCACGTCACCGCCCTCGTCGAGGAGCTCAACGCGCAGCGCGCCGAGGAGCGGATCGGCGAGACCGTCAGCGTCCTGGTGGAGTCCGTTGGTTCTGATGGGGTCGAAGGCAGAGTTGAGGGTAGGGCCGAGCACCAGGGCCCCGAGGTCGACGGCACCACCACCCTCGACGGCTCGCAGGCCCGGGTCGGCGACCTCGTCACCGCGGAGGTGATCGCCACCGATGGTGTCGACCTCATCGCCGTACCCCTCGACAACGACGGAGACCACTCATGACCACCACCGAGAACCAGGTCTCCAACTTCAACATCGCCAACGTCCTGACGACGTTGCGCATCGTGCTGGTGCCGGTGCTGGCGTGGGCGCTGCTCCACGACGGCGGCGACTCCACCATGTGGCGCTGGATCGCCTTCGGGATCTTCGTCGTCGCGATGATCACCGACAAGATCGACGGTGACCTCGCCCGCAAGCACAACCTGATCACCGACTTCGGCAAGATCGCCGACCCGATCGCCGACAAGGCCATCACGGGCATGGCCTTCATCGGGCTCTCGATCGTCGGCGACATCTGGTGGTGGGTCACGATCGTCGTGCTGATCCGCGAGTGGAGCGTGACGCTGCTGCGCCTCTCGGTGCTCAAGCAGGTCGTCATCCCGGCCGCCATGAGCGGCAAGATCAAGACGACCTTCCAGGCGATCGCGCTGTCCGGGCTGATGCTCCCGCTGCCGCACGGTGACGCCCACGGCGGCGCCTTCGACGCGTGGGGCGGCTTCGGTGAGGCGCTGTTCTACCTCAGCCAGGTGTTCCTCGCCGGCGCCGTGGTCATGACCCTGTGGTCGGGCTACGAGTTCTTCCGCGCGGTGTGGCAGCAGCGTCGTACGCCGACTGCCTGACACCTCCCTGAGGACCGTCTGACGAGTCGCTCGAGAACGGACAACGCCCGCCCCGGGCCGGGTTAGGGTGTCGCAAATCACCTGTCCGATCGAAAGGTACCTCGTGTCAACATCACGTCTGGGCCGCCGCCTCCTCGCCGCTGCCACCGCAACCGGCGTCCTCGCTGCGCCCCTTGCAGTTGTCGCCGTCACCGCAGCTCCGGCCAACGCCGCAGTCGTTGCGGTGCGCGTCCTCAACTTCAACGACTTCCACGGTCGCATCGACTCCAACACGACCAAGTGGGCCACCACCATCGAGCAGAACCGCGACGCCAACACGTTGCTGCTCTCGGCAGGTGACAGCATCGGAGCCTCGCTGTTCGCCTCGGCCTACAACGACGACAAGCCCACCATCGACGTGCTGAACGCGCTCGAGGTCGGAGCCTCGGCCGTCGGGAACCACGAGTTCGACAAGGGTTTCGCCTGGTTCAAGTCGCACGTCGTCGACGGCGGCGCGACCGCACCCGACGGCACGGCCTACCCGAAGGCGGCCTTCCCCTACCTCGCGGCCAACGTGGTCGACGCCAGCGGCAACCCCGTGCTGCCCGCCTCGACCCAGCTGACGCTCAACGGCGCCAATGTCTGCGTCATCGGCGCGGTCACGCAGGAGACCCCGACCCTGGTCAGCCCCGGCGGCGTGGCCGGCCTGACCTTCTCCGACCCGGTCGCCGCGGTCAACAAGGAGGTCGCCCGGCTCCAGGCGGCGGCCGTCGACTGCGACGCCACCATCGCGACCTACCACGAGGGCGCACCCAAGCCCGACGCCGTCGCCACGCAGGCGCAGCAGGAGACCGAGAGCGCTGTCTTCCGTCACATCACCCAGGACACCGTCCCCGCGGTCGACGTGATCTACAACGGGCACACGCACCAGAAGTACGCCTACAACAACGGTCGCCCGGTCCTGCAGTCCGGCAACTACGGCGACTCGATCGGCAAGCTCGACATGACCATCGACACCGACGCCAACACGGTGAGCGTGCTCGGTGCGGCTGTCCTGAACCGCGTGACCACGGCCGACAACACCCTGCCGCGCGTCGCGGCCGTCAAGTCGATCGTCGATGCCGCGCTGGCCGCCTCCAACGTCATCGGCGACCGCAAGGTCGGCACCATCTCCGCCGACATCACCCGGGCCGACGAGGACCTCGTCGCCCCCGGTGTCCAGGAGGACCGCGGCAGCGAGTCCACGATCGGCAACCTGGTCGCCGACGCCCTGCGTGAGGTGAAGATCGCGGCCGCGGGCAAGACCCCGGTCATCGGCATCACCAACCCCGGCGGACTGCGCGCCGACCTGCTCTTCAAGGGCGACCTCACCACCAGCCCCGAGAACCTCGACGGAGTGGTGACCTTCGAGGAGGCCAACTCGGTCCTGCCCTTCGTCAACAACATCAGCTATGTCGACGTCACCGGCGCGACCCTGAAGAAGATCCTCGAGCAGCAGTGGCAGCCTGCGTCCGCCAGCCGCACGTTCCTGCACCTCGGTGTCTCCAAGAACGTGCAGACGATCCTCGACCCGTCCCGCCCGGTCGGTGACCGCGTCGTGTCGCTGACGATCGACGGAGCGCAGGTGGACCCCAAGAAGACCTACACCGTCTCCACGTTCAGCTTCCTGGCCCAGGGCGGCGACAACTTCACCGCGTTCACCGAGGGCAAGTCGGCCGACACCGGCGCCATCGACCGTGACCTGTGGATCGACGGCTATTTCAAGGACGGCGTCACCAAGTCACCGTCCGCGATCAAGCGCCAGATCTTCGCGACCGGCCTGAAGAGCACCTACCGGTCGGGGGAGAAGGCGACGATCGTCTTCGACAAGCTGAACATCAACTCGCTGGGCATCGCACCCAACACCAAGCTCGACCTGGTGAAGATCAACCGCGACAGCTCCACGGCGACCTTCGCCTCGGTCCCAGTCACCAACGGCCAGGCCCGGGCAGTCTTCACGGTTCGGGGTGGCAAGGCGCTCCGCCTCGTCGCGCAGGGCTCGAAGACGACCATCGAGCGCCCGGTCACGCAGGGCAAGCCGACGCTCGTCGCCAAGGTGTTCCCGAAGGCGAAGTTCATCAAGTCGAAGAAGACCAGGGCTCGGGTCAAGATCAAGCTCACGTCCGACGTCGCCATGCCCGTCAAGGGCCGCGTGGTCGTTCGCGTGGCCGCTCGCAAGTACACCGCCAAGGTCAAGAACGGCGTGGCGAAGCTCAAGCTGCGCACGTTCTCGCGACCCGGGAAGTACCGCATGGTCGTGCAGTTCAAGGCCAACGAGAGCTTCCAGGGCGTCCGCAAGACGACGACGCTGCGCATCAAGCGCTGATCGCCGCCTCCGGGGCGGGCCGGGTTCGCTCGGCCCGCCCCGGAGGGTTTCGTCCCGCGCGGTGCCCCGCACGTCGGTGCGGCGTTCACCTGCGGTTGCCCCGCACCTGCTCTGGTGCACGCGGACGCTCGGGGTCCACCACCACTCATCGCACCACCTGTCCCTCGGAGATCTCATGTCCCCTCGTCCTGTCCTGCGACAGGCACTCGGGTTAGTCGGCCTCGCGGTCGCTGCCACGAGCCTCGTCGCCACTCCCGTCACTGCCACCGCCAACCCCGGCGGCACCGCTCTGGTCATCTCTGAGGTGTACGGCGGTGGCGGGAACTCCGGCGCCACCTACACCCACGACTTCATCGAGCTCTACAACCCCACTTCCGCACCGATCTCGCTGACCGGGCACACGGTGGAGTACTTCTCCGCCTCGGGCGGATCCGGCGGCAGCACCCCTCTCACCGGCTCGGTCCCGGCCAACGGCCACTACCTGGTCCAGGAGGCGATGGGCGCCGGCGGCACCACCGCGCTGCCGGCTCCGGATGCGTCGGGGTCGCTGGCCATGAGCGGCTCGAACGGCTCCGTCGCGCTCAAGAACAACGGCACCACGCTCGACCTCGTCGGCTACGGCACCGCCACCCTGCGCGAGGGTGCGGCCGCGCCGGCGCTGAGCAACACGACCGCGGCGACCCGCAACGCTGAGCGGACGGACACCGACAACAACGCCGCTGACTTCACGGCCGCCGCCCCGGCACCGCAGAGCTCCGGAGGAGGAACCCCGCCGGTCGATCCGCCGGACCCTGTCGTCACGGACCTGACCATCGCCGAGATCCAGGGCACCGGAGCGTCGAGCCCGGTCGTCAACCAGCTCGTCTCCACCACCGGTGTCGTCACCGCTGCCTTCCCGACGGGTGGGTTCAACGGCTTCTACATCCAGACCGGCGGGGCCGACACGACGCCTGGCGCCTCCGACGGCCTCTTCGTCTACGAGCCCGGCTTCGACACCGGCATCACGGTCGGCCGCTCGGTCGACGTCGAGGGCACGGTCAAGGAGTTCAACGGCCTCACCGAGATCGACGCGACGAAGATCGCCGAGATCGCGGCCCTGCCCCCGGTCGTGCCCAACACCGAGCTCCCCGGCTCGGCGTGCGAGCTGCCGGGCACGGGTTGCCCGGGCACGGCCGCGTTGGACGCCCAGCGCGAGGAGCTCGAGGGCGAGGCCTTCGCACCGACGGCCCCGATGACGGTGACCGACGCCTACGACTTCGGCGTCTCCTCGAGCAGCTTCTTCGGCGAGATCGGCATCGCTGCGGGCTCGACGATCCCGCTGGTCACCCCGACCGAGGTCGTCGACGCGCAGGACACGGCGGGCATCGCGGCGCGTACGGCGTACAACGATGCTCACCGGGTCGTGCTCGACGACGGTTCCTCCGCGAACTACTGGAACACCAGCAACACCGCTTCCGCCCAGGACCAGCCGCTGCCGTGGCTGACGGCCGACCACACGGTCCGCGTCGGGGCGCAGGTGAGCTTCGAGCAGCCGGTCATCCTCGACTTCCGCTTCGGCTGGAAGCTGCAGCCGCAGCGTCAGGTCGTCGGTGTCCCGACCGGCCTGGTGACCTTCGAGCAGGACCGTCCGCAGGCGCCCGCACCGGTCGGCGGCGACGTCCAGCTGGCCACGTTCAACGTGCTGAACTACTTCACCACCCTCGGTGGTGACGTGCCCGGGTGCTCGCCGTTCGTCGACCGTGACGGCAACCCGATCGCCACCCGGGGCTGCTCGGGCCCGAACGGCCCGCGCGGTGCGTGGAACCAGGTCAACTTCGAGCGCCAGCAGGCGAAGATCGTGCGCGCCATCAACACCATGGACGCCGACATCGTCTCCCTGGAGGAGCTCGAGAACTCGCGCACCGTCGACGGTGGCGACCGCGACGAGGCCATCTCCGCGCTCGTGGCCTCGCTCAACGCCGACGCCGGCCGCGTCCGCTGGGCCTACGCCGCTTCGCCGGCCGTGCTCCCGGCCGCCGAGGACGTCATCCGCAACGGGTTCATCTACGACCCCTCCACGATCGAGACGGTCGGCGAGAGCACGATCCTCGACGTTCCCGCCTTCGACAACGCACGTGAGCCGGTCGCCCAGATGTTCAAGGGCAAGGGCGGGCCCACCGGTCAGAAGTTCGCGGTCATCGCCAACCACTTCAAGTCGAAGGGGTCGGGTGTCAACGACGGCACCGGGCAGGGCAACGCCAACCCGGACCGGATCGCGCAGGCCAGGGCGCTGGTGGCCTTCGCCGATTCCTTCGCCGCGGAGCGGGGGACCGAGCGGGTGTTCCTCACCGGTGACTTCAACGCCTACTCCGAGGAGGACCCGGTCCAGGAGATCGAGGCCGCGGGTTACGTGTCGCTGAAGTCGACCGACGACCCGGACGAGGAGAGCTACAGCTTCGCCGGCACCTCGGGGTCGCTCGACCACGTCTTCGCCAACGCGGCGGCCCAGGAGATGGTCACCGGGGTCGACCTGTGGGAGATCAACGCCAACGAGTCGGTGTTCTACCAGTACAGCCGGTTCAACTACGTCGGCACGGACCTCTACCGCGCTGACGTCTTCGCCTCCTCCGACCACAACCCGGAGGTCGTCGGGATCAGGCTCCCCGCGGGCGGCATCGACCGTGACTGCCGGTCGCGGTGCACCCCGCAGAAGTGACGGCCTGACTGACGGGCACCGACCTCGAGGCGGCCCTCGCCCTGCGGATCACCGCAGGGCGAGGGCCGCTTGCACGAGGGTGAGGTGGCTGAAGGCCTGGGGAAAGTTGCCCGCCATCCGGTCGCCGTCGACGTCGTACTCCTCGGAGAGCAGGCCCACGTCGTTGGCCAGCGCACAGAGCCGGTCCATCAGGGCGTGGGCGTCGTCGCGCCGCCCGGCCCGGGCGTAGGCGGAGACGAGCCAGAAGGAGCACGCCAGGAACGGGTGCTCGCCGCCGCTCAGCCCGTCGACCCCGGTCTGGGTGCGGTAGCGCCGCAGGAAGCCGTGGTGCATGAGGTCCTCCTCGATCGCCCGGATGGTGCCGAGCATCCGCTCGTCGTCCCCGGGCAGGAAGCCCACCAAGGAGATGTTGAGCAGGCTCGCGTCGAGCTCGCGGGTGTCGTAGTGCTGGGTGAAGGTGCCGCGCTCCGCGTCGTAGCCCTTCTCCAGGATCTCCTCGCAGACCTGGTCGCGCAGGGTGCGCCACCGCTCGACCGGGCCGTCGAGCCCGTGCTGCTCGACTGCCTTCACAGCGCGGTCGAAGGCCACCCACACCATCACCCGCGAGTGCGTGAAGTGCCGCAGGTCGCCGCGGATCTCCCACAGGCCGTTGTCCGGCTGGTCCCAGTGCTCGGCGAGGTTCTCCACGAGCGAGCGCTGCAGCGCCCAGCTCTGCGTCGTCTCGGCGATGCCGGCGTTGCGCGCGTCCTCGAGGGCGATCATGACCTCACCGAGCACGTCGGTCTGCCGCTGGTCGACGGCGGCGTTGCCGATGCGCACCGGCTGCGAGTCCTCGTAGCCGGGCAGATGGGGGAGCCCCCGCTCGGGCAGCTGTCGACCGCCGTCGACGGTGTACATGATCTGGAGGTCCTCCGGGTCGCCGGCGACCGCGCGCAGCAGCCAGTCGCGCCAGTCGCGGGCCTCCTCGGTGTAGCCGGCCGCCAGCAGCGACTCGAGGGTGAGCGCCGCGTCGCGCAGCCAGCAGAAGCGGTAGTCCCAGTTGCGCTCGCCGCCGAAGTCCTCGGGCAGGCTCGTGGTCGGCGCCGCCACGATCCCGCCGGTCTCTGCGTGCGTCAGCAGGCGCAGGGTGAGCAGGCTGCGCCGTACGAGCTGGGCGTGGGGGATGTCCTCGACGCAGTGCAGAGCCCACTGCTCGTGCTCGGCGCGGGTGGCCTCGATCCGGTCGTCGAAGGGGAGCGGCTCGGGCAGGTCGCGCCAGGAGCGCACCCAGGTCGTGGAGAACGTCATCTCCTCGCCGGCCGACACGTCGAACTCGTCGTCGTGGCGACCGTCGTTGGCGTGCGGCAGGCGCGGACCGCGCAGCATCAGCTTGTCGGGACCGGCGGTGGCCACGATGACCTCCTGACCGCCGACGTGCTGGCGCATCACCCAGGGCCGGACCCGGCCGTAGTCGAAGCGCACGATCCACTCGTGCCGCACGCGCACGGTGCCCTCGGTGCAGCGGATCGTGCGGACCAGGTCGGCGCGCCCGTCGCCCTCCGGCATCACGTCGCGCAGCACCAGCACGCCGGTGGGGGTCGTGAAGGTCGTCTCCAGGATCGCGCTGTTGCCGACGTAGGTGCGGCTCGTGGTCACGCCGTCGAGGTCAGCGGGGGCCAGCAGCCAGCGCCCGTTGTCTGGGGCGCCCAGCAGCGCCGCGAAGCAGGCGGGGGAGTCGAAGCGGGGGAGGCAGAGCCAGTCGACCGACCCGTCCCGGCCGATCAGGGCGGCCGTGCCGCGGTCGCCGACGAGCGCGTAGTCCTCGATGGGGAGAGCCATGCTGATCAACGTAGCTATCGTCTCCCACATGACTGCGGACGCCCCGGCCCTCGTTGCGTCGCTCACGGCCCGCGGGGCGACCCTCGCGACCGCGGAGTCGCTGACGGGCGGCCAGCTCGCGGCGCTGCTCACCGCGGTGCCGGGAGCGTCCGTGTGCTTCGTCGGCGGTGTCGTGGCCTATGCGACGGCCGTCAAGGTCTCGGTGCTCGGCGTCAGTCCCGCGACCATCGAGGAGTACGGCGCCGTGTCGGCCGAGTGCGCGACAGCCATGGCCGTCGGGGCCAGGCAGCGGCTCGGGGCGGACTACGCCCTCGCCACCACCGGGGTCGCCGGGCCCGGGCGGCAGGAGGGGCACCCACCCGGACACGTGTGGATCGCCTGCGCCGGACCGGCCAGTGTCGAGACGCGACTGCTGGCGCTGGAGGGCGACCGCGCGGCCGTCCAGGCCGCGAGCTGTCGCGGCGCGCTGTCGGTGCTCGATGGCATGCTCCGCAGGGAAGATTCGGTCCTCGGGTAGCGTTGGCCACCTAGGTCCCACCCCACCTCCGGAAGGACAAGCGCATGGTGCTCTTTCGTCGGCTTCTCGGCGACGTGCTCCGCAGCGAGCGGATGCAGCGCGGCATGACCTTGCGTGAAGTCTCCGCCGAGGCGCGGGTGAGCCTGGGCTACATCTCCGAGATCGAGCGCGGCCAGAAGGAAGCGTCCTCGGAGCTGCTCGCATCGTTGTGCATGGCCATGGACCTGCCGCTCTCCGACGTGCTGCGCGAGGTCTCCGACGCTGTGGCGATCGAGGAGCGTGCGCTCGGCCTGCACAGTGTCGACGCGACGCCGATCAGCACGGCCCGCCCCGCGCCCGGCGACGTCGTCGCCTCCGCCGCCTGACGGGTTCCCGCCCGCGGCTCCTCCGCTCCGCGTTTGCGCGCCGCCTCCCTGTGCTCGCTCGTGCAGTCCGACCGCACGCGGGAAGCGGTCAGCCGACTGCGGGCTGGCAGGTCGGGCACCAGTAGGCCGCACGTTCGCGTCCGGGCTCCCCGCGCATCGCGACCTGGATCGGGGTGCCGCAGCGGCGGCACGGCGACCGGTCGCGCCGATAGACCCACATCCGCTCGCGGGGGCGCAGGTTGCCGGTCGTGGACTGGATCGCGCGTTCGGCGTTCTGCTCCAGCATCAGCTTCGCCCGCTTGACCAGCCGCGCGAGGTCGGGCACGTCGCCCACCTGGCTGCTCGGGTGGACGCCGCTGGTGAAGCAGAGCTCGGCGGCATACATGTTGCCGATGCCGGCGAGGTTGCGCTGGTCGAGCAGGGCCGCCATCAGCTCACGGTCGGGATCCGCACGCAGCCGCCGCAGGGCCTCGTCCTCGTCCCAGTCGGGGCCGAGGAGGTCGGGGCCGAGGTGGCCGACGACCTGGTCCTCGTCCGTCGTCTCGATGAGCTCCACGATGCCGAGGCTGAACCCGACGGCGGTGACGTCGCCTGCCTCGAGCAGGACCCTGACCTGGCTGGCCGGTCGCTGCCAGCTCTCGCCGGGGCGGTAGACGCGCCACGCGCCCTCCATCTTCAGGTGGGTGTGCAGCGTGAAGCCGCTGTCGGTGCGGGTGAGGAGGTGCTTGCCGCGCGCGATCGTCGCGGTCACGCTCGCGCCGCTCAGGTCGGCGGTCGCGTGCTGCGGCACCCGGAAGTCGGTGCGGGTCAGCACCCGGCCCGACAGGGAGCGGTCGAGCAGGCGGGCGGCCCGCAGGACGGTGTCGCCCTCAGGCACGCATCCTCAGCCCCTTGGGGGTGGACACGAACCCGGCGGCGTTCAGCGCCTGTCGCAGCGGGGTGTCGCCCCCACCGAGCAGGGCCGCGCCGTCGGCCTTCTCCACCGTCAGCTTGCCGAGCGCCCCGCGTCGGGTCGCGTCGGCGAGGGCTGCGGCAGCGAGCGTGAGCCGGTCGATGTCGTCGCTCCACGTCAGCAGCGTGCGCCCGCCGCGCTCGACGTAGAGCGTCAGGGCGCCGTCGACGAGGACCACCAGGGCGCCTGCCTTCCGGCCGGGCCGGTGGCCGTTGTCGCCGGTGTTGGCCGGCCACGGGAGAGCGGCGCCGTAGGGGTTGGCGGGGTCGGTCGCGGCGAGGGCGACGGTGACGGGTTTGGACTCGTCGGGCTCGGAGAACGTGCGCAAACGGTCGATCGCGCCGGCCGCGCCGAACTGGGCGGCGCCGAGACCCTCGATGAAGTAACCCCGGCGACACCTGCCGGTGTCCTCGAAGGCGGAGAGCACCTTGTAGACCCCCGCGAAGCCGCCGACGATCCGTTCCTGCATGACCGCGCCACGGGTCACCACGCCGTGCCGCTCGAGGAGGTGCTCGGCAGTGGCGTGCGCGCGGCGGGTGGCATCAGGGTCGCGCGCGCGCAGCACGCTCCACCGTCCGGCCGTCTCCGGGGGGCCCGTGCGGGAGGGCATGCGCCCCGAGCCGAGCGAGACGCGCGGGGGAGCGCGCCGGGTGCGGTGGCTGGCGGTGCCCGAGCGCACCAGCGCCCGCAGCGGGGTCAGCGTGTCGTTGGTGACCATGCCCTCCCACACCAGGCCCCACAGTGCGGTCGACAGGGCGGTGTCGTTGGTGGAGCCGAGCCGGTCGCTGAGCTGGCGGAAGAACCAGGCGCCACCCGGCGCGAGCGCCTCGAGCACGGACTGCTGGAGCTCGTCGAGGTCGCCCCACAGGGGGTCGGGGAGGGTGAGGTGGGCCTGGTCGGCGAGGTGCAGGCTCACCCAGCCGTCGCTGCCGGGCAGCGGTGCGTGGCCCGCCCAGATGACCTCGCCGCTGCTGGTGAGCTCGTCGAGGAGGCTCGACTCGTAGCCGTTGACCCGGCTCGCCAGGACCAGCGGCTCGAGCGCGCTCGCCGGCACCGGGCAGCCCGCGAGCTGGTCGATGGCAGCGACCACGCCGTCGACGCCGCGGAGCTTGCCGCCGACCCGCTGCCAGGCTGGCAGGAACCGGGCCAGGGTCTCTGGGGTGACCGGCTCGACCTCCTTGCGGAGCCTGGCCAGCGACCGGCGGCGCAGCTTGCGCAGCACCTCGGCGTCGCACCACTCCGAGCCGCTGCCGGCCGGTCGGAACTCACCCTCGAGCAGGCGCCCACGGGCAGCCAGCCGTTGCAGCGCCTGGCGCGCGACGGCCTCGCCGAGCCCGAGCCGGCCTGCGACGTCGGCGGTCGTGAAGGGGCCGTGGGTGCGGGCGTAGCGCGAGACGAGGTCGCCGATGGGGTCCTCGGTCGGCTCGGTGAAGGCCTCGGGCGTGCCCACGGGCACCGGGACGCCGAGACCGTCGCGCAGTCGCGCGATGTCCTCGATCGTGGTCCAGCGCTCCTCGCTCGCGATGCGTACGGCGACGACCCGGCGGGCCTCGGCCAGGCCGGTGAGCCACGCCTGCACCACGGGGGCGCCCTCGTCGGTGACCCGCGCCTCGACCTCGTCGATCGTCAGCGGCCCGAGCAGGCG
Organism: Nocardioides allogilvus; assembly: GCF_003047285.1. Taxonomy (GTDB): domain Bacteria; phylum Actinomycetota; class Actinomycetes; order Propionibacteriales; family Nocardioidaceae; genus Nocardioides; species Nocardioides allogilvus. The sequence continues at coordinate 65,741 of NZ_PZYX01000002.1, read as the reverse complement.
CAGCAGGTCGGCGACGGCCTCGGCGGTGCGCGCGCGCCGGTCGGGGGCCAGCCACTGCAGCTCGGCCTCGACCTCGGCGAGCACCTCGGGGTCGAGCAGCTCGCGCAGCTCCGCCCGTCCGAGCAGCTCCGCGAGCAGGCCCTGGTCGAGGCTGAGGGCCGCCGCACGCCGCTCGGCGATCGGGGAGTCGCCCTCGTAGACGAACTGGGCGACGTACCCGAACAGCAGGCTGCGGGCATAGGGGCTCGGCGTCTGGGTGGCGACGTCGACGACGGTGACCTCGCGGCGCTGGATCCGGCCGAGCAGGGCGGTGAGGGCCGGCAGGTCGTAGACGTCCTGCAGGCACTCGCGGATCGCTTCGAGCACGATCGGGAAGCTGGGGTACTTCGAGGCGACCTCGAGCAGCTGGGCGCTGCGCTGGCGCTGCTGCCACAGCGGGCTGCGACGGCCGGGGTCACGACGGGGGAGCAGCAGGGCGCGCGCGGCGCACTCGCGGAAGCGGCTGGCGAACAGCGCCGAGCCGCCGACCTCCTGGGTGACGAGCTGCTCGATCTCCTCGGGCTCGAAGACGATCAGGTCGCCGAGCGGCGGCTCCTGGTCGGTGTCGGGGATGCGGATGACGATGCCGTCGTCGGAGGCCATCGCCTGGCCGTCGATGTCGTAGCGCTCGCGCAGGCGCGCGTTGATCGCCAGCGCCCACGGAGCATGCAGGGGCGTGCCGTAGGGGGAGTGGACGACGAGTCGCCAGTCGCCGAGCTCGTCGCGGAAGCGCTCCACCACGATCTGGGTGTCGCTCGGCACGACGTTGGTCGCCTCGCGCTGCTCGTTGACGTAGGTGACGAGGTTGGCCGCGGCGTAGGTGTCGAGCCCGGCCGCGCCGACGGTGGCGCGGGCGGCGTCCTGGCTCTGCGTGAGCAGGCCACGGGTGAAGGCGCCGATGGCGGCGCCCAGCTCGGCGGGCCGGCCGAGGGTGTCCCCCTTCCAGAAGGGCAGCCGGCCGGGGATGCCGGGCGCGGGCGTGACGAGCACCCGGTCGTGGGTGATGTCCTCGATCCGCCAGCTGGTCGCGCCCAGGGCGAAGATGTCGCCGACGCGTGACTCGTAGACCATCTCCTCGTCGAGCTCGCCGACCCGGCTGGCCTTCTCGCCGACGAGGAAGACCCCGAACAGCCCGCGGTCGGGGATCGTGCCGCCGCTGGTGACGGCGAGCCGCTGGGCGCCGGGTCGCCCGGAGATCGTGCCGTTGACGCGGTCCCACACGATGCGCGGTCGCAGCTCGGCGAACTCCTCGCTCGGGTAGCGCCCGCTCAGGAGGTCGAGGGTGGCGTCGAAGGCACTGCGCGGGAGGTTGGAGTACGACGCAGCGCGCCGCGTGAGGTCGAAGAACTCGTCGACCGACCAGTCCTCCATGGCGGTCGCCGCCACGACCTGCTGCGCCAGCACGTCGAGCGGGTTGGTCGGCACCCGGAGCTTCTCGATGGTGCCCGTGAGCATGCGCTGCACCGAGACAGCCGTCTGCGCGAGGTCGCCCCGGTGCTTCGGGAACAGGACGCCGCGGCTGACCTCGCCGACCTGGTGCCCGGCCCGGCCGACCCGCTGCAACGCACTGGCCACGCTCGGCGGCGACTCGATCTGGATGACGAGGTCGACCGCACCCATGTCGATGCCGAGCTCGAGGCTGCTCGTGGCGACCACGGCCGGCAGTCGGCCGCGCTTGAGGTCGTCCTCGATGATGCCGCGCTGCTCCTTGGACACCGAGCCGTGGTGGGCCTTGGCGATGACCGTCTCGGCCCCTGAGCTCGCCCCGGACTGGGCCATGATCTGAGCCGGTTGGTCCTCGGGGTCTCGTGACGGGCGCTGGGCGCCCTCCTCGACCGCCGCCGAGGCTCGCTCGGTGGCGATCTCGTTGAGCCTCGCGGTGAGGCGCTCGGCCAGCCGCCGCGAGTTGGCGAAGACGATGGTCGAGCGGTGCTGCTCGATCAGGTCGACGACGTGCTCCTCGACGTGTGGCCAGATGCTGGTGGCGCGACCGGGATCGCCCGACTCCTCGTCGTACTCACCGGGCATCGTCATGTCCTCGACCGGGACGACGACCTTGAGGTCCCACTCCTTGGTCGAGGGCGGCGCGACGATCTCGACCGGGGCGGTGCCGCCGAGGAAGCGGGCGACCTCCTCGAGCGGGCGCACGGTGGCGCTGAGCCCGATGCGCTGGGCCGGCCGGTCGAGCAGGGCGTCGAGCCGCTCGAGGGTGAGCGCGAGGTGGGCACCGCGCTTGGTGCCGGCGACGGCGTGGACCTCGTCGATGATCACCGTCTCGATGCCGCGCAGCGTCTCGCGCGCCTGGCTGGTCAGGATCAGGAACAGCGACTCGGGGGTCGTGATCAGGATGTCGGGCGGGCGGGTCGAGAGCCGGCGCCGGTCGGCCGGGCTCGTGTCACCGGACCGGAGGCCCACGGTGACCTCGGGCAGCGGTGTCTGGAGCCGGTCGGCCGTGTGCCGGATGCCGGTGAGCGGCGCGCGGAGGTTGCGCTCGACGTCGACGGCCAGTGCCTTGAGCGGGCTGATGTAGAGCACTCGGGTGCGCTTGGTCTTCTCCTCGGGCGGACCCGCGGTGAGGAGCTTGTCGATCGCGAAGAGGAAGGCGCTGAGAGTCTTGCCGCTGCCGGTGGGGGCGACGACCAGCGCGTGCTTGCCGTGGGCGATCGCGTCCCAGGCACCTGCCTGGGCCGGCGTCGGCGCTGCGAAGGCAGCCTCGAACCACGTTCGCGTCGGGGCGCTGAAGTGGTCGAGGGCGGACATGGGCCCAAGTCTGGCCTACGGCACCGACAACGACGGGGAAGTGGGCTCAGCGACGGGCGTGCGCGGCCTGCTGGACCGCCAGCCCTGTGCACACGACGGCCAGCCCGGCCAGCAGCGCGGCGGTCGGCACCTGCTCCGACAGGGCGGCGAGCAGCAGGGGAAAGCCGAAGCCGATGTAGGCGACGGCGTACAGCGCGGACGACACGGAGCCGAGCCGGCCGTCGGACGCCACCGCGGGCAGGCGCGCGAGGCTGGCTGCCAGCGCCAGTCCGCCACCCGCACCGAGCACGACGGAGGCGGGGACCGCCAGCAGGAGCAGCGACGGGACCGATGCCGCCAACGCGGATCCGCCGAACCCGATGACACCGCAGAGGGCGGCGATGGGCGCCGTACGCTCTCCCAACCGTCCTTGCAGCGGAGCCGCGAGGGCGCCGGCGCCCAGGGTGAGGCCGGCGAGCAGGCCGGTCAGCGCGACCGGGGCGACCGGGAAGCCGATCAGCACCGGCAGCCCGCCGACCGCGCTCGCCGGGAACGCGTAGACGCAGATGGCGAGCGGCGCGATGACCAGCAGGAAGGTGCGCAGCTCGCCGTCGCGGAACGCGCCCGGCCGGACGGTGTGCGGCTCCGCGCGTGTGCGGCTGAGGGTCTCCTCGACCGTCCACGCCAGGACCACGGCCAGCGCCAGCGCGGCGACGTGCAGCAGGTAGGGGAGCACCAGCGGCCATGGGCCCCACTCGCCGATCACCCCGGCCACCGCCGGACCGATCGCGAAGCCGCCGGTCATCGTGACGGCGGCGACCCGCGGCCCGGCCGTGCTGCCCCGTCGCGCCGCCGACTCCACGAGCCAGGCGCTGCCGACGCTGAACACGGTGCCGGAGACGGCGCCCTGCAGGAAGCGCGCGAGGTAGAGCAGGCCCTCGCTGTCCTGCGCCAGGATGAAGAACAGCGACGCGAGGCCGGAGCCGAGCGCGGCCGGCAGCACCACCCGCCGGCGCCCCCAGCGGTCCGCCGCCTGGCCGGCGACGGCCAGCGCGATCATCAGCCCCAGCGCATAGACGCCGAAGATCGCCGTCAGCGACTGGTCGGTCATGTCCAGCTCGTCGCGGTAGACCAGCAGCAGCGGTGTCGGGACGTTGGTCCCGGCGGCCGCGGCGAGCATCAGCACCCCGAGGCGGCGGTCGGGGGTCGCGGTCACGCGACGCACACTTCCACAGATCTCGATTGACGTTGTCCCTACGCTGAGCCCCATGTCTGACACGGGGGACCAGGAGCTCAGGACGTCGCTCGCGCGACTCGTCAACCAGCTGCTCAAGGAGGAACAGCCGACAGGCCGCGGGACACCGCTGCTGCCGGTCCTCGACGCGCACTTCGGCACGCCCGCCGACGAACTGCCGGTGGTGTCCGAGCGCATCGACGTCCACCGGTGGGCCGACGTCGACATCGCGCTGGAGACGCTCGCGGCGCGGGACCCCGACGCCCGGCTGCTCGGGGTCGGCGGCGGCGATCGGCACCACTCGTCGCTCAGCGACCTGATGGCCAACGCCGAGTGGGGCAGGTTCCGCCAGGGGCAGGTCGATCGCCTCAGCGTCGCCGTCGGGCCCGACTCCGAGCGCGCCACCGTCTCCTTCGGGCTCCACCTGTTCGCGTACGGCGACGAGCCGGTCCTCGTCCTCCAGCGCGGTCACAATCCCCAGCACGGTGGCGAGGCTCGCCTCGAGGTCATCGCCAGCAGGCCGGAGCTCGCTGCGGCGGTGCTGTCCGAGGTCCGCGAGCTGTCGCTGGCCAAGAGCGTGCTGCGCGGCCAGGTCATCAGCCTCAGCGGCAACCCCTACGAGCACACCGCCAGCGGGATCACGTTCACCCGTCGCCCGGACCTGCCGGCCGAACGGGTGATCCTGCCCGAGGGGACCCTCGACCAGGTGCGCTCCCACGTGGTCGGCCTCGCCGAGCACCGCGACCAGCTGCGGGCCAAGGGCCAGCACCTCAAGCGCGGCATCCTGCTCTACGGCCCGCCCGGGACCGGGAAGACCCACACCGTGCGACACGTGATCGGCGCCGTACCCGGGACCACCGTGATCCTGCTGTCCGGCACCAACCTCGTCCACGTCGGCAGTGCCGCGCAGATCGCCCGGGCCCACCAGCCCGCGATCGTCGTGCTCGAGGACTGCGACCTGATCGCCGAGGACCGCGACCGCCACGGCCAGTTCGGCGGTGGGGCCTCCCCGCTGCTCTTCACGCTGCTCGACGCGATGGACGGTCTCGACCAGGACGCCGATGTCGTGTTCCTGCTGACGACCAACCGGGCCAAGGCCCTCGAGCGCGCGCTCGCGCAGCGCCCGGGCCGAGTGGACCTCGCAGTCGAGATCCCGCTGCCCGACGCGGTCGCCCGGCGAGCGCTGATCCGCCTCTACGGCGCCGAGGTGGACTTCGGTGACGACGCGATCGCCGCCGCCGCGGATGCCGCCGAGGGCACCACGGCGTCCTACGCCAAGGAGCTCGTACGCCGCGCGGTGCTGCACGCAGCGATGGCCGGCCACGAGCCGGCTGACGACGACCTCGTCGCCGCGAGCCGGGAGCTCCAGTCCGACGGTGCGACCCTCACCCGGGCGCTGCTCGGCTCGGAGTGACCTGCGCCGGGACCTCTCCGGCCACAGCACCGCAGTGCGGCGCTGGTGTCGCTCCTGCGGTGTCCTGCCACCGCCAGGGCGTCAAGGACACCGCGTCGGACTGGTCGGCCGCAGGAGAGGAAGTGCACCTGCGCGAAGTCGTCGCTCACGACAGCTTCTTCTGCAACCAGGTCACATCGATCCAGCGGTCGTGCTTGTGGCCGACCTCGCGCATCGTGCCGACCTCCTCGAACCCGCAGGCGGTGTGCAGCGCGAGGCTGGCGGGGTTGGGCAGGGCCACCGCGGCCAGCACGAGGTGCATGCCCCTCCTCTCGAGCTCGGCCAGCAGGTCGACGTACAACCGGCGCCCCACGCCCTGGCCCTGTCCTGTCGGCGTGACGTAGATCGAGGCCTCGCGGGTGAACCTGTAGCCGAGCTTGGGGCGGTAGGGGAAGGCGCTGGCGTAGCCGTGGACGCCCGCGTCGTCGGCCGCGACGAGGAGCGGCTCGCCGTCGGCGAGGTGGGTCGCCCACGCGCTGACCGGTCGGTGCTCGGTGTCGAAGGTCGCCACGCCCTGGTCCACCTCGTGGTTGTAGATGGCGGTGATCGCGGTCAGGTCGTCGGCTTCGGCGGGGCGGATCAGCATGGCGCCATCGTGCCGCACCGTGGCAGGAACCCGTTCGCGGATCGCCTTGCCCGACTGCGAGGATGGCGCCATGCCTGAGCCCATCGCGCCCGACACCAAGGACTGGACCTGGGTCCTCGAGCAGCAGTGCGACGAGTGCGGTTTCGACCCCGCGGCGCAGACGCTGGCAGCGGTGCCGGGCCTGATCCACGACACGGCGATGGCGTTCTCCGCGGTGCTGCGGCGCGCCGAGGTCCGCGAGCGCCCGCAGCCGGACGTCTGGTCGCCGCTCGAGTACGCCTGCCACGTCCGCGACGTGCACCGGATCTTCGCGGAGCGCGTCGCACTGATGCTGACCGAGGACGCGCCGACCTTCGCCAACTGGGACCAGGACGAGACCGCGATCGCATCGAGGTACGACGAGCAGGACCCGGCCGAGGTCGACGTCGACCTGATCGAGGCCGCCGGTCACGTCGCCGGCCTCTACTCCACCGTGACCCCCGAGACCATCGGTCGGACCGGGGTGCGCTCCAACGGGAGTGCCTTCACGATCGAGACGCTCGGGCTCTACCACCTGCACGACGTGGTCCACCACGTCCACGACGTGCGCGCATGAGTCACACCGACGACACGGTCGCCGCCTACCACCTCGACGCGGCGGCCTATGCCGGCAACGGCGCCACCATGCCCGACTCGGTCCGCCGCGACATCGGGGCCTTCGCCCAGCAGCTCGGCGCCGGCGCGCGGGTGCTGGAGATCGGCAGTGGCGGCGGGCGGGACGCGCGGCTGATGGAGGAGCTGGGGCTGCGCGTGCGCCGTACCGACATCACGCCCGGCTTCGTCGCCCTGCTCCGGGCCCAGGGGCACGACGCCGACGTCCTCGACCCGCTCACCGACGACCTGGCTTCGCCCGAGGGCCCGTACGCCGCTGTGTGGGCCAACGCCTCGCTGCTGCACGTCGCTCGGAGAGACCTGCCCACCGTGATCGCACGCCTCGCCGCGGTCGTGCGACCCGGTGGCCTGCTGCGCATCTCGGTCAAGGAGGGCGACGGGGAGGGCTGGTCGACGCACGGCTCGATCAGCAGCCCGCGCCACTTCACCTACTGGCGCGCCGATGCGCTGGCCACCGTCGTCGCCGACGCGGGCTGGCGCGACGTCGAGATCGCCCACGAGGCCGGACGGAAGAACGCCGACTCGTGGCTCGAGCTGTCGGCGGTGCGCGCATGAGGCACACCGAGTTCTGGGACCGCCTCGACCACGCCCTCGGACGGGCGAGCTCACGGACCTGGGCCGAGCTGTTCGTGATCGGCGAGCTCGGCAGCCGGACCGCGGTCGAGGCCCTCGACGCGGGCGTCGCGCCCAAGCAGGTGTGGCAGGCCGTGTGGCGCACGCTCGAGCTGCCCGACCGGGAACGGTGAGACCATGGCTGGCATGACCAAGGGCAGCTGGATCAGCGTCGCGGTCGTCGCCGCGCTGCTGGTCGTCGGGGTCGGGGCGTGGCTGTTCCAGCCCTGGCGCATCCTCACCAGCAGCACCGCCGACGAGGCCGTGCCGACAGCCACCTCAGGAGCGGACCAGACGGAGTCGGCCACGCCGGTCGATAAGCCCACCGCCACGCCCACGGACCGGGAGCTCGGCGCCGGCACCTTCGTCGACGCGGAACACGCGACGTCGGGGAAGGTCCGCCTGCTCGAGCTCGCCGACGGCCGCCGGTTCGTCCGCATCGAGGGACTGGCCAGCTCCGACGGTCCGGACCTCCACGTCTGGCTCAGCGACCGACCCAGCGGGGGTGACTGGGGCTCCTACGACGACGGTCGCTACGTCGCGCTCGGGGACCTCAAGGCCACCCACGGCAACCAGAACTACGAGATCCCGGCCGGGGCCGACCTCGCCGGGCTGAAGTCGGTCGTCATCTGGTGCGACCGCTTCAACATCGCCTTCGGCACCGCGCCGATCAGCGCCGCATGACGACGACGACCCTCGTCGACATCGAGGCCGTCCAGACCCGCACGATCCGCACGCTCGTCGTCTCGCAGGCAGTCGGGGCGGTCGGCGTGACGATCGGCGTCGCGACCGCCTCGCTGCTCGCGCGCGACATCTCCGGCAGCGAGAGCATGGCCGGCCTGGCCCAGACCTTCCAGGTGCTCGGCACGGCGGCCGCCGCCTTCCTGCTCGCGCGGTTGATGCGCGCCCGCGGGCGCCGGATCGGCCTCGTCACCGGCTACCTGCTCGGCGCTGCCGGCGCCGTGCTGGCCGTCGTCGCCGGTGTGGTCGACTCGATGCTGGTGCTGCTCGTCGGTGCCGTCCTCCTCGGTGCGACCACGGCAGCCAACTCCGGCTCGCGCTACGCCGCCACCGACCTCGCGCCCGAGGAGACGCGCGCCCGTGCGTTGTCCGTCGTCGTGTGGGCCACCACCATCGGCGCTGTCGCCGGCCCCAACCTGACCGGTGTCGGCGCCTCCTTCGCGCGGTCAGTCGGCATCCCCGAGCTCACCGGCGGGTTCGCCATCGGCGCGGTCGCGCTCGTGGTGGCGGCCGGCGTGCTCGCCGTACGCCTCAAGCCGGATCCGCTCCTCGTCGCGCAGTCGATGGCACCGGTCACCGCGGGCGACGTCCCCACCCGGTCGTGGTCGCGCTTCACCGCCACGGTGCGCGACGTGCCGGCCGTCGGCGCGGCCGTGGTCGGCATGGCCTGCGCGCACGCGGCGATGGTGACCGTGATGATCATGACGCCGCTGCACATGGAGCACGGCGGCGCACACCTGCACGTCATCGGCTTCGTGATCTCGCTGCACGTGCTCGGCATGTTCGCGTTCTCACCGCTCGTCGGTCTCGCCGCCGATCGCTGGGGACGCTCGTCGGTGCTGGCGGCCGGCGGACTGACGCTGCTGACGTCGCTGGCTCTGTGCGGCTCGGCGCCCGAGGGGAGCTCGTGGCAGATCTTCGCCGGGCTCTTCCTGCTCGGCCTCGGCTGGTCCTTCGCGACGGTGGCGGCCTCGACGATCATCGCGGACCGTACGCCGCTGTCCGCGCGCACGGACGTCCAGGGCACCTCCGACATGGCGATGTCCCTGACGGCCGCCGCCGGGGGAGCGCTCGCCGGGGTGATCGTCCAGGAGCTCGGTTATCCGATGCTGGCCGCCTTCGCCGCGCTGCTCGGCGCGGTCGTCGTCGCGGCCGGGCTCGCGACACGTCGCGACGGCCGCGCCTGATCCGGGCGACACGCCGGGGGCGAACAGCGCATCGAACAGACGTTCGGGTTAGATTGTGTCCACAGGTACGACGTGGGACCGAGGTTCTCCACAGGTTCGACCTCCCTGATCAGGGGATGTCGGTGGCTCGCTCTAGCGTCGCAGACGTACCTGACATCCGACACGTAGAGAAGGACACGCACATGGCTGGTGGAGATCGCGAGAAGGCGCTGGATGCAGCGCTCGCCAACATCGAGAAGTCGTTCGGCAAGGGCTCGGTCATGCGACTGGGCGACGAGATCCGTGCCCCGCTGGAGGTGATTCCCACCGGTTCCATCGCGCTCGACGTCGCGCTCGGTCTCGGCGGGCTGCCCCGCGGCCGTGTCGTGGAGATCTACGGTCCGGAGTCCTCCGGAAAGACCACGGTCGCCCTGCACGCGGTGGCCAACGCCCAGCGGGCCGGCGGCATCGTGGCCTTCATCGACGCCGAGCACGCCCTCGACCCCGACTACGCCAAGGCGCTGGGGGTCGACACCGACGCCCTGCTGGTCTCCCAGCCCGACTCCGGTGAGCAGGCACTCGAGATCGCCGACATGCTGATCCGCTCCGGCGCCCTGTCGCTGATCGTGATCGACTCGGTGGCCGCGCTGGTGCCCCGGGCCGAGATCGAGGGCGAGATGGGCGACAGCCACGTCGGTCTCCAGGCCCGACTGATGAGCCAGGCACTGCGCAAGATGACCGGTGCCCTCAACAACTCCAAGACGACGATGATCTTCATCAACCAGCTGCGCGAGAAGATCGGCGTCATGTTCGGCTCGCCCGAGACCACCACCGGTGGCAAGGCGCTGAAGTTCTACTCCTCGGTGCGCCTCGACGTGCGCCGCATCGAGACGCTCAAGGACGGCACCGACATGGTCGGCAACCGCACCCGCGTCAAGGTCGTGAAGAACAAGGTCGCCCCGCCGTTCAAGCAGGCGGAGTTCGACATCATGTACGGCAAGGGCATCAGCCGCGAGGGTGGCCTCATCGACGTCGGTGTCGAGGCGGGCCTGGTCCGCAAGGCTGGCGCTTGGTACACCTACGAGGGCGACCAGCTCGGGCAGGGCAAGGAGAACGCCCGCACCTTCCTCAAGGACAACCCCGACCTGGCCAACGAGCTGGAGAAGAAGATCCTGGAGAAGCTCGGCGTCGGGCCGCAGGTCGACACCCCGGCCGACGAGCTCTCCGACGAGCCGATCGGTGTGAGTGACTTCTGACCGCGCAGCCGGCCCCGCGGAACCAGGGGCCGGCGCGGATGAACTGCGAGGACGGGTGTGGTGAGCGAGGACCGGCCGGCGCCGGCGTGGGCAGGAGACGTCCACGCCGGGGTCGAGGCCTGGACTCGCTCGTCGCGGTTGTCCAAGTCCGGAGCCGCGGAGTCGGACGAGCCCGACGAGCCGTTCGAGCGGGTGCCGACAGGCCGCCCGCGGCGCAAGTCCGGCGCCTCTCGCGCCCGGTCGACGGAGCGGGCGACGGGTCGCACCCGAGAGCCCTCGTCGGCTCCGCCGCCGCCCGACAAGGTCGCCCTCGGACCGCCCGCGGACCCGGAGGCCGTTGCGCGCAAGATCCTCCTCGACGCCCTCACCGGCCAGGCCCGCTCGCGCAAGGAGCTGGCCGACAAGCTGGCGAAGAAGGAGGTGCCGGCCGAGCTGGCCGAGCGCCTGCTCGACCGCTTCGAAGAGGTCGGCCTGATCGACGACGAGGCCTTCGCCCGGGCGTGGATCGAGTCGCGACAGCCGGGCAAGGGGTTGGCCCGACGTGCGCTGGCCCACGAGCTGCGCCGCAAGGGCATCGACGACGAGGTCGCTCGTGACGCCCTCGACCAGATCGACCCGGACGACGAGGCTGCCGCTGCCCGGGTGCTGGTACGCAAGAAGCTGCGCTCCGTCCGTGGCCTCGAGCAGCAGAAGGCGACCCAGCGACTTGTGGGGATGCTCGCACGCAAGGGCTACGGCGCCGGAATGGCGTTCGCGATCGTCAAGGACGAGCTGCGACTGGATGCAGAGCCCGACGAGGAGCTCTAGTCTCGGCTCATGCCCCGACTGCTGCCCGGCCCGGACGAGCGCCCATGACCATCCGGCTGACGATCGCCGACCGGGGCCACGAGCTGTCGGGTGTGGTGCGGGACGGGGAGTCCTGGCGGGCTGCCGCGGTCCGGACGGCCGGCTCGCTCAGCGGCGTGCCGGTGCCTCTCGACCTGTCCGGTGAGGTCAAGAAGTTCCTGATCGACCACGACCGGGCCGTGACGCTGCGGCCCATGACCCGCGGCGACCTGCCCAAGGTGGCGCAGTGGCGCCAGCAGCCGCACGTGCTCCAGTGGTGGGCAGCCGACGGTGAACCGACCCTGGAGCGCGTCACCGAGCAATACTCCGCGGACATCGACGGCACCAGCCCGACGCGGATCTGGGTGGCCGAGGTCAACGGCCGTTCGGTGGGCTTCGTGCAGGACTACCGCATCGGCGACTATCCCGAGTACGCGCTGCTGGCTCCCGACCCGGACGCGATCGGGATGGACTACGCGATCGGTGAGCCGGAGTGGGTCGGGCGTGGACTGGGGGTGCCGATCCTCTGGGCCTGGATGCTGAAGACCCAGCACCGGCTGCCGGCCGCGGCCGCCTACTTCGCCGCTCCCGACCACCGCAATGCGGCCAGCCTGCGGGTGCTCGACAAGCTCGGCTTCGAGCAGGGGGTGTGGTTCGACGAGCCCCAGACGGACAGTTCGGTGGCGACCGTCGTCGGCTGCACCCTCGACGTACGCCGCGTCCTGGCCTGACGAGCAGCGCCTCCTCGGTGCGCGATGATGTGCCCATGACCGACGCGATCGCCGCCCAGCTCCGCCTCAGCCCCGGCCCCGTTGACCTGAGTGCCATCGAGACGGACGCCGCGCCCGGGTTCACGGGGAAGAAGGCCGACGGCGAGGCGGCGCTGGCGGCCATGGCCTCCGAGCTGGCCGACCTGCAGGAGCGCCTGTGGGCCGAGCGGACCGCCGGCTCCGAGCGGCGGGTGCTGCTCGTGCTCCAGGGCATGGACACCTCGGGCAAGGGCGGGGTGCTGCGGCACGCCGTCGGCCTGATCGACCCGCAGGGCGTGCGGATCACCAGCTTCAAGGCACCGACCGACGAGGAGAAGGCGCACGACTTCCTCTGGCGGATCGAGAAGGGTGTGCCGGCGCCCGGCTACGTCGGCGTCTTCGACCGCTCGCACTACGAGGACGTGCTGATCGCCAAGGTGCGCGGGTTCGCCGAGCCCGAGGAGATCGAGCGGCGGTACGGCGCCATCAACGACTTCGAGGCCAGGCTCGTGGCCGAGGGCACGACGCTGGTCAAGTGCATGCTCCACATCAGCGCCGACGAGCAGAAGGCCCGTCTCCAGGAGCGCCTCGACAACCCCGAGAAGCACTACAAGTTCAACCCCGGCGACCTGGACGAGCGGGCGCTGTGGCCGGCCTACCGCGAGGCCTACGAGATCGCCCTCGAACGCACGAACACCGAGGTCGCGCCCTGGCACGTGATCCCGGCCGACAAGAAGTGGTTCCGGAACCTCGCGGTCGCCCAGCTCCTGCTCGACGCCCTGCGCGGTCTCGACCTGCAGTGGCCGGTGGCCGACTTCGATGTCGAGGAGCAGGAGCGACGGCTCGCCGACGAGGCGCCGGTCGCGTGAGCACGACTGCGAAGCCGGCCACCGGCCTGCCGGTGGTCGACGTCACCCGCTACGTCACGCCCCTGCGCGAGGGCGGCAGTCTGCCCGGCATCGTCGAGGCCGACGACCTCGGCACCTACGTCTGCAAGTTCCGCGGCGCGGGCCAGGGGCTCAAGGTGCTGGTGGCCGAGGTCATCGTCAGCGAGCTCGCCACCAGGATCGGGCTGCGCACGCCGCGCCTGGTCGCGCTCGACCTCGATGCCGAGATCGCCCGCTACGAGGCCGACGAGGAGGTGCAGGACCTGCTCACCAAGAGCGTCGGGCTCAACCTCGGGGTTGACTTCCTGCCCGGCTCCTTCGGCTACGACGGCGAGCTCAGCACCTCCGCCGCCGAGGCGGCGACCGTGCTCTGGCTGGATGCGTTCACTGCCAACGTCGACCGGTCGTGGAAGAACCCCAACCTGCTCGTGTGGCACGGCGAGCTCTGGGTGATCGATCACGGCGCCTCCCTCTACTTCCACCACGGGTGGTCCGGGGGAGTGAGCGATCCCCAGCGGTTCGCCCGTCAGTCGTGGGACATCACCGACCACGTCATGGCCGACTGTGCCGCGGAGGTCCCGGACGCCGACGCGCGGATCCGGGCTCTGCTCGACGAGGGCGTCTTCGCCGACGTGCTCGCGCAGGTGCCGGACGCCTGGCTCGAACCCGTGCCCGGCGCCGAGAGCGCCGCAGAGCTCCGAGCGGCGTACGTCGCCTTCCTGACCGCGCGCCTCGCCACGCGCGCCTGGCTGCCGGGGGCGCCGTCATGAGCCGCCTCGCCTACCAGTACGTCGCCCTGCGCTGCGTCCCGCGCCCTGAGCGTGAGGAGTTCGTCAACGTCGGGGTGGTGCTCTACTGCCAGGCTGCCGACTTCCTCGACGTCGCCTGGCAGTGCGACCGGGACCGGCTGGGCGCCCTCGATCCGCGCCTCGACGTGGATGCGGTGTGTGCGGCGCTCGCCTTCGTCGAGGGTGTCTGCCGGGGCGACGCCCGCGGCGGTGCGGCCGCCCTGCAGTCGCCGGGCCAGCGGTTCGGCTTCCTGAAGGCGCCGAAGAGCACCGTCCTGCAACCCGGGCCCGTGCACGGCGGCATGACGGCGGATCCCGCCCGCCAGCTCGAGCACCTGCTGGCCCGGCTCGTCGGGTGACCAGAAGACAGTCGCCCGGCCCCGCGTGAGCGGAACCGGGCGACCGGGGACGTGCTGGTGGGGCAGTGTCGATCAGACCGGCACGAGCTCCACGGCACCGACGGCGTAGCGAGCCAGGATGGCGCGCGCGACCTCGGGGTGGGCACCGAGCGGCTCGGAGACGGCGACCGCCCCGGCCTCGATCGCGAGCTCGGCAGCCCGGTCGGGCAGGAAGCCCGGCGCGAGGAAGAACGACGCGACAGCGATGTGTCGGCGGCCCTCGGCCCGGAAGGCGCGCACGGCCTCACCGGCGGCCGGGGGAGCGGCCGACGCGAAGGCGGCCGTCACCGGCAGCTTGTGGCGGGTGCCCCAGGTGCGGGCGAGTCGGGCGACAGCCTGGTTGGCGAGGGGGTCCGACGAGCCGGCGGCGGCGAGCACGAGAGCGTCGAGCTCACGCACCCGGGCCTCCTTGAGCGCCTCACGCAGGCGGACGTCGAGCACCTCGAGGAACGCAGCCTCCATGCCCAGCACGCGGGTCGCGCGGATCTTGAGCCCCTCGTGGCGCGAGGTGGCGGCAGCGATCGCGCCCGGGACGTCGACCTTGGCGTGGAACGCCTCGGTCAGGAGCAGCGGCACCACGACGATCTCGTCGAACCCTGCTTTCACCAGTCGGTCGACCACCGTGTCGAAGGACGGCTTGGACAGGTCGAGAAACGCCGTCTCGATGCGCAGGTCGGGGCGCATCGTCTTGACCTCGGCCACGAGGGCCTTGATCGTTGCGGCGGAGCGAGGGTCGCGGCTTCCGTGAGCCAGGGCAACCAATGCAGGAGCGGCCATCAGCTGGGCCTCCCATCTCGGGTGGTGGTGTGCGAATCGACGCCTTTGTCGTTGGGGGTGGAGCTCATGAGTGGATCCCGCACTCGGTCTTGTTCGTGCCCGCCCAGCGCCCGCTGCGCGGGTCGTCGCCGGGAGCGACGCGCCGGGTGCACGGCCAGCAACCGATGCTGGGGTAGTTGTCGTAGACCAGCGGGTTGACCAGCACGCCGTTGTCGGCGATGTAGGTCTCGATCTGCTCGTCGCTCCAGCGCGCGAGCGGGGAGACCTTGACCTTGCCCTTGCGGGCGTCCCAGCCGATCACCGGTGCGATGACGCGGTTGTGGGTCTCCGCGCGACGCAGGCCGGTCGCCCACGCGTCGTAGCCGGCGAGCGAGTCCGCCAGCGGCTGGACCTTGCGCAGCTTGCAGCACAGGTCGGGATCGGTCTTGTAGAGGTCCTTGCCGTACGTCGCGTCCTGCTCGGCGACGCTCAGCTCGGGTCGGATGGTGATCAGGTTGACCGGCAGCGTGGCCTCGACGGCGTCGCGCGTGCCGATGGTCTCGACGAAGTGGTAGCCGGTGTCGAGGAAGACCACGTCCAGGCCGGGGGCGACCTTGGCCGCGAGGTGCGCGAGCACCGCGTCACCCATCGACGAGGTCACGCAGAAGCGGTCGCCGAAGGTCGCTACGGCCCACTCGATGATGTTCTCGGCGGGCGCGAGCTCGAGCTCGGCGCCGACGTGGGAGACGAGCTCGCGGAGCTCCTCCGGCGTGCGGCCGGCCGTGTGTGTGCCCTTGAAGTCGCGGGCAGCCTGGGTGGACAGACTCATCGTTCGCCACCTCCTCTGGGGATCATGCCGAGATACGTGACGGCAAAGGCACGCAGGCAGGAGCGGCACTCCCACCCGTCCTCGCGCGGCCACAACGTCGTCTCCCCGCAGTAGGGGCAGTGCTGGGCAGCCGCTCGCTCGCTCATGTCAGACGACTTCCACGACGGACTCGCCGCGCAGGTGCACTTCGTCGGCGCGCGCGACCCAGTCGGCGAACAGCTCGTCCGGGGTGCGATCGGCGAGGTAGGCCTGCACGACGTTGGTGATGTAGTCGTCGAGGCCGGCGCTGGTGATCTTGTGGGCACGCAGCTTGCGGCCGAAGGTGGAGCTGAGTCCGAGGGCGCCACCGAGGTGCACCTGGAAGCCCTCGACCTGGTTGCCGTCCTGGTCGAGCACCAGCATGCCCTTGAGGCCGATGTCGGCGACCTGGGTGCGGGCGCAGGCGTTGGGGCAGCCGTTGACGTTGACCGAGATCGGCGTGTCCAGCTCGGGGAACCGCTTCTCCAGCTCCGTGACCAGGGCGCGCGAACGCTCCTTGGTGTCCACGATGGCCAGCTTGCAGAACTCGATGCCGGTGCACGCCATCGTGCGGCGGCGCCAGTTGCTCGGACGAGCGGTCAGGCCGATCTTCTCCAGCCCCTCGGCGAAGGCCTCGGTGTCAGCACCGTCGACGCCGATCACGACGAGCTTCTGGTACGCCGTGAGGCGGGCGCCGCGGGCGCCGTACTGCTCGACCAGGTCGCCGAGAGCGGTGAGCGTGGTGCCGTCGATGCGGCCCACGACCGGCGTCGCGCCGATGAAGAACTTGCCGTCCTTCTGCTCGTGGATCCCGACGTGGTCGCCCTGATGCACGGGCGCGGCCGGCGAGGCGCAGTCGATCAGCTTGCGGTGGAGGTACTCGTTCTCGAGCACCTCGCGGAACTTCTCGACGCCCCAGTCGGCCAGCAGGAACTTCAGGCGGGCCTTCGAGCGCAGGCGGCGGTAGCCGTAATCGCGGAAGATGCCGGCCACGCCCTCCCATGCGTCGGCGACCTCGTCCAGCGGGATCCAGACGCCGAGCTTGTGCGCGAGCATCGGGTTGGTCGAGAGGCCACCGCCGGCCCACAGGTCGAAACCGGGGCCGTGCTCGGGGTGGACGGTCGCGACGAACGACACGTCGTTGATCTCGGGCGCGACGTCGTGGCTGGGGTGCCCGGTGAGCGCGGTCTTGAACTTGCGCGGCAGGTTGGAGAACGCCGGGTTGTCCAGTGCGCGCCGCTTGATCTCGGCGAGCGCCTCGGAGCCGTCGATGATCTCGTCCTTGGCGATCCCGGCCACCGGCGAGCCCAGGAAGGGGCGGGGCCCGTCGCCGCAGGCCTCGAGCGTGGTGAGGCCGGCTGCCTCCAGGCGCTCCCAGATCGCGGGCACGTCGACGATGTCGATCCAGTGGTACTGGATGTTGTTGCGGTCGGTGATGTCCGCGGTGTTGCGGGCGTAGGCCGTCGAGGCCTCACCGAGGGCGCGCAGGGCGTCGGCGTCGAGGATCTGCCCGTCGGTGCGCACGCGCATCATGAAGAAGCGGTCGTCGAGCTCCTCCTCCTCCAGCTGCGCGGTCTTGCCACCGTCGAAGCCGGGCGCACGCTGGGTGTAGAGCCCCATCCAGCGGAAGCGACCACGCAGGTCGGCCGGATCGATGGAGTCGAAGCCGCGCTTGGAATAGGTGTAGAGGATCCGGTTGCGAACGTTGAGCGGGTCGTCGTCCTTCTTGGACTGCTCGTTCTTGTTCAGCGGCTCGGTGTAGCCCAGCGCCCACTGACCCTCGGCGCGCTTGGGGCGCGGGATCTCGGTGTGCTGGGCAGGCTCTGGCTTGAAGCGGAGGTCAGGCATGAGGGGGGTGATCCTGTTCGCTGAGGGCCGCGCGCGACGGTGAGCGCGGTGACGTGCGGGTGACTGGGCGGCGAATCAGCGATGCCAACACATCGAGCTGCGAGTACGACCGAAGTCCACGTGGCGTCGAACCACGAGGAACTTGGAGGTCACAGCAAGAGTCATGTCAAGGAGTCTCAACGCTCGGACACTCTCCCGACAAGACGAAATCTCATGATGAGAGATGCGGCGCCACATAGTGAGATGGACATGTTGAGTTCATGCGGGTTTTGCTGTCCGTGTGCGGCGCACGTCACACCGCCTGCGGTGCGGGCTCGATGTCCATCCTGCCCGTCCGGGCCTCTAGGCTGAGGACATGACGGATGCCTCCATCTCCCAGCTCACTTCCGGTGCCTACGAGCAGGCCCTCAAGGTCATCGAGTCGGTCGAGCCGCGAATCGCGGCCGCCACCCGACAGGAGCTGGCCGACCAGCGAGGCTCGCTCAAGCTGATCGCCTCGGAGAACTACGCGTCCCCGGCCGTGCTGCTGACCATGGGCACCTGGTTCAGCGACAAGTACGCCGAGGGCACCGTCGGGCACCGCTTCTACGCCGCCTGCCAGAACGTCGACACCGTCGAGTCGCTGGCCGCCGAGCACGCCCGTGAGCTGTTCGGGGCGCCGTACGCCTATGTGCAGCCGCACTCGGGCATCGACGCCAACCTCGTCGCCTTCTGGTCGATCCTGGCCAACCGCATCGAGACGCCCGCCCTCAAGCGACTGGGCGCCAAGAACGTCAACGAGCTGACCGAGGCCGACTGGGAGTCGCTGCGCCACGAGTTCGGCAACCAGCGGCTGCTCGGCATGTCCCTCGACTCGGGCGGTCACCTGACCCACGGCTTCCGCCCCAACATCAGCGGCAAGATGTTCCACCAGCAGCAGTACGGCACCGACCCCGAGACCGGTCTGCTCGACTACGACGTGGTGCGCGCCAAGGCCAAGGAGTTCAAGCCGCTCGTGCTGGTGGCCGGCTACTCGGCGTACCCGCGACGCGTGAACTTCGCGAAGATGCGCGAGATCGCTGACGAGGTCGGCGCCGTGCTGATGGTCGACATGGCCCACTTCGCCGGTCTGGTCGCGGGCAAGGTCTTCACCGGTGACGAGAACCCGGTGCCCTTCGCCCACGTCACCACGACCACGACCCACAAGTCCCTGCGCGGCCCGCGCGGCGGCATGGTGCTGGCGCAGGAGGAGTTCGCGGCCGATGTCGACCGCGGCTGCCCGATGGTGCTCGGTGGCCCGCTGTCGCACGTGATGGCGGCCAAGGCCGTGGCGCTCGCCGAGGCCCGCCAGCCCGAGTTCCAGACCTACGCCCAGAACATCGCCGACAACGCGAAGTCGCTGGCCGAGGGCTTCTTGACCCGTGACGCCAAGCTCGTCACCGGTGGCACCGACAACCACATCGTGCTGCTCGACGTCACGAAGTACGGCCTCACCGGTCGGCAGGCCGAGTCGGCGCTGCTCGACGCCGGCGTCGTCACCAACCGCAACTCGGTGCCCAGCGATCCCAACGGCGCCTGGTACACCTCCGGCATCCGCCTCGGCACCCCGGCGCTCACGACCCGCGGCTTCGGCCACGACGAGTTCGACCGGGTCGCCGAGCTGATCGTCGAGGTGCTCACCAACACCCAGCCCGGCACCACCAAGGCGGGCGACCCCAGCAAGGCGTCCTATGCCCTGGCCGACGGGGTCGCCGACCGCGTGCAGGCCGGTGCCGACGAGCTGCTCGAGAAGCACCCGCTCTACCCGGGTCTCGAGCTCAGCTGACCGCTCGCTCGGTCCGCGCGTAGACGCGCGGACATTGGTCGTGGGCTGGCGCGGTGTCAGGCGGCGAAGGGCCACGCCGTGCGGGCCAATGTCCGCGCGTCTGCGCCGACGGTGCGGACGAGCACGTCTCGAACCCACTCGGGGCGGAACATCACGTCCTCCCAGATGAACCGGAGGACCGTCCAGCCCTCCGCGACGAGCAGCGTGTAGCGCCGTACGTCCTTGCGGAAGCCCTCTCGCACTGCGTGCCACTCGAACGAGTCGCACTCGACGACGAGCCTGCGCTCCTGGTCGACCAGGTCCGGGCGGGCCCAGCACGTCGGGGTGGAGATCACCACCTGCGGCTCGACGTGCAACCCCGGCACCGTGTTGCAGATGGCGCGGGTCGCGGACTCGAAGGCATTGGCCGCTTCGCCACGCGCGCCCTCCCCGATGCGCTGGGCCTTCGCCTGCCCACGTCCGCGGACAGAGGCGACGGCTCGTCGAAGGGTGGCCACCTCACCGTGACGCAGCGCGGAGTCCGCGATCACCAGGGCCTCGTCGTCGGGCAGGAGGCGCAGGCACTGCGTCAGCGTGAGCTCGCGGCTGGTGGCGCCATCGGTGATGTCGTCGATCATCAGGTCGCCTCGGTGGATGGTCACCTTCTCCCGCCACTTCGCGGGGATGTTGCGATGGCGCGGGAAGGTGACGTGTGGCTTGTCGGGCGCCAGCTTGACCTCCCAACCGTGGTGGAGGGCGGCGCTGGTCAGGCTGAGCACACCGTTCGCGCCGTGCGCGATCCGGGCTGCCTCACCCACGCTCGGCAGTGCGTAGCGACCGTGGCCGGCGCGGAAGATCTTGCCGTCGCGGACCGCCCGGTCGACATCGAGCCGTGCGGTCGCCGCGATGAGAGGGGCCCGGGAGGAGAGACCTCCCGAGCGCTCGATCACGGAGACGACGTCCATGTGGCTGAGCATGCTCGAATCGCGTGTCCGGCGCAGGCGTCATCCACAGGCCCGCAGACGCGCGGACATTGGTCCCGACGCCAGCCGCGGGTCACGCTCGGTGGAGCCGACGCGGGCGCGCAATGTCCGCGCGTCTACGCGGCGGCTCAGAGCAACGAGCGGTAGAGCGCCAGGGTCCGCTCCGCGATGGCGTCCCAGCTGAACGACTCGATCGCGCGCT
Source organism: Nocardioides allogilvus (assembly GCF_003047285.1). Classification (GTDB taxonomy): domain Bacteria; phylum Actinomycetota; class Actinomycetes; order Propionibacteriales; family Nocardioidaceae; genus Nocardioides; species Nocardioides allogilvus. The sequence goes on along the minus strand of NZ_PZYX01000002.1, from coordinate 45,198 downwards.
GGCGGCCGGCGACGCCGAACGCGCGGGCCCGGTCGGGGTCGGAGACGGCGTCGACGAGGGCGGCGCCCAGGTCCGCGACGTACTGCTCGGGGTCGAGCGGGGTGCCGGTGCCGTCGCTCGCCTGCTCGATGGGGACCAGCCACCCGGTCGACCCGTCGACCACGACCTCGGGGATGCCACCGGTCGCGGTGGCGACGACCGCCGTCTCGCAGGCCATCGCCTCGAGGTTGACGATGCCGAGCGGCTCGTAGATCGACGGGCAGGCGAAGACGGTCGCAGCGGTCAGCAGCGCGACGACGTCGGGGCGGGGGAGCATCTCCTCGATCCAGACGACACCGTCGCGGGTGGCCGCGAGCCCCTCGACGAGCCCACGCACCTCGGCGGCGATCTCCGGGGTGTCGGGGGCGCCGGCACACAGGATCAGCTGCACGTCGGGCGGCAGCGACTCCACCGCCCGCAGGAACAGCGGCAGCCCCTTCTGCCGGGTGATCCGGCCGACGAAGATGACGCTGCGACGGTCGGGATCCAGCCCGAGCGATCGCACCCGGTCGGGGTTGGGCGTGGGCGACCACTGCGAGGTGTCGATGCCGTTGTGGATCACGCTCACCTTCGCCGGATCGACGGCCGGATAGCTGCGCAGCACGTCGTCGCGCATGGCTGCGCTGACCGCGACGACCCCGGCGGCGCCTTCGTAGGCGGTCTTCTCCACCCAGCTCGAGAGGGCATAGCCGCCGCCCAGCTGCTCGGCCTTCCAGGGCCGCATCGGCTCCAGGGAGTGCGCGGAGAGCACGTGCGGGACGTCGTGCATCAGGCCCGCGAGGTGGCCGGCCATGTTGGCGTACCACGTGTGCGAGTGCACCAGGTCCGCCCCGGCGCAGTCGTCGACCATCGCGAGGTCCACGCCGAGGGTCCGCAGCGCCGGGTTGGCGCCGGAGAGCGAGTCGGGTTCGCCGTACGCCGTCGTGCCCTGCTCGGAGCGAGGCGCCCCGAAGCACCGCACGCGGGCGTCGACGCCGGACCGTGCGCGCAGGGCCCGGACGAGCTCGGCGACGTGCACGCCGGCGCCTCCGTAGACCTCGGGCGGGTATTCCTTGCTGAGGACGTCGACGCGCATGGTCGTGAACCTACTCGTGCGCAAGGGTGGTCGCCCGGAGCCTGCGCCACTAGTTTCGGGACATGAGCGCCCACGGTCGCAAGAAGATCCTCGCCATCGTCCTGGCCGGCGGTGAGGGCAAGCGGCTGATGCCGCTCACTGCGGACCGGGCCAAGCCGGCAGTGCCGTTCGGCGGGATCTACCGCCTCATCGACTTCGCACTGTCCAACGTCGTCAACTCGGGCTACCTCAAGGTCGTCGTGCTGACGCAGTACAAGTCGCACAGCCTCGACCGGCACGTCACCACGACCTGGCGGATGTCGACGCTGCTCGGCAACTACGTCACCCCGGTGCCGGCCCAGCAGCGCGTCGGCAAGCGGTGGTACCTCGGCAGCGCCGACGCGATCTTCCAGTCGCAGAACCTCCTCGTCGACGAGCAGCCCGACATCGTGGTCGTCGTGGGCGCCGACCACGTCTACCGGATGGACTTCGCGCAGATGGTGGAGGCGCACATCGAGTCCGGCGCCGGCTGCACCGTCGCCGCGATCCGCCAGCCGATCTCGCTGGCCGACCAGTTCGGCGTGATCGACGTCGACCCGGCGAGCCCGGAGCGGATCCGCGCCTTCCTGGAGAAGCCGACCGACCCGGTGGGCCTGCCCGACGCTCCCGACCAGGTGCTCGCCTCCATGGGCAACTACGTCTTCGACGCCGATGCGCTGGTCGATGCGGTCACGCGCGACGCCGAGCTCGAGCGCTCCAAGCACGACATGGGCGGCGACATCGTGCCGTGGTTCGTCGACCGCACCGAGTCGGCCGTCTACGACTACAAGGACAACGACGTGCCCGGCTCGACCGACCGCGACCGCGGCTACTGGCGCGACGTCGGGACGATGCGCTCCTACTACGACGCCCACATGGACCTCGTGTCGCCGCTGCCGGTCTTCAACCTCTACAACAAGGACTGGCCGATCTTCACCAGCCACGGTCCCCACCCGCCGGCCAAGCTCGTCGAGGGCCACGCCGGTGGCGCGGTCACGACGTTCAACTCGATCCTGTCGCCGGGCGTCGTGGTGAGCGGGGCGTCGGTGAGCCAGTCGGTGCTCTCACCGGGGGTCTATGTGCAGGAGGGTGCCGAGGTCTCCGACTCCGTGCTGATGGACGGGGTCCGCATCGGCGAGGGCGCCGTCGTGCGCAACTGCATCCTCGACAAGGGCGTCGTCGTCCCGGCCGGGGTACAGATCGGCGTCGACCCCGAGGCCGACCGCGCGCGCGGTTTCGCGATCGAGGACGGGCTCACCGTCCTGGCCAAGCAGCAGGACGTGCCTGCGAGCTGATCAGAGCGCGTCGCGCTGCGACTCCAGGTGTGCCCGCTCTACCTCGTTGCGGCAGGCGGCGATCGCCTGGTCGTAGGCCGCCCGTGCCGCGTCGACGTCACCGGCGCGGCTCAGGAGCTCGGCTCGTACGGCGGCGACCCGGTGCGACGTCGGGATGTCGATGCCCTCCAGCGCCGCCAGGCCGGCGGCCGGGCCACGTGCCTCGGCCACCGCCACGGACCGGGCCAGGCGCGCGCCCGGTGTCGGCGCGATGTCCAGCAGGACGTCGTACCACCCGACGATCCGCTCCCACCGGGTGTCCTGCGCCGACGCGGCCAGCGCGTGCTCGGACGCGATCCTCGCCTGCAGGGTGTACGCCGCTGCCTGCACCGTCATCGGAGCGAGGAGCGTGTCGGAGTCGAGCAGTCGTCGGGCCTCGGCGATGTCGTCGTGCTGCCACCGGGTGCGGTCCTGGTCGGCCAGCAGCACGAGCCGCCCGTCGTGGACCCGGGCGTGGCGGCGTGAGTGCTGGCAGAGCATCAGCGCGAGCAGCGCCACCAGCACCGGCTCGTCGGGTCGCAGCGCGAGCACGACCCGCACCAGGCCGATCGCCTGTCCCGCGAGCTCGGCCCGCAGCAGGTCGGCGCCGGTGCCGGGGGAGTAGCCGGCCGTGAACGCGAGGTAGGCCGTCTGGGCGACGGAGTCGAGCCGGTCGGGCAGCACGCTCGCGTCGGGGACGGCGAACGGGATCCCCGCGCCGACGATCTTCTTCTTGGCCCGGGTGATCCGCGCGGCCATCGTCGGCTCGGGCACGAGGAACAACCGGGCGATGTCGGGTGTCGGCACGCCCAGGACGAGCCGGAGGGCCAGGGCGCTCGCCGCCTCGGGCGCCAGCGCGGGGTGGGTGCACATCAGCACGAGGCGCAGCAGGTCGTCCTCGACGAGCGTGCCGGGATCGGCCATCACCCGGTCTCCTGCGAGGCGGGAGCCCTCGATGACGAGCAGCGGTTCGGCACGGTGCGCCGCGGCCTCGGTGCGCAGGCGGTCGATGACGCGGCGGCTGGCCGCGGTGTGCAGCCACGCCGCCGGCCGGTCGGGCACGCCGTCCGTCGGCCAGGTGCGAGCGGCTGCCTCGACGGCGTCGCCCAGGGCGTCCTCGACCAGGTCGAGGCGGCGGTAGCGCGCGAGGAGCAGGGCCGTCAGCCGGCCCCACTCCTCGCGCACGGTGGACGCCAGGGCGTCGGCCGGATCGCTCATCCGGTTCCTCTAGACAGCCATGCGACGGAACTCGATGTGCTCGCCCCGGGCAGCGAAGCGTTCGCACGCGGCGCGCAGGTCGTCCTCGTCCTCGCTGTCGAGGAGGTAGAAGCCGACGACCTGCTCGGTGGTCTCGCTGAACGGGCCTTCGGTCACCACCGCTCCGCCGTCGTCGCCGGGTCGCATCGACGTGGCCAGGACCGACGGCTCCAGCGGTCCGACGGCGACGACCTGGTGACCGCCCTGGCGCAGGTCCTGCTGGAACTGGCCGTGCGAGCGCATCCCCTTCTCGTGCTCGGAGGCGGGCAGGGCCGCCCACTCCGCCTCAGGGGCGGGCAGCAGGATCAGGTAGCGGCTCATCGAAGAACTCCTCGTGGCTGTCGTCCGGGGTCGCGGTTTGCGACCTCGACACTGTGACGGATGGCGTGGGGGGAAATCGACAGGCGGTCGCGAGTCCTTCTCGACGTGCGCACCCCCGCGACGACAGGATGGCGCCATGGCTCCGGACTCCCGCGCAGGAACACTCGCCCAACCGTCCGACCTCGTCGACGTCGCCCACCTCGTGACGGCCTACTACACGCAGCAGCCCGACCCCGAGGACGTCGACCAGCAGGTCGCCTTCGGCACCAGCGGGCACCGCGGCTCGAGCCTCAAGACGTCGTTCAACGACACCCACATCGCCGCCACCACGCAGGCGATCTGCGACTACCGGCGCGACCAGGGCTACGACGGCCCGCTCTTCATGGGTCGTGACACCCACGCGCTCTCGGAGCCGGCGTGGACAACGGCGCTCGAGGTGCTGGTCGCCAACGACGTCACGGTGCTCGTCGACGACCGCGACGGCTACACGCCCACCCCGGCGGTCTCGCACGCGATCATCCGAGCCAACGGCGGCCGCACGACCGGCCCCGGCCTCGCCGACGGCATCGTCGTCACGCCGTCGCACAACCCGCCCGCCGATGGCGGCTTCAAGTACAACCCGCCGCACGGCGGCCCGGCCGACACCGACGCCACCAGCGTGATCGCCGCGCGCGCCAACGAGCTGATCTCCGCCGGGCTCGACGGCGTGCGCCGCATCCCCTTCACCCGTGCCCGCGCGGCCGCCGGCGCCTACGACTTCCTCGGTTCGTACGTCGACGACCTCCCGTCCGTCGTCGACCTCGCCGCCATCAGGGCGGCCGGGGTGCGGATCGGCGCCGACCCGCTGGGCGGGGCGAGCGTCGCCTACTGGGGCGAGATCGCCGAGCGCCACGGCCTCGACCTGACCGTGGTCAACCCGCTGGTCGACCCGACCTGGCGCTTCATGACCCTCGACTGGGACGAGAAGATCCGGATGGACTGCTCCAGCCCGTCCGCGATGGCGTCGTTGATCGGCCGCAAGGACGACTACGACATCGCCACCGGCAACGACGCCGACGCCGACCGGCACGGGATCGTCACGCCCGACGGTGGCCTGATGAACCCCAACCACTTCCTCGCGGTCGCGATCGGACACCTCTTCGGCGGCGCCCGCCCCGACTGGCCCGCGACGGCGCGGATCGGCAAGACGCTGGTGTCGAGCTCGATGATCGACCGGGTCGCGGCCTCGCTCGGCAAGCCGATGGTGGAGGTGCCGGTCGGCTTCAAGTGGTTCGTGCCGGGGCTGATGGACGGGTCCTTCGGCTTCGGCGGCGAGGAGTCGGCCGGGGCCTCCTTCCTGCGGACGGACGGCTCGACCTGGACGACGGACAAGGACGGGCTGGTCCTGGCGCTGCTGGCCAGCGAGATCCTCGCGACCACGGGCTCGACCCCCAGCCAGCACTACGCCTCCCTCGTCGCCGAGCACGGCGAGCCCGCCTACGCCCGCGTGGACGCTCCCGCCGACCGGGCGCAGAAGGCCAAGCTGGCGGCGCTGTCACCCGACGACGTCACCGCGACCTCCCTGGCGGGGGAGGAGATCACCGGGCGCCTGACCGAGGCCCCGGGCAACGGCGCGAAGATCGGTGGCCTCAAGGTCACCACCGAGTCGGCGTGGTTCGCCGCCCGGCCCAGCGGCACCGAGGACGTCTACAAGATCTACGCCGAGTCCTTCCGGGGACCCGACCACCTCGCCCAGGTGCAGGCCGAGGCGCGCGAGGTCGTGTCCGCGGCCCTGGCCTGACATCAGCGCGTCCGCCAGCGGTACTCCACCTCGGGGCGGCCCGACCCGCCGTACCGCGGCGTCCGGGTCACGAGGTCGGAGTCGGCGAGGTGCTCGAGGTAGCGGCGAGCGGTCACCCGCGAGGACCCGACGGCGGCCGCGACCTCGGTGGCCGACAGGGCGACCGGGGAGTCGCGCAGGACCGCGGTCACCTGGCGCAGCGACTCCGCACTCATGCCCTTGGGCAGCGGCGCGGTCGCGGCGGACGGACGCAGGGCGCCGAGGAGCCGGTCCACCTCGTCCTGCACCACGTCGTCGGCGGCACCGGCGAGGCCGGTGCGGTAGTCGGCGTACTGCTCGAGCTTGGCGCGGAACGTCGCGAACGAGAACGGCTTGAGCAGGTAGAGCACCACCCCCTGCGCGACTGCGTGCCGGACGACGTCGGCATCGCGCGCGGACGTCACGGCGATCACGTCGCACAGGTGACCGGCGGCGCGCATCCGCTGCAGCAGGCCGAGGCCGTGCCCGTCCGGGAGGTGCATGTCGAGCAGGACCAGGTCGATGGTCGGGTCCGCGGTGAGGAGCCGCATCGCCGCGGCGGCCGAGCGCGCCACTCCCGCGACCTCGAAGCCGTCGATCCGGCCGACGTAGGCGCTGTGGGCCTCCGCGGCGATCGCCTCGTCCTCGACGACGAGCACCCGGACGCTCATGCGGGCTCTCCCACGGTGACCTCGACCTCGGCGCCGCCGAGGGGCGAGCGGCCGATGCGGACGGTTCCACCGTTGCGGCGGGCCGCCTGGCTGACCAGCGCCAGCCCGACGCCGCGACCCACGCCGTCGCCCGCCTTCGTCGACCAGCCGTGCTCGAGGACGTGCTCGTGGTCGTCCTCGGGGATCCCGGGTCCGTTGTCGCCCACGCGGAGGCAGAGGTGGGTCTCGTCCCAGGTGACGGTGACCTGGACGCGCGGACCCTCGGTGCCGGAGGCGGCGTCGAGCGCGTTGTCGACGAGGTTGCCGGCCAGGGTCACGACGTCACGGGGCTCGATGCGCAGGCGCGAGGTGCTGACCTGGCCGTCGATGGTGAGGGTGATGCCACGCTCGGATGCCTGGGCGGTCTTGCCGAGCAGCAGGGCGGCCAGGACCGGGTCCTCCACCGCGGCGACGACCCGGTCGGTCAGCAGCTGGGCGACCTGGAGCTCCTCGGTGGCGAACTCCACCGCCTCCTGCGACCGGCCCATCTCGATCAGCGACACCACCGTGTGGAGACGGTTCGCGGACTCGTGGTTGGCCGCGCGCAGGGCGTCGGTGAGACCGCGCACCACGTCGAGCTCGCCGGTGACGGCCTGCAGCTCCGTGCGGTCGCGCAGGGTGACGACGGCGCCGACCTCGCGGCCCTTCCAGAGCGCGGGCGCGGAGCTCACGACCAGCACGTGGTCCCCGGCGACGTAGACGTCGTCGGCCTCCGCGGTCTCGCCGACGGCCGCCTGCACGAGCGCCGGGGGAAGCCCGAGGTCGCCCACGTCGCGGCCGATGACGTCGGCAGGCAGGTCGAGCAGCCGGCGCGCCTCGTCGTTCACGAGCTGCACGCGGTCCTGGTCGTCGAGGAGCAGCAGGCCCTCGCGGACGGCGTGGAGCACGGCGCGGTGGTACTCGTACATCCGGCCGAGCTCCTGCTCCCCGAGACCGTGGGTCTGGCGGCGCAGCCGACGGCTGATCAGCCAGGCGCCCAGCAGGCCGCCGGCGAGCACGGCCAGGGCGGCGATCGCGACACGCAGGAGCGCCGCGGGCAGCGCCTTGTCGATCGTCTCGATCGTGATGCCGACCGAGACGAGGGCAACCACGGTGCCGTCGACCGTGACCGGCACGACCGAGCGCATCGAGGGCCCGAGCGTTCCGGCGTACTCCTGGGTGAAGACCCGCCCCGCTGGCGCGCCGCCGAGGTCGCCGATGAACTTCTTCCCGATCTGCTCGGGGTCCGGGTGCGTGTAGCGGGTCCGGTCGAGGGCCATCACCACGACGAAGTCGACGTCGGTGTCGGTGCGCACGTTCTCGGCGAAGGGCTGCAGGGGCGCCGACGGGTCGGCATCGTCGAGGGCGTCGTGGACGGCGGGGGAGTCGGCCACGGTCTGGGCCACCGAGACCGACCGGTCGACCGCGCTGTCCCGCGCGTCCTGGCGTGCGTCATAGACCGCCAGTGCGACGCCGACGACCACGACGAGCAGCACCACGAGCACCTGGAGCAGCAGCACCTGGCGGGCGACCGAGCCCTCGCGTGACCTGCCCATGCGCGCATTGTGCCTGCTGTGAACTCAACGAACACAACGGTGACCTGGATCACAGCCGGGCCCAGTCTGGTGGCCATGGCACTGGGCGCCCGCCCCGGCCGCTTCTGGAGGAATCATGAGCACCACGACTGACACGGCCCCAGGCGCCGTACGACGCAAGGACAGGACGCACTACCTCTACCTCGCGGTGATCGCCGCCGTCGCGCTGGGCATCGCCGTCGGCCTGGTGGCACCTGCGTTCGCCGTCGAGCTCAAGCCGATCGGCCAGGCCTTCGTGGCGCTGATCAAGATGATGATCCAGCCGGTCATCTTCTGCACCATCGTGCTCGGCGTCGGCTCGGTGCGCAGCGCCGCCAAGGTCGGCAAGGTCGGCGGCCTCGCACTCGGCTACTTCATCGCGATGTCGACCGTCGCCCTGGCCATCGGCCTGCTCGTCGGCAATGTGCTGCAGCCCGGTGCGGGCCTGCACCTCACGGACGAGACCGCGTCCGCCGGCGCCGAGCAGGCAGCGGGCGCGCACGCCAGCACGACCGACCTCCTCCTCGGGATCATCCCCGACTCGATGCTGTCCGCCCTGACCTCGGGCGAGGTGCTGCAGACCCTGCTCGTGGCGCTGCTGGTGGGCTTCGCCCTGCAGGCCATGGGCCGCTCCGGTGAGCCGATCCTGCGCGGCGTGGGCCACGCCCAACGGCTGGTCTTCAAGGTGCTGACCATGGTCATGTGGGTCGCTCCGGTGGGCGCGTTCGGTGCCATGGCCGGCGTCGTCGGCGAGACCGGCATCGACGCGCTCAAGAGCCTGGCCGTGCTGATGCTCGGGTTCTACGCCACCTGCGCGGTCTTCGTGTTCGTCGTCCTCGGGGTCCTCCTCAAGGTGACGACGGGCATCAGCATCTTCGCGCTGCTGAAGTACCTCGCCCGGGAGTTCCTGCTCATCGTCTCGACCTCGTCGTCGGAGTCGGCCCTGCCACGGCTGATCGCGAAGATGGAGCACGCCGGGGTCGACAAGTCCACCGTCGGCGTCGTCGTCCCGACGGGCTACTCCTTCAACCTCGACGGCACCGCGATCTACCTGACGATGGCGTCGCTGTTCATCGCCTCGGCCATGGGTGACCCGCTGTCGATCGGCGAGCAGCTCTCGCTGCTGGCCTTCATGATGATCGCCTCGAAGGGTGCGGCCGGTGTCACGGGCGCCGGCATGGCCACCCTCGCCGGCGGGCTCAGCTCGCACCGGCCCGACCTGCTCGACGGCGTCGGCCTGATCGTGGGGATCGACCGCTTCATGTCGGAGTGCCGCGCGGTCACCAACTTCGCCGGCAACGCCGTCGCGACCGTGCTGATCGGCACCTGGACCGGCGGCCTCGACCGCGAGCAGCTCGATCGCGTGCTGGCCGGTGGTGACCCGTTCGACGAGACGACGATGCTCGACGAGGACGAGGCTTACGGCGACCCGGTTGCGGAGCCGCGGAGCGAGGAGCGCGAGCCAGCACTGGTCTGAGCCATCGAGACGTCGGCGCCCGGGTCCTCCCGGGCGCCGATGGGCATGTCAGCGGCGTACGGCGTCGATCTCGAGTCGCACGTAGTCGATGACGGGCTCCGTCATCGCGAGTCGCACGCGGCGTACGAAGTCGCGCTGCTCGGCGATCGGCAGGTCGACGAGGTGGGAGCCGAGGTTGACCGTCGCCAGGTAGTTCTCCATCAGCTCGGGGTCCTCCAGGCGCAGCGGGTCGGGGCGCAGCCGGACGTCCTCGACGTCGAAGCCCGCGTGCGTCAGCGACGCACGGGTCTCGTCGATGCCCTTGAACGACGTGCCGAACTTCCCGTCGCCGGTGACCGCCACGAGCGCGGCGGTCATGATCGCGAGCTGGCCCTGTCCGCCGCAGTCGGACGTCAGCCGGGCCCCCGGGCGCATCACGGCCGCGAGGTTGGCGAAGAGCAGGTCGTGGTCCTCGATCCAGTGGAAGGCGGCCACGCTCATCACCGCGTCGACCGGCTCGTCGAGGGGGAGGGGCTGCGTCAGGTCGGCGACGTGCAGCTCGACCGCGTCCCCGAGCTTGCGGCGGGCCTGCTCGATCATCTTGGCCGAGCCGTCGATGCCGACGAGGCGCACGTCGGGCCAGCGCTCCAGCAGCGCGGCACCGTCGCGGCCGGTGCCGCAGCCGGCGTCGAGCACGCGCTCGTCACCGCCCAGCCGCATCCGGTCCAGCACCCGCGCGCCCCACGCGACGTGCGGCAGCGGCAGCGCGTCGTAGGCCGTGGCGTCCCACTCGCGGGTGGCCATCACAGCACCGGCGTGGTGCGCTCGACGATGGCGCGCAGGTCGCCGCCGGTCAGCGTGCCGAACGTGCCGTTGAACGACGTCCCGAGCCGCGAGGCGCAGAACGCGTCGGCCACCTCGGGTGGGCCGAACCGGACGAGCAGCGAGCCCTGCAGGCACGCGGCCATCTGGCCGGCGAGGCGCCGGGCCCCGACCTCGAGGGTGGCCGTGTCGCCGAGCAGGGCGAGGGTGTCCTCGACGGCCCGGTCGAGCCGGGGGTCCGCCCCGTGGGCGGCACCGACCTCGTTGAGCCAGGCCTCCAGGACCTCGGGCTCGCGGCTCAGCGCGCGCAGGACGTCGAGAGCGTTGACGTTGCCCGAGCCCTCCCAGATGGAGTTGAGCGGGGACTCGCGGAAGAGCAGGGGCAGGCCCGACTCCTCGACGTAGCCGTTGCCCCCGAGGCACTCGAGCGCCTCGGCGACCATGAAGGGCGTGCGCTTGCAGACCCAGAACTTCGCCAGCGGCAGCGCGATCCGCCGCAGTGCCGCCTCGTGGGCATCGCCGGGTCGGTCGACCGCGGCGGCGAGCCGGAGCGCGAGCGCGGTGGCGGCCTCGGACTCGACGGCGAGGTCGGCGATGACGTTCTGCATGAGCGGCTTGTCGACGAGCCGGCCGCCGAAGGCGGAACGGTGGGTCACGTGCCACGACGCCTCGGCCAGCGCGCGCCGCATCAGCGACGCGGAGCCGAGGACGCAGTCGAGCCGGGTCGCGGCCACCATCTCGATGATGGTGCGTACGCCGCGGCCCTCGTCGCCGAGGCGCTGCGCGACGGTCCCGTCGAACTCGAGCTCCGAGCTCGCGTTGGACCGGTTGCCGAGCTTGTCCTTGAGCCGCACCACGTCGAGCTGGTTGCGCGTGCCGTCGGCCAGCACGCGGGGGACCACGAAGCAGGTCACGCCGCCCTCGGTCTGGGCGAGCACGAGGAACAGGTCGTTCATCGGAGCGCTGGTGAACCACTTGTGCCCGTGCAGCGTGTAGAAGCCGTCCTCCGACGTGGTTCGGGCCTGCGTCACGTTGGCGCGGACGTCCGAGCCGCCCTGCTTCTCGGTCATCCCCATCCCCGCGAGTGCGCCGACCTTGTCGGTGCGGGCGCGCACGCCCGGGTCGTAGCGGCGCGACGCCAGCAGCGGCGTCCACTCCTTGGCGATCGCGTCATCGGCTCGCAGCGCCGGCACGGCGGCGTACGTCATCGAGATCGGGCAGCCGTGGCCGGGCTCGGTCTGCGACCAGGCGAAGAAGCCCGCGGCGCGGCGCAGGTGTGCGTCGGGCGCGTCGGACTCCCAGGGAGCGGCGGCGAGGCCGTGGCCGATGCCGCGCTCCATCAGCCAGTGCCAGGAGGGGTGGAAGGCGACCTCGTCGATGCGGTTGCCGTGACGGTCGTAGGGCGTCAGCTCGGGGTGGTGCCGGTTGGCGAGCATCCCGTGCTCACGGGCCTCGGCGGTGCCCGCCTCGACCCCCAGCAGCGTCAGGTCCTCGACCAGCTCCGCGGATCCGTGGCGAGTGATCGCCTCGGTCAGCGCGACGTCGGAGGTGACGACATTGTGACCAACAAGTGGGGGAGTCTGGTTGGCGGTTGCCCTGATCGACGCGTCCATGTGGCTACCGTAGGCCCATGGCCGAGGCGAGTTCGCAGCATTCCGTGCTGCGCTCCCTCCAGGCGAGGTGGGTCGTCGTCCGCGCCCAGGTGTGGCGGCTCGTCGTCGCGACCGTCGGCTCCTGCATGCGCTACCGCGTCACCGGCCTGGCTGCCGAGGCAGCCTTCTTCGCCGTCCTCTCCGTGCCACCGCTGATCTTCGCCCTCGCAGGTGCGGTGGGCTACGTCACCGAGCAGTTCTCCCCGGCCGACATCGCCGAGGTCCAGGGGGCGATCATCGACCTGGCGTCGCGAGGACTGACCGAGCAGGCCGTCGAGGACGTCATCACGCCGACGCTGGACTCCGTGCTGCGGGGTGGCCGCTTCGACGTGGTCTCCGTGGGTTTCGTGCTGGCGCTCTGGTCGGGCTCGCGGGCGCTCAACGTCTTCGTCGACACCATCACGATCATGCACGGACTCGGCGGGCACCGGGGGATCGTCAAGACGCGAGCGCTCTCCTTCGCCCTCTACATCCTGGCGATGCTGACGGGGATGATCTCGCTGCCGCTCGTCGTCGCCGGGCCGTCGCTGATCCGGGACTGGCTGCCACCCCGCTTCGACTTCGTGATGTCGTTCTACTGGCCGATCGTGATCGTGCTGTGCATCTGCTTCCTCGCGACGCTCTACCACGTGTCCGTGCCCGTGCGGACGAACTGGGCGTTCAACCTGCCCGGCGCGACGTTCTCGCTGATCGCGTGGATCGCCGGCTCCTATGCCCTGCGCTGGGTCCTCACCGTCACTGCCGCGGAGTCAAGGTCGATCTACGGGCCGCTGGCCGCGCCCATCGCCGTACTCCTGTGGCTCTATCTCCTGGCCATCGCCGTCCTGATCGGGGCAGCGGTCAACGCGGCCTTCGACACCGTCTTCCCGCAGGGCACCACGACCAAGGCGCGACAGGAAATCGTGCAGCGGCTGCGGCAGGCGATCACGTCCCGGGACGCGGCGTGAAAGACTCCGGCCGTGCATGACCAACCCGCGACGACGGCGGCCCCCCACGGCGCCCGCATCGCGTTGCCCGACCCGGTCCGCTCGCCGTGGTGGGAGCTCGGCCGAAGGCTCCTGACTGCGCTGGGGATCCTCGTCGGCACCGTGCTGCTGGTCTACCTCGACCGCGACGGCTACACCGACGGCAACGACCCGACCGGAAAGATCGACCTGATCGACTCGATCTACTACACCACCGTCACGCTCAGCACGACCGGCTACGGCGACATCGCGCCCGTGTCAGAGCGCGCTCGGCTGATCAACGCTTTCATCATCACCCCCGCCCGCATCGCCTTCCTGGTGCTGCTGATCGGGACCACCCTGGAGGTCCTTGCCTCCCAGGGCCGCGAGATGTTCCGGGTCGCCCGGTGGAGGAAGAACATGGGAGAGCACGTCGTCGTCGTCGGCTACGGCACCAAGGGGCGCAGCGCGATCGAGACGCTCGTCAACAACGGCCACGACCGTGAGGCGATCATCGTGGTCGACCCGAGCATCGTCGCCAAGGAGGAGGCGCACCGCGACGGCCTCGCCGTCATCACCGGTGACGCGACCCGGCGCGAGGTGCTCCGCAGCGCCCGCGTCGAGCTCGCCACCCACGTCATCATCACGACCGACAGCGACGCGTCCAACGTCTTGTCCACCCTCACCGTGCGCCAGCTCAACCCCGACGCGTGGATCGTGGCCGCGGTCCGCGAGCAGGAGAACGTCCCGCTCATGCGCCAGTCGGGCGCCGACTCCGTCATCACCTCCTCCGACGCCGTCGGCCGCCTCCTCGGCCTCTCCTCCATGTCGCCGATGCTCGGGTCCGTGATGGAGGACCTCCTGACCTACGGCGAGGGCCTCGAGGTCGCCGAGCGCGACCTGCTCGTGGGCGAGGTCGGCAAGCCCCCGCAGTCGTTGCCCGACCAGGTCATCGCCGTCGTGCGGGACGAGAAGGTCTACCGCTACTTCGACCCCGTCGTCACGCTGCTGGCCCGCGGCGACCGGCTCATCGTCGTACGCCCGGCCAAGGAGCTGCCGTGGGCGCCGCGCCCCGGCACGCACGGGGAAGACACGGCCGAGGGCTGATCGCGCGGCGTTACCCGGGCGAACCTACGAGCTCGCCTATCCGGTGCAGCCCACCTCCATGGTCGGCATCGTCCACTGCGGGCAGCCGTTCTCGCCCGGCGGCGGCGACGGCATCACCAGGGCAGGGTCGAGGCCGATCGTGGCCAGGTCGTCGGCGGGCACGACGAGGCGCTCGCGCGCCGTCGCCAGGTCCGGTGCCTGCACGACCTCGCTGACGTAGGTCACGAACGTCTCGGACTTGACCACCTTCACCTCCTGGGAGAACCACAGCCGGTCGGGTCGGACCGTGTCGAGCTCGTCGGCCGTGACCGCCATGAAGTCGTCGGTCCACGCCTGCAGGCCTGACGCGCCGCGCATCGGCCGCATCGCCATGAGCTTGGTGATGACGACCTCGCCGGACTCGGTGCGCTCGACGGCGCACTCCAGGTCATAGCCGGCCTCGAGGCCCTCGGCGCAGTAGCGCTCCGGATCACCCTCGGCCGAGCCGCGCGAGTGATTGACGGTGACGGTGATCCGGTGGGGGGAGTCGACGCCGTAGCGCGTGACCAGACCGCTCGCCATCTCCCAGTAGTGCTCCGGCAGCTCCTGCCTCTGGTCGTCGAAGGCCACGAAGTCCGCCGGCCCGAGGTCGGGCACGGACCCGACCAGGATCGACCGCGCGTGGTCATCCATGGTGCGCGGCATCGTGGTGACGTCGTAGGCCTCGATCGAGGCGGCGATGGCCGGGTCGATGAAACGCTCGGGCCCGGCCTGGTCGCCCAGCAGCGGGGGCAGGCCCAGCGCCGCACCGACGGCCAGCACGGCGATCCCGGTGCAGGCCACTGCCACGCGGGTGCGGCGTACCTTGCGACGCCCCCCGGCCAGGATCTCGGCGGACCCGTGGGCGTACGGCGGTCCGTCGGCCACGTGGTCGCGGATCAGGGTGGCGAGGTCGTGCTCGGTCATCAGATCTCCTCGGTCAGGACGAGCTGGGGCAGGTGGGTGCGGAGGGTGGCCAGCGCCTTCGACGACTGGCTCTTGACGGTGCCCTCGGACACGGAGAGGGCGTGCGCGACGTCGAGCACCGAGAGGTCGTCGAGGAAGCGCAGGGCGACGATCGCCCGCTGCCGTGGTGCGAGCAGGTCGAGAGCTGCGCTGACGTCGAGGACGGACGCTTCGTGGGAGTGTGTGGCCCGGTCGGGCAAGCGTTCGACCGGGACGTCGCGGCGCCGGCGAAGATGGCTCAGGCACTCGTTGACCACGACCTTGCGGGCGTAGGCATCAGCGGTGTCGTCACGCACGCGGGGCCACGCGGCATACAGCTTGATCATCGCCTGCTGGGTGAGATCCTCAGCCGTGTGCCAGTCGCGGACGATGACGTAGGCCGTCCGGCGCAGCGCCTCTCGCCGAGCAAGGTAGAACTCCGTGAAGTCCGCCTCGCGTTGCTCTCGCCGCATCGGGTGTGCTCCTCGTCGTCGGATGGCGTGTCACCAGTCTTACGCCGCGGGCGGGCGCTCGGGTTGCCTGCGCTCGGGCGCGACATCCGATCGGCGGACGACAACGAAAGAGCCCCTGACCAGTGGTCAGGGGCTCGATCCGTGTGGTGGGCGATACTGGGTTTGAACCTTTGAGAAGCGGGTCATCTGGAGTGTTCCAAGTTCGGGCCGATCTGACGTAAACTCGCAGGTCAGAGGCCATATTGCGTCTGGACACGACCGGACAATCTTGGACACGTTTTGACGCCACTATTCCTCGCTTGTTCCACGAAAGGCGATACTGGGGGCGAAAAAGTTGGTCAAGGAACAGGGGCGCACGAGGCGTGGCTTCGGGCGGATCGAGAAGTTGGCGTCCGGTCGCTATCGCGCCGGCTACACCGGCCCGGATGGTCGGCTCTACCGCGGTCCGGTGACCTTCGGCGCAAGGGATGACGCCATCGCGTGGCTGTCCGCCAGGCGTGCGGAGATCGAGATGGAGGTCTGGGCGCCGGACGCTGCCGCCCGGGGTGCTGCTCGCCGGGCGGCACCGACGCTGCGCGCGTACGGCGACCTGTGGTTGGAGACCAGGAAGACCCGCGGACGCGAGCTCCGTCCGACCACGCGGCAGCAGTACCGGATGCTTCTCGACAAGTTCATCTACCCGACCTTCGGGGACGAGCGCATCGATCGGATCTCGGCCGACGACGTGAACAAGTGGTACGACGCTCTGGCCCCGGGTCGCGAGACGATCCGGGCTCAGGCGTACAGCCTGCTGCGGACGATCTTCACGAGTGCTGCGACCGAGAGGCCGCGTGCATTCATCCCGTACAACCCGGCGCACATCAGGGGAGCGGGCAATGCCAAACGCGTTCACAAGGTGAGGCCGGCGTCCTTGCAGGAGCTCGAGAAGATCGTTGGTGAGCTCCCGCCGCGGTACCAGTTGATGGCGCTGCTTGCAGCCTGGTGCGCCATGCGTTTCGGTGAGCTTGCCGAGCTCCGACGCTGCGACATCGATCTGCGGACCAAGCAGGTCAAGATCCGCCGCGCGGTCGTCCGTGCCGACGGCCAGATGATCGTCGGCCTGCCGAAGACCGACGCCGGCATTCGAGACGTGGCGATCCCGCCGCACCTGCTGCCGCTCGTGAGTGCTCACCTCAAGGACTACACGGGAGCCGGCAAAGACGCGTTGCTGTTCTCGGCTGCCGCCGACCACGACGCGCACATGGCGCCGTCGACGCTCTACAAGGTCTACTACCCGGCTCGGAAGGCGGCCGGACGCGAGGATCTGCGCTGGCACGACCTGCGCCACACCGGAGCTGTGCTCGCCGCCCAGACTGGCGCGACTCTTGCCGAGCTCATGGGGCGGTTGGGTCACTTTACTCCGGGTGCGGCCATGCGCTATCAGCACGCCGCCGCCGACCGCGACACCGAAATCGCCCGGCGCTTGTCGGCCTTGGTGGCGGAATGAATGGTTCAAGCATGTGTGCTGAAACGTATCTATTTGATACGCTAGAGCACATGGCAATCTGGGACCAATTGGTCGAACGGGCGGCCGATCAACACGGCTACGTGACGATTCGAGACGCCCACGACCTGGGGATCGACCCGACACAACTGCGTCTGCTCGCTGCGCGGGGACGTTTGGAACGAGTCGCCCGGGGTGCCTATCGGGTGAGCGTCCTCCCTCGCGGCGAGCATGACGAGCTGGCTGAGGCTGTCGCGTGGTCACTGGGGCGTGGAGTCGTGTCGCACGAGTCGGCACTGGTGCTGCATGGCATCTCCGACGTGAATCCCTCGCGGGTTCACTTGACGGTGCCACGGGACAACTATCCGCGGGCCGCGGGTGGGAATCTCTATCGACTACACCGTCGCGCACTCCCTGCTTCCGACGTCACGGAGTCGACTGGAATTGCGGTCACCACGGCGGAGCGCACCATCCGAGACTGCCTCGATGACGGCACGGACCCTTATCAGCTTCGGCGAGCCATCGACCGTGCCGAGGCAGAGGGGCTCATCCGCAAGCCCGTGGCTGAGGCGCTTCGTGCAGACGTTGCGGCGTCGGGTGCTTCGGCATGACGTCCCGCTACGACTCCTCGCCGTCCAACCTGCGAGCGCTGCGTGATCGTCTCACCGCAGCGGCGAAGCGAGAGGGCGTCGTGTTCGGTCGACTGCAGCAGCACGTCGGCGTACTCGTCGTCACCCAGTTCATGGCGTCGCTGATCGACGAGCGCGGCGAGCCGTTGCTGCTGGTGAAGGGCGGCGCGTCACTGGAACTCCGGCGCGGGATTCCCGAATCGCGTACATCGAAGGATCTCGATGCCGTCATCCGCGTTGACGTCGAGACCGTCCACGATCGCCTGGTAGAGGCAGGCGCCTCCGGGTGGGAGGGCTTCACCGCGGTGTTCACACCACCGGCAGCCTTTGAGGTCCCTGGGCTGATCACGCACCCACATCGATTCACGGCGAAGCTCAACTATCAACGTCGGCCGTTCGTCTCGGTGCCGATTGAGGTCTCGCCCGTCGAGGCCGGCAACGCCGACGGCTACGACAATGTCTCCTCCGAGGCGTTCGCACTCGTTGGTCTGCCGGACAGTGCAGCCGTGCCGTGCATGACGCTGCCTTGGCAGATCGCTCAGAAGATCCATGCGTGCACGGACCGCGTTGACGAGCCGCGCACTAACGACCGCGCTCACGACCTCGTGGACCTGCAGCTGCTCGAAGCACTCATGATCGACGGGCCGTTGGCCTCGACGCGTGCGGCTTGCGCCGCCGTGTTCGAGGCACGTGCCAAGCACGAATGGCCGGCGACGGTGGTGGCACATCCGCACTGGGGCCCTATCTACGAACGCGCGTTGGAAGGGCTGGAGGAACTCGGCCTTGCTTCCACCGTCGACGAGGCGGTCGTGCGAGTCCAGGCTTTCGTCGATCGGATTGAATCCCGTTGATCCGGTGACGTCGCGCTTTGGACTCCCTTGCTCGTAGGGTTTGGGTGTGCCGAAGAAGAAGCATGGCCGCGTCCAGGGACACCAGCCGCAGCGACGACGCCAGCCGGCCGCACAGACCCGCCCAGGTCACGGTGCGGAGGACCAGGATCTGTTTCAGAGCCTGCGTCGAGGGCTCCGGTCCGGCGACCCGCTGGATCTCCTTGCCGTGGTCAGCGGGTTGCTGGAGGTGACCGACCCGCGAAACCGGGATCCGTTCGCGGTCAAGGAGCAGCGGCCGGGACTGGGCGATTTGGTCGAGTCGTTCGTCGGGACGCCGTACGCCGAGACGACCGCCGCGCTGTTCGTGATCAGGGCGCTGACCACGGACGAGGTGATGGCCGCCCGGATCAGTCGGGAGCTCGAGACGCGTCGTCACCCGTTGCCGTCTTGGTTGACGTGCCTCGATCAAGCACGGCTGGACCCGGACGTCTGGTTCATGACCCATGTGCTGGGCGACGGCGACGACTACCTGATCGGGGTGACGCTGCCGTCGGGGGAGCAGCTGTCGGCGTTGGTGTATGTCGACCACAACCTCGGCACGGTCGTGAAGGACGCGTTCGTGGTCCCGGAGCCGCTGGAGGATCTTGCGATCAAGATGGGGACGCTGATCGACGACGCGGACCAGTCGCTGACTCGAACTGATCCGGCCACGGCGCGGGCGGTGATCGAGGCGGCGATCAGCTCCGGGGCGCAGCTGTATCCGCCGCTGACCTCGGACGGTTGGCCGATGTGCCGTCCCCTGGTCGAGTGGATGCTTCGGATGATGCCAGCCGGAGGCGCTGCTCCAGACTGGAAGGAATGGTCCGCGGAGGAGACGACGGCGGTGGCGGCCGAGTTCTTCGCCTCCCGGTTCGGTGCGGCCTTCGACGATGACGAGCGGCGCACCCTTCTGGAGAGCGTGCTGTGGTTCTGCACCGGCTATGCGACAGGCGACCCGTGGCGGTGGAGCCCGGTGACGGTGGAGATGCTTCTGGCCGACTGGTTCCCGCGCAAGGTGATCGCCGAGCCGTCGTATCTCGCCAAGCTGCCGGATCTGGTGCGTGCCTACATTCGCTACTGCCACGACCGCAACGACATCCGCGCCGATCTGACCACCGAGACACTGGCCGCGGTCGACCAGCACGAGCCGGAATACGCGCAGCTGATCCACAGCGATCGACAACAGGCGATGGCCGGTCTGGCGGAGGCGCTCTTGGCGACCGAGCGGCTCGGCGGTCTGAGCGACAGCGAGTGGACGCTGGAGTACATCGCGCGCGACGTCGGGGGACTAGACACCCTGATGGTGCTCGACGATCTGCCGCTGCCCGACGAGACCTTGGACTGGCAGGGCATCCCTGAGGAGATTCGGCCTGCCGTAGGCGCGATCCTCGAGTTGTGCGACGGCTGTGCCGAGGAGTTGTTCGACGTCGAGCACCGAACGGCGATGCGGCGCTTCCTGTCTCGCGCCGCTCGCAATGACCCGAAGGTCTTCGCCCGGAAGGGCTCACCGGTGCGCGGCGCTGCCGCCGTCGCGTGGGTCATCACCACGGGCAACCGGACCGCCGGTGTGTGGTCCGCCGCGTTGACGGCCAAGGACCTGCTCGCGCACTTCGGAATCAATGGCTCCGTGTCAGACCGCGCGGGCACCCTGATGCGGGCTGCCGGAATGTCAACCAGGCACGCCACGAGCTCCATTGAGCTCGGAGATCCGGGGCTCCTCGTGTCGGCTCGTCGCAAGAAGCTGATGGAGACCCGCGACAACGCGCTGGCGAACGGGTGACCGTGGACGATCGCGAAGCCCTGACTCAGCTGCGGTCGATGGCGATGCGCTGCGACCATGCGGAACTGGTCACCGAGCTACGCCGCCAGCCGTGGCCCGATGACTCGCTGCAGCTGATCGGCGACGGCCTGCTCGCGGCGGTCTGGGACAGTGCCGAGGGGGCCGTCGACCTCGCGCACGCGTGCGTCACCGCCCTGCGTGAACGGGACTGGGACGGAGACCAGGAGCTGGCTGACGCACTCGCCGCGGCCTTGGGCAGCGGACCGACCCCGATGCTGCGCCCACTGCCGGTCGACCTGGAGGAGCTCGCCATGGTCCTTGAGGGCGACCCGGTCCACGGCGGCGGCCGCATCGACCTGCGCACAGGGGAGGTATGGCCCCAATCCGCCATCGAGTACGCCGAGGAGGTCGGCGAAATCGAGGAAGACGATGACGACCCGGAACGCTGGCTGTGGGTGCACTGCGAGGGATCGCATCAGGGATACCGGGACATGGAGAGGTTCATTGAGGACCTTGACGATCAGGAGTTCGGGGACCGGTTGGCCCACGCCATCTCGGGGCGTGGTGCCTTCCGCCGGTTCAAGGACAGGTTGTCCGAGCGACCAGCACTGATCACCCGCTGGCACGCGTTCTCAAGCGACCGTCAGCGCGGCCGAGCACGGAGCTGGTTGGAGGCATCGGGCCACACGCCCATTCGAAGGCGGGAAGGCCCGCCGAGGTGACGCTGGCGGATCGGCGTTGGGGGGAGGCGGCTCAACTGCTGCGATCGTCCTCCGACATGTGCTTCCCCAACTGCAGATACTGGGACCGCTGACTCGGTCGCAGTCCCAGGAGTGCGCCGGGTGGTCCGTCGCCTTCCGGACGGGGCACGGGCCGCTGCCGGCTCGTTCGCAAGGTCTTGCGGATCAACGGCTGCCAGGCTCGGCGAATGGGGCCGGGCAGGTCGAGGTCCTTCCAGATGTCGACGAGC
This sequence comes from Nocardioides allogilvus, assembly GCF_003047285.1. GTDB lineage: Bacteria > Actinomycetota > Actinomycetes > Propionibacteriales > Nocardioidaceae > Nocardioides > Nocardioides allogilvus. The sequence goes on along the minus strand of NZ_PZYX01000002.1, from coordinate 23,966 downwards.
AGAACGCCGTCGACGTAGTCGAGCAAGTCGCTCGGACTGCCGTCACGGAGGATCAGCTCGTAGGCGCGCGCCCGGTCGTTGCGCTCGTGGAGGTAGTAGAGGCGACGAGGCGCCGGCCAGTGGTCATCGGGTCCGGGAAGCAGGACTGTGCTGAACGCGCGTGCCGGATCCAGCCGCCACAGCTCGTTGGCCAGCCAGAACGGGTGCAAGCCGTGCTGGCCTGGCACCTCCACGAACTCCAAGTTCGGCACCGCCTCCAAGTGGTGGCCGGCGGCCTCCACGATCCGGTCGGCGACGGCCAATGAGGGCGACTTCGTGCCGCGCTCGTATGCCGACAGGGTCGGCTGCGACGTGCCGGCGAGCCGCGCGAGTGCAGCCTGCGTCAGCCCGGCCGCGCGGCGGGCGTACACGAGCAAGGAATGCCCGGACATGCTCCAAGGATATCCGACCAGATCTTGATGGGCAGATCATGCGATTCGCGCTCCGACCTGCACAGATGGCAGCAACCACAGACACCTGATGCGCGGTGGGTACGGCGATTCCTGGCCAAATCCGGACGTGCCTGCGCACCTACCTAGTGAAGCGGGTCTGCCCGCACCGTGGCAGGCGTCTGCCCGGACATTGGAAGGAGTGGGGCAATGAGCGTGGCGAAGTGTCTTGGCGTGGATGACGTCGATGGCCCGGCGATGAAGGCGGCGGCCGTTGCGTGGAAGCGCTGGTGTCACCAGAATCCCGAGCTGGCTGTGGTCGACGACGTGCTCGACCTATCCAAGTGGACACGTCGGGTTCCCGCGACGACCAAGGACCCTTTGCTGGCCCATCTGCATCTGCTGGCTCAACAAGATGCCGAGGCGGCCGTGGTCCTGGCCTGGCTGATGCTTCCGGGCGCCACGCGAGTGGCCAACGGGTTGCGCGATCTTTCGCCGGACATCGACGCACTGACGGCCGGCGAGCTTTGGCTGCAAATCAGGAACCAGCCGGTGGAGCGGTGCGTTGCGGCCACCATCCTCCGAAGAGTCCGCCGCGCTCTACTCGACGAACTCGGGCATGGCGACTCGGCGCGCAGGAGCGACAAGACCTGGGCCAACACGTGGGTGTGTGACGACGATGCCGTTCTCGAGTCGCTGGCCAGCGTCCCCGACCTGGAGACCAACGCGGAATCCGAGTCGGGCCACCTCATTCAAGCGGCATTGCTCGCCGGCGCAATCAGTTTCCAGGACGCCAGCCTGCTTCATCGGCTCGCCACGGCTGCTGATGAGCACGCAACCCCGTCACGTCGAGGACGCGGCGGTCTCACCGCTCCCAAAGCCGTGGAGTCCGCCATGAGATTCGGCAAGATTCCGACGCGAACGGCGCGGCGACGAGCGGCAACGTCGCTCGACCAACTCGGAGCCTTCGCCCGGGACGAGCACATCGTCGACGACCTGCGGGACTTCGTCGCGACGCATGACCTACCACCGGTGGAGTTGGCGGAACTCCTCGAGCTCTACTTCTGGGCCCACATCGACGAGCACGCGGCGCAGTTCAACTATCCGGCCTAACACTCACAGCCCCAGTCCAGGCCCCTGCGCGCGCGGACTTGTTCGGGCGTGTGACAGGTCCCGCTCGCGTTGGGGGGCCGGCCTGGGTCGGGTGACCTTGCGGATCCGATACGCGAGGGCTGACGTCGAGTGTTCCGTGGGCAGGGGACTGGCCATGGCACTCCTGAGTAGTCGCTCGGGATCGAAGCCCTGCCGCCGCAACCGGTCCAGCTCTCGGGCCAGATCGAGCGTTTGCTCGTCGTGGCGGCCGACGTACGCGACCACCCGACGTTCCCAGATACGAACGGTTGCGTCGTACCGACTGTTGATCCTGCCGAGGAGGCGTCGGCGGTACCGCGCGGCTCGATCGTCCGCGGGTACTGGTCCTGTCATGGTGCGCTCGTCTGCTGCCACGCCGTGTGCTGCCCGCCAGACCGCGAGCTCGGAGCGCAGGTCAGTGGTGAGGACGTCGTCGTAGTCATCGAACCAAGAGGGCAGCGTCGCGTCGGCCCGTTCGCGGGCCTCAGCGGCGAGGGTGTGCACGAGGCGTGCTCGGGCGGCTAGGTATGGGCCCCACCGCGGGTGGTCGGCCACCTCGGCCGGCGCGTCAGGCAGCCACGGGAGCGGGCCGGGCGCGACGGACTCGTCATCCCAGGCGCCGAGAATCCGTTGCGTGGCCAGGGCCACTGCGTCGGCGTACCTCGTGGTGGCGTCGTGGAGTCGTGTTTCGGGCGTGGCGGAGTCGTGACGGGTGGAGGTCGCTGAGACGGCAGCGCCGTCGCGGGCCAGCACGCGTTCGACGGCCTCGGTGGCGGTGAGTTGTTCGGTGATTCCGGGCAGCTCGAACTCGTGCTCGTCGCCCAGGTGGTCCGTGATCACGTGGACGTGGTTCTCGACGCGGCCGCGCGTCAGCATTGTGTAGAGCAGTTGCCTGGTTTCCTCACCCGTGATGACGCTGTGCATCACATCGGTGGTCAAGCCTTGGGCGGTGTGGACCGTGGAGGCGTAGCCGAGCTCGACGTGGGCGGCGACGTACTCGGCCGGCAGCACGGTGATGAGTCCGGAGTCGCGATGCTGCACGGTCAGGCCGCGGTCCCGGATGCCGGCGACGATCCAGCGGTCGCCGTTCTTGACCCAGTCGCTGCCGCTCAAAGAGAGCCGACGCTCATTGCGGCGCGTGAGCACGACGTCGCCGACCGACGCGTGGGTACCGTCCCTCAGTCGCACCTCGTCGTCAGGGATCGCGTCTGCAAACCGCGCGGTGCGCGCTCGCTCGTTGAGCTCGCGCACGAGTTCGTGGGTCGGCGCCAACATCAGGCAGTCCCGGCCCGCATCATGCTCGCGGCGCCAGGCGTCGAAGACTTCGGCAAGGACGGATTCTTGATCCCCGGAGTGGATGCGCTCGTGGTCGAGGTAGAAGCCGAGGGCCCGGCGGTTTCCTTCCCGCAGCGCCAGCGAAGCGTCGGCTTCGATCGGATCGTCGAACCGCACGACCTCATCCAGTCGTACGGCGCCGCTGGTGCGAGCGATGTCGCGCAGAACTCCGCCGGCGCCGATAGCGGCGAGTTGTTGGTCGTCGCCGATCAGCCGGACCGTGGCGCCGCGTTCCATCGCGGCGCCGATGATCCGGTCGAGGGTGATGGTGTCGGCCATGCCAGCTTCGTCAACGACGAGCAAGGTGTTGGGGCCGACGGCGGCCGCCAGCGCCGAGTCGGGGTGCATGTCGAGGTCGTGCGCGAGCTTGGCGAGCGTCTCGCACGGCACGCCCGTGGCGTCGCGGAGTGCGGCCGCGGCTGCTGCAGACGGGGCGAGCCCGAGCACGCCCGCCCCCGCTTCGGTCCACACGTTCGCGAGAACCCGCATCGCTGTTGTCTTGCCTGCTCCGGCTGGTGCGAGTGCGAGCTGCACGCGCCGGCCGCTGGTGGCCATCGCGCGGACCAACTGGTCCTGGTCGGCGTTGAGTTCGGTGCCGTTGATGCGGGCGGCCAGGATGGCCAGTTCGACGTCGTCATTGGTCCATCTCGGCGCGTCTGCGCCTGCCGCGGCGCTGACGATGCGTTGCTCGGCTTCCAGTACGCGCGTCGAGCTGAAGCGGTCGCGGCCGGTATGGCGGTAGACGCTGGTCCCGTCCGTGCGGCGGAGCGTGCCGGGCTCAGGGATCGAATCCAGGTCGGGGGTGAGGTGGACCGACAGGCGGACGACCTCGTCGGCGATCATGCGAGAGATCTCGGGGAGGTACTCGGGCGGCAGATCCGCATCTCGGATCTGCCGTTGGACTTCGGCGTGGATGTGCCAGCTCTGCCAGGTCGCGCGGTGCTGCTCCAGTTCGGCCAATGTGTCTGCAGCCACCTGACGGAGCCAGCCGGTCTTCACCGACACCGGAGCAAAGTCCTCGGACGGGTGTACGGCGGCGCTGATGGTCGCCTCGACGGCTCGCTCCGAGCCGAGCAACTCGACCGCCTCGGCCCGCCACGTCCTGCGCTGATCGGCCGACGAGCGTGGCTCGTTCTTCCGCTCGCGAGTCTCGAGGTTCGCCTGCTGGGCGAGTGCCACCGTTTCGATCGGGGTCGGCGACCGTCCGTGCGTCTCGTGGAACTCACGCGCCAACTCGCGCTGTCGGGCGACGATGTCGGCCCGCCTGCTCGACCACGCGACGCAAAGCTCCCCGCCGATGCCGACCATCTCCCGGATGGGCCGCTTCTCGCGCTCAGTCCCGGGGCGTTCGGCGAACCTCACGCCGAGGGTCGTCGCGAGGTGGCGCTCGAGTGCGGTGTTATATGTCTCCGACGCGGCGACCACGTGCTGGTGCAGCACCCGCCCGTAAATGGAGAGCCACTTGCCCTCGTTGGTCTGCACCTTGTTGGCGACCGCGACATGGGTGTGCAGATCCGGGTCGCCGGCCCGAGAGTCACGGTGCGTAAACGCGGTGGCGATCAGGCCGCGCGTCTCGACCTGGCGGGCGCCGTCTTTGCCCTCCCTCGTGAAGAGAGCCTTCTGCTCGATGAAGGCCAACGCGTCGTTGATTGCCGCGGCGTGGGCCTGTTCGATCTTGTGGGCGATCTCCGGTGGTGCGATCGCCCACAACGTGGAGACCGACTTCACCGGACTGAAGGTCAGGTCGAAGCCCGCCACCGCCGTCTGCCGCGGTCGCGAGTAGCGCGCCACCGCGGACGACAACTCGGATGCCGTCGGCTCGCGGCCATGCTCGTCGACGAACATCTCGTGGGCCGTGGTGGTCCGCGCCGCTGCCCGTTTGGCCGCACTCGGCTTCGGCGTATCCGCGAGGAGCTCGCCGACCCGGGTAGCGAAGGCGCCGGCGGTCTCATTCGTGAAGACCCTGTAAGCGGCCCCCAAGGGTTGCCCGGTGACCGGATCGCAGCCGCTGCCGAAGAGGTGAGTCATCTGCTCCGCCGTGACGACGTCGTCGACTTCGAGCTCGTCGATGCCGACCAGCCCTCGGCCCAGCCAACGGCCCGGCGCCTCGCCCTTGGCTGCGTAGTAGTCAGCCAGAGGAGTGGCGCCCTTCTCCGTCGAGTCGAGTGCCGCGACCTGCCTGGTCAGATACTCGTACCCCGACCCGGCCGCCAGCTTGTGCAGTGTCATCGTCACACCCCTCAAGGCCACGACCCTGCTCCGAGTGGCCAGGGGGGCGAACCTGGATGAAAGAGGTGTGTGGCGAATGAAGGGGAAGGAAGGGAGGTGGGTCAGAGAGGGGCTGGAGGACAGGGGCAGTCGAAGGGAGGGCGGAGGCAAAGGCGGTGGAGGGACCGGGGACGTGTGGACAGGAACATGTGAGAAGACGGCGGACCGAGTGTCGGGATCGTCAGGAAGGCGATGCGGGCAGGGCCGCTGTCGTGGACTCGCGTTCGAAGTTTGGGGAGTGAGGGCAACCCGGGGGAGCTTTGTTGGCTCGTCCGGATAGGGACCCGTCACCGGAACAAGTCACCGGACGGGTCAAACGGCCAAAGACCACCGCGGCCGACTCCTTAGGCCGGAGCCTTGTCGGTGGAGGTTCGGCCTACGGGAGATCCTGCAGTCGCGCCAGTCTCCGCAGTGCTTGAGGCGGATTCGTTGCATTCCTGCTCAACTGAGAAAGTCGACCACGAGCCGGTTGAACCGCTCGGCGTGCTCGATCTGCACCCAGTGTCCGCACCGTCCGAACACATGCAGCTGAGCCTGATCGATGAGCTCCAGGAGGCGCAGCGAGTTGTTCAGCGGGATGACCCGGTCGTCGCGTCCGTGTACGACGAGCGTCTCGTGCGGGAGGCCGCGGACCCGATCCTCGTCGATGGTCAGCGCGTCGACCCTCGCCTGCCGCGGTCGCGGGAACATCGCGCGATAGGCCTCCTGCACGCCGGGTCGGATGGCCGCGTCTAGGCGGAGCCTGGCCAGGTCCTCGGTGAGCAGTGATGGGTCGTGCGAGAAGACGCCGATGAGATCCAGCATCGCAGGAAGGGACGGCTCGAAGCCCCAGACGGCATCAAGGCCCGGGGTGAGCTCGAACGGGACGCCGACGCTGCCCATTAGGACCAGCTTGTCCACCCGGTCGGGAAACCTCGTGGCGATGCTCAGCGCTAGGGCGCCACCGAAGCTGTTCCCCACGAGGGACACGCGGTCGAGCTCGAGCGCGTCGAGGAACCCGAGCAGGTGACCCGTCCAGACCTCGAGGTCGTAGCAAGGGTTCGAGGGCCGCTCGGTGTAGCCGAAGCCCAGCACGTCGGGCGCGAGCACCCGGAAGTTCTCGGCGAGCGCAGGCAATGTCAGGCGCCAGTTGGCCCAGGCGCTGACTCCTGGCCCGGAGCCGTGGATGAGTACGACCGGCGGACCCGAACCCTCGTCGTGGTAGTTAGTCATCACCCCGTCTACGACCACCGACTCACCGATCTCGGGATCCTTGGCGCGCTCGGCTTGTGCGAGCAGCCACTCGCGCATCGAGACGCGGGGCGCGGGTGCCGGCACCTGGGCTTCGACCCAGCCGTCGACCACGCGAGTCGGGTAAAGGGTCGCCGCGTGGCTTGGCTCGTCGGTGCGCCGACCCGTCTCGAGGTCGAAGCACCAGAAGTGGCCGGGGCAGGTAAGCACCCCCGCCTTCACGAGCCCGCCGGAGAGCGCGATGTCGCGGTGCGGGCAGCGGTCGAGCATCGCAATGAACTGCCCGTCCGGTTTGGCGACCACGCACACACGGTCGCGGTCCTGGCCGGTGTCGCCGACCACGAGGCCGAGAGGTCGGTCACTGAGCACCTCCTCGACGAGGCACAGACGCTCCCAGGACCCGGTCACTCGAGCCACCCCAGTCCGGCAGAGATGCGCTTCGCGGTCTCGATGATCGGGCCGGCGAGGTGACGCAGGCCGGGCTCGACGTCCTCGACGTACTCCGCCACGGAGACCGAGGCGACCACCTGGCCCAGCGGGTCGCGGATGGGTGCTGCGATCGAGCACATGCCGGGTTGCCACTCGCCGCGGTTCTCGCCGTATCCCTGGCTGCGCACGCGACCAAGTTCGGCGAGGAACGCGGGACGCGTCGTGATCGTCCGCGAGGTCTTCGGGGTCAGGCGGATCTCCTGCACGAGGCTTCGTTGCTGCTCGGTGGGGAGGAATGCGAGCAGCACCTTTCCGCTGGCCGTCATGTAGGCGGAGTTGCGACTTCCGACGGCACGAAAGACCTGGATGGCGCCGAGGCCTTCTCGGCGCTCGACGTAGAGCACGTCGATGCCGTCGAGGATGGCGACGTGCATCGTGCCGCGGGTCTTGGTGCGAAGCTGGTCGAGAGGGTTGGTCGCCGCCTCGTGCAGCCGTTGCGAGGTCTCGGCGCTGGCGCCCAGCGAGCCCATCGTCGAGGTGAGCCGGAACAGGCCGGTCGCCTCGACCTTCTCGATGAGGCCTTCCTCGACCAACGTCCACAGCACTCGGTGCGCGGTGCTCTTGCCGACCCCGACACGACGGGCGAGCTGGCTGACTCCCAACTGGGTGCTGTGCTTGCCGAACTCGCGCAGGATCCGGGCAGCGGTGGCGACGCTGGAGAGCGTCATCGCGACCGAACGTCCTCGAGCAGGGCGGCAAGGGAGGAGGCTGCGGTCGTCCCGGGCACCGGGACCAGCCTGCCGCTGGAGAGCTCGGCGGCCACCAGCGCTGCGGCCTGGTCCAGGTCGAGGCGTACACACGCCGCGAACTCGTCCACCAGCGCTGCCTGGCGCGGGAGCTCCCCCCGGAGCCGGTCGAGGTCGCGAGACGTCTTCGCGTGCAGGTTGGCCAGCGCGACACCGGAGTGCTGGGCGTGGTGCGGCGTCAGGCCACCACCGTCCGCGACGGTCAGGTGGTAGATCGCGCCGGAGACGCCGAGGGTTGCCCGGACCGACTCCGCGCGGTCATCGGACGACACACCGAGGGCGGGGATCACCGACGGGTCGAAGAACCGTAGTGACCACCGCGTGCCGAGGTGCTCGTCGACGATCTCGACCTCCTGCCCGATGGGAGCAGGGAGCGCATCGGAGGTGGCGATCAGGTGCAGCCCGCGGGCGGCCGCTGCGATGACCGTGACGTTGTCGGCCGCCACCAGGGGTAGCCGCGCCCGCTCACCGGGCGGCAGGTGCTGGACATGGTCGAGGTAGGTCGTGTGCACGGCCCAGACGTAGTCGCGCACCGCCTCGCGCTTGGCCTCGGGGGTCGCCTTGCTGTCCACCATCCCAGCGTCACCCCTCTGCGACCACGTAGGACTTTGCGTTCCGCATGGAGGAACACCGTATCCGGCTTGGGTCCAGACCGTCCTACGTTCAGGACATGGCAAAAGTGAACGGCGTCACAGCTCCCGAGGCGGGACATGTCGATCTCGCCGAGGGGACTCCAGCAGGCACGACCCGCGACTTTCCGTTCGGTGAACCGGCCGACGGTCTGCGGGTCGACCCATCCGACTCGCGGCAGCAATCCCGCGGCACCGTCGCCGGCCGTCCTCGCGGAATCCTGCGGCTCGGTCACGTAGACGTCACCTGCACCGACCTCGACCTGGCCGCCGCCTACTACACCGGCGTGATGGGCATGGACGTCACCGCCCGCACCGAGGACTCGGTCTACCTCAAGTGCTGGGACGAAGAGGACCACCACTCCCTGCGGTTGCGCTATGCGCCACGCATGGGGATGGACCTGATGTCGTTCAAGGTCCACCACGAGGACGACCTCGCTGACCTGGAGAATCGGGTGTCGCGCTACGGGTTCCCCGTGGAGCGCATCAGCAAGGGGCAGACGCTGGGCCAGGGGGAGTCGATCCGGTTCTCCACGCCAAGCGGCCACGTCATGGAGCTCGTCGCGGACGTGGAGAAGGTCGGGACGACCCGGCCGCGGCACCTGCCCGACAACGCGTCGGACGATCAGCCCTTCCCGCGGGACATGATCGCGCCGCCGCGGATGGACCACATGCTCATCAACGCCGAGGAGGTCGGCGAGTCGACGCAGTTCTACATGGACGTGCTGGGGTTCCGCATCACCGAGCAGCTCCTCGACGGGAACGGCCACCAGCTGGGCACCTGGCTGGAGCGCTCGCACTCACCGCACGACCTGGCGATCGTGCACGGCCCCAACGGAGGCCTGCACCACTTTGCGTTCTGGCTCGACGACTGGGACGACGTCCGTGACGCGGCCGACGTGCTCGCCTACAACGGCATCCAGCTCGACGTCGGTCCGACGCGTCACGGCATCACTCGCGGCTCGACCATCTACTTCTTCGACCCCCTCGGCACCCGCAACGAGGTCTTCACCGGTGGCTACCGCCCCGATCCCGACTTCCCGACCCTGACCTGGACCGAGGACAACATCGGTCGCGCCGTCTTCTACTACGAGGGCGAGCTCAACGAACGCTTCATGAGAGTGCACACCTGATGACGATCCTGCGCCTGTCCCACGTCGAGCTCCGCGTGCCGGACCTCGAGCTCGCGACCGCCTACTACTCCGAGGTCATCGGCATGATCGAGACCGCGCGCGACTCCTCGCGCGTCTTCATGAAGTGCTGGGACGAGCACCAGCACCACAGTGTCGTCCTGACCCACGAGCCGACCCACGGGCTCAACCACTTCGGGTTCAAGGTTACCGATGCGGAGGACCTCGACCACTACCAGCAGCGCCTCGAGGCAGCCGGCATCGCCGTACGCCGGTATGCGGCCGACGAATGGGCGCCCGGCCACGGCACGTCGATCCGGTTCCTCCTGCCCAGCGGGCACGAGATGGAACTGGTCTACGGGATGCAGCAGGTCGGCAACCTGCTCCCGCAGACCAACCCGCCACCGCGCCCGATGGGTCTCGTCGGCATCGCGCCGCCGAGGGTCGACCACGTGTTCCTGACGGCGGAGGAGGTAGACACCAACACGAGGTTCCTCACCGAGCACCTCGACTTCCGGCTCACCGAGCAGATCGTCGGCGACGACGGCTACCAGATCGCCAGCTGGCTCGAGGTGTCACACCGCTCGCACGACATCGCCTTCATCACCGGGCCCAACCAGGGGCTGCACCACTTTGCCTTCTGGGTGGACGGCTGGAACGACCTGCGCAACGCCGCAGACGCCTGCGTCTACCACGGCGTCAACATCGAGATGAACCCCACACGCCACGGTGTCACGCGCGGTCAGTGCCTCTACTTCTTCGACCCGGTCGGCAATCGCAACGAGATGTTCACCGGCGGCTACTGGGTCGACCCCGGGGCCGAGCCGGTGACCTGGACCGAGGCCGAGATGGGGCGGGCGATGTTCTACTACGACGGCGTCGTGAACCAGCAGTTCCTCACGGTGCACAGCTGAGGCCGGCGATGACCATCGAGAAGCCGGCCTCCCTGCCACGCACCGAGCGACCGGACGCGCCGGCATACCTCAACCGTCACCAGTCCCGCAAGGGAGCGCCGCCGGCCACGCCCGACGAGTCCGACGAGTCCGTCCCGCTCTACCTGCGTCAGTTCCGCAACCGGGGTGCCGGCGCGGAGCCCGTGGAGTACGACGGCAACGTCGTCGGCTCCTCGCGCGCGTGGGCCGAGGTGACCCGCACCAAGGAGATCGTCCCGGAGCGCCGTGACCAGATCGCCGACGTCGACTGCGACATCTACCTCGTCCGGCACGGGGAGACACAGGGCTACTCCTCGGAGTCCGGCCTCACCCCGCTCGGCTCCTGGCAGGCCCACCGGCGCGGGCAGGAGCTCGCCCGCCGGGTCACCGACGGCACAAAGCTCGAGCTGTTGTGCGCCCCGACCAATCGCGCCCGCCAGACCGCCGAGCACATACGGCGCGGCCTCCTCGACAACGTCGAGCTCTTCGGTAGGGGCCGCCCCGAGATCGGCGAGCTGCTCGACGACCCCAACTTCCGCAACTTCGAGGTCGCTACCCCCGAGGGTCCGCGCGACGTGACCAGCGCCTTCCGGATCTATCACCGGGAGATCGAGAAGTACGAGCGCGTCGGCCTGGGCGAACGGCCCGGCTGGCTGGTGGACATCGACCGATTCTGGGGCATCCAGAAGGGCGGTGGGGACCCCATCACCCACTGGCTGACGATGCCGATGCTCTACTTCGAACCGCCCGTCTCGTGCGTGCGTCGCTTCTGGCGCGGCATCCTCGACGCCCACGCGCGGACATCGGCCGACACGGTCGTGGTCGCGACGCACTCCGGCCCGATCCGGGCGTTCGCGACCCTCGCGATGGGCTACGACCCGGGCGAGCCCTTCAACACCGAGTTCGTGCGCGTTCGGCTCGTCGCGGGCGGCCACACCGCGCTCGTGCTCTACCGCAACCGCGTCCAGGAGGTCGTGATCCCCGACCTCGATGCCCTGCCCGCCAACTCCGACCCCCGCTTCCAGGAATGACTAACATGACAGCACACGAGATGACCGAGTACCCGAGCATCGTGCCGTTCGGAAGTCTTGCCACCGAGCACCACCCGCACGTCGGTGGCAAGTGCGCCTCGCTGGGGGTCATGAGCCAGGCAGGACTTCCCGTCCCGCCGGGCTTCGCGATCACCACCCGAGCGTTCGCCGAGGCCGGTCAGGCCTCCGGCCTGATGCCGAGCATCAGCGAGCTCCTCGCTGCCACCGACATCACCGACTCCGCCGCGCTCAAGGAGGCAGCGGCCCGGGCGCGCGAGATGGTGACGAGCTGGCGGCTGTTGGACGAGCACCAGAGCCTCCTCGACGAGAGCTACGCCGAGCTGTGCACACTCGCCGGCGTGCCGGACGTGCCCGTCGCCGTGCGCTCCTCTGCGACGTCGGAGGACTCGCCCGACGCGTCCTTCGCCGGTGAGCACGACACCTATCTCTGGGTGTGCGGGATCGACGCCGTGCGCCAGAAGGTCCGCGAGTGCTGGGCCAGCCTGTTCACCGAGCGCGCCATCGTCTACCGCGCCGAGATGGGCTACCCGCACGACGAGGTCGACATGGCCGTCGCCGTGCAGAAGATGGTCCGTCCGCGCGCCGCCGGGGTCGCCTTCACTCTCGACCCCAGCAACGGAGACAGGTCCGGCATCTGCATCGACTCCGCCTGGGGCTTCGGCGAGGGCGTCGTCTCCGGCGACGTCACGCCCGACAACTTCCTGGTCGACAAGGTCATGTGGACCATCAACCGCCGCACGATCAGCCCCAAGACCCACGCCCACCTGCTCACCGAGTCCGACGACGGCGCCGCACCCAGGGTCACCCGGGTCGAGCTGTCCGACGACAAGGTCAACGCACCGTCGCTCACCGACGACGAGATCATCGCCATCGCACGGCTGGCCAGGACCGCGGAGAAGCACTACGGCTGCCCCCAGGACATCGAGTGGGCGCTCGACGACGACCTGCCGTCCGGCTCCGACGTGGTGCTCCTGCAGGCGCGCCCCGAGACCGTGTGGAGCAAGAAGCGCCACTCCGTCGCCCGCACGACGGACCTGATGGCCTCGATCGTCGACACCCTCGTCAATCCGCTGTCCGCCAGAAAGGGGGCCGCGACGGGCTGACTCGGGTCAGCACAGCGCTACGCGCATCCCCTCCGACTCGAACCCACCCAGACGCAAGGACTGATTCCCATGGCTGATCGCTTCCCGAGCCCCTTCGAGATCGAGGCGCCCGACGGCGCCGAGGGCTGGCAGGACCTCTACTCCTACTCCGCGGTCTTCTCCGAGGAGCGACGCGACTACGAGGACGCGGGCTTCTGGTTCCACGACGGCGTCCACTGGCCTGAGGCCCTCACGCCCTGGGACGCCCACGTCTTCGAGGTGGCCATCGCCTCGCTCGGGCAGTACAACACCCGGCACTACCTGGTGCCGCCCGCCTACGGCGTCGACTTCCGCATCCTGAACGGCTACGTCTTCCTGAGCCCCGTCCCCGCCCCCGAGGCCGACATCGAGGCCCGGGTCCCGCACTTCATGGAGCGGGCCGGCTTCTACTTCGCCAACTGGGACCGGTTGTACGACGACTGGCTGGTCAAGGTGCGGGCCCTCGTCCAGCAGATGACCGAGCTCGACTTCAGCGCCCTGCCGGAGATGGAGGACCTCGACGTCATCACCTCGGGTGCCGGGCGCGGTTCGGGTGACCGGCTGCTGTCGACGTACCACCGCCTGCTGGACCACGTCGTCACGCTGTGGCAGTACCACTTCGAGTTCCTCAACCTCGGCTACGCCGCCTACCTCGACTTCTTCGGGTTCTGCAAGGCCGCCTTTCCCTCGATCCCCGACCTCGCGATCGCCAAGATGGTCGCCGGCGTGGACGTCGACCTGTTCAAGCCCGACGACCATCTCAAGTCGCTCGCCCGGCTGGCCGTGAGCAGCGGCATCGACAGCCACTTCGACGGCGGCAGCCCCGAGGACGTGTGGGCCAAGCTCGAGACCGACGAGGCCGGCCGTGCCTGGATCGCCGAGTGGGACAAGGCCGCCGAGCCCTGGTTCAACTTCTCCACCGGCTCCGGCTTCTACCACTCCGACAAGATCTGGATCCAGAACGTCGAGGTGCCGTTGGGCTACATCACCGACTACATCGCCAAGGTGAAGGAGGGCGTCGACCTCAACCGACCGGTCGAGGCGCTGCACACCGAGCGCGACCGGGTCGTGTCGGAGTACCGCGAGCTGCTCGACTCCGACGAGGACCGCGCCGCCTTCGACGGCAAGCTCGGCCTCTCGCGCACCGTCTTCCCCTACGTCGAGAACCACAACTTCTACGTCGAGCACTGGGCGCACTCGGTGATCTGGCGCAAGATGCGCGAGCTCGGCGAGGTGCTCAAGACCGCAGGCTTCATCACCGAGGTCGACGACGTCTTCATGTTCCGCCGGAACGAGCTCGCCGACGTGCTCTTCGACCTCTACGCCGGATGGTCGGTGGGCGCTCCCTCGCGCGGTCCGGCGTACTGGCCGGCGGAGATCGAGCGTCGCCACGGCGTCCACGAGTCCCTCAAGACCTGGTCGGCGCCGCCCGCTCTCGGCGTTCCGCCTGAGGTCGTGACCGAGCCCTTCACCGTCATGTTGTGGGGCATCACCTCCGACTCGGTGGCGGCCTGGCTGAACACGGGCAGTGACTCCGACGACGGGTCGCTGAGCGGGTTCGCCGCGTCGCCGGGGCTGGTCGAGGGACCGGCGCGGGTGATCTTCAACGCTGACCAGATCGGCGAGATCCAGGAGGGGGAGATCCTCGTGGCCCCGCTGACCGCCCCCTCGTGGGCACCGGTCTTCGGGAAGATCAAAGCCACCGTGACCGACGTCGGCGGAATGATGAGCCACGCAGCGATCGTCTGCCGCGAGTACGGCCTGCCGGCGGTCACCGGCACGGCCTTCGGCACCAAGAACCTGAAGACCGGACAGATGCTCCGGGTTGACGGCAACACCGGGAAGGTCACGGTCCTGGACTGAGAGCACGCGCTCTCCAGCCGGACCGGGCGCCCCGGACCACCAGACGAGAAGGAGCAACATCGATGCTGACCGTTGAACAGAACGAAGAAATGACCCGTGTCGGACCCGGCACCAGGATGGGCGAGCTGCTGCGCCGCTACTGGTACCCGATCGCGTTCGAGCAGGACTTCGACGCCAGGCCCAGCAAGACCGTCCGGTTGCTCGGGGAGAACTGGACGCTCTACAAGACCCCGTCCGGCAAGTACGGCATCATCGGCGAAGCCTGCCCGCACCGTCGTGCGTCGCTGACCTACGGCATCGTGCACGAGGACGGCATCCGCTGCGGCTACCACGGCTGGAAGTACGACTTCGACGGACAGTGCGTCGAGCAGCCGGCCGAGAACGACAACACCACGTTCCGCGAGAAAATCAAGGCCAAGGCCGGCTCCGCCCAGACGATGGGCGGGATGGTGTGGGTCTACGTCGGTCCCGGTCCGGTGCCCGAGCTGCCTCCCTTCGACGTCTACGTGCTCGACGGCATCCGGGAGGTCGGCACGGCGACGTTGCCGTGCAACTGGCTGCAGATCATGGAGAACTCCGTCGACCCGCACCACGTCGAGTGGCTGCACGGCGCGTACTTCCAGTTCCTCGGCGAGACCCAGGGATTCGACGCACCGAAGTCCTTCCAGAAGAAGCACATCAAGGTCGCTTTCGAGGAGTTCGAGTACGGCATCATCAAGCGCCGCGTGCTCGAGGGTCACGGCGAGGACAGCGACGACTGGGCCATCGGCCACCCGTTGATGTTCCCCTACGGCATGCGCGTCGGTGGCCAGTGGATCGACCAGATGCAGATCCGGGTCCCCATCGACGACACGACGACCTGGAAGCTCTTCTACACCCTCCACCACCCCGAGGGAGGGGAGTGGGAGAAGCAGGATCGGCCCTCGGTCTACGAGTTCCCGTACCGCGACGAGAACGGTGAGTTCATCACCGACTACGTCGAGGGGCAGGACGTGATGGCGTGGGTCTCGCAGGGCGCGATCACCGACCGGTCGCAGGAACACCTCGGACGCTCCGACCAGGGCGTCGCCATGCTCCGCAAGATGTTCAAGGAGGCCATGGCCGCGGTCGAGGACGGCGAGGACCCGCCGGGTGTCGTGCGCGACAAGCACGACGTGATCCACCTGCCGTGCGAGAAGGACAAGTTCGGGGCCGGCACGGAGTTCGTCGATGCGTGGATCAACGGCGGGTCGATGCGCTACAGCCCGATCCGTGAGGACCTGCTCGCCCTGCACCACGCTGCGGCGGAGACGCGCGACAAGGCAGGCTCCGGTGCCTGACCTCAACGAGGAGGCGCGACGCGCGGCCCATCACGGGCCGATGCCGGCACTTCCTCCCGACCCGTACCGGCTACCGCCTCCTGGTGACTGGTTCGCCTCCGATGCCGCCCACCACCTCCTGGACAAGCCCAAGTTCTGCCCGGGCTGCTCTGCTGCGCTGGATCGCGGGCTGATCACCGAGTGGTGGAGCGGCACCGACCGGGTGTTCCTGACCTGGTGCGCGGCCTGCAAGTGGACCGGCAACGTCGTGCTCTTCGACCGGGCCATCATCGAGGAGCCGGAGCACTGAGATGACCCGACCTGCACTCGTCCTGGACTTCGGCGGCCCGGTGCTGCTGACGCCCTTCGAGCTCGTGGCCAAGCTGCCCGGGACACCGGCCCACGCTCTGCTCCACGAGCGTGGCCCGTTGGCCACGGTGGACCAGCCTGACCCGACGTGGGCGGACCTCCAGGCGGGGCGGATCACCGAGCGCCACTACTGGGACGAGCGAGCCCTTGAGTGGGACCGCCATACCGGTCACGGGTCCGACATCCGCGCGATGATCGCCCACCTTTACGATCCGCCCCGCCCCGCGCTGGTGCGGGAGCAGGCGCGAGCCCTGGTCCGCGACGCACATGCCGAGGGGCTGAAGGTCGCCATCCTGACCAACGACTTGCGCGCGTTCCACAGCGAGGAGTGGATCGACGGGATCGAGATCGTCGGCGACGTGGACGTGGTGGTCGACGGCTCGGTCGAGGGCCATCTCAAGCCCGCGCCGCGCCTCTACGAGCTGCTCTCCGAGCGACTCGACGTGGGCTTCGCCGACATGGTCTTCCTCGACGACCAGAGTTCGAACATCCGCGGTGCAGAGGCGCTCGGGATCCCGTCGGTGTGGTTCGACGTGTCGGACCCTGACACGTCGTTCGCCGAGGTGCGCAAGCTCCTCGGCCTGGTGGAGGGGCCGACCCATGGTTGAGCAGCGCGAGCTCGTCGTCACCCAGATGACCCTCGAGGCGGAAGGGGTCCTGTCCTTGCGGCTGGAGCGCATCGAGAGCAACGACCCGCTGCCCGTCTGGGAGCCGGGCGCGCACATCGACGTGTACGTGCCCGACGGCAGCACCCGGCAGTACTCCCTCTGCGGAGATCCCTCCGACCTGTCCCACTACCAGATCGCGGTGCTTCGCGAGCCCGAGGGGCGCGGGGGGTCGCGGTACGTCCACGACGAGCTGAGGGTCGGCCAGCGGCTGCTGGTGACCCGCCCCAAGCAGAGCTTCGCTCTCGAGGACGCGCCCTTCCATGCCCTGGTCGCCGGCGGTGTCGGCATCACCCCGATCATGGCGTTCGCCGAGCACCTGGACCGCGAGGGCCGCCCGTTCACGCTCACCTACGGGGGCCGCTCACGCGGCACGATGGCCTTCCGCACGCGGCTCGGCGCCCTCGGTGACCGGGCCACCTTCCTCGCCGAGGACACCGACGGGAGGCCGGACCTGGACGAGGTCGTCAAGGCGCTGCCTGATAACGGCCTCGTCTACGTCTGCGGGCCGCTCCCGTTGCTGCGTGCGGTCCAGGCGGCAGCCGAGCGCGTGCACGGCCCGGACCAGGACATCGTCCGGTTCGAGCTGTTCAGCAGGGCCGGTGTCGACCGTCCGGAGCCGGTCCCGCTCGACGGCGACAACTACGAGCTGGTGCTGGCGAGGTCGGGTCACACGCTGCGCATGCGCCCGGACGCGAACATTCTCGAGACCGTCCTGGCCCTGGGCATCGAGGTCGAGAACGACTGCCGCGACGGGATCTGCGGCTCTTGTGTCACCCCGGTGCTGTCCGGGACCGTGGACCACCAGGACCTGGTGCTCACCAAGCGGGAGCAGGCTGCGATGGACAAGATGATGATCTGCTGCTCGAAGCCCACCTGCGAGCGGCTGGAGCTGGACCTGTGACACGCCCTGGACTCGATCAGGAGACCCGCACCGCAGCGGCGCGGTCGCTCTTCGACGCCTACACGACCGGCAAGCCGGTGCAGCCGCTGACGTCGACGTACGACGGGCTGACCCTCGAGGACGCCTACGCCATCCAGCTGCTGCAGATCTCTTGGTTCGCCGAAGCCGGCCGCACCGTCAGGGGCCACAAGGTCGGCCTCACCAGCGCCGCGATGCAGCGGCTCCTGGGGGTGGACCAGCCCGACTACGGCCACCTCCTCGAGGACTTCTTCTACCTCGAGCACGAGCCGATCCCGGCGGACAGGTTCATCCAGCCACGCATCGAGCCGGAGATCGCGTTCGTGCTGAAGCGGCCCCTGCGTGGTCCCGGCGTCACCGCGCACGAGGCGCTGGCTGCGGTGGACTTCGTCCTTCCTGCGCTCGAGATCGTCGACAGCCGCATCGAGGACTGGAAGATCGGACTGCTCGACACGATCGCCGACAACGCCAGCTCGGGGGCCCTGGTGCTCGGGTCCACCCCGACCGCGATCAGCGACGTCGACCTGCGCCTCGCCGGAGCCGTGATGACCAGGAACGGGTCGGTGGTCGGGACCGGCGCCGGGGGAGCCGTGCTCGGCTCGCCCCTGAGGACCCTGGTGTGGCTCGCCAACACTGTCGGCGCGCGTGGCGTGACGCTCGAGGAGGGCCACGTGGTGCTGCCGGGCGCGGTCTGCGCCATGGTCCCGGTGGCCCCCGGAGACACCGTCACCGCCACCTTCGCCGGGCTGGGCAGCGTCACCGCCCGCTTCGACAGCTCTCGAGAGGAAACCGCATGAGCAAGGGCAAGGCAACGGCAGCGATCGTCGGGCCCGGCAACATCGGCACCGACCTGATGTTCAAGCTGATCCGACGCAGCGACATCATCGAGCCCCGCTACATGGTGGGCGTCGACCCGACCTCGGACGGCCTCGCCCGTGCGAAGCGGCTCGGGCTGGAGGTCAGCGCCGAGGGTGTTGACTGGCTCCTCGCCCAGGACGAGCTCCCCGACATCGTCTTCGAGGCCACCTCGGCGAAGGCGCACTCAGCGAACGCGCCCCGCTATGCCGAGGCCGGCATCCTCGCCGTCGACCTGACCCCGGCCGCCGTGGGACCCTACCTCTGCCCGCCGGTTAATCTGTCGTTCAACCTCGACGCCCCGAACGTCAACATGATCACTTGCGGGGGACAGGCCACCGTGCCCATGGTCAGCGCCGTCTCCTCCGTCGTCCCGGTGCCGTACGCCGAGATCGTCGCGTCGGTGTCGAGCCGGTCGGCCGGGCCCGGCACCCGCGCCAACATCGACGAGTTCACCGAGACGACGAGCAACGCCGTCGAGGTCGTCGGCGGGGCAGAGCGTGGCAAGGCAATCATCATCCTGAACCCGGTCGAGCCGCCGCTGATGATGCGCAACACGGTGTTCTGCGCGATCCCGCCGGAGGCTGGCGAGCCCGGCGAGCTCCAGGACCGGCTGCTCGAGTCGATTCACGCCATGGAGGCCACGGTCCAGGAGTACGTCCCGGGCTACCACCTGCGCGCCGCACCCCAGTTCGACCCGGCCCGCGACGCCTGGCGCGGCCAGGCTCGGGTCTTCATCCCGATCGAGGTCAAGGGGCGCGGTGACTACCTGCCCGACTACGCCGGCAACCTCGACATCATCACCGCCGCCGCCGCGCGGGTGGGTGACCTCATGGTCGCGCACCGGCTCGGCGTCGACACCACGTGGAAGTCGTCGGCAGACCTCGGCGACCTGCCCGACACGACAACGATGCCCCAGGAAGCAGGTGTCTGACCGCGATGGGTGACATGACGATCCGCCCCGAGGACGTTCCGGTGGTCGACCGCGAGGTGACCGAGACGGAGGTGCTCGCCAACGCCACCGCGGCCGGTGGCGAGCGGGACCTGCGGATCACCGACTCCACGTTGCGAGACGGCTCGCACGCGATGAGCCACCAGTTCACCGAGGAGCAGGTGCGCGGGGTCGTCTCGGCGCTCGACCGCGCCGGCGTCCAGGTGATCGAGGTGACCCACGGCGATGGTCTCGGCGGCTCGAGCTTCAACTACGGCTTCAGCCTCGTCGACGAGCTCGACCTCATCCGGGCCGCAGTAGATGAGGCCACCCAGGCGAAGATCGCGGTGCTGATGCTCCCTGGCCTGGCGACAGTCCGGGACCTCAAGCAGGCGCACGCAGTCGGAGCCTCCGTGGCTCGGATCGCGACCCACTGCACCGAGGCCGACGTGTCGACCCAGCACTTCGGCGAGGCACGGGCCTTGGGCATGGAGACCGTCGGTTTCCTGATGCTGTCGCACAGCACCACCCCCGACGTGCTGGCCAGGAACGCACGGACCATGGTGGATGCCGGTGCGGAGTGCGTCTACGTCGTGGACTCGGCCGGCGCCTTGATCCTCTCTGACGCCCAGGAGCGCATCACCGCGGTGGTCGAGGAAGTCGGTCGGGACGGCGCGCAGGTGGGGTTCCACGGCCACCAGAACCTCAGCATGGGCGTCGCCAACTCCGTCCTGGCGTACCAGAACGGCGCGGTGCAGGTCGACGGTGCCCTGTGCGCGCTCGGGGCGGGTGCCGGCAACTCGCCGACCGAGGTCCTCGCGGCCACGTTCGAGCGGATGGGCATCCGCACCGGCATCAATCTCGGCGAGGTGCTCTCGGCGGCCGAGGAGGTGGTGCGGCCCTTCATCCCGCGACTGCCCTGGATGGACCGGTCCTCGATCACCCAGGGGTACGCCGGCGTCTACTCCTCGTTCCTGCTGCACGCCGAGAGGGCGGCGGAGCGCTACGGCGTGCCGGCCCACGAGATCCTGCAGAAGGTCGGCGAGTACGGCTACGTCGGCGGCCAGGAGGACATGATCATCGACATCGCGCTCGAGCTCGCCCAGGAGAAGGAGCTCGGCGACCTCGCCGGGTCGGGGGTCCGCTGATGGCCTGGGATGTCGCCTCCGTCGGAGCCGATCTGCTGCGCTGCGAGGACGAGCGCGTCGATCGGGCACCGTTCACCGACGAGTGGCCCGAGCTGGACCTGGCGACCGGCTACGAGATCCAGGACCGGAACCTGCAGGCGCGGCTGGACCGCGGCGAGACGCTCGTCGGCATCAAGCTCGGCCTGACCAGCAAGGCCAAGCAGCAGCGGATGGGCATCGACGTGCCCTTCGTGGCGTGGCTGACCGACGCAATGGTCCTGCCCGCCGGTGACCCGGTCCCGCAGTCCCGGCTGATCCACCCCCGCATCGAGCCCGAGATCGTCTTCGTCATGGGCCGGGAGCTCACCGGTCCAGGCGTGAGCTGTGCCACCGCGATGCGTGCGGTCGAGTCCGTCTGGGGCGGTGCCGAGATCATCGACAGCCGCTACCGCGACTTCCGGTTCAAGGCAGGCGACGTCGCCGCCGACAACGCCTCCTCCGGCGTGTTCGTCACCGGTCCGGTCGGGCTGCCGCCGAGCGGACTGGACCTGACGCTGGAGGCAGCGCTGGTGGAGGTGGACGGGCAGGTCGTCGACTCGGCGACCGGCGCTGCGGTCCTGGGGCACCCAGGAGAGGCGCTCGCGCTGGCCGCCAACGAACTCGCGAAGCGCGGACACGTCATCAAGCCCGGCTGGATCGTGCTGACCGGTGGGATGACCGACGCCGTACCCGCGCCGCCGAACTCGTCGACCGCGATGCACTTCACCCACCTGGGTTCGATCTTCATCAACGGAGGCGAGTGATGCCGTTCATCGAGGTGACCCTGACGGAGGGCCGCACTCCCGAGCAGATCCGGACGCTGATCAGTGCGCTGACGAAGGCGGCGAGCGAGTCCGTCGACGCGCCGTTGGCCAGTGTGCGCATCGTCGTGCGCGAGGTGCCCGAGACCCACTGGGCTGCCGGGGACGTCACGATCGCCGAGCGCAAGCAACGAGAGGGGACGCCATGAGCGAGCGCCAGTTCTTTGGTCACGTCATCGACGGCAAAGAGGTGCCGTCCGCGGACGGCACCACCTTCGAGGTGTGGAATCCCTGGACGCAGGAGGTCTGGGCCGACGCGGCCGAGGGTGCCGCCGAGGACGCCGACCGAGCCGTGGCAAGCTCGCGCCAGGCCTTCGACGAGGGCGACTGGCCTCGACTGGGCCGGGCGGAGAGGGCGGCTGCGATCCACAAGCTGGCCGACCTGATGGAGGAGCGGTCCGACGAGCTCGCCACCCTCGACACCACCAACATGGGCAAGCCCTTCGCCCAGTCCAAGCACGACGTCGGGCGCTCGGTGTGGAACTTCCGCTTCTTCGCCGATCACCAGCGCGACCACTGCGGTGAGGTCTACCCGATGGACTCCGGGCACCACTCGTACAGCGAGTACGGACCCGCCGGCGTGGTCGCGGCCATCAGTCCCTGGAACTTCCCCCTCATGATGGCCAGCTGGAAGATCGCGCCGGCGCTCGCTTGGGGCAACACGTGCATCATCAAGCCGTCCGAGGACACGCCGGCGTCGGTGACGATGCTGGGTCGGCTCGCGACGGAGGCAGGCTTCCCTCCGGGCGTGCTCAACGTGCTCAATGGGCACGGCCGCCCGGCCGGCTCGTCCCTCACCGCCGACGACCGCGTCGACCGGGTGACCTTCACGGGGTCTTCCACGACCGGCAAGCACGTGATGGCGTCGGCCGCCGGACACCTTGCACCGGTCTCGCTCGAGCTCGGCGGGAAGGGCGCCAACATCATCTTCGAGGACGCCGACCTCGACAACGCCGTGCACTGGGCGGTCGAGGCGATCTTCCGCAACTCAGGTCAGATCTGCCTCGCTGGATCGCGGCTCTACGTCGCCGCGGCGATCTACGAGGAGTTCATGGCCCGCTTTGTGGCTGCCGCCGAAGCTCTGGTCATTGGCGACCCGTTCGACCCGGCGACGAAGTTCTCCAGCCTGGCCAGCAGGAAGCACTTCGAAAAGGTGTCGTCGTACGTCGAGGGCGTTGGTGCCGACGGAGGCAAGGTCCTCACTGGGGGCGTCGACGAGGACGGCCGGTGGCTGGTCCGTCCCACCATCGTCGCCGACCTGCCGCTGACTGCGCCGGCGTACTGCGACGAGATCTTTGGACCGGTGTGCGTGGTGAACCGCTTCGAGTCCGAGGACGAGGTCGTCGGCCTGGCTAACGACACTCGTTACGGACTCAACGCGATGCTGTTCACCGAAAATCTGTCCCGGGCGCACCGCGTCGCCTCCCGTCTCCGCGCGGGGACGGTGTGGGTGAACTGCTTCTTCGTCCGCGACCTGCGCACGCCCTTCGGCGGTGTCGGGGACTCAGGCGTAGGCCGTGAAGGCGGCAACTTCAGCCGCGAGTTCTTCACCGAGCCCAAGGCCGTCGTCATGCAGATACAGCGGTGATGACGGCCTAGGCTTGCGACATGAACCTCGATCTCGACCGGCGGGTGTACCTCGTCGACGACGGGGCGACCACGTTGGGCCGAGAAGTGGCCCGAGTACTGATCTCTGAGGGCGCGCGAGTGGTGCTCGGGGCCCGCGGCGAACACGACCTTTCCACGCTTGTGGAAGACCTTGGTGCCTCCCACGCTGTTGCTGTGGCGCCCGGAGAAGGGCAGGCCCCTGCCCACTTGGTCGCCTGCGCCGAGGCCACGTGGGGACGGCTGGACGGCGCGGTCATCTCGGCTGGGGACATCCGGGAGGGAGGGGCTCTGGAGGTGACCGATGCAGCGTGGACCGACTCCTTCCAGGACATGTTCCTCCGCACCGTTCGTGCCATGCGAGTCCTTGCTGACTCCCTGCCGGCCGGCGGGTCGATTGCTCTCGCTTTGTCCACTGCGGTCTACGAGCCGGGCACCGGTCAGGCTGTCGCTGACGCGCTGGAACGTGGTCTCGCCACTGTGGCCCTCGAGCTGGCAGGTGAGCTCGGGCCGCGAGGCACCAGGGTGAACGGACTGCTGGCAAGTGCCAACGACTCGTCTCGTCTCGAACCAGGCGCCGTACCCCTTGGTCGGCACGGAACTCCGGATGGGTTCGCCCGGGTGGCGGCATTCTTGCTATCCCCAGCCTCGTCGTATGTCACCGGCACCCTCGTTCCTGTGGACGGGGGAATGTCCCGCTTCGGTTGACGAGACGGCTTTAGCTGGCGACCAGCATCACGTCAAGGGGGGTCGCTCCGCGTGACGATCGGCTCGCGGAGCGTGCCAGTGTGGGATCGCTGTTCGCGTCGGGGCTGGACCGCCTCGTCCAGACAGGTGCGTCCTGCGAGAATGCGGCCGTGAACACACCACAGGGGCTGGGCATAGGGGACTGCCCAGACTTTGGTTGACACCTGACCTGTGAGGATTCGTCCTCGCTGGAAGGATGTTCACCATGCCGAAGCCGTATCCCAAGGAGTTCC
>NZ_PZYX01000001.1 GCF_003047285.1 Nocardioides allogilvus | reverse complement strand
GCCTCCGGTTCGGTGAGATGCGTCGCTGCTCCACACCTCACCCGGAGGCCTTCACCTGTGTCTAGAGCCGCTGCCTAACCTCCGTGGACAGAACACCTAGGGTGGCGTGGTGCCTGTCTCATCCCGTACGCCGATGCGCCGGCGCCGCGCCCTGACGGCGACCGTGACCACGGTCGGCCTACTCGTGGCGCTCGCCGGGTGCACGGGCGATCCCGCGCCGCAGCAGCCCACGGCCGAGCCCACCGCGGAGTCGACACCGCTCACGGACTACGACACCTCCGGCCTCACGCTGACGCCGGACGACTTCTGCGCCAGGGTCGCCGAGCCCGCGGTCATGGCGGCACTGGACGGCGAGGCGACCGGGACGGATACGTGGCAGCCGGGGCGCCGGCTGCCCGGGAGCCGCGACATCAGCGACGAGTTCGGCTGCTCGTGGCAGGGCTCGTCGGCGACGGCCCGGGCGTGGGTCTTCGCGCCGCCCGTCTCGCCGCAGCGAGCCCGCGACTTCGTCCGGGAGACCCCGGGCCAGGGATGTGAGCGGCTCACCGCCGCTGCCGACCTCGGCTCCCCCAGCGTCGCGCAGCAGTGCCCGGACGCAGACGGTCGCACCGGCGTCTACGGCCTCGTCGGCAGCGCCTGGGTCGCCTGCGAGCTCAGCGGCCTCCGCGGGTCGCGCGAGGAGCGTGCCGCACGCGTCGGCGAGTGGTGCGTCGCCGTACTCGAAGCGCTGCGGACTGCCTGAGGCGACAATGCAACCCGGAGGCGCGGCCGGACGTGTCCTGTGCATCGGCGGCCACCGGGTCGCCACCTGACTCGGGGGACGAGATGGATCCAGAGCGCGACTTCTCCGCGTTCTACGACGCCACCTGGCGACGCACCGTGGCTGTGGCCTATGCCATGACCGGCGATCTCGGTGTCGCCGAGGACCTCGCCCAGGAGGCCTACAGCCGGGCCTGGCCGCGCTGGTCCACGCTGCGGTCCTACGACGACCCCGGCGCGTGGGTCCGGCAGGTGACCAGCCGGCTGGCGGTCAGTCGCTGGCGCCGTACGAAGACGGCGATGAACTTCCTGTCGCGGACTCGCCATCCCGAATCGGCCGCCGCGCCGGACGAGACGTCCGTCGTGCTGGTCCAGGCGCTGCGCACTCTGCCCGAGGCACAGAGACGGGCGCTGGTGCTGCACCACCTCGGCGAGCTGCCCGTCGCCGAGGTCGCCCGGATCGAGGGCTGCCCCGAGGGCACCATCAAGGCCCGTCTCTCGCGTGGTCGCGCGGCCCTCGCCGTCCTGCTGACTTCCTCCGAGCCTTCCGAGAACGGAGCACCCACTCATGCCTGACATCTTCGACCTCGACCGCGCCTTCGACGCGCTTGCCCACGACGTCATGGACCGCACGTCTCCCCCGTCCGCCGTCCACGCCATCGAGCAGGCCCGCCGTCGTCGCCGTACGGCGATCGCGACCGTCGCCCTGGCCGCTGCCGTCGCCGTGGCCGGTGTCGCGGTGCCGACACTGCTGCTCGACCGGTCCGGGGTCGAGTTCGCCGACGGTCTCCCGGAGTCCGCGCCGCTGGACGCAGCCGCGCTGAACGACGCGACTCGCGGGTGGATCTCCGGGTGGAGCGACGAACCCGGCGGCCCATGGTCGCAGCCGGGCTGCCTCATGGGGAGCGACGAACACCCTGAGCCGACTGAGCTGCGCCGCTCCAACTTCGGTGGTGGCCATGAGTCGAGCGCGATGCCACTCTTCCTGACCTTCGACAGCGCGACGTCCGCGGAGAGTGCGTGGAAGGCCCTCAACGCTCCGCTGACTCGTTGTCCGGGAGCAGATGTCACGGAGACGACGGCTCCCGACTATCCGGACGGGACCGCGGTGCGGCACTACTCCGTGTCGGACCGATCGGACGACGGCGGCGCGGCCCTGACCGATGTCTGGGTCGCACGCTCGGGCAACACCGTCGGCAGCTTGTGGCTGACCTCCGCTGCGGGTGTGGCGAGCGACGACGCGGTCGACACGCTCAGTGACGTCCTCGTCGCGGGGATGCTCGATGGATCCGCCCAGGTGCTGGAGCACCCGCAATCAGTCCCCGACGTGAAGCAGCGGCCGCACCTGCCACTCTTCGACGAGCGCGACCTCGCGTCCGCCCTGGACGGGTGGCGCGCAGCCGAACGTGCGAGCGGCGTGGTGCCGCCTCAGGTGCCGTGCCTGCCCGGGGGCAGGGGAACGGCAGGAGGGTCGTCAGGTGAACGCGACGGTGGCAGGCACTACGAGATCAAGGGCTACCTCGAGCCCGGGCCGGAGGCTGCCCGCTGGATGCAGGAGGCGGTGGCCCAGCTCCGCGACTGCGCCGTCACCACGATGACCGAGACCGCCCTGGCGGACGGCGTCCTCTTGTTCACCTTCGAGCTCGACGTCGAGGACGGCCACGGTGCGATCTGGCTGGCGGCCAACGAGGACCGGAACATGGCCTACTCGGTCAACGGCGCGGCCACGCCGTTGCCGGACGGGGTCGGAGAGCGAGTCGGGCGTGATCTCACCCGCGCCCTCGCGGTCCCCTGGGGCCCGGCGGAGTAGGGGCGCGCCGGCGCTGCGCCGTACGTCATGAGATCTGGCTGTTCGAACAGCCAGTCCCCATGACGTTGCGGTCAGCGGATCAGGCGTCGGCCTTCTCGGCGGCCTTGCGCCAGCGGATGCCGGCCTCGATGAAGCCGTCGAGGTCGCCGTCGAAGACCGAGGTGGGGTTGCCCGACTCGTAGCCGGTCCGCAGGTCCTTGACGATCTGGTAGGGGTTCAGCACGTAGTTGCGCATCTGGTCGCCCCACGAGGCCTGGACGTCGCCGCGCATGCCGTCGAGGTGGGCCTTCTCCTCGGCCTTCTTCAGGGCGAGGAGCTTGGCCTTGAGCACGACCATCGCGGATGCCTTGTTCTGCAGCTGCGACTTCTCGTTCTGGCAGGACACGACGGTGCCGGTGGGGATGTGGGTGAGGCGCACCGCGGAGTCGGTCGTGTTGACGGACTGGCCGCCGGGACCGCCGGAGCGGTAGACGTCGGTGCGGATCTCCTCGTCGGGGATGTCGATCTCGTCGGTCTGCTCGAGCACCGGCACGACCTCGACCGCCGCGAAGGAGGTCTGGCGACGGCCCTGGTTGTCGAAGGGGCTGATCCGCACGAGGCGGTGGGTGCCGGCCTCGACGGACAGCGTGCCGTAGGCGTAGGGCGCGTGGATGGCGAAGGTCGCGGACTTCAGGCCGGCTTCCTCGGCGTAGGACGTCTCGAAGACCTCGACGGGGTACTTGTGCTGCTCGGCCCAGCGGATGTACATCCGCATCAGGGTCTCGGCGAAGTCGGCCGCGTCCACACCACCAGCACCGGCGCGGATGCTGACCAGCGCCTCGCGGACGTCGTACTCACCGGAGAGGAGAGTGCGGATCTCCAGGGACTCGACGGACTTCTTGATCCGGTCGAGCTCCAGCTGGGAGTCCTCGAGGGTGGCGTCGTCACCCTCCTCCTGGGCCATCTCGACCATCAGCGCGAGGTCCTCGATGCGGCCCTCGAGGCCGGTGAACTTGTCCAGCTCACCCTGGAGGGCCGAGAGCCGGCCGGTGATGCGGGTGGCGCTGTCGACGTCGTCCCACAGGTCGGGGGCGGCGACCTGGTCGCCGAGGTCGGCGATCTCCTCGCGCATCTTGTCCAGGTCGAGGACCTGGCCGATGGTCTTCATGGTCGCCTGGAGCTGCTTGATCTCTTGGTCGAAGTCGGTGCCTGCCACAAAGGGCAACACTACGGGGCGGGCCATGGGCCGTCGATTCGGCGAGCCGCCCGGAGCCGACCCGACTTCTCGGGCGACTCCGGGCGGCTCCGTCGGGCGGTGCGGGCCCGACTTGAACGCTCCCGAGTGGGAAGGGGGAGCGAGCTCTCGGGCTACTTGGTGCAGAGCACCTCGGGCGTGGCGACGGCGACCCTGGAGACCTTGTCGGCGGCGGTGGCCGTGGCGGTCAGCTCGTAGCTGATCCGGAACGCGTCGGTGATGTTGACCTCGTGGTCCTCGACGAGCTGGCCGATCGCGAGGCCGGAGGCGAAGGCAACGTTGCCGTCGACCTTGAGGGCCGCGATGCCGGTGCTGTCGCTGGCGGAGTCGTCGGTGAGGGCGTAGCTCGCGCGCAGCTTGAGGCACTTCTTGCCCAGCGTGTACTCCACCGACGACGGCGTGCCGGTCTTGTCGGTCACGATGCTGGCGGCGTAGTTCTCGGTGGCGATCACGGCGTTGGTGACGAACACATTGGTGGCCGGCCCGCGGGAGCGGTAGCCGAGCTTCTCCCAGCCGTAGACCACGAGCTCGAGCTCCTGGCTCACGCCCTTCTTGATGCTGCCCGCGGCCGGCTTGAGCACGCGGTAGAACCGGGTGCCGGCGGTGCTCGGCTCGTCCTTGAGCAGGAACGTGCCGTTGGCCTTGATCTTGGCCTTGCCGGAGACCGCCCACTTCTTCTTGCCGTCCATGCGCTGCTGCAGGACGACCTTGTCGCCGACGGCCTTCGGGCTGACCTTGCCGCGGATCTTCACGACGTCCTCGTCGGCGATCGCCATCGTCTTGTTGATCTTGGCGGTGACCGAGTAGGCCACCTTGCGCTCGGCGGTGGTGTCGCTCGCGGTGGCCGTGGTGGCAACGAGCGGGGTGGCGATCAGTGCGAGACCGGCGCCGGCGGTGATGAATCGGTTCATGGGATTCCCCCTGTCAGTGTCGCCCGTTGTGGGCTGCTGCAAGAGGGATGCGCCGGTGGGTCGATTAGTTGTCGCTCAGTTGCCCTGGACCGTCACGGCGGCGGTGCTGCTCGCCCCGACGACGGGTTTCGTCGGACTTCCCGGGATGCGCATCGGCAGGTCGACGGGCGCACTCAGGGTCACGGTCACCGACCGGTCGACGACGTTCACCCGGGCGTCGACCTCGAGGCCGGGGTAGGTCCTGTCCGCCCCGATGGACTGCAGGTAGGCGACCACGACCTTCTCGACGGCCCCCTTCTCCTGCAGCAACCGCTCGACGTCCAGGCCCTCGCCGTACACACCCGCAGCGCCGAGGTCGGCCCCGCGCAGCGCCGCGCCGTCGGCCAGGGTGTCCAGCGCCTGCCGCTGGAGATAGGCGGACGACGCGTTGACGACCAGGGCGACGCCCATCAGCAGGACGGCCGCGAGACCGACGATGAGCGGGATCGTCGAGCCACGCTCGTCGCGGCGCCTCACTCCTCGACCCCTTGCTCTTCGTGGGGTACGGCGACGAACTGGCCGATCGGCACGGTGTGCGTCGCCGTCAGCTTGAACGAGTCCCGCTGGTCGCCGAGCACCGCGGGCAGGAACGGCAGCGTGACCCCGGAGGCGATCCGGACGGTGATCATCGAGGTGCCGGTGTGACAGTTCTTCGGGAAGGGGACGCACGACACGTGCACCTTGCCGGTCTGCCCGTCGCCGCCCTGGTCGGCGAGCGTCTGGTCGACGACCGCCTGCGCCCGGGCGGCACCGGTCGCGTCGTCCGGCGCCAGCGCATAGGCGCGCGCCGCCGCCCGGGCCGCGCCGTTGACGGCGAAGGCGCCGCGCTGCACCTCGAACACGGAGATGACGATCCAGGTGATCGGGATGAAGAGGATCAGCCCGACCCAGCAGAACTCGACGAGCGCACTCCCCTGCTCGTCAGCCCGAATCCTCATGGCGACTCGATGATCGCGTTGCCACTGACCTCGAGGCGGATCGCCGGTCCGCCCAGTCCGAGCGCCGGGACCTCGGCGACGATCACGACCTTGTAGGCGGGCGCACCACCGATCGTCGTGCCTTGGATGTCGATGTCCTGGGCGAACTTCTCGTTGAGGGTGCCCACGATCTGCTCGGCCGCCTTCGCCCTGCCGTCGTCGGCCGTCGCCCCGACGACGGCCGCGCGACGCGCCCCCTCGGCCGCGGCGGAGGAGAGCGTGTTGCGCACGTGCAGGACGAGCGCGAGCTGGAGCAACCCGGCGAACAGCGGGAGCAGGACCAGCAGGATCATCACGAAGTCCACCACCGCGCTGCCACGCTCTGACCTCGTGCGGGATCGGAGGCAGCCGAGCATCGGGCTACTTGACCGAGTCGAACGCGCGAGTCAGCAGGGCCTTGAGCGGCTCTTCGGCGAAGCCGAAGATCACGATCGCCAGGCCGACCGTCATCACGGTCACCATCACCCAGCCGGGCACGTCTCCCCGCTCGTCACGCCGGCGAGGCTCGGTCATCGCGACGTAGAGGCGCAGGAGCTGGTCGAGAGTGGTGTTGATCATCGGTTTCCCCGTTCGGTTCGTTCGGACGTGCACAGAGGTGGGTGTGGATCGGCGGTGCTCACGGCACCACCAGGCTGAGGCCGATGGCGCCGGGGAAGAAGGCGAAGAGGACCGTCACCGGCAGGACCAGGAAGACGACGGGCGCCATCATCAGGACCTCCTTGCGGGCGGCGGTCTCGATCAGGTTGCGGCGACCGGCCTCGCGCACGTCCGCGGCCTGGGCGTGCAGCACGTCGGCCAGCGGAGTCCCGCGCTCGATGGCGACCGAGATGCCGGTCGCGAAGCGGGCCACGAGCGGCAACCCGGTCGTGGCGGCGAGCCGGTCGAAGCCGGCCGCGACGGGGGTGCCGGTGCGGATGTCGGCCAGCACACGGCTGAGGTCGGCGGACAGCTCGCCCCCGCTGCGGCGTACGACACGATCGAGCGCAGCGACCGGGCTCTCGCCCGCGGCCACCGCGAGGGCGAGCAGCTCGGCGACCGTCGGGAACTCGGTGATGATCTGTCGCTCGCGGTTGGTCGCCTGGGAGCTGAGACGGTTGTCGCGGGCCATGACCCCGAGCACGAAGCCCAGGCCGCACAGCAGC
Organism: Nocardioides allogilvus; assembly: GCF_003047285.1. Lineage (GTDB taxonomy): Bacteria > Actinomycetota > Actinomycetes > Propionibacteriales > Nocardioidaceae > Nocardioides > Nocardioides allogilvus. Next base: position 667,404 of record NZ_PZYX01000001.1, on the reverse strand, counting down.
AAGGAGGTGATCGGCGCGACCGACCCCGAGAGCGCCTTGAGGAGGGAGTATGCGGCCACCAGCCCGAAGCCGGCGAGCCCCCACAGCACCTGCTCGATCCGGAACTCGTGCACGGTCTTGGGGATCGCTGCGCGCTCGAGGCGGCGCCGCACCGACGTCGCACCGCCGAGGACCTTCTCGACGAGGTCGGCGGTGGAGCGGAGGAAGGGTCCGAAGATGCCGGCCGCCGCGACCGTCGGCGACGACGACGTGACCTTGAGGCTGGGGGTGCGCCCGACCTGCGGCAGGTCGCGGACGTAGGGCAGCACGCGCAGCGCGAGCTGGGGGCGCCGGATCACCAGGATCCGGGCGGCGATCAGCAGCACCCCCGCAGCCGCTGCGGCTCCGAGCACCGCTCCCCACAGCGACGCGCTCATGCCAGGATCCGTCGCTCGACGGGCAGCCGGCCGATGCGCATCATCAGCCGGTAGGCAGTCAGGCACAGCACGGCACCGATCACGAGCACCACGACGCCCGCGCCGGACGAGTAGGCGGTGACGGAGCCGGACTGGAAGGACATCAGCAGCAGGACGACCCAGGGCGCGGCCACGGCCAGCCGGGCGCCGTTGACCGTCCACGCCTGGCGCGACTCCATCTCGGAGCGGGTGCGCGCCTCGTCGCGGAGATAGCCCGAGAGGTTGCGCAGCAGCCGGCCGAGCTCACCTCCACCCACCTCGCGGGCGATCCGCAGGCCCTCGACGACGCGGTCGCCGACGGGGTCGGCCAAGCGCACCTTGAGCCGGTCGAGCGACTCGTGGAAGCGGCCGGTGACCTGGTAGTCGAGCGCGAACTGGTCGAAGGAGTCACGCAACGGCTCGGGGCCGTTGGTGCCCAGCGCCGAGAGCGCGTCGGGCAGCGAGAGTCCGGCGCGTACGGCGCTGGCGAGGTTGTCGACGGCGTCGGGCCAGACCTCGGCGAACTCGCGCTGGCGCTTGGCTGCGCGCTGCTTGACCACGGCGACGGGCGTGTAGCCCGCCATCAGCGCGAACGTGATGGACACCGGCACGGTGCGCGAGACCGCCTGGATGACGACGAACGCGACCACGGCGAAGACGACGCACAACGCCGCGAGACTGGCGACCGAGACGTCACCGAGCCCGGCCCTGGCCAGCAGCTGGCGTCCACGGCCGCCGCCGGGCCTGGGCTCCTTCGGCGTCCGCGGCACGAAGAAGGCCGACCAGATCAGCAGCAGGCCCAGGCCGGTGCCGAGCCCGACGAGCGCACCCATCAGTGGACCCCGTTGAGGATCTGGTGCAGGTCGATGCCGATCCGCTCGAAGCGCTCGAGCCGCGAGGGCATCCCGGCACCGCGGCGCAGCTCGCCGCCCACGCGCTCGAAGATGGGCTCGACCTCGATGATGTCGTTCTCCACCCGGCCGGGCACGGAGACGATCTCGTTGACCCGGCGGACACCCTGGGCGTCGATGCCGAGGTGCACGACGAGGTCGACCGAGCTCGCCACCGTCGGGACGACGAAGCGCGCGGAGATGTTCTCGCCCGCCAGCAGCGGCAGCGTGCACATCTTGACCAGCGCCTCGCGGGCGCTGTTGGCGTGCAGCGTGCACATGCCGGGCAGGCCGGCGTTGAGGGCGAGCAGGAGGTCCAGGCACTCCTCGGCGCGGACCTCGCCGACGATGACCCGGCTGGGGCGCATGCGCAGCGCCTCCTTGACCAGGTCGCGCAGCCGGATCTCGCCGGTGCCCTCGAGGCCCGCCTGCCGGGTCTGCATGGGCACCCAGTCGGGGTGGTTGAACTGGAGCTCGAAGACCTCCTCCGCGGACACGACCCGGTCCCCACCGGGGATCGAGGCGGCGAGACAGTTGAGGAAGGTCGTCTTGCCGGCCTGGGTGCCGCCGGCGACCAGGACGTTGAGACCGGCGCGGATCGCCGCGTCGAGGAAGGCCGCGGCCTGCGCCGACATGCTGCCGAGCTCCACGAGGTCGTCGAGGCGGCGGGCCCGGACGACGAACTTGCGGATGTTGACGGCCGAGAACCCGCGGCTGATGCCCTCGAGCACGACGTGCAGCCGGTGCCCCTCGGGCAGCATCGCGTCCACGAACGGCTGGGAGATGTCGATGCGGCGACCGCTCGACTTCAGCATCCGCTCGATCAGCTCGTGCACCTGGGCCGCCGACAGCATCAGGTTGGTCAGCTCGTGCCGCCCGCGCCGGGCGATGAAGACCCGGCTCGGGTCGTTGATCCAGACCTCCTCGACCTCGGGGTCGTCGAGGAACGGCTGCAGCGCGCCGAAGCCGGAGACCCGGGCGATCAGCTCGCCGACGACGGCACCGGGATCGGCGACCGGGACGACGGCACCGGTCAGGCTGCGCTCGTCGTGGCGGCGGACGACGTCCTCGGCGATGCGACGCACGATCAGTGCATCGCGCTGGGGGTCGACCCCTTCGGTGCGAACCTGCTCGCGCACCCGCGCGTCGAGCTCCTCGATGAGGTCGGCGTGCGTGTCTGGACGCGTCAGCGTCATGGCGTAGTCCCCTGTCCCGAGATCGGCTACGGGCTAGAGGCTAAATGAGGGTGGACCAGACCACCACTGGCGAAGAACAGCCTGTGGACAACGTCGCGTCGGGGACGCCACACGAGGCGTCACCCGTCACACCAGGGCTCAGCCGTCGCCCTCGAGCCGGAACCCCACCCCACGGATCGCCACGACGCGATCGCGGGCGCCGGCCTCGTCGAGCTTGCTGCGCAGTCGGCCGATGGTCACGTCGAGCGTCTTGGTCGAGCCGAACCAGTTCTCGTCCCAGACCTCGTTCATCAGGGTCTCGCGGGTGACGACCTTGTCCCGGCTGGCGGCCAGCAGCGCGAGCACGTCGAACTCCTTGGCCGTGAGGGCGAGCTCGACCTGCTCGATGGTGACCCGGCGGGCGTCGACGTCGACGCGGAGCCCGGAGGCGGTCTCGGTCGTGGTGACGCGGTTGTCGCCACGACCCGACTGGCTGCGACGCAGCAGCGCGCGGACCCGCGCCTGGAGCTCGGCCAGCCCGAAGGGCTTGACGAGGTAGTCGTCGGCCCCGAAGTCCAGACCGACCACGCGGTCGAGCTCGCCGCCGCGGGCGGTGACGATCATGATGCCGCCCTCGAAGCCGGCGGTGCGGGCGGCCCGGCAGACGTCGAGGCCGTCCATGTCGGGCAGCCCCAGGTCGAGGATCAAGATGTCGGGCGACTCGAGCCGCAGGTGCTCCAGCGCGCCGCGGCCGGAGTCGAGCCAGGTGACGTCGTAGCCCTCTCGTTCGAGCGTGCGAACGAGCGGAAATGCGATGTCTTCCTCGTCCTCGACGACCAGCACCCGCGCCATACCGGCGAGCATAAGGCTGATTGGGTGACAGCGAGCCTGAACGCCGGAGCCGGGCGTCCGGCATCGGTCCTCAGGCGTCGAAGAGGTCGCCGTGGTCCTGCACCCGCTCGAGGACCTCCTCGAAGCGGAACTGCTCCAGCCCGAGGGGGTCGTGCGCCCCGAGCTCGACCTCGTCCCAGGTGACGGGGGTGGCCACGGTGGGGCGCTCGCGCCCGCGCATGGAGTACGGCGAGATGGTGGTCTTGGAGCCGGAGTTCTGCGACCAGTCGAGGAACACCTTGCCGGGCCGCTTGGCCTTCGTCATGCTCGCCGTGATCAGCCCGGGGTCGGCCTTCTGCAGCTCCTCGGCGACCTCCTTGGCCAGCGCGGTGGTGCCGTCGCTGTCGAGCTTGCGGGGCAGTGCGGCGTAGAGGTGGAGGCCCTTGCTGCCGCTGGTCACGGGACTGCACGACAGGTCGCGCTCGGCGAGCGCGTCGCGGACCTTGAGCGCGACCTGGCAGCACTCGTGCAGGCCGGCCGGCTCCCCCGGGTCGAGGTCGATGACGAGCCGGTCGGGCTTGCGTGGCTTGCCGGCCTTGGTCACCTGCCACTGGTGCACGTGCAGCTCGAGCGCGGCGAGGTTGACCAGCCACGTCAGGGTCGCGAGGTCGTCGCAGATCGGGAACCGCAGGGTGTCGCTGTCCGAGCTCGCGCGGCTGCCGGTGGTCGGCACCGTCGCCGTACGCACCCACGACGGGGTGCCCGACGGCGCGTTCTTCTCGAAGAAGCTCCCCGCCTGCACGCCGTGCGGCCAGCGGATGCGGGTGACCGCGCGATCCTCGAGGTGCGGGAGGAGGACCCCGGAGATCGAGGCGTAGTAGTTGAGCACCTCACCCTTGGTGGTGCCGGTGCGCGGATAGAGCACCTTGTCGAGGTTGCTGATCTTGAGCGTGCGGCCGTCGACGTCGACGTGGATGTCGTTCATGTCAGTAGGTCCTCCGGCCCGATGTCGTTGCGGACGCCGCGGTAGGACGGCTGGCGCAGGCGCTTGACGGGCGGGCGGTTGTGGGAGTCGACGTCCACCACGACCAGCGGCTCGACCCAGTGGGTGCCGGCCGCGTCCTCGCGGGGAACCTCGTCGGCGAACGGCGACTCCCCCACCTCGAGCGGCTTGACCAGCTCGGACAGCAGCTTGGACGCGGCGCCGCCGATGCCGCTGCCGACCCGGCCTCGGTAGATCAGGCCGTCGGCCGTCGGCTCCCCGACGAGCACGGACGCGAGCCGGTCGGTGGTGCCCTCCTGGGGGCGCCAGCCGGCCACGACGTAGGAGAAGCGGTGCCGGTGCGCCAGCTTGATCCAGTCCTTGCTGCGCGCGTCGAAGGTGTAGCGCGAGGACAGCCGCTTGGAGACGATCCCCTCCAGCCCCTGCTGCCGGGTCGCGTCGAAGAGCATCGCGCCGTCGTCGTACGCCGCTGGCACCTGCCACGAGGCGTCGAGCCCGAGCCCCGCCAGCCGTTCCCGGCGATCGCCCAGGGGCAGGCCGCTGAGGTCCTCACCGTCGAGGCGCAGCAGGTCGAAGACCATGTAGGTCGCGGGGATCCGCTCGGCCAGCCGGGCCGCCGAGGTCGCCGAGCGCACGTGCATCCGCTCCTGCAGGACGCCGAAGTCGGGCAGCCCGTCGGCGTTGAGCCCGATGATCTCGCCGTCGACGAGCAGGTCACGATCGCCGAGCGGGCTGGGCGCGATCTCGGGCCAGGCGATCGAGGCGTTGTTGCCGTTGCGAGTGAACAGGCGCGCGCGACCGCCCTCGCCGGCGACGACGTCGGCGAGGATCCGCACGCCGTCCCACTTCACCTCGTGCGACCAGCCGGTCCCGGTCGGGACGTGGGTGCCCTTCGTGGCGAGCATCGGACGCATGGAGGTGAGTCTGTCAGGAGCCCGTGAGCTCCACCGCTCGCGCGGTGGCGGCCGGGTAGTCGACCTTGCTGACCGGCGTGCGCGGCACGGCCTCGACGAAGAAGACCTGCTTGGGCACCTTGTAGTTGGCGATCAGCGCGTGGGCGTGCGCGATCAGGTCCTCCTCGGTCAGCTCGGCCCCCTCGCGCCGGTGCACCAGCGCCGTGACCTGCTGGCCCCAGCGCTCGTGCGGGGTGCCGACCACGACCGCGTCGAAGACGCCCTCGTGGCGCAGCAGCACGGCCTCGACCTCCTCGGGGTGCACCTTCTCGCCACCGGTGTTGATGCACACCGAGCCCCGGCCGAGCACGGTCACCGTGCCGTCCTCCTCGCGCCGGGCGAAGTCGCCGGGGATGACCCAGCGGACGCCGTCGACCTCCTTGAAGGTCGCCGCCGTCTTCTTCTCGTCCTTGTAGTAGCCGAGCGGGATCGGGCCGGAGCGCCCGAGCATGCCGCGCTCCCCCACGGCCGCCGGCGTCAGGTCGGGCGTGAAGACCTGCACCTCGTCGGTGACGCCGAAGCGGGCCGACCCGTCGCCGTCCCCTGTGTCGAACGACGAGCCGGTGGCGCCGGACTCGGAGGCGCCGTACGAGTCGAGGATGAACTTGCCCGGGAAGGCGGCCCGGATCTCCTCGCGCACGCCGAGCGAGAGCGGTGCGGCTCCGTTGGAGATCGCCGCGAGCCCGCTGAGGTCCCAGCGGTCCGGCTCGGCGAGCACGGCCTCCGCGATCGGGCGGGCCATCGCGTCGCCCAGCATCGCGAGCGAGACGGTGCGCGACTTGGCGGCGAGGTCAAGCACGCGCTCGGCGTCGAAGTTGGGCTCCGTGTAGTAGGCGATCTGCTGCCCGGCGACGAGCGCGTTGCCCATGATCCACTGGCTGCCGCCGTGCATCAGCGGGCCGCAGGCCATCAGCACCATCGGGCTCTCGTTGGCCGCCGCCTCCACCGCGAGGGCCTCGACCGACTCGATCGGCGCGCCGTAGCGCGCGGCGTTGAGGGCCGCCCGGACGAGGTCGGCCTGCCGCCAGACCACGCCCTTGGGCGAGCCGGTGGTGCCGCCGGTGTAGATGACGTAGTGGTCGTCGTCCGAGCGGTCGACCTCGGGACGCTCGCCGCTGGCGGCGGCCATCGCTTCGCCGTACGACTCGTCCATGACCAGGACGTGCTTCAGCCCGGCGAGCAGGTCGCCGGCGACCTCGACGTAGTCGGGCGCGATGACGGCCGCGACGCAGTCGGCGTTGTCGTAGAGGTGGGCGAGCTCGTCGCGGAGGTACTTGTAGTTGATGTTGATCGGCACCGCGCCGATCTTGAGCGTGCCGAAGAAGGCGTCGATCCACTCGATCCGGTTGTGCGCGTGTACGGCGACGTGGTCACCGCGCCCGATTCCCTGAGCGAGCAGGTGGTGGGCGAGCCGGTTGGCGCGCTCGTCGACCTGCGCGTAGGTGTAGGCGGTGTCGAGGGTCTCGACGAAGGTGCGGTCGCCGACGGCATCGGCCATCGCCTCGAGGACGTCGGGAATGGTCAGCGGGCGAGGCGGCGCGGCGTCGGTCACGCGCTCAGGGTCCTACAAGAACGTGTTCTGGTCTACGGTTTGAACCATGCGCGCCATCTGGAAGGGCTCTGTCTCGTTCGGTCTCGTGAACGTGCCGGTGAAGCTCTACTCGGCCACCGAGTCCCACGACGTCTCGTTCCGCCAGGTCCATGCGAAGGACGGCGGGCGGATCAAGTACCAGCGCGTCTGCTCGATCGACGGCGAGGAGGTGCCCTACTCCGACATCGCCAAGGGCTACGAGACCGAGGACGGCGAGATGGTCATCCTCACCGACGACGACCTCGCCGAGCTGCCCTCGACGTCGTCGCGCGAGATCGCCGTCGAGAAGTTCGTGCCGAGCGAGCAGATCGACCCGATGATGTTCGAGAAGTCCTACTACCTCGAGCCCGAGAAGTCGGGGGCCAAGCCCTACGCCCTGCTCCGCCAGGCGCTCCAGGATGCCGACCGGATGGCGGTCGTGACCGTCGCGCTGCGCCAGCGCACCTCGATCGCGGTCCTGCGCGTGCGCGACGACGTGATCGTCCTGCAGACCATGATGTGGCCCGACGAGGTCCGCCAGCCCGACTTCACGATCGAGCCCGGCGACGTCAAGGACTCCGAGGTCAAGATGGCCCACATGCTCGTCGAGACCCTGGCCGGCGACTTCGCCCCCTCGGAGTTCGAGGACGACTACGCCGGTGCCGTCGAGACCCTGGTCAAGACGAAGATCGAGGGCGGCGAGGTCAAGAAGACCGCCACCTCCACCAAGTCCTCCGGCGAGGTCGTCGACCTGCTCGCCGCGCTGCAGAAGTCGGTCGCGGCCGCGAAGTCGGCCCGGGGCGAGGCGCCCGCAGCCTCCGACGACACCGAGGACGAGAAGCCCGCGAAGAAGACGCCGGCCGCGAAGAAGACGCCGGCCAAGAAGGCCGCGAAGAAGGCTCCCGCCAAGAAGGCCGCGGCGAAGAAGGCCAGCTAGGTCGCTCGGGCTTCAACTGCAGGCAGTTCGCGGGCCGTACGGCGCAGCCGAGCGTGCCCACGCCGTACGAGCCTCCAACTGCCTGCAGTTGGAGTCCTGGACACGGCGCGTCAGCGAACGTCCGGGACCATCCGCTTCTGCTACGACGCGGTCGGGGCGGGATCTCGTTGTGCTGCGACCTCGCCGCGCGCCGCAGCGGAGTCGGGGACACGCCGCGCCATCTCGGCGAAGACGAAGTCGGCCAGCCGCGGGCTCACGAGGTTGAAGACCTCGCTGACCGAGCCGACGATGCCGTCGACGGTGATCGGCCTGTCCTCGAGCGCCCGCACGATCCGCTCGGCGCAGTGCTCGGGACTCTCGGCCCGACTGTTCTTGTAGGCGTCCGTCGGGCCGATCATGTCGGTCGCGACCAGGGAGACGCGGACGTTGGTGCAGGTGACGTTGTCGAAGAACGCCTCGCGCCCCATGATCCGGCCGAAGACGTCGAGCGCGCTCTTGGCTGCGATGTAGGCCGCGAACTTCGGCGCCTTGATCTGGTTGCCCCAGGTCACGATGTTCACGACGTGGCCGAACTTCTGCTCGCGCATCGCGGGCAGCAGGCCCATCGTGAGCCGCACCGGCCCGAAGAAGTTGACCGCCATCATCCGCTCGAAGTCGTGGAAGCGGTCGTAGGACAGCTCCAGCGAGCGCCGGATCGAGCGCCCGGCGTTGTTGACGAGGTAGTCGACGGCACCGTGCTGGGCGAGGACCTCCGCGACGAGTGCGTCGACACCCTCGCCGTCGGTCAGGTCCACGGTGTACGTCGATGCGCGACCGCCCCGAGCCTCGACCTCGGCCCGCACGCGGTCGAGCTCCTCGGCCCGCCGGGCCACGAGCAGGACGTGGGCGCCACGGCTTGCTGCGGCGTACGCCGTGTGCTCACCGATCCCGGACGAGGCGCCGGTGATCAGGACGGTGGCGCCGAGCAGCGGGCTCGGTGCGCTCGGGCGCAGGGTGCGGTGCAGGCGGGAGAGCGCGGCGAGGGGGGTCTGGAGCAGCAGGGTCACCCGCCCAACTCTAGGCGGGGCTCCCGTCAGGAGAGCAGTCCGCGCACCACTCGCAGGCCCACCGACAGCCGGGCCAGGTCGGCGGCCTCGTCGCGGCAGATCTCCGTCAGCGTGGCGGCGGCCCGACCGATCAGCTCGGCGTCGGCGTCCTCCCACTCGGCGACCCGCGCCGGCGCGGAGTCCTCGGCCGAGGTGGAGGAGATGACGGCGGCGGTGAGCTGCTGGTGCACGGCATAGAGGTCGTCGCGCACCGCGGCCCTGGCCATCGTCTGCCAGCGGTCGTCCCGCGGCAGCGCGAAGATGCGCTGCACCAGGGCCGGCAGACCGAGCCGCTCGCCCAGCGCGAAGTGCACCCGGGCGACCTCGACGGGATCGAGGTCGAGCTCGTCGGCCGTCTCGATGATGCCGAGCAGCGCATAGGCCGGAGCGAGCACGGCGACGCGCGTCGCCAGGTCGTCGGGGACCCCGGCCGTGGTGAGCCGGTCGCGGCGACCGATGAAGTCGTCGAGCTCCTGGCCGCTCATCAGCTCCGGCAGCACCGCCATCACGGACTGGACGCGGCCCTGGAAGAAGTCCACGGTCGCGACCGAGTCGAGCGGGGGCCGCCGGTTGTTGACCAGCCACCGCGAGCTGCGCTCGACGAGGGTGCGCATCTCGATCCGCATCCGGGTCTGCCGCTCGGCGGGCACCTGATTGTCGTAGGAGGCGATCTCGTGGCGCATCGCCAGCGACCCGAAGATCTCCCGCGCGACGAAGTTGGCCCGGGTCAGGTCGGCGACGCTCGCCCCGGTCTCGCCCTTGAGCCGCGGGATGAAGGTCATCCCGGCGCCGTTGACCAGGTCGTTGACGACCTGGGTCACGATGATCTCGCGGCGCAGCGGGTGTTCCTCCATGGCCGGCACGTGGTCGGCCTGCATCCGGGAGGGGAAGTAGGCGAGCAGGTCGTCGCGGAGGTAGGGGTCATCGGGCAGGTCGGACGCGAGCAGCTCGTCGGCCAGCACGATCTTGGTCCACGACAGCAGCACCGACAGCTCGGGCATCGACAGGCCCCGGCCACTCTCCAGCATGCGCTTCACCTGGCGCGAGGCCGGCAGCGCCTCGAGGTCGCGGTTGAGGACCCCGCGCCGCTCGAGCTCCTTCATCCAGTCCTCGTGCACGTGCAGGAGGGGTACGGCGTGCGCGGCGGCGTTGGCCAGGGCGAGGTTCTGCTCGTAGTTGTCGCGCAGCACCAGGTCGGCGACCTCGTCGGTCATCTCGGCGAGCAGCGTGTTGCGCTGCTTCTGGGTCATGTCACCGCCGGCGACCACCTTGTCGAGCAGGATCTTGATGTTGACCTCGTGGTCGGAGGTGTCCACACCCGCCGAGTTGTCGATGAAGTCGGTGTTGATCCGACCACCCTCGCCGCCGCAGCCCTCGCGGGCGTACTCGATGCGGCCGAGCTGGGTGAGGCCGAGGTTGCCGCCCTCCCCCACGCACTTCGCGCGCAGCTCGCCGCCGTTGACGCGGATCGCGTCGTTGGCCTTGTCGCCGGCGTCGGCGTTGACCTCCTCGGCGGACTTCACGTAGGTGCCGATACCGCCGTTCCACAGCAGGTCGACCGGCGCGAGGAGCACGGCCCGCATCAGCTCGGCCGGCGTGAGCTTGACGACGTCGTCTGCCAGGCCCAGTGCGCGGCGTACCTCGGCAGAGATCGGGATGGACTTCAACGCCCTCGACCACACACCGCCCCCGGCGGAGACCAGGCTCTTGTCGTAGTCCTGCCACGAGGATCGCGGCAGCTCGAAGAGGCGCTTGCGCTCGGCGTAGGAGACCGCGGCATCGGGGTCGGGATCGATGAAGATGTCGCGGTGGTCGAAGGCGGCGACGAGCCGCGTGTGCTCGGAGCAGAGCATGCCGTTGCCGAAGACGTCGCCGGACATGTCGCCGATGCCGACCGCGGTGAAGTCCTCGGTCTGGCAGTCGATGCCGCGCTCGCGGAAGTGCCGCTGCACCGAGACCCAGGCGCCGCGGGCGGTGATGCCCATGGCCTTGTGGTCGTAGCCCACCGAGCCGCCCGAGGCGAACGCGTCGCCGAGCCAGAAGCCGTAGTCGCCGGCCACGCCGTTGGCGATGTCGGAGAAGGTCGCGGTGCCCTTGTCGGCCGCCACCACGAGGTAGGTGTCGTCGCCGTCGTGGCGCACGACGCCGGCCGGCGGCACGACGGTGCTGCCCTCGGGTCCGTCGACGAGGTTGTCGGTGATGTCGAGCAGACCGGAGATGAAGGTCGTGTAGCAGGCCTTGCCCTCGGCCAGCCAGGCCTCACGGTCGGAGGAGTCGGGCAGCTGCTTGCAGAAGAACCCGCCCTTGGCGCCCACCGGCACGATCACGGTGTTCTTGACCATCTGCGCCTTCACCAGGCCCAGCACCTCGGTGCGGAAGTCGTCGCGACGGTCCGACCAGCGCAGGCCACCGCGCGCGACGGAGCCGAAGCGCAGGTGCACGCCCTCGACGCGGGGCGAGTAGACGAAGATCTCGTAGGTCGGTCGCGGCTCGGGCAGGTCGGGGATCGACGACGGCTCGAGCTTGAAGGACATGTAGGGGTGCAGCGCGCCGTCCGCGGTGGTCTGGAAGTAGTTGGTGCGCAGGGTGGCGCGGATGTGGGTGAGGTAGGACCGCAGGATGCGGTCGTGGTCGAGGCTGACCACGTCGTCGAGGGCCGTGGCGAGCTTCTCCTCGACGACCTCGATCCGCGCCGTACGCGCCTCGGCGTCACCCGCGAGGTCGCTCTTGCCCGGGTCGAACCGGGCCTCGAAGAGGTCCACCAGCAGCCGGGTGATGTCGACGTTGTTGCGCAGCGCCTCCTCGATGTAGTCGAGCGCGAACGGCGAGTTGCCCTGCTTCATGTACTTCGCGTAGGCGCGCAGGACCGTGGCCTGGCGCCAGGTGAGCCCGGCGCCGAGCACGAGCGCGTTGAAGCCGTCGGTCTCGTTGTAGCCCTCCCACACCGCGCGCAGCGCGTCGGCGAAGAGCTGGCGGGCGGTGTCGGGCAGCTGCTGGCCGTAGCGCAGCCCGAACTCGTAGATGTAGGACTCGCGACCGAGCCCGGCCAGCTCGTAGGGCCGCTCGTCGACCACTTCGACACCCATCGAGGCGAGCATCGGCAGGACGGCGCTCAGCGACAGCGGCGCCCCGACCCGGAACACCTTCAGGCGGGCCTCGCCGCGCCCGGCGTCGACCTGCTCGAACAGCGCGAGGTCGATGCCCTCGTCGCCCTCGATGGCCTCCAGCCGGCCGAGGTCGGCGGCGCCCGTGCGGGGGTTGAAGTCCTCCTTGTAGGCCTCCGGGAACGACGCGGACCACGTGCGCGACAGGCGCGAGCCCCGCTCCTCGCCGTACTCCGCGAGGACGGCGTTGGTGAAGTCGTCGCGCCAGGAGCGCGCGGCCTCGACCATGCGCCGCTCGAGGTCGGCGACGTCGATGTCGGGGATCGTCTCGCCCTTCGCGGGGTGGACGACGAAGTGGACGCGGGCGGTCATGGCCTCGTTGACGCGGGCGGTGAACTCCACGCTGTCGCCGTTGAGGCGCTCCTTGAGGATGTCGGCAAAGCGCTCGCGCACGGTCGTGTTGTAGCGGTCGCGCGGGAGGTAGATCAGCACGGAGACGTAGCGGCCGTAGGTGTCGCGGCGCGCGAACAGGCGCGGCTGTCGGCGCTCGCGGGCGAACATCACCGCCTCGACGGTCGGTGCGAGCTCCTCGGCGGGTGTGTGGAAGAGCTCGTCGCGCGGGTAGTTCTCGAGCGTGTCCATCAGCGCCTTGCCGGCGTGGCTGCGCGAGTCGAAGCCGACCTTGCGCATGATGCTGCTCGTCTTCTCGCGCAGCAGCGGGATGCGGGTGACCGACTCGGTGTAGGCGGCGCTCGAGTAGAGCCCCAGGAAGCGGCGCTCGCCGACGACCTCGCCGTTGTCGTCGAACGTCTTCACGCCGACGTAGTCGAGCCACGCCGGGCGGTGCACGGTGGCGCGGGAGTTGGCCTTGGCCAGCACCAGCAGAGTCTTCTCGCGCGCCTTGTCCTTCACCAGCGCCGGCAGCTTGGCGAACGACGAGGACATGTCCTGGTCGGCGCGCAGGACGCCCAGCCCGGTGCCGGGTACGGCGCGCAGCGCCCACTCCTCGTCGGGCCCCTCGCCCACCGACTCGAGGCGGTACTCGCGGTAGCCGAGGAACGTGAAGTGGTCGTCGGCCAGCCAGCGGATGAAGTCGCAGCTCTGCTTGATCTCACCGGCGGAGATCGGCGGCGGGTTGTCCTCGATGTCGGCCACCACCGCGAGGGCGCGATCGGCCATCTTGCGCCAGTCCTCGACCGACTCGCGGACGTCGCGGAGCACGCGCTGGAGGCTGTCGACGATCTCGGCCACCTCGTCCTGCTCGACGACGCGCTCGATCTCGACGTGCATCCACGACTCCTCGAGGGAGTCGGGGGCGGCCTCCTCGACCACGCCGTCGGCGAGGGCGCCGACGCGCTGCAGCCCGCCGGTGATGTCACGGGTGACCTCGAACCTCGGGTGGATGACGACGTGCACGTTGTGGTCGAGCCGGGCCAGCTCCATCGTCACCGAGTCGACGAGGAAGGGCATGTCGTCGGTGACGACCTCGACGACCGAGTGACCGCCGGCCGACCAGCCCACGTCGACCGGGTTGGGCGTGACGACACGGACCGCCGCCGTGCCCTGCGGACGCGACGTCGCGATGGCGTAGTGGGAGGCGAGGGCGCCGTACACGTCCTCGGGACTGCGGCCGGCGAGGTCCTCCGGCGCGACGTGGCGGTAGTAGGCGCCGAGCAGCTCGCCGACCTGCGCGTGCGGCGGGCCACCGGTGCCTCGGGAGGCCAGCGCCACTCCCTCGGCGCGGTCAAGAAGCTCGGCCTTGTCGTCCTCGACGTTCACCACACCCCCGACCCTAGGGGCCCGCTTGTGACGCACACAACACGGGCGCGTACTGGCCGGTCACATCGTGACCAAGAGCCGACGGACGCGCTGACGGACATGCTGGTCAAGACCGGCGATTGCCGTGAAGATGTCGCCCATGAAGCTCACCCACTCAGTCAGGTACGACGCGCCGGTCGACGACGTCTACGCCATGCTCACGGACCCGGCCTTCCGCGAGAAGGCAGCGCTGGCCCAGGGAGTGACCTCGGTCGACGTCTCCGTGGACGGCGGGACCATCACCCTCGAGATGCAGCAGCCCAACACGGACCTGCCGGGCTTCGCCCGCAAGATCGTCGGCGACGACAGCCGGGTCATCCAGGCCGAGGCGTGGAACGGCTCCGACTCGGCGGACTTCTCGATCACGATCCCGGGAACCCCCGGCTCGATCAGCGGCGTCCGCACCCTGACGGCCGACGGTGACGGCACGCTCGACAGCTTCGACGGCGAGGCCAAGGCCAAGATCCCGCTGGTCGGCGGCAAGCTCGAGGGCCTCATCGCCACCAAGCTCAAGGAGGGCTGGGACGGCGAGCACGTCGTCGGCACCGCCTGGCTGGCCGGTGAGCGCTGACATGTCGAAGAACATCTCCGAGAAGCTGACCTACCCCGGCACCACCATCGAGCAGGTGCTCGCGATGTACGCCGACCCGGCGTTCCGCGAGGAGGTCGCGACCTACCAGCGCGCGGTGCGCAGCTCGGCCGAGCTCGACGGCGTCGGCGCCGGCAGCACCGCCCGCGTCGAGATCGTCCACGGGACCGAGCAGATCCCTTCCTTCGCGCGCAAGCTCGTCGGCGACGAGATCGCGATCGTTCAGGAGGAGACGTGGACCAGCGACACCCACGCCGACGTCCGGGTGACGATCCCCGGCAAGCCGGGCGACATGTCGGGCACCTTCGACCTCGCCCAGGTCGGTGACGACGTGGTCGAGACTGTGGCGCTCACCGTGAAGGTCAACATCCCCTTCGTCGGCGGCAAGGTCGAGGACCTCATCGCCGGCCTGCTCGCCAAGGCACTGCGCGCCGAGAACAAGGTCGGCCTGAGGTGGCTCGGGGTTTCGTGACGGTCGCTGCGCGACCTCCTCAACCGCCGACCCTCGGAGGTTGAGGAGGGCCGAAGGCTCGTCACGAAACCGCAGGCAGCGTGAGGCGATGGGCCAGCACTCCGCCGTTCCCGTGGCTCGGCATCAGCAGGACGTCGTCGATGACGACTGCCTTGGGTGCTGCGACAGCCAGGTTGGTGTCGTTCAGGAACACCTCTGAGTCGAGCTCGGTGAGCGAATCGTCGCGGAGCGAGCGCAGCGTGAGCCTCCCGCGGCCTGCGTTCAGGCCCTCCTGGGTGCCCTCGAACCCGAGCACCCCGCCGTCCAGGCGGGCGAACGGGATCCACCGCTCGGCGCCGACGCCCGGGAACCCACCCAGGGTCGAGCCGTCGTCCAGGGAGAGCTCGGTGGCGCCGGGCCAGGCCTCCCCCGCCAGCACGACCGACTCGTCCGTGGCGGTGACGAAGGCGTCCTGCGCCTCCGTGGAGACATCGGCGAGCTCGCGCACGCCGTCGGGCTCGAGCCTGACCACGGCCGACCGCCCGTCGGCGGTGTCCGCGGCCAGCACGGTCAGCGGCTGGCCCGCCAGGATCCTGAGCGGGTTGAACGGGTCGGACACCGTCACCTCGGCGACGGTCTCCCCCGACGTGACCTCGACGGCGCGCCAGGGAGGCCCGCCGCCTGCGCTCGAGACGACGACCACGCCGTCGCGCACCAGCACCTGGTTGTCGCAGCCGGCCGCGAGCGGGCCGAGCGGCGCTCCGGTGCCGAGGTCGAAGCGACGCGCACTGCAGCGCCCCGCGACGAGCAGCGCCTCTCCGCCGACCTCGAGCGTCGGTGCCCCGGGAAACGGCCGCTCCCAGACGACGGAAGCGCTCTCCAGGTCCACGGCCTTCACGGTCGTACGGCGCGCGGTGGCCGGCTCTCCGGTCAGGACCGACATCCCGGCGCGTGTGGGTCGGCCGGCCGGCTCGCAACGACCGACGGTGATGGCCACGAGTCCGAGCTTCGAGGGCACCGGAGTCGCCCCGCACACCTGACCCCCGAGCGGCAGGCGCCACACCTCCGCGCCCGTCTCCTGGTCGAGCGCGACCAGCCCGCGCGGCGCGATCACCACGACGTCGTCGCTGTACTCCCAGATCCACGGCGCGTCGCGCCCGATCCAGTTGGGCCGCACCCGCACGTCTGCGACCCAGGCTTTCGAGCCCGACGCCACGGACGTCGGCTCCGCGCTGGGGGCCACCCCGTCGGGAGGAACGCCGTCCACCTCAGCACTGCAGCCGGCCGCCGCCACGAGGGCGACGGCCAGCACAGCGACGTACAGGCGAGGCGCCCGCACGACCGTCAGCCGTCCGCGCCGTCGTGGCGTCGTCGGTGCCAGACCACGAGGCCGAGCAGCACGAACGGGCCGAACGCCAGCACCAGCGTCAGCGCCTGTTCGAAGGGGTGCAGCGACCCCATGTGCAGAGCGGTCACTCGGCGTCCATGTAGGGGTAGCGGTAGTCCTTCGGCGGCACGAAGGTCTCCTTGATCGAGCGCGGCGACGTCCAGCGCAGCAGGTTGACCGCCGAGCCCGCCTTGTCGTTGGTGCCCGACGCGCGGCCACCGCCGAAGGGCTGCTGCCCCACCACGGCACCGGTGGGCTTGTCGTTGATGTAGAAGTTGCCGGCCGCGAAGCGGAGCTCGCGCCGTGCCCACGCGATGGCCGCGCGGTCCTGCGAGATGATCGCCCCGGTCAGGGCGTAGGGCGCGAACGACTCCATCTGCGCGACGACCGACTCGAACTTGTCGTCGTCGTAGACGTGCACGGCCAGGATCGGTCCGAAGTACTCGTCCGAGAACATCTGGTCGGTCGGATCGGTCGACTCGATGATCGTCGGTCGCACGAACCAGCCGACGGAGTCGTCGGTCTGGCCGCCGGCGATCAGCGTGAGGTGCTTGTTGGCGCGCACCCGCGCGATCGCCTTCTTGTGCTTGGCGAAGGCACGCTCGTCGATCACGGCGCCCATGAAGTTGGTGAAGTCGGTGACGTCACCCATGGTCATGCCCTCGGTCTCCGCGATGAGCTGGTCCTTGATCTTGGCCCACACCGACCTCGCGACGTACGCACGAGAAGCAGCGGAGCACTTCTGGCCCTGGAACTCGAACGCGCCTCGGATCATCGCGACCCGCACGACGTCGGGGTCGGCGGACGGGTGGGCGACGATGAAGTCCTTGCCGCCGGTCTCGCCGACGATCCGCGGGTAGGAGCGGTAGCGGTCGATGTTCTCGCCCACGCCCTTCCAGAGCCGGTGGAAGGTCGGCGTCGAGCCGGTGAAGTGGATGCCGGCGAGGTCGGGGTGCGTCAACGCGACCTTCGAGACGTCGAGGCCGTCGCCGGGGAGCATGTTGATGACGCCCGGCGGCATGCCGGCCTCCTCGAGCAGCTCCATCGTCAGCGATGCGGCGAGCTGCTGGGTCGGCGACGGCTTCCAGATGACGGTGTTGCCCATCAGCGCGGGCGCGGTCGGCAGGTTGCCCGCGATCGCGGTGAAGTTGAACGGCGTGATGGCGTAGACGAAGCCCTCGAGCGGGCGGTGGTCGGTGCGGTTCCAGATGCCGGGGCTGTTGGCCATCGGCTGGTCGGTGAGGATCTGCTTGGCGTAGTGGACGTTGAACCGCCAGAAGTCGATCAGCTCGCACGCCGAGTCGATCTCCGCCTGGAAGGCGGTCTTCGACTGGCCGAGCATCGTCGCGGCGTTGATCCGCTGGCGCCACGGCCCCGCGAGGAGGTCGGCGGCCTTGAGCATGATCGCGCACTTGTCGTCGAAGGGCATCCGCTGCCAGGGCAACGCGGCCGCGGACGCGGCCTTGACCGCGGCCTCGGCGTCCTTGGTCGTGGAGTTCTTGAAGGTCCCGAGCACGTGCTGGTGGTCGTGCGGCTGCACGACCTTCATCTCAGCACCGCCGCCGTTGCGCTTCTTGCCGTTGATGTGGGCGCGCAGGGTGTGCTGCTTGCTCTCGAGACGGGCGAGCTCCACCTTCAGGTCAGCCCGTTCGGGGCTGCCGGGGGCGTAGGTCAGGTTGGGCTCGTTGATGGGAGCCGGTGGGAACGTGATCGCATCCATGAACCGACCTTAGCGACCTGCCAGCACGTCCGAAATTTCCTGGATGCCGTACCACGCGAGGTCGTCGTCGGGGTCGGCGTCGTCCTCGGTGTCGACGTGCACCGCCGCCCAGCTCTTGCGGGGTACGGCGCCCGCCGCATCGACCACGTCGGCCGCGAGCACGACGCGCCGACCCGAGCCGGTGCCGAGCGCGGCGGACGCGTCGGCGGCGGTCATCAAGGCGGCGTACTCCGCCTCCTCCGACTCGTCCTCGGCGACGACCTTCTCGACGTCGGCGGGCACGACGCCGGCGTCGTGGGCCTCGGCGAGGGAGGCCAGCGTCAGCGGGAGGTAGACCCTCACGACTGGTCCGTCCTGGTCGGAGTGGTGGTCTTCTTCCGGCCCCGCGGCGCCCGCTGGCGGCTCTCGCTGGCGGACTCCGTCAGCTCGTCGAGCGCCTCGACGATGCACTGGCCGAGGGTGTCGACGTCGGGCAGGGCGTCGCGGTCGGCGGTGATGCCGTAGAAGACGCTGCCGTTGTAGGAGGTCACCCCGACGGCCAGCGCGTGCTCGGGCAGCAGCGGGTGCACGGGATAGGTCTCCAGCATCGTCGCGCCACCGGCGTAGAGCGGGAACTGCGGTCCCGGCACGTTGGTCACCGAGAGGTGGAAGCCGCGGCGCAGCTCGTCGGCCGCCACCCGCGAACCGAGCGCGTGGAAGGTCGTCGGTGCGAAGCCGGCGATCCCGGCGAGACGCTCGGCGCCCACCCCGCGCCCGGTCTCCTTGTGGGCCTGGAAGCTGTAGCTGACCTGGTGCAGCCGCACCACGGGCGACGGCTCGGAGATGGGCAGGTTGACGAGGTGGCCGGCGACCTGGGTGCCGAGGGATGTCGGCTCGAGCTCGTCGTCGATCACCGACATCGGCACGATGGCCTTGATCGTCTTCAGGCCGGCCATCGACTCGGTGCGCGTCATCAGCCAGCCCCGCAGGCCACCGGTCAGGGTCGCGAGGATGACGTCGTTGATGGTGCCGCCGTGGACGCGCCTGATCCGCTTGTAGTCGTCGAGCTGCGTGTGGATCGTGAGGAACCGGCGCTGCCGCGAGAGCGGCCCGTTGATCGGCGAGGAGGCGACGGGCTTGCGCCCGGCCAGCGCCCCTGCGACGTCACTGGCGCGGTGGCGGGCGGAGCTCGCCGTACGCACGATGGACTGGGTGTTGGCCTGGACCGTCTTGACCAGGGTCGAGGGACGCTCGATCGAGTCCGTGATGGCGCCCAGCGTGAGCGACAGCGCGTCGGGGCGGCCGCGCGGGTGCCACTCGTCGTGCCCGAGCTCGGGGCGGTCGGGCTCGGTGTCGAGGAGCACCTGGCCGATGTCGACGGTCTCCCGGCCGTCGACCAGGATCTGGTGGCTCTTGGTGAGCACCGCGACCCGGCCACCGGCGAGGCCCTCGACGAAGTAGGTCTCCCACAGCGGCCGGGACCGGTCGAGGGGACGCGAGGCGATGCGGGCGACGAGCTCGCGCAGCTGGTCGTGGCCGCCGGGACGCGGCAGCGCCGAGCGGCGGACGTGGTAGCTCAGCTCGAACTCGGGGTCGTCCACCCACACCGGCGTCGCCAGCCGGCCGGGCACCCACTGCAGGCGCTGGCGGTAGCGCGGGACGAAGGCGATGCGGTCGGCGATCAGCTCCACGAGGCGCGCGTAGTCGAACCCGGACTCGCCCGGATCGAAGATCTCGACGGTCGCGTTGTGCATCGGCGTCCGCGAGGACTCGGTGGCCAGGAATGCCAGGTCCCGGGGTCGCAAACGCTCGCTCATGTGTGCCCTTCGTGTCGGTGGCGGCCACCACAGGCTGACACACCCCGGGCACCACTCTCTTGCTCCGCGTGGGATTGTGGCAGAGGAACCGCAGTCATACGAGGAGTAGTCCACATGCCCCGCACCATGCCGACCACCCGGCGCCGCCGATCCACCCGCCCGGCCCTCCTGGCCGCAGCCCTCACGATCGGCCTCGGCCTCGTGCTGAGCGGCTGCTCCGAGGACGCCGACCCGACCGGCCCGGTCGGCGAGACGACCTCACCGGAGTCGACCGAGACCCCGTCGGACACCGGGTCGCCCGAGGCACCCACCGCGCAGGTCATCGAGATCACGGTCTCCGGCGACACCGTGGAACCCAACGGCGAGCGCGTGGATGCCGCGGTCGGCGAGGAGATCGTCCTGCGGGTCACCTCCGACGCCCCCGGCGAGATCCACGTGCACTCCACCCCGGAGCAGGAGCTCAGCTACGAGGCCGGCACCACCGACCTGCCGTTGACCATCGACCAGCCGGGTCTGGTCGACGTCGAGTCGCACACGCTCGACCTGGTGATCGTCCAGCTCGAAGTCCGCTGAGGTGGGCGACAAGCTCCTGGCCCACGGCATCGGCGGCGCCAAGGACCTGCCGATCCCGCTCGAGCTGGCGATCGCCGGCGCTGTCGCGGCCCTGGTCGTCTCCTTCACCGTGCTGGCCGTCGCCTGGCGCAAGCCGCGCTACGACGAGGCGACGAGCGGTCGTACGGCGCCCGCGTGGCTCGACTCCCTGACGTCCTCGACGCCGTGGCGTGCCGGGTGGCGCGCCTTCGGCGTGCTCGCCCTGCTCTACGTCGGCTGGGCCGCCATCGCCGGCCAGGACACCCTGATCAACCCGTTCCTCGGGGTGTTCTACGTCCTGGTGTGGGTCGGGATCGTGCCACTGTCGCTGCTGTTCGGACCCGTCTGGAAGGCGATCAGCCCGAGCCGCACGATCAACTGGCTCCTCGCCAAGGCGTCCGGCAGCGACCCGTCGGTCGGCCTCTACACCTACCCCGCGCGACTGGGCTACTGGCCGGCGGCGATCGGCCTGTTCGCCTTCGTCTGGCTCGAGCTCGTCTATCCGCACTCGACCGAGATCGGACCAGTGCGGCTGTGGTGCGCGGCCTACCTCGCGATCATGCTCATCGGCGGCGCCCTGTTCGGCAACAAGTTCTACGAGCACGCCGATCCCTTCGAGGTCTACTCGTCCCTCGTCGCCAAGCTCTCGATCTGGGGCCACCGCGACGACCGCCTGCTGATCCGCTCGCCCCTGGCCAACCTCGACAGCCTGCCGGCCAAGCCCGGGCTCGTGGCGGTCGTGGCGGTGCTGTTCGGCAGCACGGCGTTCGACTCCTTCAAGGACTCCAGCCCCTGGGTCCAGTTCATCCAGTCGACGACCATCAGCCCCGACCTGCTCAACAACCTCGGGCTGCTGGCCTTCTGCGCCGGCATCGCGCTGCTCTTCGCGCTCGGCACCATGACGACGGGCGTCGGCGACGGCGTACGGCGAAGCGCCCTGCCCGACCTGTTCGCGCACTCGGTCGTGCCGATCATCGTGGGCTACATCATCGCCCACTACCTCGCCTACCTCGTGGAGTACGGCCAGACCACGATCATCCAGCTCAGCGACCCGCTCAGCCGGGGCGACAACCTGCTGGGCACCGCTGACCTGACCGTGAACCGCTGGCTGTCCTACCACCCGACGTTCCTGGCCCGGCTCAAGGTGCTGGCCGTCGTGGCAGGCCACGTGCTCGGCGTGATCGCCGCCCACGACCGGGCCGTCCGGCTGCTCCCGGCCCGCCACCAGCTGACGGGTCAGCTCCCGCTGCTGGTCGCCATGGTCGGCTTCACCGTGGGCGGGCTCTACCTGCTCTTCGCCGCCTGATCAGAACAGGCGGCGCTCCGCGGTCGGGCTGGACGCCGCGCGCGCACTCGCGTCGGGGACCGGACCGTAGGGCCACCCGGCAGGCAGGTGCTGGATGACCTCGACGACCTCGCACGTGTTCCGGTCACCGACCACCTTGTCGAGGGGGTCGCGACGCCCGACGAAGAAGACCCGGTCGTTCATGCCCTCGGCCGGGGTGCCGATGTCGTCGTAGTCGTCGCAGTAGATCTCGTCGCGGAAGCCGTCGTCGTAGAGGTAGATCGTGTCGTTGCCCTGCTCGGAGAAGGCGCTGTCGGCACCGGGGCCGAGGAAGATGACGTCATCGCCCTCGTCACCCTTCACGTAGAGGTCGTTGCCGGCGCCGTCGATGATCGTGTCGTTGCCGGGACCTGCGCTGAGTGAGTAGTCGTCGCCCGGACCCGCGTCGAGGTGGTCGTCGCCGTCGAGCCCGATCAGCTTGTCGTTGCCCTCACCGCCGATGAGCCGGTCGTTCCCCGCACCGCCGTTGATCTCGGCCGTGCCGCTGGCGCCCGGCGCCACCCCGTCGTCGCCGGGCCCGCCGTCGAGGACGTCGTTGCCGTCGCCGCCGTTGATGTGCTCGCTGCCCTCACCCCCGGCGATGGTGTCGTCGCCGGACGCACCGGCGAGGTGGTCGTCGCCCGTCCCGCCGTCGATGCTGTCGTGGTCACCGTTGCCGTCGAGGTCGTCGTTGCCGTCCCCGCCCAGGATGCTGTCGCTGCCGGTGCCGCCGTCGACCACGTCGTCGCCGATCCCGGCGTCGATGGCGTCGTTGCCCTCCGCACCGAGGATCGTGTCCACGCCGGACCCGCCGAACAGCCGGTCGTCGCTGCCCTGACCCTGGATCGTGTCGTTGCCGTCGCCGCCGTCGATCGTGTCGAGACCGACCGCACCGAGCAGCCGGTCGTTGCCGAGGCCGCCCGAGATCGAGTCGTTGCCGGAGCTGCCGGCCAGGCGGTCGTGGCCGTTGGCGCCCTCGATCGTGTCGTTGCCGGGCCCGGCCTGGACCATGTCACTGCCGCCACCGGCGTCGACCCGGTCGCGACCGGGTCCCGACAGCACGGTGTCCTTGCCGCCCCGGCTGGCGATCTTGTCGTTGCCGCTGAGCGAGACGATCCGGTCGCGCCCGCTGGTGCCCTGGATGTTGTCGTTGCCCCTCGTCGGGCCGTTGGACGCGGCCAGGGCGGGAGCTGCCAGGCAGACGGCGAGGAGGGCGGGCGCGACACAGCGGCCGAGAGTGCGGATCATGGTGGGAGGTCCTTGATCAAGGGGGTGGGGGGACCACCATCTTGACCCCACGGACCAACTCTCGGGGTGGAAACCTCAATTTCGGGCGAGCCTGCGACGGGCGCCGCGGCGCCGGGGCTCGTGACCGACCAGGGTCGTCGGGAACACCGCATCGACGACGCCGCCGAGCGCGCGCACCAGCTGGCCGTCCCCGCCCTCGACGAGCGACCTGCCTGCCACGAGTGCGCGATCGACGGCCGACTGGTCGTCGGGCAGGAAGTGCAGGCCGGAGACCCGGGAGAAGCCCTCGACCATGCCCGCTATCTCACGCTCCGACCAGCCCAGGCTCGAACGCATGCGGTTGACCACCACCCGCACCGGCGCTCCACCGGTGATCTCACGCAGCTCCACGAGCCCTCGCGCGAGGCGCGAGAGCCCGACGGGGTCGGCCGCGCCCACGACGACGATCTCGTCGGCGGCTCCCAACGCGGTCAGGGTCATCGCGTTGCGCGCCGGTCGGGCGCCGAAGTCGCCGCCCGGGTCGTCCTCGAGGCTGAAGCCGGTGTCGAGGACGACGTCGCCGAGCTCGCGCGCCCGGTCGACGACGGACTCCAGGTGACTGGCCCGGACCTCGATCCACCGATCGGCGCGCGGCAGTCCGGTGACGACCGTGAGCTGGTCACCGACCGCGCGCGTGGTGGACAGGAAACGGTCCCCGAGCTGGCCGGCACCGGCCAGCCTGGCCGCGGAGAGCAGGCCGGAGACCTCGTCGAGGATGCCCAGCTGCTGGGCGACGCCCCCACCGTAGGGATCGGCGTCGACGAGCACGGCCGGGCTGCCCCGGCGCGCGAGCTCGGCCGCCAGCGAGACCGCCACCGTGGTGCGTCCCGGAGCACCGCCCGGCCCCCAGACGGCCACGACCCGGTGCTCGTCGGCGGGTGTCGTGACGACGGCGGACGGCAAGTCCTCGCCGCCCCGGACCTGGGTGTCGCCGAGGTCCTCCACGGTCGAGACGACCTCCGGCAACGAGTCGAGGTCGTCGGCAGCGACGAGGGCGGCGATGCCGAGGCGCTCGGCCCGCGCGAGGACGTCCAGGTCGTCGACGGACGTCGAGGCGACGGCGACCGGCCGGACGGCGTAGCGCCTCAGGTGGGTGACGGCCGACGGGTCGAGGCCCGGGGCGTCGAGGCCGATGACGGCGACGTCGGCCTGGCCGCTGGTCGCGGTGGCGAGCAGGTCGTCGACGTCGACACAGCGCTTGAGCACCACGACACCACCGGCGCTCGTCAGCCGGGCGAAGGCGTCGGACTCCCAGGCGGCCCCGGAGGCCATCATCAGGACGCAGATCATCGCGCTGCCGCCCTCAACCGCGCACGAGGACGCGAACGCGCTCGTCCTCGCTGGCCGACAGGATCTCCGCCAGGGCGTCGGAGTCCGTCTCCGGGATCCCCAGCACCAGCTGGCGGCCGCGGCTGACACTGCCCAGTGAGTCCGCGGCGGACGGAGCGTCGATGACCACGACGTCGGAGAGCACCGTGGTCGGCTCGATGCTGCCCCGCTTGTCGTCGCTCGCGCCGTCCGCCGGGAGCACCAGGAGCTCGATCAACGATCCAGTCCCGATGTTGGTCGGGATCAGCTCGTGCGGGAAGGCCAGCGACACGATCACCGTGTCGGCCTCATCACCCGAGCCGAGGGCCGCGGCCGGCACGAGCTCGCCCTCTCCCAGGGCCCGCACCAGGGTGAGGTCGTCGGGCAGCGGCGAGGAGGTCAGGAGATAGCGGGCGACGTCGGTGCTCTCACCGAAACGCACCGACGTGGAGACCAGGTCGTCCGCACCGACCGTGTCGCCCGGCGCGACGTCGCGCGCGGCGGCCCACACGCTCACCGAGTCGTCGGCCGCACCGAGGATGCGAGCACCGGCGATGATCGACACGGCGACGATCGCGATCCCGATCCAGAGACGAGGATCGCGCCACCCCGGAGGCTGGGCGCGGGTGGCGGTGGGGACGTCGATGGCAGCGTGGGTCCGAGACACCGACACATCATGACCTCAGATGCCATCCGGCACGAGTCGTTGTCCACAGGTGCACCAGGGCTCAACAGTTCTCCACAGCCCGCGAGGCGCCGTACCTCCGGCTGCGTCTCGAGTGGCACCATGTCGCCATGGCCTCCCCCCGCTTCCTCACGCTGGCCGACGTGGCCGAGGTGCTCAACACGTCCAGCGCCCAGGTCTATGCCCTGGTGCGCCGTGGCGACCTGCCCGCGATCAAGATCGGCGGCCGCGGACAGTGGCGCGTGGAGGGCTCGGAGCTGGAGAAGTACATCGAGCGGATGTATGACGAGACGAAGACCTTCGTCACCGCCCACCCGTTCGTGGAGAGCGAAGCCGGTCGCGACGACGGCTGAGGTGCGACTCAGCCGACCTCGCCGTCGAGGGTGATCTCGAAGGCCTGCTCCGACCCGTCGCGGTTGACGGTGAACTCGATGGTGTCGCCCGGCTGGTGGGTGCGGATGGCCACGATCAGCGCGATGCCGTCGGTGACGGGCTTGCCGTCGACCTGGGTCACGACGTCGTCCTTGCGCAGCCCGGCGTCCTCGGCGGGCGTGCCCTCGTTGACCTCGGTGATGAGGGCGCCGACCGACTCGGCGCCGCCCGTGCGCACCTGCGCACCGATGACGGGGTACTGCGCCTCGCCGTTGCGCAGGATCTGGTCGGCCGTGGTGCGGACCTGCTCGATCGGGATCGCGAAGCCGACGCCGATGTTGCCCGAGCCCCCGCCGCCGAGGCTGCCCCCACCGGTGGTCGCGATGGCCGAGTTGACCCCGACGACCGCGCCGGCGAGGTTGACGAGCGGGCCGCCGGAGTTGCCGGGGTTGATCGCCGCGTCGGTCTGGACGGCGTTGATGTAGGACGAGACGTTGTCCTCGTCGCCGGTGGTGACCGGCCGGTCCAGGGCGCTGACGATCCCCGAGGTCACCGTCTGGCTGAGCCCGAGCGGCGAGCCGAAGGCGACGACGGGGTCACCCACGCGCAGGCCCACCGAGGAGCCGAGAGCGGCCGGTTCGAGGGCGCCGGCGTCGGTGATCTTCAAGATCGCGAGGTCGTAGACGGGGCTGCGACCGACAACGGTCGCGTCGTGGCGCACGCCCTCGAAGTCGACCACCTTGATCGGCCCCTCGTCCTCGGCGGCCGCCTGCACGACGTGGTTGTTGGTGACGATGTGGCCCTCGCGGTCGAGCACGAAGCCGGAGCCGGTGGCACCCTCGTCCTCACCCTCGAAGGCGGCCAGGATCTGCACGGTGCTGGGCAGCAGTGCCTGGGCCACGGCCGGGACCGAGCCGTTGTCGGCCTCCAGCGGAGCGGAGTCCTGCGTCTGGACGGCGTCGAGCCCGTCGTCGTACGTCGAGGAGCTGTCCTCCCACTCGTCGTAGCCCAGGGCACCGAGGAAGCCGCCCATCAGGCCGAGCAGGAGGGACATCGTCGCGACGACCGGCCAGACCCAGCCGGAGACGCGGCCCCTCGGCCGGTCATCATCGCGGTGCTGCTGCATCGGAGTCGTCGGCCCGGAGGCACCGTAGGGCTGGCCCGGGAGCTGCGCGGTGTCCTGCGGCGGACCCCACGGCGACTGCTGGGGCGGGATCGGCGACGGGGCCGGCTGGTGGGCGAGCTGCTCCGCGGGAGCCGGCGCGGGCTCCACCGGTCGAGCCGGCGGACGGTGCGACTGCGACGGTGAGGTCCAGCCCGCTCCGGTGATCGGCTGCGTGGGCTCGGCGTCGGGCTCGCCATCGGGCTCGACGGCAGGCTGCGCGTCTGGATCGGGCGAGTTGGGTCCGGAGGTCTGGTCGCTCACGGGCCCATTCTCACCCGAGGCGCTCACGCACCACTACGACGTGGGGGGTGGGATCGGTCGGCGCGGTCTCCTGGCGCCGGGCACGCTGCCGCTCGGCACGCTGGGCCCGGTCTGCCGCACGGTCGCTGGTCCGGTCACCGGTCCGGCCGCCGGTCCGGTCGTCGAGCACCGGCGTCGACGTCTCGGTCGGGCGCGACAGATCGCTGACGGGGGCCCTGCGCTCGAGCTGGGGAGTGCTGACGGCGCCGAGGGCGAGCACGCCGACGACGGCAGCGCCGGCGGCACCACCGCCGATGGCGACCAGGGAACGATGGCGCGAGCGGAAGGTGCTCGACGCGGTCGGGAACGGCGCCGGGGCCAGCGCCGACCCGCAGCCTGCGGCTGCGAGCAGCGAGCTCTTGAGCCCGTCGGGCGCCTCGCACGCAGCCCGGTCGGAGAAGGAGAGCCCGGCGAGCCGGGTCTTGATCCAGCCCTCGCGCTCGACGAGGTCACGACAGGGGTGGCACTCGTGGACGTGGGCCCAGGCCCGCTCCTCCTCCGCTGCCGGCAGCCGGCCGTCGAGGAGCGCGCTGACGCGCGACCCGAGGTGCATCACGACCGATGTCCCGGGACATCGGGCCCGAGCACGGGGCCGGCGTAGCGTTCGCGGCCCTCGGTGGGGGCCCGGTGCGCCAGCGCACGGCGCAGCATCGCCCGGCCTCGGTGGATCCGGGAGCGGACCGTGCCGAGCTTGGCGTCGAGGATCTCGGCGATCTCCTCGTAGGTCAGGCCCTCCACGTCGCACAGCACGACGGCTGCGCGGAAGTCGGGCGGCAGGGTCGCCAGCGCCAGCTCGATGTCGTCGTCGAAGCGCTGGTCGGCGTAGGACGTCTCGGGGGCGACGTCGGTGCTCTCCAACCGCGAGGCACGCTCGTCGGAGAGGGCGTCGAAGCGGATCCGCTGCTTGCGGCGGGCGCCGTCGAGGAAGAGGTTGGTGGTGATGCGGTGCAGCCAGCCCTCGAAGGTGCCGGGCGTGTAGGTGTCGAGCGAGCGGAAGACCCGGATGAAGACCTCTTGCGTGAGGTCCTCGGCGTCGGGCCGGTTGCCGGTGAGGCGGTAGGCGAGGCGGAAGACGCGGTCGGAGTGGTTCTCGACGACCTCGTCCCACGTCGGCACGCCGACGGTGGCTTCACTCTGGTCCATCATCGGTGCCCCCTGGCGCTTGAGCTGCTGACCGAACAGTGTCTGACCTCCTCAACCTAGGGACCGGGTCTGAGAGGACCCTGTGAAAGCACCGCGAGCCTGCTCAGGATTGGGACTCTTCGTGCACAACGGACGGGTCAGCTCGTGTGTTCCCGGAAGTCCCCGCCGGGAGCGATAGAGTCGCTGCCACGCTGTGCGCACGCGCGCGTCCCGTCTCCAGGAGGATCATCATCACCACCCCGATCAAGCCCGCGAGCTGGACCTACGCCGAAGAGTTCGTGGCGGAGGACGACATCCTGGCCGCTGCGCGTGCCCGTGCCGAGGAGGTCGGGGTCGCTCCGATCGGCTCCGGCGGTGGTGCTGCGCTGCGCTTCCTGGCCTCCGTGCTGGACGCGCGTGCCGTGGTCGAGATCGGCACCGGCACCGGTGTCTCCGGCCTCTGGCTCCTGCGCGGCATGCGCGCCGACGGCGTGCTGACCACGGTCGACATCGAGGCCGAGCACCAGCGCCTCGCCAAGGAGACCTTCAGCGACGCCGGCATCTCGGCCAACCGCGCCCGCACGATCGCCGGCGCCGGCCTCGACGTGCTCCCCCGCCTCACCGACGGGCACTACGACATCGTGTTCTGCGACGGTGACAAGCGCGAGTACCCCGCCTACCTCGCGGAGGCCCTGCGCCTCCTGCGCCCCGGCGGCGTCGTGGCCTTCGACAACGCCCTGTGGCACGACCGGGTCGCCGACCCCGCCCAGCGCGACGAGGAGACCGTCGCGATCCGCGACCTGGGTCGCACGATCGCGGAGAACGAGTCGCTGGTGCCCGTGCTGCTGCCCGTCGGTGACGGACTGCTGGTCGCCAAGAAGGTCTGGACGCCCGAGACCTGAGGGACACTCAGCCTGACGTGCAGCGGTGGCACACCCACATTCGAGTGACTTCGAATGTGGCTCACTCACCGCTGCGGGAGCGAGAAGAAGTCAGGCGCGGGGAGCGGCGTTGAAGCCGTCCCAGCCCTCGGCGATCGCGACGATGTCGCACGGCTCGATCAGCACCGGTCCGGAGCCGACGAGCTGCGAGACGGGCGACTCGGCGGCACCTGCGGTGAAGGTCGCCTGGAACTCGGCGCGCACCTCGTCGGAGGAGAAGACGTAGCAGCCCTCGAACCACTCACCCGGCACCATCCGCCAGGTCTTGAACTGGAGCCCGGCCATGCCGGTGAAGCGGGCATGGGAGCTCTCCGCGACGTACGTCGACAGCTGCTCCTCCACACCGTCCTCGGCCGTCGCGAGCGACCACCGGACACTGAGACCCTTCATCACACGATCCCTTCGAGCGGGGCCTCGGAGCCGAGCCAGGCCAGCAGCAGGCGCGGACCGAAGCCGGTCGGCCCCTGGGTCCACTCGTAGCGCTCCTCCGGGGCCTCGGCGATGGAGGCGAAGTCGATGTGCGCCCACGGGACGTCGCCCGCGAAGTGCTGGAGGAACAGGGCCGCGGTGATCGCGCCCGCCCCGCCGGCAGCGTTGTCGCCGTCGGCGACCTTGGAGCTGACCCGCTCCTCGTAGTCGGCCACGAGCGGCATCCGCCACAACAGCTCGCCCGAGAACTCGGACGCCTCCGCGAGCCGGCCGGCCAGCGCGTCGTTGTTGGCAAAGTAGCCGCCGGTGCCCTGCCCGAGGGCGACCTTCATCGCTCCGGTCAGGGTGGCGATGTCGACCAGCACGTCGGGCTTGAGGTCGGCCACGGCGTAGGCCATCGCGTCGGCCATCACCAGCCGGCCCTCGGCGTCGGTGTTGTTGACCTCGCTGGTGCGTCCGCCGTAGTGCCGGATCACGTCACCGGGGCGCATCGCGGCACCACCGATGGCGTTCTCGGCGGCCGGCACGAGGCCGATCACCTTGACGGGGCACTGGACGTCGCGCAGCGCGGCCATGGTGGCCAGCACCGCGGCTCCACCGGACATGTCGCGCTTCATCGACAACATGCCGGAGGGGGGCTTGATGTCCAGGCCGCCGGTGTCGAAGGTGATGCCCTTGCCGACGAGCACCACGGTCGGCGTGCTCTTCGTGGCGCCCCGCGGCGAGTAGTCCAGACGGATCAGTCGCGGCGGCGACACCGAGGCGGCGCCGACGGCGAGCACGCCACCGAAACCCTCGTCGGCCAGGCGCTGCTCGTCCCAGATCGTGACGTCGAGACCTGCTGCGGCGGCGAACTCCTCGGCCTGCTCGGCCAGCCAGGCCGGCGTCTTGAGGTTGGAGGGCACCGAGGCGAGCATCCGCGAGCGCCAGCCGGCACCGCCGGCGGCCAGGGCGCGGGCGAGCTCCTCGTCGGCGACCTCGTCGACGGTGCCGCCGAGGACGATGCGCGCCACGGGTCGTTCCTGGGGCCCGGTCGAGCGCCAGTGGAACCCGAACGAGCCGAGCATCGCGCCGACGACGAAGGCACCGAGGCCCTCGTCGGGAGCGATCGCGGTGATCGAGGTGGCCACGCTGGCGCGGTCCTTGGTCGCGCGGGCGAGGGTCGCCCCGGCGCGCCGGAAGTCGGTCACCGTCTGCTCCCCCACCCCGACCAGCAGGAGCACCTGCACGTCGTCGTGGACGACGGGGACCGTGGTCACCTCACCGGTCCGGCCGGTGGCCTTCTGGGCTTCGAGGAGACCGAGCAGGTCGAGCCCGAGCAGCTCGCCCACCTCTTCCGCACCCGGCCCGAGGGCGACAGAGCCGTCCTCGGCGTCCGCGGGGATCACCGGCAGTGCCCACACCTCGGCGCCGCCGATCTGGTGCGGCAGGGCCGGGCTGAGGGCGAACTCCGGCGGGGAGACCTGGGCGGGAAGCTTCAACGAGGCGGCCACGATCAGCCGACGACGTCCTTGAGTGCGTCGCCGAGCGCGGCGGCCTCGTCCTTGTTGAGCTCGACCACGAGGCGGCCACCGCCCTCGAGCGGCACGCGCATGACGATGCCGCGTCCTTCCTTGGTCACCTCGAGTGGTCCGTCGCCCGTCCGGGGCTTCATGGCGGCCATCGGCGCACCTCTTCCTGATTCTGCGGGAGTGGATCACCGGTCTTTGGCTCCACATGCGAAATCGAGGCGGCTGGGGCCTCCTCGACGGCGTTCTAGGAATCCATTATCCCCCATGCCGGGCGTGACGGGGACCACAGGTCTCCGAGCACTGCTGGCAGACTCCTCACATGCACGCCAGGTCTGCACTTTTCGATGTGTACGGCGACCACCTCGGGACACACGGACACGTGGCCGCGGTGGCCGATCTGGTGCGCCTGCTCGCGCCTCTCGGCATCGCTGCGCCGGCGGTGCGGACCGCCGTCTCCAGGATGGTCTCGCAGGGCTGGCTCGCGCCGGCCACCGTCGAGGGCGCGCGCGGCTATGCCGCCACCGCGCAGGCGGTCCGGCGGCTCGAGGAGTCGGCCACGCGGATCTACCAGCGTCAGCCACGTTCCTGGGACGGCTCGTGGCAGCTCGTCTTCGTGGCGCCGTACGCCGATCGCACGACCCGGGCCGCGGTGCTGCGCGACCTGCCGTTCCTCGGTTATGCAGAGCTCGCCGACCGGGTGTGGGTGAGCCCCTTCCCCCGCGCCGAGCTCGAGGCCACGCTGGCCCGCGTCGGCGCGAGCGCCACCACTGCCGTGGTCGAGGACTTCGACCCCGCCGACGCGCCGGTGCAGGCGTGGGACCTCGAGGCGCTGGCGGCGGCGTACGACGTCTGGATGCGCGAAGCGGCCGACCGGATGGCAGCCGACCTCGCCGCGCACGCGGATCCGGACGAGGCGGCCTACGCAGCCCGCTTCCGGCTGGTCCACGAGTGGCGCAAGTTCCTCTTCACCGACCCCGGGCTGCCCAGCGAGCTGCTCCCCACGGACTGGCCGGGGCACCGCGCGACTGCGTTCTTCCAGGTCGAGGGCGAGCGGCTGCGACCGGCCGCCTCCACGTTCGTCGCGCGCACCCTGAAGACCTCCTGACGGGTCGGCGCAGATCAACCGCCCAGCCGGCTGGCAGACTGCGGGAATGAGCCTCGAACAGCCCGTGCTGCTGAGCGTCGAGAACGCCATCGCCACGATCACCCTCAACCGGCCCGACGCGATGAACAGCCTCGACATCGCCACCAAGGAGCTGCTGCGCGACATCGTGCAGCAGGTCGCCGCCGACGAGGCGGTGCGCTGCGTCGTGCTGACCGGCACGGGTCGTGGCTTCTGCGTCGGGCAAGACCTCAAGGAGCACATCGAGCTGCTCCGCAGCGGCGCGAGCGACGAGCTGTTCACGACCGTCGAGCGTCACTACAACCCGATCGTGACCGCACTCGCGACCATGCCCAAGCCGGTCGTCGCGGCCGTCAACGGAGTCGCGGCCGGCGCTGGTGCGTCCCTCGCGCTCGCCTGCGACATGCGGGTCCTGGCCGACACGGCCGGGTTCAACTTCGCCTTCGCCGGCGTCGCCCTCGCGGCCGACACGGGGGCGAGCTATCACCTGCCGCGACTCGTCGGGCAGGCCAAGGCGCTGGAGCTGCTCTACTTCCCCAGCACGGTCTCCGCGACGGAGTCGGAGACGCTCGGCCTGGCCAACCAGGTCGTGCCTGCGGCCGAGCTCGCCGAGACCGTCAGCGCGCTCGCCACCCGGCTGGCCGCCGGGCCGACCGTCGCGTTCGCCTCCATCCGCCAGTCGGTGGCGTTCTCCTCGCAGAACTCGTTCGCCGACTCGCTGGCCAACGAGGGCCAGGCGATGAACCGCACCGGCGCCACCGAGGACCACGCCGCCGCGGTCGCCGCCTTCGTGGCGAAGGAGAAGCCGGTCTTCCACGGCCGCTGAGCTCGGTGCAGGTGCGCCGACCCAGCGGGGTGCCGTCGGGTCAGACGGCTGCGGTGAGGTAGGCGAGGGTGAAGATCAGCACGCCCACGAGGAGCCCGACGTGGGCGAGCACCGAGAGCCAGGGACCCTCGCTCCAGGAGTCGGTCGCGGCGGCCTCGGCGTGCTTGCCGCGGGCCGGCAACCAGCGGGCCAGGATCAGCAGTCCGACGATCGTGGTGATCCACCACAGGCCGATCGCGACGATGCCCGCGCCCGCGCCGCCGAGCAGGCTGTCGGGCGCGAACAGCAGGAACAGCACCCACGACAACAACGCGAGCGTGCCCACGGCCGTGTGCGCCAACAGCAGCTGGTGACTGATCTGGAGCCGGCCGGCAGCGCTCCCGTCACCGCTGAGCCGCAGGCGCGTCAGGACCACGACGACCGCCGCCAGCGGGGTCAGGATGTAGACGAGAACTTCGAGGAACATGACCGGGAGTGTGCCTCAGTCGAGGGTCCGGCCGCCATGGGAGGGCTGGTCGGCTGCCTCGTCAGCCGTGTCGGGAACGTTCGAGGAGGGCTGCTCGAGCTGGTCGGCGAGGCGCTCGAGCAGGGTGTCGACCTCACTCATCCGGTAGCCGCGGAACGCGAGCGAGAAGCGCACCCGGCGCAGGTCGTCGGCCACGAGGGGGCCGGCGGGGACGCGCACGTCCGGCCGATCGCCGTACTCCTCCGGCAGGGCGCCTGTGCGACCCGAGGCGACCAAGGCGACACCGCCCATCGTGAGCACGATCAAGACGGCGAACAACCACATCATCGGCTCACTCCGGTCGTTCGGGGGCGGGGGTCTCGACCGTGCCCTGGCGGGCCTTGACCATGAGCTCGACGGCGAGCTCGACATCGTCGGTGACGGTGAACATGTCCAGATCGTCCGCGCTGATCTTGCCTTCCGCAAGCACCGTGTCGCGCAGCCAGTCGACCAGCCCCTGCCAGTAGGCGGTGCCGAGGAGGACGACGGGGAACGACGTGACCTTCTGGGTCTGCACGAGGGTCAGTGCCTCGAAGAGCTCGTCGAAGGTGCCGAGCCCGCCCGGCAGGACGACGAAGCCCTGGCTGTACTTGACGAACATCGTCTTACGGGCGAAGAAGTAGCGGAAGTTGATGCCCTTGTCGACCCACTGGTTGAGCCCCGCCTCGAAGGGCAGCTCGATGCCGAGACCGACGCTGACGCCGCCTGCCTCGCTGGCGCCCATGTTGGCGGCCTCCATCGTGCCCGGCCCTCCGCCGGTGATGACTGCGAAGCCCTCCTCGGCCAGCCGCCGGCCGACCTTCTCGGCGAGGGCGTAGTCGCGGTGCTCGGGCTTGGTGCGGGCGGAGCCGAAGACGCCGATGGCCGGGCCGAGCTCGGCGAGCGCGCCGAAGCCCTCCACGAACTCAGCTTGAATTCTGAGCACTCGCCACGGGTCGGTGTGCACCCAGTCGCTGGGCCCGCGCGAGTCGAGGAGCCGCTGATCGGTGGTCGAGCCCTCCTCGACCTGGCCACGTCGCGTCATGATCGGGCCCTTGAAGCGTTGGTTCATGCCAGCCACTCCTTCAGCTGCTGCTCGCAGCGCGTGATGTGCTCCATCGGCACGTGCTCGTCCTGCTTGTGGGCGAACATCGGGTCACCGGGGCCGAAGTTGACGGCCGGCACGCCGAGGGCCGTGAACCTCGCGACGTCGGTCCAGCCGAACTTCGGCGCGACCTGGCCGCCCACCGCCTCGACGAAGGCCGTCGCCGCCGGCCGGTCGAGCCCCGGCAGGGCACCCGCTGCCATGTCGGTCACGGTGACGTCGAAGCCCTCGAAGAAGTCACGCACGAACGCCTCGGCGTCCGCCTCGTCGCGGTCGGGCGCGAAGCGGAAGTTGACCTCGACCACGCACTCGTCGGGGATCACGTTGCCCGCGACCCCGCCCCGGATCCCGGTGGCGTTGAGGCCCTCGTGGTAGGTCAGTCCGTCGATCACCGGCTGGCGGGCGACGAAGTCGTTGAGCCGGGCCAGGATCGGCGCCGCCTTGTGGATCGCGTTGACGCCCCTCCAGCTGCGGGCCGAGTGCGAGCGCTCGCCGGTCGTGCGCACGTCGACGCGCATGGTGCCCTGGCAGCCCGCCTCGACGGCCGCGTTGCTCGGCTCCATCAGGATCGCGAAGTCGGCCGTCATCAGCTCCGGGTCGCTCTCGGCGAGCAGCCGCAGACCGTTGTAGACGGAGTCGACCTCCTCCGCCTCGTAGAAGATGAAGGTGATGTCGCGGTTGGGCTCGGTCACGTCGGCGGCGAGCTTGAGCATCACCGCGTCGCCGCCCTTCATGTCGCAGGTGCCGAGGCCGTGCAGGATGTCGCCGTCCCGGCGCGCGGGCAGGTTGTCGTTGATCGGGACGGTGTCGAGGTGGCCGGCGATGACCACCCGCTCGTCGCGGCCGAGGTCGGTCCGCGCCACGACGGTGTTGCCCCGTCGGGTGACGGTGAGGTGCGGGAGCGCCTGCAGCGCGGCGTCGACCGCGTCCGCGATCGCCTCCTCGGCGTGGCTCACCGACTCGATGTTGACCAGCTGCTCGGTCAGGGTGACGACGTCGAGCGTGAGGTCCAGGAAGGGTGCGGGCGCAGGCATGCCTCCATCCAACCAGCCCGCGGCGACGGGCCGATCGGCAACGGCACAGCCCGCACAAAGGAGAACGTGTTCTAGTCTTGCGCCATGCGCAACGGAGTCGTCCTGTTCACCAGCGACCGCGGCATCACCCCGGCCGCCTGCGCCCGGGCAGCCGAGGAACGCGGCTTCGACACCTTCTACGTCCCCGAGCACACCCACATCCCCGTACGGCGGAGCGCGGCCCACCCCGGCACCGGGGACGAGTCACTGCCCGACGATCGCTACCTCCGCACCCTCGACCCGTGGGTCGCGCTGGCGACCGCGGCAGCGGTCACGTCGACGATCCGCCTCGGCACCGCGGTGTCGCTGCCCGTCGAGTCCGACCCGATCACGCTGGCCAAGACGATCGCCACCCTCGACCACCTCTCCGGCGGCCGGGTCACGATCGGCGCCGGCTTCGGCTGGAACACCGACGAGCTCGCCGATCACCACGTCCCGGCGGGCAAGCGACGGACCGTGCTCCGGGAGTACGTCGAGGCGATGCGCGCCCTCTGGACACAGGAGGAGGCGGCGTACGACGGGGAGTTCGTGTCCTTCGGTCCGTCGTGGGCCTTTCCCAAGCCGGTGCAGGCCCACGTGCCGCTCGTGATCGGCGCGGAGGCCGGGCCGAGGACGGTCGAGTGGATCGCCGAGCACGCCGACGGCTGGATGACGACGCCGCGGACGGCCGACGTCGCCGCGTCGGCCGCACTGCTGCACGGCGCCTGGGCCGAAGCCGGGCGGGCAGGGTCACCCCAGATCCACCTGCTGATCGTCTCCAGGCCCTCGCCCGACGACATCGCGCTCTGGACCGACGCCGGGGTCACCGACCTGATCTGGGGCGTCCCCGACGCCGAGGAGGACACAGTCGTCGCGCACCTGGACAAGGTGGCCTCCCGGCTCCCCTGACCCGGAGTCCAGGTCCCAGATGACGACGTCGTCGAGGAATGCCTCCGGATGGTCGCTGGCGACCACGGCCACCCCCTCGTGCGCGCGCAGGCTCTCGCGGAGCACCTCCACCCGACCTCGGCCGAGCTGGGCGTCGAGGTGGTCGACGACGAGCAGGGGCGGAGCGCCGTACAACGCACGCGCGAGGCGCACCTGAGCCCGCTCGGCAGGGCTCAGCGGCTCACCACCGCGGCGCAGGGTCGTGCGCTCCTGGTCGGGGAGCCGGGCCACCCGTTCGACGAGACCCACGGTGGCCAGCACAGCACCGATGGGTTCGGTGCTGTCGGGGCGTCGGTAGCGCACTGCGCGCGCGAGCGTCCCGCGCTCCAGGGGAAGGTCGCGGGCAGCATGGCCGACCAGGGCGCGCCTCTCGTCCGACGAGACGTCCGCCAGCGAGCGACCAGCCACCCGGACGTGCCCGGCCTCGGCGTCCAGGCCGGCCAGGGCCCGCATGGCCGTCTCGACGCGGACCGGGTCGGCGCTGCGGACCAGCACCGTCGCACCGGGACCGACGTCCAGGTCCGGCAACGACGCGCCGCGCACGACGAGGCCGCGCACCTCGAGCGTCGAGGTCTCGGGGTCCCCCCCGGCCGTGCCGCGCGGCAGCGGCTGGCGCAGGACGCTGCCGGCGACGAGGGCAGGGGCGAGGATGCGTCGGGCTGCGCGGTAGGACTGGCGGTACTCCACCACCCGGCCCAGGTCGGTGACCGGCCCTGCGAGCACACCGACGACCGTGAGCGCGGTCGCGATGGTGCCGCCGGGGAGGGCGCTCCACGCGCCGACCATCGCCACCGCGACCGCCGCGACGGCAGCGGCTGCCACCGCGGCGCCACGGATGTGTCCGGCCACCCGGGCGCGCTCCACGGCGGCCTCCATCACCTGGTGACCGCGGCGTTCCACCTGGCGCAGCTCGCGCCGCTGGCCACCGCCGGCCCGGATCGAGCCGGCGGCGTGGACGGTGTCGCTGACGTGTGCGGCCAACCGTCCACGCTGGCGCCGCAGCCGTCGCGACCGGTCGTAGGAGACGCGCGCCAGGAGCAGCAGCACCACCGCGAGCACCGTCATCGGGACGGCGACCGCGACGGCCAGCATCGGTGACAACATCGCGAGGGCGACGAGGGTCCCGGCGATGAGCGGCACCCCGACGGCGATGGGCGTGATGCCGAGGGCGATCCAGTTGCGCACCGAGGTGAGGTCGTTGGTGGTCCGGGCCACGGTGATGCCCAGCGAGGACCGGTCGTCGACCAGGCTGGAGGCGACCAGTCCGACCCGGATCTCCTGGACGTAGTGCTGACCCAGCCGCTCGCCCAGCACCCGTTCGCGCGAGCGCACCAGCCCGAGGGCCAGGGCGCCCGCCAGCAGCACGGCGGCGGCCGCACCGCGGCGTACGGCGTCCGGCGAGGCCAGCAGGACCGGCATCGCCACCGCCGTGACGCCCACCAGTCCCGCCTGCGCCAGGCCGGTGCCGACCAGGCGGGCGAACAACGACCGGCGGGCGCCGACGAGGAGCGCCGGT
The DNA here is from genome assembly GCF_003047285.1 of Nocardioides allogilvus. Lineage (GTDB taxonomy): Bacteria > Actinomycetota > Actinomycetes > Propionibacteriales > Nocardioidaceae > Nocardioides > Nocardioides allogilvus. The sequence goes on along the minus strand of NZ_PZYX01000001.1, from coordinate 629,572 downwards.
AGGGCGGCATGCTCGCGGGTCACGACAGGAGGCGCCCAGCGGCCTCGGGATCGGTCAGGTCGAAGGTGTCGATGACGGGGACGCCCAGCGCGCCGCGGGCCTCCCCCGCTGCCAGCGGGGAAGCCGTGACGACGCCGCTGCAGGCGACGACGTCGAGGCCGGCAGCCTGCAGGCTGCTGACCCCGGCGGCTGCGCCGAGGGAGTCGGCAGCGGCGAAGACCACGTGGTCCACCAGGTCGGCGAACACGGGGTCACCGATGAGCCGCGCCGTCTCCTGCTGGTAGACGCCGTCGGCGATCTCCAGGACGACGACGTCGGTGGTGGGCTCGCTGAGGTGCTCGATCATCGAGACCAGCAGGGCGCGCACCTGGGTGTGGGCCAAGCGGTACGTCGACGGGAACCCGAAGTCCGTGAAGTCGAGGACCCGAGCGGCTCCCGCATCGAGGAACATCCCCGGATCGCCGCCGGCACCGGTGCCGGTGACCTTGCCCGCGCTGACCTGGCGGCCGGAGGCGACGAGGCCGCGGACCAGGCACGCCAAGGTGGTGGACTTGCCGGAGTTCATCGACGTGCCGAGCACCGCGACGACCCGTGGGCGCGGCAGGCCGAGCTCGCTGGAAGGATCCACCAGCCGGCAGGGGGCCAGCCGTTCGAGGGTGAGCACGCCGGTCTCGTCGGCCAGCAGGCCGAGCGGCTGGAGGACGGTCGCGTCCTCGATCGCGGCGTGCTGGGCGGTCACCCGGCCGACGACGCCCCCGGCGGCGACGAGGTGGGCCGGGGCGAGATCCTCAGGCACCTCGGCCTCGAACTGGTCGGGGGCGTAGCGGTGGCCGTAGGCGACCACGACCTCGTCACCGACGAAGAGCGCGGCCCGCCGGCTCGTCGGGCTCTCGAGCCGCTTGTGCTGGCCGATCTCGACCACACGGGCCAGCGTGATGTCGCCGGGCCGCGGCTGCACGGCCGCCCCCGCGACGAGCGTCAGGTCCTGCTCCGAGCGCAGGTGCTCGGCGAGGAAACGGGTCGTGTAGGCGACCTTCGCGCGACGCAGCCGCGCGGGGTCGAGGGGCTCGCGATGCTCGGCGAGCTCGTGCGATCGGCTGGGGCGAGCCAGCGTGTCGTCGGTGCGGGCAAGGCCGGTCGTGTCCACTGTCGAGGTCATGGCCGCGACGCTACGAACGCCCGATGAGGTCGCGGTGAGACACCGATGAGAAGACCCTCATGCGGCACCGCTGACCCAGCGCCGGCCGCCGCGGTGGGCGGCGGCCGGCGCACGGGCACTCAGGCGCGGGTGACGCTCACGGCGATGTCCGGCGCATCGGCATACGACACGCTCGTGGCCAGCGTCTCCTGCGCGAGCAGGGTCTCGTGGGTGCGAGCGGCGGCGAGCGCGTCGGCGGGGCCGTTCACCGTGAGGGTGATCCGGTCGCTGACGTCGAGGCCGGCGTCGCGACGCGCCTGCTGCACGGCCCGGACCAGGTCACGGGCGACGCCCTCGGCCTCGAGCTCGGGCGTGAGCGCGGTGTCGAGCACGACGAAGCCACCACCCGGCAGCACACCGGTCGCGGTGTCGGCGCCGGTGTCGGCGGCGACTGTCTCCAGCGAGAACTCCCCCTCGACGAGCGCGAGCCCGCCGGCGGTGACGGTGCCGTCGTCGGCGACGCTCCAGTCGCCGGACTTCGAACCCTTGATCGCGAGCTGGACGTCCTTGCCCAGGCGCGGGCCGGCGGCGCGGGCGTTGACCGTCAGCGACTGCTTGACGCCGTAGGCGTGCGCCTCGTCGGTCTCGACGTCGAGGAGCCGCACGCTCTTGACGTTGAGCTCGTCGGCGACGATCGAGGTGAAGGGCGCGAGGCGGTCGGGGTCGGCGACCACGATGGTCAGCGACGCCAGCGGCAGCCGGTTCCTGAGCGAGGCGCCCTTGCGCAGCGCGGAGCCGGCGGAGCAGACCTCGCGGATCGAGTCCATCGCGGCGACGAGCGACTCGTCGGCCGGGAGGTCGTCCACGATCGGCCAGTCCGTCAGGTGCACCGAGCGCTCACCGGTGAGCCCACGCCACACCTCCTCGGTGACGAGCGGCATCAGCGGAGCGGTGACGCGACAGACGGTCTCGAGCACGGTGTAGAGCGTGTCGAAGGCCTCGGTCGAGTCGCTGTTCCAGAAGCGCTCGCGCGAGCGGCGGATGTACCAGTTGGTGAGCACGTCGAGGAACGAGCGCGTCGAGTCGCACGCACCCGCGACCTCGTAGTTGTCGAGCTCGTGGGTCATCGCGGCGACGTAGTCACGCAGCTTGGCGAGGATGTAGCGGTCCATCGGGTGGCTGCTGGCGGTGTTGTACGACGCGTCGTAGGACTCCGCGTTGGCGTAGAGGCTGAAGAAGTACCAGCTGTTCCACAACGGGATCAGCACCTGGCGCACCGAGTCGCGGATGCCCTGCTCGGTGACGACCAGGTTGCCCCCGCGCAGGATCGGCGAGCTCATCAGGAACCAGCGCATGGCGTCGGCGCCGTCGCGGTCGAAGACCTCGCGCACGTCGGGGTAGTTGCGCAGCGACTTGCTCATCTTCTGCCCGTCGCTGCCCAGCACGATGCCGTGGCTGACGCAGGTCGAGAAGGCGGGCTTGTCGAAGATCGCGCCCGCCAGGACGTGCATCGTGTAGAACCAGCCGCGGGTCTGGCCGATGTACTCGACGATGAAGTCACCGGGGAAGTGGCCCTCGAACCAGTCGGCGTTCTCGAACGGGTAGTGCACCTGGGCGAAGCTCATCGAGCCCGAGTCGAACCACACGTCGAGCACGTCGGTGACGCGGCGCATCGTGGACTTCCCCGTCGGGTCGTCCGGGTTGGGCCTGGTCAGCTCGTCGATGAAGGGCCGGTGCAGGTCGGCGTTGCCCGCGTGGTCGACCGGCAGCCGGCCGAAGTCGCGCTCGATCTCCTCGAAGGAGCCGTAGACGTCCAGGCGCGGGTAGGCCTCGTCGTCGGACTTCCACACCGGGACCGGCGAGCCCCAGAAGCGGTTGCGGGTGATCGACCAGTCGCGGGCGTTGGCCAGCCACTTGCCGAACGAGCCGTGCTGGATGTGGTCGGGCACCCAGCGGATGTCCTCGTTGAGCTCCAGCAGCCGCTCCTTGACCTTGGTCACCTCGACGAACCACGAGGAGACGCCCTTGTAGATGAGGGGTTCGCGGCAGCGCCAGCAGTGCGGGTAGGAGTGGTCGTAGGTCTCGCGGCGCAGCAGCACGGTGCCCGGCGTGACGGAGGCGGTCGTGCCCTTGAGGTCGTCGATGATCTGCAGGTTGGCGTCGAAGACCAGCATGCCGGCGTACTCGCTCACGGGCGCGGTGAAGCGACCGTCCTTGCCGACGGGCATGACCGCCTCGATGTCCTCGCGGTCGGTGACGACCTTGTCGTCCTCACCGAAGGCGCCGGCGGAGTGCACGAGGCCCGTGCCGTCGCTGGTCGTGACGAAGTCGGCCTCGACGACGCGGAAGGCGTTCTCGTGGCCGAGGTAGTAGCTGAACGGCGGCGTGTAGCTGCGACCGAGCAGGTCACGGCCGTGCACGCGCTCGACGACCTGGTCCTCGATCGAGCCGTCGCCCTCGAGGAGCTCACGGCTGTACGCCGCCAGCCGCTCGGCGCCGATGATGTAGCGCTCGGAAGAGCCGGTCGGCGTGGCCGAGCGCACCACGACGTACTCGATGTCGGGGTGCACCATGATCGCCAGGTTGCTCGGCAGGGTCCACGGTGTCGTGGTCCACACGAGGGCGAGCTCGCCGGTCTCGAGCCGGAGACCGACCGTGACGGCCGGGTCCTGGCGCATCTTGTAGACGTCGTCGTCCATGCGCAGCTCGTGGTTGGACAGCGGGGTCTCGTCGTTCCAGCAGTAGGGCAGGACACGGAAGCCCTCGTAGATGAGGCCCTTCTCGTGCAGCTGCTTGAACGCCCACATGACCGACTCCATGAAGTCGGGGTTCATGGTCTTGTAGTCGTTCTCGAAGTCGACCCAGCGCGCCTGGCGGGTGACGTAGTCGCGCCACTCGCCGGTGTACTTCAGCACCGACTCGCGGCAGGCCTCGTTGAACTTCTCGACGCCGAGCTCGTGGATCTCGTCGGTGGTCTTGAGGCCGAGCTGGCGCATCGCCTCGAGCTCGGCGGGCAGGCCGTGGGTGTCCCAGCCGAAGCGGCGTTCGACGCGCTTGCCGCGCATCGTCTGGTAGCGCGGGATCAGGTCCTTGACGTAGCCGGTGAGCAGGTGGCCGTAGTGCGGCAGCCCGTTGGCGAAGGGCGGGCCGTCGTAGAACACGAACTCGCGGTCGGTCTCGGCGTCGCGCGCATCGATGCTCGCCTGGAAGGTGCCGTCGGCGTCCCAGTAGGACAGGACGGCTTCCTCGAGTGCGGGGAAGCCCGGCTGGCCGGGGACGCTCTTCGCGTTGGTGTGCGAGACCTTGGGATAGGTCATGGGTGGCAACTCCTGCTCGTGTGATCGATTGACCCACGAGGACGATCCCCGACAGGGACCGCGGTACCACCTCGCTTGCGGCGTCTCCCGACGCTGCCACTCAAGTCCTGACCCGGTTCTAGTGGGCTCCACGCCGGCGTGCGTGGGCTGTTCTTCCGGAGGCTCGCCGCTGATGACGGCTCAGACGCCTGTTCCTCGATCGTACGGCGATGCGTCGGCGTGGCGCCAATCCGTTTGCCGTCAACCATGCGTGCGCGACAGGCTGCCCCCATGGCGAACCCCGGGTACGACGGCATGTGGCTCCCCCAGGACCAGGACCCCCGCTCGGAGGCAGGCCCGGTGAGGGGCGAGCTCGCCACCCTGGTCGGCTACCTCGAGGCCTACCGCACGACCCTCGAGCTGAAGTGCCAGGGCCTGACCCCGACCCAGCTCGGCACCCGCTCGGTGCCGCCGTCGAACCTGTCGCTGCTCGGGCTCGTGCGGCACATGGCGCGCGTCGAGCAGAGCTGGTTCCGGCGGGTCATCGAGGGCCACATGGAGATCCCGCGGCTCTTCCAGGACGAGGATCTGGACGCCGGCTTCAACTGGGCGGGCGAGGCCGACGACGCGCTCGTGGCGGACTCCTGGGAGCTCTGGCGGGCCGAGGTCGAGCACGCCCGCGCCGTACTCGACCGCACCGACCTCGACACCCTCGTCGACGTGCACGGAGAGCCCAGTGAGGTGCGCGACCTGGTCGTGCACATGATCGAGGAGTACGCGCGCCACTGCGGGCACGCCGACCTGGTCCGCGAGTGCATCGACGGCCGCGCGGGGCAGTGATCCCCACCTGAGGTTTCAACGAGCCGGATCGGGGAAGTCAAGGCATGCCGGTCACTTTGCGCAGCCGCGAAGGAACATGCCGGATCACGATCCACTCACAGATGAGGAGCAGAGACGTGCGCACGTTCGCCACTCTCGTTACGACCGCGGTGGCAGCTGCCGCCCTGACCGCCCCAGCGTTGACCTTCGCAGGCGCCGCAGCCGTCGCCGCCCCGGTCGGGCAGGCCGAGGCGTCCGCCGCCCGGACCATGCAGCTGAGCGGACTCAAGCTCTCCAAGAACAAGCCGGGCTCCCACTTCGGCCAGGCCGGCGTGATCGTCACGGCCAAGAGCGTGAAGAAGAAGGGCAAGATCACCTTCGTCGTCGCCGGCCAGCCCATCAAGGAGACCAAGAAGCTCAAGCGGGGCAAGGCCAAGTTCCAGCTCCCCTCGACGCTGGCGCCCGGCTCCTACAAGGTCAAGGCCAAGGTCAAGGGCGTCGGCAAGGCCGCGACCAAGGTCGTGGTCTACAACTCCTCGCTCTCCCTGTCCGCCAACGCCGTCACGATCTCCCAGTCGGCCAACTGCAGCACGTCCGACCCGGTCCTCACCGGCCAGGTGCTCTTCAAGGGCTCGCACCCCAGTGAGGGCTACGTCGATGCCTACCTCAACGGCGACATCAAGGGCGGCAGCCAGTCCCCGAGCTTCTTGACCTTCGACACGGTCGAGGGCGCTGGTCTGTTCGACTTCGGCGTCTGCGACACGCTCTGGAGCGAGGTCAAGGAGCTCGGCGTCGGCGTCCACAACGTCCAGCTGCTCTACACCCCGGACGCCTCCTACGAGGACTACATCTACTCCGACTTCGTCGCGATCACGGTCGTCGCCTGAGTCATCGCTGAACCGGGGTCCACCCGACCAGCTCCGAGAGCCGTCGCCCAGCCGGGCGGCGGCTCTCGTGCATCCGCAAGAAGTCGTCCATCTGCCCTTCCGTAGGCTTTGCCCGTGACTTCTGCTGCTTACGGCCACGGCCTTGCGACCCTCGACGCCAACGACACCGTCCTCGACGTGTGGTTCCCCTCCCCCGCGCTGGGTGAGCACGACGGCAGCGAGGCTCCCGCCTCGCTGACCGCGCTGGTGGGCGAGGACGAGCTCCGCGCCGTACGCCGCGAGGTGCGCCTGGTCCAGATCGCCGACCTGGCCGCGGCGCCGGTCGACACCGCCGACGTGTGGCTGCGGCTGCACCTGCTCTCCACGCGGCTCGCCACGCCGCACACGATCTCGATGGACGGCGTCTTCGGGCTGCTGGCCAACGTCGTGTGGACCAGCGCGGGTCCGTGCGCGGTCGAGGGCTTCGAGGACACCCGGGCGCGACTGCGGGGCTCCGGGCAGCACGTGACCGTGTTCGGCGTGGACAAGTTCCCGCGCCTCGTCGACTACGTCCTGCCCACCGGCGTGCGGATCGCCGACGCCGACCGCGTCCGGCTCGGCGCCCACCTGGCGGAGGGCACCACCGTCATGCACGAGGGCTTCGTCAACTTCAACGCCGGCACCCTCGGCGCCTCGATGGTCGAGGGGCGCATCTCCGCGGGCGTGCTCGTCGGTGACGGCTCCGACGTCGGCGGCGGCGCCTCCATCATGGGCACCCTGTCCGGCGGCGGCAAGGAGACCATCTCCATCGGCGAGCGCTGCCTGCTCGGCGCCAACGCCGGCATCGGCATCTCCCTCGGCAACGACTGCGTCGTCGAGGCCGGTTGCTACGTCACGGCCGGCACCAAGGTCACGCTCCCGGGCGAGGGCGGCAAGGTCGTCAAGGCACTCGAGCTGTCCGGCGCCAGCAACGTGCTCTTCCGCCGCAACTCGATCAGCGGCGCGATCGAGGCCGTCGCGTGGAAGGGCGAGGGCATCGCCCTCAACGCCGCCCTGCACGCCAACTGACCATGGGCAGACAGGTCCGACCGGCCCGCCGTCCCCGGACCCGGCTCACCCTGCTCGGCAAGGCCGTGGTCGTCGGCCTCGCCGGGGTGCTCGTCTTCGCCGTCGTCGGGGTGCTGGTCAACCGCGGGGTCGGTCCCCTGATCCGGCCGAGCGGGTGCACGGCCGAGGTCGGCGAGGTGACGGTCGAGCTGACCCAGGAGCAGGCGGAGAACGCCGCCCTGATCACCGCCATCTCCATCGAGCGCGGACTCCCGGCCCGCGCCGCGAGCATCGCGCTCGCGACGGCCTACCAGGAGTCGAAGATCGCCAACATCGACTACGGCGACCGCGACTCCGTCGGCCTGTTCCAGCAGCGGCCGTCCCAGGGATGGGGAACCGTCGAGCAGCTCCTCGACCCCGTCTATGCCACCAACGCGTTCTACGACGAGCTGGTCGAGGTCGCGGGCTACGAGGCGATGGACATCACCGTCGCCGCGCAGGCCGTGCAGCGCTCCGGCTTCCCCGATGCGTACGCCGACCACGAGGCCGACGCCCGGGCGCTGGCCTCCGCCCTCACGGGCAACAGCCCGCGCGCCTTCTGGTGCGAGACCGACGGCGACGCCGACGAGGCGAGCGACCGGCTCGACGACGCCGGTCTGGTCGAGCGGGCCTCGCTGGTGCGCCGCGACGTCGAGTCGGTCTTCGGCACGCTGTCCCTCGGCGGCTTCGAGCCGGAAGGCGTCTCCAGCGGCCACATGAAGGGGTCGGCGCACTACGAGGGCCGCGCGATCGACATCTTCGTCCGACCGGTCAACCCCGACAACCGCAAGCGCGGGTGGGCGATCGCGTCCTACCTCGTCGCCCAGGCCGACCGGCTCGACATCAACACCCTGATCTTCGACGACCGGATCTGGCACGCGGGGTCGCGCTCGGGCGACGGCTGGACCGACTACGACGTGCCGTCGTCCTCGGGCGGCGACCGAGCGATCCTCGAGCACCGCGACCACGTGCACGTCGACGTGATGGACTAGTCCGAGCTCCTCCACACGGTCCTACGGACCAGCCGCTCACGGGGCTGTCTCGACCTCCCAGACCAGACGTGCCATCGGGTCCGCCTGGTAGCTGCAGTAGAGACCCGTCCGGACGCACCGGCCCAGGTGTGCGCCCAGCTCGGCGTCCTGCTCGCTGATCCTGGCCAGCGCATATCTCAGCGACCGGGTCACGCTGGTCCGGGCGCGTTCCGACGTGCCGTGGGTGGTCCGGTCGCGACCGCCCAGGCCGAGTGCTCGCCCCAGCTCGGCAACGAGGTAGTCCCGGTCCTGCTCCGCATGCGCGCGGCGGACGTCGTCGAGGTCGTCCTCCGCCTCGGCGATGTCGTCCTCGACCTCGGCCAGCCGGCGCCGATAGGCGTCACGGGCCTCGTCGTCGAGGACCGGCAGCCCCTGGTCGCTGTGCTGCGCCCCGCACAGGTCGAGGACGTGGAACTCGCGCCCCGGCTCGGCCAGCATCCGCGCGAGATGGCCCAGCCCCACCAGGTCGGCCAGCACCACCTCACGGCCGCCGTGGGTCACGCGCCACACCCTGCCGGTCCGCCGCATGGTGGCCCGCGCAGGCAGCTCGCGCGCGGGACCGGCCGCGCCCTCGCGCCTCGGCTGGTCATCGGTGAACATCCCCGCGACGTGCGCGGCCCTCCGCTCGGCACCGAAGGCCACGAAGTCACGATGCGCCGCCTGCCACTCCAGCCGCGCCAGGTGTGGTTGGCCCGCCAGCTCGTGCGCCTGCCCCAGCAGGACGCGCGCAACGGCACGCTCGTGCGGCGCACCGGCCTCGCTCCACGCGACGACGCCGGCGCTCGCGTGGCGTACGGCGCCCGCCGCATCTCCGAGGACCAGCGCCAGCCGAGCGGCAGCCGTCGCGGCAGCCGCGGGCACGGTCCCCGACCCCACGCGCACCGCCACCTGCGCCAGGCCCGCGACGGCGCTCTGCAGACCCGGTAGGTCCCCGGACGCCGCGGCGATCTCGGCCTGCGCCTCCAGCAGCGGGACCATCCGGAGGTCACCGAAGGGCGGACGCTCCTTCCACGGCAGGTCAGGTGGGTTGGCCACGGCCTCGTCGACCATGGCGCCGGCGGTGGCCAGGTCTCCCTGCTCAAGGCGGAGCAGCGCCAGCCAGGGCTGCGGGGACCAGGCATGGTCATGGGCCTCGAGGAACGCCTCCTCGGCGCCCTCCAGGTCACCGCGTCGCAGCCGGATGATGCCCAGCTCGACCAGGGGCCAGCCCAGCTCGCGGCGCATCCACGGACGCAGCTCGGCGCAGGCGGCCAGGGCTTCGTCCTCCGCCATCGACACCGGCCCCGAGATCCGCAGGAGCTCGGCCCGGTGGACCCGGCACCGACCGTGGATGCCGCCGAACGCCCGGCCGTGGCGCCACTGCTCCATCATCTGCGTCCAGTCCCGGGCGCGGTCGTGGAGGCCGAGGTTCTGGGCAGCGCACACCAGCTCGCAATACATCATTCCCGTCGTGAACGGGTCGACCTCTCCCGAGGTCAGGCGCAGCGCCACCTCGTCGAGCTGGGCCAACCCCGCCTCGAGGTCACCGTCGTGGAGCATCAGCCGAGCCGTGGCCACCTGGCCGAGCACGAGCGCCGGCAGGACTCCCAGCCGGCTGCCCAGGTCGACTGCCTGCGCGGCATGGATCCGTGCCCCTTCGGGGTCGCCGGAGAGGAACCGCTCATAGGTCCGCACCATCGCCAACAGTGCGTGGGCGGGACCGTCGGGCCGGGCGCCGACGAGCGCCTCCGCGCGCGAGACCCACCCCCGGACGGCGGCCATCAGACCGCTGTCCACCAACAGGTGGAGGGCCACCGTCGCGGCGGTGAACCCCGCGGCGTCGTCATCACCCTGCTGGCGTTGCAGGGCGTGGAGCGCCTCCCAGGCCGACATCGCGTGCTCGAACTCCCCAGCGCCGTACGCCGCTCGGGCCCTGGCCTCCCACTCCTCGGCCACGAGGGCGGCACCGGGTGCGGCGACCGGTAGCAGGGTCAGGGCGCCTGCCCAGTCACCCCGGTCGAGCGCTGCACGCGCACCTGCCAGGTCGGCCACTGTCGCATTGTGACACCGGCTGTCACGCCTGAGGGGTGATGAACCGACAAACCGAGAGGAAACCCGCCATGCACCTTCCCAAGCACGAGATCCCCGTCCGGATGGCCGTCCCCGGAGCCACCGTCCGCCAGCTGTCCGACTTCGGGGAGGCGAGCGCGACGCTCGGCGCCGAATACCTCAGCCTGGCCGCCGGGACCGACATCGCTCCCCTGCTCGTGGGCCTCGAAGGAGACCTCTGCCAGTCCCCGCACTGGGGCTTCCTGCTCTCCGGCGCGCTGGCGGTCAGCTTCGACACCGGCGAGACCGAGCACGTCGTCGGCCACGAGCTGTTCCACTGGCCGCCCGGGCACAGCGTGCGGGTCGAGGAGGACGCAGAGGTGATCCTCTTCAGCCCGCAGGACGAGCACCTGGCCGTGATCGACCACATGAAGGAGCGCCTGGCGACGATCTCCTGAGGTGATCAGCGTCCGGCGAGGCGCGCGACCGCGGCGTCGATGCGCTCGTCGGTCGCCGTGAACGCGATCCGCACGTGCTGCGAGCCGGCAGCGCCGTAGAACGCGCCGGGCGCGACCAGGATGCCGAGCTCGGCGAGGGCCGCGACGGTGGTCCAGCAGTCCTCGCCGCGGCTCGACCAGAGGTAGAGCGATGCCTCGGAGTGATCGATGGTGAAGCCGGCGTGCAGCAGGGCTTCCTTGAGCTTGGCCCGCCGGGCGGCGTACACCGCGTGCTGCTCGACGACGTGGGTGTCGTCCTCGAGCGCCGCGACCATGGCCCGCTGCTGGGGACCGGGCATCTGCAGACCGAGGTTCTTGCGTACGGCGAGGAGCTCGCCGACGAGGACAGGGTCGCCTGCGACGAACGCACAGCGGTAGCCCGCGAGGTTGGACCGCTTGGAGAGCGAGTGGACGCTGAGGATGCCCTCGTGGGAGTCGCCGCAGACGTCGGGGTGGAGCACGCTGATCGGCTGCAAGTCCCAGGCGCACTCGAGGTAGCACTCGTCGGAGACCAGGATCGTGCCGCGTTCGCGGCACCAGTCGACGACCTTGCGGAGGTGCTCGACCGGCAGCACGCGACCGGTCGGGTTGGATGGAGAGTTGAGCCAGAGGAGCTTGGGGGTCTCGGGGCCGAAGGCCGTCAGCGAGTCGGTCGCCAGCGAGCGCGCGCCGGCGAGGGCGGCGCCGACCTCGTAGGTCGGGTAGGCCAGCTCGGGGTAGCCGATCAGGTCGCCAACGCCGATGCCGAGGTGCACGGCCATCGAGCCGATCAGCTCCTTGGAACCGATCACCGGCAGGACACCGTCGAGGCCGAGCCCGGTCACGCCGAAGCGCCGCGACAGCCAGTCGATGGCCGCCTGCCGGGTCTCGGGCAGCCCGATGGTGGTCGGGTAGCCCGGCGAGTCGGCAGCCGCGCACAGGGCGTCCTGCGCGACGGCGGGCGTCGGGTCGACCGGCGTGCCGATCGAGAGGTCGACGATGCCGTCAGGGTGTGCGCGCGCGGTCGCGGCGTAGGACGTCAGCTTGTCCCAGGGAAAGTCCGGGAGCCGGGTCGAGACCCGACCGCTCACTCGTCGTGCTCTTGGGGAGGAAGCGCGGCGATGAAGGGGTGGTCCTTGTCGATCTCACCCATCTTGGCGGCGCCACCCGGCGAGCCGAGGTCGTCGAAGAAGTTCACGTTGGCCGTGTAGTACTCCTTCCACTCCTCCGGGGTGTCGTCCTCGTAGAAGATCGCCTCGACCGGGCAGACCGGTTCGCAGGCACCGCAGTCGACGCACTCATCGGGGTGGATGTAGAGCATGCGCTTGCCCTCGTAGATGCAGTCGACGGGGCACTCGTCGACACACGCGCGGTCCTTGAGGTCGACGCACGGCTGGGCGATGACGTAGGTCACCGGATCCTCCTGAGGGGGCACGGGGTGGGACGCGGCCAACCTTAGTATCTCGGCATGAGCGATGCGCCGGAACCCCACACCGTGGGCAGTCCCGTCGGTCACCACGGCCTCGGTCCCCACGTCGTCGGCCAGCGGGTCGTGGTGCGCCACCTCCTGCCCGACGGCCGCGCCACCGACGTGCTCGGGGTGTGTACGGCGTGGGGCGACGGCGTCACGTCGATCGACTCGCTCCGCGGGCCCGTCACCATCGCCATCGCCGACATCGTGTCGGGCAAGCCGGTGCCGCCGCGGGCGTCGGTGCGCCACCGCGTCTCCGCGCACGACGTGGAGCTGCACGTCGCGTCGCTGTGGCCCACCATGACCGCCGAGCCGCTCGGCACCTGGCTGCTGCGCGCGTCCCCGCCCCTGGGTGGTCGACTGCGGCGCCGGGGCAACTCGGCCCTGGCGATGGCCGATCCGGACCTCCCCCTGGCCGACGCCGTCGACCGCGTCCGCTCGTTCTACGACGCCCTCGGCCAGGACCCGCTGATCCAGGTCCGGGCGGACTCACCCCTCGAGGCAGCCCTCGCTCCGTTCGGGTTCACACCGCTCGGCGACGGCGACGCACACTGCCAGCTCGCGCCCGTGTCCCGCGCCCTGCGAGCCGCCGGGCGCGGACGCGACGACGCGCGCCTGACGGAATCCGGGGCCACCTGCGTCGTCGAGTACGGCGACCAGCCGGTCGTCGCACGCGGCGAGGCGGTCCTCGACGGCGACTGGCTGGGCCTGCACGACCTCGAGGTCGACCCCTCCCACCGACGTCAGGGCCTCGGCACCCGGGTCCTGGCCGAGCTCCTCGACTGGGGCGCGTCCCAGGGCGCGACCACCGCGTGGTTGCACGTCGAGACCGACAACCACGCCGGCCTGGCGACGTACGAACGACTTGGGTTCGTCACCCACCACACCAACCGCTATCTGTCCGGTTGAGGCTGCCGCGTGGAGGTCAGGCGCCGACGCGCACGACCGGGAGCCGGGCTGAGGCGAGCCGGTCCATCAACGGCCCCTCCTCGAAGGCGAGCAGCAGCTCCTGCTCCGCCGCAGGCACGTCGTCGAGCGTCGCCCGGGCGAAGTCGGGCGGTGCCGGGAAGTACTCGATGCCGAGCTGCACCAGGCGCGCCACGTCCTCGCCCGCGATGAGCGCGGCCAGGAAGAGGCCTGCGTCGATGCTGGCGGAGACGCCCGCGCCGGTCACGATCGACCCGTCGCGGTGGACCCGCTCGGGGACGACCTCGACGCCGTAGGACGCCACCCGGTCGCGCCAGCCCCAGTTCGTCGTGACGCTGACCCCGTCGAGCACGCCGGCCGCTGCCAGGAGCGCGACGCCGTTGCAGACACCGAGCGTCCAGGTCGCGGTCGCCTGGACCCGGGCGATCCAGCCGAGCAGCCTCGCGTCCGCGATCCCGGCCACCACCCCCGGACCACCCGGGACGTAGAGGACGTCGGTCGAGGTCACGTCGTCCAGCCCTCGATGGGCCAGCATCCCGAGGCGACGAGTGTCCGCCGCGACCACACCGGGTGCGTGCGAGACGAACTCGACCTCGACTCCCGGCACGTTGGCCAGCACCTCATAGCCACCGACCGCGTCGAGGGCGGTGAAGCCGTCAATGAGCAGGATCGTCACGCGCATCTGGATCTCCTTGGTTTCGACCAGCCGATGCTGGCCCTCCCATGCTCGGCGACGGAGAAGCCGACGGGGAGTGGCGCGATTGCCACGTTGCGGGCTATTTTCGCCACATGGTGCAGACGGTGACCAAGGTGGGGGTCCTGCTCTACGACGACTGCCTCGCCTCCGAGGCCCTCGGGCTCGTCGACGTGCTGGCGGTCGCCAACAGGGTCGCGGCCTTCACGGGGCATCCCGCACCCTTCCGACCGACCATCCACGCCGCTCGTCCGGGCGTGGTGTGCGCCGCCAACGGTGTCGAGGTCAGGGCCCGCCGGATCGACCACACCATCGACCTGCTCGTGGTCCCGGGCTTCGACCTGAGCCCGGAGCAGGACATCGAACGGCGACTGCCGAAGCTGTCCGCCGAGGTCGCCCTCCTGCGCCGGTCGGCCGCCCGGGGCATCCCCACCGCGAGCATCTGCGGCGGCGCGTTCCTCCTCGGCGCGGCGGGACTGCTGGACGGCCGGCGCGCGACCACTGCCTGGCTCTTCGCCGACGAGCTCGCCCGGCGTCATCCGTCGTCGTCGATCGATCCCCGGGCCCTGCTCGTCGAGGACGGCCCGATCACGACGACCGGTGCCTTCAGCGCATCGCTGGACCTGGCGATGCACCTGGTCCGGGTGCACGCCGGCGAGTCGATCGCCCGGACCACCTCGAACATCACCCTCACCCGGCTCGGCCGCTCGTCACAGTCGCCGTTCGTCGACGACACCCTTCGACAGCGGGTCAGGCAGGCCTTCTCCACCGGTGTACGGCGCCACCTCCTCGACCACCTGGACCAGCCCTACGACCTGACGGCGCTGGCGCTTGCGCACCACACGAGCACACGCACCCTGTTGAGACGGTTCCGCGCCGAGACCGGCCAGACGCCCCTGGACTTCCTGCAGGGCGCCCGTGTCGCACGAGCCAGGCACCTGCTCGAGACCACCAACCTGAGCGTGGCCGAGATCGCCCGGAGCGTGGGCTACGAGGACACCAGCAGCTTCCGTCGACTGTTCTCCGGCGTCGTCTCGATGACGCCGTCGCACTACCGGCGCACGTTCGTGGGCTGACCACGCCCGGAGAGCGCCCTGCGTCCTTGGACCTGAGTCCTCTCGAGACTCAGGTCCAAGGAACGGGTCAGTGCGCGCCCTCGAGCTGGCCTCGGACGGCGCCGCCGGGGAACTCGCCGTTGTGGACGTTGACGTAGAACGACGACGGGTTGGCGAGGATCTCCTGCACCTCGCCCGGGTCGAGGCCCTTGCCGGCCTCGCCCTCGGTGAGGCAGTCGGCGGCCTGGCCGTCCTGCGGCCAGGCGAGGGTGACCTCGACGGGACCGTTGGCGCCCGCCGCTCCCTCGTGGATGTGCGCCGCGCGGGGAGCGCCGGGGGCGAGCTCGAGCTCGGCGATCTTGGAGACCTCGAGGACGTAGCAGAGCGTGGTGGGGTCGCCGTCGATGCCGAAGACGTAGACGCTGCCGCGACCGTTCGGGTCGCCGGCGATGGCGCGCGAGCCGTCGGGGGCGACCTCCTGGCGACCGTCGAGGTCACCTTCCAGGAGCGCGTTGGTGTGCCCTGCCTGGGCGGCAAGGGGCGCCAGAACCGTGCCGATGCCGATGCCCGCCGCGGCTGCGATCGCGACCGCGACGGTGTTCATGGACCTGTTCTTCATCTGGATTCTCCTGATGACGTCGGGTGACAGGGAGTCCTGCCGCCTGCAGTTCGACGCCGCGGGGACATCCGGATTGGCCGACAACCGACTTGCCTCGCGGGCATGCCTGACCCCACCATGGGAACCGACGACCCCGGGGACTGACAACCCCCGCTTGAGGGGTCTTCCGCGCGTCCGGCGTCATCGACGAGAGGCCGGGTGGATCTCACCCGGCGAAGGTGTGGTGGCACCGCGACCTTGCCCCCGCCCACACCTCCAGGGCCACGCCAACTGGAGGTACTCATGAGATCGCTCTGTTCATCGCTGCCCACGGCCGAGCCCGGTTCCACCGTCACCCTCGAGGGCTGGGTGCATCGCCGTCGCGAGCTCGCCCGCGTCACCTTCCTCGTCGTGCGCGACCGCAGCGGCCTGGCCCAGGTCGTGCTGCCCGCCGGCACCGCGGTGCCGCCGGAGGAGACGACCGTCCGGGTGGTGGGTACGGCGACCGCCAACCCGCAGGCACCGGGTGGCGTCGAGGTCACCGACGCCACCATCGAGGCGCTCACCGAACCCGCCGCGACACCGCCTGCCGAGCTGTGGCGACCCGCGCTCGACGTGTCGCTGCCGACGCTGCTCGACAACGCACCGGTGCTGTGGCGCCACCCCGCGCAGCGCGCGAAGTGGGAGATCGCCGCGGCCTCGCTGCGCGGCTTCCGGGCCACGCTCGACGAGCTGGGGTTCACCGAGATCGCGACGCCGAAGTTCGTCGAGTCGGCCACCGAGTCGGGCGCCAACGTGTTCGCCGTGGACTACTTCGGGCGACCGGCCTATCTCGCCCAGAGCCCGCAGTTCTACAAGCAGCAGCTGGTCGGGGTCTTCGAGCGGGTCTACGAGGTCGGCCCGGTGTTCCGGGCCGAGCCGCACGACACGGTCCGCCATCTCGCGGAATACCGCTCGCTCGACGTCGAGCTCGGCTTCATCCGCGACCACCGCGACGTGCTCGCGGTGCTGCGCGAGGTGCTCGCGGGCATGGTGTCCGCCGTGCACGAGCTCGCCGGCGGGGCGGTGCAGCGCACCCTCGCTGCGGTCGCGGTCGTGCCCGACGAGATCCCGGTGATCCACTTCGCGGACGCGCTGGCCCTGGTCGGCGCGCCTGCTGACGAGCCCGACCTGGCGCCCGAGCACGAGCGCGCGCTCGGCGCCTGGGCCCTGGCCGAGCACGGCTCGGACTTCCTCGCCGTCGAGGGCTACCCGATGCGGAAGCGGCCGTTCTACACGCACCCTTGGTCTCGTGACGGCGCTGGCGCCCCTCCTCGACCACCGGGGTCTGCGGAGGGGTCGAACAGCTTCGACCTGCTCTTCCGCGGGCTCGAGCTGGTCACCGGCGGGCAGCGGCTGCACCGGCCCAGCGACTACGACGCAGCGATCCGCGCCCGCGGCGAGGACCCGGCCGACTACGCGGCGTACCTCCAGGCGTTCGAGCACGGCATGCCGCCGCACGGCGGCTTCGCCATCGGGCTCGAGCGCTGGGTGGCCCGGCTGGTCGAGGCAGCGAACGTCCGTGAGGTCACGCTGTTCCCGCGCGACCTGCACCGCCTGACGCCGTAGCGATCCTCGGTTTCGACACGGCGCTGGCGCGCCTGCTCAACCAGCGGCCATGTCCCGCTGGTTGAGCAGCGAGGCCGCCCGCGGCCGAGCGTGTCGAAACCGAGGACCTCGGTTTCGACACGGCGCTGGCGCGCCTGCTCAACCAGCGGTCCGGGATCAGCTGACGTTGTCCTCGGCGTTCGGGTGGGTGCAGATGACCGTGTCGGAGGGCGTGTAGGTCGTGTGGAACGTCTCGGGTGAGCGGGTCTCGTTGTTCGCACCGACCGGCTCGAAGTAGCGCATGACGTCGATGTCGAAGCCGCCGTAGCCCTCGTTGGCGTGGCACTTCTTGGTGTCGACCTTGCGCTCCTTCGCCTTGGTGATGTTGTAGCGCTCGGACTCCGAGGTGGTGATGTTCCAGTGCTTCGTGGAGTACATCGAGACCGTCACGACGCCGCTCGTCGACGGCGTCGACGGGGTGACGTTGGCGCTGACCAGCACGCCGTAGGGGGTGTCGTTGCGGAACTTCAGGTCGATCGCGCCCCAGGCGACGGTGGCCTCGCGACCGATCGGGTAGCGGTCGATGTAGAACGAGTGCGGCTTGTGCTCGACGTCCTCGAGGCCGGCGAAGAACATCGCGTTGAAGGTCGTGGTCGCCATCTGCGAGACGCCGCCGCCGAGGTCGGTCACGAGGATGCCGTCCTGGATGATGTAGCCCTCGGTGAAGCCGTTGGCGACGGTCCGCTCGCCGACCGTGTCGTTGAGGCTGAAGGTCTCGCCCGGCTTGAGCACCGTGCCGTCGACCAGCTCGGCGGCCCGCCCGATGTTGATGTTGCGGTACTCGGCGTACGGGTAGTAGGTCGTGAAGGTCGAGACGCGTTCCTTGATGCCCAGCGCACGGGCGTCCTTCGTCGTGAACTCGGGCTTGGCGACCTTGGCGTCGACGCTCAGCGTCCGTTCACCGTCGGGCGCGGCGACGAGGGCGAGGAAGCCGGCGTCGATCTGCTGCTGGTCGTAGGTGACGCCCGGCTTGGCCGGGATCACCTGGGGGACGCCGCCCACGAGCGCGACGGTGGCATCGACCGGGGCGCCGTCGGCGACCACGTTGGCGGCGACGACCTCGGCCAGCTTGGCGGTGTCGAGCTGGGGCACGAGCTTGCCGTCGACCGGCTTCAGGCTCAGCGCGGTGGTGTAGTCCTCGGGGAAGATCTTGATGGTCGCCTGGTCGAAGCTCAGCGTCACCGAGCCCGACACGGCACGGTTGGCGAAGGCCTGGCGGGCCTCGGCGAGGTCGGCCTCGTCGATGGTCGGCTCGGCCTGCGCCAGCTCGAGTGCGGGCTTGTCGGCCTCCTCGCTGAGGTAGGCCGACACGAGGGTGTCGCGAGTGGAGACGGGGTCGAGCGCCTGCCCGACGCGCGGCTTGACCGTCGTGATCGACGCGCCGTCGAAGCCGAGCGCGCCCTCGCGCGGGGCGGTGCCGTGCTGCTCGTCCAGGCCGGCCACCGTCTGGGCGAAGGCGGCCTCGTCGACGGTCACCTCGGCCTCGAAGTCCTCGCCGCCGGTGAAGTAGTTCCACAGCCGGACCGGGTCCCAGCTGCGCTCGCCGCCTGCCTCGGCCACGGAGGCGTCGTAGTCCACGGAGATGCCGGCAGCGGCCGGGTCGATGCTGACCGGCTTGCCCTCGATGGTGACCTCGATCGGGCCGGAGACCCGCTCGGCCAGGCCGGCCTGCAACCGCTCGGCGGCCTCGGCCTGCGGGTGTCCACCGATGCTGACACCGGAGACCGTGGTGCCGCGCGCGACCTTGTCGGCAGCGGCGTAGTGGGCCGCGACGTAGGCGCCGCCGATCAGCAGTCCGAGGCCGAGCAGCAGCCACAGGACGACACGGCCGCCGGACTTGTCGGCGGCCGGGCCATCGGTGAGCTCATCGCTTTGAGGAAGGATCGACACGGTCCGATCCTAGGTTCACCCCGGCGAAACGCCCGGATCGTCGTTCCCACGGCGCTGTCGTCCCCGGGCCGCGGTCCCGGGTCGTGGCGACGTCGCGAGGGCGACGAGCAGGAGCAGGAACGAGCCGCCCAGCACCGTATATCCGGCTGCGCTGCCGGGGAGGAGGTAGTCGCCCTCGGACCGCGGCAGCACGGCGTAGACGATCGCGCCGAACCAGCCCACGACGAACGCGAGACGCCACCCGCCGGCGGGCAGAGCGAGCGTGGTCAGCGCTCCCGCGGCCAGGCCGAGGACCAGGCCCCACCACCACGCGTGCACCAGGACTGCGGCGAGTCCCCCTGCGAGGCCGACGCCGAGCAGCGCAAGCGCCGCCAGCGCCCGGACCAGCAGCACGGTGGGCTCAGAGACCCGCGAAGAGGTCGGCCTCGAAGCCGTTGTCGGCGACCGGCCCGCGCACGCCCTTGGCCAGGACGTAGAACTCCTCGCCCCAGAACGCGTGCCCCGACTCGGCGCCGGAGAAGAACGGTCCGTCCGGGTCGACCTGGGTGCGGTGCAGCTTGAGCGCCTCCATCTTCGTGTGCACGAAGTCGGTGCCGTCGACGCACGCCGAGATCAGCTCGTCCGGCGTCACGAACGGGCCCATCTCGCCGTCGGGGTCCATCCCCTCGAAGCTCTGCGTGTCGCCCGCCTCGCGCAGCGCCCGCAGGCTCGCGCGCATCTTGGACTCGCTCATCGCGCACCAGTAGATCTTCGCGATGTCGTGCGGGGTCCCCAGCTGCAGCTTGTACGTCGGTGCGGCGGCCAGCACAGCGGCGTACATCGCGACACGGTGTGCCTGGATGTGGTCGGGGTGGCCGTAGCCCCCGAACTGGTCGTAGGTGACCAGGACCTGCGGCTGGAGGTCGCGGATGACCTCGACGAGCTGGTCGGCCGCGTCGGTGAGGTCGGCGTTCCAGAAGGCGTTGTCGGGGACGAACTCGCCCGCGACGGCGTGGCCGTCCGCGTGCCAGGCCATGCCCGAGTCGTGGAAGCGGCCGAAGCCGCCGAGCCACCGCTGGTCAGTGACGCCGAGCCGGGCCATCGCCGCCGCGATCTCCTGCTTGCGGCGCTCGCCGAGGCGCCCCTCCTTGTCGAAGGCGAGGTGGCCCAGGTCGGGGACGAGCACCTCGCCCATCTCGCCGGCGGTGCAGGTCACGACCGTGACGCCGCGCCCCTCGGCGACATACTTCGCCATCGTCGCGCCGTTGTTGATCGTCTCGTCGTCCGGGTGGGCGTGCACGAAGAGGGCGCGCAGGTCGGCAGTCATGACACCAGCCTAGGGGCGGCACTGCGCGTGCCGAGAGCGACGCCGACGACCGCGACCACCAGCCCGAGGAGCTCGAGCGGGCCGAGGGTCTCGCCGAGCACCAGCCATGCCAGCACCGCCGTCACGGGCGGCGACAGGAAGAACAGGCTGGAGCCTGCGCCGGCACCCCCGCGCCGTACGAGCGCACCGAGCAGGAGCAGGCCGACGATCGAGTTGACGATCGCGAGGAAGGCGACCGCGACGCCCCCGCGGACGGGGTCCGTGATGGCGTGCGTGCCCTCCAGGGTCAGGGCGAGCACGGCGAGCGGCGGGGCCGACACGGCGAACTGGATCGCCGCCGACCAGATGGGGTCGGGACCGTGCCCGATCCAGCGCTGGCCGAGCGTGCCCAGGCTGAGGGTGACCGCGCTGAACACCGCGAGCCCGATGCCCAACGGACCGCCGGCCGACTCGATGTCGGGGCCGAGCACGATCAGCACCCCGGCGACCCCGATGACGAGGCCGAGCAGCTGGCGTCGCGACAACGCCTCCCGGAGGAAGACCGCGGCCAGCACCGCGGTCAGGACCGGCGTGAGGGCGTGCAGCAACGAGGCCAGGGTCGCGCCGAGCCCGGCGTCGAAGGCGAGGTACATCGCGCCGAACTGCACCGCGTTCATCACGACGCCGGTCAGCGCGACCCGCCCGGCGGTCCGGCGATCGATCCGCAGCGGTCCGCGCAGCAGGCGGGCCAGCAGCAGCGCGAGCACCGCCGCCACGCCGAAGCGCAGCGCCAGCAAGGTGAACGGCGCGACGTGCTGCACCCCGTAGGGACCGGAGATGTAGCCCGAGGACCAGACCAGCACGAACGCGGCCGCCGGGACGAGTGGCATGGCGCCGACCGCACTGACCGGCCGCGCCCGGACGTCAGTCAAGGGGCTTCTTGATCCGCTTCGGCGCCGTCGGCAGCACGAGCGGCGGGCCGCTCGGGGCCGCTGTCTCGGGGTCCAGCCAGCCGTCGAAGTCCTCGACCAGCACCTCGACCATGAAGTCGGGCGCGTCGGTGACGACCGCCCAGGGGTGGCCCTCGTCGTCGTCCTCGCCGGCCAGTCGCTCACGCTCGGCGCTCGCCTCGAAGCCGTTGGCGACCAGGCGACGGACGACCTGTCGCGCGTCGTCCTCCTCGAAGAAGATGGCTCTCACGTGCCCATCCTCTCCCGCAGGGCAGTGAGGAACGGACGGTCGGGGTCGAGCCAGTCGACGTCGTTGAGCTCGTCGGCGGTGACCCAGCGGACCAGGTCGTGCTCGGTCGGCGTCGGCTCGCCGTCGGTGAGCACGCCGCAGGCGACCCGCAGCTCGTGGGTGGCACCGATCAGGGCAGTGCCCGGGAGCCAGCCGGTCAGCTCGATCCGGCAGCCGAGCTCCTCGCCGATCTCGCGCACGAGGGCGTCCTCGGGCGACTCCCCCGGCTCCACCTTGCCGCCGGGGAACTCCCACCTGCCGGCGGCCTCGACCGGCGCGGTCCGGCGGGCGGCGAGGACGGTGCCGTCACGCAGGATCGCCGCACCGACGACGGCAGTGCGCAGCGGTGGGGTCACGCAGCGAGATTACGGTGTGGTCATGCTTGTCCAAGGTGTCCACCTGCAGCGGACCGACGAGAACGTCCGCGAGATCGCCGCCCTGGCGGCGGTCCTGGGCGAACCGGCCGGGCTCGACGGGCTGCTCGACGACCTGAAGTACCAGGCCCGTCGCAGCCGGGTCCCCGCCCGTCTGCTGGGCCGCGCGGTCAGCGACGCCTACACGTGGGACGCCCACGACCGGAAGGACCCGCTCTGGTACCCGCAGGGCATCTCCACCAGCGCCGACGCCTCGGACACCGAGGACATCGCGGGTCGCAAGGTGCTCGTGACGACGTGGTACTCCACCGGCCGGGACGGCGTGAAGCGCGGCTCGCGCGTCACCTTCATCGACCTCGAGACGCTGAAGTACCGCCACGTCCTGCTCGTCAACCCGGTCTTCGACCAGGAGGGCGCCCTCCAGCTGCGGCCGATGAACATCCACGCCGGCGGCGTCGTCTGGGCCGGCGGCTACCTCCACATCGCGGCCACGCGCCGCGGCTTCGTCACCGCTCGGGTCGACGACATCATGCGGGTCCTCGGCGACGACGACCACCCGGACGAGCTCGGCTTCGACGGCGAGCGCGTGTCGTCGTACGGGCATCGCTACGTGCTGCCGGTCCGCTTCACCTACAAGGCCTTCACCGACGACGGGCACGAGAAGCTGCGCTACTCCTTCCTCTCCCTCGACCGGCGATCGGACCCGCCGGCTCTGCTGGCGGGCGAGTACAACCTCGGGACCGCTCCCAACCGGCTCGCGCGCTACCAGCTCGACGCGGACACCTGGCAGCTCCGGACCGGTGACGACGGCTTCTCCCGCCCGCTGGAGGTGGACGAGGGCGGCGTCGTGCAGATGCAGGGTGCTGTGCTCGCCGGCGGGCGCTACCACGTGAGCGTCTCGCACGGCCCGTGGATGCCCGGCACGATCTATGCCGGCCTGTCCGGGCAGCTGAAGCCGAAGCGGTTCGCGCTGCCGATGGGCCCCGAGGACCTGACCTACTGGCCGTCGACCGACCGGCTGTGGTCGCTCACCGAGCACCCACGACGCCGGTGGATCGTGTCGATGAAGCGGTCGGCCTTCGACTGACGCCCACCGACGGCTCGACAGGTCTGACGTTCGTACGTCGAAATGCTTGACGTGTGTCACGTCGGTGACGTTGTCTGTGCGCAGCCTCCGCGATCACCACCCAGCGACGCGCGAGGAAACAGCGTTCTCCATCCAGGCACGCCATCAAGGAGTCTCCTTTGTCAGTCATCTCTCGGGGTCCGGGAGCGCGCAGTCGCTCCGTGGCCCTGCTCTCTGCCGGACTGCTCGTCGCAGGCGTCACGGCCAGCGCCGCCGCCACGGCGGCCACCGCCGAGCCGGGCGCCACGACGACCACCACGGCCCCCGAGCAGGCGCTCGGCGCCGGTCGCTACATCGTGATGCTCCGCCAGCCCGGCGCGACCCGCTACGAGGGCGGCATCGACGGCCTCGCAGCCACCCAGGCCCGCTCGGGCAACAAGTTCAACGCCCGCACCGACAAGGTCGCGCAGTACTCGCGCTTCCTCGAGCGCGAGCAGAGCCGGATCGCCGACGCCGTGGGGGCCGACGTGTTCTCGCAGACCACGATCGCGTCCAACTCCTTCACCGCACAGCTCACCGCGAAGCAGGCGGCGGAGCTCGCCGGCAAGCGCGAGGTGCTGACCCTGGTCGAGGACACCGCCTTCGAGCTCGACACCTGGAACACCCCGCGCTTCCTCGGCCTCGAGTCCCGGTCGGGCACCGGCACGGGCGGCCAGTGGGCCGCCCAGGGCGGCGTGGCCAACGCCGGGAAGGGCGTCGTCGTCGGCATCCTCGACAGCGGCATCTGGCCGGAGTCGGCGTCGTTCGCCGGTCCCAAGCTGAAGAGCAAGGCGGAGGGGCAGTTCACCCCCTACCGCTCGGGCCGCACGACCTTCATGAACAAGGCCGACGGCAGCCAGTTCCGCGGCGAGTGCGAGACCGGCGAGGACTGGGAGGTCAACGACTGCAACCAGAAGCTGATCGGTGCCCGCTACTACGCCGATGCGTTCGTTGCCAGCGTCCCGGTCGACAAGCGCGACGCCAACGAGTTCATCTCCACCCGTGACGGCGACGGCCACGGCAGCCACACCGCCAGCACCGCCGCCGGCAACTTCGGCGTCTCGGCCTCGGTCGAGGGACGTGACTTCGGCACCGTGAGCGGCATGGCTCCCGCGGCCAAGATCGCCGCCTACAAGGTGTGCTTCAACGACACCGACCCCAACACCGGTGGCTGCTACACCTCCTCGACGCTTGCCGCCGTCGACGACGCCGTGACCGACGGCGTCGACGTCATCAACTACTCGATCTCCGGCGCGACCACCACGGTCGTCGACGCGGTCGAGTTCGCCTTCCTGGGTGCTGCGGCAGCGGGCGTCTTCGTCGCCGCCTCGGCCGGCAACAGCGGGCCGACGGCCTCCACGGTCGCGCACAACAGCCCGTGGATCACCACGGTCGCCGCGGCGACCCACGCCGTGTTCGAGAACACGGCTGTGCTCGGCAACGGTGCGAAGCACAAGGGCGCCTCGATCAACGGCACGCCGTTGGCCAGCACCCCGCTCGTCAACTCGACCGCCGCCGGTCTCGCCCCGGCCACCGCCGACGAGGTCCGCCTGTGCGCGCCCGGCAGCCTCGACCCGGCCCAGGTCACGGGCAAGGTCGTCGTCTGCGACCGCGGCGTCTACGACCGGGTCGCCAAGAGCTCCGCGGTCAAGCAGGCCGGCGGTGTGGGGATGATCCTCGTCAACATCACGCCCGGCAGCCTCGACGCCGACTTCCACGCCGTACCGACAGTCCACCTCGACCACGTGGCGGCCCCCGCGATCAAGGCCTACGCCGCGACCGCCGGCGCCACCGCCTCCTTCGAGTCGGGCGACACCACCGGCGGCTCGCCGACCGTGGTGCCGCAGATCGCCGGCTTCTCCTCGCGTGGCCCCGCCAAGGCGAGCGACTCCGACGTCATCAAGCCCGACATCGCGGCTCCCGGTGCCAGCGTGCTGGCCGCGGTCGCCCCGCCGTCGGGACAGGGTCGTGACTTCGACCTCTACTCCGGCACGTCGATGTCGAGCCCGCACGTCGCCGGTCTCGCGGCCTTCATCTTCGGGGTCAACCCGCAGTGGACGCCGATGACCGTCAAATCGGCCATGATGACGACTTCATACGACCTCAAGAAGGCCGACGGCAGCGCCCACCAGGACCCGTTCGCCCAGGGCGCCGGCCACGTCGACCCGACCAGGTTCTTCGACCCGGGTCTCGTCGTCACCTCCAACGAGGACGAGTGGCTGAGCTTCGTCGAGGGTCAGGGCTTCCCGATCGACGGCGTCGAGCCGATCGCGGCCAACGCCCTCAACGTGCCCTCGATCGCCCAGGGCCAGGTGGCCGCCAGCACCAGCATCACGCGCACGTTCACCGGTCTGCGTGCCGGCACGTGGAGCGTCGAGGCCACCGTGCCCGGCTTCTCGGTCACGACGGACAAGCCGTCGGTGACCATCGGGTCCGCCGGCGAGCAGGTCGCGGTCACCTTCACCTTCACCCGCACCGACGCCCCGCTCGCCAAGTTCGCGACGGGCTTCGTCACCCTGACCGGTCCCACCACGGTCCGGATGCCCGTGGCACTGCGTCCCGTCTCGGTCAAGGCACCCGCCACGGTGGCGGGCACCGGAACCGACGGCCGTGCCACCGTCGACATCACCGCCGGCTACACCGGTGAGCTCGACGTCCGCCCGACCGGTCTGGCCAAGGCCACGACGGTGGAGCGCAGCACCGCCGTCGGCGAGGACTACGAGCGCACGGTCGTCGTGCCGGGCGGCACCAAGGCCGCCCGCTTCGTGGCCGACGCAGCCAACGACGCGGCCGACCTCGACCTGTTCGTCTACCGCCTCAACGCCGCCGGCACGCCGGTGGCACTGGCGGGCCAGTCGGCCACAGGTTCAGCGGACGAGACGGTGACCTTGCTCAACCCGGTCGCCGCGTCCTACCTCGTCGTCGTCAACGGCTACGCCGCGGCCCCGGGCGAGACCAGCATCGCGACCACCTACGACGAGTACGTCGTCGGTGGCACCGGTCTCGGCACCTTCCACGCCGAGCCCGACCCGGTCGCGGTCACCCAGGGCGAGGCGACGTCGTTCGACGCCGTCTGGTCCGGCCTGGAGGCCGGTCGCTACCTCGGTGTCCTGGAGTACGACGGGGCCCTGGCGCCGACCTACGTGACGGTCTCCGCGCCGTGACCTGATCAGCACGATCGCCGGACGGGCGTGGCTCCCTCGGGGGCCACGCCCGTTCGGCATTCCCGGGAGTGACCTGCCTGGCTGGTGACCGCGGTCAGGGGCGCGGCTGACGCGCGAGCTGCCGGCTCTGCGCGACGAGGCGGTCTGCGGAGTCCCACACCTCGCAGTCCTCCTCGAACATCCCGCCCGCCATGTTGCGGGTGCGGTGCGTGACGCGCAGCCACCCCGGCGCGGGCTTCGCGCGCACGTGGGCGGTCAGCTCGAGCGTCGGCGCCCAGCCGGGCATGCCGAGGTCGAAGGTCACCGGCGGCAGGGCGTCGAGCACCATCAGCAGCTCGATGGGGTCCGGGTCGCGCTCGCCGTTGAGGCGGAACCAGGCCGAGATCACGCCGTCGCCGGACGGCTTGCCGACGGCCCACCCGATGCACGAGGGGTCGAAGCGCATGTCGAAGCGCCCGAGCAGCTTGGCGTTGGCGAGCACCTCCGGCGGTGCCATCGAGCTGGGCACGCACTCCTCGAGCGGGGCCATCACCGGCGGCTTCGCGGTGGTGCGGATGTCGTCGGGGACACGGTCGAGGTCGCCGTACGTCGCCAGCGCGGTGATGCGAGCGTCGCCTCCCTGCGTCAGCTCGGCCGCGAGGGTGGCGATGCTGCCACCGTCGCGCACGACCCGGGTCGACACGGTCGCCGGACCGGGGCGCGACGCGGAGAGGTAGTAGGCGCTGACGGAGATCGGGTCGGGCTTGCCGGGCGCCACCCGGCTCAGGGCGTTTCCGATGGTGGCCAGGAGGTAGCCGCCGTTGACGCCCGCGCCGACGACCCAGCCGTCGTGGAGCTCTGCGGCGAACTCACCGTCGCCCCGGTCGGTGACGGCGATGTGGTCGTCCCACTCGATCTGGTTCATGGCGCGAGCCTAGTGATCGACTCCCGAAGTCGCTCGGCGGCGGGCGGCAGCTGCCGGTCGGTGCGCCAGGTGAGGCCGATCGCGCGACGTGCGCCTGGCGACCCGACGATCTGGACACCGTGGGTGCCGGACTGCCCCACGATCGCCTCGGGCACGATCGCCACCCCGAGCCCGGCCGCCACGAGCCCCTCGATGGTCGCGAGGTCCTGGCTCTCGAAGGACACCTCGAGCGCCACGCCCGCCTCCCGGAGCAGCCCGTCGACGAGCGTGCGGAAGCCGTAGCCCGGCGGGGTCGTGACCAGGTCCTCCCCCGCGAGGTCGACCAGTCGGAGACGCGAGCGTCCGGCCAGCCGGTGCGTGGGGGGTACGGCGACGACCAGCCGCTCCTCCTGGAGCAGGTGCCAGCCGTGGCCGGCCGGGCGGACCGACGTGATGGCGAGGTCGACGGCGCCGCGGGCGAGGTCCGCCTCGAGCTCGTGGGCGGGCTCCTGGCTCAGCAGCACCCGCACCCTCGGGGCGACGGCGTGGAACTCACGCAGGAGCTGCGGGACCAGCGAGGTCGCCATCGAGTCGAGGAAGGCCAGCCGGGCGACGCCCGACTCCGGGTCGAGCTCACCGCGCACGTCCGCCAGGAGCTGGTCGTGCCGGGCGACGACCTCCCGTGCGCCGCGCGCGACGGTCTGGCCGATCGGCGTGAGGTGCACACCGTCGGCGGCGCGTTCGAACAGCCTGGCCCCGAGCTCGTGCTCGACCCTCGCCAGCGCGCGCGACAAGGTGGGCTGGGTGATCCCGAGGATTGCGGCGGTGTCGGTGACGTGCTCCTGCTCGGCCACGGCGAGCAGCCATTCCAGGTCGCGGATCTGCATGCTGAGGATCATACGCATTTCGCATGACTCTAAGCCGTTCCTGACATTGGACGCATGACGCTTGCCGGCGCACACTCGTGTGGTCATGTCTGCTCCCGCCATCACCCCAGCTCCCGTCCTGGACCTCGGCCACCTCCCCGGCTCGGACGGCTACCGCCGCGTCGTTCTCGCGCTCTTCGCCGCGGGACTCGCGACCTTCGAGCTGCTCTACAGCACCCAGGCGATCCTGCCGGAGCTCGCGACCCGCTTCGAGGTCTCGTCCACGCAGACGACCCTGACGCTCTCGCTGGCGACCCTCTCCCTCGGTGTGGCCCTGCTCGTCGTCGGCCCGCTCTCCGACGTGATCGGCCGGACCCGGCTGATCCACCTGTCGATGGCGCTCTCGGTCGTCTGCGCCGTGGGCTGCGCCCTCGCCCCGACCTGGACCTCGCTGCTGGTCATGCGCTGCCTGATGGGCGTCGCGCTCGCCGGGCTGCCGGCGGTGGCGACGGCCTACCTCCGCGAGGAGCTGCACCGCTCCACCCACGCGCGCGCGGCTGGGCTCTACATCGGCGGCACCGCGCTCGGTGGCATGGCCGGCCGGCTGGTCACGGGCTACACCGCCGAGCTCGCCGGCTGGCGCTGGTCTCTCGGCGCGGCAGCACTGCTCGCGCTCGTCTGCGCCGTCGCCGTACGCCGCCTGCTCCCCGACTCCCGCCACTTCTCCCCTGCCCCCACCGGCGCCCGGACGATGCTCGCCATGGCGCGACGCGCGGTCGCCGACCGGGCCCTCGTCGGGCTCTACGTCATCGGCGGCTGCTCGGTCGGAGCGATGGTGTCGATGCTCAACGTGGTCGGCTTCCGGCTGGAGGCAGCGCCGTTCAACCTCGGTCTCGGCGCCGCCAGCCTGGTGTTCCTCGTCTATCCGCTCGGTACGGTCAGCGCCGCGACCTTCGGGCGACTGGCCGACCGGATCGGGCGCCGGGCCGTGCTGCCGATCGGGTCCGTCGTCGCGGTCGCGGGCGCCGTACTCACCTTGTCGTCGTCGTTGCCGGTGCTGGTCGCCGGGCTCTCGCTGCTCGTCATCGGCTTCTTCGCCGTGCACGGCGTGGCGAGCGGCTGGGTGCCTGCGCGGGCGCACGCGGGCGGGGTGAGCGCCGGGCAGGCGGCGTCGCTCTACACGTTCACCTACTACCTCGGCGCGTCCGTCTTCGGCAGCCTCGGCGCCACCGTGTGGAGCAGCGTCGGCTGGCCGGGCGTGGTCGCCCTGACCGTCTCGCTGCTCGCCGTCACCGGCGCCCTCGCCCTGCGACTTCGGGTGACCCGCCCCCTCGTCGCGTGACGGATCACTAGGGTGCTGGTCGTGACGAATGACATCCGCCCCCTGCTCGAGCAGAGCGTCGAGATCTCCGCTCCCGTCGCCCACGTCTGGCCCCTGGTCAGCGACGTCTGCCGCATGCCCGACTGGAGCCCGCAGGTCACCTCGACCCGGCTGCGCAGCGGCTTCGAGACCGTGGAGCAGGGCACGCAGTTCACCAACCGCAACATCCACGGCGAGCTGGAGTGGACCACGCACGCGGAGGTCGTGAAGTTCTCGCCGGAGTCAGAGGTGGCGTTCCGGGTCGAGGAGAACTGGGCGATCTGGTCGTTCCTGCTCTCCGCGACCGACGCCGGCACCCTCCTGACCCAGCGCCGCGAGCTGCCCGACGGTCTCTCGGAGCTGTCGCGCGAGCTCACCGACGGCTTCATGGGTGGGCAGGACGCGTTCACCGAGAGCCAGCTCGCCGGCATGCGCGAGACGCTCGAGGCAATCAAGGCTGCGGCAGAGGCCTGAGGGTCTGCCGTCCCATCCATCTGCCCGTCGAGATCGCTGGGACCTGGCGACACAGGACCTCGACGCTGACCATCAACGCGTGATCGGGGACGATCGTGGAGACCAACCAGCCGAGCCGTGCCGTGACTGCGGCTGCGCGACAACTGTCTCGTGCCTGGGTCGTGTCGTTGGCGACTGCAGTGCTGATGCCCTTCGTCACTCTCGGACTCACGATCGCGGTGCTGGTCTGGGGCGATGAACTGCGTTGGTACGCATTGCTCGGAGCTGCGGCCACCGTCTCGCTCGTCTACAACGCGAGTCGGTTCGTGCCTCGGTCCAAGGGGGTCGACAGATCCACGATCCCACTCAGTCCCGTCGATGCCGAGCGCTTCGCCCGGTGGATGGAGTCGGTGGCGCCCGGATACCGCCCCGAGGTGCGTCTGGCCCCACATGCCGGAGTCGGCGTAGCGGACGGGACGCTGACCATCGGCCTTCCCTTCCTCATGTTCCTGCAGCGCGACGAGCTGGCCGCTCTGGTGACCGACGCGAAGGTCTTCGCAGAACTCGATGCGCACCCGTCGACGCGACGGGCGCGATGGCTCCTGGCCTCGGGGCTTGGCGGCGCCCTGCGCTATCGCGATGGCAAGGATTCACGGGCGAGCAGAATGCTTCTGCATCGCATCGATGTTGCCGCCGCCGACTTCCAGGAGGCGACCCACGCGTGGGTCGACAGCTTGCGCGGTCAGCGTGGATCGACGTGGCGGCAGACCGCGCAGGTGCTCGATGCGGTTGAGGAATCGTGGCAACACGTCTGCGGACTGTGGCTGGCTCCAGCGATGGCTGCTCGATTCTGGCACCCGGAGCCGTTCACCGGACTGCGCTCCTTCCTCACCGCTTGCGAGAGTCATGCCCTCGTGACCTTTGACGCACGCCCGGGTGGCGATCCGTCCATCACCCTGCTCCAGGACGTGCGCCGCTATGAGGCCGATCTCGCATCGACGCTCGTCGACGCGGACGAGCTGGCGCTCGAGCCGACGAACTGGGAGGAGCACCCTGCTTCCGTCTCCGTTCCACGATGGCGTCAAACCCTGGCAGCTGCTTTGGTCGCAGCCGACCGTGCGACCGGACACACTCATCCGGCGACCCTGGAGACGATCCTGGGTCTGGTCGAGGACGGGTGGGCCGACACCTTGGCGGCCGTGCTCACCAGCACGCCGACAGAAGCAGGCGAAGAGCCGACGCCTGTGAAGCCCGTCCTCGACGAGGTCCTGACAGCTGCCACCTCGGTCGCGCTCCTCGATGGAGGGGCAGGTCAAACCATCTGGCAGTGGCCGTTCGGGACATGCCTGATCGACGAACAAGGCCGGGTCCTGGCCGTCGAAGGGGTGGTGCAACACGCCTTGGCGGAGTTCGGTGCCGGCAGGGGGCTCGGCGCCCTCCGCGATTGGCTCCATGCCCAAGGTGTGGGCCTTGAAGACCCGCTGTGGCTCGGGGAGGGAGTCGCGCCCGACGGAGAGCAGTCCATCCTTGCCTTCCATGCCTACCAAGGCCTTCGAACCGCCGAGGCAGTGCTCTCCACCCAGGCTCTGCGACTGTTCCCCGTGACCTACGCGCAAGGAGTCAGGACCGACGTGCGCCACGCGATGGATGGCACGGCCTTCCAGGAGCGCATGTCCGCTGTCAACGCCGGTGACCTGGAGGGACAGTCGACGGAGGTGCCTCTCGACGATGTCGTGGCCGCAACCTTCGGACCCATGATCGGTGGGCACTGGTGGCGTCTGCGGATCACGACCTCTCAGGGAAGCACAACGATTCGCGGCAACGGACCGGGCCTCGACATTGCTGAGGAATTCGCCGCTCGGTTGGGCGACAGGTTGCATCGACCGTGGTTGCGCAGACCGGGCTGGTTGCTCAGGGTTCGCAACGTGATCGGGTTTGCCGGCCTCGGGTTCGGGATGCTCGCATTGATCATGCTGGTCTGGGCGCTGGTCGCTCCCGCGTCACACATGCGGCGCTCAGACGCGCCGGTGTTCCTCGTGGTGGCGGCTGTCTGCCTCTTGATCGGCATGCTTCCGGACCTGGTGGCCAACGTGTTGGAACGCCTCGACCCGAGACAGCGGGCCAGACGAGAGCCCTGGCCGCCCACCAGTCTCTAGGCCTGGCGGGACAACGCCGCGACGACGAGCCTCGGAGCCGGGTTGGTGTGCGGCTCACCGTCGATCACGACTGTCGGGACGGTCTCGTTGCCGTCGTTGACGCTCCTGACGTACGCCGCTGCGTCGGCGTCCGCCCAGATGTCGACCCACACGGCGGCGGCTCCGCGCTTGCCCAGGACGAGCCGCAGTCGCTTGGTGAAGGGGCAGCCCTTGCGCCAGTAGATGACGACCTGGCCCTCCGCGCCAGCCCGCGCACCCTCGGCGGCGGAGACGGAGGTGGGGCGGTGACCGAACACCTCAGTGGCCGACGTCGTAGGCCATGGCGTGCCGCGGCTGGTAGAGCAGCATGTCGTCGGCGCCGGGGACCCGCAGGCCGACGCCCCGGTGGAGCGCGGTGATCATGAGCGCCACGCTAGCGCCGTACGCCTCATGAAGGTCCACGCAGACGCGTGGAGTTTCAGGGGTCCAACCGGCTCAGGCGCTGAATCTCCACGCCTGTGCGTGGAGTTTCATCCGGAGGGCCGAAACCCTCAGACGTTGAAGCGGAACTCCACGACGTCGCCGTCGACCATCACGTAGTCCTTGCCCTCGATGCGCACCTTGCCGGCTTCCTTGGCCTTCTGCATGGTGCCGACGGCCATCAGGTCGTCGAAGGACACGATCTCGGCCTTGATGAAGCCCTTCTGGAAGTCGGTGTGGATGACACCGGCCGCCTCGGGCGCGGTGGCGCCCTTCCTGATCGTCCAGGCCCGCGTCTCCTTGGGGCCGGCGGTCAGGTAGGTCTGCAGGCCGAGGGTGTCGAAGCCGACGCGCGCGAGCTGGTCGAGCCCCGACTCGGTGATCCCCATCTCGGCGAGCATCTCGTGCGCCTCCTCGTCGGAGCCGAGCTCCACGAGCTCGGACTCGAACTTCGCGTCGAGGAAGATCGCCTCGGCGGGTGCCACGAGAGCCTGCATCTTCGCGAGGAGGTCGGAATCCGACAGCTCGTCGGCGTCGCAGTTGAAGACGAAGATGAACGGCTTGGCCGTCAGCAGCGACAGCTCGCGGAGGAGCTCGCGGTCGATCTTCGTGTCGATGATCGGCGTCCCACCCTCGAGCGCGGTCAACGCCTCGCGCGCGGCGTCGAGCACGGCGCCCTTCGACTTGTCGCCGCGCACCTCCTTCTCCAGCCGCGGGATCGACTTCTCCACGGTCTGGATGTCGGCCAGGATCAGCTCGGTCTGGATGGTGCCGATGTCGGAGGCCGGGTTGACCTCACCGTCGACGTGGGTGACGTCCTCGTCGCGGAAGACACGCGTGACCTGGCAGATCGCCGAGGACTCGCGGATGTGCGAGAGGAACTTGTTGCCCAAGCCCTCGCCCTGCGAGGCGCCGGCGACGATGCCGGCGATGTCGACGAACTCGACGGTCGCGGGCAGCAGCTTGGCCGACCCGAAGACCTCGGCGAGCTTCGCGAGCCGCTCGTCGGGGACACCGACGACGCCGACGTTGGGCTCGATCGTGGCGAACGGGTAGTTCGCCGCAAGCACGTCGTTCTTGGTCAGGGCGTTGAAGAGGGTCGACTTGCCCGCATTGGGGAGTCCGACGATACCGATGGTGAGAGCCACGGGCCGGGAGTCTACGGCCGCGCGGGAGGCCGCAGCGATTCGACGCCTTTGGCCCGGCCTTGTTCAATCGTGGTGTCCCTTCCGCGCCGTGACCTCCCAAGGACCCATGCCTTCCTGGCTCCAAGAGCTGCTCGTGCTCGTCTCCATGCTGCCCTCGACGGCCACCGGTGTCCCGGCCCTCGAGGTCCCGGCTGTGCCCGTGACCAGCGACGTCGCGGTCACGGCGCCGAGCCAGGTCTTCGCCGACGGGTTCGACGCGCCGTACGCCGATCGCTGGACGCACGTCTCGTCGTCGACCGCCGACAAGGTGACCCAGGCCAGCGTGGACGGGCGCACGGTCGTCGAGCTGCGCCCCGAGGCGCACCTCGAGTACGCCACCGAGGTGCCCTTCGAGCCCGGGACGACCTACCGCGTCAGCGCCACCTTGAAGATGCCGCGCGAGACCGGGGTGCACACCTCCTTCTGGCTGCGCACCAACGACCTCCAGCGCGCCGGCGAGATCGACGTCGTCGAGAGCTGGGGTGACCAGAAGCAGTGCAGCCGGGTCCAGGTGGCCTACTACTGGCGCTACGCCCCGCCGATCGGTGAGGTCGAGTGCGCCGGTGATCGCTATCCGCGCGACATGGACGCCTGGCACACCTACGCCGTCGAGTTCACCTACCAGCCGCCCGGCCAGGACCCGGCAGCCGAGGCGCCAGCGCCGACGCGCTACTTCGTCGACGGTGTCGAGACCTGGTCGACCCCGCACGCGCCCGTGTCCGCCGAGCACCTGCGCCTGCAGAACAAGCGCAATTGTCCCGACGAGCAGCAGCCCACCTGTGGCGAGACGTCGACCACGCCCTCGATGTACGTCGATGCGGTGACCGTCGAGGTCGTCGGGCGCGTGCCCTCGGGGGTCCCGGCCGACCTGACCGCGATCCGGGAGACCGAGGCCGGGGCCGAGGCCCACGTGCTCAGCGCGGCTTCGGGCTATGCGATCTACTCCAACCAGACCCCGCTGCCGATCGAAGGACGCGGGTGGCGCTTCACCGGCGGCGACTACGACGGCGACCTCGCCACGGACGTCTACGCGATCCGGATGGCGGGACGCGACACGGCGCAGGTGCAGGTGCTCGACGGTGGCAACTACCTGCACACCTCCCTCAACCACGCGACCATCGTCGAGCGACGCGGTGGGCTGGGGCGGACCCGGTTCCTCGCGGGTGACGCCGACGGCGACGGCCGTGACGACCTCTACCTCCTCTCGAACAGGAACGGCGACACCGCCCACCTGACCGTGCTGGACGCCGACACCGACTTCCAGACCCGGCTCATCGACGTCGACCTGCCGGTGCCCCCCCTGCCCCGCGACCGCTGGCGCATGGCTGCCGGGGACTACAACTTCGACGGCCGTGACGACCTCTACCTCGTCGACACCCAGGCCGGCGCCAACACCGCGGTGCACGTGCTCGACGCCCGGACGCAGTTCACGTCCTGGCTGGCGCAGACGACGACCGCCGCCCCCGCGCTCGACTCGTCCTGGGTCGCCACCGCCGCGGACGACAACGGTGACGGCCGGGCCGACCTGGTCCTCATCGACCGGGACGCCGGCGGTGCCACGGAGACGCACTCGCTCGACGCGGCGAGCGGCTTCGCGACGTACACCCGAGAGCTGCGCACCGTCCTGGGACCGACGACCGACACGACCTGGACGATCGCGGACTGACGCCGCGTGCCACCGCGCGGGCCGACCGGCCTCGTAGGCTCACCGCATGAGCCAGCGGACCAGCCAGCGCAGTGCCCCTCGTGCCTCGTGTGCGCCCGAAGCCACGCGAGTGGGCGCATGAGTGCGGTGAGCGGTTCCGTGGACCTGCGCGAGCCCGCCCACCAGGTCTCCCCCCGCGCCGTGACCTACTGGCGGGTGAGCGCGCTGATCGGCGCCGTGGTCGAGTGGATCATCGCGATCTCGCTGTTCGCCTTCGCCGTGCCCGCGGTGTCCGAAGGGCCCGGGCGGCCGTGGTGGGCCGTCCCGGCCCTGGTGCTCGCGCTCGTGCTGCCACTGGCCCACGTGGCGGTGATGCCCCAGCTGAGGTTCCGCATCCACCGCTGGGAGATCACCCCGACCGCGATCCACACCCGCGCCGGCTGGCTGCGCATCGACAGCAGGATCGCCCCCCTGAGCCGCGTGCAGACGGTCGACTCGACCCAGGGCGCTCTGATGCGGATGTTCCGGCTCGCGTCGCTGACCGTCACCACCGCGTCGGCGGCGGGCCCGATCACCATCGACTGCCTCGACCGCGACGTCGCCCGCCGGCTCGTGCACGAGCTCACCGAGATCACGGGCGCGAGCGAGGGCGACGCGACATGAGCGAGCCCGACTGGCAGCGGTTGTCGGCGCGCAACCTGCTGATCGACCCCGTCAAGGTGCTCGGCCAGTTCGCCTTCCCCGCTGCGATCGCGCTCGTCGGGATCAGCTCGGGGGATCGCGCGATGCCGTGGTGGGCCGTGCCGGTCGTCGCCCTCGGCGCCGTGGTCTTCGGTGTGCTCCCATGGCTCACCACCTTCTACCGGACCACCGACACCCAGTTCCAGACCCGCAGCGGGCTGCTGAACAAGAAGTCCAAGACCGCCCCGCTCGACCGCGTCCGCAGCGTCGACCTCGAGGCCTCGCTGCTCCACCGGCTCGTCGGCCTGACCAAGGTCCAGATCGGCACCGGCGTCGACGACGACCGGATCACGCTCGACTCGCTCACCGTCCGCGAGGCCGCCGACCTGCGCGCTTTCCTGCTCTCGAGGAGAGCTCCCGTGACGGTGCCCGCGGACGCCGACACACTGCCGGCCGGCGCCGACGAGGTCGCGACGCCCGGCGGCGTACGCACCGGCGAACCCGCGCGCGTGCTCGCCGAGATCGACTGGGCATGGCTCAGGTTCGCGCCGTTCAGCCTGGCCCGGCTCGTCGTCGTCGCCGCGGCCGTGGGTGCCCTGTCGCAGTTCGGCGACCAGCTGCCAGTGGCGGACACGGCCGAGTCGGCGTGGCACTGGGTCGCCCAGTTCGCGCTCTCGCTCGTGATCGCCGGGCTGGTCATCGGCGCACTCGTGAGCTGGATCATGGTCGCCGTGACCGGCTATGTCGTGCAGTGGTGGAACATGCGGCTCACGCGCGAGGCCGGCTCGCTGCAGCTCACCGCCGGCCTGTTCACGACCCGCTCGATCACCGTCGAGGAGAAGCGCGTGCGCGGCGTCGAGATGAAGGAGCCGGTGCTGCTGCGACTCGTCGGCGGCGCCGAGCTGGCCACGCTGGCCACCGGCGTCGGCTCCGGCGGGGTGACCGCGATCCTGCCGCCCTGCCCCCGGTCGGTGGCCACGTCCGTGGGCGCCGACGTCCTCGAGACCCACGAGCCGATGTCGGTCGCGCTCACACAGCACGGTCCGGCCGCCCGCCGGCGCGCGTGGATCCGGCAGCTGTGGGGAGCACTCCTGGTCACCGCGATCCCGCTGGTCGCATCACTGTGGCTCGCTGTCCCGACGTGGCTGCCCGTGGTCGTGGGCGTGGTGGCGCTCGCCTTCGCTGCGGTGAGCGGCGAGTCGGCGTACAGGCATCTCGGCCACGCGACGACGCCCGAGCACCTGGTCGTCGGCAGCGGCGAGCTGACTCGGGTGCGCACCGTGCTCGAGCACGACGGCATCATCGGCTGGGTGGTGCAGCAGTCGTGGTTCCAGCGACGCCTCGCCCTGGCCACCCTCGTCGCGACCACCGCGGCCGGCGCCGAGCGGGTCGTCGCGCGCGACATCCCGCTCACCGCGGCGATCCGCCTGGCCGATGCGTCGACGCCGGGAGTGCTCTCCCCCTGGCTGTCCTGAGCACGAAAACCCCTCCTGCTCGGGACAGGAGGGGCTCTCGTGGGTCTGGGTGGATCAGGCGCCGTAGAGAGCTGCGGCTCCCTGGCGGTCGGCCGCCGTCATGCTCAGGTCGTCGCTCGACCCGTTGCACTGCGGGTAGTGCATGATCGACGCCGAGTCGTAGGGCGTCAGCGGGCGCCAGTTGTTGTCCTCGAAGCAGGTGCCGGACTCCGGGCGCGTGTGCTCGTGGCGGAAGCCCAGGGTGTGGCCGAGCTCGTGACCGATGATGTTGGTCGGCGTCCACGAACCCGACGTCCAGATGGAGTCGTCGATCAGGACGTTGCGCGAGCGCTTGGGCGTGCTCGGGAAGAACGCGCGGGCGATGTACTGCGTCGTCGCGACGGGCTCGACCGAGAAGACCACGGACTTGTTGCGCGTGTTGCAGCTGGAGTCCTGCGACGACACGTGGACGTAGTCGGCCGCGGAGGCCGCTTCCCACAGGGCGGCACCGCTGGTCATCGCGTTGACGACGTCGGTGTAGCGCGAGCCGAACTTGGTGCTCACGCAGTAGGTCAGGTTGCGGACCTGCGCGTCGGACCACTTGTCGTCGACGCCGCCGACGGTGTTCACGACCAGGCCGTCCTCGTGGGTGCTCTCCGGTCCGACCAGCCGGTCGTAGAACGACTTGAGGTCGCCCGTGGTCTGGACGGGCTCGTCGCCGTTGACGATGTACTGCTGGTCGGTGTCGCGGTAGGTCTGCGACTGGAACTGCGAGAACGACGGGATGTCGCTCTCGGTCGCCGCGATGGCCGGAGCCGCTGCGGTGAGGGCCATGAGGGCGGCTGACGCGAGAGCGAGCTGCCCGAGACGGGTGCGCTGCATGTGGATCTCCTGTGGGGGTGGTCGTGATGAGAGCACACTCCGCCCGGGGATCCTGCTGCTGCACTTCCTCCCGAGAACAGTGCGTGAAGTGAACCTGCCCTAACAGGATCGCCCGTGTAAAGGGCTTCGGCCGCAAAATCTTCTGGCCACTTCCAGCCCCGGGGCCGAAGCCTCCTAGGGTGGGCCGGTGCGCATCGCGACCTGGAACGTCAACTCCCTCCGCTCCCGCATCGATCGCGTCGAGGCCTTCCTGGACCGGCACGGCATCGACGTACTCGCTCTCCAGGAGACGAAGGCGCGCGAGGACCAGCTCCCGCTGATGGGCCTCCAGGCGCGCGGCTACGACGTCGCCGTCGCCGGCCTCAACCAGTGGAACGGGGTCGCCCTCATCTCGCGCGTCGGGCTCGAGGACGTCACGGTCGGCTTCGACGCCATGCCCGGGTACGGCGACCCGCTGGCCGCCGAGGCCCGCGCGATCGGCGCCACGTGCGGCGGAGTGCGGATCTGGTCGCTCTACGTCCCCAACGGCCGCAAGCCCGACGACCCCCACTACGTCTACAAGCTCGACTGGCTGTCCCGGCTGCGTGACGCCTCCCGCGAGTGGCTGGATGCCGAGACCGTCCTGGTCGGCGACTGGAACATCTGCCCCACCGACGCGGACGTCTTCGACCCCGCCCAGTTCCGCAAGTCGACGCACGTGACGCCGCCGGAGCGGGCGGCGTTCCAGGGCTTCCTCGACGACGGCTACGTCGAGGTGACCCGCGAGCACGCGCCCGGCTACACCTACTGGGACTACTACCGCCAGCGCTTCGAGCGCGACCGCGGGCTGAAGATCGACTTCGCGCTCGCCTCCCCCGCCCTCGCAGGGCGCGTCACCGGCGCGTTCATCGACCGCGACGAGCGGGACCCCGCCCAGGGCACCGGGAGCCCGTCGGACCACGCGCCGGTGGTCGTCGACCTCGCTTGAGCGTCCACATGGACGCTCAAGCCAGGCAATGCCGCGGAATAGTGGACGCCGAGCGTCCACATGGCCGCTCGAGCCGAGTTGGTCAGCAGGTTGCTGAAGCGCCGCATCCCCATCGTTGTCGGTGGTCTCGTCCATGATCGGACGCATGGAGATCCTGACGATCCTGGTGATGCTCGCGGTGGGCCTGCTGCTCGGCTTCGGCCTGGGCTGGCTGGCCTCCCGCGCCCGCCCGCGCGACGAGGGCGTGCTCGCGGCGCTGGAGCAGCGCGGCGCCGACCAGGCCGTCGTGCGCGAGGGCATGGACCGGCTCCAGGACCAGCTGCGCGACCTCGAGCACGCGCGGGCGACCTGGCAGGGGCAGTTCAGCCAGCAGGTCTCCGACATGCGCCTGACGACCGAGTCACTGCGCCGCGAGACCGGCGCCCTGTCGTCCGCGCTGCGCAAGCCGCAGGTGCGCGGGCGGTGGGGCGAGCTCCACCTCCGGCGCACCGTCGAGCTGGCCGGCCTGGTCGCGCGCTGCGACTTCACCGAGCAGGCCCAGCTCAACGACGGGGTCCTGCGACCCGACGTGATCGTGCACCTCGCCGGCGGCAAGTCGATCGTGGTGGACTCCAAGGTCCCGCTCGACGCCTTCCTCGACGCGGCCAGCAGCGAGGACGACGACGAGCGCGACGCCCACCTCCAGCGCCACGTGCGTCAGCTCCGCACCCACGTCGACCAGCTCGGCAGCAAGGCCTACTGGCGCGCGCTCGACGAGACCCCCGAGTTCGTGGTCATGTTCGTGCCCGCCGAGGCGTTCCTCTCCGCGGCGCTGGAGACCCAGGGCGACCTGCTCGAGCACGCCGCGACCAAGCACGTCATCCTCGCCACCCCGACCACCCTGATCGCGCTGCTCCGCACGGTCGCGCACGGCTGGTCCCACGAGACGCTCGCTGCGCAGGCAGCCGAGGTACGCCGCCTCGGCACCGAGCTCCACCAGCGGCTCGGCTCCCTGGGCAGTCACCTCGACCGGGTCGGCAGGTCCCTGGGCGCCGCGGTGGCGGCCTACAACGCAGGAGTCGGCTCGCTCGAGGGCCGGGTGCTGGTGTCGGCGCGCAAGTTCAGCGACCTCGGGGTGACCGACGACGAGCTCCCGGCCCCCCGGCAGGTGGAGGACGCACCACGGAGCCTCAGCGCGCCGGAGTTCGAGGCGCTGGGAGATGTCGCGACCCCGGGTCCGGGCGAGGCGACGCTCTTCGACGACACCCGGACCCGCCCGGACGAGCCGCGGATCCGCCGCGCCTAGGCGCGGACGTCCGACAGATCGACATCCGGCGCGCCGCCGAGGAGCCGCCGATCCCCCGTTCTACGTTGGGAGGCGTGAGCCAGACCGGATCCGTGTGGACCGACGGACTCGAGCCCGGCCGCCAGGCGGTCGCGCTGGGGATCGCTGCCGTGCTCACGATCGTGGCCATCGACGTGGTGCTCGTCGGCGAGCTCAGCTTCTTCTTCGACCTGTGCTTCATCGTGCTGTGCCTCGGGCTGGCCCTGGTCGTCCGGCCCCACGACTTCTTCACGATCGGTGTGCTGCCGCCGTTGATGATGCTGGCCGTCTTCGCCCTGCTGGGCGCGGTCGCCCCCGAGACCGTCGCGGACCGGGGCGACGGCATCGTGCAGGCCGTCGTGTCCGGGCTCGCCCACCACAGCGGCGCGCTCGTGGCCGGCTACGTCGTCTGCCTGGGCACCCTCGCGCTGCGCCAGCGCAGCCAGAGCCGGGCCGACGCCTGACCCTGTGTCAGGCCTCGAAGCGCTCGACGTCGCCCGCCCCGCGGCGTACGACCTCAGGTTCTGCGCCCGACCAGTCGATCACCGAGGTGGGCTGGGCCGGCGTCTCGCCGGCCTCGATCACGATGTCGACGACGTGGTCGAGCTCTTCCTTGATCTCCCAGCCCATGGTGCGGGCCTCGTCCTCGCCGGGGAGGATCAGGGTGCTGGTCAGGATCGGCTCGCCCAGCTCCTCGAGGATCGCGCAGACGAGCGCATGGTCGGGGATGCGGACACCGACCGTGCGCTTCTTGGGGTGCATGAGCCGCTTCGGCACCTCACCGGTGGCGGGCAGGATGAAGGTGTAGGGACCCGGCGTGGCCGCCTTGATCGCGCGGAACGCGGCGTTGTCGACGTGCACGAACTGCCCCAGCTGGGAGAAGTCCTTGCACATCAGCGTGAAGTGGTGGCGGTCGTCGAGGCCACGGATCGCCAGGATGCGGTCGCGGCCGTCGCGGTTGCCGAGCTGCGCGCCGAGCGCGTAGCCGGAGTCGGTCGGATAGGCGATCAGCGCGTCGTCACGCAGGGCCTCGACGACCTGCGTGATGAACCGCGGCTGCGGGTTCTCCGGGTGGATGTCGAGGTAGCGGGCCATCGTGGGCTCAGGCCTGCTGGGCGGCGCGCATGTCGCGACGCAGCTCGGGTGGCAGCGCGAAGATCAGCGACTCCTCGGCCGAGTGGACGGCCCGGGCCTCGGGATAGCCGCGGTCGGCGAGGAAGGACAGCACGCCGTCGACGAGGTCCTCGGGCACCGAGGCACCGGACGTGACGCTGACGTTAGCGACGCCGTCGAACCAGGCCTCGTCGATCTCGGTGTGGTCGTCGACGAGGTAGGACGCCTTGGCACCGGCCTCGAGGGCCACCTCGACGAGCCGCACGGAGTTGGAGGAGTTACGCGAGCCGACCACGATCACGAGGTCGGCGTTGGGCGAGATCTCCTTCACCGCGAGCTGACGGTTCTGGGTGGCGTAGCAGATGTCGTCGCTGGGCGGGTCGAGCAGCAGCGGGAACTTCTCGCGGATCGCGGCGACGGTCTCGAGCGTCTCGTCGACCGACAGCGTCGTCTGCGACAGCCAGGCGACCTTGGCGGGATCGCGCACCACGATGTTGGCCACGTCGTCGGGGCTCTGCACGAGCTGGATGTGGTCGGGCGCCTCACCCGCGGTGCCCTCGACCTCCTCGTGACCCTCGTGGCCGATGAGCAGGATGTCGTAGTCGTCGCCCGCGAAGCGCTTGGCCTCGTGGTGCACCTTCGTCACCAGCGGGCAGGTGGCGTCGATGGTCTTCAGGCCCCGCACCTCGGCCTCAGCGTGCACCGCCGGCGAGACGCCGTGGGCGGAGAACACGACGGTCTGGCCCTCGGGCACCTCGTCGAGCTCCTCGACGAAGATCGCGCCGCGCGACTCGAGGTTGGCCACGACGTGCTTGTTGTGGACGATCTGCTTGCGCACGTAGACCGGGGAGCCGTAGAGGTCGAGGGCCTTCTCGACGGTGATGACGGCCCGGTCCACACCGGCGCAGTATCCGCGCGGTGCCGCGAGCAGCACTTCACGCGCCGAGTCCGGGTCGAGGACGGGCGGCAGGCCGAGGTCGGTCGTCATGCCCCGAGTCTAGGTGGGTGTCGCAGACTGGCGAACTCGCGACGCCCACCACGGCGTACGGCGCGGTGTCGGTGCGCTCCCCTAGAGTCACCGCCGTGCCCACCCTCCGCGATGCGACCCAGGAAGCGCCCGCGCCGGTGCGCGCCGTGGCCAACGCGGTCAGCCAGTGGATCGACCAGCTCGGCGGCGTCTGGGTGGAGGGCCAGCTGGCCCAGATCAGCCGGCGACCGGGCCTCAACACCGTCTTCATGACCCTGCGGGACACGGTCGCCGACATCTCGGTCCCGCTCACCTGCCAGCGCACCCTCTTCGACTCGCTCAACCCGCCGCTGGTGGAGGGCGCGAGCGTCGTCGTGCACGCCCGTCCTTCGTTCTACGCCAACCGCGGCAGCTTCTCCCTCTATGCCCGACAGATCAGCATGGTCGGCCTCGGCGAGCTGCTCGCGCGCATCGAGCGACGTCGCCAGCTGTTGGCCGCGGAGGGCCTGTTCGCGCCCGAGCTCAAGCGCCAGCTGCCGTTCCTGCCGCGCCGGGTCGGCCTGATCACCGCTCCCAACAGCGCGGCCGAGCGCGACGTCCTGGACAACGCGCGTCGCCGCTGGCCGGGCGTGGAGTTCGAGGTCGCCCATGCCTCGATGCAGGGCACGCGATCGGCGGCCGAGGTGATGGCGGCGTTGGAGCGCCTGGATCGCAACGCCGCCGTCGACGTGATCGTGATCGCCCGCGGCGGTGGCTCCGTGGAGGACCTGTTGCCGTTCTCCGACGAGGCGCTGATCCGCGCCGTCCACCAGGCCCGCACGCCGGTCGTCTCCGCGATCGGCCATGAGCCCGACTCCCCGCTCCTCGACCTCGTCGCCGACGTCAGGGCCTCGACCCCGACCGACGCCGCCAAGCTGATCGTCCCGGACATGGCCGACGAGGTGCGTGGGGTCACCTGGGCCCGGGACCGCGTGCGCCAGCTGGTCGACCAGCTCGTGCAGCGCGAGCAGGTCCGCCTCGACGACCTGCGTGCGCGGCCGGTGATGCGCGACCCGCGCACGATCCTCGACGTCCGTTCCGACGAGGTGACCGAGCTGCGCGAGCGCGCGCGCCGCCACCTCTCCCATCGCCTCGACCGGGCCGCCGACGACATCGGCCACCACCGCGCCCGGGCACAGTCGCTCTCGCCGCTGGCGGTGCTGCAGCGCGGCTATGCCGTCGTGCAGGACGCCGAGGGGCACGTCGTGACCAGCGTCGAGTCGATCGAGGCGACGCAGCAGCTCAGCATCCGGGTTGCGGACGGCCGGATCGCCGCCACCACGACCAGCACCGAAGCCATCACCACGACTGAAGGAGACGCCGATGAGTGACGAGAACCCGTCCTACGAGGTGGCCCGCGAGGAGCTCATCGAGGTCGTCCGCACGCTCGAGGCCGGCGGCACCAGCCTCGAGGAGTCGCTCGCCCTGTGGGAGCGCGGCGAGAAGCTTGCCAAGATCTGCCAGACCTGGCTCGACGGTGCGCGAGAGCGCCTCGACGCCGCCGTGGCCGAGGACGACTGACCGCTCACGTCACCAGGAGGCTCCGCCGTGCACGTCTTCGTCAGACCGACACAGAAGTTCCTCGCCTGCCAGGTCTGCAGTGGCCTGACGTTCGCGCGTCGCGAGATCAAGATGACCACCACCGGCATGACGTTCATCGACCTCGACTGGCTCAACCGGTCCGCCGACGGCGTGATCTGTGTGCGGTGCGGATTCGTGCACACCTTCATGGGCGACGCGCACCAGTGGGTGGATCCCGCGGCGGTGGACCCGAAGGACCTGCCGCCCGACCCGCTGGGGCCGGGATCCGCAGACGAGCGCAGGACGTCGGACTGACAACTAGAGTCACCGCATGCCCGATTTCACGTGGCGCCCGGCCAACGAAGCAGCGGCTGAGGACGTCGAGGCGGTTTTCGCCACGGGTGGCGCTCACAAGTGCCGGTGCCAGGCCCTGAAGGTGCCGGGCTGGATCTGGCGCGACACCACCCAGGAGCAGCGGGACGTCGCGCTGCTGGAGCAGACCGCCTGCGGCGCCGCCGGACCGACGTCCGGGCTGATCGGCTACGTCGACGGCGTGGCCGCCGGCTGGGTCGCGGT
The DNA here is from genome assembly GCF_003047285.1 of Nocardioides allogilvus. Classification (GTDB taxonomy): domain Bacteria; phylum Actinomycetota; class Actinomycetes; order Propionibacteriales; family Nocardioidaceae; genus Nocardioides; species Nocardioides allogilvus. The sequence goes on along the minus strand of NZ_PZYX01000001.1, from coordinate 584,871 downwards.
CGAGCCGCGGGAGAACTACCCCAGGCTGTGGAGCCGGAAGCAGCCGTGGATGCGGATGGACCCCGAGCTCGAGGGCGTCTGGTCCGTCACCTGCTTCGTCGTGCGCAAGGGCCAGCGTCAGTCGGGACTGACCTACGAGCTCGCCTACGCCACGGTCGAGTACGGCGAGCAGGTCGGCGCTCGCGTCCTGGAGGGATATCCGATCGAGCCGCCGCCGGGCAAGTCCGTGATCTGGGACGAGGCCTCGGTCGGACTGGTGCAGGTCTTCCTCGAGGCAGGCTACGAGGTGGTGGCCTCCCCCACCCTCCGGCGGCGTGTGGTCCGGCGACAGGTCGGTGCCAGTTCCTAGGTGGTCCGGCTGAGCGCCTCAGCGCTCCAGCAGGGTGATGAGCTCCTGCAGGTCGGCGGCGGGCGCGGAGCCGTAGACGAGCACGGTCTGGTCGTCGTACTCGATGGAATAGCCGGTGTCGCCGCCCTCGTCGGTCCAGGTCTGCCACGTCGACCCGACGGCGCTGTCGAGGGTGAGCGGCTCGCCCTCCACGGCGTCCTCGTCGATCGTGGACTCGACGAGGTCCTTGACCGACTCGTCCTCCTGGCGCAGCCCGACGAACAGGTCGTCATCGGTGAGCAGCCCCATCCCCCACAGCGGCGGGTCCGTCTGGGACAGGTCGATCGCCGTGGCGATCCAGCCGGCGGGCAGCTCGGACGGCGCGACGACGTCGAAGCCGGCGCCGCGCGCAGCCTCGGCAGCCGCGACGTAGTCGACCGGCTCGCGCTCCACCTCGACCTGGTCGCGGGTCAGCGACCGCAGGAGCACGAACGCCCCGATGGCCAGCAGCGTCACGATCATCGCCCCGATCAGGCCGTTGGACGATCGCTGGTAGCGGCCTGGCTTCTCACTCACGCCGGTCATTCTCACAGGTGCGCCCGGCCGCGCCTGCCTGCGGGCAGGCAGGCGGGCGGACAGGCGGCCGACGCATGTCGCGAGCAGCGGCCACAATGACCTCATGACAACGGAGGCGACGACCTACCGGCTGGCCGAGGCCGCCGACATCCTGGGCGTCAGCGACGACACCGTACGGCGCTGGGTGGACGCGGGCAGGCTGACGACGAGCGGCACCAGTCCCGCCGTGATCGCCGGCACCGAGCTCGCCGCGCTGGCCGAGTCGCTGCTCGACGAACCCGACCGCGACCGGACCCGGGCAAGCTCGGTCAGCGCCCGCAACCGGCTGCCGGGCATCATCACCCGGGTCAGGAAGGACACCGTGATGGCCCAGGTCGAGATGGTCTGCGGCAGCAGCCGCATGGTCTCGCTGATGAGCGCCGACGCGGCCGACGAGCTCGGCCTCGCGCCCGGAGTGCGCGCCATCGCCTCGGTGAAGTCGACCAACGTGGTGATCGAGACCCCCTGATCCCACAGTCGACCGCAGATGCGGTCGGAACGCCCGCGAGCAACCGCAGATGCGGCACACTGGCCGCATGAGGAGTCCTCGGACCGCGCTCACGGCGATCAGCCTGGCGCTGCTGGTCGCCACCGCCGGCTGCGGATCCGACGACAAGCAGACGCTCACGGTCCTGGCCGCGGCTTCGCTGACCGACGTCTTCGAGGACCTGGCCGCGGAGTTCGAGGCGTCGCACGACGGCACCACGATCGAGTTCTCCTTCGGGTCGAGCACGGCGCTGGCCGAGCAGGTCGCCGACGGTGCCCCCGGCGACGTGCTCGCCACGGCCGACGCCGCCTCGATGCAGCTGGTCGAGGACGCAGGCGTGACCGAGGAGGTCACGGTCTTCGCGACCAACGTCCTCACCATCGTCACGCCGGCCGGCAACCCGGCCGGGATCGAAACGCTCGACGACCTCGACGACACGACCTGGGTGCGCTGCACCGACGAGGCGCCCTGCGGACGGATCGCCACGGCGGTGCTCGACTCCAACGACATCACCGCCGAGCCGGCCAGCCTCGAGGAGGACGTCCGCGCCACCCTCGACAAGGTCGTCGCCGGGGAGGCCGACGCCGGACTCGTCTATGCCACCGACGCCGTGGCGGCCGGGGACGCCGTGACTGCCGTTCCCATTCCGGGCGCCGAGTCGGTGCCGACGTCCTACGTCACGGCCGCGCTGGCGCAGTCCGCCGACGCCGAGCTCGCGCAGGACTGGATCGACTTCCTGGTCTCGCCGGAGGGCCGGGCAGTTCTCGAGCGAGCCGGGTTCGGCGCACCATGAGTCCGCGCACCCAGAGCCAGCGATCGCACCGGACCGATCCGCTGGGCCGGCCGCCACTGCTGCTGCTGGTGCCGGCGGTGCTGGCCGTCGCGCTGCTCGTGGTCCCGCTCCTCGCGATGCTCGCGGCGATCGACTGGCGGACCCTGCCCACCTCGCTCAGCTCGGCTCCGCTGCGCACCGCCCTGTGGCTCAGCCTGTCGACGTCGACGGCCGCGATGCTCGTCTGCCTCGTGCTGGGCCTGCCGGTCGCGTGGCTGCTGGCCCGCGTCGACTTCCGCGGCCGGAGCCTCGTGCGCGTGCTGGTGACCGTGCCGATGGTGCTGCCGCCCGTCGTCGCCGGCGTCGCCCTGCGCACGGCCTTCGGGCGCACGGGCCTGGTCGGCGAGCCGCTGCTCGCGGCCACCGGCTTCGCGTTCCCGTTCACGGCCTGGGGCGTGGTGCTGGCGCACACGTTCGTCTCGATGCCGTTCGTGGTGCTCGCGATCGAGGGCGCGCTGCGCTCGGCCGACCCCGACTACGACGCGGCCGCCGCCACCCTGGGCGCGACCCGGTGGACGACGTTCCGACGCGTCACGATCCCGCTGGCCCTGCCCGGCATCGTCGCGGGAATGGTGCTCGGCTGGGCCCGCTCGCTCGGAGAGTTCGGCGCGACCATCACCTTCAACGGCAACTATCCCGGCACGACCCAGACCATGCCGACCCTCATCTACGTCACCCGACAGAGCGACCAGGACGCAGCGCTCGCGCTGAGCCTCGTGATGCTCGTCGTCTCCGTCGCGGTGCTGCTGCTCCTGCGCGACCGCTGGCTGGGGACGCCGTGACCTCGCCGTACAGCCCTGGCCTGCAGGTCGACCTGACCGTGCCGGGCCGCGCGCGCGTGGAGCTGGACGCCGAGCCGGGGGCGGTGATCGCCGTGATCGGTCCCAACGGTGCCGGCAAGTCCTCCTTCGTCCGTGCCCTCGCCGGCTTGGTGGCGGCCGACGGGACGGCCCTGCTGGACGGCACCGACCTGCTGACGCTCTCCGCACGTGACCGGGAGGTGGGGCTGGTCTTCCAGGGCCAGCTCCTCTTCCCCCACCTGAGCGCGCTGGACAACGTCGCCTTCGGCCCGCGCTCGCGCGGGCGGTCGCGACGAGACGCGGACCGCACGGCGCAGGACCTCCTCGACACCTTCGGCATCGGGCACCTGGCTGGCCGCCGCCCGCGTGAGCTGTCGGGCGGGCAGGCGCAGCGCGTCGCGATCGCCCGCGCCCTCGCCACCGAACCGAGGCTCCTGCTGCTCGACGAGCCGTTCACCGGGCTCGACGTCACCGCGGCGATGGCGCTGCGGATCGAGCTCGCCCAGCACCTCGCGTCCTTCGACGGCGTCACCGTCCTGGTCACCCACGAGGCCATCGACGCGCTGACCCTCGCCGACCAGGTGCTGGTCCTGGACCGGGGGCGGGTCGCGCAGCATGGCACGCCCCAGCACGTCGCCGCCCGGCCCGCGACCGACCACGTCGCCAGGCTGGTGGGGGTCAACCTGGTGCGCGAGACCGACGCCACCGGGGTCGAGGCGCTCACGACGTTCTCCCCACGCGACGTGACGGTCAGCCTGCGCCGACCGGAGGGCTCGGCGCGCCTGCAGTGGCAGGGCTCGGTCGCCAGCGCGCAGCAGCACGGCGACGCCGTACGCCTGCTCGTCGACTGCGAGCCGCCGCTGCTGGCGGACGTCACTCCGCAGGCTGCGGCCGAGCTCGGACTCGCCCCCGGCCGCGACGTCTGGCTCTCGGTGAAGGCGACCGCCGTGAGACGGTACGGATCCGCGGACGAGGACCAGCGCGGCGACCGATAACATGCGGCCCATGAGCCCGACCACGCAGCAGCCCGACCGTAACCTCGCTCTCGAGCTCGTTCGCGTGACCGAGGCGGCCGCCATGGCCGCCGGTCGCTGGGTCGGGCGCGGCGACAAGAACGACGCCGACGGCGTCGCCGTCAACGCGATGCGCGTGATGATCTCCAGCATCGGCATGAACGGCACCGTCGTCATCGGCGAGGGCGAGAAGGACAACGCGCCGATGCTCTACAACGGCGAGCAGGTCGGCGACGGCACCGGTCCGCTGTGCGACGTCGCGGTCGACCCGATCGACGGCACGACGCTGACCGCGAAGGGCATGAACAACGCGATCTCCGTGCTGGCCGTCGCCCCCCGCGGCACGATGTACGACCCCTCCGCGGTCTTCTACATGGAGAAGCTCGTCACCGGCCCCGAGGCCGCCGACGTCGTGGACATCCGACTGCCCGTCGCCGAGAACATCCACCTCGTCGCGAAGGCCAAGAACAGCTCCGCCTCCGACGTGACCGTCGTGCTGCTCGACCGGCCGCGCCACGCGCAGCTGGTCGAGGAGATCCGCGCGACCGGCGCCCGGATCAAGTTCATCGCGGACGGCGACGTCGCCGGCGCGATCATGGCTGCTCGCCCCGACACCGGCGTCGACCTGCTCCTGGGCGTCGGCGGCACGCCGGAGGGCATCATCACGGCCTGCGCCATGAAGTGCACCGGCGGCGTCATCCAGGGCCGCCTGTGGCCGCAGGACGACGAGGAGCGCCAGCGCGCCCTCGACGCCGGCCACAACCTCGACCAGGACTTCGTGCTCGGCACCGACGACCTCGTCACCGGCGACGACTGCTTCTTCGTCGCCACCGGCATCACCGACGGCGAGCTGATGCGCGGTGTCCGCTACCGCGCCAACGGTGCGACCACCGACTCGCTGGTCATGCGCTCGCGCAGTGGCACGATCCGCCGGATCACCAGCGAGCACCAGCTCTCGAAGCTACGCGATTTCTCCGCGATCGACTTCGACCGCTGACACGGAGGGCCGCAGGGCCCCCGTGACCGCAGCGATCACGCGCGGGTCCAGCGCCATGCCCACGTGCGAGGCGCGCACCTCGAGCGGGATCGCGCGGGGGTCGATGCAGGCGCGCCAGTCGACGATGCCGTCGCGCCGGGAGTAGATCGCGGTGAAGTCGACCGAGTCGGCCAGCGGCGCCAGCCCCTGGTCGAAGCTCTGCCGCGCGCAGGCGCCGGCCACGCAGTCCTCGGACATCATCCCGGGTAAGCCGGCGCGGCTCAGGCGCACCAGCGTGGCGACGCTCGCCGACAGGCTGATGTGGTGAGCACCCGGCGCGAGCATCGGGCTGCCCATCGTCACCAGGCCGGAGACGAGGTCGGGGCGCCTGGCCGCCACCCCGCGCGCGAGCATGCCGCCGAGGCTGTGGCCGACGATGCGGACCTTGCTGCCGCGCCGCTGCGCGATCGACTCGAGGCGCATCTCCATCTGGGCGGAGACGTCAAGCGTGCAGCCGACGTTGGCGCGGATGTGGGACCGGTAGGTGCGCAGCCCCTGCTGCTGCAGCGCCCGGCGCATCAGCGCGAGGGTGCCGTCGCCAGCCATGAACCCCGGCACCAGCAGCACGGGCTCCTCGTCGCGCACGGGTGCGCGAGTGGCGTACGGCGTGTGGCGGCGCTCGCCGCGCTGGCTCATCGCCTCCCATGCGTAGCGACCGGCCTCACCGATCACGCGCCCCTCGTTGATGACCGCGTGGACGCGCGGACGCGCGAAGCCGTCCGGCAGCAGGAAGTCCGCGAGAGTGGTGGGAGTCACAAGAGGCGAACCTAGCCCCACGACGACCGATATACCGGTATTTGGCCGGTCAGGGCCGGATCTGACGCTCGACACGACGACGGTCGTGTTGACTGGACACATGACCAGTTCTTCCCCTTCTCCCTCCCAGCACCCGTCCGCCGTGGCGGTCTCGGAGGAGCTGTTCGCCCCGGTCAGCCCCGAGGTGGAGATCTGCTACCAGACCTTCGGCTCCGTCGACGGCGATCCGCTGCTCCTGGTGATGGGACTGGGCGGGCCGATGATCTGGTGGGACGACGACTTCTGCACGCGCCTGGCCGCAGCCGGCTTCCACGTCATCCGCTACGACAACCGCGACACCGGACGCTCCTCCCGGATGCCCCAGCGCGTCACGCGCGCCCAGCTCATCAGGGCCTTCTCGACCGGGCGGGGCAAGGCGCCGTACTCCATCAGCGAGCTGGCCTCCGACGGCCTCGCCCTGCTCGACCACCTCGGCCTCCCGGCCGCTCACGTCGCCGGCATCTCGATGGGCGGCATGATCGCGCAGACGATGGCCATCGAGGCTCCGGCGCGCGTGCTCTCGCTGACCAGCATCATGTCCACGACCGGGCGCCGGACCGTGGGCTGGCAGAGCCCCGACCTGCTGCCGACCCTGATCGCTCCCCGGCGCGGCGGCAAGGAGGCCTATGTCGCCACCAACGCGCTGGTGTGGGGCCTCATCGGGTCGCCCGACTTCCCCGTGGACGCCGACGTCCTGCGCACGCGGGCCGAGGACACCTTCGACCGCGGCGTGTCGGCCAGCGGTGTGCTCCGCCAGATGTGCGCCGTCCTCACCCAGCCCAACCGCACCCTGCGGCTGCGCACGCTGCACATGCCCACCCTGGTCATCCACGGAATGGCCGACAAGATGGTGCACGTCAGCGGTGGCCGGGCCACCGCGTCGGCCATCCCGGGTGCCGAGCTCATCCTCATCGACGGCATGGGCCACGACCTGCCGACCGATCTCTACGACACCTTCGTCGAGGGCATCCGGCGCACGGCCGATCGCGTGTCCGCACCCGACTGAGCGTCCCACCCCGGGTGTGCACGCACCGTCCGCCGGAGTTTGAACTTTCACTCGTCCCACCCTCACGCGTGTTGCCAAGGTGGGTCACAGGGGACTAGACCTGTGACCTGAGCCACACATGAATGGAGGGGCGGATGACAGCACGATCTTCGCGGCATCCACGCACGAGGCAGCTACGACGCTGGGCGGCTCCTGCGGGAGCCCTGACCCTCGCCTGCGGCATCCTGGCCGGTTGCTCCGGCGACGGATCCGGCACGCCCGAGCTCGTCTGGTACACCAACCCGGACGCCGGCGGCCAGGCCGCGGTGGCCGAGGCGTGCTCGACCGACGACTACACGATCACCACCCAGGTCCTCCCCCAGGACGCCGGCCAGCAGCGCATCCAGCTGGCCCGCCGGCTGGCCGCGGGCGACACCGGCATCGACCTCATGAGCCTCGACCCGCCGTACACCGCGGAGTTCGCCGACGCCGGCTATCTCGCCGACATCCCCGACGACCTGCAGCAGAAGTTCTCCGAGCAGGGCTTCGAGAGCGCCGTGCAGTCCGCGACCTGGGAGGACGAGCTGGTCGTCGCGCCGTTCTGGTCCAACGTGCAGGTCCTCTGGTACCGCAAGGCCTTCGTGGAGAAGGCCGGGCTCGACATGAGCCAGCCGGTCACCTGGGAGCAGATCATCACGGCCGCCTCCGAGAACGACGGCAAGATCGGCGTCCAGGCCAACAAGTACGAGGGCTACTCCGTGTGGGTCAACGCGCTGATCTCCGGTGCCGGCGGCCAGATCGCCACCGGCACCGACGCCGGCGCCGAAGCGGAGATCACCATCGACTCCGACGCCGGGCGCGCCGCGGCCGACGTCATCGAGACCCTGGCCGACTCCGAGGCCGCCCCCGACGACCTCTCGGTCTCCAACGAGGGCACGGCCGGAGCGACCTTCGGGTCCGACGCCGGGGCCTTCCTGGTCAACTGGACCTACATCTGGGGCAACTACGGCGACGACCAGCTGGGTGGCGACATCGGCTTCGCCCGCTATCCGCAGACCGTCGAGGGCGAGGAGTCGCGACCGCCGTACGGCGGGATCGGGATCGGCGTCAGTTCGTCGTCCGAGCACCAGGACCTGGCGGTGGGGGCACTCGAGTGCCTGACCAGCCCGGAGAACCAGGCGCTCAACGCCGAGCTGACCGGCAACATGCCCTCCTCCGAGGCGGGCTACGCGCAGCCGGCGGTCCAGGAGCTCTTCCCGGCCGAGCTGATCGCCCTGTTCCAGGAGAGCCTGGAGAGCGCGGCTCCGCGCACGCCGTCGCCCTACTGGAGCGACATCTCCGGTGCCATCCAGAGCATCTGGCACCCGCCGAGCAGCGTCGACGAGGACACGCCTGGCGAGTCGTCGGACTTCATCGGTGAAGTGCTGCAGGGAAGGAGCCTGTTGTGAGCACCGTAGTCGCCACACCCGGCGCGAAGGACACGAAGAAGAAGTCAGGCGCCGGCGCCATGACCGACCGGTCACGCTCCGAGGACCGCCTGGGCATGAAGCTGGTCGCCCCCGCAGTGGTGCTGATGCTGCTGGTGACGGCCTGGCCGATGCTGCAGGCGCTCTACCTCTCGATGTTCCGCTACCGGCTCACCGCACCCGACGACCGTGAGTTCATCTGGTTCTCCAACTACGCCACCGTGCTCAGCGACGGCCTGTTCTGGCAGGACATGTTCAACACGGTGCTGATCATGGTGGTCACGGTCGCCGTCGAGCTCGTCATCGGCTTCGCCTTCGCGATGGTGATGCACAAGGTGATCTTCGCCCGCGGCGTGATCAGGACCTCGATCCTGATCCCCTACGGCATCATCACCGTCGTCTCGGCCTTCGCCTGGCAGTTCGCATTCAGCCTCAACAACGGCTTCGTGAACTCGTGGCTGCCCTTCGTCGAGGACAACTTCAACTGGTTCGGCGGTCACTGGTCGGCCATGTTCGCGATCATGGTCTCCGAGATCTGGAAGACCACGCCGTTCATGGCGCTGCTGCTGCTCGCTGGCCTGTCCCAGGTGTCCGAGGACATGATCGAGGCCGCGCAGGTCGACGGTGCCACGTGGTGGCAGCGGCTGTGGAAGGTGATCCTGCCCAACATGCGGGCCGCGATCATGGTCGCGGTGCTCTTCCGGGCCCTCGACGCCTACCGCATCTTCGACAACATCTTCGTGATGACCCGAGGCGCCCAGGAGACCGAGTCCGTGTCCTTCCTGACCTACCGCCAGGTCATCGAGCAGGTGCAGCTGGGTCTCGGCTCGGCGCTGTCGGTGCTGCTGTTCCTCAGCGTGCTGCTGCTGGCCTATCTGATCGTCAAGCTGTTCAACGTCGATCTCGCCGCTGCGAGAGGGGAGGGCTGATGAAGAACAAGACATCCATCGGCACCTGGATCGGGTTCGTGCTGATCATGATCTGGTGCCTGTTGCCGGTCGTGTGGATCATCTCGCTGTCGTTCAAGCCGGTCGAGGAGACGGCCGCCGGCAGTCCGCAGTTCCTGCCCAAGGACGCGACCCTGCAGAACTACAAGGACATCCTGGCCAACGACGACTTCACCCGGGCGCTGCTCAACTCGTTCGGGATCGCGATGATCTCGACGGTGCTCGCGGTCATCTTCGCCACGCTCGCGGCCTACGCGATCGCGCGCCTGGAGTTCCGCGGGAAGCGCTTCGTGCTGTCGCTGGCCCTGGCGATCGCGATGTTCCCGGTCGTCTCGCTGGTGGGCCCGCTGTTCGACATGTGGCGCACCTTCGGCCTGTTCAACACCTGGCCGGGGCTGATCATCCCCTACATGTCCTTCACGCTGCCGCTGGCGATCTGGACGCTCTCGGCCTTCTTCCGCGAGATCCCGTGGGAGATGGAGCAGGCCGCGCAGGTGGACGGCGCGACCTCGTGGCAGGCCTTCCGCAAGGTGATCGTCCCGCTCGCCGCGCCGGGTGTCTTCACGGCCGCGATCTTGACGTTCTTCTTCGCCTGGAACGAGTTCGTGCTCGCGATCTCGCTCACCTCGACCACCGCCTCACGCACGGTACCGGCCCAGCTGTCCTACTTCGTCGGGCCAGACCCGTTCAATCCGCCCTACGGGCAGCTGGCGACGGCCTCGGTCGTGGTCACGGTGCCGATCATCATCATCGTCCTGCTTTTCCAGCGCAAGATCGTTGCCGGCCTGACCTCCGGCGCAGTGAAGGGTTGAGTTCATGGCTGCCATCGACATGAGAAACATCGTCAAGAAGTACGGCGACGGCTTCCCCGCGGTCAACGACGTGAGCATCGACGTGCAGGACGGGGAGTTCATGATCCTCGTCGGCCCGTCGGGCTGCGGGAAGTCCACCCTGCTGCGGATGGTCGTGGGGCTGGAGGACATCACCTCCGGCGACATGATGATCGGGGACCGCAAGGTCAACGACCTCGCTCCCCGCGACCGCAACCTCGCCATGGTCTTCCAGAACTACGCGCTCTACCCGCACCTGACCGTCTACGAGAACATCGCCTTCCCGTTGCGGCTGGCGGGTGCGCCCGAGAGCGAGATCGACCAGAAGGTGCGAGACGCGTCCAAGACGCTCGAGCTCGACGAGCACCTCGACCGCAAGCCCGGCAACCTCTCGGGCGGCCAGCGCCAGCGGGTGGCGATGGGCCGGGCGATCGTGCGCGACGCCGATGCGTTCCTCTTCGACGAGCCGCTGTCCAACCTGGACGCCAAGCTGCGTGGGCAGATGCGCACCGAGATCGCCCGGTTGCAGAAGCGCCTCGGCATCACCACGGTCTACGTCACCCACGACCAGACCGAGGCGATGACCCTCGGCGACCGGGTCGCGGTCCTCAAGCGCGGCGTCCTCCAACAGCTGGCCACGCCGCGCGAGCTCTACGAGAACCCCGGCAACCTGTTCGTGGCCGGCTTCATCGGCTCCCCGCCGATGAACTTCGTGCCGGCCGAGGTGGAGGGCAACACCGTCAAGCTGCCGTTCGGCTCGGTGGAGATCCCCGCCGAGAAGGCCGAGCGGGCCAAGGGGCGGGGGCTGCTCATCGCCGGCATCCGGCCCGAGCACTTCGAGGACGCGTCGGTGGTCACCTCCGACACGACGGGCAAGACCTTCCGCACGAAGGTCGACGTCGTGGAGTGGCTGGGCAACGAGGCCTACGCCTACATCCCGTTCGAAGCGCCGCCCGAGGTCCAGGCACAGCTGGCCCAGCTCGAGCGCGACCTCGACGGTGAGTCGCTGCGCACCCAGCTGGTGGTCTCGCTCGACGGCACCAGCCAGATCGCCGCGGGCGACGAGGCCGAGATCTACGTCGACGCCTCCAAGATGCACCTCTTCGACCCCTCGACGGGTGAGAACCTCACCGTCGACGAGTCGCGGGCCGGGCGCATCCCCGAGCGGGAGGACCCGCGCGCCGCGCAGGAGGCGGAGCAGATGGCCGACCAGGGCGAGGAGGTCCACTCGGCCGACTCCGAGCCCCGCGCCTGACCTGCACGACGAACGGCGCCGGCCCCCCGACGGGGACCGGCGCCGTTGTCACGTGTGACCGGGCGGGTGGGTCAGGAACGCATCGCCGCGCCGGTCGGGCGCAGCATGAAGAGCCCGTCGTAGCCGTGCACGATCACGAGCCCGTTGTCGAAGAACGGGTAGTTGCTCCACGTGCCGTGGCTGAACGCCGTGTCGTCGTCCTCCGGCCAGGTGTCGAAGAAGCCGACCTCGCTCAGGTTGCCGTTCGCCACGTCTGCGGCCGAGAGGACGCGCAGCCCCGACCGGTAGTTGGACTGGAACACGTGCGACCCCTTGACGTAGAGGTTGTGGTCGATCGAGGTCGTGTCGTTGACGAAGCGGGAGAACTGGCGGGGCGCCTCGAGGTCGGCGACGTCCCACACCAGGGTGGTCGTGCCGACACCGCTGCGCAGCTCGTCGAGCTCGTCGCCCATCAGGAAGTGACGTCCGTCCTCGGTCAACCAGCCTTGGTGGCTGTAGGCCGCGGTGCTGTAGCCGACGCGCGAGAGCTGGCGGGGCGCCGCCTTGTCGGTGACGTCGACGATGGTGAGGGTGTCCTCGTTGGAGTTGAAGCAGATCTCCCGGCCGGTGTAGCGGGTGTCCGGCCCGTCGTAGACCACGCACTGCGCGTCGTGGACGTAGCCGTCCTCGCCGACGCAGCCGGCGAACACCGGCGCGGTCGGCGTACGCACGTCGATCATGTGCAGGCCACCTGCGCACCCTCGGGTGTCCTCGCGGGCGCCGACGGCATAGGCGAAGCCGGTCTCCTCGTTCATCACGATGTTGTGGGCCCGGAGGAAGCCGGAGTAGTGCGCGGTCTCGTTGAACGTGACCGGTGCGGCGGCCGGGTCGACCGAGCGCAGCTGGCGCAGGTCGAAGACCTGCATGCCGTGCTCGCGCGCCTCGGCGACGATGAACGCGTGGTTGCCGTGCACCTTGATGTCGCGCCAGATCACGTTGTTGATGCCCGAGGTGGGCAGGTTGCCGAGGTAGACGGGCCGACGCTCGTTGGTCACGTCGACGAAGGCGGTGCCGTTGTCACGCCCCGCGATGACGTAGCGCCGCTCGGTCGCCGGATCGGTCCAGCCCCAGACGTCCGAGCCGCGACCGCCACCGATGTCGGCCATCGGCAGGTAGCTCGACAGGTTGACGTTCTCGCAGGGGAAGTAGCCGGCTCGCCCGTCGACGCAGGCTGCGCCCGGTCCTCGCTGGTCGCCCGTCAGTGCTGTGGTCGGGAAGTCGGGGTCGACCTCGCCGACCTCGTCCTTGCCCTCCCCCTCGTGGTCCCCGTCGTGGGCCAGGACGGGGATCGATCCGAGCAGCAGCGCCAACAGCGCCGCAGCCAGTGCGAGGAGCAGCCTCGCGGTCCCGAGATTCTTCGACATGCGTCACTCCTTGTGGGATGAATGTGTCGTGGGTCACCCCAGCACAGGAAGCCATCCACCGCAACAGGCGCGTGACGGGAGGATCTCGGGTCGTTCGGGTCAGTAGGTGCCGATGATCTTCTTCGGTGTCCCGGGCGGTGGCAGCCGGGTGACGCTGACGCTGCCCATCAACGAGATGCCCTTGAGCCGGATCGTCGGGGACTCCGGGCCGATGTCGGCCGGCACCTTGTCGCGGCCGTGGCCGTAGTCGCCCATGATCGGCGTGCCGTCCATGACCACGTTGAAGTGGGCCGGGACGACCACCTTCACCTCGCCCATGACCGCGCTGGCGTTGATGGTCGTGTCATGGCTCGACAGCGTCGCCTGCCGCAGGTCGATGAGGACGCTGCCCATCAGCGCGAAGGCCGAGTGGTGGGCCGGCACCTGCCACGCGCCGCGCCGCTTGCAGTCGCCCATGATGGCCAGCGAGCTGGCGTGGCCCGGCGCCGCCGGGAGGCCGGCCGCCGGTCGCGGCACCGGTGCGTGGGCCCCGGGGGCCGGCTGGTGCAGGTCGATCGTGATCGGCACCAGGTCGGCATCGGTCTTGGCAGCGAAGGTCTGCTCGAGCCGTTCGTCGAGCTCGTCGAGATCGAGGCGCCCCTCCCCCGCAGCGCGGCGCAGCACCTCGGCCACGCGGTGTCGATCGGCGTCCGAGATTCGCAGCTGGGCCGGATCCGGCCTCTCCATCTCCCCCATGGCCTCACCCTAGGCGAGGGCTGCCAACCGCGGGAGGATCATGCGGAGAGGTCGTCGTCGGTCGCGAGCAGCCAGCGCCGTACGGCGATCGCGGCCGCCCGCCCTGCCCGGTTGGCGCCGATCGTGCTGGCCGAGGGGCCGTAGCCGACGAGCTGGACGCGGGGGTCGCGCACAGCCGTGACGGCGTTCTGCACCGCCCCGCCGACCTCGAGCTGGATGCCGCCCTGGCGCGAGCGCAGCCGCAGCGGCGCGAGGTGGCCGACGGCCGGGCGGAACCCGGTGGCCCACAGGATCACGTCGACGGGCTCGAACGACCCGTCGGCCCAGCGCACCCCCTCGCGCTCGATCCGGGAGAACATCGGGCGGCGCTGGTAGGCACCGAGCGCCTCCGCGACCCGCTCCTGCGGGCGCAGCGCCAAGCCGGTCACGCTGACGACGCTGGCCGGGGGCAGGCCCCGACGGACGCGATCGGCGACCGCGGTCACCGCCTCGAGCCCGGCCTCGGGGTCGAAGTCGTCGGAGCGCCAGACCGGCTCGCGCCTGGTGACCCACAGGGTCTGCGCGAGCGGCGCGAGCTCGCCGAGGAACTGCACGGCGCTCGCGCCCCCGCCCACGACGAGCACCCGCTTGCCGGTGAAGTGGGCGGGGCCCGGGTAGTCGGCGGTGTGGAGCTGCTCGCCGGCGAACAGGTCGATCCCGGGGTAGTGCGGGACGAAGGGCTTCGTCCACGTGCCCGTCGCGTTGACCAGGGTGCGCGAGCGCCACGTGCGCTCGCCCGCGTGCACGACCAGCAGGTCGTCCTCGCTGGTGACGGCCTCGACGCTCACCGGCCGCACGACCGGGAGCGCGAAGCGGCGCTCGTAGTCGGCGAAGTAGGCCGGCACGATGGCGTTGGCGGCCTCGGCCGATCGCCCGGGCGCCTCGGCGTCGGGCAGGTCGGCCACGCCGTGCACGTCGTCCATCCCCAGCGAGTCCCAGCGGTGCTGCCACGCGCCGCCGGGTGCCTCGTTGGCGTCGAGCACGAGGTGCTCGATCCCCCTCAGCTTGAGGTGGCGCGACGCCGACAGCCCGGCCTGGCCGGCGCCGATCACCAGGGCGTCATGCACCAGGGAGTCGTGGACGGGAGCGGCGTGGACGGGCACACCCGGTCAACGCCGCGCCCGCCTCCGCTATGCCCGCGGCTGCGGCTCCACGTAGACAGTGCCGCCCAGCTCGACGAACTCCGCCGACTTCTCCTTCATCCCGACCTCGGGCGTCAGGGTCGAGCCGAAGCGCTCGCGCACGTCCTGGCTGATCTTCATCGAGCAGAACTTCGGCCCGCACATCGAGCAGAAGTGCGCCGTCTTGGCGTTGTCGGCCGGCAGCGTCTCGTCGTGGAACGCCTCCGCGGTGTGCGGGTCGAGCGAGAGCGCGAACTGGTCGCGCCAGCGGAACTCGAAGCGTGCCTTCGACAAGGCGTCGTCCCAGTCCCGGGCACGCGGGTGGCCCTTGGCGATGTCGGCAGCGTGCGCGGAGAGCTTGTAGGTGATCACCCCGGTCTTGACGTCGTCGCGGTCGGGCAGGCCGAGGTGCTCCTTGGGCGTGACGTAGCAGAGCATCGCGGTGCCGTGCATGGCGATCGTGGCAGCGCCGATGGCGCTGGTGATGTGGTCGTAGCCGGGCGCGATGTCGGTCGCGAGCGGGCCGAGCGTGTAGAACGGCGCGCCGTGGCACCAGTCCTGCTGCAGGACGACGTTCTCCTCGACCAGGTTGAGCGGCACGTGCCCGGGACCCTCGACCATCACCTGCACGTCGTGCTCCCAGGCCCGTGCGGTCAGCTCGGCCAGCGTGCGCAGCTCGGAGAACTGCGCCTCGTCGTTGGCGTCCGCGGTGCAGCCGGGTCGCAGCCCGTCGCCGAGGCTGAAGCTGACGTCGTACTGCTTGAAGATCTCGCACAGCTCGTCGAAGTGCGTGTAGAGGAAGTTCTCCTCGTGGTGGGCCAGGCACCAGCCGGCCATGATCGAGCCGCCGCGCGACACGATGCCGGTGATCCGGTCGGCGGTCATCGGGACGTAGCGCAGCAGCACGCCGGCGTGGATCGTCATGTAGTCGACGCCCTGCTCGCACTGCTCGATGACGGTGTCGCGGAAGATCTCCCACGTGAGCCGGTCGGCCTCGCCGTTGACCTTCTCGAGGGCCTGGTAGATCGGCACCGTGCCGATCGGGACCGGGGAGTTGCGCATGATCCACTCGCGCGTGGTGTGGATGTCCTCGCCCGTCGACAGGTCCATCACCGTGTCGGCGCCCCAGGTCACCGCCCACGTCAGCTTGTCGACCTCCTCGGCGATGGAGCTGGTGACCGCGCTGTTGCCGATGTTGGCGTTGACCTTCACCAGGAAGCGCTTGCCGATGATCATCGGCTCCGCCTCCGGGTGGTTGACGTTGGCGGGGATGATCGCGCGGCCGGCGGCGACCTCGCTGCGCACGAGCTCGACGTCGCAACCCTCCCGCACGGCGACGTACTCCATCTCCCGGGTGATCACGCCCGCACGGGCGTAGTGCATCTGGGTGATGTTGGTGCCCTTGCGCGGGCGGCGCGCGATGCCGCGCCACTGGTCGGCAGCCGCGCCGCGGCGCAGCGCCGAGCGGCCGTCGTCGAGCAGCTGGGTCTCGCGGCCGTCGTAGTCCTCGGTGTCGTCGCGGGCGATGATCCACTCCTCGCGCAGCGGCGCCAGCCCGACCTCCGGGTCAGAGCCGGGGCCCTCGGTGCAGTAGCGGTCGAACGTCTCGCCGTTGGTCAGCGCGACGCGGGTGAACGGCACGCCGAGCTCGCCGGTGGTCATGCGGGTGTGGGCGTCGTGGACGGTCATCTTGTTTCTCCTTCGGGGTGGGCTTGCGTGTGGGCGATCGGGCCGCGTCCGCGGCCGAGCTGCCAGGTGCTGCTGGTGGTGAGCTGGGTGGTGACGTAGGCCGCGGCGCGGAGACACGCGGACACCAGTACGTCGGCGGTGAGGTCCACAGGCGGGGAGCCTGCGTCCGGGTGGGGGCAATGTCCGCGTGTCTCCGCGAGCAGGGCTGCCAGAGCGCTTGCGAAGGTGCACCCCGTGCCGTGGTCGGCGGTCGTCGGGACGGCGGGATGGGCGAGCGCCTCCGGCCGTCCGCCGGGCAGGCACACCCAGTCGGTGCAGGTCGCCGCCGTCTGGCCCGGCCGCCACTCGGGCCCACCTGTCAGCACGACCGCGCAGCCGAGGTCGGCCAGCCGGGCGGCGAGGTCGGACGGCGGGTCGTCGCGGCCGGTGAGGGCGCGGGCCTCGTCGAGGTTGGGGGTCGCCACCAGGGCGCGCGGCAACAGCCGGTCGACGTAGGCCTCCACCACGGACCGGTCGCCGAGGACCGCCCCGCTGGTCGCGACCAGCACCGGGTCGACGACCAGCGGCAGATGGCCGAGCCGGTCCGCGACGAGCGCGACCACGGCCGGCGTGCCGAGCATGCCCGTCTTCACGGCCGTCACCGGAAGGTCGTCGAGCACGGCGCTGATCTGGGCGTCGACCACCTGGATCGGCACCCTGTGCACGGCGTGCACCCCACCGGTGTTCTGCGCGGTGACGGCCGTGACGACGCAGGCGCCGTGACACCCGAGGTGTCCGATCGTGGCAAGGTCGGCCGCGATGCCGGCCGCTCCCCCGGAGTCGGTGCCGGCGATCGTGAGGACCACGGGCGGCGTCGTCATCGCAGCACCGCCCGCAGGTCGGCGACGACGGCGGCAGGCTCGGCGGCGCGCATCACCGCACCCATCACCGCGACACCGTGGGCGCCGGCCGCGACGGCGGCAGCCGCGTTGTGCGGGCCGATCCCGCTCAGGGCCAGCACCGGGACCGGGTGGTCGACGAGGTCGCCGGCCGCGAGGAGGGTCCGCGACCCGGGCTTGCTCCCGCTGGCGGCGTACGGCGACAGCGTGGCCCACGAGGCACCCTGGTCCGCCGCGCGGCTGACTTCGTCGTGGCTGTGGCAGGACCTTCCCCACAGGCTCTCGCGCGGCACCGGCTGGTCGGCGGCGAGGTGGAGGCCGTGTGCGGAGTCGTCGGCGATCCGCGACGAGATCACCGTGAGGCCCTCGATGGTCGCCAGCTCGGCGACGAGAGCGGCGCGGGCCGGCGGTGGCAGGTCGTGCTCGCGGACCACGACCCACTCGAGCCCGGCCGCGGCGCACTCGCGGACGGTCCGGATCAGGCCCCGCCCGAGCGTGAGCTGGGAGCGGTCGGTCAGCAGCACCAGGCGCGGGATCACGAGACCCTCCCCACCAGCGGGCTCGCCGACCTCGCGGCCGCTCGGCGCGGGATGCGGCCGGCCCGACGGGCAGCCGTGCCGGCCTCGACGGCGAGGCGCAGCGCGAGCGCCATCGCGACGGGGTCCTCGGCGCGGGTGACGGCGCTCGCGGCGAGGACGGCCGCGCAGCCGAGCTCCATGGCGAGGGCTGCATCGGAGGCGGTGCCGATGCCGGCGTCGAGCACGACCGGCACGTCGACAGCGGCCACCACGGCCTCGATCGCGTGCGGATCGAGCACTCCGAGGCCGGAGCCGATCGGCGAGCCCAGCGGCATCACCGCGGCGCACCCGACGTCGACGAGGCGCCGCGCCAGGACCGGGTCGGCAGGCGCGTAGGGCAGCACGACGAAGCCCTCGGCCACGAGCGTCGTCGCCGCCTCGAGCAGCTCGAGCCCGTCGGGCATCAGGGTGCGCTCGTCGCCGATCACCTCGAGCTTGACCCAGGTGGTGCCGAGCGCCTCGCGCGCCAGCCGGGCGGTGTGGACCGCCTCCCCGGCCGACAGGCAGCCGGCGGTGTTGGGCAGCACGCGGGCGCCGACGTCGCGCAGGATGCCCAGCAGTCCGCCCGGTGCGCTGGTCGAGGTCCGCCGCATGCTGACGGTGACCAACGACGGTCGCGCAGCCTCGAGCACGGGACGCACGAGGTCGGGCCGCGGTAGCCCGCCGGTGCCGAGGAAGAGCCGGGACGCCAGCGTCTCCCCCGCGATCACGAGGTCGCTCATCCGCCGGCCACCGCCTCGACGACCTCGACCCGGTCGCCCTCGGTGACGGGATGGGTGAGGTGCGCCGAGCGCGGCACGACCTCGTCGTTCACGGCAACCGCGTGGCCGGGCGGCAGGTCGCCCAGCAGCAGGGCGACGGTGTGGGCGGCGGTCTCGACGGCCGACCCGTTGACGGTGATCAGCATCTGTCCTCCAGGAGTGAGAAGCGGCGGGGGTCGAGCAGGGGGTCGGGCGCGGCGCCCTCGACCGCGTCGGCGAGCAGCCGCGCAGTCAGCGGCGCGAGCAGCACGCCGTGGCGGAAGTGGCCGGCCGCCAGGAAGATCCCGTCGTCGCCCGTCGGGCCGACGAGCGGCCGGTTGTCCGGTGTCCCCGGCCGGTCGCGGGCGAGCGCCTCGCACAGCTCGGCCCGGTCGAGGCCCGGCACCAGCTCCGTCGCGGCATCCAGCAGGCGCCGTACGCCACCGGCGGTGACCACCGGCGGACCGTCGTGCTCCTCGGACGTGGCGCCGACGACCAACTCCCCGTCGGCGCGCGGCACGAGATAGACCGGCTCGCCGCGCACCCAGCCGCGCAGCACGCGCGTCAGGCCGACGTCGCCGCGCAGCCGCAGGATCTCACCGCGCACGCCCCGCACCAGGTGCGCGTACGGCGCCGGCAACCGCGCGCCGGTGGCGATCACCGTCGCATCGGGGCCGACGATGGGGCGCTGCGCGACCACCCGCGGCCCGAGCGCGGCGAGCAGCGCCGCGACGACGGCGCGGGGGTCGACCGCGCGGTCGTGCGCCAGCACCGCGGCGGCAGTGACGCGACCGAGGGACGGCTCGAGGGCCCGGGCCGCGCGGCCGTCGAGCACCTCGACCTGCTCGCCGTGGGTGGCGAGGAGCTCGGCCTGGCGCTCGACCTCCTGGCGGTCACCGGCGTCGATGCCGACCAGCAGCGTGCCGGAGTCGTGCAGGGGCACGCCCAGCCCAGCGGCGTACGGCGACCACAACCCCGCGGAGGCGACGGCCAGGGCGTGCAGGGCGGACTCGCCGTGCCAAGCCTCGCCCGCCGGCGAGAGCATGCCAGCCGCGGCGTGGCTGGCGCCCGAGCCGGGGGCCCGGTCGACGACCGTGACGTCGTGGCCGCGCTCGACGAGCTCGACGGCGCAGGCGAGCCCGACGATGCCGGCCCCCAGGACGTGCACACGCATCAGCCGACCGCCGTCACGAGCTCCTTCGCGGCTGCCAAGGGATCGTGATGTCGCCAGATCGAGCCGATCACGGCGACGCCGTGGGCACCCGCTGCTCGCGCAGCCCGGGCACCCACGGCGTCGACCCCACCGATCGCGACCAGTGGAAGTGCCCCCGTGACACTCCTGATCGCGTCGGGACCCAGGGGGGCCGGCAGTCCGGCCTTCGAGGTGGTGGCGAAGACCGGGCCGAAGCCGGCATAGCTGGCGCCGTCGGCGGCGGCCCGCTCGACGGCGCCGCGGTCGCGACAGGTCGCCCCGATCAGGAGATCGGGCGCGAGTCGGCGGGCGTCGGCGACGGCCAGGTCGTCGGCCCCGAGGTGCACGCCGTCGGCGCCGGTGGCGAGCGCGACGTCGAGCCGGTCGTCGACGACGACCGTCGCGCCGGCCGGACGCACGGCGGCGAGCACCAGCCGGGTCAGCTCGACCAGCTCGCGCGTGGTGGCGTCCTTGTCGCGGACCTGGAAGCCAGTGACACCAGCGGCGGCGAGGCCCTCGAGCAGGTCGAGGTCGTCGGCTGCAGAGACCAGCGCGAAAATGCGGGGCAGGGAGGAACGGGACAGCATCGGATCGCTTCCTTCGCCGGCATTACCCGGATCAGGTGTAACGGTCGGAGCGGAATTCAGCTCCCTCTCAGCCCGCTGCCGCGAGCTCCCGTGGGGACGTGTCCGACGCTAGCAGAGTCGACTGCTCGCCGATCGGGCTGCGTGCCGCCTCGACCTCGGGGCGGCGTAGTCTCAGTGCCCGTGAGCGACGCTGAAACCCCCTACGCCGACCTGCTGCCGACCCACGGATCGAACGGCACCGACGAGACGCCGTACAGGCTGGTCACGACCGAGGGCGTGTCCACGTTCGAGGCCGAAGGACAGACGTTCCTCAAGGTCGACCCGGAGGCGATCCGGCGGCTCACCGCCGAGGCGATGCACGACATCAGCCACTACCTGCGCCCCGCGCACCTCGCGCAGCTCCGCAAGATCATCGACGACCCGGAGTCCAGCGGCAACGACCGCTTCGTCGCGCTCGACCTGCTCAAGAACGTCAACATCTCCGCCGGCGGCGTGCTGCCGATGTGCCAGGACACCGGCACCGCGATCGTGATGGGCAAGAAGTCCGAGGGCGTGCTCACCGGCATCAACGACGCCGAGGCGATCAGCGCCGGCGTCAAGGACGCCTACACGAAGCTCAACCTGCGCTACTCCCAGCTGTCGCCGCTGACGACCTACGAGGAGAAGAACACCGGCACCAACCTGCCGGCGCAGGTCGAGCTCTACTCGATGGAGCAGGGTCCGAAGGGGCCGGAGTACAAGTTCCTCTTCATGGCCAAGGGCGGCGGCTCGGCCAACAAGTCGTTCCTCTTCCAGGAGACCAAGGCGATCCTCAACCCCGAGCGGATGCTGGCCTTCCTCGACGAGAAGATCCGCTCCCTCGGCACGGCCGCGTGCCCGCCGTACCACCTCGCCGTCGTCATCGGCGGCACGAGCGCGGAATATGCGCTGAAGACCGCGAAGTACGCCTCGGCGCACTACCTCGACGACCTGCCCACCGCGGGCTCGATGGCGGCTCATGGCTTCAGGGACCTCGAGCTCGAGGAGGAGGTCTTCAAGCTGACTCAGTCCTTCGGCATCGGCGCGCAGTTCGGCGGGAAGTACTTCTGCCACGACGTGCGCGTCGTCCGCCTCCCCCGCCACGGCGCCTCGCTGCCCGTCGCGATCGCCGTCTCCTGCTCGGCCGACCGGCAGGCGCTCGGCAAGATCACGGCGGAGGGCGTCTTCCTCGAGCAGCTCGAGACCGACCCCGCCCACTACATGCCTTCCGCGGGAGTCTCGGAGGAGATCGCCTCCGGCGAGGTCGTGAAGATCGACCTGAACCAGCCGATGGACGAGATCCTGGCCGAGCTCAGCAAGCACCCCGTCAAGACGCGGCTCTCGCTGACCGGCCCGCTCGTCGTCGCGCGCGACATCGCGCACGCCAAGATCAAGGAGCGCCTCGACGCGGGCGAGGAGATGCCGTCCTACCTGCGCGACCACCCGGTCTACTACGCCGGCCCGGCCAAGACGCCGACCGGCATGGCGTCGGGGTCGTTCGGCCCGACCACGGCCGGACGGATGGATTCGTACGTCGAGCAGTTCCAGGCCGCGGGTGGCTCGAAGGTGATGCTCGCCAAGGGCAACCGCTCGAAGCAGGTCACCGAGGCGTGCGGCTCGCACGGCGGGTTCTACCTCGGCTCCATCGGCGGCCCCGCCGCCCGCCTCGCCCAGGACTGCATCACCTCGGTGTCGGTGCTGGAGTACGAGGAGCTCGGCATGGAGGCCGTCTGGAAGATCGAGGTCGAGGACTTCCCGGCCTTCATCGTCGTCGACGACAAGGGCAACGACTTCTTCACCGACCCGTCCGGTGCGGTCAACGTGCCGATCTCGGGGATCCGCGTCCGCTCCGCGGAGTAGGACGAGGACCCCCGAGACATCGATCAGCGGGAGACGGTCTCCGCCTCGGCCCGCTCCGTCACGCCACCGCGCGTCAGCAGCGCGTCCAGGGCGTAGCGCCCGGGACCGACCGCGCCGATGAGCAGCGCGCCGGCGCCCAGCGCAGCGACGAGCTCCCAGCCGTTGGCGGTCACGAACACACCGGCCGAGCGGTGCACCGTCACGAACGCTCCGAGCATGTCGATCACGAGGAACGCAGCGGCGAGCGGGGTCAGCAGGCCGAGCAGGAGGAGCGCGCCCCCGACGAGCTCGACGGTCGCGGCGAACACGGCCGCCGCCTGCGGGACCGGCACGCCCATCGCCTCGAAGGCCTCCCCGGTGCCGGCGAGGCCGAACTCGTTGAACTTCTGCCAGCCGTGGGCGATGAAGACGGTGCCGAGCACGACGCGGGCCAGGAGGAGGGCGACGTCGCGCACCGGGGCGGGAAGGTTGTTTCCGAGAAGCATGTGAGTTCCTTTCGTACGGCGTGGTTCACCGCAATGGTTGATGTTTCAACCATAACGGCAGGGGCGTCGCCGTATCCAAATCCGCGGACGCCCCTCCCCCGCCCGGCCGAGGTCGCGGAACGATGCCCCGGGGCCGGCCGTTGGACTGGGGAACCCCAGGAGGACAACTGATGAAGTGCCCCACCGACGGAAACACCCTGACCATGAGCGAGCGCGGCGGGATCGAGATCGACTACTGCCCCGAGTGCCGTGGCGTGTGGCTCGATCGCGGCGAGCTCGACAAGATCATCGAACGCTCAGTCACCCAGCCCGCGCCCGCGGCCCCGGCGGCTCCTGCCGCACCGGCGCCGTCGTCGTACGAGCATGAACGCGACCAGCGCCGCATGCAGCAGGACCAGCGCTATGCCCAGGCGAGCCAGCAGCCCTATCGCAAGAAGAAGGAGAGCTGGCTCAGCGAGATCTTCGACTGACCCCGCTCGACGTCCGACGATCCGGCGACCGGGTCGTCGGACGTCCGCCGGGAGGTCCGACGTGGGGCTAGGAGTAGAGCTCCTCGATCGCCTCGGCGTACTTCTGCGAGATCGGCTTGCGGCGCAGCTTCAGGGTCGGGGTGAGGACCTCGCTGCCGGGCAGCCAGTACTCGCCGAGGACGGTGAACTTCTTGACCTGCTCGACGCGCGACAGCTTGGCGTTGCCCGCGTCGAAGCCGGCCTGGATCGCCGCCACGAGACCGGCGTCCTTGGCCAGGGTGGCCGGGTCGGCGGCGACTCCCGCCTTCTCGGCGTACGCCGCGGCCGCGTCGGGGTCGAGCGTCACCAGCGCCACGTTGTAGGGCTTGGCGTCCCCGATCACCGTGATCGTCGCCGCGAGCGGCGTGGTCACCTTGAGGGTGTTCTCGATGTTGGACGGCGACATGTTCTTGCCGGCCGCATTGATGATGATCTCCTTCTTGCGGTCGGTGATCGTGACGTAGCCGTCGGCGTCGATCGTGCCCACGTCGCCGGTGTGGAGCCAGCCCTCGGCGTCGATGCACTCCCGGGTCTTCTCCGGCTCCTTGCGGTAGCCGAGCATGTTGCCGGGACCGCGGAACAGGATCTCGCCGTCGTCGGCCAGCTTGATCTCGGTCCCGGGGAGCGCGGGGCCGACGGTGCCGACCTTGACCTTGCCGGGCGGGTTGACCGTCCCGGCGCCCGCCATCTCCGACATCCCCCAGAGCTCGCACACGTTGAGGTTGAGGCCCATGAAGAAGGTCAGCGTCTCGGGGGCGATCGCGGCGGCGCCGGACCAGGCCCACTTGAGCTCGCCCATGCCGAGGGCGTCTCGGACCTTGCCCAGCACCAGCTTGTCGGCGAGCCCGAGCTGGAGGGCGTCGAGCGGGCCCAGGCTCTTGCCGGCGAGCTTCGCCTGACCGTTCTTGGCGGCCAGCCCCATCGCCCAGCCACCCAGCGCCTTCTTGACCGGGCTGGTCTCTGCGGCCATCTTGGCCTCGACACCCATCTTGATCTTCTCCCACACCCGCGGGACGGCGAACCAGATCGTCGGCTTGCAGTCGGGCAGGGCAGCCGCGACCGTGCGCGGGTCGGCGACATGGGTGACCTGGACTCCGCGCAGGGCCTGGAAGTACTGCGCGGAGGCGCGGTCCGCGATGTGGGCCGACGGCAGGAACGAGGTGATCCGGTCGCCGAACTTCACGTCCACGACCTGCATCGCGGAGTCCGAGAGCGCGATGATGTTGTGGTGCGAGAGCTGGACGCCCTTGGGCGGTCCGGTCGTGCCTGACGTGTAGATCAGGGTCAGGATGTCCTCGGGCTGCACGGCCTGCCATGCGGCCTCGAAGTCGAACTCGGTGCTGCCCTGCGCCTCGAGCTCCTCGAGCGAGAGGGTCGCGCCCTCCGGCTTGCCGTCGACGACGACCACGTGCTCGAACTCGATGCCGGACGCGAGCACGGTGGGGAGGAAGGCGGTCTCGGTCACGACCACCGTGGCATCGGCGTTGTCGAACAGGTAGTTCAGCTGCTCGGGGGACGAGGTGTTGTAGACCGAGAAGGCGATCGCGCCGAGGTGCATCGCGCCACAGTCGACCAGGGCGAACTCGGGCCGGTTGGTGAGCATGATGGCAACGGTGTCGCCGCGCCCGAGCCCGATCGCCGACAGGCCGGCCGCGATGCTCCGGACGCGGGCGGCGTAGTCGCGCCAGGTGATGGTGACCGTGTCGCCCACGGTGCGGATCGCGACGGCGTCCGGGTCGATGAGGGCTGTCTGCTGGAAGGCCGCGCAGACGGTGACGGGGGTGCTCATGGGATCTCCTCGGGATGCTGGACTGGCGCGAGCGTAATCTCCGTCACACCTGCGAGCGAGGTGTTCCACGTGTTCTCACCGTTGCGACCACCCCTCGGACGCCCGGCGACCCACATCCCCGGGCGACGGTGTTTGGATGGACGGCATGCGCAGCGAGGGCGACATCGTGGAGATCGCGCGGGCGGAGACCCCGCGCGGTGAGGTGGTGCTGCGGCGGCACAGGTCCGCGCTCGCGGCCGACGTGATCGAGCTGCGGGTCAACGGCGTCTTCGTGATGGACACCCAGGAGACCGGCACCGAGATCGAGCTCGCCGCCGCAGCCCTGGACGTCGTGCCGCGACCGCGCGACGTCGTGGTGGGCGGGCTCGGACTGGGCTTCACCACCCGGCGCGTCCTGGCCGACCCGCGCGTGGAGCGGGTGATGGTCGTGGAGATCGAGGAGGTTCTCGTCGGGTGGATGCGTGACGGCACCGTCCCGCACGGACCGGCCATCCTCGCCGACCAGCGGGTCAGGATCGTCAATGCCGACATCCTGATGGCGATAGCCGAGGCGCGGTCGACGTACGACCTGATCCTGCTCGACGTCGACAACGGCCCGGGCTACCTCGTCCACGAGGACAACGTCCGCGTCTACGAGGAGCCCTTCCTCGCCCGGTGTCGTGACCTGCTCAACCCCGAGGGCGCCCTCGTGATCTGGTCGGCCGCGGCGGCTCCGGAGCTGCACAGCGCGATGCGCGCCGTCTTCGACGAGGTCGACGAGCAGCCGCATGACGTGCTGCTCCAGGACCGCCCGGAGACCTACTACCTCTACGTGGCTCGCCGCTAGGACGAGGTCAGCTGTCCGAGATCAAGGACGGCAGCAGGCTGTAGGCCCGGTCGTGCAGCGTCGGCAGCGCGGTGCCCGTGCCGGTGAGGTGCTCGAGGAGGGCCCGCTCGAAGACGCCGTCGAGCAGGGCGTACGTCGTGGCGGAGTCGAGCAGCGGGGTGGCACCGGACAGCTCGGCGAAGCGCGCGACGACCTGCCACACCATCAGCTCGAGGGACTGGTCGATCTCCAGCACTGCCTCACGCAGCGCCTCCTCGAACATTGCCTGCGTGCGCAGGTCGTACCAGAGCCGGTGCATGTGCGACTCGTCGGTGAGCGTCTCGACGAGCTTGTCGGCGAAGCGCAGGCGCAGCTCGTCGGGCGTCGTCGAGGTGGCCACGAGCTCGTCGTAGCGAGTCACGCACTGCGCCTTGTAGTAGCGCACGCAGTAGGTGATCAGCTCGAACTTGTTCTCGAAGTAGTAGTGCAGGACGCCGTGGGAGAAGGGCGAGTTCTGGGCGATCTCCCGCAGGGAGGTCCTGGCTTAGCCCCGCTCACCGAGCGTCACGAGTGCCGACTCCGCGAGCTGGTCGCGTCGCGCGTCGACCTTCTGCTCGCGGGTGCGTCGCACCGTCGCGGCCGTGGGGGTCATGATCAACAGCGTAGGCCAGGTGGGGGATGTTCGACCCTGGCGCCCCGGAACCCTTGACACCCGTCAAGAGGACTCGTCACAGTGGTGGCAAGCACATCCCCCCAACAACCCTCGGCGTGCTGCACCTGACCTCCAGGCCTCCCCGCCTGTGCGTCGAGTGAAACCGTGGGAGCACTACCGCATGCGACCCGTCGACTGCCTCAACCCAGGCGCCAGCCCTGCCCCGGCTGTGCCCTGCTTGACCATGGCGACGCATCCCCTGCGCCGCTCGCAAGGGTGGCCGGCGGGTCGCATCGGCTGAGCGTCATTCGGTCGGCTGACGTCGGGAGTAGCGTCGGTGCCATGAGCAAGACGCGCACCGAACACGACTCCCTCGGCGACATCGAGGTCCCGGCCGACGCACTGTGGCGGGCCCAGACGCAGCGGGCGATCGAAAACTTCCCGATCAGCGGGACCGTCCTCGAGCCGCGCTTGGTCCGGGCGCTCGCGCTGGTGAAGGGCGCGGCGGCAGGTGTCAACGCCGACCTGGGCGTCATCACCGCCGAGCAGGGCGCCGCCATCGCCGGCGCCGCGAGCGGGGTCGCGGCCGGCGAGCACCTCGACGCCTTCCCGCTCGACGTCTTCCAGACCGGGTCGGGCACCAGCTCCAACATGAACATGAACGAGGTCCTCGCCTCGCTCGCCGGCGACGTCCATCCCAACGACCACGTCAACGCCTCGCAGTCCTCCAACGACACCTTCCCCACCGCGATCCACGTCGCCGCCACCCTCGCGGTCGTCGAGGACCTGCTGCCCGCGCTGGCGACCCTCGAGGCGTCGTTGTCGGCGAAGGCCGAGGAGTTCGCCGGGCTGGTCAAGGCCGGGCGCACCCACCTGATGGACGCGACCCCGGTCATGCTCGGTCAGGAGTTCGGCGGCTACGCCGCAACGGTGTCGTACGCCGCCGAGCGGCTCGGCGCCGTACTCCCCCGCGTGCGTGAGCTGCCCCTGGGCGGCACCGCCGTCGGCACCGGCATCAACACCCCTCCCGGCTTCGCGGCGGCCGTGATCTCCGCGCTGTCCGCCGACACCGGGCAGGAGTTCACCGAGGCGCGCAACCACTTCGAGGCGCAGGGCACCCGCGACTCGCTCGTCGAGCTGTCCGGCGTGCTGCGGACCATCGCAGTCGGCCTCACCAAGATCTGCAACGACCTGCGCTGGCTCTCCTCCGGCCCGACGACCGGGCTCGCCGAGATCCACCTGCCCGACCTCCAGCCGGGCTCGAGCATCATGCCGGGCAAGGTCAACCCCGTGCTGCCCGAGGCGACGCTGATGGTCTGCGCCCAGGTGGTCGGCAACGACGCGGCCGTGGCGTGGGCGGGGGCGAGCGGCAACTTCGAGCTCAACGTGCAGATGCCGGTGATCGCCCGCAACCTGCTCGAGTCGATCCGGCTCCTGTCGACCTCCACCACACTGCTCGCCGGGCGCTGCATCGACGGCATCACCGCCGACGCCGACCGCATGCGCGCCTACGCCGAGTCCTCCCCGAGCGTCGTCACCCCGCTGAACAAGCACCTCGGCTACGAGGAGGCCGCCAAGGTGGCGAAGCAGGCATTGAAGGACGGAGCCACGATCCGGGATACGGTCCTCGCGATGGGGTACGTCGATCGCGGCGACCTCACCGAGCAGCAGCTCGACGCAGCCCTCGACGTGGAACGGATGACTCGACCATGAGCCAGATGAACGATCCGGACTACGTCCGCGAGCAGTACGCCTCCGAGGACAACCTCGAGACCCGTCGCTCAGTCTGGCAGCCCACCGCCGAGGGGCTCGACCCGGTCAACGAGGCGCTCAACGCGATCGACCGCGCGCTCGTCGGCGACGCCGACGTCCTCGAGGTCGGCTGCGGCACCGGCGCCATGGCCGAGCGGATCAACGCGCTGCCGGGCGTCACGCTGGTCGCGACCGACTTCTCCGAGCGCTTCGTCGAGCTCACCGCCGCGCGTGGTGTCGATGCCCGCCAGGCCGACATCTGCTACCTGCCGTTCGACGACGCGTCCTTCGACGTCGTCTACGCCGGCTGGATGCTCTACCACGTCCGCGACCTCGACCGCGCCCTCAACGAGGTCCGCCGGGTGCTGCGACCGGGCGGCACGTTCGTGGCCGTCACCAACGGCAACGACCACATCGCCGACCTGCTGCGTGCGGCCGGCGGCAAGCCCGCGATCACCCAGTTCAGCAGCGAGACGGGCGAGTTCGTCCTCGGTCGCCGCTTCGGCGACGTCCGCCGCCACGACCTCGAGACGCGCGCCGTCTTCGGTGACCACGCCGCCGCCCAGGCCTATCTCGACTCGTTCGACGAGGGCCTGGTGCTGCCGCCCTTCGAGGGCGAGCGGGAGTACGCCGGGCACGTCACGGTGTTCGAGGCCCGCTGACCCTGCACCACTTGAAGGCAGTTCGCGCTGGCACGGACAAGGCTCACGCTCAGTCGCTCATACGTCCACGCGAACTGCCTGCAGTTGAAACAGAAGTGCCTCAGCCGCGGCGCGGGCGCTGCTGCTCGTCAGTCAGCGCGGGCTTCAGTACCAGTTGTTGCCGGCCTTGAACGACCAGGCGTTGCACGGGGTGCCGTAGGTGTCCTGGATGTAGCCCAGGCCCCAGCGGATCTGTGACTCCGCCGAGGTCATGTAGTCGGCGGGCAGCTCGTGGAGCTGGGTGAGCGCCTGCGGGATGCCGTAGGCCGACGAGGTCGGGTTGTCGGCGTCGATGCGCCAGCCCGACTCGCTCATGTAGAGCGAGTCCAGGCAGTCGAACTGCGACGCGTCGAAGCCGAACTCCGGCAGCAGGGCACGCGCGATGTCGCGCGGGTCGCCGGTCGAGAGGTCCTCGGTGCGGGTGATCGCCGGGCCGTTGCCGGCCGAGAGCGCGGCGACCTTGCGGGCGTCGGTGCTGCCGCGGCGATCGGAGCGGGACACCGGCCCGCTGGCCTCGCGGCGCTCGAGCGTGTCGGCAGCCTGCACCGACCCGGTGCCCTTGACCGCCGCCGCTGCGAGGTCGCTGGTCGCCGTACCTGCCGGCGTGCTGAGCACACCGTTGGAGACGACGAGTCCGGTGGCCACGGCGGCGACACCGGTGAGGACGACCGAGTTGCGCAGCGCCCGCTGGGGGGCGGTCCTGAGTGCCTTGTGCTTGCCGGGAGCGAGGTGCTTGGGGACGTACTTGTCAGGCTTCGTCACAGGGGATGTCTCACGGGTCGACGACGGATGGCATTGCGCAGAGCAATGACCGCTCCCGAGAGATGACATCGCCGAGGCGGGGGGGCTGACGCGGAAATGTCACAAAACGATCTCGGTAACCATGCAGGACGAATCAGGGGCACGCAAACCGAACGCGAAAAGAATCAGGCCTCATTCGCCCCAGGAGTCACACAAGCCACCGTGGCCTCATCTGGTCGGACCGCCCCGCCCGGAACAGTTCCGGGCGGGGCGGCACAGATCACAGGTGGACGTTCTCCAGCATCTCGGTCACCAGCGCCGCGATCTGCGAACGCTCCGAGCGGGTCAGGGTGACGTGCGCGAAGAGCGGGTGGCCCTTGAGCTTGTCGATCACCGCCACGATGCCGTCGTGGCGACCGACCCGGAGGTTGTCGCGCTGCGCGACGTCGTGGGTCAGCACGACCTTGGAGTTGGCGCCGATCCGCGAGAGCACGGTCAGCAGGACGTTGCGCTCGAGCGACTGGGCCTCGTCGACGATCACGAACGCGTCGTGCAGGGAGCGGCCGCGAATGTGGGTCAGCGGCAGCACCTCGAGCATGCCGCGGTCCATCACCTCGTCGATCACCTCGGGCGTGGTGAGCGCGCCGAGCGTGTCGAAGACCGCCTGGCCCCAGGGGCTCATCTTCTCCGACTCCGAGCCGGGAAGGTAGCCGAGCTCCTGGCCGCCGACGGCGAACAGCGGACGGAACACGACGACCTTCTTGTGCTGGCGACGCTCCATCACCGCTTCGAGCCCGGCACACAGCGCGAGCGCGGACTTGCCGGTGCCGGCGCGACCCCCGAGCGAGACGATGCCGACCTCGGGGTCGAGCAGCATCTCGAGGGCGATCCGCTGCTCGGCGGAGCGGCCGTGGATGCCGAAGGCCTCCCGGTCACCGCGCACGAGGTGCACCTGCTTGTCGGGGCCGATGCGCCCCAGCGCCGTGCCCCGATCGGAGAGCAGGACCAGGCCGTTGTGGCACGGCAGGTCGCGCGCCGCCTCGAGGTCGAGCACGCCGTCCTCGTAGAGCTCGTCGAGCTCGCCGGAGGTCACGTCGATCTCGGACATGCCGGTGTAGCCGGTGTCGGAGTCGCTGATCGCCTCGGCGCGGTATTCCTGCGCGTCGAGCCCGACCGCCGATGCCTTGATCCGCAGCGGCAGGTCCTTGGACACGAGCGTGACCTCGTGTCCCTCGTTGGCGAGGTTGCGAGCCACCGCCAGGATCCGGGTGTCGTTGTCGCCCAGCCGGAAGCCCGACGGGAGCGAGGCGGAGTCGGTGTGGTTGAGCTCGACGCGGACCGTGCCGCCCTCGTCGCCGACCGGGACCGGCGCGTCGAGACGACCGTGCTCGACACGCAGCTCGTCGAGCATCCGCAGGGCCGATCGGGCGAAGAAGCCCAGCTCGGGGTGGTGCCGTTTGCCCTCGAGCTCGGTGATGACGACGACCGGCAGCACGACTTCGTGCTCGGCGAACCTCTTCAGGGCGCCGGGGTCGGCCAGCAGGACGCTGGTGTCGAGGACATAGGTGCGGTTCTTCGTAGCGTTGGAGGCCACTGTGGACTACCCCTCACCGGACGGCGCGCACACTCTCGCCCGCCCGAGCTCACCACTCGGATCGGGGGGTCAGAAGGCCGGAGTGCCGGCCTCTCCACGAGCACGACGTCACCCGGTGCGGCGGTGAGCCGATGTGCTGCGTTGAGTCGCGACTACTCACGAACTGGCCTCCGATACAGCAGGCTTCCCCACCCGCCGATACCTGAAAAACTACGCCCGCCCGCAAGCCATTCCCCAGCGACACGCCAGAACGCGGGGTGAACGGCTCGTGACGTCGTACGGCGCTGGGCGCGCCCCACCCGGACGGGTGATCAGGAGCCGAAGCGACGCTCGCGCTCGGCGTAGGCACGGATCGCGCGCAGGAAGTCGACCCGGCGGAAGTCGGGCCACAGCGCCTCGCAGAAGTAGAACTCCGAGTGGGCGCTCTGCCAGAGCAGGAAGCCGCCGAGCCGCTGCTCGCCGGAGGTGCGGATGACGAGGTCGGGGTCGGGCTGGCCCTTGGTGTAGAGGTGGTCGGCGATGTGCTCGACGTCGATGACGTCGGCGAGCTCCTCGAGGGTGGTGCCGCGGGCGGCGTGCTCCACCAGCAGCGAACGGACCGCGTCGGCGATCTCGCGGCGACCGCCGTAGCCCACGGCGATGTTGACCAGGATGCCGTCGATGTCGCGGGTGGCGTCCTCGGCGGCCTTGAGCTTCTCAGCGGTGCCGGCGGGCAGCAGGTCGAGCGCGCCGACCGGGTGGATGCGCCACTTGCGCTGGGCGGCCAGCGACTCGACCGCGCCCTCGATGATGCCGAGCAGCCCCGCCATCTGCTCCGGGGGCCGGTTGGTGAGGTTGTCGCTGGAGAGCAGCCACAAGGTGACGACCTTGACGCCGACCTCCTCGCACCAGCCGAGCAGCGGGAAGATGTTGTCGGCTCCGGCCTGGTAGCCGCCGGCCGTGTCGAGGCCGACGGCCTTGGCCCAGCGCCGGTTGCCGTCGAGCATCACGCCGATGTGCTGGGGGATGCGGTCGGCGGGGAGGAACTTCACCACGCGGTGCTCGTAGGCCGGGTAGAGCACCCGACGCACTGCGTCCCTCAATTTCGCCACCCGCCGATGGTAGCCGGGCCCTATGGTGGCGAGGTGGCAGGCGAGACGACAACGCGGGACGAGACCACTTCGGAGCTGCGGACGACACCGCCCAGGCGGTATGCGGTCTGGGCCAGACGCGTCGGCACCGGGGTGCTGCTGCTCATCGTGGTCCTGGCGGGTCTCGACCTCCTCGGCCCCCGCACCGGCGAGACGTCAGCCGCGGCCGGCGGCTACGAGCTCCGGGCCGAGTTCCCGCAGGTGACCCGCGCCGGCCAACCGGCCCCCCTCCGCATCACGGTGGAGGCACTGGCCGGCTTCGGCGACACGGTCCAGCTGCGCCTGTGCGACGAGCTCTTCCACGACCTCGACTTCCAGAACTGGTATCCCAACCCGGCAGCCGAGACCAGCCAGCCACCGTGGGTGATCTACGAGTTCGACCCGCCGCCCACCGGCGACGTGCTCGAGATCAGCCTGGACGCACGCGTCGCACCCGGTCAGTTCGGCGCGATCGACGACTGCGGCCTGAGCGTGCTGGTCGACGACCAACCGGTCGTCGGCGCGTCGTTCACCGTCTGGAGGATGCCCTGATGGACATCTTGATCAGGTCACTCGTGATCTTCGCCTTCCTGTGGCTCGTCGTCCGGGTGGGCGGCAAGCGCGAGGTCGCCCAGCTCTCCGCCTTCGACATGATCCTGCTCATCACCGTGGGCGACCTCGTGAGCCAGGGCATCGTCCAGGAGGACTACTCCGTGACCGCCGCGCTGATCGCTGTGGCGACCTTCGCCCTGGCCGGCATGGCACTGAACTCCATCGGTCTGCACGTGCCGAGCTTCCGGCCATGGCTGGCCGGTCGGCCGCGCATCGTGGTCCGCGACGGCGAGCCCCTGCTTGAGACACTGCGCGGCGAGCGGATGACCATCGATGACATCCACGAGGCCGCTCGTCAGCGGGGCATCCGGCGGCTGAGCGACATCGAGCTGTGCGTGCTGGAGACCGACGGAGCCTTCTCGTTCTTCACCCGTGACGAGGACGCCGACGACGAGGACGAGGACGGCGCGCCGGACCACGACGTCACGTGAGGTCAGTCCCGTTGACGTGACTCACTACCTACCCTGTCGTAAGTTGGGTGCATGAACGACATCCTGCGCGACCGGTTCGACGAGCTCTCCGAGCGCGTCGAAGAGGTCATTGCCGACGTCAAGCCGCGTCTGCGGGGCTGGCTGCACCTCGGCACCGCCCCGCTGGCCCTGGCCGCGGGGATCGTGCTCGTCGTGCTCTCCCCCGACGCCACCACCCGCATCGGTTCGGGCGTCTTCGCCGCGACCGCGATCGTGCTGTTCACGGTCTCGGCCGTCTATCACCGCGGCACCTGGTCACCCACCGTGCACTCGCGGCTCAAACGCTTCGACCACTCCAACATCTTCTTGCTGATCGCCGGGTCCTGCACGCCGTTCGGGCTGCTGCTGCTCGACGGCAGCGACCGCTGGGTGTTGCTCGCGATCGTCTGGGGCGGCGCGATCTCCGGCGTGTTCATGAAGGTCTTCTGGAAGGGCGCACCGCGCTGGCTCTCGGCCCCCATCTACATGGCGCTCGGCTGGGCCCCGGTCTTCTTCTTCGGTGACTTCGTCAGCGGCGCCAGCGCTCGCTACGGCGCCACCATGGGCACCGCCGTGATCGCCCTCGTCGCCGCCGGCGGCGCGCTCTACACGATCGGCGGGGTCGTCTACGGCACCAAGCGACCCAACCCGTGGCCGCAATGGTTCGGCTTCCACGAGGTCTTCCACACCTTCACCATCCTGGCCTTCGTGACCCACTACGTCGGCGTCTCGCTGGCGACCTACTCCCTGCGCTGAGCGCCGCAGCCGAGGTTCACCCGAGGCTCAGCCACACGAACAGCACGATCGCGGACACCGCGACCACCACCGCGAGCAGCCGCGCCAGCAACGGCGCCCGACGGGCGAGCCGCTCGAGCGCGAGGTAGGTCAGCGAGATCGCGGCCAGGCCCACGGTCACGTGGAGCAGCACGGCCAGCATCACGCAGCTGATCACCCCGGCCCGCAGGAACCTGCCCCACAGCAGGCTCAGCGCCAGCGGGATGACGATCGCGCCGACGAGCCCGCCGACGACCTCCAGCCACCACGCCCGCTCCCCCATCCACGGCAGCGGCAGGGTCAGCGGCCAGCGCTGGTCGACGAGGTCACCGGTCGCGCAGTAGCCGAGGTAGACGATCACCGCCAGCGACGCGCCTGCACCGACGCGGTGGGCCCAGCGGGCCAGTGGTGACCAGGGCAGTCCGCCCTTCACGAAGATCGTCGCGGCCGCGACGGCCGCCCAGACGATCCAGCGCCGCACGACGCCGGTGCCGGTGTCGGCCATGGCGTCGCGGAACACCCGGTCCGCCTCGACGCGATCGATGTCGTGGCCCTGTGTCGAGGTGTAGGACGGGTCGCCGCCACCCCCCGCGACCAGGGCGTCGTGCACCAGCGCCGCCGGCAGGTGGGCGCCGGTCTTCGGCACCAGCCACGTGAACAGGGCGGGCGTGGAGGTCAGGTCGGTGCGGAACTCGGGCGACGACGGCACCAGGATCTCCCCGAGGTGCCGGTCGCGGTAGGCGATGCGCCGCTCCAGGCTGAAGATCTCGAGGTCGGCCTCCAGGTGTCGCTCCAGCACGATCCGGGGATCGGCGTCGGGGTCGGGTGGCAACCCGATCCGGTCACCGATCGCCAGCACCCCGCCGTCGTAGAAACGGCGTGGCTGGGTCTGCACTGTCTTCGTCGTCATCGCGGTCCCGAGTCGCATGCGAACACTCTGGCACCGATGACCGACAACGGAGCTAGCCGAGCGCGTCTTGCAGGTCTTGCACCTCGGTGACGGGAGCCGCGCAGACGTGGTGCCGGCAGACGTACGCCGCAGGGTTGCCGTCGACCGGCCCGCGACCGGCGAGCAGCGGGATCTCCTCGTCGGCCCCGTCCGCGACCACGACCACCGCGGTCGGGTGGGCGCGAGCGACGCTCACCAGCATGTCCCGATCGGCGCCGGCCGGCCCGACGACCGCGATCTCGTGTGGACCGTCGAGCATCGCGGCGGCCGCGGCGAGGGACCAACCGGCGAACCTCGGAGTGCGCACGGCGAGCGCGTGCACCGTCGCCAGCGCGCCCTCCGCTGCCTCGCGGTGCCGCAGGTCGCCGGTCACCGCGGAGGAGGCGACCAGCGCGTGCAGCAGCGCGGAGAGCCCGCTCGGGGAGGCGTTGTCGCTCGGATCGCGCGGGCGCGCGACCAGCTGTTCCGCGTCGTCGGCGGTGTCGAAGAACCCGCCGTCGTCGGCGCGGAAGTGCTCGAGCGCGGTGTCGAGGAGAGACGTGGCAGCCCGCAGCCAGCGAGGATCCCCGGTCGCCTGCAGCAGGTCCAGGAAGCCGGCGGCGACGGCGCCGTAGTCCTCCAGCACGCCTGCCGGCGTCCCCACCACGCCGTCGCGCGAGACCCGTCGCAGCCGGCCGTCGACCACGTGGACCTCCAGCAGCAGCTCGCCCGCGGCGACGGCGGCGTCGAGGTAGCGCTGCTCGTCCAGCCAGGCCGCGAGTCGAGTCAGCCCGCTGATGGCGAGCCCGTTCCAGGCAGCCACGACCTTGTCGTCGCGCTCGGGACGCACGCGCTCGGCGCGCGCGGCCAGCAGCCGGGCGCGGACGTCGATCCAGCGGTCGAGGTCGTCGGGGTCGCGCAAAAGCTGCAGCGTCGAGGCGCCGTGCTCGAAGGTGCCGGTCTCGGTCACCGTGAACACCTCGGCGGCCCAGGCACCGTCCTCTGCCCCGAGCACCTCGAGCAGCTGGGCCGGCGTCCAGGCGTAGAACTTCCCCTCGACTCCCTCACTGTCCGCGTCGAGCGCGGAGGCGAAGCCGCCCTCGTCGGTGCGCAGCTCGCGGAGCAGGAAGTCGGCGATCCCCTCCCCTGCCCAGGCGGCCATCGGCGTACGACGATCCGCGCAGACGCGCAGCAGCAGGGCGTTGTCGTAGAGCATCTTCTCGAAGTGCGGCACCACCCACCCGGCGTCGACGGCATAGCGCGCGAAGCCGCCGCCGAGCTGGTCGTGGATGCCGCCACGGGCCATCGCCTCCAGGGTGGCGTCCACCATCGCCAGGGCGTCGCTGGAGCCGTGTCGCACCAGGAACTCCAGGACCATCGACGGCGGGAACTTCGGCGCTCCACCGAAGCCGCCGTTGGCGGTGTCGAACTCGGTCCTGAGCCGGGTGACGGCCTTGTCGAGGACCTCGCGGTCGACCGACCCGGCGACGAGAGCAGCCTGCTGGTTCAGGTGCTCGCGCAGGTTGGCCGCGACCCGCGCGACGTCGTGGCCGCGGTCGACCCACGCCTCGCTGAGCCCCTGCAGGACCTGGCTGAAGGCGGGCTGGCCGTGCCGCGGCTGCGGCGGGAAGTAGGTCCCCGCGAAGAACGGGCTGCCCTCGTGGTCGAGCACGCACGTCATCGGCCAGCCGCCGTGGCCGGTCATGGCGGTGGTCGCCTGCATGTAGATCGCGTCGACGTCGGGTCGTTCCTCCCGGTCGACCTTGATGCTGACGTAGTGCTCGTTGAGGTAGTCGGCCGTCGCCTGGTCCTCGAAGGACTCGTGCGCCATCACGTGGCACCAGTGGCAGGCGGCGTAGCCGACGCTCAGCAGGATCGGCACGTTGCGGCGACGCGCCTCCTCGAACGCCTCCGGGCTCCACTCCCACCAGTCGACTGGATTGGAGGCATGTTGGAGGAGGTACGGCGATGTCGCGGCCGCCAGACGATTCGGCATGCCCCCAAGACTGCCACGCTGGGGGTGCGGGGTTTCGTGACGGCGCTGACGCGCCTCCTCAACGGCCGCACAGGCCCGCCGCCCGGAGGTTGAGGAGGGCCGAAGGAGGGGACCGTTGCCGACCTGCTCCCCCAGGCCAAGCGACGACGGCGCGCTGGCTGATCCACGGCATTCGTCCAACAGCCCGCTGGACAGGTCGCCCGCGCTGGCGCGCTCCGCGTGACTGCACCCTCTCTACCGCGCAGCCCGCCCGATCTTCCTCGTCGGCGTCAGATCTCGCGCTGTCACGAAGTTGTCGTGTTCGATGTGTTTAGCTCGCAACGCGACACCTTCTCCCGCCAGAGGCGGTGTGCCAGACTCCGCAGAAGTTCAGATTCGATCTCCGCAAAAGGTCGATCGAGCAATCCGCAAACAGTCGACTCCATCTTCCGCAAACGGTAGACTACCTGCATGGCAGGTTATCTCCAGCGCATTGCTGACCGCGAGCTCGTCGAACGACTCGGCTACATCGGAGCGGTCCTGATCGAAGGCCCAAAGGCCTGCGGTAAGACCGCGACGGCGACCCAGCACGCCGAAACTGTTATCCGCCTCGATGAGGACCAGGCAGCACGTCGCTTGATGACGCTTGCGCCGGAACGCCTCTTCGACAACCCGACGCCGATCCTGTTCGACGAGTGGCAGGTCGAGCCGGCGATCTGGAACAAGGTCCGCCGGCAGGTGGACGACCGCGAAGGCAAGGGCCTCTTCATCCTCACCGGATCGGCGACCCCGACCGACGATGCCTCGCGGCACTCCGGAGCCGGGCGCTTCTCAGTGATGAAGATGCGCCCCATGAGCCTCTTCGAATCCGGGCACTCGAACGGCGAGATGTCGCTGGCCAAGCTCATCGCGGGCGATCGGCAGACAGGCCTCGGCACCCACCTCACGTTCGACGAACTCCTCAAGCGCATCGTGATCGGCGGTTGGCCAGAACTCATCGACGCCGACGAAACCGGTGCCCGACGCTGGCTGCGCGACTACCTCACCAACATCGTCGAGGTCGACATCCAGAAGCTCGGCTCCCGTCGTGACCCCTCCAACCTCCGTCGGCTCCTGGAGTCACTCGGGCGATCCGTCGCACAGGCCACGAAGGCCGTCGAGCTCGCGAAAGACGTCGGCGGCGAAGACGGGCCCATCGCCAAGGAAACTCTGACCGCCTATCTCACGGCCCTGGAGCGACTCCACCTTCTCGACAACTCCCCCGCCTGGCTGCCCCACATGCGCTCCCGTGCCCGACTGCGCACCGCGCCAGTCCGCTACTTCATCGACCCGTCGCTCGGGCCCGCCGCCCTCGGACTCGGCACCAGTGACCTCAGGCATGACTTCAACGGACTGGGACTCCACTACGAAGCCCTTGTCATCCGTGACCTTCGGATCTATGCCCAGCCTCTCGACGCGCGCGTCGAATCCTGGCGAGACGCCGATGGCCACGAGGTCGACGCGATCGTCAGCGTCGGACCCAACAAGTGGGGAGCCTTCGAGGTCAAACTCAGTCCGGATGCCGTCGACGATGCGGCGGCAGCCCTACTTCGGTTCAAGGCTAAGGTGGATACGTCGCGGCATGGCGAGCCCGCCTGTCTTGGCGTCATCACCAGCACCGGAGCGGGTGGCCTCCGGGAGGACGGCGTCCATGTCATACCGATCGGCTGTCTCGGACCGTGACGTCATCGAAGACAGGTCCTAGAATCATGGGCGAAGACCCCGAAACGATCACTGGCCACGGGCCACATCGCCGGGGTTTCGCCGTGCCACTGGGTGACCAGTGATGGGGGCAAAGTGATGCACGAAGCCCCGAAATCGGTGTCAAACGGCGATCCGCGGCGAACCAACGCGAACCGAAATAGGGCGCCTGACCTGCGGTTTTATGATTTCAGACCAAATCCGGAGCGCACCGTTCTTGACGTGGCATGGCAGGCGGCGTACCCGACGCTCAGCAGGATCGGCACGTTGCGGCGACGCGCCTCCTCGAACGCCTCCGGGCTCCACTCCCACCAGTCGACCGGGTTGTCGGCATGTTGGAGCAGGTACGGCGATGTGGCGACGGCGAGACGGTTGGACATGCTCCCTACGTTACGGACCCTGCCGGCCCGGCGGGGCGGTCGAGCTTGAACACCTCGGGCGGGTGGCCCCACTCGTTGCGACCGAGACGCGACACCGGCCGCAGTTCGGCGATGTCCGGGAGCCCGTCGGCGGCGAGAGCGGAGCTCAGGACGGTGACCGCGAGCACGGCGCCGAGCACGACCGTCGAGTCGCCGAGCTCGATCATGGAGTGGAGCCGGCACTCGATGGACGCGGGGGCGTCGGCGACGCGCGGCACCGACACCCGCACGCTGGGTTCGAGCCGGACGCCGAGCGCCTCCGCCTCGTCCACCAGGGGGTCGAAGCGGGCACTGGACGCGTTGATCGAGTCGACCATCGGCGCTGAGGCGAGGTTGACGACGAACTCCCCGGTCTCACGCACGTTGCGCAGCGTGTCCTTGTCGCCCACCGAGGTGAACTGCACGATCGGCGGGTCCGCGGCGGCGACCGTGAAGAAGGAGTGCGGCGCGAGGTTGCCGACCCCGGTGGCCGAGCGGCTGGAGATCCAGGCGATCGGCCGCGGCACGACGGTGGCCGTGAGCAGCGGATAGATCCGGACGTCGGGATCGTCGGCGGCGAAGACTGTGCGGTCGCGGGTCATGGGGCCACCGTAGGCATCCTCAGGTCCGCGCCAGCACGCGTCGGTCGTCACGACCGAGCAGCTCGCGGGCACCCGCGACGTCGCCGCAGGCCAGCCGGCGTCGGACCTCCGTGGAGGAGCAGCGCTGACCGGCGGCCTCGACCAGGTCCACCGCCTCGACGCCGAAGCCGTGGCTGCGCCCGAGCTCGGTGAGCCGAGCCACGTCGCCCTCTCCTCCCCGACCGCACCGGAAGTTGTCGCCCACGACGAGCTGCCGGACATCCAGCGCCGCCACGAGCCCGTCGGCCACGAAGTCCGCCGCGGGCTGGACGGACAGCTCGATCGTGAAGGGCAGGACGACGACCGTGTCGATCCCGAGCGACAGCGCGTGGGCCACCCGGTCGTCGACGGACATCAGCTGACGGGGAGCCGCACCGGGTGCGAGGACCTTCAACGGGTGCGGGCTGAAGGTGACCAGCACCGCTGGGACACCCAGCCGGCGGGCGTGCCCGACGGTGCGGCGTACGAGCGCCTCGTGACCGCGGTGGAAGCCGTCGAAGACGCCGACGGTGACGGCCGAGCCAGTGGTGAAGGTGCCGGCAGGGGGCCAGCCGAGGAAGGCGGGGAGGGACATGAGGGACTCCGGACGTGGAGACCCGGTGGCCGGCGCGATGAGGAGATCACCGGCCACCGGGACGTTGGGTCAGGCCTCGGGCTGGGGCTCCAGCTCGAAGTCGTAGGTGCTGCGGCGGGTGCCCGTGCCGTCGTCCTGCGGGTCGATGACCAGCTCGGGCTTGACCGCCTCGGCGACGTCGGAGTCGAGCCACTCGCCACCGGCGAAGTAGAGCTGGGTCGTGATCGGCCGATGCCCGTCGGCACGCACCTGGATGTGCAGGTGCGCCGGGCGCCACGGGTGCCAGCCGGCCGCCTCGATCAGCTGACCGGTGGGACCGTCGTGCGGGATCTGGTACGGCGCCGGCTGGATCGTGTCGATCTCGAACCGGCCCTCCGCGTTGGTCACGACGACGCCGCGCAGGTTGCCGTCGGGCACGTGCGGGGCGAAGCCCGAGTAGTAGCCGTCGGCGTCGGCCTGCCACAGGTCGACCTCGGCCCGGGCCAACGGGGGACGTCCCCGCCGAGCGCGTCGACGCCATGGCCCGCGAGGTCCTCGACGCCATCTATGCCACCGTCCGCAAGCACAAGATGACCTACGACGAGTTCAACGCCCTCAAGGCGTGGATGATCGGCGTCGGCGAGGACGGCGAGTGGCCGCTGTTCCTCGACGTCTGGCTCGAGCACGTCGTCGAAGAGGTCAACACCGAGCACCGCGAGGGCAACAAGGGCGCGATTGAGGGGCCCTACTACGTCCCCAACGCGCCCGAGCAGGGTGCCGACGGCACCATCTCCATGCGCGAGGGCGAGGGCGGAACGCCGCTGACCTGGACCGGCGCGGTCACCTCCACCGACGGCACCGCGCTGGCAGGCGCCAAGGTCGAGCTGTGGCACGCCGACTCCGACGGCCTCTACTCACAGTTCGCCCCCGGCATCCCGGAGTGGAACCTGCGCGGCACCTTCACCACCGGTGAGGACGGTGCCTTCGCGATCCACACCGTGCAGCCCGCGCCCTACCAGATCCCCACCGACGGCTCCTGCGGCAAGCTCATCGCCGCCGCCGGCTGGCACGCCTGGCGCCCGGCGCACCTGCACGTCAAGGTCTCCGCGCCCGGCCACGAGCTGCTCACCGCCCAGTTGTACTTCCCCGGTGACGCCCACAACGACGACGACATCGCCTCGGCCGTCAAGCCTGAGCTGATCCTCGACCCCAAGCAGGAGTCCGACGGCAGCGCGAGCGTCGACTACGGCTTCGTCCTCGACCCCGAGAAGGGCTGACCACATGCTGTTCCACGCACGGATGGACGTCCGCATCCCGCTCGACATGGACCCCGAGGTCAAGGCAGACCTCGTCGCCCGCGAGAAGGCCTACGCCCAGGAGGTCCAGGAGTCCGGACGCTGGCCACACCTGTGGCGGATCGTGGGCGAGTACGCCAACGTCTCGATCTTCGACGTGGAGTCCAACGACGCGCTGCACGAGCTGCTCTCCGGGCTCCCCCTGTTCCCCTACATGGACATCACGGTGACGCCGCTCGCCAAGCACCCCAGCGACATCAACGCCTGACATACGGTCGTCCCATGGACTCACACGCATGGGACGAGCGGTACGCCGCCAGCGACCTCGTCTGGTCGCGCGGACCCAACGCCGTCGTGGCCGCCGAGTGCGCGGACCTGGCGCCCGGGCGAGCCGTCGACCTGGCGTGCGGCGAGGGCCGCAACGCGATCTGGCTGGCCTCCCTCGGCTGGGACGTGACCGCAGTCGACTTCTCGCAGGTCGCGGTCGACAAGGGCCGGACGTTGGCCGGCGACCTGTCAGTCACATGGGTGTGCGCCGACGCGACAGAGTGGACGAGCGACGGACTGGACCTCGCAGTGGTGGCCTACTTCCAGGTGCCGGCCGCGCTGCGGCGTACGGCGGTGCGCAATGTCGTCACGTCATTGCGACCGGGCGGCACGCTGGTCTGGGTCGCCCACGACTCCAGCAACCTGACCGAGGGCACCGGCGGCCCGCAGGACCCGTCCGTGCTGATGACGGCACAGGATGTGCTCGCCGACCTCGATGGGATCGAGCTCGAGGTCGTCCGGGCCGAGCGGGTGGAACGGGTCGTGACCGCCGACGACGGTCACGGCAGCGAGGTCACCAAGACTGCGTGGGACTGCCTGGTCCGGCTCGTCCGCGCCTAGCGCACGACGGACGCCAGCGCGCTCGAAGGAACGACTTCCCCGGTCGCCAACCCGTTGTCGTCGAGCAACCACCCGATCCGTTTCGACGTGCGGAGCGTGATCGCGTTGTCGACGATCCCCAACCACGGCAGCCGCTCGCCGAGCAGCTGCTCGAGCCGCATGAGGTGCTGCAAGGAACGCACCCAGACCGTGAACATGAGGTTGGTGTCCCCGGTCGTCGAGATGCACAGGCGCAGCTCCGGCAGGGTGCCGAGGGCGGTGACCGTGCGCTCCCGCTCGGCAGCGGGCACCCGCGCCACCCACGTGCAGCTGATCGGCCACCGGGACGCCAGCTGAGCTACTTCGCAGCGGAAGCGCAACGCCCCCGAGCCGACCAGCCGCGAGAGCTGGCGACGCACCGTGGCCTCAGGCCGCCCGATCTGTCGGGCCAGGTCCGCGGCCGACGCGCGGCCATCGCGGGCCAGGGCGTCGATCAGCGCCTCGGCGTCACGGGGCGGGGTCACACCCGGCTGTGGTCCGGCAGCGGCAGCCAGCTGCTCACATACCGCCTGCTGGTCCCGGTCGAGCGCATCCAGCCGCCAGTTCGTGCCGTCGCTGTGGACGGCTGTGGCCAGGTGGGTGCGCTGCCGCTCGATGCCCGCGATGCCGGCCATGTCGTCGAGGACGAAGCGGGTCAGGGAGGGGAGGTCCGGGGTGAGCACGGTGAGCAGCAGGTCGCGTCCACGTGCCGACTCCTCGACGGAAATGGTCCGGGGGTCGCGACACAACAGGCGGACGACCTCGGCTCGATGACCGGGCGCGACATCGACCTCGACGAGCGACGTGACCAGGTCGTCCCCGCGCGCCTCGGGATAGGACGTGACCCAGGCCAGCCCGCTCGAGCGGAGGCGGTGCCACCGGGCGGCCAGCGCCGTCGGTGTGGCGTCCAGGACGCGAGAAAGGTCGGTCCAGGTGACCCGAGGAGCAATCTGCAGAGAATGCAGAAGTGCAAGATCCGCCTCCTGGAAGCCGGGAGTGTGCACGTTTCCTCCTCCATTTCACCTTTTGGTGATCGAAATCAACATTGTTGGGCGGACAGTGTGACGACGATCGCACACTCGTCTCCTACGCCACAGCCCTCCCAGGCAGGAGATGACCCATGAGCACTCTGGACGACGCGCGAACCATGGCCGCGGACCTCACTGAGCTGCGCGAGGCGCTGCACCGGGAGCCCGAGATCGGCCTG
Source organism: Nocardioides allogilvus (assembly GCF_003047285.1). GTDB lineage: Bacteria > Actinomycetota > Actinomycetes > Propionibacteriales > Nocardioidaceae > Nocardioides > Nocardioides allogilvus. Next base: position 541,027 of record NZ_PZYX01000001.1, on the reverse strand, counting down.
CACCTACCGCGCACGCAGGAGAAGGTCATCGCGGCCCTGGACGGCCTCCCCCTCGAGATCAGCACCGGGACGGACACCACGTCGGTCACCGCCGTTCTGCGAGGCACGGCGCCCGCCGGGACCGGGGACAGCGGCCCCGCACCCGTCGTCCTGCTGCGCGGCGACATGGACGGCCTCCCCGTCCAGGAAGCGACGGGCCTTCCCTTCTCCTCGCAGGTCGACGGGGCCATGCACGCCTGTGGTCACGACCTGCACACCAGCATGCTCGTTGGCTCCGCCCACCTGCTCAGCGCCCAGCGCGACCGGTTGGCCGGCGATGTCGTCTTCATGTTCCAGCCCGGAGAGGAGGGGTGGGACGGCGCCGGCGTGATGATCCGCGAGGGGATCCTCGACGCGGCCGGGCGCCGAGCGGACGCGGCCTACGCCCTCCATGTCTTCGCCGGGCTCGCTCCCGGTGGCCACGTCCTCACCCGCCCCGGGACCTACCTCTCCGCCTCGGACGAGCTGCACGTGACTGTCGTCGGGTCGGGGGGTCACGGCTCCACCCCCGACCGCAGTCGCGACCCTGTTCCCGCCGTGGCCGAGATGGTCACGGCCCTGCAGACCATGGTCACGCGACGGTTCAGCATCTTCGACCCCGTCGTGGTGACCGTCGGCCTGCTCCAGGCCGGCACCAAGGCCAACGTCATCCCGGACACCGCAACCTTCCAGGCCACGGTGCGCACCTTCTCGGAGGCCGCCCGCAACACGATGATGCTCGAGGCTCCCCGCCTCCTGAAGGGCATCGCCGCGGCGCACGGGCTGGAGGTCGACGTGCAGTACGTCGACCAGTACCCGATCACCTCGAACGACGTCGCCGAGACGGCCTTCGTCACGGACACGGTCATCGACCTCTTCGGCGATGAGCGCCACGTCGCCATGGACTCGCCGGTCGCCGGCTCCGAGGACTTCTCGCGCGTGCTCGCCGAAGTGCCCGGCAACTTCATCGGGCTCTCGGCCGTGGCCGGCGGAGCCGACCCACAGACCGTGCCCTTCAACCACTCGCCGAAGGCCACCTACGACAGCTCGGTGCTGCCCGACGGGGTCGCTCTCTATGCCGAGCTCGCAACGCGCCGCCTCGCGGCGCTCCGCTCCCGGGCTGACCTCACCAGCAGCCACCCCGCCCACAACCCCGCCACCAACTGAGCCCCAGGAGGCCACCATGAGCGTCATCGACCCACCCGCGACCGTCCCTCACCGGCTGCCCGTCCGCAACCTGGTCGCCGCCAGCGCCGGCAATGCCGTCGAGTGGTTCGACTGGACGATCTTCGCGCTCTTCTCGACCTACTTCGCCACCCAGTTCTTCCCGAGCGACAACCCGACCCTGGCCTACCTCAACACAGCCGCGACGTTCGCCCTCGCGTTCTTCTTCCGTCCGCTCGGCGGCTGGCTGATCGGTCGGTTCGCGGACGTGCACGGCCGCAAGCCCGCCCTGCTGGTCACCATCGGCCTGATGTGCGGCGGCTCGTTGGTCATCGCGCTCACGCCGACGTTCGAGACCATCGGCTGGTTCGCGCCGATCGTGCTGCTGCTGGCTCGGATCGCCCAGGGCATCTCGACCGGCGGCGAGGTCGGCCTATCTCTACGAGATCGCGCCGGAGGACCGGCGTGGCCGCTACTCGTCCTTCTGCTACATGTCCACGGGAGCAGCCATCCTCCTCGCGTCCCTGCTCGGCTACTGGATGAGCAGCACCTTCAGCCAGGCATTCATGCACGAGTGGGGCTGGCGCGTGCCCTTCGTGGTCGGCGCCGTCCTCGGTGTCGTCGTCGTGTGGCTGCGACGGACCATGGACGAGTCGACCGAGTTCACCGACAAGGTCGAGGGCACCGAGCCGGTCAAGAGCCCGCTGCTGACCACTCTGCGCGACCACCCTCGCGCGGTCGCCCAGATCCTTGGCTTCATCGCCATGCTGACGCTCGTCTACTACACCTTGACCAATGCGCTGAAGGCCTACGCCAGCCGGCCGCTCGCCGAGGGTGGGACCATCGGCGCGTCCGAGTCCGACACCTTCTTGGCCCTCAGCATCGGGCTGGTCGTCTTCGTCGCGGCGCAGTATCCCTTCGGCCTGCTGGCCGACCGCATCGGCCGGCGCAACCAGATCCTCGGCTGCGCCGTGGTCTTCGCGGTGATCACCGTCCCCCTGTCGCGACTCGTCACCGACGACCTCGCCAGCCTCATCCTGGTGTTCGTCGTCAGCCTGGGGCTCTTCGCCTCAGCGACCTCGGTGACCCCGGCCGTCCTGTCCGACCTCCTGCCGGTCAACCTGCGCGGCGTCGGGATCGGGTCCTGGTACAACATCGCGATTGCGCTCTTCGGGGGTACGGCGCCGTTCATCCTCACCGCCCTGACCGATGCTGGGCACACGACGCTCTTCTTCTGGTACATCGTGGCCATGTGCGTGATCGGCTCGATCGTGATGCTCACCGTCCCGGACGAGCGCCGTGGGACCGCGCTGCACCGGAGGGCCGCCCAGTAGGCCTCAGCCAGAGGTGGTCGAGTCGCCGTCGGCGGGCTCGTCGCCGGAACCGGCCGGCTTGTCGCCGTACGCCCCGGCGTCCTTGGCCGCCTGCGCCTTGCGCAGCTGCTTGGTCAGGCTCCAGCCGAGGAACGCGACCGCGAGGGCCAGCAGCAAGAAGATGATCAGCGCGACCCAGCCGGCCTTGACGTCTTCGGGCGCGGGGCCCTCGGTGGTGGCGATGGTGACCGCGACGGCCAGGCTGTGCGTGAACATGGGCCCAGTCTCTCAGGCGCGTGTCGGCTCAGGCGTCAGGGGTGATGCCGGCGAACAGGTCGTCCTCCGGCAGCTCGGAAGCGACGTGGCTCACGACGAGCTCGAAGTCCTCGGTCGGCCACGTCTCGGCCTGGATCTCGCGCGGGATCGAGAAGAACCAGCCGTCGGGGTCGATCTGCGTCGCGTGCGCGAGCAGCGCCTGGTCGCGCACCCCGAAGTAGTCCGAGCACGGCACCTTGGTCGTCACCCGGGCGTCCCAGTCGGGGCGCTCGGGCCAGTCAGCCAGGCGCTCTGCCCACGGCGACTCGAGGTCGTGGGCCAGCATCGCCTCGTGCAGCGCGACGGCCTTGGGCCGGCTGTGGCCGTGCTGGTAGTAGAGCTTGAGCGGCTGCCACGGCTCCCCCGCCTCGGGATAGCGCTCCGGGTCGCCGGCCGCGTGGAACGCCTCGACCGAGATCTTGTGGCACATGATGTGGTCGGGGTGCGGGTAGCCGCCGTTCTCGTCGTAGGTCGTCAGCACGTGCGGACGCAGCTCGCGGATCAGCTTCACCAGCGGCGCAGCACCCTCCTCGACGTCGACGAGACCGAAGCAGCCCTCGGGCAGCGGCGGCTTGGGGTCGCCCTCGGGCCAGCCCGAGTCGATGAAGCCGAGCCAGTCCTGGCTCACGCCGAGGATGTCGCGGGCGCGCTCCATCTCCTGGCGGCGGATCTCGTGGATGTTCTCGAGGATCCCGGGCCGGTCCATCTTCGGATTGAGGATCGAACCGCGCTCGCCGCCCGTGCAGGTCACGACGTGCACGTCGACGCCCTGGGCGACATACATCGCCGTCGAGGCCGCGCCCTTGCTCGACTCGTCGTCGGGGTGGGCGTGCACGTGCATGAGGCGATATCCGGCGCGCTGGGCGGAAGGCTGCGGCATGGACGAGAGTCTAGGTTCTGCACCGTTGGCCGAGTTCTCTAGGCTGCACGCGTGACCGAGCCCGCGCCTGCCCCCAGCGACCTTTCCCAGAGGTACGGCGCACCCGCACCGTGGCGCCGGCAAGCACTGGTCGCCGCGACGGCCGTGCTGGCACTGGTCTTCCTCGCCTGGGTGGCATGGGTGGCGTGGTCGCACGGCACCCCCGCAGCCGAGTCGGAGCTGGTCAGCTACGACGTGCGCAGCGCCAGCTCCGCGATCGCGCACATCGACGTCCAGCTCGAGGACGGCGCCGACGCCACCTGCCGGGTGCGGGCCTTCGCCGAGGACCACACCACCGTCGGCGAGATCTCGTTCACGCCCCAGCAGGGCCGCAACGACGTCGTCATCCGCACCGAGCGACTCGCCACCAGCGTCGACCTGATCGGCTGCACCACTCCCGACCAGGAACGTCCGCGCTGAGCGTCTGAGCGCCCCCGTCCACGCCGCTGACCAGCCTATTTGGTGTCGTCGACCTGCATCTGCTCGCCTGAGTTGCTACGTTGGTGTCCTGCCCGCCCGGCAGCGCCAGCCCATTGCGCGGCCGAGAGCGCCAGCCGCAGGGCTCGCCAAGCAGGACAAACACCACCACGAGTGGATGCGATTGTGCGTATCCACCTAGTAGGAGTACACCGACATGACTCAGGACGCCGGCACCATCTGGCTCACGCAGGATGCCTTCGACAAGCTCACCTCCGAGCTCGCGGAGCTCAAGGGGCCTCGCCGCACCGAGATCATCGAGAAGATCTCTGCCGCTCGCGATGAAGGCGACCTGAAGGAGAACAGCGGCTACCACGCTGCCAAGGACGAGCAGGGCAAGCAGGAGGCTCGCATCCGCCAGCTGGAGGACATGCTGCGCCGCGCCGAGGTCGGCGAGACGCCGGCCAACGACGGCGTCGTGGAGCCCGGCATGGTCGTGACCATCCGCTTCACCGGCGACGACGACACCGAGAAGTTCCTGCTCGGGGCCCGCGAGAACCTCGCCGAGGGCGACACCCTCGACGTCTACTCCCCCCAGTCCGCCATGGGTGCCGCGATCAACGGCCACAACAAGGGCGAGACCGTCACCTACACCGCGCCCAACGGCAAGGACATCCAGGTCGACATCGTCGACGCGGAGCCCTACCGCAGCTGACCTTCGTTCCACACGTTGACCCGGCACCCCGTGTGCCGGGTCGACTCATTCGTAGACCTTGTAGCCCGCCTCGCGGAGCTTGGCCATCACGACCCCCGCGTGCACCTCGCCGCGGGTCTCGAGCTGGATCCGCACCTCGACCTCGTTGAGGTTGAGCGTCGGCGAGATCCGCTCGTGGGCGACCTCGAGCACGTTGGCGCCGGCCTCGCCGACGCGGGCGAGCAGCCCGGCCAACCCGCCGGGCAGGTCGGGGATCACGACCCGGAGGTAGAGGTAGCGCCCGGCGGACGCGAGTCCGTGGCGGATCACCTTGCCGAGCAGCAGCGGGTCGATGTTGCCGCCCGAGAGGATCGCCACCGTCGGGCTCTCGAAGTGGTGCGGCGTGTCGAGGATGGCCGCCACGGCGGCGGCACCGGCCGGCTCGACGACCATCTTGGCGCGCTCGACGAGGGCGAGCAGCGCCCGCGACAGTGACTCCTCGGAGACGGTGCGCACCTCGTCGCAGTGGTCGCGCACGGCGGCGAAGGTGATCTCACCCGGACACCCGACCGCGATGCCGTCAGCCATCGTCGCCATCGACGACAGCGCGACGGGTGCGCCGTGGCGCAGCGAGTCGGGGAAGGCGGCAGCCCCCTCGGCCTGCACGCCGATCACCCGGACGTCGGGACGGGCGGCCTTGATCGCGATGGCGACGCCGGCGAGCAGGCCGCCACCACCGGTCGGCACGATGACCGTCTTGACGTCGGGCTTCTGCTCGAGGATCTCCAGCCCGGCGGTGCCCTGCCCGGCGACGACGTCGGCGTGGTCGAACGGGTGGATCAGCACCGCCCCGGTCTCGGCGGCGAACCGCCGCGCCTCGACCAGCGCGTCCTCGAGGTAGCGGCCGTGGAAGCGGACGTCGGCGCCGTACGCCCGCGTCGCCTTCTCCTTCGGGATCGGCGCCCCCTCGGGCATGAAGACGGTGGAGCGGATGCCGAGCGTGGTGGCGGCGAGCGCGACACCCTGGGCGTGGTTGCCGGCACTGGCGGCCACGACGCCGGCAGCACGCTCCTGCTCGGAGAGTCGCGAGATGCGGACGAAGGCGCCGCGGATCTTGAAGGAACCGGTGCGCTGGAGGTTCTCGCACTTCAGGCTCACGGGTCCGTCAGCCAGCGCGGAGAGCCAGCGCGACTCCTCCATGGGCGTGCGCACGGCGACGCCCTGCAGCACCTCGCGCGCGGCCTCGATGTCGGCCAGGGTCACACCACTCAGGCGAGGGTCACTCACTCGCCACCTCCTGCTCCACGTCTCGCTCCTCCTCGTCGGTGACGACTGGTGACTCGTAGTCCTCGGGCTCGCTCTCGCGGGCGAGGTGGTTGACCACTGCGTTGCCTGCGGCGACGAGGGGTACGGCGATGAGCGCGCCGGCGATGCCCGCGACCAGCACACCGCACCCGATGGCCACGATCACGCCGAGCGGGTGCACGGACACGAAGCGACCCATCAGGAAGGGCTGCAGGATGTGTCCCTCGATCTGCTGCACGAGGATCACGCCGCCGAGCATGAGCAGCGCGGTGAGCGGGCCCTGGTCGACGAGCGCGACCAGGATCGCGACGCTGCCCGCGACGGTCGCTCCGACCATCGGGATGAACGCACCGAGGAAGACCAGCACACCGATCGCCAGCACGAACGGCACACCCAGCAGCGCTGCCACGATCGTCACGCCGATCGCGTCGGCGAGCGCGACCAGCACCGTGGCCCGGACGAACTGGGTCAGCGAGATCCACGCGACGCGGCCCGAGCCGTCGACGTGCTCGCGCGCCGCGCGGGGGGCGAGCCGGACCAGCCACGCCCAGATGCGCGAGCCGTCGGCGAGGAAGAAGTAGGTGGAGAACAACACGATGAAGAAGCCGGCGAAGACGTGTCCGACGGCGGTGCCGAGCTCAGTGAGCCGGGTGACGGCGCTGCCCTCACGGGAGTTCTCGGTGATGGTGCGCTGGGCCGACTCGATCCACCCGTTGAGCTGGCTGTCGCTGAGGTTGAGCGGTCCGTCGCGCAGCCAGTCCTTCACCTGGCCGAGGCCCTCGACGACCGAGTCGGCGAGGTCCTGCGCACCGGCGGCGACCTGCTGGCCGACATAGGTGAGGAGCAGCCCGACGGTGGTGATGCCGACGATCATCACGATGCCCGCGGCGAGCCCCCGCGGCACCCCGATCCGCTGCAGCAAGGCGACCGCCGGGCCGACCAGCGCCGCGATGAGCAGCGAGATCGCCAGCGGCATGGTGATGACGGCGAAGAAGGCCAGCACCCAGGCGAGGCCGAAGACGGCCGCCGCGATGATGATCAGCCTCCATGACCAGGCCGCCGCGAGGTCGATGCCCCACGGCACCTGCGCGCGGCTGAAGTTGCTGGCCCCGGTGGTGATCGTGATCGGTTCCGGCCGGCGCTCGGCGCGCAGCGCCGCCCACTGCTGGGCCAGCTGCGAGGCCAGCCGCTCCCGCCGCCGGGAGTCGGGATCGGTCTCCGCCGACGTCTCGACGTCGCCGAGCTCCTGGTCGCTCACCCCGGTGTCCTTCGTCACGACTGCAGGCTACTCATCGGCACCGACGACAACCCCTGCACGAGCCGGTGGGCCGCCTCGGGATGTGCCGCGGCCAGCAGCCCGGCGGCGGCCAGCACGTAGTCGTGGTCGACGACCACCCGCGGCGCACGGGGCAGCTGCCACCCGCCGTCGTGCTCGCCGGTGGCGGGCAACAGCACGCGGCCCACGACACCGTCCACGCCGTTGCGCAGCACCCCTCCGGAGCCGACGAGCAGGTCGACCTCGCGCAGGTCCTTGCCGGTGCGCTCGACGACCCGGCCCTCAGGGCTCAGGACGACCTTGCTCCGGCCGGCGTGCCGCTTGAGGGCGAGCTCGATCGCGGCACGGGCGATCGCCTCGTCGATCGCGACCTCGTCGGCCGAGTCGGGCAGGTAGTCGGGGTCGACCCGTCGCCGCTCCGCCGCGGCGGCGAGATCGAGCCCAGCCTCCGACACCGTGCTCACCGCCGACCACCGCATCCCGAGGTCGCCCTCGACGGTGCGGGTCACGGCAGTGGTCGCGACGACCTCGCGCGCGAGTCCGCTCTCCTCCGGGTCGACCTCGACCACGCTGTGGACGTCGGTGGTCGCCCCACCGACGTCGACGACGACCACGTCGCCGGCGCCGGGACGTGCCTCGTCGAGCCCGCGCGCCAGCAGCTCGACGCCGGTGAGGACCACGTCCGGGGTCGCCCCACGGACCATCGCCGCGAAGTCGGTGCGCGTGCTGAGGTGCTTGCCACCGATCACGTGGGCCAGGAACATCTCGCGGATCGCGGCGCGTGCCGGCTCGGCCGCGAGCACGCCGATCCTCGGCACCACGTTGTCCGCCAGGACGTACGGCGTCCGCGACTCCTCGAAGGCCGCGGCGACGCGCGACTGTGCCTCGACGTCACCCGCGACGACCACGGGGCCGGCCCAGCGAGCCTCCGCGAGGAAGTCGGCATCGGCGACGAGCTGGCTGCTGTTGCCGCCGTCGGTGCCACCCACGAGCAGCACGACGTCGGGCTCGGCCTCGCGCAGGTCGGCGTAGCGCTGCGCATCGAGGCCGCCCGAGAGCACGGCCACGACCTTCCCGCCGCTGGACAGGGCGACGCGGCGCCCGGCCTCGGCGGTGACGAGCTCCTCGTTGCCGACGACCGCGATCCGCAGCCCGCCACCGGCGCTGGAGCAGGCCAGCACCTCGGCGTCGCGGGCGCGGGCATCCTGCTCGCTCAGCGCGGCCAGGCAGGCGTCGAAGCCGTCGAGCACGTCGGTGCCGATCGTGGTCGCGTGGCTGGCGGACGCCACCATCGCGCCGGTCCCGAGGTCGACCAGCGACGCCTTGGTGAAGGTCGACCCGAAGTCGACGCAGACGACTGCGGTCACGGCCTCACACCAGCACGGTGACGACGGCGGCCGCCGCGCCGAGCACGACCGCGGCCGTGAGCAGCACGAAGACGACACCGTTCGTCGGCAGCATCTCCCCCGCCCGGATCGCCCGGTCGGCAGCGCGGAAATGGGCATAGCCGACGCAGCCGGCCAGCGCGCCGGAGGCGAGCAGCAGCAGCGACAGGACAGTCGTCGCGGCCGACGGGTCGACCAGGTGGAAGATCGCGACACCGGCGGCGACCAGCCCGATCGCCGTACGCACCCAGGCCAAGAAGGTCCGTTCGTTGGCGAGCGAGAAGCGGATGTCGGGTTCGGTCATGCCAGCGCGCGGTCGAGATCGGCGAGCAGGTCCTCGACCGTCTCGATCCCGACACTGAGCCGGATCAGGTCGGAGGGGACCTCGAGGTCGGTGCCGGCGACGCTCGCATGGGTCATCCGGCCGGGGTGCTCGATCAGGGACTCGACGCCACCGAGCGACTCCCCGAGCGTGAAGACCTCCGCCTTCGCGCAGACGTCGAGCGCCTGCTGCTCGCCGCCGGTGACGCGGAAGCTGATGATGCCGCCGAAGCGCTTCATCTGCTTCGCCGCGACCGCGTGGCCGGGGTGGCTCTCGAGCCCGGGATAGATGACCTCGGCGACCTTCGCGTGGGAGCCGAGGAACTCGACGACCTTCTCGGCGTTGTCGCAGTGGCGATCCATCCGCACCCCGAGCGTCTTGAGCCCGCGGTGCGTGAGGAAGCAGTCGAAGGGACCGGGCACGGCCCCCATGGAGTTCTGGTGGAACGCGATCTTGTCGGCGACCTCGAGGTCGCGGACGACGACCGCGCCGCCGACGACGTCGCTGTGCCCGCCGACGTACTTCGTCGTCGAGTGGACGACGACGTCAGCGCCGAGGGTGAGTGGCTGCTGCAGGTAGGGAGACGCGAACGTGTTATCCACGACGAGCAGCGCTCCCGCTTCATGGGCGACCGCCGCCAGCTCCTCGATGTCCCCGATGTTGAGCATCGGGTTGGTGGGCGTCTCGACCCACACGATCTTCGTCCGGCCGGGGACGATCGCGGCCCGCATCGCGTCGACGTCCGAGACCGCGGCGGGGCTGTGGTCGAGGCCCCAGACGCGCGCCACCTTGTCGAAGAGCCGGAAGGTGCCGCCGTAGGCGTCGTCCGGGATGACCGCGTGGTCGCCCGGCGCGGTGAGCGCCCGGATGATGGTGTCCTCGGCCGCCAGGCCGCTCGCGAACGCGAAGCCGCGCTCGCCCTCCTCGACGGAGGCGAGCGCGCCCTCGAGAGCAGTCCGGGTCGGGTTGGCCGAGCGGCTGTACTCGTAGCCGCCCCGCATCCCGCCCACACCGTCCTGCTTGTAGGTGCTGGTGGCGTAGATCGGCGGGATCACCGCACCGGTCATGGCATCGGGTTCGTAGCCGGCGTGGATCGCACGCGTCTCGAAGCCGGACTTGTTCGTGTGTTCCTGGGTCACACCGTGACCCTACCCACGCCCGAGCCGTGGCGGCCCGGGCGTGGGTGTCTCAGCGTCCGGATTCCACGGCGGTCTGACCGGTGGCGTCCTTGAGACCCGCGAGGGTCGGCGACGCGACAGCGGCGGGACGTGCCGCCCAGTTTCCCTGGATGAAGGCCGCGGCACCGGTGTTCGTGAGCTGGCCGAGCAGGTTGGCCCCGTAGGCATTGGGACTGTTGAACGTCACCGAGGACACGTTGGGGGCCCCGGTCGCGAACACGCAGAGGTGGCCAGGAGCAGCGTTGGGCAGCGTTGCTGTTCCGGAACATCCCGCCGGCGGCACACCACCTACCGGGATGTAGTGCGTTGTGGGGGTGGCACTGAAGGTCACCCCGAAGGAGATCGGTGACGTGACGTAGGTCCCGGAGGGGACGTCGGCGACGTAGTGGCCGCGGATCAGCTGGACCTTGGGCGCGTACTTGGCGTCCGATTCGGTCTTCGTGTACGCCGAGCCGGCTGCCGCATAGCTGCCGACCGGCTGGAACTTCGCGTCCGACTCGGCCTTGGAGTAGCCCGAGCCCTTCGCGGCGTACGCCGCGTCGCCAGCAGCCTTCGTCAGGAAGCCCCCGAGGGCGGCGTCGGTCTGCGCCTTGGTGTAGTAGTTCGCAAAGGCTGCGCCGGTCTCGGTCTTCGTGGAGTACTTCGCATCCGATGCGGACTTCGTGTAGTAGCGCTTGTCGGCGAGGGGCTGGAGCTTCTTCTTCCAGATCTTCTTCCAGTTCGTCGCGGCGAACTGCTCCACCTCCGCACCGGCAGGGCTGACGGCCGTGACGCCGCCGCCGATCAGTACGCCTGCCACGACCGCGGCGAGCGCGCGCTTGGTCATTCCTCGAGACTGCATGGTGGTCGTCCTCTCAGTGGGTGGTCCCTCTCCGTGGCTCAAAAGTGGTCTGCACCGGCGCCAGGCTCCCGTGCTGCGGCCCTGATATACCCAATTTTGGTTGTCTCCTTGCCCGGGTGCGGACAATGGAGACATGTTCGGACTCGGCAAGCCCTCCACCCTCCCCTCCGCCGACGAGGCACTGCCCGGCCGTGCCGAGCAGCCCTGGACCCTCGGGGAGCACGTCGTCCTCAAGACGCCCGTCGTCACCGACGAGGCGCCCGAGGGCCACGAGGTCGCGATCTTCGGCCTCGGCTGCTTCTGGGGCGCCGAGGAGATCTTCTGGCAGGAGCCGGGCGTCTGGTCGACGTCGGTCGGCTACGCCGGCGGCCACACCAGCCACCCGACGTACGACGAGGTCTGCTCTGGCCGCACCGGCCACACCGAGGCCGTGCGGATCGTCTTCGACCCCGCGGTCACCTCGTTCGCCGACCTGGTGAAGAAGTTCTTCGAGATCCACGACCCGACCCAGGGCATGCGCCAGGGCAACGACGTCGGCACGCAGTACCGCTCCGCGATCTACTTCACCTCGCCCGAGCAGGAGCAGACGGCGCGCGACCTGACCAAGGTGTACGGCGACGAGCTGGCCAGGCGCCGGCTGGGCGACATCACCACGGAGATCCGCCCGGCGAGCGAGACGCCCTACTTCTACGCCGAGGACGCGCACCAGCAATACCTCGCGAAGAACCCGTTCGGCTACCGCTGCCACGCCAACACCGGGGTGAAGTTTCCCGGCTAGCCGTGTCGATTCGGCCCCTCCTCGTCCGTCAAGGTGCTGAGGGCGGGCGCCGGGTCCGCCGTGCCAGGAGGAGCAGCCATGACCGAGTACCTCATCTACTTCAACCAGCAGTGGGTCGGCGACCACACCGAGGAGTGGTTCCGCTCGCGCGCACCGCTGTCCATGGCCGTGGTCGACGACATGGTGGCCGCCGGGGTCTACGTCTACGCCGGCGGGCTGGAGGGTGAGGGCTCACCTCTCTTCACCGTCTGCAGCGCCGACGCCACCAGCGGCACCGTGGCGATCAGCGACGGTCCGTTCGCGGAGACCACGGAAGTCCTGGGCGGCCTCACCGTCGTCGACGTGGCCGACGAGGAGGCCGCCCGGATGTGGGCCGGCAGGATGGCGGAGGCGTGCGGGTGGCCGCAGGAGGTCCGCCGCTTCAAGCCGAGGCCGCGACCTATCGCCGGATCTTGACCTTCCCGGACTGGCGCTTGGTGGTCTCGTAGCCCCGACGCTTGCCCGTGACCTGGACCGAGATCTTCTTCCCTCGGTCCTTGCGGCTGACGCGGTAGGTCTTGGACTTGGCGCCCTTGATCGCCTTGCCGTTGCGGAACCACTTGTAGCGGTACTTCACCGCCTTGCTGGGCTTCCAGTCCCGCATGACCGCGCGCAGCGCCCCACCGGGACGTGCGTTGCCCTTGATCCTCGGGCGGTGGGTCTTCGTGAAGAGCTGCTTCCCGATCACCGCGGAGGGAGCCGAGCCGACCGCCACGGGCTGGTAGTACGGCGCCGAACCGGTCGCCGCGACGGTGATCACCGTCCCGACCTGGGCCTTGCCGAGCGTGAGCTGGGGGCCGGTCGCGCCGGCGATCGGCGCCCCGTCGGCGAACCACTGGTAGGTGAAGGTGACGTTGCCGGGAGCCCACCCGGGGGTGCTGACGGTCAGCGACTTGCCACGGTTGGGGGTGCCGGAGATCGACGGGGCCGCCCCGTAGATCTGCGACTGGCGGTAGTTGGCCACCGCCGGCGCCTGCTCGGTGATCGCACGAACGTTGTCGGCCGCCGCACTGCCGACCGGGTAGCCCTCGGGCGTGCGCACGCTGGGTCCGGAGTAGTAGGGAATCCGCACGCAGCTCACGCCCGCGGCACGGCAGGTGTCGTAGTAGGCCATCACCGAGATGAACTGGTGGGCCGGGTCGGTGTAGCCGCGGGCATAGGGCTTGCCCTGGCTCGGCGGGAACGACGCCCCGGTGTCGTGGTCGCCACTGAAGTTGTGGCCGATCTCGTGCTCGAACACGCGGAACCTGTCGGCACAGTCGGTGTAGAAGAGCACCGTCCAGGCGGCGTACTCGGGGTCGTACTGCGGCTGGATGCCACTCAGCCCGCCGATGCCACAGCTCGAGCCCGGGGGAACCGAGCCGCTCGCCCACAGGCTGACGAGGTCGGCGTGGGTCTCCTCGCGGAGTGCCTGCGCCTCGTCATAGATCCCGTCGCCGGGTGCCCCGAGCTGCTTGATCATCGTGAGCAGGTCGGTCGAGGTCGCCGCGGCGACCTGGCGGTCACCGACGTAGCGCAGCTGGAGGGGGATGCCGGAGTTCGCGAAGGCCTTGTTGGCGCCGGCGATCTGCGTCTGGAACCTGGTGCGCAGACCCTCGATGCCGCCGACGTCGGCCTGGGCGAGGAGCGCCGCGGGATAGACGAAGGCGACGTCGACGAGGTTGCCCGCATCGGCCCTGCGGGTCGCGTCCGTGAGCCGCGCGTCGGCCGGCGCCTGGACGGCCGTTCGCCGGGCCAGGTCCTGGGTGGACGGACGCAGCACGACGGCGTCGGTCTCCAGCCAGGCGGGCTCGTCGCCGTGGCCGCTCGCAGTCGCCAGGGACGAGGGGGCCAGCGTCGTGGTGCCGGCGACGAGGGTCGTGAGAAGTGCGAGGGCGGTGATGCGCCGGAGTGCGCGTCGGGTGGGGCGGTTGGCCATGATCAGCTCCTTCAAGGTCGGGCTGTTGATACCCCGACGTCGGCGTCGCAAACCGCGACGGGCCATGGGCTGACGATCTCCCGCGGTCCCCCACCTTCGAAACCCGGTTGCCCCGATCGCCACCCAGCCACAGGGTGGGGCCATGGACGGCTTCGATCCGATGGACAGCTTCGGCCCCGACGTGGCCGCGGCGTACGACGACCACCTCCGTGGCGACGAGGCCGAGACGGTCTCGTTCCTGGCCGCGCTGGCCGGTGACGGCCGCGCCCTCGAGCTGGCGATCGGCACCGGCCGCATCGCGATCCCGCTCATCGAGCGCGGGGTGGAGGTCGACGGCATCGAGCAGTCAGCGGCGATGACCCAGCGCCTGCACGAACGACGACCCGACGTCGCGGTCGTCGCAGGTGACATGGCGACGGCGGACGCCCCGGCTGCGGCGTACTCCCTCGTCTACCTCGTGTTCAACACGATCGGCAACATCCTCACCCAGGACGGTCAGGTGCAGTGCTTCGAGAACGCTGGCCGCCACCTCGCCGAGGACGGCGTCTTCGTCGTCGAGATGACCTCCCCCACCGTGTCGATCGCCGGGCGCACCCAGTTCGTCGAGGCGGAACGGGTCGCCGCAGACGAGGTCGTGCTGGACGTCAACCGCTACGACCCCGTCACCCAGCTGCTGTCGGAGAACCACGTCACCATCTCCGCCGCCGGGATCACGATGGGCCCGATCGCGCAGCGCATCCCGTTCCCCAGCGAGCTCGACCTGATGGCACGACTAGCCGGGCTGCGGCTGCGCGACCGCTTCGGCGGCTGGCAGGGCGAGCCCTTCACCGCCCGCAGCGAGCGGCACATCAGCGTCTACGCCCGATGACGCCGACCTCGGCTAAGACAGCGGTATCTGACAGCCACCCCGTGGCTGGGGAATACCGCTGTCCTGGGTTCCCGGGATTTCCACCGACCGGCTGACCGCCCTCGGGCATCGACTGGCCTAGCGACCGACGCTGAGCCGGACCTCGACGACGTCGCCGGGCCCGACGCCCTCGGCTCGCCGGACGGCGTCCTTGAGCGGCAGGAAGTAGGTCCCCTCGCTCGGGAACATCGCGGTGGTGAAGGTGGTCTCCCCAGCGACGCGGTCACGGGGATCACGCCCCAGTAGGCGACCTCCGCCTTCACCTCGTCGACCAGGTCGGCCTCGTCGGGCGGGAGCGGCACGAAGTGGAAGGGCGCTGGTCCGCGCCACTCGACGACCTCACCGGCGAACTCGAGCTCCATGGCGATCACGATAGGACGCGCCAACCGGGCATCGGCGACACTGACTTCCATGACCGAACTTCCCCGCAAGGGCATCGCACGCGGCGCACGCCTGGCGGCGCTGCCCCTCGGCTATGCAGGGCGTACGGCGGTGGGTTTCGGCAGGCGCCTGGGCGGTGCGCCGGCGGAGATGGTGCTCAACGAGGTGCAGCAGCGCACGGCCGAGCAGCTGTTCAGGACGCTGGGTGAGCTCAAGGGTGGAGCGATGAAGTTCGGGCAGGCGCTGAGCGTGCTCGAGGCCGCACTGCCCGACGAGCTGGTGGCGCCGTACCGCGCCAACCTGACCAAGCTGCAGGACGATGCGCCGCCGATGCCGACCCAGACGGTGCGCGACCAGCTCGAGAACGACCTCGGGCCGACCTGGAAGAAGCAGCTCGTCTGGCTCGACGGCGGGCCGACCGCCGCGGCGAGCATCGGGCAGGTGCACAAGGGGCGGTGGTCCGACGGTCGCGACGTGGCCGTGAAGGTGCAATATCCCGGCGCCGGCGAGGCGTTGATGAGCGACCTGCGCCAGCTCGCCCGCCTGGCCAAGGGCATCGCCCCGGTCTTCCCCGGCATCGACATCAAGCCCCTCGTCGCCGAGCTGCAGGCGCGCGCCGCCGACGAGCTCGACTACTCCCTGGAGGCCGAGGCCCAGCGTGTCTTCGCCGCCGCGTTCCGCGACGACCCGGACTTCGTCATCCCCGACGTCGTGGCCAGCGGGGAGAAGGTGCTGGTCACCGAGTGGCTCGAGTCGCCGTACAGCCTCGCCCACGTCATCCGGGAGGGGACGCAGACCGAACGCGACCACTACGGCGAGCTGCTCGCCCGCTTCCTCTTCTCCGGGCCCGTCCGCACCGGCATGCTGCACGCCGACCCGCACCCGGGGAACTTCCGCCCGATGCCCGACACCGGCCAGCTCGGCGTGCTCGACTTCGGTGCCGTCGCCCGGCTGCCCGATCGCCACCTGCCGACCGCGATGGGGACGCTGATCCGGATCGCGCGCGACGCCGACGTCGACCAGCTCGTCGCCGGGCTCCGCGAGGAGGGCTTCATCAAGGACAACGTGCGCGTTGATCCGCACCTCGTCCTCGACTACCTCGCGCCCTTCATCGAGCCGGCGCGGGTCGAGCGCTTCCGCTTCAGCCGCACGTGGATGCGGGCCCAGTTCGAGCGGATCAACAACCCGCGCGACCCGGCGTTCACGGTCGCGACCAAGCTCAACCTGCCGGCCAACTACCTGCTCATCCACCGCACCTGGCTCGGGGGCCTCGGCCTGCTCAGCCAGCTCGAGGCCGAGGCACCGTTCCGCGCGATCCTGGAGGAGAACCTCCCCGGCTTCGCGGTCTGACCCGTGCCACGAGTGGCGGGCCTCCGACTCGGCCGTGCTGCAGTTCCGCACCACCGTGGGCGGCCTTGACCCGTGGTCGAGCAGATGGGCGCCGAGCTGATGCGGATGCTGGCCGGCTGAGGTCAGCGGGAGGGTCTCAGCCGACCCAGAAGCCGCGGTCGCCGCCGTACCAGCCACCGAACTGCTCCCTGTACGTCGACGCCGACCGGTCGCCGAGATAGGACCCGACGACGGCGGCGCCGAGGTCGTCGAGCTCGGGCGAGACCATCCGCCCCTCGACCCGGCGGGCCATCGACTCGATGAAGCGCGCCAGGCCCGGGTCCTCGCCGAGCCGGAAGAACGTCGTCTGCGCACCGAGCCGCCGCGAGTTGTCGAGCTCGCGCACGGTGTTGGCGATCGTCAGCGGGTGGGGCGGGTAGGAGAACCACACGTCCCCGTCCGGCTCGAGGTGGCTGGTCGGTTCGCCGTCGGTGACGATCAGCAGCACGGGCTGGGCGTTGGGGTGCTTGCGGAAGTGCCGGTTGGCGAGCAGCAGGCCGTGGTGCAGGTTGGTGCCCTTGGCCCAGCGCGCGTCGAGCGCGGTCAGCTCCTCGATCTCCATCACCTGGGCGTGCCGGCCGAAGCCGATGAGCTGCAGGTGGTCGCCGCGGAAGCGGGACTGGATCAGCTGGTGCAGCGCGAGTGCGGTGCGCTTCATCGGCACCCAGCGGCCGTCCATCGCCATCGAGAAGGAGGTGTCGACGAGCAGCGCCACCGCCGCCTGGGTGCGTTCCTCGGTCTCCTGGACCTCGATGTCCGCCATGTTCAGGCGAAGCCTCGGTTTCGACACGCTCGTGCCTCGCTGCTCAACCAGCGTCTCGGAGGCCGTCCGCAGGACCGCGTTGGTGATCGTGCGCGTGACGTCCCACGGCTCGGTGTCGCCGTACTCCCACGCGCGGGTGCCCCCGGAGAGCTCGCCGGCAGCACCGGCGTTGCGCGACTCGCGCTGTCCCTGGCGCCCGGACATCCGGGTCGCGACGTCGCGGAGCAGCGCCTTGCCGAGCTGGCGCATCGCCTTCGGTGAGAGCCGCAGCTCCCCGTCGGAGCCGCGCTGGAGGTAGCCGGAGCTGCGCAGCGCCTTCTCCAGGTCCGCCAGCGTGCGCGCGTCGACGGCGGCCTGGTCGCCGAGCTGTCGGGCGAGGGCGTCGAGGTCGACGTCCTCCATCCGCGCTCCGCCGTAGGTCTGGGAGAGCTGGTCGGCCAGCGCGTCGAGCTCCGCAAGGTCCTGGAAGGCGCCGGTGCCGTCGCCGAGGCCCAGCCCTTGTTCCCCGTCGAAGTTCGCCGAGCTGCCCCAGTCGAGATCCGGGCGCAGCGACTGGAGGTTGGCGTCCATCCGGGCGAGCTGCTGCATCAGCTCCGGGGAGCCGAACGCCTGCTGCGAGAGCTGCATCAGCTCGGCGCGCTGCTCGGGCGTCATCGAGTTGAGCATCCGCTGGGCGGCGGCCGAGCGCTCGGCCAGGGTGTCCATGAGCTCGTCGATGTCCTGCGGGTCCTCCGGGAAGAAGTCGCCGTGCTTGTCCATGAAGTCGGCGAAGTCCTCGTCGGTGTCCTCTCCACGCGAGTGCTTCTCCAGCAGGTCGTTGAGGTCGCCGAGCATCTCGTTGATGGCGGCGCGGTCCTCGTCGGTCGCGCCCTCCATCGCCTCCTTCATGCCGGCGAAGCGCTGGTCGAGCAGCTCGCGGCCGAGCAGGTCCTTGATCTCGTCGTAGGCCGCGCGAGCCTCCGACGACGTCCAGTCGTACGTCGACAACTCGGTCACCGCAGCGGCCGTGGAGTCCGGGAGGTTGTCGAGCTGGAGCTCGCGGAACGCCCGGTCGCCGTCCTCCATCACCACGTCGCGGGCGAGCTGTCCGCGCTCGGCGAGCACCGCCTGGTCGAGCAGCTCGCGCACCTGCTGCATGGTTCCGTCGAGGTTGTGGCGCTGCAGCAGGTCGCGCCGCTTCTCTGCGATCCGCCGCGCGAGGTCGTCCAGCCCCTGCTGGTCCTGCCCACCGCGGCGCAGGAACTCGCGCATCGCGCGCTCGGGCGAGTAGCCGGCCATCACCTCCTGGCCGATCGCGTCCAGCGCCTCCGCCAGGTCGACCGGCGGGGCGAGCGGGTCGCCGCCGTCGTACTTGCGATAACGGCTCATGGGGTCCGCGGCTCAGCCATAGACCGTCTCCCGGCCGTCCGTCTCCTTGCCGACCCGGCGGGCGAGGTAGAGCCCCTCGAGCGCGAGCTCGATGGCGCACGCGCGCTCGCCGTCGTTGGTCGCGTCGATGCGCGCACCGATGTCGTCGTAGACCTCTGACTCACCGAGCACGGGCAGGCCGGCGAGGAACTCGCGGGCCGTCGTGCGACCGCTCGTCGCGATGGTCGCGCCGTCCTCGATGGCCTCGACGAGCAGGCCGAGGTCGAGGCCACGGAAGTGGCCCCTGACGGCCTCGGCGATCGCCGTACGCAACAAGTGGGTCAGGACCTCGCTCTCGCGGCCCTCCTCACCGGTCTCGAACTCGATCTTGCCGCCGAGCACCTCGACGGCCGTCTCGAGGTCGACGACACGGGCGACCGCGAGGTCCTCCCCGTTGACGGTCGCGCGGTGCAGCGCCGCCGCGGCGATCGTCTCCGCGCCGGCGATGGCGAAGCGGGCACTGACACCCGAGCGCTGGTCGACGGCACTGGACTCACGCAGGTTGCGGGTGAAGCGCGCCAGGATCTCGACGAGCACGTCGGGCACCTCGGCGACGAGGTCGGCCTCCTGGCGGATCACCGCGATCTCGTCGACGACCTCGAGCGGGTAGTGGGTGCGGATCTCGGCGCCGAAGCGGTCCTTGAGCGGGGTGATGATGCGCCCGCGGTTGGTGTAGTCCTCGGGGTTGGCGGACGCGACGACGAGCACGTCGAGGGGCAGCCGCAGGACGTAGCCGCGGATCTGGATGTCGCGCTCCTCCATGACGTTGAGCATCGCGACCTGGATCCGCTCGGCGAGGTCGGGCAGCTCGTTGATCGCCACGATGCCGCGGTGGGAGCGCGGGATCAGGCCGAAGTGGATCGTCTCCGGGTCACCGAGCGAGCGGCCCTCCGCCACCTTCATCGGATCGACGTCGCCGATCAGGTCGGCGACGCTCGTGTCGGGGGTGGCGAGCTTCTCGGAGTACCGCTCGTCGCGGTGGCGCCAGGAGATGCGCAGCTCGTCGCCGTACGTCGCCAGCGACTGCTGGGAGGAGATGGTGATCGGGTCATAGGGGTGCTCCCCCAGCTCGGACCCGGAGATCACCGGCGACCACTCGTCGAGCAGGCCGACCAACGAGCGCAGCAGCCGTGTCTTGCCCTGCCCCCGCTCGCCGAGGAGGACGAGGTCGTGGCCGGCGATCAGCGCGCGCTCTAGCTGCGGGATCACGGTCTCGCCGAAGCCGTGCAGACCCGGCCACGGGTCGACCCCGTCACGCAGGCGCGCGAGCAGGTTGTCCCGGAGCTCGACGCGCAGCGGCCTGAGCTCGTGGCCGGAGGCGCGGAGCTCTCCGAGGGTGGCGATGGCGGGAGGTGTGGTGGCAGACACGGTGGTCGACGTGGTCACCCGGCCACGGTAGTCCGACGGGCCACACGTATCCGGGACGGCCCTGCGTCGTTAGTCTGCGAAAACCCCATCGCAAGGACTTCCACGTGGCTCGCAAGTTGCTCAAGATCAACGACTCCGCATGGCTCTTCGCCGAGAAGTCGAGGACGCCCATGCAGGTCGGGATGCTGGCCACCTTGAGCGTGCCGGAGGGCCAGCCCACCTTCGTGGCCGACCTGGTCAAGCGCTGGCGTGAGGTCCACCAGTTCGCCCCGCCGTTCAACTACCTGTTCAAGTCGCTGCCGGTGCCCAGCTGGGTGGAGCTCGCGGACGACGAGATCGACCTCGACTACCACCTGCGGCACTCCGCGCTGCCCGCCCCGGGGTCACAGCGCGAGCTCGGTGTCCTGATCTCGCGCCTGCACAGCGCCAAGATGGACCGCCGCTACCCGCTGTGGGAGTGCCACGTGATCGAGGGCCTGGAGGAGGGACGCTGGTCCCTGTACTTCAAGGCCCACCACTCGCAGATCGACGGCGTCGGCGGGATCCGGCTGCTCAAGCGGATGCTCTCGGCCGACCCCGAGACCCGCGACATGCTCCCCCCGTGGGCCGTGGGCACCCGCGGACCCGACCAGTCGGGCCTCCCCAACAAGCAGGGCGCGCTCGAGGTCGTGAGCCGCGAGACCTCGTCGCGCGTCGGTGGGCTCGTGGGCGCGGGCCGAGATGCCGTCGGCGTCGCGACCTCGCTGGGCCGGACCTACCTCGAGACCGCGACCGGTCTGGGCGACGGGGAGCGGGCCACGCCGTTCCGCGCCCCCAAGTCCATCTTCAACGGCCGCATCCAGGCTCCGCGCCGGTTCGCGACGCAGGTCTACTCGATCGAGCGCCTGAAGACGATCGCCAAGGCAGCCGACGGCAGCCTCAACGACGTCTTCCTCGCTGTCATCGGGGGCGCGCTGCGCCGCTACCTCCTGGAGAACGACCAGCTGCCCAACGAGACCCTCACCGCCAACGTCCCGGTGTCCGTGCGACCGGGCGACGGCGCGTCGGTCGGCAACGCGATCACGTTCCTCTACGCCATGCTCGGCACCGACATCGAGTGCCCGCTGGAGCGCATCCAGCGGATCAAGTCCTCCACGCAGCTGGGCAAGGCTCGCCTGCCGCAGGTCGGCGGAGTCGCCATGGACACCTACACCGCAGCCCTGATGCTGCCCTTCCTGTCGCAGGCGATCCTGGGCTTCGGCGGCCGGGGGCGACCGGCCTCCAACCTGGTCATCTCCAACGTGCCGGGCCCCTCGGAGACGCGCTACCTCGACGGCTCGCGACTGGAGGAGTTCTTCCCGGTCAGCCTGCTCTTCAACGGCCAGGCGCTCAACGTCACCGCCGTGTCCTACGACGGCATGTTCAACGTCGGCTACACCGGCTGCCGCTCCAGCATCCCCTCGCTCCAGCGCATCGCCGTGCACTCGGGCGAGGAGGTCGACAAGCTCGAGTCAGCGCTCGGGATCGTCGCCTGATCGCGGACCCGTCAGGCGGGGAACCGCACCCCGCCGCTGTCGGGGGCGAAGTCGGTGGCGGTGGTCCCGGAGGCGACCTGGGTCAGCGACCCGAACTCGGTCGCGACCGACCACTGGAAGCTGGTCGCTCCGCCGACGACCGACGCGGGGAAGCTCAGCACGAGCGTGTCCCCCGACGGCGTCGCCGTCACACCGCTGGCTGCACCGAACGACGCACCGTCGGGGCGACGAGCGCTGGCGCTCCACCCGTCCTCGGCGAGGTGGCCCCAGGTCTCGTAGTCGACCTGACCGTCCAGGTCGACGTCGAAGAACGCCACGATGTTCTCCACGTTGGACCCGTCCCAGACCTGTGGCAGCGCGCCCGCGACCTGGATGCGCACCTCGAAGCCGCCTGCCGTGCGCGTCACCACGGCCCCCACCGCGTCGGCATGGGCCGGGGCGCCCGTCAGACCGCCCCGGACGTCGCCCCGCGGATCGCTCACGCTCGCTGAGCCGGCAGGAGTGGGTCCCGTCGTGGGGGTGGCTGTGGTGCTGGCGCTCTGGCCCTCGCTCGGGGCGGGCCCGGACGTCGTCGGTGCGCTCTTCGTCGGGCTGCTCGAGGAGCTCTTCGACGGGCCCTTCGTCGGGGTGCTCGACGGGCTCGACGCGGCGGGCTTCGTGACGCTCTTCGTCTTCTCGCCGTCGCGGCGATCCCCCTTCGCGTCGCGCTCGCCCTCGCGCGCCGCGGGCTTCGCGCCGCGCGCCCGGCCGTGCTCGCCGGCCCGGTGCTTGCCCTTGCCCGGCTTGAAGTCCGGATCGAGCCGGGAGCCCCTCGCCGCCACGTCGTCAGCACCTGAGGGCGCACAGCCGAGCGTCGCCGTACCGACGACGAGGAGACAGGACGCGACAAGAGCCCGAGAGAAATTCACGCCTCTCAAACTCTTGCCAAGAGCATTGGTTACGGCCCAGACTCTGCCCTCGTAATCAGCCGCACCGGGGAGGGTGGGCTCGCGACGCTCGTCGTGGGTTCCGTATGGGGTGTAGCAACAACTCCTCGGAAGGCATCTCATGCGTATCACCATGCTCGCAGTTCCCGCGGCCGTCGCCGCCCTCATCGCCGGCGGCACCGTCGTCGCGACCGCCGAGCCCGGCCCCAACGGTCACAACACCTTCGGCCTGTGCACGGCCTACTTCGCCGGCTCGGAGAAGGGCCAGGAGCAGAAGCGCAAGGCCCCGCCGTTCGCCGGTCTCGAGGCTGCTGCTGAGGCGGCCGACATGACCGTCGAGGAGTACTGCGCGGCCAACGGCACCCACCCGGGCAACGGCAACAAGCCCTGACCCACCCGCACCACGCACAGGAGCCCCGCCGGTCGGCGGGGCTCCTGTGTCGTTCGGCGCTCAGGAAGTGATGTCGAACGAGGTCTTCGACCTCAGGAAGTTCACGCTGCCGAGGTACTTGGCGACCACCTTGTAGCGGCCCTTGCTGGAGACCTTGCGGAAGACCGCCTTGGCGGCGGCAGTGCTGGTGAGCGGGACGACCGTCGCGGCGGTCCGGCGACCGTTGCGCTTCAGGACGAACTTGACCTTGCCCGTGGGGACCTGGCCGTGCGCCGAGGTGGTGGCGCTCGTGGCGACGATCTTGCGCTTGAGCTTGTTGTGCCGCGCGGCGAGCGTGGTGGCCGTCGGGGACTTGACCACCGTGACGTTCACCGGGGCGGACGCCGAGGTGCTGAACGCGGTGGCGTCGGTCGGGACGAACGAGGCGGTGACGGCGTACGGCGTGCGCGAGGCATCCACGAGCGGCCAGTCGAAGTCGACCTTGCCGCTGTTGGTGACGTCGGCGACGAGGGTCTTGTCGCCGACCTCGACCTCGACCTTGCCGGCGGGCTTGGCCCCGTTGCTGGCCGCGTCGACGCTCACCGTCAGCTTGGTGGTGTCGCCGTAGACGACCGTCGGGGACTGGACGGCCACGGTCGTCGTGGTGCCCGTGGGTGCGGCCATGACGGCGGACTGGGCGGGCACGACTGAGGTCGCACCCAGGCCCAGCGTGGCGGCGAGCACGAAGGCTCCTGCCGTCGCGCGCTTGGTGGTGGTCAAGACGTGTCTCCTTGTGCTCGAGAACGGGGGTGGTCGTCGCAATGTAGTGCGAAACCTCGTGCTGCGGACCCGTCTAGGCTCGACCGGTGTTCACTCGCGACTGCCCGTGCGGCTCCGCATCGACGTACGACTCATGCTGCGGGCCGCTGCACCGCGGCACGGCCCTGGCCACCACGCCCGAGCAGCTGATGCGCTCGCGGTTCGCTGCGTACGCCGTCGGCGAGACCGACTACGTCTTCCGCACCTGGCACCCGCGCACCCGCCCCGACGACCTCGCACCCGAGCCGGGCCTGACCTGGACGCGGCTCGAGGTGCTGGACGCGACGGGCGACGAGGTCGAGTTCGTCGCCCACTACGACTCCCCCGCCGGCGCGGGCTCGCTGCACGAGCGCAGCGTCTTCGCGCAGCGCGGCGGGCGCTGGGTCTACGTCGGCGTCGCCCCTCAACCCGGAGAACGGTCCGTCAAGCAGTAGGCCATCCCGGCGGGGTCGGCCATCACGGTCCACGCGTCGTGGTCGGCGACGACCCGGGCACCGAGCCCGACGTGGCGCAGCATCTCCCGCTCGCGCGACGAGCACGAGAGGTCGAGGTGCGCGCGCACCGGGCCGTCATCCCGCACGCGCTGGAGCAGGACCCTCAGCGCCTGACCCTCAGGCCGGTCGAGGCGCTCGAACTCGGCGTACGACGAGCCGACGTGCGGCCAGTCCAGCAACGACTGCCAGAAGGCGGCCTCGCCCTCGAAGCTCGCCTGCGGGATGTCGATGCACACCTGGTCGAGGATGCTGCGCGATTCGTCGGGCCACCGCATCGGCGGCGCGACCTCGGCGGCAGGGTGGGACACGAAGCAGAGGGTCAGTCCCCCGGGCGAGCGCATGACGACATGGCCCTCGTCGGCCACCTCGACGGCCCCGAGCGCGACCGCTCGATCGGCAGCGGCGCGGGGGTCGGGCACGTGCAGGTCGAGGTGGATCCGCGGCGCCCCGTCGCCCACCCTCTGCATCCGCAGGTGGGCGTCGCCGGTCGCGGGCACGAGGGTCAGGAACTCCTCGTCCGCGCCGCGACGCGTCGACGGCGAGCAGCCGCTCACGGCCGACCAGAAGGTCACCGAGGACTCGAAGCCGGACGCCGGTACGTCGATGAAGGCGCTCATCCAGAACACGACTCCGAGCCTAGTCGCGGCGGGTCAGCCCGCGTCGACCCAGCGCTCGCCGACCTGCTCGGCCGTCGCCTCGCCCCCGGTCACCTCGGCGACGAGCGGTGCGACCGACGCCGGAGTCGTGGAGCCGACGAGGAGCGTCACGCGGTCGCCGTACGCCGATGCGAGGACGACGAGGCCACGCGCGCGCAGCTCGTTCTCGACCCGCCCGGCGGAGCCGTGGTCGAGGGAGACCTCGAACTCCGTCACGAGGTCGCGGCGCAGGGTGCCGGCGGACTCCACTGCAAGACGCACGGTATCGCCGTACGCCCGGACCAGGCCGCCCGCTCCGAGCAGCGTGCCGCCGAACCACCGCGTCACGACCGCCACCACGTCGGAGACGCCCGCCCCGCGCAGCACCTCGAGCATCGGCGCCCCGGCGGTGCCGGCCGGCTCGCCGTCGTCGGAGGACCGCTGCACCGCGGAGTCCGGGCCGAGCACGAACGCCGAGCAGTGGTGCCGCGCGTCCCAGTGCTCCTTGCGCAGCGCCGCGACCAGCGCCCGGGCCTCCGCCTCGGACGGCACGCGCTGCAGCGTGCAGAGGAAACGCGAGTGCTTCACCTCGATCTCGACGCGGGCGTCGCGGGCGAGGGTGAGGTAGGAGCTCACTCCTGCTCGTCCCAGGTGACCGAGACGCGCTCGAAGCCCTTGTGCCGCTGCATGCGGGCATACGAGGCGTAGGCGCGCCGGTCGGCAGGCGTCAGGTCGACCGCGTCGGTGAAGGGCGTGAGCAGGGCGCGGGGGTAGAGCCGGCGGGCGATGACGACGTTGATCTCCATCGACAGCACCGCCATCACCGCGCCGATGAACAGGAAGCCGATCAGCCCGAGCACCAGCCCGAAGGTCTTGGTCATCGCGGTCGTGTCGACCAGCACCTCGGAGACGTAGAGCGCGCCGAGCAGCTGGAGCAGCTGCCAGAGCACGGCCAGCGTGTAGCCGCCGGGGGCCGCGCGCCGGAAGCTGTGCTGGCCCGCCGCCGCGAACCGGAACAGGATCGTGAGCATCGTGCCGACGATGAGCACCGTGACCAGCGGCAGCAGCCACTTCGTGCCGACCTCGAAGAAGGTCGTCGTCGTCGCGATCGTGGAGGCGATGGAGACCGAGAGCAGCGCGGCGCCCGCGGTGAAGAGCAGCACCAGGCTCTTGAGCCGAGCGTAGAACGGGTTGGGCCGGGAGTTGCGCGGCACCGACCACGCGACGTGCATCGTGTTCTGCAGCGACTGCGCCAGCCCCATCGAGCCGTAGAGCGCCGCCAGCGACCCGAACACCACTCCCGCGGCCGAGCCCGTCAGCCCCTCCGGCCGGCCGAGCTGGTCGCCGATGATCGGGAACTGGCTCAGGGCGGAGTTGAGGATGTCCTCCTGCCACTCCGGCCGGGCGCCGAGCACGAAGCCGAGGATCGAGGTGCCGAGCAGCATCAGCGGGAAGATCGCGACGAAGGCGTAGTAGGTCAACATCGCGGCGAGGTAGTTGCCCTGGTCGTCGTAGAACTTGTAGATCACGCCGAGCGGGAAGCCCAGCACCGGATGCCGGCGCTGGAAGCCGTCGATAGTCCCCACCACGCCCACGTGCGCACGCTACCGGGCGAGCTCACGCTCTGCCGATCACCACACCCCGAGCACGCCACCGCCGAGTCGCACGACCAGCGCGGTGACGACGACCAGGAAGAAGATCCGCACGAAGCGTGATCCGCGGGCGACAGCGACCCGCGCACCTGCATATCCACCGGTGATGTTGGCGGCCGCCATCATCAGGCCGAGCTCCCACATGACGGCACCCTGCGGGACGAAGACGACGAGCGCGGCGAGGTTGGTCGCCCAGTTGGCGAGCTTGGCCTTGGCCGAGGCCTGGAGGAAGTCATAGCCGAGCAGACCGACGAGCGCGAAGACGAAGAACGAGCCGGTCCCGGGACCGATCGCGCCGTCGTAGAACCCGACGGCCAGGCCGGTCACCAGCACCGCGGACAGGTGGGTGCCGCCGCTGAACCTGAGCTTCGTCAGCGAGCCGACGCTGGGCTTGAACCACACGTAGGAGCCGACGAGCACCAGCACGACCAGGATGATCGGGTCGAACGCGCTGCGCGGCATCAGCGACGCGACCAGCGCACCACCGAACGAGCCGACGAACGCCGCCAGCATCAAGGGCAGGAACGTCCGTGGGTCCGGCCGGATCCTCCGGAAGTACGTCGCCGCGCTGATCGAGGTCCCGCAGAAGGACGCCAGCTTGTTGGTGGCCGCGATCTGCACCACCGACGCCCCGGGCAGCCCGATCAGCAGCGCCGGCAGCTGGATCAGCCCGCCGCCACCGACGACCGCGTCGACAAAGCCCGCCGCCAGGGCGGCGAGGACCAGGAGTGCGATCGTGCTGGTGGACAGCTCCATCGAGTGATCAGCGCGTGACTTCCTGGACCTGGATCAGGTCGTAGCCCTCGGGCACGCTCTCGAACCCGGGGCAGCCGAGGTCGGTCGTCGTGCCGGTGGGGATCTTCTCGGACGTGCAGCGGATCGTCGACTGCAGCGTCCCGTCCGCGACGAAGACGAACTCGAAGAGGGCGAACCGCGGCTCGGTGCCCTCGTTGGTGACCTCGCCGGTGATGAAGGGACGATCCTGCTCCTCCATGTTGATCATCTGGGTCGAGGAGTCGATCTTCCAGCCGTCGGCGACGGTGAAGCCGTTCCAGGTGAACTCCTCGCCGACCTCGACCTCGACGGCGGCCGTGGGGTCGTCGGCCCGGTCGGAGCCGGAGTCGGAGCAACCGACGGCGAGCAGGAGCAGGAGTGCGGCCGAGGTGCCGCGCAGCATCGTCTTCACGGGCCCCATCATCACCCGCGAGCCAAGAACGCGAGGAGGTCCTGCCGCGTGAGTACGCCGACGGGCTTGCCGTCCTCCTGCACGAGCACCGCGTCGGAGGACTCCAGCAGCGACACCGCCTCGCGGGCCCCGGAGGTCGAGCCGATGGTGGGCAGCGGCGCCGACATGTGCTGCTCGACGGGGTCGGTCAGCTTGGCCGAGCCGGCGAACAGCGCGTCGAGCAGGGTGCGCTCGGAGACCGACCCGGCGACCTCGGCGGCCACGATGGGCGGCTCCGCGCGCACGACGGGCATCTGCGAGACGCCGTACTCCTGCAGGATGTGCACCGCCTCGGCGACGGTCTCGCTGGGGTGGGTGTGCACGAGGTCGGGCAGCTGGCCGGACTTGCCGCGCAGCACCTCCCCGACCGTGCGGTCCTGCGAGTCACCGGGCGTGGCGAAGCCGTAGGTGCCCAGCCACTCGTCGTTGAAGACCTTCGTGAGGTAGCCGCGACCGGAGTCGGGCAGCAGCACGACGATGACCGCGTCGGTGCGGCCCTCGGCCGCGAGCTCCTCGGCGAGCTGCTTGGCGGCGAAGGCGGCCATGCCGGACGAGCCGCCGACGAGCAGCGCCTCCTCGCGGGCGAGCCGCCGGGTGTAGGCGAACGAGTCGGCGTCGGAGACCTCGATGATCCGGTCGGCGATCGTGCGGTCGTAGGTCTCGGGCCAGAAGTCCTCGCCGACGCCCTCGACGAGGTAGGGACGGCCGCTGCCGCCGGAGTAGACCGAGCCGGCGGGATCGGCGCCGATCACCTGGATCTCGGGGTTCTGCTCCTTGAGGTAGCGACCGATGCCGGAGATCGTGCCGCCCGTGCCGACGCCCGCGACGAAGTGGGTGATCTTGCCGTCCGTCTGCTCCCAGACCTCCGGACCGGTGGTCTCGTAGTGGGAGCGCGGGTTGTGCGGGTTGGAGTACTGGTCGGGCTTCCAGGCGCCGGGCTGCGAGGCGAGGCGGTCGCTGACGTTGTAGTAGGAGTCAGGGTGCTCGGGGGCGACCGCGGTCGGGCAGACGACCACCTCGGCGCCGTACGCCTTCAAGACGTTGCGCTTGTCCTCGCTGACCTTGTCCGGGCACACGAAGATGCACTTGTAGCCCTTGGCCTGCGCGACCATCGCCAGGCCGACACCGGTGTTGCCCGACGTGGGCTCCACGATCGTGCCGCCGGGCTGCAGCTCGCCGGACGCTTCGGCGGCCTCGATCATCCGGGTCGCGATGCGGTCCTTCACCGAGCCACCCGGGTTGAGGTACTCGATCTTGGCGAGCACGAGCGGGCCTTCTGTGCCCCCGAGGTCGTCGAGAGAGGCGGACAGCCTCAGCAGCGGGGTGTTGCCGATGAGGTCGAGGAGCGAGTTCACATACTTCACCCGGCCAATGTAGCCATCTACCCGCCCGTAACATGAAGTCGTGGGGACGACAGGGGCAGCGCGCAAGCTCGCATCGGCAGCAGCCTTCGGGGGCGGCGGCCTCTCCGTGCTCGGAGCAGGCCTCTACGGCGTCCTGGTCGCTGAGGCCCGACTGGCCCGCAGGACCATCGGCGTGCTCAGCGAGCACACCCCACCCGACTCGACGGGTTGGTACGGCCGCGGCCGCCCCGGCCCCGCGATCAAGATCGCGCTCCTCGGCGATTCGAGTGCCGCCGGGTACGGCGTGGAGCGGGTCGAGGACACGCCCGGTGCCCAGCTCGCGAGCGGGATCGCGGCGCAGGCCGACCGACGGGTGCACCTGCGTGCGTCCGCCGTCGTCGGTGCCAAGTCCAGCGACCTGCTGGCCCAGGTCGAAGCGGCCCTGGGCACCGACCCCGACCTCGCCGTCATCCTGATCGGCGCCAACGACGTGACCCACACCGTCATGCCGTCGCAATCGGTGCAGCACCTCGCCGAGGGCGTCCGCCGCCTGCGCGACGACGGCGTCGCCGTCGTCGTCGGCACCTGCCCCGACCTCGGCACCATCAAGCCCATCGCTCCCCCGCTCAAGCAGGTGGCGCGCTCCTGGTCACGCCGGCTGGCTGCCGCGCAGTCCATCGCCGTCCTCGAGGAGGGTGGGCGCACCGTGGCGCTCGCCTCGATCCTGGGGCCGGAGTTCGCCGCCGCCCCGGCGCTGCTGTTCGGCCCGGACCAGTTCCATCCCTCCGCCGACGGCTACAAGCAGCTCGCGTCGGTGCTCATCCCGTCGTGCCTGGCCGCGCTGGGCCTGGTGCCCGAGGACGAGGCGCTGCCCGAGCCCTATCGCGGCGAGGGTGTCCTGCCGGTCGCGGCAGCCGCCGTACGCGCCGTCAAGACGCCGGGCACCGAGCTCGGCGGCACCGAGGTCTCGGGCTCCCAGCGCGGGCTGCGCGGTCGCTGGGTCGAGCTGCGGCACCGCCGTCGCCACCCGAGCCCCGACGTCGAGTCGCCCGAGCAGTCGGAAGCCGACGCTGCCGCGACCGAGCTCTGACATGCCACCGGCCCGTCGTCCTGAGGACGACGAGCCGGCGGAGGTGCTGCAGGCCGACCCGGCGGAAGGTGCCGGGTCGACCGTGGTTGATCAGTCCTGCTGGAAGATCGCGAGGATCCGGAGCAGGTTGGTGTAGATCCAGACGAGGCTGACCGTGAGCCCGAAGGCCGCACGCCACGAGTCGCGCTCGGGGAGTCCGGCAGCGATGCCCTTCTCGACGAAGTCGAAGTCGAGGATCAGCATGAACACGCCGAGCACCAGGCCGCCGATGGCGAACAGCAGACCGATGCCGCCGAAGCCGAAGAAGCCGATCTGGTTGCCGAAGAAGCCCAGCACCATCTCCATCAGACCGAGCGCCACCATGCCGAACATGGCCGCGACCACGAAGGTGCGGAACTTGGTGCCGACCTGGATGTTGAAGAACTTGTAGGCCGCGAGCGTGCCGGCGAAGGCCGCGAAGGTGCCGATGACGGCCTGCAGCACGATGTCGGTGCTGACGCCGGCAACCGCCGGGATGACCTTCGAGAAGGCGCCGAGAGCGACGCCCTCGAGCGCGGCGAAGGCGATGACCAGCGCAGGGCTGACGACCTTCTTGAACGAGTTGACCATCGACAGCGCGAAGGCACCGAAGGAGCCGACCATCAGCGCGAGGTAGAGCTTGCCGACGGCGTCGGGGTTGGTGGTGCCGGCCTCGGTGATGGAGTCACCGGTCCAGAACCAAGTGAGCGCCGCGAACGCGATCACGATCGCCAGGGAGATCGAGGTCTTCTGGACGACCGAGTCGATCGTCATCCGGCCCTGGTCGACCTGACCCGGGGTGCCGGTGCCGTAGGCGGACGGGTCGCCGTATTCCGGGGCGGACGGCGCCTGGCCGTAGCCGGGGTAGGGCTGGCCGCCGCCGGCGTAGGTCTGGTTGCCGTAGGCGTTGGCCCGTCCGTTGAATTCCTCGGAACGGGCGAAAACGGGGTTGTTGCTCTTCATGGTCTCTCCTTGGAGGCCGATGCACATGGTGCTGCCTGTACTGCCACCTTACTCGGCGGCCATTCATTCAAACGTTCGAGCGGGACCGAGTGTTCCCGTGCCCCCGCTGGGACTCGAACCCAGACTGTGCGGTTTTTAAGACCGCTTCCTCTGCCATTGGGATACGGGGGCGACTGGCTACAGGTAGGTCTTGCGAGCGTAGATGGCGTGGGCACCGGCCGCGCGGTCCAGGAACAGCAGTCCGTCGCAGTGGTCGATCTCGTGCTGCAACGCACGAGCCTCGAAGGCGGTGGCCTCCACCGTGACCGACTCGCCGGTCCCGGGCAGCTCGCCGCGTACGACGACACGCGTCGCCCGCTTCACGTCGCCGGTGAGGTCGGGGACGCTCATGCAGCCCTCCCGGGCCTTCTCGTTGCGCGAGGACTCGACGACCTCGGCGTTGCAGAGCACGAACGTGCCGTGGTGGTCACGGGTCTTGGGGTGCTCGGAGACGTCCACGCAGAACACCTTCACGCCCTCCCCCACCTGGGGCGCGGCCAGCCCGACACAGCCGGGCGAGACCCGCATCGTGGCGACGAGGTCGGCCGCCAGCTGCACGACCTCGGCGGTCGTCGGATCGACCCGGCCACCGTCAGTCGACAGGACCGGTGCGGGCGCGCGGACGACGTCGAGCACGCGCCCCTCGACGCCGAGGTCCTCCACGCGCCACGTGGAGAGCTGCTCGTTGATCACAGGTCGTCGGCCTCGGCCTCACGCAGCGTGACGCCGACGCCGAGCCGCTGCGCGGCGTCGCGCAGCGCGTCCTCGAGCCCGGACACGTCGGTGTCGGCGGGCAGGTCGAGCTCGGCGACGAGGAGGTAGAGGTCGCCGGCCAGCCGGGTGGTGAGGTCGGTGATGTTGCCGCCCACGGCGGCGATCTCGTGGGCGACGGTGGACACGATGCCGGCGCGGTCGCCGCCGTGCACGGTCAGCACCCAGGCGGAGCCCGCGGGCCGGCCGGGCCGCTCCTCGGGCACCTCGCGAACCGTCACGGTGAGCGTGCCGTCGGCAGCGAGCGGGGCCAGCGCCTGCTCGACCGCGGCCACGGTCGTGTCGCCGGCGCAGATGAGCGTCATCGCGAAGTGCCCGCGCAACAGCGTCATCGAGGAGTCCTCGAGGTTGAGGCCGAGCGCGGCCAGCTGCTCGGTGGTCTCGGCGATGATCCCGGGACGGTCGTGGCCGAGGACGGTGATGGCGTGGAGGGTCACGCCGCTCATTGTGTCAGGCACCCGCGTCGGCGATCGGCGTGGCGCTCGCGTCGGCGGGCGGCAGGAAGTGGTCAGCCAGTGCTGGCCAGGCGGAGTCGATCAGGTCGGAGATGTTGATCCGGGTGGCGCGCTGCACGTGGGGCTTGGCCAGCTCCTCGTCGACCACCTTCACCAGGAACCGGCGCAGCTCGTCGTCGAGGCCGGCGGCCTTCTGCACCATCGACCCGACGCGGTTCCCGGGCACCAGCTCGAGGGTGACGTCCTCGGGGGCGGGTGGGGAGATCTCCCAGACCATCGTCAGCGGCGGCTCCATGAGCACCTTGATGTCCAGCGGCAGCAGGACCTCGGCCTCGAAGCTCAGCGTCTCCACCGCGAGGTCGAGGTCGAAGGCCACGTGCACCGGGACCTCGACGAGGTAGCAGCTGTCGTCGGCCAGCGCCTGGCCGCGACTGGGGCGATAGGTCGCCACGGCCGTCACCTTGGCCAGTCGCCGCGCCCCCGCTCCCGCGCTCACCGGTCCCAGCTCGAGACGCTCTCCCAGGACCCGGTCCACGCTCGCCGCGATCCGCTCGGGACGCAGCACGTCGCGCATGAACGCGCGCCGGAAGTCGTCGTCCGGGAGTGCGGTGATCTCCTCAGTCATACCGGGAGTATGCCCCGTGGCCCGACCCGGACCGAGTCACCGCGCCTGTTCTCGGGCCAGTTCCCGGGCCCTCAGGAACACCTCGTCGAGCATCGTCGGGGTCAGCCGACCGGTGAAGGTGTTGTGCTGGCTCGGGTGGTAGCAGCCGAGCAGGGTCAGGGATCCGATCGTCACCTCGGCGCCGTGGCCGAACCGCGGGCGGGGCCGCGGGACCTCCAGTCCAGCGCCGGCGAGGGACCGCAGGGCGCCGTCCCAGCCGTAGGCGCCGAGCGCCACGACCGCACGCACGTGCGGGAGCAGCAGCCGGACCTCCGCGTTGATCCAGGGGGCACAGGTGTCGCGCTCGGTCGTGGTCGGCTTGTTCGCCGGTGGTGCGCACCTGACCGTGGCGACCATCCGGGCGCCGATGAGCTGCTGCCCGTCGCCCGCGTGCTCGCTGGTCGGCTGCGACGCGAGCCCGACGCGGTGCAGCGACGCGAAGAGCCAGTCGCCGCTCGAGTCGCCCGTGAAGACCCGACCTGTGCGGTTGCCGCCGTTGGCGGCCGGGGCCAGCCCGACGATCAGGATCCCCGGCTCCGGGTCGCCCCACCCGGCGATCGGTCGGCCCCAGTAGGGCTGGTCCGCGAAAGAGGCCCGCTTGTCGCGGGCGACGTCCTCACGCCAGCGCACGAGCCTCGGGCACGCCGCGCACACACTCACCCGGGCGTCGAGCTCGGCGAGCGGAGCAGCGCCGGCGAGGCGGCGTACACCTGCAGGCGTGCGCGCGACCGGCGTGTCCGGGGCTGCGGGGTCCTCGGGCCACCCCGTCCCGGGCCGCACGGGAGATCCGAACGGCTGGCCGGTGAGCGGGTGCGGCAGGTCGGTCATGGCCGCAGCGACCAGGCGATTCCCTCGAGGATGTCGGCCTCGCTGATGAGCATCGTGCCCACGCTCGTGCGCCGCAGCACCCTCGACGCGATCAGGGCCCCGGCGTCGATCACGTCGGCGCGGCCGGGGTGCATGTAGCCCAGGGCCAGCCGCTCGGAGACCGTCATCGCGACCAGCCGGTCGACATAGGTGTGGACGTCGTCGACCGGGTGCACCGAGAGATCGACCGCTGCGGGGTCGTACGCCGCCAGGTCGAGCACCCCGGCGCCGACCGTGGTCATGGTGCCCGCGATGCCGACGACCGTCGCAGCCGCCGCGAGGTCGACCCCGCACGCGTCGAGCTGGTCGTCGATGTCGCGGACGACGGCCTCGACCTCCTCGCGAGTCGCGGGATCGTGGCGGATGTGGCGCTCGTGCAGCCGCACCGAGCCGATGTCCATCGACCTGGCGGCCAGCACGCCGGTGTCGTCACCGAGCACCACCTCGGTGGAGCCGCCGCCGATGTCGACGACGAGGATCGGGCGCGCCACCTCGTCGCCCACGTTGCTCATCGCGCCGGCGAAGGCGACAGCCGCCTCCTCGTCACCGGACAGGACCTCAGGCTCCACCCCGATCCGGGCGAGCACGCCGGCGCGGAAGTCGGCGGCGTTGCTGGCGTCGCGGGTCGCGGAGGTCGCACAGAACCTGATCTGCTCGACGCCTTCCTCGGTGATGAGCTCGGCATACGCGTCGATCGCCGCGAAGGCGCGGACCAGCGCCTCCTCCGAGAGCCGGCCCGTCGCGTCGACGCCCTGCCCGAGGCGGACCATCCGGGACTCGCGCACACGCACGTCGAGACCCTCAGCGGTGTGGCTGCCGATCAGGAGCTTGATGGTGTTGGTGCCGCAGTCGATGGCTGCCACGCGCGTCATGTCGCCATTGTGGCCGGTCCCGAGGCTGTGGATGACGCGAGCGCGCTGCGTGGTCGGCGTGATGTGCTCGACCGATGCGCTTCGAGATGTCCCGAGCAGGCCCGTTCATGCGACACCGCAGTGTGCATCGCGGCGACATCGCCACGGACGGTGCGATCAGGCTGATGGCCAGGAACGGCACCGGGGGCGTGACCTTGCGGAGCCTGGCGGACGAGTTCAACTGCACACCCCAAGCTGTCCGCCAGTGGTTCGGCAGCACGGATGGCATGTGGCAGCAGATTGCGATGCGCTTCGGCCAACGGTGGTTCGTCTCTCTCACGGACGTCTTGCGCATC
Source organism: Nocardioides allogilvus (assembly GCF_003047285.1). GTDB lineage: Bacteria > Actinomycetota > Actinomycetes > Propionibacteriales > Nocardioidaceae > Nocardioides > Nocardioides allogilvus. Next base: position 505,878 of record NZ_PZYX01000001.1, on the reverse strand, counting down.
GACCCGGGTCGGTCGAGTCCATGGCCTCGGAGACCGCACCATCTGCTGCCGTTCGACGCCGAGGAGATCGCTGTCACCCGTGCCTGGCTTGCCATGACCCAGCTGGCACGAGACGACGAGTCCATCGGACGGATTCTCGCCGAGTGGGAGGCCAGGGAGGTCGAGGTCGTGACCGACTACGCCGAGCAGCTCGACCTGGCCCTCGATCCCATCAACGTCGACATGCTGGTCGCGGTCGTTCGGGGTCTCCGCCACGCCGTGTGCGCGATCGAGCGGCCGATGGCCCTGGCCCGGGCGCACGCCACCCTCGCCCACGCCCTCGCGCTGATGCCCCGGACTGCTTCTCCGCGGTCGGACGGCGATCTGACCCTCTTCTGAAGTTCATTTACGTAAATGAATTTCAGAGAGGCTCACGATCCAGGTGCCGGCCTCAGTCCGGGGCAGATCGAGGGGAGTCGCCGGGTGTCACGCACGGCCCGGAGGCCCACCAGTCACCGAGGAGGTCGAGGACCTCGTCGCCGAGCGGGTTGACACCGCGCCCCATCGCCAGCGACTGGCCGGCGAGCACGTGCAGGCACTTGACCCGGTCCGGCATGCCGCCGGCGGAGATGCCCTCGATCTCGGGGACGTCGTGCCCGGCCGACTGCGCCACGTCGCCGCGGAAGGCGAGATAGGCCTCGTGGGCGGTGCGGTAGGCGGAGGCCAGCTCGGGATCCTCGCCGAGCCGGTCCTGCATCTCCTTCATCAGCCCCGACCCCTCGAGGGTGCCGATGCGCGACGCCGCGCGCGGGCAGGTGAGGTAGAAGGTCGTCGGGAACGGCGTGCCGTTGGGCAGCCGCGGCTCGGTCGTCACCACGTCCGGGTTGCCGCAGGGGCAGCGGTGGCCGATGTCGTGGATGGCACGGGGTTCGCGGCCGAGCTGGGCGGCGATGGCCGCCTCGTCGGCGGGCTCGATCACGGGGCTCACCGGCCGGCCACGCCGTCGATCTCCGTAGCGGGACCGTCACCGAGCGCCGGCGGGTTGCCGGCCAGCTCGATCGAGGTCCACGCATCCGACCACCACGCCGTGGGGACGGTCTTGATCACGTCGTCGGGATCGCTGAGGGCGGTCTGGCTCTCCAGCGGCTCGCCGTTCTCGTCGAGCACGAGGAAGCCGGTCTCGCCCGGCATGAGGTAGCCGAACCGGGCCCGCGCCTGCGCCTTGACGAAGGCGGGGTCCTCCCACCGCTGCTTCTCCCGCTCGAGGGCGTTGATGCTGGCCTCGCGCTCGGCGATGGCGCCCTTGAGGTCGCCGATGTGGGCCCGCTGCTCGAGGTAGGCGCGCAGCGAGGAGGCATAGGACACGGTGAGTACGGCGAGCACCAGCACCAGCACGGCGGCGCGACCCGTGAACCGGGGTCGACGAGGCGCCGCCTTCGCCGACGCGCCCACCGCCGACATCGTGCCGGAGTCACCCAGGCGCGAGTCCCTGGGTCGCGACGGCGCCGGCCGAGCGCGCGAGGTGCCGCGCTCGGACCGGCTGGTGCGGGTGCCCGGCCGCGTGCTGCCGCCGGGTCCGCCCCGAGGGTTGCGACGCTGGGCAGCGCCGTTTCGAGGAGGGGGCGGGGAAGCCATGTGAAGCAGTCTGCCCCGATCAGCGCTTGAAACGAGGGAACGCGCCGACGCCGGCGTAGCGAGCCGCGTCACCCAGCTCGTCCTCGATGCGGAGGAGCTGGTTGTACTTCGCCACGCGGTCGGAGCGCGCCGGGGCACCGGTCTTGATCTGGCCACAGTTCGTCGCGACGGCGAGGTCGGCGATGGTGGTGTCCTCGGTCTCGCCGGAGCGGTGACTCATCATGTTGCGGAAACCGGCACGGTGGGCCAGGTCGACCGCGTCGAGGGTCTCGGTGAGCGAGCCGATCTGGTTGACCTTGACCAGCATCGCGTTGCCCTGGCCGCCGTCGATGCCGCGCTGGAGGCGCTCGACGTTGGTGACGAAGAGGTCGTCGCCCACGAGCTGGGTCTTGGCGCCGAGCAGGTCGGTCATCGCCTTCCAGCCGTCCCAGTCGTCCTCGTCCAGCGGGTCCTCGATCGACGCGATCGGGTAGGCCGACACGAGCTCGGCGTAGTAGTCGATCAGCTGGCCCGTCGTCTTCTTCGAGCCCTCGAAGGTGTACTTGCCCTTGTCGTGGAACTCGCTCGCCGCGACGTCCATGGCCAGCGCGAAGTCCTTGCCCAGCTTGAAGCCGGCGATCTTGATCGCCTCGGCGATGAGGTCGAGCGCGGCCCGGTTGCTGTCCAGGTTGGGCGCGAAGCCACCCTCGTCGCCCAGGCCCGTGGAGAGGCCCTTCTTCTTCAGCACCGACTTGAGCGCGTGGTAGACCTCGGCGCCCTGGCGCAGCGCCTCGGAGAACGTGGGCGCACCGATCGGCGCGATCATGAACTCCTGCACGTCGACGTTGGAGTCGGCGTGCGAGCCGCCGTTGAGGATGTTCATCATCGGCACCGGCAGCAGGTGGGCGTTGGGGCCACCGACGTAGCGGAACAGCGGCAGGCCGGCCGACTCGGCGGCGGCGCGGGCCGTCGCGAGCGAGGCGCCGAGGATCGCGTTGGCGCCGAGCTTGGCCTTGTTGGGGGTGCCGTCCAGGTCGAGCATCACCTGGTCGACGAGCCGCTGGTCGTCGGCCTCGAGGCCGACGATGGCGCCGGAGATGTCCTCGGCGACGGCCTTGACGGCCTTCTGCACGCCCTTGCCGAGGTAGCGCTTGCCACCGTCACGGAGCTCCACGGCCTCGAAGGCACCGGTGGACGCACCGCTGGGGACCGCAGCGCGACCGAACGCGCCGTCGTCGAGCAGGACCTCGACCTCGACGGTGGGGTTGCCGCGCGAGTCGAGGATTTCGCGGGCGCCGACGGCTGCGATGGATGCCATGGAGGGTGCTCCTGAAGGTCGAGAACGAGTGGGCTCACCCTAGCCCCGCTCGCCCGGGTGACTGTCAGCCCCCGACCTGCATGAGAATCGGCACAGGCGGACGCGACAGGCTCAGTCCTGTGCCGCGGCGATCTCTCGCCGTACGGCGTCGCGCAGCGCCTGCTCGGGATCGATGCCCTCGCTGCGCGCCTCCCGGACCAGGTCGAGCAGCCGCTCCCCCAGCTCGTCGGACTGGCCGCTCGGGCGTGCAAATGGACGCTCGAGCCGCGACAGGCGATCGAGGACCTTGTCGGCGTACAACAACGCCGGCAAGCCGGGCGGCAGCCCGTCGGTGACCGACGAGCGCTGCTTCTCGTCGGCCTTGGCCCGCTGCCACTGGTCGTTGACCTGCTCGGCCGTCAGGTCGGACGCCTCGTCCTCGAAGACGTGCGGGTTGCGACGCCGCATCTTCTCGGTCAGGCCGGCGGCCACGTCGTCGATGGTGAACTCGCCCGCCTCGCTGGCGATCGCCGCGTGGAAGTAGATCTGGAGCAGCAGGTCGCCCAGCTCCTCGCGGAGGTGGTCGGAGTCGCCGGTGTCGATCGCCTCGAGCGTCTCGTGGCTCTCCTCGAGGAGGTAGCGCGCCAAGGAGCGGTGTGTCTGCTCGGCCTTCCACGGGCACTCGGCCCGCAGCCTGCGCATGACCTCGACGAACTCGACGAGGTGCTGGCCCTCGGTCATGGCACGACCGGGTCAGCCGCCGCAGCGCTGGTTGCTGGGCAGCGAGCTGACGTAGGCGGCGTCGGGCTCGGCCGACATGCCCGCCCGCGACCCGTCGCTGAGCGCGAAGGAGAGGTTGGTGTCGGCCGGGGCGAGCTGGCCGTTGGTGAGCTCGACGCCGTACTTCGGGTCCACCTCGATCCCGTTGACGTCGGGCCAGACCTTGAAGACGTCGGCGCCGGCCTGGGTGACCTGGTCGACGGTCGGCTCCGTGAAGCCCTCGGCCGCGAGCTCGGCCCTGCCGACCTGCTCGAGGATGTCGTTGGCGAGGGCCTGGGTGCTCATGACCTCGATGTAGTCGGCGCGTGCCTCCTCGGGCATGACGGAGGCCGCGCGCTCGCGCTCGGCGACGTCGCGCTCGTAGTTGACCGACGGGGCGACGGCGTACTCATCGGCGATCTGCTCCGACTGCGAGCCGAGCGCCAGGAGCTGGACGACGCCCTGGCGGATGACGCCCATCGGCACGATGGTGCCCGAGCTCTTGAACTGAGCCGACAGGGCCGTGCACATGTTGGCGGTCGCCTCGTCCACGCGCGAGGCGCTGATCGTCTCGTCGCCGATCTTGGCCGCGACTCCGGGCGAGGCGCTGCCGGCACAGCCGCTGAGCAAGACGGAGGCCAAGACTCCACTGACAAGCGGGGCGAGGGCAGGCAGCAGACGGGGGTTGCTCACGATTTCACTCCAGGAGACATGACGGATTCACGACGTGGTCGGCGGATCGATGATGTCGTCGATCACATGCCGCGCCCATTCAAGCAGGGCGATCCCATCGATGGGCTTCCCCCCGATCACTGCGGTCTGCGGCCGCGGCACGAGGATCGTCTGCGTGGGTGCCTTGACGATGCTCTTGGGGTAGACCCGGCCGAGCCGGACCACCCGCGAGTCGGGCAGGTCGACCGGTGCGAACCGGACGAACTTGCCCGCGAGGGTGATCTCCTTGACCCCGGCCTGGCGGGCGCGAGCGCGGAAGCGGGCGACGATCAGCAGCGACTCCACCTCGATCGGCGGCTGGCCGTAGCGGTCGACCATCTCCTCACGCAGCTGGTCGACGTCCTCGTCGGCGCGGACCTCGGCGAGCCGCTTGTACATCTCGAGCCGCAGCCGTTCCGAGGAGATGTAGTCGTGGGGCAGGTGGGCATCGACCGGCAGCTCGATGCGGACCTCGCCGAGCTCCTCGGCGCCCTCGCCCTTGAAGTCGTTGACCGCCTCGCCGACGAGCCGGACGTACAGGTCGAAGCCGACGTCGGCGATGTGGCCGGACTGCTCGCCGCCGAGCAGGTTGCCCGCTCCGCGGATCTCGAGGTCCTTCATCGCGATCGCCATCCCGCCGCCGAGGTCGGAGTGCTGGGCCAGCGTCGCCAGGCGCTCGTGGGCGGTCTCGGTGAGCGGCTTCTCGGCCGGGTAGAGGAAGTAGGCGTAGGCGCGCTCGCGCGAGCGGCCGACGCGACCGCGCAGCTGGTGCAGCTGGGAGAGGCCGAGGGTGTCGGCGCGCTCGATGATCATGGTGTTGGCGTTGGAGACGTCGAGGCCGGACTCCACGATCGTCGTGCAGACCAGCACGTCGAAGCGCTTCTCCCAGAAGTCGAGCATCACCTGCTCGAGCTGGTGCTCGCCCATCTGCCCGTGCGCCGTCGCGACGCGCGCCTCGGGCACGAGCTCGCGGATGTGGGCCGCGGCCTTCTCGATCGAGTTGACCCGGTTGTGGATGAAGAAGACCTGTCCCTCGCGCAGCAGCTCGCGGCGTACGGCAGCGATGACCTGGCGGTCCTCGTAGGCCCCGACGTAGGTCAGCACGGGGTGCCGCTCCTCCGGCGGGGTGGTGATCGTGGACATCTCGCGGATGCCGGTGACGGCCATCTCGAGCGTGCGCGGGATCGGCGTGGCGCTCATGGAGAGCACGTCCACCGAGGTCCGCAGCCGCTTCATCTGCTCCTTGTGCTCGACGCCGAAGCGCTGTTCCTCGTCGACGATGATCAGCCCGAGGTCCTTCATCTTGATGTTCGGGCTGAGCAGCCGGTGGGTGCCGACGACGATGTCGATCGAGCCGTCCTCCAACCCGGCGACCACCTCGCGGGCCTCCTTGTCGGTCTGGAAGCGCGAGAGCCCCTTGAGCACGACCGGGAAGCCGCTCATCCGCTCGGTGAAGGTGGAGAGGTGCTGGGTCACGAGCAGCGTCGTCGGCACGAGCACGGCGACCTGCTTGCCGTCCTGCACGGCCTTGAACGCCGCCCGGACCGCGATCTCCGTCTTGCCGTAGCCGACGTCGCCGCACACGAGCCGGTCCATCGGGACGGTCCGGCGCATGTCGGCCTTGACCTCGTCGACGGTCGTCAGCTGGTCGGGGGTCTCGTGGAACGGGAACGCGTCCTCGAGCTCGCGCTGCCACGGGGTGTCGGGACCGAAGGCGTGTCCCTTCGTGGCCTGCCGCGCGGCGTACAGCTTGATCAGCTCGGCCGCGATCTCGCGGACGGCCTTGCGGGCGCGGTTCTTGCGCTTGGTCCAGTCGCCTCCCCCGAGGCGGTCGAGGCTGGGCTGCTCGCCGCCGACGTAGCGGGTGATCTGGTCGAGCGTGTCGGCCGGCACGAACAGCCGGTCGGCGGGGGCGCCGCGCTTGGAGGAGCCGTACTCGAGGACGAGGTATTCACGCGTCGCGCCCTGCATCTCGCGCTGCTGCATGGCCACGAACCGGCCGACCCCGTGCTGCTCGTGCACGACGTAGTCGCCGGCCTTGAGCTCGAGCGGGTCGATCTGCTTCTTGCGGCGCGCGGGCATCTTGCGCATGTCGCGCGTCGAGCCCTTCTGGCCCGAGATGTCCTCACCGGTGAGCACCGCGACCTTGGTCTCGGGGTCGATGAAGCCGCTGACCAGGCAGCCGGTGGTGACGGTGACGACGCTGGCGTCGGGCGACACGGCCCCGTCGATCAGGGCGGCCGGCACGTCGTGCTCCCCCAGCACCTCGACCATCCGCTCCGCAGGGCCGTGGCCCTGGTGCACGACGGTCACGCGATAGCCCTGCGCGAGCCAGCCGCGGATGTCGGCGATCGCCTTCTCGAGGTCTCCGCGGTAGGCCTCGGCACCCTGGACCGAGAGCGCCCGGGAGGGTACGGCGCCGGCGATCACCTCGACGTCGAGCTCCTGCGAGTCGATCCCGAAGGGGCTGACCGTCCACCAGCCGAGGCTGCGCTCGATGACGCCGCCGCGCACGTCGGCGACCTCGCGGTAGGACGCGGCACCGAGGTCGATCGGGGACTGGCCACCGCTCGCGGCCGCGGCCCAGCTCGCGCCCAGGAACTCCTCGCTGGTCGCGACCAGGTCGTGGGCGCGGGTGCGGGCGCGCTCGGGGTCGAGCACCAGCACGGTCGTGGTGTCGGGGAGCAGGTCGACGAGGAGCTCCATCTCGTCGACCAGCACGGGTGCGAGCGACTCCATGCCCTCGACCGCGATGCCTGCGGCGATCTTGTCCGTGAGCTCCAGCAGCTGCGGGTGGGCCTGTCCGAGGGCGGCCGCGCGGCGGCGTACGTCCTCGGTCAGCAGCAGCTCGCGGCACGGCGGCGCCCAGAGCCGGTCGAGGGTCTCGACGGTGCGCTGGTCGGCGACGGAGAAGGAACGGATCTCCTCGACCTCGTCGCCCCAGAACTCCACGCGCAGCGGGTGCTCCTCGGTCGGCGGGAAGACGTCGACGATGCCGCCTCGGACCGCGAACTCGCCGCGCTTCTCGACCATGTCGACCCGGGAGTAGGCCGCGTCGGCGAGGCCGCGGACGACGTCGTCGAGGGCAGCGGTCGAGCCCTTGGTGAGCTCGACCGGCTCGAGGTCGGCGAGGCCCTTGACCTGCGGCTGCAGGATCGAGCGGACGGGCGCGACGATGACGCGCAGCGGTCCGTTGCTGGCGTCGGTGCCGGGGTGCTTGAGGCGACGGAGCACGGCCAGCCGGCGACCGACGGTGTCGCTGCGCGGGCTCAGCCGCTCGTGCGGCAGCGTCTCCCAGGACGGGTAGTAGGCGATGGTCGCGGGGTCGAGCAGGTCGGCCAGCTCGACGACCAGGTCCTCGGCCTCGCGGGCCGTCGCGGTGACCGCGAGCACCGTGCGACCGGCGTCGGCCAGGCCCTTGACCACGAGCGGCCGGACGGCCGCCGGACCGGTGAGGTCGAGCGCGCGGACCTGGCTCGCCTCGGCCATCGCCTCGGCGAGCACCGGGCCCGCGAGCACGGCATCGGCCACCGCGGTCAGCGGAGTCTTGTGGTCCTGCACGACGACCTCCATCACAGCATCGACATCCGCGTGCACACGCGGAGAGACCCCCAGCCGGGTGCGGATGGGGGGTCGTGGCAAGTCTACGGACAACCTGTGGTTTGACCCCCCTGACGGCTGGGTAGCGTGCTCGCCAGCGGGTCGGCTGCCGGCCCCTGACACGACACAGCGGGTGCCACGCACCCATCGAGAGGGGACTCGGAGCTATGCGCTTCACACGAATCATCGCGGGGACGATCACGGCCGGTCTGGTCGGCCTGGTGCCGGTGGCGATCAGCTCGCCGGCCAGTGCGGCCACGACCTACACCACTGCGGTCACCATCACCGCGAGCGCGCCCGGCGTCGAGTACGGCGACGACATCACCATCAACGGCGCCGTGACCGACACCAGTGGCGGCAGCGTCTTCTACGGCACCGCGTCGCTGCAGGTCTACACGACCAAGACGCCGGTGTGGACCACGATCCAGACCGACGACACCGCGGGCAGCTTCTTCTTCTTCGACGTGAAGCCCGAGTCCAACGCGCAGTACAAGGTCGTCTACAGCGGCTTCAACGCCAGCAACGGCGACGTCTACACCCCGAGCGAGTCGGCTCCGGCGACCGTCGGCGTCCAGCGCACCGACACCCTCAAGACGAAGGGCCTGGTCATCCTCGGCAAGATCAAGCCCGACTTCGCCAACAAGAAGGTCGTCATCAAGCGCAAGAAGGGCAAGAAGTACGTCGCCTGGAAGAAGATCAAGACCAACAACAAGGGCGCCTTCCGCTTCAAGGCCCCCAACCAGCGCGGCTTCAAGTTCAGCGTCACGGTGCCGAGCGACACGCACTACTTCGGTTTCACGAAGAAGTACTACGTCTACTGATCACCAGCTGATCACCCGACCGACCCCCGGAGCCCGGCTCCGGGGGTCGTGCTCGTTCGCAAGGCAGTCCGTACGCTGGCCGGGTGACCCGTGCCGCAGGGCTCCTCGCCGTACTCCTCATGCTGGCCGGTGCGCCCGCGTGCGCGCAGGACCGTGCCCCTTCGTCGCCGGCCGATCCATCAGCGCGTACGCCGCTCGCCACCCCGACCACGGACCCGCTGGCCGACGGCCCCCGCCGCCCGACCGGTGCGGCCGACGCCGCCCGGCTGCTCGCGGCCGCCCTCGACGTGATCACCGACCCCGAGGCGACGCCTGACCGGGTCGAGGTCGCCGGGCACGCCGAGCAGCTGGCGGTCCGGGAGGTCAGCACTCACCCGCGCTGGACGGAGCGGGTGCTCGAGCGACTCCCCCGCCGGTTCCGCGCGCAGACCCGCACCAACCTCGAGGCCCGCCTGGCCTTCCGGTCGATGCATCCCACGACCGCCGCCGACCTCGCCGACGAGCTTCCTGCGTGGCGCATCGTGCGACCGGCCGCGGCGGCGGAGCTGAGGCGTCACTACCGCGACGCCGAGCGGCGCTACGGCGTCGAGTGGGAGTACCTCGCCGCGATCAACTTCGTGGAGACGGCGTTCGGCCGGATCCGCGGCACCTCGGTCGCGGGCGCGCAGGGGCCCATGCAGTTCCTGCCGAGCACCTGGGACATCTACGGCGAGGGTGGCGACATCCACGACCCGCGCGACGCGATCATGGCCGCCGCCCGGCTGCTGCAGGCCAACGGCTTCGGTCGTGACAAGGCGGGTGCCCTGCGGCGCTACAACAACTCAGCGGCGTACGTCCGGGGCGTGAGCCTGCACGCCCGCGTCATGCAGCAGAGGCCGCGCGCACTCGACGGCTATCACGCCTGGCAGGTCTACTACCTCACGGAGCGCGGCAGCGTGTGGCTCGAGGAGGGCTATGCCGCCCGTCGGCCGGTCCCGGTCGACGACTACCTGGAGCAGCACCCGGAGGCGCTGCCGTAGGTCAGCTCAGTCCGTGCCGTGGCGTTTGACGAAGTCGATGATCTGCTCGGCGAGCTCGGGCCGGCACACGATCAGGTCGGGCAGCGAGGTGTCGTCCTCGTTGTAGACGAGCGGGGAGCCGTCGACGCGCGAGCAGTGCAGGCCCGCCGCGCGAGCGACCGCCACCGGAGCAGCGTTGTCCCACTGGTACTGCCCGCCGGCGTGGACGTAGGCGTCGGCGAGGTCGCGCACGACGCTCATGACCTTCACGCCCGCCGATCCCATGGGGACGAGCTCGGCGTCGATCTCGGCGGCGAGCGCCTCGACGAAGGCGGGCGGGCGGGTGCGGGAGACGGCGATGCGCGGACGCGTGGACGTGCGGGCGGGTACGGCGCCGGGCGCACCGGTGTTGAAGGTCTCCCCCAGCGCGGGCTGGGCCACGGCGCCGGCGGTGAGGCCGTCGCCGCCGGCAGACGCCTCCCAGAGAGCGACGTGGACGGCCCAGTCGTCGCGCGGCGGCTCGGAGAACTCGCGGGTGCCGTCGAGGGGGTCGATGATCCAGACGCGGTCGGCACTCAGCCGCGCCTTGTCGTCGGTCGCCTCCTCGCTCAGCACGGCGTCGTCCGGGCGGTGCTCGGCGAGCAGCCGTGCCAACAGCTCCTGGGCCGCGGCGTCGCCGGCGTCCTTGAGCTCCTTGCCCTCGAGACCGCTCTCGGCGCGGACCCGGAGCAGGACCTCTCCGGCAGCCTCCGCCGCCCAGACTGCAAAGGCGTGGTCGTCGAGGGTGGTGGGGTCGGGAGTCGCGTCAATCACGGGGCCAGCCTAGGGGTTGACCGCCTCCGGGCTGCGCGCGCGGCCCGCGGTGGTCGGCTACGGTGCCGAGCGCCGGGGCCCGGGCAGGACGGGTCGGGGGCCGTCCATCGTCCGGACGCTGCCGCCCATCCGGTGCACCACCGCGACGGCCGCCAGCTGGGACCCCACGTGGAGCTTGCGGCGGATGGAGCGGATGTGGCTGCGCACCGTCGTCTCCGCGACCCCGAGCTCGACGACGATGTCGCTCACGCGGCGTCCCTCGGCCAGCAGGTCGAGGGTCTCGCGTTCGCGGGGCGAGAGGCTCGCCAGCCGGATGCGCAGGGCGTTGTCCTCGGCCAACCAGCGGAACCACTCACGCATCAGGCGCGTGCGGTGCACGTCGCCCAGGGGCGAGCCGCCGGCGCGCACGGACGCGAGCGCCGCGTTGACGTCGACCAGGGACGACCCGGTGGGCATCACCCCCGCCGCTCCGCTGGCGAGCACGGCTCCCCAGGCCGCACCTTCGGCGCGGTGGGTGAGCACCAGGAACTGGGCGGAGGACTGGCTGATCAGGGCCTGCGCGGCCAGCACCGCATCGCGATCCTCCAGGTCGTCGAACAACAGCACCACGTCGTCCTCGCCCAGCTCGGTCGTGGCGCGCTGGATCCCCTCGGCCCAGGACGCTGCCGCGGCCTCGATGCCGCGCCCCCGCAGCGCCGCACCGACCGCCTGCGAGATGAGCAGCAGCCGGGACAGGACCAGCACGACACCTGCTGGGGCCGTGGAACTCATCGGCTCTGCCTCCACCAGACTTGCGCGCATCTTCGCTCTCCCGCGGCACGAGGACGTGCCGTCACGCCCATGGCTGGCACGATGCACGAGCCGTTGCCCGCGCAAGGCCGGAGGTGCCCGACGTCCACCGATTTGGGGATGCGGGAGCGCTCGCGATCGAGGCGCCACGCCCGTCTAGCCCACCATTGCCCAGAATTGGGTATCAGTTGATCATCGAATGGGTCCTAGCAAGATGAGACCTACATTTCGTTGAGCGGCCCTCGGGGGAACGCACCGTTGACGGTGGTCCGGTGATCACCCGAAGAGGGAGTCTTGGCAAGGCGGGGAAGGCCTTGTCTCGGCACTAGGGGCATGGGGCGTGAATTCGTGCATGACAAGGGACAGACGAACAAGATCATCGAGAGCTGGCAGGAGGGGCTGCTGGCCGCGGGGCTCGCAGGAGCCCCCGTCGTCGTGGTGCTGTCGACCGCACGCGACTCGCAGCGGGTGCACTCAGCGGCACTCATCGCCTCCGTGGTGGCCGGAGTGCTGCTGCTGCTCGCGGCGCTGCTCCTCTACTTCCACTGGCTCACGACGCCGAGTCGGCGACACAGCTGGACGGTGACGGCCGCCGTGGTGATGTCGGTGCAGGTGCTCGTCTCGACGAGCCACGACCTGGCCGAGCCCATCTCGGGTTCGCGCAACCTCGCGATGAGCAGTGCGATCGACCTGCTGGCGGCGGTCCTGGTGCTCGTCCTCCTGCTCCTCGGCTGGCGGGCCGTTCGGAACCCTCAGCCGCTGCTGCTGGGGATCGGGCTGGCGATCGGGCTCATGTTCCTGCACGCACTCGTGCACGTCGAACCGCCGCTGGTCGTGTCGGCGACGCCCGCGTGGGGCCTGGCGGCCGCCATCGTGGCCGGCCACCTGGCCATCGCCGGACTGGTGCTGCACGACCACAACCAGATCGCCTGGGCCCGCCACCGCCTCGCGTCGACGGTGCTCCTGATCGGCATCGCCCACGCGGTCCGCTCCGGCGCCGTCGAGGGCTGGGCCACCGACCTGGCGGCGGCGACCGCCCTGGTCGGCGCGGCCGCGCTGTGGGCCAGCGCCAGCTTCTTCCTGCTCCGCGACGCGCTGGCCACCCAGCACCGACGCGCGATCGTGCTGGAGGGCTCGCTGCTGGAGATCGAGACCAACCTGCGCGGGAGCCGCGAGCAGCTCCACGAGATCCGCAGCACCGTCGCCGGTGCCGCCAGTGCCGCGCGGCTGCTCGACGACCGCGCGATCAGCCCCCTGACCCACGACCGGCTCGAGCGGGCCATCCGCACCGAGCTCGATCGGCTCGAGCGGCTGGTGGTGCCGCAGGCGCCACAGACACCGGGCCCGGTGGACCTCGACTCCACCCTCGACGTGCTCCTCCAGTCGCAGCGCGCCCAGGGCCGCACCGTCGAGTGGGAGCCCAGCGGAGGTACCGCCGTGCACGCGCGGCCCGACGACGTCGCCGAGGCCCTCGGCATCCTGCTCGACAACGCGGCCACGCACGGCGGCACCGCGAGCAGGGTCTCCGTGACCGCCGAGCAGGACCTCGTGGAGATCGCCGTCATCGACGCCGGCCCCGGCGTCCCGCTCGAGGCCCGCGACGGCATCTTCGACTGGGGGGTCCACCGCAGCGACTCCCCCGGTCAGGGCATCGGCCTCAGCGTGGCCCGCCGCCTGGTGAGCGAGCACGGCGGCACGTTGACCCTGGCCGAGCCCGATGAAGCGCCCGGGTCGTCCTTCATCATCCGCCTGCCCGCGGCCCGCCGTTCCGAGGAAGCCGATGTCCGCGGCGCTTGACACCAGGCCCAGCACGCGGGTCCTGATCATCGAGGACCACATGCTGTTCGCCGAGTCCCTGGAGCTTGCGCTCTCCCTGGAGGGATATGACGTACGTCGACTGGCCCTGCCCGAGGTCGGTGGCTCGATGGCCACGCTGCGATCGACGGCGCTGCGCAGCAACGCGCGGATCGTGCTGCTCGACCTCGACCTCGGCCGCTTCGGGGACGGGATGGGGCTGATCTCACCCTTGGCCCGGTCCGGTGCCAACGTCGTCGTGGTGACGGCGTCGACCGACCGGGGCCGCTGGGGAGCCTGCGTCCGCCAGGGTGCGCGCAAGATCCTCTCCAAGGGCCGCCCGCTGCAGGAGACCCTCGGCACCGTCCGTCGCCTCCACCAGGGCCTGCCGGTGATGACCTCCGACGAGCTCGAGCGACTGCTCGACGCCTGGCGCAGCGAGCGCATGGTCACCGAGGACATGCGGCGCCGGCTCGAGCTGCTGACGCCGCGCGAGAAGCAGGTCCTGGCCGCGCTGATCGCGGGGCACAACGTGCGCGAGATCGCCCGCGAGAGCGTGGTGTCGGAGGCGACCGTGCGCACGCAGGTGAAGTCGATCCTCGGCAAGCTCGAGGTCTCCTCGCAGCTCGCGGCGGTCGGGCTCGCCCACCACGTCGGCTGGCAGCACAGCGACTGAATCCGACGTGTCGCGGCCGATCCGGCAGGCCTATGCCGCATTTGCGGCATGCCGGACCTGACCGCGATACCTAGGCTCGACCCACTGCTCACGCGTGGTCAGGAAAGGGGGGACAGATGGCGCAAGTCACTGTGCCCCCAGTCGGCGATCTGGTCAGCGGCCTGCCGTTGCCCCCCACTCAGCGGGTCGCGCTCCACGACCAGGTCGTCGACGCCACCAGCTCACGCAGCCGCAGCAATCGGTGGCTCCGTCCGACCGCGGACCTCGCCGCCAGCCTCCTGGCCGTGGTCATCGCGACGCGGGGCGGAGCCACTGTCCAACGTGAGGTCCTGGCCGCCGTCGCGCTGTCCTGGCCGCTGTTCCTCGCCGTCAACGGCTGGTTCACCCGGCGCCCGCTCGGCGAGCCCGCCGGCAGCCACGCGGGTCGCGTCCTGCGGTCGGGAGCCGGTCTCGGCGTCGCCTGCTGGCTGGCGAGCGCGGTGGTCGGTGAGGCTGCGGCTCCCCAGGCGCTGGTCCCGGTCGTCGCGGCACTGACCCTCGCCGTACTCGTCAGCGGCTTGGTGCGGCTGCCCGGCAGCACGACGCGGGTCGTCCTCGCCGGCCACCCCGACGACGTGCGTGCCGCCGTCGCCGAGCTCGCGCACTCACCTCGGTTCGTCGTCTCCGCGGCCTGCCTCTCCGCCGCACCGGACGAGCCGCTGGCCGAGCTCCCGGTGCGGGTCGGGGTGTCCTACGCCGCCGACGTCACCGTCCAGACCGGCAGCGACGCCCTGCTGGTGCTGCCCGGGCCGGGCATCACGCACGCCACGATGCGCCGCCTGCAGTGGCACGCCCACGGCGCCGCCGTGCCCTTCTACATCGGCACCGGACTGCTCGACGTCGCACCGACGCGGGTCTCGGTCGTGCAGGGCGCCGGCCTCGACGTGATGCAGATCCGCCCCGCCGCCAGCCATGGCCCGCGCCGGCTCGCGAAGGAGGTCGTCGAGCGGCTGCTCGCCGCCGTGGCGCTCCTCGTGCTCGCGCCGGTCCTGGCGCTGGTCTGGTTGCTCGTACGCCGCGAGACCCCCGGTCCCGGCCTCTTCCGGCAGCAGCGGGTCGGTCGCGACGGGGCGGAGTTCACGATGCTGAAGTTCCGCACCATGTCCTGCACCGCGACCGAGGAGCGGGCCGGTCTCAGCGACCTCAACCAGGTCGACGGCGGCGTGCTGTTCAAGCTGCGCAGCGATCCCCGGGTCACCCGGCTCGGCACGATCCTGCGCCGCTACTCGATCGACGAGCTGCCACAGCTGTGGAACGTCGTGACCGGCGAGATGTCCCTCGTCGGGCCGCGTCCGGCGCTGCCCAGCGAGGTCGAGCTCTATGACCTCGATCCGCGCCGGCGGCTCGCCGTGAAGCCCGGCCTGACCGGGCTGTGGCAGGTGTCGGGTCGCTCGGACCTGAGCTGGGCGGAGTCGGTCCGCCTCGACGTGAAGTACGTCGACAACTGGTCGCTCGCACTCGACCTCTCGATCCTGCTCAGGACCGCCAGGGCCGTCCTCGACCACCGTGGGGCGTACTGAGCGCTCAGCCGGGGACGCGGGCCAGCAGCTCGACGTGCTCGAGGTCAGCGGCAGCCTGCGCCACGACGGCGAAGTCGAGCCCAGCGCGCTGCGCGACGTCCAGCAGGGACGTCTGGCCGTCGGAGCAGGCCAGCGCCCACAGGATCGCCATCATGGCGTCGGTGGCCGCCTGGCCGCCCGTGTCGGGGTAGAGGCCCCGCTTGCCGAGCTGCGGCTCGCCGTACGGGCTGAGGTTGAGGTAGGTGGCGTCGCGCTCGAGCACGTCGATGATCTCGGTGAGCGCGGCGTAGGCCCCGAGGAGCTCGTCGTCCTTGACGTAGCCCAGGTCGTCGGCCGACGTGTGGTACTCCGGGTACTCGCCGTGCGGGGTGCGCGTCAGCCGACCGACCGGGAGGTCGAAACCGAGCGCGTTGTACTGCCGCTCGTCATAGCCGTACGGCGAGTAGTCGCGCACCTCCCCGCCGCGCCGGGCGACGACGTGGGCCGCGGCCCGGTCGATGTCGCGGTCCGCGTGCCGGGTGCGCTTGTAGACCAGGGGCCCGGGGCCACCGAGCCCGGCCAGGACCAGGCCGTGCCGGATCCGCGGCAGCGTCTGCTCGTGCAGGCTCAGCCAGGTGATGGACCCGATGACGCCCGGTGCGAACACGAAGCGATAGCTCCACCGCCGGCTCGGCAGGGCCGCGAGCGCGGCCGCGAGCTCGGTCGCGACGACGATGCCCGACAGGTTGTCGTTGGCCAGCGACGGATGGCACGTGTGCGCACTGATCAGCACCTCGTCCTCGGAGTCCCCGGGCACGAGCACCTCGCCGTAGGTCAGGGCTCCCGGCTCGACCGTGGAGTCGATGACGACGTCGTAGGGCCCCTCGTCCATCGCGTCCAGCTGCCGCTGGGTGAGGCAGAAGCCCCAGGTGCGGCGGTAGTAGGAGGTCCGGTAGGGGATCCAGTCGGGGTGCTCGGGCAGCGTGAACAGGTGGGGGCGCAGCTCCTCGAGCGTCATCCGCCGGCGCACCGGCACGCTGTAGCCGACGAGGTGCAGAGTGTGCTCGCGGAAGTCGACGACCCGGCGACCGCCGAGGTCGGCGATGTAGGCGTCGCGGACGTTCCACTCGTCGTTGACGGTCCAGTCGTGGCAGGTCGTGCCGGTCGGGATCTCGACGCTGTGCAGCGAGACGGCCTCCCCGATGGCCGCGAGCGTCTCGCGCACGCCGTCGCCGGTCATGCTCCGGCAGAGCGGGTAGAGCCGCTCGAGCCGCGCCCGCATCCGCTGCGCGCGCAGCGGGTCCGGGGAGAGCAGGCTCATCGCAGCACGAGGCGGTCGTCGAGGCGCCCGGCGCCCATCAGCTCCTGGATCCTCTTGAGCCGGACGTAGCGGGGACCCTCGAAGGCGTCGGCGGTCAGGCCCTGGCGAGCCATGTCCTCGGCCAGCTCGTCGATGCCGGTCGCCACCGTCCACTCGGGCCGGAAGCCCGGCAGGTCGCGGGCCAGCTTGGCGAAGTCGACGCGGTAGTCGCGCAGGTCTGCGGTCGCGCCTTCGGCGAAGGTGACCGGGGCCCCGAAGCGCTCGGCGACGGCCAGCGCGATCTCGCGCACCTGGACGACGTCCTCGTCGCGGCCCACGTTGAAGGCCTGGTCGTGCACGATCTCGCGGGGCGCCTCCAGGACGGCGAGGAAGGCGCGGGCGATGTCCTCGGCGTGGACGAGCGGGCGCCACGGCGTGCCGTCGCTCTGCAGCCGCACCTCGCCGCGTGTGAAGGCCGCCCCGCACAGGTTGTTGACCACGATGTCGGCGCGCAGCCTGGGTGAGGAGCCGTAGGCGGTGGCGTTGCGCAGGTAGGTCGGGCTGAAGTCGTCGTCAGCGAGGCGGGAGATGGCGCGCTCTGCGCGGATCTTGCTCTCGCCGTACGGCGTCACCGGGTTCATCTCGCCGTCCTCGGCCACCCGGGTGTCGCCCGCCGCGCCGTAGAGCGAGCACGAGGAGGAGAAGAGGAAGCGCTGGACACCAGCGGCCTTGGCCACCTCGGCCATGTGGAACGCGCCGTCGGAGTTCACCGAGAAGGTCGCCTCGGGGTTGAGGTGGCCGATCGGGTCGTTGGAGATCGCCGCGAGGTGGATCACGGCGTCGAAGCCGGCGAGGTCGTCAGGTGACTGGTCGCGGATGTCGCCGGTCCTGGACTCGTAACCGGACGGCGCAGGTCCGAAGTCGCAGCCGTCGTACCAGCCCGCATCGAGGCCGGTCACCTCGTGTCCCGCCTCCTGCAGCAGGGGCACCATCACCGCACCGAGGTAGCCCCGGTCACCATCCACCAGCAAACGCATCAGTCGTCTCCTCCTCGTCGGGTCGCGCCGAGGTCCAGCAGGACCTTGCGGCTGTGGAAGCCTTCGGCGTACGGCGCCCGGCACTCGACGCCGCGCAGGCGCAGCAGCCCCCGGAAGACCTCGTGGTCCCACCAGTCCCGCCCGACCTGCGAGGGGAAGCCCTCGTCGAGCAGCCGCAGCTTCGCCGCCACGACGTCCGCGGCGAGGGCGACGTAGTGGCTGGGGGTGGTCAGGTCGCCGTCCCACTTCGGGATCTCGTAGTGCAGCACGAGGGCGTCTCGCCACACCGTCGCAGCGAGCCGGCCCACGACGCGGTGGTCCTGGTGGGCGTCGTCGACGCGGGGGGCGAGGACGAGGTCGGGCGCGTGCCTGCGGGCCGCCTCCTCCAGCACGTCCTTGGCCGCGTCCCAGTCGGCAGGCAGCCGTCCGTCACGCAGGCCGCCGGTCTCCACGACCGCACCGGGCGCGAACCGAGCCAGGGAGGCGCGCGCCTCGTCCTGCCGCTCCTCCGTGCCGGTGAGCACCAGGCCGACGACCGTGACGTCGTCTCGTCCTGCCAGCGACAGCAGCGTGCCCCCGCAGCCGATCTCGATGTCGTCGGGATGGGCGCCCAGGCACAGGACGGACAACGGCCCGTGCGGCGCGATCAACGACAGCATGGACCCACCCCTCAGCGCTCCTTGCCCTCCCCCCGAGGACGTGCCCGCACGCTAGTCCGGGGCCAGGAGTGCTGATGGTTGTGCGCACGGAAGTACCCCGTTCTCGGGACACGCCCACGGCCTCGCGTCAGTAGCCTCGTCAGGGACACGGGGCCAGCTCTCGCAGCGCCGATCGGCGACTGCCGGTGCCCCACCGAGTCGGAGGGGGAAGCGTCATCCTGACTGTCGTCGTGGTCACGCATGACAGCCGTGCGCACCTGCCACGGCTGGCCGGTTCACTCGCGGGCGGGCTGGCGGGCGTCGCGCAGTGGCGGGTCCACGTCGTCGACAACGAGTCGCGCGACGGGACCCCGGAGCTGGCGCAGCGGCTGCTGCCGGACGCGCGGGTGACGCGGGCCGGTGCCAACCTCGGCTACGCCGCTGCCATCAACCTGGCGGCGGCCGACGCCGGCGACGACGACCTCCTCGTGCTCAACCCCGACGTGCGCCTGCACGACGGCTGTGTCGCCCGTCTGCTCGGCGCGCTCGCCACTCCCGGGGTGGGCATCGCCGTACCCCGTCATCTCGACGACGACGGCCACCTCGCACCGTCACTGCGCCGGGAGCCGACGGTCGTGTCCGCCTGGGCCGAGGCCGTGATCGGCGGGCGTCGCGCCGCGCGGCTGGGGCTGTCCGAGACGATCACGGACGCGGGTCGTTATGCCGAGCCGGGCGACGTCGACTGGGCGACGGGGGCCGTGCTGGCCATCTCGGCCTCCTGTCGGCGCGCCGTGGGCGCGTGGGACGAGTCGTTCTTCCTCTACTCCGAGGAGGTCGACTACTGCCGCCGGGCACGCCGTGCGGGCTTCTCCGTGCGCTACGAACCGAGCGCGGTCGCCTCCCACACCAGCGGCGCCTACGGCACCGATGCCGCCCTGTGGAGCCGGCTCGTCCACAACCGGGTCCTGGACCACTCGCGCCACCACGGTCGGGTCCGGTCGGCCCTCTTCCGCGGCGGCGTGGTCACCGGCGAGGTGCTCCGGTCCCGCTCCCCCGCCCACCGGGCGGGCCTGCGCACGGCGCTCGGGGCGGCGCCCGGGCCGCGAGCCGAGCAGGCGGGCGTCATCTGGTTCGCGGCGCAGGACTGGTGGTACCACAACCAGGCCCACTCGGACTTCCAGCTGATGCGCGAGGTGGCCCGGCACCGCCCGGTGCTGGTCGTGAACAGCCTGGGGCTCCGCCTCCCCCGCAAGGGGACGAGCACCGGCTCCGGCAAGCGCATCCTGCGCAAGCTGCGCAGCATGACCAAGCTGGTACGGCGCCCGCTGCCGGCCGTCCCCGGGTTCCACGTGCTCACGCCCCTCATGCTCCCGCTCTACGGCGACACCCGGGGTGCGCGGGTCAACGCCTGGTTGATCCGCCAGCAGGTGCGTGTGGTGGCGCGGGCGATCGGCGTCGGGGACCGTCCGGCGGTCGGCGTCACGATCCCGACGGCCTGGCCCGTGGTGCGCCCGATGAGGAGGTCGGCGCTCGTGTTCAACCGCTCCGACCTCCACTCGGCCTTCCCCGAGGCCGACGGCGCGTGGGTCGCCTCGCTGGAGCGGGCGCTGCTCGTGGAGGCGGACCGCGTGCTCTACGTCAGCCACGAGCTGATGCGCCGCGACGCGGCCGTCGTGGGCGGGCGCGCCCACTTCCTCGACCACGGCGTCGACGTCGAGCACTTCAGCAGCGATCCGCGAACCATCGACCCGGAGGTCGCCCGCCTCCCCCGGCCACGCGTGGGCTTCTTCGGTGGCCTGGACGACTACGTCGTCGACGTGGACCTGCTGCGGCGGACCGCGCAGGCCAACCCGGACCACAGCCTGGTGCTGATCGGCGACGCGACCTTCCCGATGGACGACCTGGTCTCCTTGCCCAACGTCCACTGGCTCGGGTTCCGGCCCTACGCCGACATCCCCGCGCTGGGGCGCGGCTTCGACGTGGCGCTGATGCCCTGGCTCGACAACGACTGGATCCGCTACGCCAACCCGATCAAGCTCAAGGAGTACCTCGCCCTGGGGCTGCCCGTCGTGACGACGGACTATCCCGAGGTCGAGGACTACCGGGACCGGGTGCTGGTCGCCGGGCGCGACGACTTCCCTGCCGCCGTGCGCCGCCTCCTCGCCGACCCGCCCGACGGAGAACGGCTCCGCGCATCGGTCCTGCACTGCGCCTGGGCGGCGCGGGGCGCCGACCTGATGGGGCTGTTCGACGAGGTCCGGGCCGGCTGATGTGCGGCATCGCCGGGATCCGCCGCTTCGACGACAACGCCGTCAGCGAGGACACACTGCGGGCGATGGCGACCGTGCTGCACCACCGCGGCCCCGACGAGTCGGCGACCTGGCGCGGCGACGGGGTCGGGCTGGCCCACACCCGGCTGTCCATCATCGACCTGGCCGGCTCCCACCAGCCCATGACGTCGCCCGACGGGCGCTGGGTCCTGGTCTTCAACGGCGAGATCTTCAACTACCAGGAGCTCCGGCTCACCCTGGACTACCCGTTCACCACCCACGGGGACACAGAGGTGGTGCTCGCGGGGTTGACGGTCGTCGGACCCGCGTTCGTCGAACGCCTGCGCGGCCAGTTCGCCTACGCGGCCTTCGACACCCGCACCGGGGAGACACACCTGGCGCGCGACCGCCTCGGTGTCCTGCCCTTGCACTACTCCCTCGACCACCGGGCCCTGGTGTTCGGCTCCGAGATCAAGGCGCTGCACGCGGCCGGGGTTCCCCGGCGCGTGGACGAGGACAGCCTCGACGCCTACCTCACGGCGCGCGCCGTCCCGGCGCCGTACACGCTCTTCGCTGGGGTGCGGAAGCTGCCGCCGGGCCACCGCGCGCGCGTCAGCAGGACCGGGGAGCTGCAGGTGGAGCGCTACTGGGCACCGCCGCCCTCGGACCCAGGTCACCTGTGGACCCCGCAGTCGGCGGTGGACGCCGTCGACGTGGCAGTCACCGATGCCGTCGCGGCCGCGCAGGTGGCCGACGTCCCGATCGGGTGCTACCTCAGCGGCGGCGTCGACAGCAGCCTCATCGCCGCGGTCATGCAGCGGCTCCGGGGCGGCGCCCCGGTCACGACGTTCGCCGCGGGCTTCGGCGATCCCCGGCTGGACGAGCTGCCGTGGGCTCGGCGCGTCAGCGAGCACGTCGGCACCGACCACCACGAGGTGCACCTGCGCGCCGACGACTTCGAGGACCTCTGGCCCCGGCTGAGCTGGCACCGTGACGCCCCCATCTCCGAGCCGGCCGACATCGCCGTGTTCGGGCTGGCCCGCGCGGCCCGTGAGCAGGTCCGGGTGGTGCTGTCGGGCGAGGGCGGCGACGAGCTCTTCGGCGGCTATCCCAAGCACCGCTTCGCGCGGCCGCTCGCCGTGGCCACGGTGGCCCCGGCCTCCTTGCGCCGGGTCGCCGTGGATGCGCTCGAGCCGCGGCTCGGGCCCCGGTTCGCGCGGGCCCGCATCGCTGTACGCGCCGCTGGTGCGGGTGACGAGCGCGAGCAGCTCTCGACGTGGTTCGCCCCCTTCACCACCGCCGAGCGACGTCAGCTGCTGGGTGGTCGACCGGTGGCCCGCTGCCGGCCCGACGTGCTCGGCGGCGACGCCCTCGACCGGATGCTGCGCCACGACCTGGGCGGCTGGCTTCCCGACAACCTGCTCGAGCGCGGGGACCGGATGTCGATGGCCGCCTCGCTCGAGCTCCGCCCGCCGCTGCTGGACCACCACCTGGTCGAGCTGGCATTCCGCCTGCCCTCGTCCGTCAAGGTCCGCAGGGGCGTCGGCAAGTGGGTGCTCAAGGAGGTTGCGCGCCGCTACCTGCCGGCGGAGGTGGTCGACCGGCGCAAGGTGGGCTTCAAGGTCCCCCTGGACCAGTGGTTCCGCACCGATCTGCGCGACTCGATGTGGGAGCGGCTCACCGGCACCGACTCGTTCGTGGGCCAGACCCTCGACCGCCGGGCCGTGCACCGGCTGCTGGAGCGGCACGACCGGGGCGTGGCGAGCGAGGAGAGCCGCATCTGGACGCTGATGTGCCTGGAGGTCTGGCACGAGAGCTTCTTCCGGTCGACGACGGACGCCTAGGTCCGGGCCGGGACCGGGTCGCCGGGCGGCACCTCCGCGGGCGCGGCCGGGCGCTTCGGCCGGTCCCGGACCAGGCTCCAGTGCGCACCGGCGCACCCGATGACGAGGAAGAGCAGGAACGCGCTCTGGCGGAAGCTGAGGGCGTCATAGGTGAGGGCCGCGAAGGAGAGGGCGGCGAGGGTGGCGGCCATGGCCTGGCCCTCGCTGCGCAGCGCGGGATCGACGCTGCGATGGCGGACACCGCGGGCCACTCCCATCCCCACGACACCGAGCGCGATGAATGCCGCGAGGCCCACGACCCCTCCCTGGAGGAGGGACGCGAGGTACTGGTTGTCGAGGAAGAAGTAGACGTCCGGCACGAACGTCCCGAGCCCGCGCCCGAACCACCAGTGGCCCTGCATCAGGGTGGGGATCGCCTGGTAGTCGTCGGTCCGGCCGGCGATGCTCGGGTCGGTGCCGACGTCGAGGAACAGGCTGCGCACCGTGCCGAGCAACCCGGGGACGGCTGCCCGGAAGAGGCCCAGGCCGATCAGCCCGAGCACGAGCGCGTTGATGCGTCCGCGACGGGAGAGGGCCACCGCGTAGACCGCGAGCCCCACGGCCAGCGTCAGGAACCCCGACCGGGACACGCTCATCGGCACCGCCACCAGCAGCGCGATCAGCGCGACGACGAAGCGCCATCGCCGTCCACCCGCCGGGTGCAGGCAGAAGTGCAGGGCCAGCGGCACGAGCGCAGCGGTCACGACCGAGAACTCGATGGGGTGGGAGGCGCCCGCGGTGACCCGGTCGAAGCCGGACCTGGTGTCGGACACGAGGTCGACGTTGGCCGTCAGCCCCGGCAGGCGCATCAGCTCTCGGAAGTCGAAGCCGGAGAACGCGAACTCGAGGATCCCGACGAACGCGGCCACCCCGCCCACCAGGACGAGGCGCTGCAGGAGCCGGGTGATGCGCTCGCGGCCTCCGAGCGCGTCGACGGCGAGCAGGGCCACGCCGAGCATCCCGAGGAGCGGGAAGACGACCCGGTCCGCGCTCGCCTGCTCGGCGGGCGTCAGGTCCCGGGCCATCGCCGCGGCGTAGGACATCAGGGCCGCGATCGTGAAGGCGAGCAGCACCCACCGCACCGGGTGCAGCTCGGCCACCTCGCTGAGGTTGAGGATGCGCGACGCGGCCCAGATGGCCAGCGCCGCCATCGCGACCAGGACCGCCGGGCTGCCCACCGACTTCAGCGGTCCGACCAGCACGTAGTCCTGCGGCAGGAGCAGGAGCAGCACGACCAGCAAGGTCAGCACCGAGCACCCGTCGCGGGCCGAGAGCGCGAGCATCCCGATGATCGCTCCGAGGATCAGCAGCGCTGCGACCGCGGCACCACCCAGCGGTCCGGTGAGCGGGACGATCGCGACGACCAGCAGGAGGGCGGCGCCGGCCACGGCGCCCGCGCCGAGGAGCACCCGGCGCAGTGGCAGGCCGCGGCCCGGGAGCACTACCGACCGCCGGTACGGCGACGCTGGCGCGTTCCTCGGTCGGGCTGCCCTGCCAGCGGCCGCTGGGCACGGGCCTGCCCGTTCGAGGCGTTGACCGCCGGTGGCGACTCCGTCGCCGGGAGCGCCTCGAGGGGGCTCATCGAGTGCGTCGTGCCGCGGCCGGCCTGCGGTTCGGCGACCGCGCGCTGGCGGCGCAGCTGGCGCAGGACGCGGTCGGCGACGACGGACCACGCAGCCCCCATCAGCAGCCCGATGCCCATCACGGCCACCACCAGCTTCATGCCCGAGGTGGAGGGCAGTGCGTCCACCTGCGTCGGGGCGAGGATGAACGGCTCGTAACGGCCCGCCCGGGGTGCACCCGCCCGGGTCTGGAGCGTGTCGGCGATGCCAGGAGCGGCCTCGATGACCCGGTCCACGACGGCTCGGACCGCCTGCTCGTCCTCTCCCCAGGCCCGGACCTCGTAGGTCGTCTCGAACTGGGGGATCTTCACCGAGTAGGACGAACCGTTCTCGACCTCCCCGGCACCCCAGCCACGGGTGCCCTCGCCGCCGAGCTCCTCCTGGGTGGTGCGCGAGTTGAGCTGGGCCTCGAGCGCCGCTCCGATCAGGGCACCGCCGTTGGCGCCGAGCGGGTTGGGCGCCGCCTCGGTCCCGCTGGCGTCGCTGGGCGGAGGATCGGTCTGGACGAGCCCGTAGGAGGCGGCTGCCGTGAAGGTGGTCTCCTGCGCCTGGACCAGCTGGAAGCTGACGCCCGCGGCTCCGAGCAGGATCGGGAGCATGATGTACCAGCGGCGCAGACAGACCTTCAGGATGTCGACGGCATCCATGTGACCACCCCCCGCGTGCGCTCGGACGTGGTGTCGATCCTAGGTGAGCCGGACCACTCTTTTCGGGCGAATGACGCAGTCCACGGCGTCACCCCTGCTTGCAGAGGTCGACCGGTCGCCCGGTCTCGGCCCAGGTGTTGCCCGAGCTCGTGAACCCTGCGTTCCCGGAGGCGCCGAGGAGCAGGCAGGGCCCCCACTTGATGTCCCCGCCGATCTTGTTGCCCGTGAAGGTCGCGTTGGTGGCGTCGACCATGACCGAGAAGGCGAAGCCGAACAGCCAGTTGTCGCGCACCTCGACGTTCGAGGTGCCGCCGTTGGCGTGCTCGAGGAAGACGGCGGCGTTGAAGTTCTCGTGGTAGCGACCGGCCCGGTAGGTGGAGCAGGTGATCGACAGGCCGTCCACGCCGCGGACCTGAGTGCCGTCGTAGTGGTTCTCGGAGGGGGTCTGCGGCTGGTGGACGAGGTTGTGTCGCAGGGTGATGTTGCGGACCAGTGCCTCGCGGTCGGAGGTGATGTGGATGCCGTCGTCGGGGCTGGCCGCGATCCGGGACCGCACGACCGACACGTCGGAGGCGCTCGAGATGCCGATGCCCTGCGCCGTCACCCGCCGGATCCTCACCCGGTCGCCCAGCACCATGATCGAGCCGGCGACGCTCACGTTGCGGATCGTCACGTCGGACCCGACGACCTCGAGGCTCTGGACGCTCGCGTCCTCCAGCCTCTGGCCCGAGTCGAGCGTCGTCACGGCCGACGACGTGAGGTCGCCCCGGGCGCCGGTGGTGGACCTCGACGGCCGGAACTTGCACGGCGACGAGGGCGCGGAGGAGTCGCGGGCGCCGTACGCCGATGGCGAGGCGCCCTGCGGGGGCGGGGCGGCTGCGCCCGTGAAGGCGAACGAGGCGACGGCGAGGACCAGCAGCCGGGCGAGCGAACGACGATGAGCGAGGTGATGACGGAGCACGGAGACCTTTCTCAGGCTGACTGACGCGGGACCCCCCTGTGCGTCCTCCCAGTGTCACTCCGTCGCCGGGACGGGTCAATCGGTTCATCGGCTCGACCTGACGGCCCAGCGGCCCGCTACCCGTCGGGCGTCGTCCATCGCCGGCAGCCGGGCCCGCCACATCAAGGCGACGTGGACCGCGCCCCCGGTCGCGACGCCGGCCAGCAGCTGGAGCGCCGACCCGGTGCCGAGGTGGTCGGCCAGCGCGGCAGCGAGCCACGCCGCGATCGCCATCACCGCCGAGATCACCGCGTGCGGGAGCAGCGGGCGGAGGTAGGTGCTGAGCCGCATCTCGATGAGACCGAGCGCCATCATCATCTCGAACGGGGTCAGCACGACCACGACGACGGCCAGGCCCAGGCTGACGCCGACCAGGCCCCACTGCGACGACACCACCATGACGGCCGCTCCGGCCAGGCAGTAGGCCAGCGCCCACCGGTAGAGCCAGTCGCTGCGCCCCATCGCCAGCATGACCGACGCGGTGACCCGCGAGATCGCCTGCAGCGCCGCCAGCGGGGCGAGCACCTGGATGACCGGGATCGCTGCCTCCCAGCCGGGGCCGTAGACGACGGCCACCGCGTCCTCGGCCAGGACGGCCAGGCCGAACATCGACGGCAGCACGATCAGGGCGACCACGCCCGCGGCCCGGCTTGCGCCGGACCGCAGCGCCTCGACGTTGTTCTGGTCACGCGCGAAGGCGGAGAAGCTGACGGTCGAGACCGCCTCGCTCACCGTGTTGATCGGCGACGTCACCGTGCGCTGGGCGACGGTGTAGGTGCCCAGTGCCGTGCCGCCGAGCAGCCGGCTGATGATCACCTTGTCCAGCTGGGCGAAGCCGACCGCGAGGGCGCTGGAGTAGAAGAAGTGGATGCTGAAGCGCGCGACCGCGCGGAGCCGTCGCGGGCTGAAGGTGGCCGAGGGGCGCCACGGCTGGTAGGCCCAGGCGGCGACCGTCGACACCGCCACGCCGGCGACCGTGCCGGCGACCAGCGCCCAGATGCCCGCGCCCGCCACCGCGAGCGAGATCCCGACGAGTCCGGTGACGAGGGCGTTCGCGATGTTGATGGTGGCCAGGCGGCCGAACTGCATGGTCCGCCGCAGCAGTGCGTGGTGCATGTTGCCCAGGGCTCCGAGGAGGCCGACGCTGGCCAGCACCTGGATGGCCGGCGCCGCCGCCGGCTGTCCCAGCAGGTCCGCGAGGGGCCCTGCGCCGGTGATCATGGCCGCGCACAGACCGGCGCCGAGCAGGACGTTGGCGTAGAACAGCGAGCTCACCAGCACGTCGTCGATGTCGTCGCGCTGGATGATCACCGCCGACGTCCCGAGGTCCGTGAGCTGCCACACGACGACCATGACCACCATCGCCGCGGCGACGACGCCGAAGTCGCTCGGAGTGAGCAGCCTCGCCAGGATGACGTTGACCGCGAGTCGCGAGGTCTGCGTGGCGAGCTGGGCCAGCACGGTGTGGCGCGAGGCCCGAGCCACTCCGTCGCTGTCGACGACCGCGTCGAAGGACACGCTCCCCGCACCGCCCGACCCGGCTGCCTCTCCCCCCTGCCGAGGTCCGTCCAGGACGTCGGGTCCGCGGCGCCGTACGTCGGGGCCCGAGCGACTCACGGCCCCGAGGCCCCGGTCCGGTGCCGGCCGACCGCCGTTCCCGCGAGGGCAGGCCTGACGGGGTCGTGGGCGATCAGCAGGCGTGGGAGATCCGCCTTGCGCACCACGCTCCGGGCGGCAGCGAGCAGCAGGTCCTCGTGCGTGAGGTGCGCGACCTCGCGCACGATGGCCAGGTCCCGCAGCGCGAAGTCGAGCGCGATCTGGAGCTGGTGGTCGTCGACGTGCTCCTGGCGCATCGACCGGCGCGGCACGAGCACCGGGCACCGCCCCGCCTCGAGGGCCGCGAGCGCGGCACCGGTGCCGGCGTGCGCGATGACGACGTCGGCGCGTTCGATCGCCGCCCGGAGCTCGGCCGCGGCCACCTTCGCGCGCGCCTCGATCCCGAGTCCGGACACGTCGGTGACGCCGGTCTGCCAGAGCACGTGGGCGGTCGGCGGGATGATGCTGATCAGGTGCTCGACCAGCAGCCGGAAGTCGTACGGAGAGGTCCCGAGGCTCACCACCACCGAGCGCAGCTGGGGCACCTCGCGGTCCTTCCGGGTCTCGTAGACGTCCCACGGGGAGGCCAGGAAGCGCCACCCGCGCGAGGTCAGGGCGGTGGACTGGCTGAAGGTCCGGATGCCCGGGAACCGCGACAGCAGTGCACCCGAGAGCGACGGGCCGCTCACCCGGGTCGCGCTCTCGATGTAGACGCAGCGGACGCCGTGCAACCGCGCCTGCGGCAGCACGGCCAGAGCCAGCGCGGCACCGGTGCTCACGACGAGGCTGAGCTCGTGGCGGGAGAACACGTCGCGCGCCTCCCACGTGTTGCGCACCAGCGCACCGAGGTCCCTGGTCGGGCAGGGCCGCGTCCACCGCACGCGCTCACCCGCCAGCAACGACTCCGTCTGCGGTGTCCGTGGAGTCATCCACAGCAGGTCGTCACCGATGTCCAGGCGACGGCGCAGCGTGTGCAGCTGCATGATGTGGCCGCCGTCGTTGGCCACCAGGAGAGTGGTCATCGATCAACCGCAGACAGGCGTGGTGTCGTGGACCGGGGTCGCTGCCCGGGCGACGTCGTGGGTCCCGCGCCACAACGTCCAGGGACTGAGGCCGCGGGCATACATTCCCTCGAGGCGGGCCCGCTCCTTGAGGGTGTCCATCGGAGCCCAGAAGCCGGGATACCGGACGGCCCGGAGCTTCCCGTCCCGAGCCGCGCGGACGCAGCCGTCCATGACCAGGTCGTCGCCCTCATCGAGGTAGTCGAAGATGCCCTGGCGCAGCACGAAGTAGCCCCCGTTGATGCACATCGACATGTCGGCGACCGGGGTGAGCCCGGAGACCCGGCCGCCCTCGTCGAAGTCGACGACGTGGAACGAGTCCTGCGGCTTCACGGCAAGGAACTGGGCGACACAGGCGGAGTCGGCGAACTCCTCCACCAGCAGGTCCATGGGGGCGTCGGTCAGCACGTCTCCGTAGTTGGCGAGGAAGAACTCGTCCCCCTCCAGGTAGGGACGCACGCGGCGCAGCCGCTCGCCGATGGCGGTGTCCATCCCGGTGTCGATGAAGCTGATGGTCCAGTCGCTGATGTCGGTGCCCAGCACCTCGACGTGCTGGCCGCCCTTGGTCAGCACGAAGTCGTTCGAGGCCGTCTCGCGGTAGTTGAGGAAGTAGTCCTTGACCGCCTCGGCGCCGTGGCCCAGGCACAGGATGAACTCGGTGTGTCCGAAGTGCGCGTAGTAGCGCATGACGTGCCACAGCACGGGCCGGCTCCCGATCGGCATCATCGGCTTCGGCAGCGACTGGTTGTCCGCACGCATCCGCATGCCGAGCCCGCCGCAGAACAGCACCACCTTCATGACTGTCTCCCTTCTCCGTCCGGTGCTCAGAACGTCTCGAGGTGCGGCAGCGCCACCACCAGCTCGGCGCCCCACGCACGCGTGTGCGCGAGCTGTGCGGTGATCTCGGCCCGCAGGTTCCACGGCATGATCACGATCGTGTCCGGCCGTTCCTCGACCAGCCGCTCCACGGGGCTGATCGGGATGTGGGTCCCCGGCAGGAACCGGCCGTGCTTGTGGGGACTGCGGTCGACCGCGAAGGAGATGAGGTCCGAGCGGATGCCGCAGTGGTTGAGCAGGGTGTTGCCCTTCCCGGGGGCGCCGTAGGCCGCGACCTTCTTGCCCGCGCGCCGGCACTCGACGAGGAACTCGACGAAGTCGTCGCGCACCCGGCTCACCTGCTCCGCGAACCCCGCATGCCCCTCGACGGTGTCCAGGCCGGCCGCGGCCTCGTCCGCGAGCACCCGCGCGACGCTCGCGCTCGGCGTCCCCGCGCGCTCGGTCGGGGTCGACCAGGTCCGCAGCGATCCGCCGTGGCTGGCGAGCTCCTGCACGTCGACCACGGTCAGTCCGGCCGTGGCCAGCACGCGCTGCGTCGTCAGCAGGGACAGGTACGAGTAGTGCTCGTGGTAGATCGTGTCGTACTCGTTGCCCTCGATCAGCCGCAGCAGGTGCGGGATCTCGATGCTCACGTGCCCGTCGCCGGCGACGAGCTCGCGCAGGCCCTTGCTGAAGTCGACGATGTCGGGGACGTGCGCGAACACGTTGTTGGCGACGACCAGGTCCGCCCGGCCGTGGATGTCCGCGACCTTGCGTCCGGTCTCCTCGCCCAGGAACATCACCTCCGTCGGCACGCCCCGCGCGATCGCGGCGTCCGCGACGTTCGCGGCCGGCTCGATGCCCAGCGAGCGGATGCCCTTGGCGATGCTGTGCTGCAAGAGGTAGCCGTCGTTGCTCGCCACCTCGACGACGAAGGACTCCGCTCCGAGTCCGAGCCTGCTCGCCGCCAGGTCGACGAAGTCGCGTGCGTGCCGGACCCACGAGTCGGAGTAGGACGAGAAGTAGGCGTAGTCGCTGAAGATGTCCTCCGCCGCGATGTAGGCCGGCAGCTGGACCAGCAGGCACCCCGCGCAGATCCGGACGTGCAACGGGTAGAAGGTCTCGCCCCGGTCGAGCTGGTCGGCCGCCAGGTAGCTCTCGCACGGCGGTGACATGCCGAGATCGACAAACGTGTGGTCCAGCTCCGCTGAGCAGAGACGGCACTGCGGTGCGCTCACGAACTTCCCCCTCGTGTGGGCAGATCCTGCCGGTGATGGCGCCACCGTGCCTGCCGAGGAAGGCCCGCCGCCGAGGGTCGGCCCTAGAGTCGCCAGAAGTGGGTACGGCGATCTGCGGCGCCTACCGAGGGTGCGGTGGCTCCGGCTCCTCGGTCCCCCACCGGGTGTAGTAGCTGTCCGGATTGACGACGTAGCGCACCGTCGTCTCCGGCACGTGCACCGTCCGCAGCCGCCGGCTCAGGCGCCAGGCGAGCTCCCAGTCCTCCTTGGGCAGGGTCGCCGACGACCGGGCCAGACGGCTGAACCGCACACCCCTCCCCCGACGTACGACGATGCTGTTGGTGTCGACGAAGGACTCCTCGGCGAGCGCCCTGCGGTCGAAGGGCCGAGACAGCACGTCGAGCCGGCTGCCGTCGGGGCGCACGCGCTCGACGCCCGTGTAGACGAGGTCGGCACCTCGTTCCAGGGCATCGACACACACGGCGAGGTGGTGGGGCTGCCACTCGTTGTCGTCGTCGAGGAAGGCGAGGAAGGTCGAGCCGGACAGCGCGATGCCGACGTTGCGCACGACACCGGCCACACCGGTGTTGTGGGTGAGCGAGACCGCCACGAGGCGCTCGTCGGCGGGCAGCGGCGGGAGTCCGGCACCGTCGTCGACCACGACCACGACGTGGTCGCGCACCGTCTGGGCCAGGGCGCTGTGCACGGCGCGGACGAGCGACTCCGGCCTGTTGCAGGTCGCGATCACGGTGGTGACCAGAGCCGGCGGCACGACCACCGTCGTGCCCAGCCGCTGCGCCTCGCGGCGCTCAGTGCGCATCGCCCGCACCGCACCCGGCCACCCCACCGCCTTGTTCCGGGCCTCGAACAACGGCCAGATCCCGAACGTACGGCGCAGCCCGGCGCGCACGGCGAGCACCGCTCGACCTCGCGACCTGGGCTGCCCGGGCTCCATGTGCGGCACGCTACCGCCGACCCGGCCGTCCCTGGGGCGATCGGTCGTCGCCGTACGACCCATCCCCAAAATGGAACGCATTTGCTTCATGGGGCACCGGGCTCCGCGGAGCGCGGCTCATCATGCGTCCATGACGACAGCCTTGACCCACACCAGCGGCCCGGTCGTGCCCGGGACACTCCGCGCAGGTGACCGGGTGCGACTGCGACCGCTGGCCGACATCCTGGCGACGCTCGACGAGACGGGGTCGTTCGAGGGTGTGCCGTTCATGCGGGAGATGACGGCCTACGCCGGTCGCACCATGACGGTCTACCGGCGGCTCGAGAAGATCTGCGACTACCTGGGCGAGGAGTCCCGGAGCCGGCGGATGAACGACGCCGTGCTGCTAAAGGAGACGCGCTGCGACGGATCCGGCCACGGCGGCTGCCAGGCGGAGTGCCGCATCTTCTGGAAGGAGGTCTGGCTCGAGCGCGCGACCGGGCCCGATCCGGTTCCCGAGGAGCTGCGGGCGGTGCCGGGCGCGCTCCTGCCGCTCCTCGAAGTCGGCTCGCACCGCACGGATCCCGACCTCGGTGAGGTGTTCCGCTGCCAGGCGACGGAGGCGACGCGCGCGACGACGCCGCTGCCGGAGAAGGCGATCGGGCAGTACGTCCGCGAGGTCCGCGTCGGCAACATCGGAGTCCCGGAGCTGGTGCGGGTGGGCTCGAGCGCCCTGGTGACCAAGCTGGCCAGGAAGGCGGGGCTGCGCCCCTACCTGCCCCTCGAGGTCGCGGGCGACCAGCGCGTCGACGGCGAGAAGCTCGGCCTCCAGCCCGGTGAATGGGTGCGGGTGCGCACGAAGGAGGAGATCGGCAGGACCCTCAACGCGGGTGCCGCCCACCGGGGGCTGATGTTCACCCACGAGATGGCGCAGTACTGCGGCCAGTCCTTCCGGGTCCGCAGCCGGGTCGAGCGACTGCTCAACGAGACCACGGGCGAGATGCTGCACATGAAGCAGGAGTGCATCGCGCTCGAGGACGTGATCTGCAAGGGGCACTTCACGTCAGGGGCCTGGTTCTGCGCCCGCGAGCACCTGCCGCTGTGGCGTGAGGACTGGCTCGAGCGGGCGGAGGCCCCTGCGGGCACGGTCTGCCCGGGCTCACCCCTCTGACGCGGTTCCGGACGGCTCAGGCCTTCTCGAAGCGGTCGACCCGATAGGTCCGTCCCGCCCCGAACTCCGTCCGCTCGGCGAGTACGTGCGTGAGCGTGGTGTGGGCGACGACGACGTCGTGGGCCTCGTCGCCGTTGAGGACGCTGCCCATGCGCGGGACGTAGTGGACCGCGACGAACGCGCCGCCGGCGGCGAGGCAGGCCTCGATGCGGGTGACGCAGCGCTTCAGCTCCTCGACCGACAGGTAGTACAGGACGTCGGAGGCGACGACGAGGTCGAACGTCTCGTCGGGGAACTCGGCCGGGATCGTCATCGCCGCGGCACGGACGTTCGGCTGGTCCTGCAGCCGCCGGGCGACCTGGTCGACGGCCGCCTGCGACACATCGAGGGCGAGCACCTCGCTCGCGCGCGTTGCCAGGATCTCGGTGAAGGACCCCACCGCGCAGCCGAGCTCGAGGACGCGTCCCAGCGGGCCGTCGCCGCAGAGCGCGAGCGTCCTGTCGAACTTCAGCCGCTCCTCCGGGTTGCGGTCGAAGCCGAAGGGATCGCCCTCGTCGAAGAAGTGGTCGAAGAAGCCTGGCCGCATCTCGGGCGGCACCAGTCGTGCCGGCAGGGCGGACGCCACCCGGTCGCGCCATCTGTCGGGTACGGCGAAGATCATCGCCTCACGCCCGCGGATCAGCGCCTGTCGTGACCGGCGGGCAGCAGCCCGGGTCGGGGGGAAACTGTCCATCTCGAGTCCTCTGCTCCTTCGCACCCTCGTCCGCGATGTTCCCGAGCCCCGTCATGATCGATCGTCGCGACGATGAGGTCGCGCTGCTCACGCCGCTTTCACCAGTCTTGGGAATGCCTGGCGCATCCGGCTCCCCCGGTCGCGGGCCGGTCCTAGGCTGCGCGGATGGACGCATCTGCGCGTGTCGTCGTCGCTTCCCGGCGCTCTGTCGAGCAGCAGGTCTGGCACGCGTCCACCTATGAGCTCGAGGACGTCATCGCCGACGTCGACGACGTCGACTGGTGCCTGCCGCGTCCGGGACGAGGGGGTCCGGCGGGCCGGCTCACCCGCGGCGCCCTCAACCGCGCGGGGCGCGTGGTCGGGCGCGACCGCCGGGCAGTGATGTCGGGCCCGGCCGGTCCGCCCCGCGAGGCCGAGCTGTTCTTCACCGTCTTCGCCGACGCCAACGAGATCGGGATGCTGCCGCACCTCGCGCCGCAGGTGCAGGCTGCCTCGAAGCGGGTGGCATGGATCGTCGAGCTCTGGAGCGCCCAGGTGCCGGGCGTCGCCGACTACCTCCGCCAGCTGCGCGGCTTCGACCACGTGATCGTGTCCAACCAGGGCGTCGTGGACGCCGTCGCCGACCTCACGGGCGTTCCGTGCTCCTACCTCCCGACTGCCGTCGACATGCTGCGCTACGCGCCGCCCGGGCCCGCCGAGCCGAGCCGCAGCGTCGACGTCGTCAGCTACGGCAGGCGCCTGACCGGCACCCACGCCCCGCTCCTGGCGGCCCTGCGCGAGGGCTCGCTGTTCTACCACTACGACACCGTCCGCGGCCCCTGGGAGGTCACCGGCCACGCGGAGCACCGGACGGCCCAGGCGGCGCTGCTGCAGCGGGCCCGGTTCTCGGTCGTCTACAAGATCAACGACGAGCCGGGCCGGCTGGCCCGGACCGGCGGCGAGGAGTCCCTCACCACCCGCTACTTCGAGGCACAGGGCGCGGGCGCCCTCATCCTCGGCACCGCGCCCGACAGCCCGGAGTGGGCCGACGCCTTCCCCTGGACCGACGCGATCTTCCCCGTCCCGGCCCCGGCCCCACACGTCGTGGACGTGATCGAGGAGCTCGACCGCGACCCCGAGCGGCTGGCGCGGGCGCGGCACGCCGCCGTCACCACGTCCCTGCGTCGACACGACTGGGCCCACCGGTGGCGGGACGTCCTCGACGCGGTCGGACTGGCTCCGGGTCCTCGCCTCGCCGAGCGGATCGCACAGCTCGAGGCGCGCGCCCGGGCCTGGGACGCCCTGGCCTGAGCCGGGTCAGGAGTTGAAGCGCTGCTGCGTCTTCTCCAGGCCGTCGGTCATCAGCGACTCGACGGCGTCGGCCGCATCCATGACCTGGAAGGGCAGCTCCTTCTTCTCGACCGTGCTGTAGTTGGACAGCACGAAGTCGGCGACGTCCTGGCGACCGGGCGGGCGGCCGATGCCGGCCCGCACCCGGTAGAAGTCACCGGTGCCGAGGCTGCCGCGCATCGAGCGCAGCCCGTTGTGGCCGTTGTCGCCGCCCCCGAGCTTGACCCGGAGCGTGTTGAACGCGATGTCGAGCTCGTCGTGGATGGCGATGATGCGCTCCGGCGGCACCTTGTAGAACGTCGCGAGCGCCTTCACCGGGCCGCCGGACTCGTTCATGTAGCCGCGCGGGCGCGCCAGCACGACCCGCGGACCGGGCGTGCCGGGCGGGGCCAGGCGTCCCTCCACGACATCGGCGCGACCCGTCTTGTGGGCGCGCCACCCGCTGCCCATCCGGGAGGCCAGCTCGTCGGTCACGAGGTAGCCCACGTTGTGGCGGTGTCCGGCATAGGCCGGCCCGGGGTTGCCCAGGCCGACGACCAGCCACACGTCATCACTCATGTGCTCATCCTTCCAGCCCGGAACGCTCCGGCTGAAATGCGACCGCGCCGCACCGGGAGACCCGATGCGGCGCAGCCAGTTGAACAGGTGGATCACTCCGAAGCGTCGCCCTCGGCGGCAGCCTCGCCGGCGTCCTCGCCGGTCTCGGACTCGGGAGCGTCGTGCTCGATGCCGGCCTCGGCCTCGGCCTCGGCGAGCTCGGCCTCGAGGGCCTCGGCGGAGATCTGTCCGGTGACGTTGACGAGAAGGAGGTCCTCGTCGGCGGCCAGCGTCGTGCCCGCGGGCAGGACGAGGTCCTTCGCGTGGATCTGCGTGCCGGCCGGGGCCTTGTGGATCGAGACCTCGAAGAACTCGGGGATGTGCGTGGCCTCGGCCTCGACCTGGATCGTGTTGTTCTCGGTGACGACCAGGGTGTCGGGGGCGGGGTCGCCGACGACGTGGATGGCGACGTCGACCACGACGCGCTCGCCACGGATGACGGTGACGAAGTCGATGTGCTCGATGAGGCGGCGCAGCGGGTCGACCTGGACCTGCTTGGTCAGGGCGAGGTGCTCGGTGCCGTCGAAGTCGAGGGCGAGCAGCGCGTTGGCGCCACCGTTCTTGAGCGCCATCATCGTCTGGTGACCCGGCAGGGTGACGTGGAGGGGCTCGGCGCCGTGGCCGTAGATGACCCCGGGGATCTTGTTGTCGCGACGGATGCGGCGGGCAGCGCCCTTGCCGAACTCGGTGCGGGTCTCCGCGGTGATCTTCTCGGTCTCAGACATGTGGGTCTCCTTGATTTCGTACGACGTGTGGTGGGCCTGCGCCGGAAACGTCAAACGCCACGCTCCGGATCGTGAGCGCGGCGTTGTTCAAGGGCCGGCCCTGTCGATCACGGAGTCCCTGGGTCTGACGGGCTCCCTCGCCGAGGCAACCTGAGAAGACTACCTGCGTTCTCGGGCGTGGCGCGAATCCGCGGAGGACGACGCAGCCAGGGCGCGTCCGTGGCTTCGATGGTCAGGCGTGACCGTCGAACATGCTCGTGACCGAACCGTCCTCGAACACCTCGCGGATGGCCCGGGCGATCAGCGGCGCGATGGAGAGCGTGGTGAGCTTGTCGAACTGCTTGTCCTCGGGCACCGGCAGTGTGTTGGTGATGACCACTTCCACGGCCGAGGAGTTCTTGAGGCGATCGACGGCCGGATCGCTGAGGATCGGGTGGGTCGCGGCAATGACCACGCCGGCGGCACCGGCGGCGACGCACGCGTCGGCCGCCTTCACGATCGTGCCACCGGTGTCGATCATGTCGTCGGTGAGGACGCAGATCTTGCCGTTCACGTCACCGACGACGCGGTTGGCCACGACCTCGTTGGCGACGTCGGTCCGGCGGGTCTTGTGGATGAAGGCCAGCGGCACGCCACCGAGGCGGGCCGACCAGCGCTCGGCGACCTTGATCCGGCCGGCGTCCGGCGAGACGACGGCGAGCTCCTGGTCGCCGTACTTCTCGCGCACGTAGTCAGCCAGGATCGGCAGCGCCATCAGGTGGTCGACGGGGCCGTCGAAGAAGCCCTGGATCTGGTCGGCGTGCAGGTCGACCGTGATCAGCCG
The DNA here is from genome assembly GCF_003047285.1 of Nocardioides allogilvus. Classification (GTDB taxonomy): domain Bacteria; phylum Actinomycetota; class Actinomycetes; order Propionibacteriales; family Nocardioidaceae; genus Nocardioides; species Nocardioides allogilvus. The sequence goes on along the minus strand of NZ_PZYX01000001.1, from coordinate 469,069 downwards.
GTCGGCACCGGCGGTCTTGAAGAGGTCGGCGACGAGACGGGCCGAGATCGGCTCGCGGCCGCGGTGCTTCTTGTCCTGGCGGGCATAGCCGTAGAACGGCATGACGACGGTGATCCGCTTGGCCGAGGCCCGCTTCAGCGCGTCGACCATGAGCAGGTGCTCCATGATCCACTCGTTGATCGGCGACGTGTGGCTCTGGATGACGAAGGCGTCACACCCGCGGACGGACTCCTCGTAGCGGACGTAGATCTCGCCGTTGGCGAACTCGTAGGCCGACTGCGGCACCAGCGGTTGGCCGAGCAGGACGGAGACCTCGTCGGCGAGCTGGGGGTGAGCCCGGCCGCTGAAGATCATGAGGTTCTTCTCGGTGGTCTTCTTCAAACCGCTCACGCGCTGCGACTCCTCGATCGGGGGGTGGAGTGCCATCGTCAGGATTCTGGACTACCGGAGCCCTCGATCCCAACCGAGGACCCGGTGACGTGAGACACCTGCTGTTCACGTGCGCGTTCGGCCGCGTCTGCCTGGGCCGTGCCGGGCCGCCTGGCCTGCGCCCAGTCCTCCAGGTTGCGCTGCGGACCGCTGCTGACGGCGAGCGCCCCGGGGGGTACGTCGCGGCGGACCGTCGTGCCGCCCGCGGTGCCCGCGCCGTCGCCGATCGTGACCGGCGCGACGAAGGTGTTGTTCGACCCCGTACGCGCGTGCTTGCCCACGACCGTGCGGTGCTTGGCGACACCGTCGTAGTTGGCGAAGATCGTGCCGGCACCGATGTTGGTGCCCTCGCCGATCTCGGCGTCGCCGACGTAGGACAGGTGCGGCACCTTCGCGCCGTCGCCGATGTGGGAGTTCTTCGTCTCGACGAAGGCGCCGATCTTGCCCTTCACCCCCAGTTGGGAGCCGGGGCGGAGGTAGGAGAACGGCCCGACGACCGCCTGGTCGCCGATGACCGAGAGCTCGGCGTGGGTGCGCACGACCCGGGCGCCGGCGCCGATCTCGCAGTCCTTCAGCGTCGTGTCCGGCCCGATCACCGCGTCCTCGGCCACGACCGTCGCGCCCAGCAGCTGGGTGCCGGGCAGGATCGTGACGTCCTGGGCGAGCTGCACGTCGGCGTCGATCCACGTCGTTGCCGGGTCCATCACCGTCACGCCGTCGCGCATCCACTGCGTGACGATCCGATCGTTGAGCAGGCGGCCGAGCTCGGCGAGCTGGACGCGGTCGTTGGCGCCCTCGGTCTGCATGACGTCGTCGATGGGGTGGGCGCCGACGGTGAGGCCGGCGTCGCGGGCGAGCTGGACGGTGTCGGTGAGGTAGTACTCGCCCTTGTTGTTGTCGTTCTTGATCCGCGGCAGCGCGTCCAGCAGGAACTCCGCGTCGAAGGCCAGGATCCCCGAGTTGATCTCCGCGATCCGGCGCTGCTCGTCCGTGGCGTCCTTCTCCTCGACGATCGCCTCGACGTCACCTTCGGCGTTGCGGATGATCCGGCCGTAGCCGAACGGGTTGGCGACGATGCCGGACAGGATGCTGACCGCTCGCTGGGCCGCCTCGTGTTCCGCGGCGAACTCCCGCAGCGACTCCCCCCGCAGCAGCGGGGTGTCGCCGGCGGCGACGATCACGGTGCCACTCGTCGTACCGCAGGCCTCGATCGCGACCCGCACCGCGTGACCGGTGCCGTCCTGCGTCTCCTGCACGGCGAGCACGGCCCCCGGCACGAGCGACTGGATGTGCGGCCCGACCTGGTCGCGCTGGTGACCGACCACGGCCACGATGCGCTGCGGCTCCATCGCCTGCACGGCACTCAGCACGTGCCCGATCATCGAGCGCCCACCGATCGGGTGCAGCACCTTCATCGTCTTGGACTTCATGCGGGTGCCGCCGCCGGCGGCGAGCACGATCACGGTGAGGTTGTCCATGAGCGCAGTCTGCCAGCGTCCCGCGACCCGGCGTCGGCGCGGGCGTCGCCCGATGGCTACGGAACCGTAGGAACCCATTGACGGGCCCCTCCCCCGCCGATACGTTTCCGCAGCACAGAGGTGCGGTGGTCGGCGTCGGGGGACTGGGCAGGTTCGTCGGTGTCGCGCCCGCCTGCGGCGGAATCGCCGCCGCGGGAGTTCTGGGAGGAACAACCCGTGCGCACCAAGCGTCCACTCATCACCACCGTGCTGCTCGCAGCACTGACCACCCTCGCCACCGTGCTCGTGCCGACGCAGTCGGTCCAGGCAGCAGAGCGTCAGCCCATCGTGTTCGTGCACGGCTACATGGGCAGCGCCAGCAACTGGGACACCATGGTCAGCCGCTTCAAGGCTGACGGCTATGCCAGCTCCGAGCTGTTCGCGTGGCAGTACAACACCAGCCAGTCCAACGTCACGACCGCCAAGCAGCTGGCGACCTACATCGACTCGGTCCGCCAGCAGACCGGCTCCGCGACGGTCGACGTCGTCACCCACTCGATGGGCGGCCTGTCCTCGCGCTACTACCTGAAGAACCTCGGCGGCCAGCCGGAGGTCGACGACTGGGTGAGCCTCGGCGGCCCCAACCACGGCACCAGCAGCGCCAACTGGTGCTTCACCACCTCGTGCGGCGAGATGCGCGTCGGCTCGAGCTTCCTGACGTCGCTCAACTCCGGCGACGAGACGCCCGGCCCGGTCGCCTACGGCACCTTCTGGTCGTCGTGCGACGAGACGATCAACCCCGACAGCTCCGTCACGCTCTCGGGCGCGACCAACAAGCACGTCGGCTGCGTCGGCCACCTCGCGCTGCTCTCGGACCTGGCGACCTACCAGGGAGTGCGCGCCTTCGTCGCGTGAGCCTCGCGGGCCCGACTCCGACCGATCGCGGTCGGGGTCGGGCCCGTTCCACGTCACCGCGTTGACCCCTTGTCGTTGACAGCGGGAGAGGAGGACCACCTTGGTCACCATTGCTCGCCGTACGGCGCTGGCCGCGGCCGCAGCCCTGGCGCTGACGCCGCGATCCGCAGCGTTCGCACTCGACGGTCCGCGCCGGCATCCGCACGAGACGATCGCCGCTCGACGGCGGTTCTTCGGTCCCGCCAACGTCGATGCCCGCGGCCACCTGCGTCGCGACCGGGTGGTGCTGTCCTGGTTCGGCGTCAGCAACTTCGCGATGGCGATCGGTGGACGCGTCGTGCTGCTCGACGCCTGGGTCCCGCAGGGCACCTACTCCGGCTACGTCCCCGCCGACGTCGACGACCTGGTCGCGCTGCGGCCGTCACACGTGTTCATCGGCCACGGCCACTTCGACCACGCTGCAGATGCTCCGGCCATCGGCGCGGCCACCGGCGCGCTGGTCGTCGGCACCGCCGAGCACTGCGCGCAGGTCCACGCCCAGAGCGGCGGCGTGGCCCGGACCGCACCGGTGCTGCCGGTCGCCGCACCGGAGGGTGCGACGTCCTCCCTCACCTTCGGACCGGTGCGGGTCAACGTGGTCAAGCACGTCCACTCGGCCCCGGAGGCGCCCGCGAGCGGCGCCGACCCGCTGCTCCCCGCCCCCGACCTCATGGCGTGCCTCGAGCACCCGCCGACCGTGACCGACGTGCTCGACACGGTGCTCCACCAGGGCGACCAGGAGGGCGGGGCGCTGGCCTACCGGTTCCGGATCGGGGACTTCTCGCTCGTGTGGCACGACTCCAGCGGTCCCCTGCACTCCAAGGCGCCGACCGCGCGGCGCGTGCTGGGTCGGTGGCGCCGCCCGGACGTGCACCTCGGTTCCATCCAGGGCTTCGGGCAGTACACCAACGGTCTCCGCGATCCGATGTGGTACGTCGAGACGCTCCGTCCGCGCCTGTTCGTGCCCGGTCACCACGACAACTGGCTGCCACCCGCCTCGTCCCCGGCGAGCACCTACGAGTCCCGGCTGCGCGAGGCCCTCGCGGCCCTGCCTTCCGGGGCGCCGGAGCTGCGGATGCTGCGCGACCCCGACGACTACGTGAACCCCGACCGGCTCACCTTCGACCTCGGTCGGGCGGACCGTCGCCCGCGAGGGCCTCGCTAGTCTCCGGCCATGGATGCACGAGCGGCTGAGTCGGCAGGCCTGCCCGAGCCCGTGCTGAGCGAGCTGCGCCGCACGGCCGCCGGACTGCTGGCGGACGTGTCGTCGTACGCCGACGACATGCTCGAGCACATCCTCGACCGGATCCCCGAGGCCGGCGCCGACGACGACCTGCGAGGCCTGACGCTCGGGTCGTGCTCGTCCAACCTCGAGGCAGCGCTGTCGATGATCCGCCACGGCATCGACGCGAGCGCCGCGACGGCGCCGGTCACCGCCCTCGAGCACGCGCGCGCCATGGCGGCCCGCGGCTACAGCGTCGACGTCATGCTGCGCTTCTACCGGATCGGCCACGCCTACTTCACCGAGCGCATCCTGACCGGGGTCACCAGCTTCGTGCCCGACCCGGCGGTCGCCCTGGCCGTGGTGGCCGACCTGCAGCGCTTCGCCTTCGCCTACACCGACCGCATCTCCAGCGAGGTCGCCTCCGAGTACGTCGCCGAGCTGGACCGCATCCAGAACCGGGCCCGCGCCGCCCGCACCGACGCGGTCCGCGCCCTGATCGCCGGTGACCGGACGGACCTCGGCCAGGCCGAGCGCGTCCTGTCCCACCGGCTCACCGGCTGGCAGACCGGCTTCGTCTGCTGGACCGAGCGCGACGACACCGACCTCGCGCGCGTCGGAGCAACGGTCGGGGCCCACTTCGGAGCGCCGCACCCACTGCTCGTCCCCGACGGTGTCCAGGCGCTGTGGGGCTGGGTGTCGACCACGCAGGCTCCCGACCTGTCGCGGGAAGGCGTCGCGCGGCTGGCCGACCGACTCCCCCCGACGGTGCGGGTCTGCATCGGCACGCCGGCGCAGGGTCCCGGCGGGTTCCGCGACTCCCACGCGCAGGCGCTGCGCGGCCAGCGCATCGCCGAGCTCGCCGACCTCGCAGCCCCGGTCACGCCGTACGCCGAGATCGCCCTCGTGGACACGATGAGCGGCGACCTCGACCTCGCTCGCGGCTTCGTCGCGTCCGAGCTCGGTGCGCTCGCGGCCCAGGGGCGACGGGAGGAGGAGGAACGGCGGGCCGTACTGGCGGTGCTGGACGCCCAGGGTGGGCTGGCCGCCGCGGCCGAGGCGCTCGGCGTGCACCGCAACACCGTCCTGCAGCGCCTGCGCCGGGCCGAGGAACGCCGGGGTCGGCCCGCGACCGAGCGCGTCGCCGAGCTCCATGCCGCGCTGGCGATGGTTGAGATGCTCGGCCCTGTGGTGCTCGGTCCGGCACCCGCCCACCCCTGACCGGCATGTGCGGCCCGCACATGCAGGTGGGCCCGGCACCACTGGCGGGAGCCGTCCGCAGTTCCTAGGTTGCGGAGCATGTCAGCAACCACAGCCCGACCCACGGCCCCGCGGCACGCGCTTCCCGATCCCGGCGAGCGGGTCCCGTCGATCTCCTTGCCCATCGTCGCCATCTTCACCGGTGCCCTCACGGTCTTCACGCTGTCCACGTGGGCGGCACTGACCGACCGGCTCCCCACCCTGGCGACGGTCCTGCTCAGCGCAACCGCGATCTTCGTGCTGTTCACCGTGCTGCACGACGCCGCGCACTACTCCGTGAGCACCCGCCGCTGGGTCAACGTGGCCTTCGGCCGGGTCGCGATGTTCTTCGTGTCACCGCTGATCTCGTTCAAGTCGTTCGCGTTCATCCACATCGAGCACCACCGCAACACCAACGACGAGGACAACGACCCCGACCACTTCGTCAGCGGTGCGCCGCTCTGGCAGGTGCCCGTCCGCTTCGCCCTGATGGACGTGCCCTACCTCGCCTTCCTGGTGCGCAACGTGCGCCGTCGGCCACGGGCCGAGGTGCTGGAGACCGCGGCCCTGCTCGTGCTCAGCGGTGCCGTGATCGTCGCCTGCGCGGTGACCGGACACCTGTGGACGCTGGCCGTGGTCTACCTGATCCCCGAACGGGTCGCCATGTTCGTCCTGGCGTGGTGGTTCGACTGGCTGCCGCACCACGACCTCGAGGACACCCAGCAGGAGAACCGCTACCGCGCCACCCGCAACCGGGTCGGGTCCGAGTGGATCCTCACGCCCCTGCTCCTCTCCCAGAACTACCACCTCGTCCACCACCTGCACCCCTCGATCCCGTTCCACCGCTACGTCGCGGCCTGGCGGCGCAACGAGGAGGCCTACCTCGAGCGGGACGCCGCGATCGGCACCGTGTTCGGCCAGCAGCTCGACGCGGACGAGTACCGCGACTGGAAGCAACTCAACGGCAAGCTGGCCCGGCTCCTCCCGGTCCGCATGCCGAAGCGCTCGTCGGCCCACGCCGCGAAGCTGCACCCGGTCCGGGTCGCCGGCGTCGACCGGCTGACCGACGACAGCGTGCTGATCCGCTTCGACGTGCCCGACGAGCTGAGCGAGCAGTTCTCCTTCGAGCCCGGCCAGCACATCAGCGTCCGCACCGATCTCGGTGGCGAGGACGTCCGCCGCAACTACTCCATCTGCTCATCGGCCACCTCCGGCACGCTGGCGATCGCCGTCAAGCACATCCCCGGCGGCGCCTTCTCCACCTTCGCGATGGAGCAGCTCCGGGCCGGCGACAGCCTCGACCTGATGACGCCCACCGGTTCGTTCGGTACGGCGCTCGACCCCCTCGCCACGAAGAATTACGTCGCCGTCGTCGCGGGCAGCGGCATCACCCCGGTGCTGTCGATCCTGCAGACGACCCTCGCCGTCGAGACCGAGAGCCGCTTCACGCTGGTCTACGGCAACCGGGATGCCGACAGCACGATGTTCCGCGCGGAGCTGGACGACCTGGAGGCGCGCTATGCCGACCGGTTGCGGATCATCCACGTGCGCTCGCGCGACCCGCGGCACCCGGCAGACCTCCGTGGCCGGATCGACCGCCCGAGGCTGGAGGCGTGGCTCGCCTCCGACCTCGCCATGGCCGACGTCGATGAGTGGTTCCTGTGCGGCCCCGTCGAGATGGTGGGCGACCTGCACGGACTCCTCCTCGAGCACGGCGCCGAGCCGGACCGCGTGCACGTCGAGCTCTTCCACGGCTACCAGACGGCGTCGGTGACCGACGGCTTCGAGCCGGCCACGGTCTCCATCAGCCTGCGCGGAGGCCAGCACGAGGTCGAGCTGGACGCCGGGGACACCGTGCTCGAGTCGGCCCTGAAGGCCGGGTTGGATGCGCCGTACGCCTGCCTGGGCGGAGCCTGCGGCACCTGCCGCGCGAAGGTCGTGCTGGGCTCGGTCGCGATGGAGCAGAACTTCGCGCTGTCACCCGCCGTCGTGGAGGAGGGCTACGTGCTGACCTGCCAGTCCCGCCCGACCACACCGTCGGTCAGCGTCGACTACGACGCCTGAGACCTTGCTCCCCGGATCACCAGGCTGAACCAGGGTTCCTGCGTTGGTGGACGAGGCTAGGGCACCCGCTGCGACACCTGCGGTCGCGTCAGCCTGGTGGGCAGTCGTTGCCGCGCGCGACCTGCCTAGCGCCGTACCTCGCAGCCAGTGGTCTTCTCACCGTTCACGCATCGGTCGCGCCCACGACTGCCGTCGAGAGTGTCCCGCCCGCTGCCGCCGTCGAGGAGGTCCTTGCCGTAGCCGCCGGACAGGTTGTCGTTCCCGCCCCGGCCGTAGGCCCGCACCGAGAACGCGACGCGCCAAGCAGCGAAGGTGTCGACCCGGTTGCTTCCGATGAAGGTGAGGCCGGACGTCTTGCGTCCCTGACCGAGCACAGCCAGCGACTCCACTCCGGAGAGTCGCACGGAGGGCTTGTGCCCGGCGACGCTGATGCGACGCCTGGGCAGGTCGATGGTGATCCGTCCGGCAGGAACGCCCGGTGCAATACGGACGTACATGTTGTCCCGCCCGCTGCCGCCGTCGAGGACGTAGCGGCCCTGACGCGTGTAGGTGGCGTTGATACGGTCCTTCCCGGCACCTCCACGCACTGCCATGGACCCGGTCCCAGTCACGTAGATCTCGTCGCGGCCGTTCCCGCCATGCACTGACCCGCGCGCGTTGCTCTCGCCGTGCACCACGTCGTTCCCGGCCCCGGCGTTGATGACGTCCCCACCAGCAAAGCTGATGTGGTCGAGTCCGTCGCCTGCGTCGAGGATGTCTCCCGAGTCCACGGGTGGAGTGCCGTCGAGAGCGGTGCCGTTGAGCTCGCGCCTGGTGGGGGGTGCATCGACGTAGACCCAGTTGTCCCCGCCACCCGCGTCCACCCTGTCTGCCCCGGCTCCGGCCTCGATGTCGTTGGGCCCATCGGTGCCGATGAGATGGTCGTCGAACGCTGACCCGATCACACCGAAGTGCCCGTCTCCGACGATGGTGTCGTGTCCTTCACCAGCCGCCAGGCCGGTGGCGAGGTTGACCTTCACTCCGGTCGCCGAGTCCGCGTAGGACACCCGGTCCGGGGTCATGTAGGTGTAGCAGTCGCACAACCTGAGCGAGTCCAGGTCGACGCCGAGGTCGACGTGGTCGTTGCCCGGACCGGGGACGAGCAGGTCCCCCACGTAGGGAGAGTCGTCGTACTCGTAGTTCCGGTCGAGGCCGCCGAACAGTCGGTCGTCGCCCGCCCCGCCGATGAGATGGTCCTCGCCCCCGAACCCGCAGATGATGTCGTTGCCGCCCGCCCCGTCGATGGTGTCGAAGAACTCCGTCCCCACGATCACGTCGTCTCCGGGGGTGCCGACCACGGGGTCGGTCCGGTAGGACCCGGGGTTGGCCGTGACGACGATCGTGGCCGCGCGACCGTCACACGTCTCGCCTGCTGCCTGCGCGGGTGCCATCACGCTCAGCGCTCCGACGGCCGCGACGGGCAGGAGGAGGCCGGTCAGTCCGGTGAGAGCGGTCGTGGTCTTGCGCATCAGGCCTCCGTGGGCGGTCATTTCCGGGTGGTGACCCTCGTAGGACGCGGCAGGGTGATCAGTTGTTGCGACCGATGACCGGCCGCGCTGAGCTGCAACACCTTGCTCCCCGGGTAGGCGGGCGGCGCCTACACCAGTTTTGCCGACTCGTGGATGAATTGGCACGCACCACCCGATGTGGTGGCCCCGGGTTCCGATGGAGCCACTTTCCAGCGTGCGAAATGGCCCGACTGGCACGCACCGGGGGTCGGATCGGGCCATTACCCCACGGTACGAGCGATGGTCTGGTCCAGGGCGGCTTTACTCAGCCTGCCTGACTCGGGCGGCCATCGCGGGTCGTCCGAACTTCTCGGATGAGGTAACTGAATCGTGACCCGGCTGCGCGCCCTGCTTGCCTACTCGCTCGTCCTGGCGGCGGTAACACCGCTCGCCACCGCGTTGACAGTCACCACGACGGCACCTGCGGGAGCTGCCTACGGCCGGTTGCGTCCGCCGATGGTCGTCCCCGTCGCGGGGTCCGGCTTCGAGCTCACCGGGCACCTGGCTTCCAAGGTACGGCGCACCGTGAAGCTCCAGGAGCTCCGTGGCGGGCGCTACGTCACCATCGCAACCAAGAAGTCCACGCGGGTCGGAGACTTCGCCTTCAAGAACGTCGTCCTCGATGGGCCCACCAGCCTGCGCGTGCGCGCTCCTCGACACAAGGTCAACCCCAGGTCCCGGGGCCTGAAGTCCATCGTCACCAAGCCGGTGGACGTCGATGTCCACGGGCAGTCCTCCCAGCTGACGGCGCTCCCGCCGATTGCCCAGCAAGGGCCGACGCCCGCCGACCCCGTCGACGCCGCCCAGGTTGTGGCTCGCTTCAGCCCCGCGCGCCCCGGCCGTGTGGTCCACCTTGAGCGCCTCACCGGCGACCGGTGGGTCACCGTGCAGGCCGGCGCCCAGGACCCCGCGGGCACCGCAGTCTTCTCCGTCCCGGACACGGCCACCTACCGGGCGACCGCCATCTCCTCGGTCGAAGGCCTGGCACCCGAGACCACCAGCACCGTCGCGCCGCGCATCTGGAAGCCAATCTTCGAGGAGACGTTCTCGGGCACCGCGCTCAACACCGCCGTGTGGAGCGATCAGCCCCGCGAGAACAATCCCGACGGCCAACGCACCTGCGCTCGCGACGACTCCGCGACCCGCCACGTCTCCGGCGGCGTTCTGCATCTCGGTGTCGGCTACGACCAGACGCGGCCCGGCCAGTCGTGCGGGTACACCTCCGCCTACGGTTCCGGCTCGACTCCCTACCTGACCAACTCCCAGGTCGCCACCGAGACGTCGTTCGCGTTCAAGTACGGGTTCGCAGCCGCCCGGATGAAGCTTCAAAGGGGCAAGGGCATGCACTCGGGCTTCTGGATGCTGCCCGATTTCCTGCTCCTCCCGCCCTGTGACATCGAGGTCGACGTCATGGAGTTCTTCGGTGAGTCTCCCCGAGCGGCGAACGCGGTCGGTTCCTTCCTCCACGAGTGCACACCGGGCGGGCAGTTCACCAAGTACGGCGACGTGTTCAAGGAGACCGCGGCGATGAAGCCGGCCGGCGACACATGGTGGGACTCATTCCATGTGTTCTCGGTGGAGTGGACGCCGAGCGAGTACGTCTTCCGCGTCGACGGTGCCGAGTTCTACCGGGAGACCAGGGCGATCAGCCATGAGCCGGCCTTCCTCATCCTCTCGATGCTGACCTCGGACTACGAACTGCGACACCTGACACCTGACCGGATGAGCCAGACCGCCCAGGTCGACTGGGTCCGCGTCTACCAATAACGCCGACCGAACGAGCGGCCACGGCCGCATCTTCCCGGTGCCACGGCCGATGAGCGCCCGATGACCTCCCCCGTCCCGAGCTGGCCCCTGCCCCGGCCGGACCCCGAAAGAGACCCACACCATGAAGCTGTCCCCACTCGCCCGGCAATCCCTGAGTACGCTCGCGATCATCGCCCTTGTGTTGTCCCTGGGCACGATCGGCGCCGGCGTCGACCCCAAGGCCACGGCAACCGACTTGCGCGCGGACCCTGCACCATTCCGCACTGTGGAGTATCGGGACTCGATCCTGTCCACCGGGGCACGAGCAGCCCTCCCTGGCCGGGCGCGCGCGATCACCGCTTCTGCCCCCGACGTTGTGCACAGCGACGCCAGGATCCAGATCATCGGTGTCGTCAAGGCCCGGTCCCGAAGCATCGCCCGAGCGCGCCCGGTCCGTCTCCTCGAGGCCACGCCCCAAGGCTGGAGGCGGCTGGCCAAGCGCGCCAGCCTCCGCTCGGGATCCTTCCGCTTCACGATCTCGGCGGGCTCTACTCCCAGCGTGCGGACCTTCCAGGTGCGCGCTCCCCGCGCTCAGGGCCTGGCCGCGGCCAAGACAGGCAGGTTTCGTATCGAGGTAGCCGCCCCCGAGGTAGCCGCCCCCGAGGCAGTCGTGCCTGCACCCGAGCCGCCCCCAGACGACGAAGCCGACGTACCCCGCGGCAGTCCGGATGACTGGTCGTACCTCTTCGCGAACCGTGGCGGTGCACGGTGGAACCCTTGTGCGGCTATCCGCTGGGCCTACAACCCGAGCGGCGGCTACCCGGACGCGCAGGCGCACGTGCAGGAAGCGTTCGCGCGCATCGCGCAGCACACCGGCCTCACGTTCAGCTACGTGGGTGAGACGGAGCACGTGGAGAAGACGGGCACGGCATACCCGACCGATGTCGACATCGCGGTCGGTTGGGCCAACGAAGCCCAGGTCCCGGACCTCGCCGGCGGAGTCGTCGGCCTCGGAGGCGGGTCCGTCAAGGAGACCGCGCCCGGGAGCGACGTCGGCTACAGGTTCGTGCGCGGCTACGTCGTCCTGGACAACGGCCACAGCCTGAGGCAGGGCTACGACACCTCCGGCTCCACCACCTGGGGCCAAGTGATGCTGCACGAGCAGCTGCACGCTCTGGGACTCGGCCACGCGAAGGGGGCCGAGCAGGTCATGTTCGGCAGTTCGTCGTTCCTCAACCACAACTTCGGTGCCGGTGACCTCACCGGCATGGCGCGGGTGGGCGCGGATCAGGGCTGCCTCTGATCTGGACCTACTGGTGTAGGGAGAGCACCGCATACGGGATCACGTTCGTTTGGTAACAGCCCCGCAGCGGCGCCGAGCAAGCAAGCTCCTCACTGCGGACGCGCTTGCCAGTGGGTGAAAACTGATCACCGCTGGACATCACTCTGCCGACGTGCTCAGGAGCCAGCGGGCTGGCTCGGCTCGGTCCGGGTCGGCGCACACCGCGCTGACCTGCAACTACTTGCTCCCCGGGATGGAGTCGAACCATCGTCGCTAATCCTGATTCAAAGTCAGGCGGGCCCTGCCGGCAGACCAACCGGGGAATGTGGCGCCAAGCCTAAGGCCGCAGGATCCGTCATACGAACCTGCATCCATCGGTGCGGGTTCGTATGACGGATCGCGAGGCTCGACGGGACTAGGGTCGAGCACGTGGACCTGCCCGTGATGCCACCCGTCCAGCCGATGCTCGCCAAGTCCGTCAAGGGCGTGCCCACCTCCGGCGACTACTCCTTCGAGCCGAAGTGGGACGGCTTCCGCTGCCTGGTCTTCCGCGACGGCGACGAGGTCGAGCTCACCAGCCGCAACACCAAGCCGCTGACGCGCTACTTCCCCGAGGTCGTGGCCGCGATCAAGGAGCAGCTCCCCGAGCGGATCGTGCTCGACGGCGAGCTCTTCGTCGCGATCGGTGACCGCCTCGAGTTCGAGGTGCTGCAGGAGCGCATCCACCCGGCCAAGAGCCGCGTCGACATGCTCGCGGAGAAGACTCCCGCGGGCTTCGTCGCCTTCGACCTGCTCGCACTCGGCGACCAGTCCTTCCTCGACCGGCCCTTCGAGGGGCGGCGACAGGCGATGACCGAGGCGCTGCACGGACTGACCGGCCCGTGCTTCCTGACCCGGACGACCCGCGATCCGCAGGAGGCCGAGCAGTGGTTCGAGGACTTCGAGGGCGCCGGGCTCGACGGCGTCATGGCGAAGCCCCTGCGGGCGCCGTACGAACCGAATGCCCGCACGATGTTGAAGATCAAGCACGAGCGCACCGCCGACGTCGTCGTCGCGGGCTACCGCGAGCACAAGACCTCCACGCCCGAGAAGCCCTTGCTCGGCAGCCTCCTCCTCGGGTTGTACGCCGATGGCGAGCTGCAGCACATCGGCGTCAGCGCGAGCTTCACGGCGGCCAGGCGGGCCGAGCTGATCGAGGAGCTGCAGCCGCTGGTGTGCCCGATCGAGGAGCACCCGTGGGGCAGGTGGAGCGAGTTCCTCACCGCCAATCCCGACCGCGTCCCGGGCACCCAGAGCCGCTGGAGCGCGGGCAAGGACCTCGGCTTCACGCCGCTGCGTCCCGAGCGTGTGCTGGAGGTGAAGTACGACCACATGGAGGGCCGGCGCTTCCGCCACACCGCCCAGTTCAAGCGCTGGCGCGACGACCGCGACCCGGAGTCGTGCGGCTACGAACAGCTCGAGGAGCCGGTGAGCTATGACCTCGCTAGAGTCTTGAGTGGGGCCGACAATGGAGCAAGGGGCGATGACAATGAGTGACAACATCAACGATGGCGTCGGCACCTACGACGTGGTCCTGCTGGTCGAGGCAGCCATGTCCGCGGGTGACGCGACGCAGGTGCGTTCGCTGCACAGCGACATCGAGGACCAGGTCGTCTACCACGTCCTCCTCCCCCTCGAGGACGCGTCGGCGCGGATCGAGGCCTCGCTCGGCACGCTCGGCGCGGGCGACGTGATGGCCGCGCCGGCGATGGTGATGAGCGACGTCGATCTCGAGGCGGTGCGCGAGGAGTGTCGCGACCGCTCCGCGAAGGACCTCGCCACCACCCTGAAGTCGATCGAGACCGCCGGGGGCCGGGCCACCGGCGCCGTGACCTCCGAGCCGCCGGTCGACGCGCTGGTCGCCAAGGTGAGCGAGGTCGACGCCCGTGAGGTCATCGTGCTGACGAGACCCCACCTCGTCGCCGAGTTCTTCCACGTCGACTGGACCTCCCGCGCGCGCCGCAAGCTCGGCGTCCCGGTGCTGCACCTGCTCGAGCAGGAGAACTTCGACGAGCAGGCCGGCGGCGGCGAGGGCGTCTCCGGATTCTGACGCCCTAGGGTTGCGGCGTGAAGTTCGCCCTGCGCCGCTCCAGCCTCCTGTCGGTGGCGTTCCTCGTGTTCAACCTGGACGGCATGGGCGGTACGTCGAGGTCGGCCATCACGCAGGCCAACGCGCTCGCGCGACGGGGGAACGTCGACGTACGCCTCGTCTCCGTCACCCGCAGCGCCGACTCCCCGCACTACCCGATCGACCCCGCGGTCGGGGTCGACCACCTGGTCGACGCCCGGGGTGACGACCCCCGCGCCAAGCGCCCCTCGCGCCTGGTGCCGAAGCGGTGGGACGGCCAGTTCTCCGAGCTGACCGACGAGGGGATGTCCGCGCTGGCCGACCTGGACGTGGACCTCGTCGTCACCGTCACGCCGGCCCTGATGGCCGCGGCCGTGCAGCTCCTGCCGGCCGGCACGAAGGTGCTCCACCAGGAGCACCGCTCCTCGGCCGACCGCGTCGGCGGCATGGAGCCGCTGCTCGCCTTCGCGCCGCGTGTCGCCGCGGTCGCGCTGCTCACCCGCTCGACCGCCGACTGGCTGCGCGCCGAGCTCGGCACCGTCGCGCCCGAGATCGTCGTCATGCCCAACCCGCTGCCCGTCGCCCCGCAGCCCCGCTCCGACCTGACGTCGCGGACGATCGTCACGGCCGGCCGGATCGTGCCGGAGAAGCAGTTCATCCACCTGCTGCGTGCCTTCGAGCAGGTCGCGGGCGACCTCCCCGGCTGGCGGCTGCGCATCCTGGGCGACGGCCCGCTGCGACCGGAGCTCATCGCGCACGCCGCCAAGGCTGGCCTCGCCGACCGGGTCGAGCTCCCCGGCGCCGTCGCGGACATGGCACCCGAATGGGCGCAGGCCGCGATCTGCGCGATGTCGTCGAAGACCGAGGGCTTCCCGCTCGTCGCCCAGGAGGCGATGTCGGCGGGCGTCCCCGTCGTCACCTACGACTGTCCCTCGGGCCCGCGCGAGCTCGTCGAGCACGACGTCAGCGGGCTCCTCGTCGGAGCCGGCGCCAAGGCCGGGCTCGCTGCCGCGCTGCACTCGCTGGCCAGCGACCCCGACCTCCTGGCACGCCTCGGCGAGGGCGCGCTCGCGGCCTCGCGGCGCTACGACGCCGACGCGATCGCCGCGGAGTGGGAGGCGCTCTTCACCCGGGTCGTCGGGTCCGACGTCGCCGCACCCACCACCGCAGCCCCGTTCACCCGCGAGGGGGTGCCGATCAAGGTCCCGGCGATCACCCCGATCGAGGCCCGCGCGGAGGCGCTCCGCCTGGCGATCGGCGCCGCGGACCGCGCCGGCGAGGGCTGGTTCGTCATCCCGACCCACGACCGCCCCGCACCGACCGTCGTCGTGCCGGCGCCACACCGGTCCGCGGTCCTGGCCGCGCTCGCCGAGGTGCCCGACCACTTCTCGCTGCTCGATCCCGGCGATCGCGGCTGGCCCGTGCGCCGCCTGCCTGCTCGTGACCTCGTCGCCGTACTCCACAACGCGGCGCCCAACCGGGTCGTGCTCGAGCCCTGGCCGCGCAGCGAGGGCCGGCGCTCCTACCTCGGCGAGGACGCCGGGGTCGAGATCGAGTTCTGGGACCGGCTCCCCGACGGCACCCTCGTCGCCCCGCGACCCAACCGCTGGACGCAGCAGGTCCCGCCGGGCACGCCCACCACGCAGGTCGCCGTCGCGGGTGTCACCGTGCCGACGCTGCAGCTGATGGCGGCGCCGACTCCCTTCGACGTGGCCTTCCCGATCGACGCGGTCTACACCTGGGTCGACGGCGACGACCCCGAGTGGAACGCCGCTCGCGTCGCCCGCGAGGGCGCCGATGCCCGCAAGGAGTCGGCCGGGCAGGCGAGGTTCCGCAGTCGTGACGAGCTGCGCTACTCGCTGCGCAGCCTCCACCTCTTCGCACCGTGGGTGCGCCAGGTCTTCGTGGTCACCGCCGGCCAGCGCCCGGGTTGGTTGAAGGACGACCCGCGCATCACGCTGGTCGACCACCGCGACATTCTCCCGGCCGACGCGTTGCCGACCTTCAACTCGCAGGCGATCGAGACCTCGCTGCACAAGATCGCCGGCCTGGCCGAGCACTTCGTCTACGTCAACGACGACGTCTTCCTCGGGCGACCGACGCGACCCGAGCAGTTCTTCTCCCCCGGCGGCGCCGCTGCGGCCTTCGTCGGAACCACCACGATCGGGCTCCCGGGAGCCGCCGACAAGCCGTTCCTGACCGCCGCCGCCAACAACCGGGCTCTCCTCGAGGAGGCGTTCGGCGTCGAGATCACCCAGGTGATGGCGCACTCGCCCCACCCGCAGCGGGTCTCGGTGCTCACCGAGATCGAGGAGCGCTTCCCCGAGGCGTTGGCGCGTACGGCGCGCGCCCCCTTCCGCAGTAGCAGCGACGTCTCACTGCTGTCCAGCCTGGCGCAGCACTACGGCCTGCTCACCGGCCGCGCCTTCGCAGCCACCGCCGAGCACGCGTTCGTCGACCTCAGCAACGCGCGCGTCGAGCGGCAGCTCAAGCAGCTGAGGGCCCGCGACCACGACTTCTTCTGCGTCGGCGACCACCACGACTTCGCGGTCGATGCCGAGGCCGTCGACGCGATGCTCGCGGACTTCCTCGAGGACTACTTCCCGCTCGCCGCCCCCTGGGAGCACTGACCCGCGGGCCAGTGCTCCCAGGTCAGGCCGTCACGGGCACGGGACGACCGGGTCGCCGTTGAGGTAGGTGTTGCCGGTCTGCACCGCGGGCTTCGCGGCCGCACTGTCAGCGCGGCAGATGTCCCAGTGGTAGTCGCCGCCGACGCGGTTGCCCGTGAGCACGGCGCCGCCGCCGGACGCGTGACCCAGCATCAGGTTGAACGCGCCGCCGAGGATCCAGTTGTCGATGACGCGGGCGCCGGAGTAGCCGCCGTTGTCGTTCTCGAAGTAGATCGCGGCGTTGTACTCGAACTGCCAGGCACCGAGGTCGAAGTCGTTGCACTGGACGAGCACGTTCTTCGCACCGCGCACCTGGAGCCCGTCGTAGTGGGCCCCTTCGGCCATCACCAGGCCGTTGATCCAGTTGTTGCGGATCGTGACCCCGTCGATGAAGACCCCGTCGTCGGAGGTGACGTGCAGGCTGTCGTCACCGTTCGCATTGCCGAGTTCTGTGTACTCGACGACTGCACGATGGGCTGACGAGACCGCCACCCCGCCTTCGGCGGAGACATGGCTGATCAGGGCATCGGTACCGCTGCGGGTGACCAGGATCAGGTCCGTGACGCGGCTGTTGCGGATCGTCACGTTGGGCGCAGCGATGGTCAAGGTGCCGGTGATGGTCTTGCCGTCGATCACGGTGCCCGGCGTGGTCACGAACGTGCTGCCGGTGTAGCCGGTCGGTGTCCCGGTGTGCCCGGTGTTGCTCGCGTCCGGCCGGACGCAGCCGCCAGCGGGCTGGGTCGCCGTGGGTGACGTCGTCGCGGTCGGCGACGTCATCGCGGTCGGCGACGTCGTCGCGGTCGGCGAGGTGGTCGGGGTGGGCGTCGAGGTCGCCGTGGGCGACGTCGTGGCGGTGGGCGCGGGGGTCGGCGTCGAGGTCTTCGTGGTCGCCTTGCGCGGCCTGAAGACGACGTCCACGAAGTAGTTCGAGTCGTTCACCGTGCGGGTGGGACGACCGGTGCCGGCGAGGTAGGTGCCGCGGAAGGCCGTGAGGTCCCTGGTGGAGACGGTCCTGCCGCCGCCCAGGCTGTCCCGGTCGATCGCGTGGCGACCGTTCGGGGCCCGGTAGGAGGCGATGTAGCGGACGCCGGGGCGGATCTTCACGGGCTTCGTGAACCGCGCGGTCCGCCAGCCACGGGTCGTGGTGTTGGTGAACTTCACCGAGGCGAGCAGGCCGCCGCGGGGTCCCCAGAGCTGACCGACGTGCTGGCCGGTGTTGGCGGACGTGCCGTAGTACTGGATCGCCTTGACCACACCGCCGGTGTCGCTGGCGAACTCGACACCGAGCGTCACGCTCGAGGGGTCATCGACAGCGGGCACAGGGGGCTCGACGGAGTCGGACCAGATGCCATAGCTGCTCGTGGCCGACACGGGCGCCAGCGAGCCGGCGCCTCCCAGGACGAGCGGCAGGCCGGCGACGACGCTGAAGGCGAGGGCGCCGACGAGGACCTTGAGCAGGTGGGGGCGCAGGACTTTTCGATGGGTTGCGAGGGGTGACATGGAAACTCCAGATTCCCGAGGTGTACGTGCGGGAGGCTTGTCGCACACAGGCCCCCCGGCCGTTCACTCTCGCGCCACTCGGGCGCTCGACCCACGTCCTCGCCGACCACGGTTCCCATCGAGATCCCTGGCCGGACGCCGCCAACCTCCCAGTCCGACGGCACCGCAGAACGAGTGCAGTCCGGGGAGGCTAACAAGCCCACACGGGAGTCCTCAATCCGTGCTACGCCGGGGACACCACGAGGCGGCCCGACTGTCTCGGATCCGAGCCTCAACGACCACAGTCGTCGACAGCGACACCACGGGTCACGCCTGCCACCGAAAAATCGTGACCGGAGTCACGCACATCTGGGGGACGTCAGCGACGCCAGAACGGTTTGCGCTCGCTGGTCTCGGCCCTCGCTGACGCCAGCTCGAGTCGCAGCTCGTCGAGCTGCGCATCCTTCTTGCGGCGTACGTCGCGGCGCCCCGCGGCCACGCGCGCGGTGGTCGCGTCCATCGCGATCGCCTCGGCGAAGTCGAACAGCTCGACGTACTCCTCCTGCAGCCCGGCCAGGTCGGCGATCGCCGCCTCGTCGTGGGGTGAATCGACCAGGGTGTTCATCGCCTGCCACGTGCGCTCGGCGAGGTCACGCAGCTGGGCGGGCACCGCGATGTCGTCCCAGGAGATGGCCGACCGGTTGAGCTTGGCATCGATGAAGTCGTCGACCTCGTGCGGGGCCTCGGTGCGCAGGTCGGCGTTGTAGGTCAGCCCCGCCTGCGTCCCGGCGCGGTGCAGGGCCGTGCGCCAGTCGGCCAGCAGGTCGGCGTACCGCACGAAGGCGCGGTCGAGCGAGCGCGTCGAGCGCTCGGTCTCGAAGGCGGCGTTGACCCAGGCGGCGATGTTGGCGGTCTCGCGCTGGCGGCGGAAGGTCGGTGTCTGCTCGGTGAGGTAGGCGGAGTCGCGCGAGCGCACCACCTCGGTGGGGTGCCGCAGCATCGTCAGCGTGCTCACCGAGGCGCCGAGCTCGGCGGCGACGCGGGTCCACACGGGCAGGATCCAGAAGGCACGCGGGTCCTTGACGAGGATCTGCTCGGCGTCGAGCTGGCCGCCCAGCCACTCGCGGAGCTCGGCCTCGACCTCGGGGCGGCTGCCCGCCTCGGCGGCGATCGCGCCGGCGGTGGGCCGGGTGTCGATGGTGCGCACCGGCACCGGGTTGAGCACGCGCTTGTGGAACTCGGTCACCCACTCGGGCTCGTAGTAGCCGCGCGGGTTCTTCTCGTCCGCGGGCACCTCCGGCTGGGGGACGTGCAGGCCCAGGCGCTTGAGCGCGCCCGCGACGCTGGACGTGCCGGACCGGCCGGAACCGGTGACGAGGAGAAGGTGGGGACTCACGCAGGCGAGGCTAGTCCACGACCGATCGCTCCACTGACCGTGCTGGATCGTCCCCCGCCTGGTGCCGAGGATCCAGCACTGTCGAACACGTCGGTGAGCACGCCATCGGCGTACCCGCCCAGCCTCTCGCCTGCAGCACCCCGACGAGAGTGGTGGCCAGGCGGCACGCCTCCAACACCTGACGCCAGCCCGGCCGCAGGGTCAGCCGTGCGGAGGCAGCGGCGGCGAGGTCGCGCTCGAGGTCCTTCCAGCGATCGGCAGCCGCCTCGTGCCCGAGCCGCCCGTCGAGCTCGACGTAGAGGTCGAAGTCCGGATACTCCACGTCGCGGATCGCCCGTCGACCCGCGACCGTGGACGTGCTCTGACGCACGCCGCCGGGAAGGCCGTGGGCACGCTCGACGTCGCGCAGGTAGCGCTGCTCGAGGACTGAATGAGCACCCTCCCCGACATCATCGAGGACCCCCACCAGGAATGCCCTCCCAGGCAGGCGTGGCATGTCGGCGAGGGCGGCGGTCAGCCTGGCCGCAGTCGTACGGCGCGTGGAGACCGCATCGGAGATCACCGCGACTGCATCCTCCTCGCTGCTGCTCGATGCCACCTGGAGCACCGCATGGTCCAGTCGGACCCGGGGAGGGGAGGTCGTCGAGCGCACCCAGTCGTCGTAGTGGGCGAGGCGTTCGACGACGATTCCGCTCGGCGCCCGTCCGCCACGCGACTTGTCGATCGCCACTCTCACGGGCGCGTCCTCACTCACGCCACACCGCTTCATGCCACAGGCCCTCAGCGCGGAGTCGCGGCTGAGCGCCGCCGGCCACACCGCGAGCACCGCGGCCCAGGCACGCTGGTTCCACGTGGGGACGCCGGTGTGGTTGAGGTAGATCCCAGGTCGCAGCCGGACCCACTCCCGCCGCCGGATCATGCGCTCGATGAGGTCGTCCGTGCCGCCTGCCTCGATCACCTGGAAGCGCGCTACGACGCCGTCCTGTTTGGCAAGGAGCTCGTCGATCTTTTCGTCCACGCTCATCCGGGGCTGATGCCCTCGCAGTCGGCACTCCAAGCCAGCACCTCGCAGCCTGTGGACAATCGACCGTGCTGGATCGTCCCCCGCCTGGTGCCGAGGATCCAGCACAGTCCGGACCCCTAGTCGCCCGCCAGCTCCGCCACGATGTCGAGCTGCCCGGCGTGGCGGGCGTACTCCGCCAGCACGTGGAAGCAGATCCACTCGAGCGTCGGCGGGTCGTCGTCGAAGCGCCCCCCGGGCGCGGCGATCGCGTCCAGCGGGACGTCGCGGAGGATGCCGCGAGTGCGCTCGGCGACCACGTCGAGCCGGGCCGCCAGCGACTCGGCGGTCTCGTCGTCGGCCACGGCCCACCGCGCGGTCGCCGCCGTGGTGGGGTCGTCGGCGTCCCAGTCGCCCCACGGCTCGTCGACCTGCTCGCCCAGGAAGCCCCAGACGAACCAGCGCTGCTCCATGTGCAGCACGTGGCTCAGCAGCTCCAGCGGTGTCCACGCCGAGGGCACCTGCGAGGTCCGCTGGTCGTCGTACGACATCGACAGGACGTTGTCCACGAGGTCGCCGCGAGCCCAGTCGAGGTAGCCGATCCAGCGCTCCGCCCCGGCCGGCCCGTCCTTCCGGGGCTCGCCGGCGAAGCGCGCGACGCGGTTGTCGTCAGTCGGCAATGCGGTTGCCGTCCTCGTCCCAGTGGGCGGCGACCTTCTTCGACGGCTGGACGCGCGGCGGCTCGCCGGGCATCTTCGGGTGGTCGGGCGGGTAGTTCAGCTCGACCGGGTTGGCGTCCCACAGGTCCAGCAACGGCTGGAGCGAGAAGTGCTCGTCGTCGATCGTCTCCCACGGGTCGCCGTCGTTGGCGAGCCGCGACGGGACAGTGAAGAGGTTGAGCCCGCTCGGCGAGGTCAGCGTCGCCAGCTCGTCCCACGACACCGGCGTCGAGACCGGCGCGCCCGGCAGCGGCCGCAGGGAGTAGGCCGAGGCGATGGTCCGGTCGCGGGTGTTCTGGTTGAAGTCGACGAAGATCCGCTCCCCGCGCTCCTCCTTCCACCATGCCGTCGTCACGCCGGAGTCGCGCTTCTCCAGCTCGCGGCCGAAGGCGATCGCCGCGTGGCGTACGGCGCTGAACTCCCAGCGAGGCTCGATCCGGACATAGACGTGGATGCCCCGGTTGCCCGACGTCTTCGCATAGCCGGTCATCCCGAGGTCGGCCAGCAGCTCGCGCGCGGCACCGGCCACGCGGACCGCGTCGGCGAAGTCGGTCCCGGGCTGCGGGTCGAGGTCGATCCGCAGTTCGTCGGGGTGGTCGACGTCGTCGCGGCGAACCGGCCAGGGGTGGAAGGTGAGGGTGCCCATGTGGGCACACCAGACCGGCACCGCGATCTCCGTCGGGCAGATCTCCTCCGCCGTACGCCCCGAGGGGAAGGTGATCTCCACCGACTCGAGATAGTCGGGAGCACCCTTCGGCACGCGCTTCTGGTAGAACGCGTCGGCGTCCTTGTCCATCGGCCCGGTGGCCAGCTTCATCCCCGGGCGCACGCCGGAAGTCCACCGCTCCAGCGCCGTCGGCCGGTCCCGCAGCGCGCGCATGAGCCCCTCCTGCACGGACGTGAAGTACTCCGCCACCATCACCTTGGTGACCTCGGGAGTCATGTCGGTCGCCTCGTAGATCACGCGGTCGGGCGACGAGACGCGGACCTCACGGTCGCCGGCCTGCACCATCACCGGCTTCGCTGCTGCCATGTCGGTCAGGCTAGCGGGCTCAGTCGACCGGTTGCAGGATCGAGGTAACCTCGACCACGCCCTCGCCGTACTCCGCGTCCACCCAGCGCTGGTAGCGCCCGTCGTCGTGGAAGACCGTCAGCTCCACCTGGTTGTCGGGGTTGCCGGAACCGACCTGGAGCATCCCCGGCAGGCCGATCAACGACTGCTGGATGCGCTCGAGGTCGGCGTGCGAGTGCTCGACCTCAGTGACGCAGAGCATCCCGCCCCACACCTCGCGCAGTGCGCGCTCGGCACCCGCCGGGTCGCCAGCGACGTAGACGGTCACCACGGTCTCGGCCGGGTCCCGCGGCCCCGGGGCACCCTCCACCGTGCTGACGGCGGTCAGCGCATGGTCGGGCAGGTCCTCGGCCACACTCGACAAGCTCGTCAGCTGCTCCCGGGTCGCGCGGGCCGGGTCCTCGACCTGCCAGCCTCCTGCCGGCTCGGGGCACGGGATCGAGAAGTCCGGCGTGTACGGCGACGACGACGGCGGGTCGACATCGGTCGGCTCGAACGACTCACCGTCGAACGTGCCCGTCAGCAGGAACGAGCCCCAGCGCACACCGTTCGACTCCTCGAAGGCGCCCGCGTGCTCGGTCCAGTCCCAGCCCGGCACGGCAGCGTCCGAGCAGTCAGGCGGGCCACCGAAGGAATAGGAGCCGAAACAGAGCTGTGGACCCGACCCGTCGTCACTGACCACGACCGGCTGCCGGGTGGTCACGATGCCAGTCGCCCCCGGCACAGCCGTCGGCCGCTCCACCGGGCCCGCGTCCGCCACTGACCGCTGGTCACCACAGCCGACGGCCGCGAACAGCACCGCAATCCAGCACGTCGTCGCCGCGAGTCGTCGGACCATCCGCTGATCGTGCCCGCTCGCGGCCGGAAGACCGAGCGCCGTGGCCGAACCGTGACCTGGCGGCGCCTCAGACCTTGATCACGAGCTTGCCGAAGTTCTCGCCGCGCAGCATCCCGGCGAAGGCGGCGGGCGCGTTCTCCAGCCCCTCGACGACGTCCTCGCGGTAGCGCACCCGGCCGCTGCCGACCCACTCCCCCATGTCGCGGACGAAGTCGCGGCCGTGGCTGCGGGTGAACTCGGACTGGATGAAGCCGCGGATCGTCAGGCTCCGGGTGAGGACCTGCCCCATGAGGCCGGCCAGCTGGTCCGGCCCCTCCGGCGGTGCCGTCAGGTTGTAGTTGGCGACCAGCCCGCAGACCGGGATCCGTGCGTAGGTGTTGAGGCGTCGCCGTACGGCGTCGAAGACCCTGCCGCCGACGTTCTCGAAGTAGACGTCGATGCCGTCTGGGGTCGCTGCCTTCAACTGGTCGACGAAGTCGGGGGCACGGTGATCGAGCGCCGCGTCGAAGCCGAACTCGTCGGTGAGGGCGCGCACCTTGTCCGGCCCGCCGGCGATGCCCACCGCCCGGGCCCCCTTGATGCGGGCGATCTGGCCGACTGCGCTGCCGACCGGTCCGGTGGCCGCGGCCACGACGACGGTCTCACCCTCCTGCGGGCGGCCGATCTCGAGGAGACCGGCGTAGGCGGTGAAGCCCGGCATGCCCAGCACACCCAGGGCGGTCGTGACGGGGGCGACCGACGGGTCGAGCTTGCGGACCTGGTTGCCCTCGGCGATCGCGGCCGTCTGCCAGCCGGAATAGGACAGCACGACGTCACCCGGCGACAGGCCCTCGAAGCGGGACTCGACCACCTCACCGACGGTCCCACCCACCATGACGTCACCGATCTCGACCGGATCAGCGTAGGACTTCGCGGTGCTCAGGCGACCGCGCATGTAGGGATCGAGCGAGAGGTAGCGGATCGCGAGCGCCACCTGGCCGTCCTGCAGGTCGGGCAGGGCCTCGGTGACCGTGCTGAAGGTGCTGGCGTCGGGTTCACCGACGGGCCGCTGGGCCAGGCGGATCTGGGTGGTGTCCATCCCGACAGCGTGCCAGCCGGCCCATGGACAGGGGAGTAACTTGGTCTGCATGGCCTACGAGGTGGAGAAGACCGACGAGCAGTGGCGAGCCGAGCTCAGCCCCGAGGAATACGCCGTGCTGCGGCAGGCCGGCACGGAAGCCGCCTTCAAGGGCACCTACACGGACACCGAGACCGAGGGCACCTACTCGTGCAAGGCCTGCGGCCACGAGCTCTTCACGAGCACCACGAAGTTCCACTCCGGCTGCGGCTGGCCGAGCTTCTACCAGCCGCTGAGCGACACGATCGAGTACATCAAGGACACCTCCCACGGCATGGACCGGGTCGAGGTGCGCTGCGCCAACTGCGGCTCACACCTGGGGCACGTCTTCCCCGACGGCTACGGCACGCCCACCGGCGACCGCTACTGCATCAACTCGATCTCGCTCAACCTGAAACCTGCCGCAGAGCAGAGCTGATCTCGACCACGCCGGAGCCGAACTCCCGGTCGACCCAGGCCTGGATCGAACCGTCGTCGTAGATCACCATCTGCTCGACCTTGTTGTTGACCGATCCATAGCCCCCGCCGAGGAAGCCCGGCAGGTCCCTCAGGTCCTCGGCGGCACGGCGGAGCTCGGCCTCGGTGTTCGCCACCTGGTAGACGCACAGCGGCCCACCCCAGACAGGGCGCAGCTCGGCCTCGGCCGCCGCGACGTCGCCGGTCACGCCCACATTGACGATGGTGAAGGCCGGGTCGTTCATGGCCTGCTCGATCTCGAGCGAGGCCTCGCCGTCGAGGAAGTCCTGCCAGCGCGGATTGATCGACTGGTCCACCCACACCAGTCCGTGATCGGGGCGGACGGCCGCAGCCCGCATCAGCTTGCCGCGCGCCGTGTCCGAGGTCGTGGCGTGGTCGAGGACGGTCCAGCCGCCGGCGGGTTCGGAGCACGGCGTCCTCTCAGGCATCTGCATCTCGGGCACCTCGCCGCCGGCGACCACCTCCGTGGGCGTGAACGCCGTGCCGTCCCAGTCGCCGACGAGGGTGAACTCGCCCCACCGCACGCCGTCGGCTTCCTCGTAGGCACCCGCGTGATCAGCCCAGGTCCAGTCGAGCACCGGCGGTCCGCTGCACTGGGGCGGCAGTGACTCCGCCACCCCACCGAGGCAGAGCTCGGGGCCGTCACCGTCATCGAGGACGGTCGTGCGCCAGGTCGTCACCGGCCCGGTCGCGGCCAGCACCTCGGTCGGTCGCACCGGCGGGGAGGCGACAGGAGCAACCTTGTCGCCGCACCCGGCCACCAGCGCGGCCATGACGCACACGAGCACCGTCCCCCGCACGGTGCTGGCCATCAGCTGGCCGGGAGCAGGGACGAGCTGATCTCGACCCGGCCCTCGCCGTACGTCGAGTCGGCCCACTCCTGGAGCGAGCCGTCGTCGAAGAGCACGCCGATCTGCACGACGTCGTCGGCGGCCGAGGACGAGATGACGCCGGGCAGCTTCTGCAGCTCCATCGCCAGCTCGTTGAGCTCGGTCTCCGTGTACGCCGCCTCGCTGACGCACAGGGCGCCACCCCACGTCTCACGGAGCTTGGCGTCGGCGCCCGCGACGTCCTCGGTGACGGCGACGTTGATGATCACCTTGCTCAGGTCCATGACGCCGTTCTCGACGCCGGGGTCGAGGGGCTGGTCGATCCAGGATCCTGCGTAGCCGGGCAGCGCGGACGCCGCGGCGAAGGTCGCGTCCATCGCCTCCTGGCTGGTCTTCGCCGGGTCCACGACGCCCCAGCCCTCGGCGGGCGCCGGGCACGGTGTGTCGAGCTCCGGCTCGGGCGCCTGGCTCATCGGGTCGTAGAGCGCTGCGGGCGTCGCCTCGGTGACCGCGAACGTGGTGCCGTCGAAGGTTCCGGTGAGGGCGAAGGAGCCCCACTTCGTCCCGGCCTGGTCCTCGTGCTCGGGGTGGGCGGCCCAGTCCCAGCCGGCGATCGGGGGGCCCGAGCACTGCGGCGGCAGCGACTCGGCCACGGCCGTGCAGAGCTCGGGACCGTCGCCGTCGTCGAGCACGGTGACGAGGCCGTCGGTGCTGACGGTGCCGCTCGCGGCCGGCACGGCGGTCGGGAACTCACCCGGCTCAGCGGCCGCAGCGGTGTCGGAACCGGCGGCGGGGTCGACGCCCCGCATCTCGTCCTCGGTGCTGCAGGCGGCCGTGGACAGGGCGAGCAGCGCGGCGAGCGCGACGACGGTGCGTGTCATGGGAGTACGACGATCGGTGCGCATCGCTGGTTCCTTCGTGCCGAGGGACGTGACGCGTCCACTATGCCGGGTCCCCGGCCGACCGTGCGTCAGGGCAGACGGGCGACCAGCTCCGCGGGCGAGACCCGCGAGCCGGTGTAGAACGGCACCTCGTCGCGCACGTGGCGACGGGTCTCGGAGCCGCGCAGGTGGCGCATCAGGTCGACGATCCGGTACAGCTCGTCGGCCTCGAAGGCCAGCATCCACTCGTAGTCACCGAGCGCGAAGGACGCGACCGTGTTGGCGCGGACGTCGGGGTAGTCGCGGGCCATCTTGCCGTGCTCGGCGAGCATCGCGCGGCGCTCGCCGTCGTCGAGGAGGTACCACTCGTAGGAGCGCACGAAGGGATAGACGCAGACGTGCGCCTTCGTCTCCTCGTCGGCCAGGAAGGCGGGGATGTGCGACTTGTTGAACTCCGCGGGACGGTGCAGCGCCATCTGCGACCAGACGGGCTCCAGCCGCGCGCCGAAGGTCGTGCGGCGGAACGTGTTGTAGGCCGACTGCAGCATCTCGCTGTCCTCGGCGTGCCACCAGACCATCAGGTCGGCGTCGGCGCGCAGGCCGCTGACGTCGTAGAGCCCGCGCACCACGATGTCCTCCTCGGCCTGCGACGCGAAGAGCGCCTCCACCTCGGACGCCTCGGTGTCGCGGTCGGCGGCGCCGAGCACGTCGCGCAGCTTGAAGACCGACCACATCGTGTAGCGGATGGTGTCGTTGAGCTCTCGTGCCTTCGCTGCCTTCGTCGCCATACGGCTCATTCTGCCCGGGCGACCTCGGCGGCCGCACGATGGGCTGACCCGATCACCGCGGGGATGCCCACTCCGTCACACCAGGCGCCGCAGACGGCCAGGCCGGGCGGCAGCGAGGAGCGCACGCGCGCGACCAGGTCGAGGTGGCCGACGGCGTACTGCGGCAGGCCTCCGCCCCACCGCTGCACGTGCGTGTCGATGGGTACGGCGACGACGCCGGCCAGCTCCGCGAGCTCGGCCAGCGAGCGCGCGACCAGCTCGTCGTCGGTCGCCTGCAGGGTCGTCTCCTCCCCCACGCGACCCAGTGAGGTCCGCAGGATCGCGACCTCGCCGCCGGCCTCGTGCACCCAGTCCCACTTGGCGAAGGAGAAGGTGCTGGCCTTGATCCCGCGCTGCTCGACCGGCGGCACCAGGAAGCCCGACCGGTCACCAAGGTGCGTGACGGCCTCGCACGGGAGGGCGAGCGTCACGACAGCCACGCTGGCGGACTCGATGCGCGCGACGCCGACGGCGGCCTCGGGCGCGACCCCGGCCAGCAGCCTGGCCGTGGATGCAGCCGGTGTCGCCAGCACGACGTGCCGCGCGAGCACGGTCTCGGGTGCGTGCGTCGAGCCGACGGTCAGGGCCCAGCCGTCGCCGGCGCGGCGCAGCTCACGCACGGTGGAGTCGAGGCGGACGTCGAGACCGGCGGCGACCGCGGCCGGGAGCAGACCCATCCCGCCCGGCAGCCCGGCGAAGACGGGGACGTCGCTGCGCGGGAACCCGGCTGCCTGGTCCAGCAGCGAGCCACGCCGAGCCATCGCCAGCAGCTGTGGGACCGCTGCCGCGGCCGAGATGCGGTGGGCCCGTCCGGCATAGACACCGCCCAGCAGCGGCTCGACGAGGCGGTCGACGACCTCGTCACCGAGCCTGGTCGCCACGAGCTCGCCGACGCTGACGTCGTCGTCGAAGGCCACCGCGGTCTCGGCGCGCACGCGGGCCAGGCCGGACCCGGACAGCACCCCTGACGCCGCCAGCTCGTCGAGGTCGAAGGGCACGCCCATCAGCGATCGCGGCATCGGCCGCAGCTCGCCGCGCGAGTAGATCCGCGAGGTCGCGGTCGTCGGGTGCACCACGTCGAGGCCGAGGTCGCGCGCCAGTGCCACGCCCTCGGGCCGGCGGTTGAGCATCGCCTCGGCGCCGACGTCGACGAGGACCCCGGCCACCGACTCGCGTCGCAGCTTGCCGCCGATCCGGGGCGAGCCCTCGAGCACCAGCACTTCGTGGGTGGCCGCGAGATCGCGGGCCGCGGTCAGGCCGGCGATGCCCGCTCCGACCACCACGACGTCATGCCTCACGCGGGCAACTCTGGCACGACCGGGTCCGCCGCCCCCGTCACGGTTCGGTCACGGCAGTCCTCCGCAGGGAACCGGCTGCCCGATCGACGGCGTCCGACGCTCATGACAACACTCACGCGGAACCAGCCGCGCTCCCCGCGCAACCGGCGCCGGAAGGCCGGGCTCATCGCAGCAGTCACCATGACGGCGACCCTCATGACCGGCCTCGCCGCCTGCTCGTCCGGCGGCCAGAGCGACGCCGGCTACGCGGACCGCGAGTCGACCTCCGCCGCGGGCGCGGGCTCCGACGGTGCGGGCAGCGACAGCCGGGCCGCCGAGCTCGACAGGCAGTACTCCGGCGACGCTGCCACCGGCGACGCCGTCACCGGCACCTCGGCCAGCAAGGCGCGACAGCCCGCGATCGAGCGCCACGTCATCTCGAACGGCACCGTGTCGCTGGTGAGCGCCGACGTGGCGAAGGCCCGCCGCGACGTCCAGCGCATCGTGGACGCCCAGCAAGGAACGGTCTCCGAGGAGAACACCCAGACCGACGACGAGGGCACGGCGACGTACGCACGACTCGTCATCCGGGTGCCGTCGAGCTCCTTCGCGGCGACGATGCTGGAGCTGGAGAAGGCGGCCGAGCTGCGCCAGTCGCAGCTCTCGAGCGAGGACGTCACGACCCAGGTCATCGACACCGACGTGCGGGTGCGCGCCCAGGAGAGCAGCCTGCGGCGGGTCGAGCAGCTGCTCGCACGGGCCAGCTCGCTCAAGGACATCATCTGGATCGAGTCGCAGCTGACGCGTCGTCAGGCCGAGCTCGACTCGCTGAAGTCGCAGCAGGCCTGGCTCTCCGACCAGACCAGCGACTCGACGATCACCATCGACATCGAGCGCAAGCACGCCGCCGAGGAGGGGAAGGAGGACGGCGACGCCGGCTTCCTCACCGGGCTCAGGAGCGGCATGTCGGCGCTCGGCGAGTTCGCGACGGCGATGGCCACCATCACCGGGGCCCTGCTGCCGTTCGCGATCGTGCTGGCGATCTTCGGGCTGCCCGTGTGGTTGTTCGTACGCCGCAGTGCCCGCCGTCGTACGGCAAAGGAACCCGCCACGCCGTGACGCCCCCGACGACGTGGCTGCGTCCTCGACGACCGAGCGGCGCGGCTATGGTCGATGCATGGAAGCCGACCTCCACGGAGGCACCCGGATCGCCGTCCTCATCGACGCCGACAACACGTCCCCCAAGTACGCCGAGGCGCTGCTGGAGGAGGTCGCGAAATATGGCACGCCCACGATCAAGCGGGCGTACGGCGACTTCTCCCACCAACGACTGGCCGGCTGGTCCCGCGAGCTCAACGCCCGCGCGATCCGCTCGATGCACCAGATCGCCTTCACCACCGGCAAGAACTCCACCGACTCGGCGCTGATCATCGACGCGATGGACCTGCTCTACGCCGACAACGTCGAGGCGTTCGCCATCGTCAGCAGCGACAGCGACTTCACCAGCCTGGCGCTGCGGCTGCGCGAGTCCGGCAAGAAGGTCTACGGCCTCGGCCGCAAGACCACGCCGTCGTCGCTGCAGAACGCCTGCGACCGGTTCATCGCGCTCGAGGTGCTGATGACGGAGTCCCAGCCGGACGAGGAGGCCGAGGAGCCCGAGGAGAAGGGCCGGTCCGGCGACGAGAAGTCGGGAGACGAGTCGCCGTCGCTCAACCTCCAGAGCGCGCTGACCAAGGCGATCAACGCGATGGCCGACGAGGACGGCTGGGTGACGGTGTCGCAGATCGGCAACCACCTCACCCGCACCCACGCCTCCTTCGACCCGCGCAACTTCGGGCACAGCAAGCTGACCGCCCTCGTGCAGGCGCAGCCCTACCTCGAGACCCGCGGCGACGCGAAGCGCCTCGAGGTTCGGCTCAAGGCACCGCGCAAGGCCGCCGCCGAGCCGAAGAAGGCGACCAGGGCGCCCAGGAAGGCCGCCGCGAAGTCGCCCGAGAAGACGCCGGCCAAGGCGTCCGCGAAGACCCCGGCCGCCGAGGCTCCTCCGGAGGCCGAGCCGCCGGCGACGCCCACGGTGAAGGTGACCACCCGGACCCGCACCGCGCGCAAGACGACGACCCCGAAGGGCTGAGCCCCTCAGTCCTTCGTGGGTCGGGTGACGGCTGCGACCAGGTCGGCGACGACGACGCGGGCCTGGTCGTCGATCGTCTCCCGCGGCAGGGCGCGCAACGGGCCGCGCGAGGTCAGCGTCGCGAACCCGTGCACCCCCGACCAGCAGGTCATGGCGGCGTCGCCGACCCGGTCGGCGGCGAGCCTCCCCTCGGCCACGAGCGCCTCGAGCGACTCCTCCAGCAGGGTGTACGGCGACCGCCCGCCCGCCTGCAGCTTCTCCCCCATCGCGAAGAAGGCGACGTCGAACCAGCCCGGCTCGTCGAGGGCGAACGCGATGTAGCCCTCGCCCACCGCCGTCAGCAACGCCGTCCCGTCGTCCGCGTCCGCCTGCCGGGCCGCGATGGTCGCGGCCATCTCGTCGAGCACCGAGACCGCGACCGCTGACACGAACGCGTCCCGGTCGGCGAAGTGCCGGTAGGCCGCCCGCGCCGTGACGCCCACCTGCCTGGTCGCCTCGCGGATGCCGATCGCGTCGGCCCCGTCGACGCGCGCCAGCTCGCGGGCGACCCGCACCAGCTCCTCGCGCAGGTTGCCGTGGTGATAGCTCGCTCTTGCCGTGGTCATGGCCAAAGTCTACAGTGACGACATTGATGTACTCGGTGTGGACATGCCCGATTCGACAGCGGACAGGAACTGTCCTGCATCGCCGAGACACTCGAGACATCGAACAGTCACCACAGACCAGAAGGAGACACCCATGACACTCGCTGTCGAGGCCATCGCCCTCGTCAAGCGCTACCGCGGCAAGGGTGGTGAGGTCGACGCCGTGCGCGGCATCGACCTGGCCATCCCGACCGGTTCGGTGTTCGGCTTCCTCGGGCCCAACGGCGCCGGGAAGTCCACCACCGTGCGGATGCTGACCACGCTGATGACCATCACCGCGGGCTCCGCGCGGGTGGCCGGCATCGACGTCGCGGCGGATCCCGACGCCGTACGCCGCCGCATCGGTGTCGCACTCCAGGAGGCCGGGCTCGACCCGCGCCAGACCGGCCGCGAGCTGCTCCGGCTGCAGTGCCGGCTCTACGGCATGTCGTCGGCCGAGGCCGCGGAGCGGACCGAGGAGCTGCTGCGCCTCGTCGAGCTCGAGGACTCGGCCGATCGCAACGTCAAGGGCTACTCCGGCGGCATGAAGCGGCGCCTCGACCTCGCCTCGGCGCTCGTGCACCGACCGGAGGTGCTCTTCCTCGACGAGCCGACGACCGGCCTCGACCCGGCCAGCCGGCTGACGATCTGGGAAGAGGTGCGGCGCATCAACGAGCAGGGCACGACCGTCTTCCTCACCACGCAGTACCTCGAGGAGGCCGACCAGCTCTGCGACGAGGTCGCGATCATCGACGACGGCCTCATCGTGCGGCAGGGCTCCCCCGCCGCGCTCAAGGACGAGCTGGCACGCCGTCGCGGTGACGGTTCCGTGCCCACGCTCGACGACGTGTTCCTCGACGCCACCGGTCGCAGCCGGGCCCGGGTGGCAGGCGACGTACAGGAGGTCCAGGCATGAGTGACACCACCGTTCTCGGCGGGCGGGCAGTGCGCGAGTCGCTGCGCACCCCCGACGCCCTGATCCCGACCATCTTCATCCCGCTGTTCTTCCTGGTGGTCAACACCGGGCAGGTCTCGAAGATCTTCCAGGCCGACACCACGGCCTTCCTGCAGGGGCAGGGCTATGCCGCGTTCCAGCTGCCGACGTCCCTGCTGCTGGCCGCGTCGTTCGGCAGCTCCGCGCTGTTCCTGGTCGAGGAGATCGAGGGCGGCTACTTCGACAAGCTGCGCGCAGCCCCGATCTCGCGGGTCTCGATCGTCTTCGGCCGGCTCTGGTCCGAGGGCATCAAGAGCCTCGCGCTGACGGCGCTGATGGTGCTCGTGGCGCTGCCGTTCGGCGTCCGGGTCGCGAGCGGCGTCGCCGGCTTCGCGGTCCTGCTGGTGCTGATCGCACTGTGGGCGGTGGTCTTCAGCGGCTTCATGCAGCTGATCGCGCTCAAGAGCCGCAGCGCGGCCGCGACCCAGGCCGGCGGCATGGCGTTCTTCCCGCTGCTGTTCATCACGCCCAACTTCGTGCCCCGCGACCAGCTCAGCCGGCTGATGGAGATCGCGGCGTCGTTCAACCCGGTCACCTACCTCATGGAGGCGGCCCGGTCGCTGGTGCTCGACCCGACGTTCCAGTGGGCCGTGCTCGGCAAGGGGTTCGTGGTCGTCGCGCTGGCCATGGCCGTGATGGTGGCGCTGACCGTGCGGGCGATCAACGACTACGAGTGAGGCTCAGACCGGGTAGGCCTGCACGAACTCCGTGAGTGCCTTGAGCTGACCCGGATCGGTCGACGGGATGACCCCGTGACCCAGATTGAAGATGTGACCCTTGGCGGCCCGGCCCGCGTCGATGATCTCGGCGGCCCGGGCCGTCATCACGTCGGTCGGTGCGAAGACCAGCGTCGGGTCGAGGTTGCCCTGCACGGCGCGGTCACCCACACGGGCAATGCCGTCCGCCAGCGGTGTGCGCCAGTCGATGCCGACGACGTCGGCGCCCGCCTCGGCCATCAGCCCCAGCAGGTTGGTGGTGCCGACCCCGAAGTGGATGCGGGGCACGCCGAGCTCGCCGGCCGCGGCCAGCACGCGCGCGGAGTGCGGCATGACGTGCTCGGAGTAGTCGCCGGGGGTGAGCGCACCGGCCCACGAGTCGAAGAGCTGTACGGCGCTGGCGCCGGCCTGGACCTGGATGCGGAGGTAGTCCGCGGCGATGCCGGCGATCTTGCGCATCAGCGCGTCCCAGACGTCGGGGGCGCCGAACATCAGCGCCTTGGTCTTCGCGTGCTCCTTCGAGGGCCCGCCCTCGACGAGGTAGGACGCGACCGTGAACGGCGCGCCCGCGAAGCCGATCAGCGGCGTGCTGCCGAGCTCGGCGACGAGCTGCTGCACGGCCTGGGTGATGAAGGGGACGTGGTCGGGCGTGAGGTCGGGAATCGCCTCGACGTCGGCCAGGGTGCGCACCGGGGAGGCCACGACGGGGCCGATCCCGGGCTTGATGTCGAGGTCGACGCCCACCGCCTTGAGCGGCAGCACGATGTCGGAGAAGAAGATGGCCGCGTCGACGCCGTAGCGGCGGACCGGCTGCAGGGTGATCTCGGTGACGAGGTCGGCGTCCATGCAGGACTCCAGCATCCCGACGCCCTCGCGGATCTTCAGGTATTCGGGCAGCGACCGGCCTGCCTGCCGCATGAACCACACGGGCGTGTGGCTCGGGGTCTCGCCACGGGCCGCGGCCAGGAAGGCGCTGCCGGCGAGCCCGCCGTCTGACTGGGTGTCGGTGGAGGCTGTCACGGAGGAATCTTCGCAGGTCAGGCGGCGTGGCGGCACATCGCCACCGGCCGCCACTGACCTACTGTGGAGCCATGGTGGCGCGTCAAGAGACGCACTCGGAGTCGAGTGCTGGGCCTGCGGAGTTCCGCGCGGCGGTCGCCAGCATGCGCGCAGCAGCCCTGCGGCCCGAGGTTTTCTGCGAGGAGATGCCGGCCCCGCAGCGCATCGCGCCCTATTCCTCCGCCCTGTCCGCCGACGTCACGCTCGACGACGTCGACCTCGGCACCGGCCGGATCATCCTGCTCCACGACCCCGCCGGCAACGAGGCCTGGAACGGCACCTTCCGGTGCGTGGTCTATGCCCGCGCCGAGATCGACCCCGACCTGATCTCCGACCCGATGCTGGCGGCGGTGGGCTGGTCGTGGCTGAGCGAGGCGCTCGAGGCCCATGGCGCGGTCTACGCCGAGATGTCCGGGACGGTCACGAGCGTGGCCACCGAGAGCTTCGGCGGCATGGCCGACGAGGAGGGCACCGCCCAGATCGAGGTCCGCGCCTCCTGGACCCCCGTGGCCACCGACGAGGACAAGCCGCTCGACCTCGGCCCCCACGTCGAGGCGTGGGCCGAGCTGTTGTGCACCTCGGCCGGGCTCCCGCCCGTCCCCGAGGGCGTCACGGCGATCCCGAGCCGGCGCGGTCAGCGCGGCTCGTGACGATGGACGAAGCACCCACGACAGAGGCGGCGGTCGACGAGCCACCCCTCGCACCCCTGCTCACTCTGCGCGACGGCCTGCCCCACGTGGTGGAGACCGACGAGGCCCTCGCCGAGGCGTGCGCCGCTCTGGGCGCGGCCAGCGGGCCGGTCGCGATCGACGCCGAGCGCGCCTCCGGCTACCGCTACTCCTCCCGCGCCTATCTCATCCAGCTCCGGCGCGAGGGCGCCGGCACCTGGCTGGTCGACCCGATCGCCTTCGACGACTTGCGCCCGCTCCAGGAGGCGCTGGCCGGGACCGAGTGGATCCTGCACGCCGCGACCCAGGACCTGCCGTGCCTGCGCGAGGTCGGCCTCGAGCCGGCGTCGATCTTCGACAGCGAGCTGGCCGGTCGCCTGCTCGGCTATCCCCGCGTCGGGCTGGCCACGCTCGTCGAGACGCTGCTGGGCCAGCGCATGCGCAAGGAGCACTCCGCTGCCGACTGGTCGACCCGGCCGCTGCCGAAGGCGTGGCTCGACTACGCCGCGCTCGACGTCGAGGTCCTGCTCGAGCTGCGCGAGCTGATGGTCGACGCGCTCGAGGAGGCCGGCAAGACCGAGTGGGCCCGCCAGGAGTTCGACCACCTCCTCGGTTTCGAGCCGACCGTCCGCCAGGACGCCTGGCGACGCACCTCCGGCGTCCACCGCCTGCGTGGTCGGCGATCGCTCGCCGCCGCGAAAGCGCTGTGGGAGGCCCGCGACGAGATCGCCGAGCGTCGTGACGTGACGCCCGGGCGGATCATCCCCGACGCTGCGATCGTGGCGGCGGCCACCGCACTCCCCGCGGACCGTGCAGCCCTGCTGGGCACCCCCGGCTTCCACGGCCGTGGCGCCGAGCGCTACTCCCGCACCTGGGTCGAGGTGCTGGCAGGAGTCCGCGAGCTGCCCGAGGACGAGCTGCCCACCCGCACTCCGCGCGTGGACGGCCCGCCGCACCCCCGCATGTGGGCCGACCGCGACATCGTCGCCGACCGCCGCTTCAAGGCGGCGCGGGCCTCGATGCTCACGCTGGCCGAGGAGCACAACCTGCCGGTGGAAAACCTCCTCACCCCCGACTTCGTACGCCGCGCCATGTGGTCGCCGCCGACCACCCGTGAGCCGGCCGAGCTCGCCGACGCGCTGCGCGAGCAGCTCACCGGCTACGGCGCCCGCCCCTGGCAGGTCACCCTGGTCACCGGCGCCCTCACCGGGGCCGTGCTCGCCGGGGACGTCGAGCCCTCACCGCCCGAGCCCGACGCCGTGGCCGAGCCCGACGCCTGAGCGCTAGTCGGTCGGGGACTCCGACGGCGCCGGCGACTCGGTGAACGACTCGGGGTCGAGCACCGAGCGGGAGACATTGTCGATCTCCTCGGTGGCGAGCTCGAGGTCGAGGACACCGGGGCTGGTGACGAGGTCGTCCAGGAGCGGGGAGACGGCCGTCTCCAGCTCGGGCCCGGTGGCCAGCAGCGGCGGGATGATCATGCCGCGGATCGCGGAGTTGAAGACCGACGCGTGGGCCGGCTGGCGGTCCGGCCACAAGAAGGCGTCGGAGCCGGCGACCTCGGTGTTGGCCGGGACGATGTAGCCGGTGCGGGTCACGATCTCGAGCGCGGCGTCGGAGACGGCGTAGGCGAGGAAGTCGGCGGCGTCGTTGACCCGCTCGGAGTCGGCGGAGATGCACAGCCCGTCGATGTCGCCCACGGTCGCGGGTGAGTCGATGACCGGCATCGAGATGGTGTCGAAGGACAGCGAGTCGACCGCGCGCAGCTCGGGGACGAGGTCGCGGAAGCCGGCGATCATGGCGAGCTTGCCGCGCTTGAACAGCTGCAGGGCGGTCGCCTTGCGCAGCTCGTCGGCGCTCGGCGTCAACGTCGTGTCGCGCAGGATCGCCAGCGTCTGGTCGAGGGCCGAGCGGGTGCCGTCGTCGGAGAAGGCGAGCGAGGTGGGGTCGTCGTCCTCGTCGAAGACCTGGCCGCCGCCGGAGTAGATGAAGGGTGCGAGCCCGCGCAGGGTGGGCTCGATCCAGACGCCGTCGACCTTGCCGCGGCGCGTCGCGAACTGGGCAGCGGCGGCGAACTCCGCGAGCGACCAGCGGTCGCTGCGCACGTCGTTCTTCACGGACGGTACGTCGAGCCCCCGGCGCTCCATCTTGTCGAAGTCGATGAGGTCGTCGTTGTAGTAGATGACCATCGGCGAGACCGAGTAGGCCATGCACTGCAGCTCGTCCTCGTAGGCGAACGCGTCGACGGCGTCGCGCGAGAAGCGGTCACCGAAGTCGACGCCACGCTCGTCGAGCAGCAGGCCGACCGGCCGCGTCGCGTCGGCGTCGGCGATCTGTCGCAGGTCGCGGCGACTGGTCAGGAAGACGTCGGGCGCGTCGCCCTCGAGGACCGACTCGAGCGCCTGCTCGTGGTTGGCCCAGGTGACGAGCTTGACCTCGCGCGTCTGGGAGGTCGCGTTGAACGAGTCGACGACGCGCTGGAAGGCCTTGAGCTCGGTGGGGTGGCCGAAGGCGCCGAAGGTCAGCGTCCGCGGCTCCTCGGCGGTGCCCGCGCTCGGCTTGGGCGTGGGCTCGGGTGCGGGCTGCTGCTCCTCGGAGCAGGCCGCGAGCCCGAGACTGAGCACCAGCGCAGCCGTCATCGCCATCAGCCGCCGCGTCATCCGTGCCCTGCTTCCCGTTGCCTTGTCCTGCCTCGGCAACCCTAATGGGCCGCCGGTCACTGCGCCGCGTGGTGTCCGGCTGCCTCGAGCACCTGGGCGAACAGCACCGGGTCGAGGGCGGCTCCCTCGCGCCGTACGCCATCACGCGTCAGCGGGACCAGCCGGTCGAGCCGCACCTCGCTGGGGCGGCCCTCGGAGTCCCAGCCACCGGCGCCGACGTCCATCCAGAAGCGACCGTGGGCCGCCTCGTCGGCGGCGTCGCGGTCGTGGTCCTGGCTGGAGAGATAGAGCCCGACCCAGCCGTCGCCCTCGACACGCAGCACCAGCACCGGCCGGTCCTTGCCCTGCGACGGATCGTCCTCGTAGGCCACCCACGCCCAGACGACCTCGCCGGGATCTGGCTCGCCGTCGATCTCGGGGGCGTAGGTCTCGCTCGACATGGCCATGAGCATAGGGGCGGCTCCTAGAGTGGATGGATGCCCGACTCCGACTCCCCCCGACACCACCGACCGTCCGTTCCGGGCGCGACGTTCTTCGAGGAGATCAGCGACGGCGCCGACCCGGCCGCGATCCGCGAGGCCGGTGACCTCGCCGCCACGCTGCTGGTGCGCGGGGCCCAGGGAGCCCACGACCACGACCTGGTCGAGCGGGTGCTGCACCTTGCCGACACCGAGGGTCTCGAGACGCTCGCCGAGGTGTGGTCGGGCGCCCCGGCCGACACGCTGGCGGGCTGCCTGTGGCGGCTCTACGTCCTCCGAGCGTGGGTGCACCGCTCACCGTCGGCCGTCGCTGCGGAGTACGACGCCGGGCTGGCCGGCGCCCAGGTCGCGCGCGTGGTGGCGGGGGTGGCCGACCCACCCGGTCCCGACGAGGTCAAGTCGATGATCGACGAGGTGCTGCGCGGCATCGTCGGCGACTTCGCCGTCACGCTGCTCCGCGCCTCCGCATTCGCCCGGGTCGTGGCCACCGGCCGCGCCACCGTCGCGGGCTCGATCCACGCCGACACCGTGAGGATGCTCACGCTCGCCGAGCAGCTCGAGGCGGCGGGCCACCTCGAGCTCCGCGGTGCGCTGGCCTGAGCGAGATCTCGACGTAGACTCTCCCCCGGAGCACGCCGGATCGCGGCAGCCCCGGGTCCCAAAATTAGCCGCTACGAGCGGCCACGCGCCGTGAGGCGCTCCCGGTCCGGCGTGCCCCACTGACTTCGCCGGCCGCTCAGCCCGCGGCGAGTGCCTTGCGGATCCGCTGGTCGCTGACCGAGCCCTTCGTGCCGAGGTGCTGCGCCCACAGCGACACGCGGTACTCCTCCAGCAGCCAGCGCACGGCGCGCTGTCCGGCGCTCGGCGGTCGACCGGGCGGCAGCGCGGCGACCTGGTGCAGCCAGGCGTCCTGCAGGTCGGCCATCTGGTCCATCAGCTGCCGGTCGCGCGCGACCTGCTCGTCCAGCTTGGCGCGGCGGTGCTGCACCGCTGCGAGGTAGCGCGGGAGCTCGCGCAGCTGGATGGCTCCCGCCTCGCCGATGAAGCCGCGCGACATCAGCCGCTGGACCTGCGTCTTCATGTCCGTCAGCGCCGGCAGCGTCAGCAGCTCGGCCCGCCCGGACAGCTCCTTGTCGCACGCACGCCACGCGCCCAGCACCCGGATCACGTCGTGGACGCAGGCGGTCACCGCCGCCGTGTGGTCGCGCCGGGCGACGGCCAGCAGGGCGTCGTACGCCGCCTCGTCCCGCACCTCCGGACGCGCGTCGACGAGGTCGCCGACGACGGCCGCGCGGACGTCGTCCACGAGCTCGCCGACCGTCGGGTACGGCGATGCGACCAGCGCCAGCATGCTGAACTGGTCGAGCCCGAGCTGGTCGACGGTGGGTGACCCGCCGAGGGCGAGCAGGAGCAGGCGGCGTACGCCCAAACGGTGGCGGGCAGCGGCCTCGACAGCGGACGCGCAGACCTGGACGCCGACGGTGCTGCCCTCGTCGACCAGGGCCGGGAAGCCGCGGACCTCGTGGCCGGCGCGGAGCTGCGTGAAGGACTCCTCGAGGGTGCCGAACGTCCAGCTCGTCTGGCCGGTCGCGGAG
The DNA here is from genome assembly GCF_003047285.1 of Nocardioides allogilvus. Lineage (GTDB taxonomy): Bacteria > Actinomycetota > Actinomycetes > Propionibacteriales > Nocardioidaceae > Nocardioides > Nocardioides allogilvus. The sequence continues at coordinate 429,515 of NZ_PZYX01000001.1, read as the reverse complement.
ACGCCCGAGTCGGCGGCGACGTCGGCGATCGCCTGCTCGAGGCTGGGTCGCAGCGGCTCCTTGAGCGACTCGAGGTCCTTGCCGCGGGCGGCCTCGCCACCGTCCTCGTCGACGACCTTGAACGTCGGCTGGAGGTGGCCGGGAACCTTGCTCCAGTCCCACGCGTCGCGGGGGACGACGATGCCGGTGCCGGCCACGAGATAGCGCTCGAGGGCGTCGAGCAGCGGCTCAGCGCCGGCGGGCACGGCCGCGAGGAACTCGCGCGCCTTGTTGGGGGCCGGAACGAAGTTGACGCGGAGGTTCTTGGGCAGGCTGCGGATGAGCTCGGTGACGAGCTCCTCGCGCAGGCCCGGCACCAGCCAGGAGAAGTCGGCCGCCTCGACCCGGTTGAGGGTGGCGACCGGCACCTCGATCGTGATGCCGTCGTCGGCCGCGCCCGGCTCGAAGTGATAGCTGATGGGGAAGGTCAGCCCGACCTCGTCGGAGTCGTGCCAGCTGGTCGGGAAGTCGGTCGCGCGGACCTCGTCGGCGCCGGCGTGGGTGAGCATCTCCGGGTCGAAGGTGAGCAGGTCGGGCTTCGTCCGGCGCTCGCGCTTCCACCACTGGTCGAAGTGGGCGCCGCTGACGACCTCGGGGCCGACGCGGGCGTCGTAGAAGTCGAAGAGCGTCTCCTCGTCGACCACGATGTCGCGCCGGCGGGCGCGGTGCTCGAGCTCCTCGGCCTCGTCGAGGAGCTGTCGGTTGGTGTGGAAGAAGGCGTGCTGCGTGCGCCACTCCCCCTGCACCAGCGCATGCCGGATGAAGAGCTCGCGTGACAGCGCCGGGTCGACCTTGCCGAAGGTGATCAGCCGGTCGGCGACGAGGGGGACGCCGTAGAGCGTGACCTTCTCGTGGGCCATCACCGACGCCCGCTTCGCCGACCAGTGCGGCTCGGAGTAGGTGCGCTTGACCAGGTGGGCGGCCAGTGTCTCGGCCCACTCCGGCTTGATCGCGGCGTTCTGGCGACCCCACAGCCGGCTCGTCTCGACCAGCTCGCCGGCCATCACGAAGGCCGGGTTGCGGCCCTTGAGCACGCTGCCCGGGAAGATCGCGAAGCGCGCGCCGCGCGCCCCGACGTACTCCCGCATCGCCTTGCGCTCGCCCGGTCTCGGCTGCGCCCGCTCCTCGAGGGCGCCGATGTGGCTGAGGAGCCCCGACAGCAGCGCCTGGTGGATGCCGTCGGCGTCGGGCAGGTCAGCCGGCTGCCCGAGGTCGACCTTCATCTCCTTGCAGACCTGGCGCAGCTGCGACTCGAAGTCCTGCCACTCGCGCACGCGCAGGTAGTTGAGGAACTCGCGCTTGCACATCCGGCGGAAGGCGCTCGAGCTGAGCTCGCGCTGCTGCTCCTTGATGTGGCGCCAGAGGTTGAGCCAGGTGAGGAAGTCGGAGGTCTCGTCCTTGAAGCGGGCGTGCTGCTGGTCGGACTGCGCCTGCATCTCCGCCGGGCGCTCGCGCGGGTCCTGGAGGCTGAGCGCCGCGGCGATCACGATGACCTCGCGGACGCAGCCGAGGCGCTCGGCCTCGAGGATCATCCGGCCGAGTCGCGGGTCGATCGGCAGCCGGGCAAGGCGTCGGCCGAGCTTGGTGAGGGTGGGGCCGGCAGGGGGCGGACCTGGCTTCGACACGCTCGCCGGCGATCGGCGCTCCACCAGCGTCGAGAGGGCGCCGAGCTCCTCCAGCAGCTCGATGCCGGCCTTGATGTTGCGGTTGTCCGGCGGCTCGACGAACGGGAAGCGGCCGACGTCGCCGAGCCCGAGCGAGGTCATCTGGAGGATGACGCTGGCGAGGTTGGTGCGCAGGATCTCCGGGTCGGTGAACTCGGCGCGGCCCTCGAAGTCCTCCTCGGAGTAGAGCCGGATCGCGATGCCGGCCTCGACACGGCCGCAGCGACCGGAGCGCTGGTTGGCGCTGGCCTGGCTGATCGGCTCGATCGGCAGTCGCTGCACCTTCGTCCGCAGCGAGTAGCGCGAGATCCGCGCGACGCCGGTGTCGATGACGTAGCGGATGCCCGGCACGGTCAGCGAGGTCTCGGCCACGTTGGTGGCGAGCACGATGCGCCGTACGGACATGTTGTGGCTGGAGAAGACGCGGTGCTGCTCGGCCGCGGACAGCCGGGAGTAGAGCGGCACGACCTCGAGCCGGTCGCTCTTGAGCGCGTCGAGGGCGTCAGCGGTGTCACGGATCTCGCGCTCGCCCGGCAGGAAGACCAGGACGTCGCCCGGACCCTCGGCCGACAGCTCGCGGACCGCCGCGAGGATCGCTTCGGTCTGGTCGCGCTGGACCGGCTCGCCCTCGGCGTCGGCCTCGGGCAGCTCGAGGAGCGGGCGGTAGCGGATCTCGACCGGGAACGTCCGGCCCGTCACCTCGACGACGGGTGCGTCGAAGTGCTGGGCGAAGCGCTCGACGTCGATGGTCGCGCTGGTGATGATCAGCTTGAGGTCGGGCCGGCGCGGCAGCAGCCGCTTGAGGTAGCCGAGCAGGAAGTCGATGTTGAGGGAGCGCTCGTGCGCCTCGTCGATGATGATCGTGTCGTACTTGCGCAGCTGGCGGTCGCGCTGCAGCTCCGCGAGCAGGATGCCGTCGGTCATCAGCTTGATCCGCGACTGGCGCGAGGTGCGGTCGGTGAAGCGCACCTGGTAGCCGACCACGTCACCCAGCTCGGTGCCGAGCTCCTCCGCGATCCGCTCGGCCACGGAGCGGGCCGCGATCCGGCGCGGCTGGGTGTGCCCGATCAGCTTGCCGTCGGCGGCCCGGCCCAGCTCGAGGCAGATCTTGGGGAGCTGCGTCGTCTTCCCGGACCCCGTCTCGCCCGCGATGATGACGACCTGGTGGTCGCGAATGGCAGCCGCGATGTCGTCACGGCGCGCGGAGACCGGCAGGGCCGGCGGGTAGGAGATCTGCACAACCGGATCATTCTCCCGCACCCCGCAACCGAGTTCGGTCCGGGTGGCGTACGGCGATCGCCGTACGCCTCAGGTGAGGTCGACCAGTCCCGGCAGCGACAGGGCGAGCACCTCGAGCAGCTGGTCGCGGGTGATCGTGGTCGGGTCCTCCGCCCAGGTGAGCACCATCTCCTCGGTCATCGCGGACCAGCCGCGCACGACCAGCCGCGACTGCGGGGTGTCCGTCAGGATCTGCCCGAGCGAGTCCTCGCGGAAGATCCGGTCGGTGAGCGCGAAGCGACCCTTCTCGTAGACCGCGCGGACCTCGTCGGTGCCACCGGCCGCAGCCCGCACCAAGGAGCGGTAGAGCGTCAGGTTGTCGAGCACGTAGTCGACGTAGACACCCAGGGACGTGAGGAGCCGTTCGAGCGGCTCCCCCTCGGCCGGGGGGGCGGTCTTCTCCACGAGGTCCTCGACGGCGTGCCGGATGACGGCCAGGCGGAAGTCCTGCTTGGAACCGAAGTAGTGGTAGAGCAGGCCGCGCGAGACACCGGCCTCCTCGGCGAGCACGTCGATGGAGATCTCGTCGACCGACCGGGTCGCGAACAGCTGCGCGCCGAGCTCGAGGAGCTGCGCGCGCCGCGCGTCGGGCGAGAGTCGGGTCCGCGCCGGAGAAGTGGTCATGCACACATCCTATTGACGGATATTCAATAACGCCAATAGTCTCCTCCCCATGACCCAGCGCACTGCTCCCCTGCCCGCAGCCGTCGACCACCTCGTGATCGGTGCCGGCTTCGCCGGGCTCGGCGCGGCGATCAAGCTCGCCGAAGCCGGCGAGGACGACTTCCTCGTCATCGAGAAGGACGGTGGCATCGGCGGCACCTGGCGAGCCAACACCTATCCCGGTGCGGCGTGCGACGTCCCCAGCCAGCTCTACTCGTACTCCTTCGCACCCAACCCCGACTGGTCGATGTCGTTCTCCCCGCAGCCGGAGATCGAGGCCTACCTGCGCGACGTGGCGGAGAAGTCGGGCACGCTCGACCGGTTCTCCTTCGACACCGAGCTGACCGACGCGCGGTGGGACGAGAGCGACCAGCGCTGGCACGTCACCACGTCGCGCGGCGAGGTCGTGGCCAAGGCCCTCATCTCGGGCTCCGGCGGACTGTCCGTGCCGAAGATGCCCGAGATCGACGGCATCGAGACCTTCCAGGGCGAGGTCTTCCACTCCGCCCGCTGGGACCACGACGTCGACCTCGCCGGCAAGCGCGTCGCGATCATCGGCACTGGTGCGTCCAGCATCCAGATCGTCCCCGCGATCCAGCCCGACGTCGCCCAGCTCGACGTCTACCAACGCACCGCGCCCTATGTCCTGCCGCGCAACGACCGCCGCTACACCCGCCTCGAGAGGCTGCTCTTCAAGCACGTCCCCGTCGTGCAGAAGGCCTACCGCACCGGGATCTACTGGGCGCGTGAGCTCTACGTCCCGGGCTTCGTGTGGAACCCCGCACTGGCCACACCCGCCAAGAAGCTCGCGCTCGCCAACCTCGCGAAGGGCATCCAGGACCCCGAGCTGCGCGCCAAGGTCACCCCGACCTACCAGGTCGGCTGCAAGCGCATCCTGATCTCCAACACCTACTACCCCGCGCTCGCGGCCGACAACGTCGACCTGGTCACCGACCCGATCGCCAAGGTCACCGGCAACGCGATCGTCACCGCCGACGGTGTCGAGCGACCCATCGACGTACTCATCGTGGCGACCGGCTTCCAGACCACCGAGCAGCCGATCGCCGAGCTCATCCACGGCCGTGACGGCGCGTCGCTCTCCGACGTGTGGGCCGAGCACGGGATGGCGTCCTACAAGGGCACCGCGACCCGGGGCTTCCCCAACCTCTTCCAGGTCGTCGGCGCCAACACCGGTCTGGGACACACCTCGATGGTCTTCATGATCGAGTCGCAGCTCGCCTACATCGTTGACGCGCTGACCACCATGCGGCAGCGGGGCGTGGCAGCGGTCGAGCCGCAGCAGGCCGTCCAGGACGAGTGGAACGACGACATCCAGCGGCGCATGAAGCGCACGGTGTGGAGCACCGGCGGCTGCTCGAGCTGGTATCTCGACGCCCACGGCAAGAACACCACCCTGTGGCCGCGCGCGACCTTCACCTTCCGCAAGCTGATGTCGCGCTTCGACGCGGAGAGCTACGACCTCGCGCCCGCGAAGGCCACCTCACAGCACGCCACCACGCAGACCGAAGGAGCCAGCGCATGAGCCTCAAGACACTGCAGGACAAGGTCGTCGTCATCACCGGCGCCGGCTCCGGGATCGGGCGCGAGCTCGCCCGGCAGTCCGCCCAGCAAGGTGCGCTGCTCGCCATCTCCGACTGGAACCCCGACGGCCTCGCCGAGACCGTCGAGATCGTCAAGGCGCTCGGCGCCGAGGTCCGCAGCGACGTCGTCGACGTCTCCGACCGGGCCGCGATGGCGCAGTGGGCGACCGACGTGGTCGGCCAGTTCGGCCGGGTCAACCTGGTCGTCAACAACGCCGGCGTCACGATGAGCGGCGACTTCGAGAACATGACCTACGAGGAGTTCGACTGGATCGTCGGGGTCAACCTCGACGGTGTCGTCAACGGCACCAAGGAGTTCCTCCCCCACCTGATCGCCTCCGGCAACGGCGCGCTGGTCAATCTCTCGTCGCTGTTCGGGCTGGTCTCGATGCCCGGGCAGAGCGCCTACAACGCCACGAAGTTCGCGGTCCGCGGCTTCACCGAGGCACTGCGCGAGGAGATGCTGATCAACGGCCACCCGGTGACCGTCACCAGCGTCCACCCCGGCGGGATCAAGACCGGCATCGCGCGCAACGGCCGCACCACGGCCGGCGAGGACCACGAGCAGCTCTCGGACCTGTTCGAGAAGAAGCTCGCGCGGATGCCCGCCGACAAGGCGGCGCGCATCATCCTCAAGGGCGCGCTCTCCGGCAAGGCGCGCGTGCTCGTCGGTATCGACGCCCACGTGCTGCACCACTTCGCCAAGCTCGTGGGCTCGCGCTACCAGGACGTCATCGCCCGGGTGGCGCCGCGCCTGATGCCCTGACCCCGCTCACAGCCCCCGGGCCAGCCTGACGAGCCTGACGATGTCAGAGCCTCCGGAGCAGTAGTTCTCCCGGTCCTCGACGTCGTGCGCGGAGACGACGGAGACGGCGTACGGGCCGTCGGACCACCAGGCGAACATCGGGCCACCGGAGTTCCCGGGGTTGATGTCCGCGTCGGTGTCCATCGCCCGGCCGGAGCCGAAGTCCCACGCGTGCTCGTTGAGCCACTTGCTGCGCTGCCACGTCGGCCAGGCCGCGCCGCCGACGTCGCCGGGGTAGCCGACGTTGTACCAGTACGCGTCGCCGTCCCAGCTGCTCGAATAGGTGCGGCAGCCGAGCCAGCCGAACCTGTCCCCGATCGGGTCCGCGACCTCGAGGACGGCATAGTCCTCGTCCAGCTCCGTCCAGCCCACGGTCCCGGTGACCTGGGTGTAGGCGAAGACGCGCCGGATGGGCGACACCGCCGACACGGTGGCGCCGGCGCGGTGCACCTCGACGGTGCCGTTGACCCCGCCCGGGACCGACCAGTTCACGACGTGGCTGGCGGTGAGGACGTGGCGCGGGCCGATGATCACCCCGGAGCCGGAGCCCACGCTGGTGATCACCTTGCACACGCACCCCCACGGGTAGGAGCGGTCGCTGTAGGTCCGCCGCTCGTCGCTGCCCAGGACGACGGCGGGCTGGAGCTCCTTGCCCCGGAACCGGATGCGCGGGCGGTAGCCCTCCTGGCGCAGCGCGGCGACCGGTCGCGACCGGATGTCGGACCAGTCCGGCACCGAGAACTCGATCGGTTCGTCCGAGACGTCGGCCAGCATCTTCGCGTCGACCCGCACGACCTCGAAGGCCTCGAGGTCGGCCAGCGCGTCGAGGGACCTGAACACCTCCGGCACCTTCCCCGACCCCTCGCGGTCCACGTCCTCGCAGCGGACGTTGTCCACCGGACGATCCGGGTCGCACCGGTTCGACGACCGGTCGGTCTCACGCTTGTTCGTAGCCATGGTGCTCACTCCCCCTGTCAGGCCCCGCCCGATGCCGGGCCTCACCAGAGAGGAACGCGCAGGACTGCGTCAGATACGACCGCCTAGATTCCTTCCCATGACTCGTGCTCCCGGCGACCCGGTCCGCGTCGAGGTGACCAAGTGGGGCGATCGGCCCCACTGGCGCTTCGCCGGCGTCTGGCTCGGCTCTGATGCGTACGGCGAGTGGCTCGGCTTCCCCGCGGGCACCCACAACTCCCGGCCGGGGTTCGCCTTCGACTCCGAGGTCGACGCGGTCACCCTCGTGCCGCACGAGGGTCACTGGCTCGCCACCTTCCACGCTTCGGGGATCTGGTGCGACCTCTACATCGACGTCAGCACGCCGGCCACCTGGGACGGAGACGTCCTGCGCACCGTGGACCTCGACCTCGACGTGATCCGGATGGCCCCCGAGGACCCGGGCCTCTCGTTCACCGCTCCGCAGAACCAGCGCGCGGGGTGGGGCGAGGTCTTCATCGACGACGAGGACGAGTTCCTCGAGCACCAGGTCGCCTACGGCTACCCGCCCGAGGTGGTCGCCGCCGCTCGCGCCAGCGCGGACGGGCTGCACGCCGCGGTGGTGGCCGGCGCGGCGCCGTACGACAAGGTGGCGCACCTGCCCTGGCTGGCGTTGCTCGACCAGCGGGCCTGACGTTCAGACGATCCGGTCGGCCCGGGTCTCGCCGCGCTTCGTCGCCCGGAAGGGCCCCACGAGCCGCGGGCCGGAGAGCCGCGCCTCCATCCGGCGGGTCTCGCGCTTCAGGGGCTGGGCGAGGTACTCCCCCAGGATCACCCCGGACGCCAGCGCGACCGCGACCGAGGCCGCGGTCATCATCGCGACGATCCCCTCGGAGGTGCCGGAGCCGTCGGTGGCGAGCAGCGAGAGCCCGCGGTAGATCGAGAGGCCGGGCAGCAGCGGCACGATGGCGGACACCGCGACGACGAGAGGCGGCACCCGGAAGCGGCCGGCGACGCCGTAGGCGACCACGCCGATGATGAAGGCGCCGACGGCCGCCGCCCAGGTGCGACCGAAGCCGGTCTCGCTGACGACGGCGTTGAGCAGGGTCGCGACGCCGGAGGTGAGGGCGATCGGGAGCAGCGCGCGGCGGGGTGCGTAGCAGGCGAAGGCGAAGGCGGCGGCCGACACCGCGGCACCGACGACGGCGATGAGCACGTGGTTGCCGAGCGAGCGGCCCGGCACGAGCTGGCCGAGGTTGACCCCCAGCACGTCGGCCACCGAGAGGCCGCCGCTGACCCCCGCGATGATCCCGGCCGTGGCCAGCAGCGCCTCGATCACCCGCGCGCCACTGGTGACGTAGAACCCGGTCAGCGCGTCCTGGATCGCACCCATGAAGCCGATGCCGGCGAGCAGCATGACGATGTTGGCGGTGACCACGAGCGAGAAGTCGGCCGTGAGCGGGGTGGCCGCCAACCCGACCGCGAACAGGGTCGCGACCATCCCGCCCGCGACCTGGAGGTAGAACGTGGGCAGCCGGCGTCGGGCGAGCACGAGCTGCAGGCGGTCGATCGTCATGGCCGCGGCCGACGCGATCAGCGCGATCAGCCAGTCGCCGCCCAGGAAGACCGCGACGCTCGCGCACATCACGCCCCAGGCGAGCGTCACCGACCAGCGCGGCCAGGGATGCCCGGTCGAGAGGATCGTGGCCATGCGGGTGCGGGCGAGGTAGAGGTCGAGCTCGCCGGCGAGCACCTCGTGCACGAGGTGGTCGACCTGCGTCAGGTCGGCGTAGTCGATGTCGCGGTGCTTGACGTTGCGGATCATCAGCACCGGCGGGTCCTCGGGCGAGAGCTGGTAGCTCATGGACAGCGACGTGAAGGTCACGTCGATCTCCGGGTGCCGCAGGCCGAGGTGGAGGGCGACCGACTGCATGGTCGCGGTGACGTCGGCCGCGCCGGCGCCCGACGACAACAGCACCTCACCGATGCGCAGGCACAGGTCGATGGTCAGGTTGAGCTCGCGCGGATCGTCCACCACGGGGCCCATGGTTGCACCGGTCGCCGGGCGCGGGCAGGCGGGCTCAGGCGAGGCCGTCGAAGGGGCGCACCTCGACCTTGCCGCGGCACGCCGCGGACGCCTCGGCCGCGAGCGCGAGCGCGACGTCGAGGTCGGGTGCGTCGATGACCCAGAAGCCCGCGATGAGCTCCTTGGTCTCGAGGTAGGGGCCGTCGGTCATCACCGGCGTCTTCCCCTGGCCGTCGACGACGGTCGCGCTCGACGCCGACTGCAGGCCACCGGCGAAGACCCAGTAGCCGTCGGCCTTGAGCTTGTCGTTGAAGGCGCCGGTCTCGGCGAACGCCTCCTCCATCTCCTCCTTGGAGCCGTAGCTGCCGAACTCGTCCAGCTCGGCGGGCCCGTGCACGGTCATCAGGTAGTGCGTCATCTCGTTCCTCCTCGGTCCGGGCGGTCCGGTGACCGCCTCTCATTCACTCCACGAACGACGTCGGGCGCATACGACAAACGTGGCACAGAAATTGTTCGTCGTGACCTGGGGCCAGCCTCAGGGGTGACGCGGCGACGCGTCACATCCCTACGATGGCTGGGTGCGCATCGACTTCCCCATCGCCTTCCAGGCTTCGTCCGCGCCGACGATCGGGGTCGAGTGGGAGTTCGCGCTCGTCGACCGTGAGACCCGCGACCTCTCCAACACCGCGGCCGACCTGTTCGCCGCGGTCACGCCGGAGCTGGTCGACCCCTCTCGGCTGCACAAGGAGCTGCTGCGCAACACCGTCGAGGTCGTGACCGGCATCTGTACGTCGGTGGGCGAGGCCGTCGCCGACCTGCGCACCACCCTCGGGGTGGTCGTGCCCGCGGCGGACCGGCTCGGCGTCGACCTGCTCGGATCGGGCACGCACCCCTTCGCGAAGTGGTCGGCACAGCAGCTGACCGAGGGCCCCCGCTACGAGGAGCTGATCAACCGCACGCAGTGGTGGGGCCGGCAGATGCTGATCTGGGGCGTGCACGTGCACGTCGGGTTGCCGTCGCAGGACCGGGTGATGCCGATCATGTCATCGTTGCTCAACACCTATCCCCACCTCCTGGCCCTCTCCGCGAGCTCGCCGGTCTGGGCCGGCCTCGACACCGGTTATGCCTCCAACCGGTCGCAGATGTTCCAGCAGCTGCCGACCGCCGGGCTGCCCTTCACGTTCGACACGTGGGAGGAGTTCGAGGCGTGCATCGGTGACCAGGCCACGACCGGCGTCATCGACTCGATGTCCGACGTGCGCTGGGACATCCGGCCGGCGCCCCATCTGGGCACGATCGAGAACCGGGTCTGCGACGGCATGTCCGACATCACCGAGCTCGCTGCCCTGACCGCGCTGATCCACTGCCTGGTCGTCGACCTCGACACCCGCCTGGCGGCCGGGGAGACCCTGCCGACGATGCCGCCCTGGCACGTGCAGGAGAACAAGTGGCGAGCAGCGCGCTACGGCCTCGACGCGATCGTGATCCTGGACGCCACGTCGCGCGAGCGGCTGGTCACCGACGACCTCGACGACCTGCTCGAGCGCCTCACGCCGCTGTCGAAGCGGCTCGACTGCGAGGACGAGCTGCGCTCGGTCGCCGACATCCCCCGCAAGGGCGCCTCCTACCAGCGCCAGCGCAAGGTCGCCGCCGACACCAACGGCGACCTGGTCGCCGTCGTCGACTCGGTCGTCGCCGAGCTGCGGGCCTCCCTCTGACCCCGGCCCTGCGGCCTCAGCTGCGCGGCCGCGGGATCGCGTCGGTCGACTCCAGCTGGCCCATGCCCGTCAGCATCAGCAGGTCGGTGACGACCGCGCGCAGCTGCGCCAGCATCACCTCGACCGACAACGCGTCCTCGCGCGGCAGCTCGGAGGTCGCGATCCCGACGGCGATCAGCGCCGGCTGCGCCGCCACCGCCACCCGGTCGGCCTGAAGCTCGTCGGCGACGAGGTCGATCGCGGCCGCGAGGTCGCGCGCGACCAGCGGATAGGCCGACGGCACCGGCCGTCTCCTGTACGCCGCCAGCGCGACGTACCTCATCAGGACCCTCGTGCTGCGCAGCGACCTGTCCAGCGGCTCGACGAGCTCGGCCATCCGCCGGACGCCGGGCTTGTGCCGCACCCGGAACGGCGAGGAGGCCACCACCGCCAGGCCCTCGTCGGCGGCGCTGCGCAGCTCGGCGATGAGGTAGTCGGTGGAGCGGGCGTCGGCGAGCAGGTCGAGCGCGCGCTCCAGCTCGCCGTCGACCATCACGTCGGCGGCGGCCCGCAGCATCTCGGCCTCCTTGCGCAGCACGCGGGCAGCCTGTTCGCGCGGTCTGCGCAGGGCGGCGGCCGGCACGACCGTCGCGGCCACGAGCGCGACGGCACCACCGATCAGCGCGTCGGTCCAGCGGGTGAGGGCTCCGCCCGGGCTGACGATCAGCGTCGTGATGACGATCGACTGCACCGCGGCCTGGGTGACCATCAGCTGCCCGCCGTCGAGGAGGAAGGCCACCGACATCGCCAGCGCCACCACGATCGCGATCTGCCACCAGCCGGACCCGAGCCAGACCACCAGCAGGTCGCCGAGCAGCACGCCCAGGGCGACCCCGACCGTCACCTCCGCGACCCGGCGCAGCCGCTGTCCGTAGGACGTGCCGAGGCTGACGACCGCCGCGATCGGGGCGAAGAACGGGGTGTCGTGACCGAGCAGGTCCTTGGCGATCAGCCAGGCCACGCCAGCTGCGACGGCGCACTGGGCGATCGCGAAGGACTTCGAGCGCAGCCTCTCGACGCGGGTGCCCATCGACGTACGACCCCGCGACCAGGCCCGGTCGAGCCGATCGAGCGGGGTGGCCTCCATGGGCAGATCCTGCCAGAGCGTGACGGCTCGCCGGGATGGTCGTTTCCCTTGTGGCCCGACTCACATGGCGCGAGGATCGGGCTTGCGTCCAAGGAGGGACCCAGCATGGTGACACCGATCGACCCGACGTCCGTGGCTTTCCTGTATGCCGAGAGCCGCAAGCAACCGATGCACGTCGGGGGGCTCCAGCTGTTCGAGAAGCCCGCGGGTGCCGGTGACAACTACGCCCGGGAGATCTACGAGGCGAGCACCACGAGCGAGGCGGAGATCGCACCACTCTTCCTCAAGCGCCCCAAGCGCTCCCTGACGACCGCCGGGCAGTTCGTCTGGGAGCACGACACCCAGTTCGACATCGAGCACCACGTGCGCCACAGCGCCCTCCCCCAGCCGGGACGCGTCCGTGAGCTGCTCGACCTGTGCTCGCGCCTGCACTCCCAGCGGCTGGGCCGCGAGCGGCCGCTGTGGGAGAGCCACATCATCGAAGGACTCAACGACGGCCGGATCGCCGTCTACACCAAGATGCACCACGGGCTCGTCGACGGCATCTCCGCGATGCGGCTGATGGCGAACAGCATGTCGTCCGATCCCGACGAACGCGACATGCCGCCGCTGTGGGCAGCGCGACCTGCGCGGGCGAAGGTGGAGAAGGCCCGCGCGACCACCCAGCAGTCCCTGTCCGAGGTGCCGCTCTCGGCGCTGCGCTCGGCGCTGGCAGTCAGCGCCGACGCGGCCGGGATGCCCGGGGCGCTGGTCAAGACGCTCAACAAGAGCCTGCGCAACGAGACGTCGGCGCTGTCGCTGTATGCCCCTCGCACGATGTTCAACCAGCCGATCACCGGCTCGCGGCGCTTCGCGGGCCAGCAGTGGGAGATCGCGAGGATGACGAGCATCGGCAAGGCCACCGGCACGACGATCAACGACGTCGTGCTGGCGATGTGCAGCGGCGCACTGCGGCAGTACCTCCTCGACTTCGACGCGCTGCCCGACGCCTCGATGGTCTCCATGGTGCCGGTCGGTCTCCACGCCAAGGCGCCGAGCAACGCCTCCGCCGACGGTGGCAACGCGGTCGGCTCCGTGATGGTCCAGCTCGGCACCGACCTGGCCGACCCGGGCGACCGGCTCGCGAACATCCACCGTTCGATGAAGGCGGGCAAGGCCGCGCTCGCCTCGATGACACCGACCCAGATCATGGCGATGAGCGCGCTCGGCATGACTCCGTCGTTCCTGATCCCGATGCTGCGGCTGCAGGGGGTCGTGCGTCCACCGTTCAACGTCGCGATCAGCAACGTGCCCGGTTCACGCACCACGCAGTACTTCAACGGTGCCAAGCAGGTCGGCCAGTACCCGCTCTCCATCCCGATCAACGGCGTGGCGCTCAACATCACCTGCGTGTCCTACGACGGCAACATGGGCTTCGGCCTCACCGGCTGCCGGCGGACGGTGCCCCACCTGCAGCGGCTGCTGACCTACCTCGACGACGAGCTCGCCGCGCTCGAGAAGGCCGCGGGCCTCTAGCTCGAGCCGTGCCGCTCCGCGACCGCGGCGAGCCGGGCGCGGGTGATGTCGGCGACCGTGGCGAAGCCCGCGTTGGCGGCGTTCGAGCCCGGCCGGGTGGGCTCGCCGGAGTTGATGCTGATGCAGCGACGCGTGCCTGCGTCAGCGGCGTTGGCGAGCGCGACGGCGTGACCTGTCGTGCCGCTGCCGGCGAAGGGGTCGAGCACCACCGCGTCGGGCGGCATCGTGGCGAGGATGCGCCGGACCAGCCCGGTCGGCTTGGGCGACTCGAAGACGTGCCCGATCAGCCCCTTCAGCTCCGCGACTGCCGTGTCGGTGGAGCCGATCTCCTCGGAGAGCCAGATCGTGGTGAGCTTCTTGCGGCGGCCCCCGTCGCGGTGCAGCCAGTCGCGCTGGAAGACATCCACGCGGGTCCCGTTGCGACCGTTGATCTCGCGGCACACCAGGTCGTCGGGCCGCTCGTCGATGCGCGGGCGCGACCAGCGCCACACCGCGGGCCGGCCGTCGCCGAAGACCGGCCACACCTCCTGGGCGCCGTCGAAGTCGGTCGTCGCGACGGCGCCGGTCAGCGGGTCGCCGTACACGGGAAAGTGCAGGGTGCGCGAGGTGACCGGGTTGAACTTCTTGTTGGTGTTGCGCAGCGGGAGGTGGCGGAAGGCGCGCCCGTCGTCGGTGAGGAGCGGGAAGTCGTCGGCGTTGACCGTGTCGGGGCTGCTGGCGTCGAGGACGCACTGCTTGGCGTCGCGGGCGTAGGCGAAGAGGTATTCGTGACTGGTCGCGAAGCCCCCGCCGAGCTGGCGGCCCTTCGGATTGAGGTTGACGACGACCTGGGCGAGGAAGTTGGCCTCGCCGAAGACCTCGTCGAGCAGCAGTCGGAGGTACGCCGCCTCGTTGTCGTCGATGCTGATGAAGAGCGCGCCCGTGTCGGCCAGGACGTCGCGCATCGCCACCAGGCGCGGGCGCATCATCGCCACCCAGGCCTCGTGCCGGCTCGCGCGGCCGCCCCCGTCGGAGCGGAACGAATCGGCGTAGGCGAAGTCGTTGCCGGTGTTGTAGGGCGGGTCGGTGTAGATCAGGTCGACGCTGCCCGGCTCGAGGGTGGGGAGCACCTCGAGGTTGTCCCCCTCGATGAAGACGTTGTCCTCGCGCGCAGCCACGCCGGGCAGCCTAGTGGCGACAACCTTCCCCGCGGTGGGTTCGTCTTCCACTGGTGATGACGCCCCGACCGCCCAGCACCGACACGCCACCGACCTCGTCCGGCAGGCTTCGCCGCGCCTTTACTCTGGAGCGCGTGCCTTCCTCCACACGCGTGACCTCTGCCCTGCTCGCCGGTGCCCTCGGGTGCTCGATGCTCGCCGTCGCCGCGCCTGCCCTCTCCTCGCCCGAGAGCGTCCGTCCCACCTCGTCCGCCCAGGGCGACGGTGACGGCCTCGGGCCGCTCCAGCGGCGTGCGCTCCGCGAGCCCGGGACGGTCATGGGCAGGCCGGGACAGACCTCCGACGGCGTGCGCGCACGGATCGCGCGCCAGCTGCCCCGCGGCACCCGCGACGAGCCGGCCACGGTGACCAGCGACGTGACCTACGAGATCGCCCCCGGCATGACCATCCGCGAGTGGGACCAGACCGACTACCGCGGCCCGATCCGCGCCAACCTGCTCACCGTCGACCTCAACGCCCCGAACATCTCGTTGGACTACCTCGGCGCCAAGTACGCCGTCCGTACCAAGACCGTCAGCAAGCTGGGTGCCGCGGAAGGTGTCATCGGGGCGGTGAACGGCGACTTCTTCGACATCTCCGACACCGGGGCCGCCCTCGGCGTCGGCATCGACCGCCAGCGCGGCCTGGTCCAGGGCTCGGCCAGCGGCTGGATCCCCGAGAACGCCTCGTTCTACCTCGACTCCGCCGGCCAGCCGCAGGTCGGCCCGATGGTGACGCGGACCAAGCTCCGCCAGCGTCCGCGCTGGCCCGTCAGCGGCCTGAACGCCCCCACCATCGCCCCGGACTCGATCGGTGTCTACACGAGCGACTGGGGCTGGACCAAGGGCTACTCCGTCACCGACGGGGACAAGAAGGCCCGCGAGGTCGTCGTCGTCAACGGCAAGATCGTCTCCAACAAGGGCATCCTGTCCAAGGGCCGCAAGGTCAAGGGACAGGTCATGGTCGGGCGCGGTTCGGCCGCCAAGCTGCTGCGGGACCTCAAGGTCGGGCGCAAGGCGACCTTCAAGTACAAGGCCAAGCCCGGGGCCACCGTCGCCGTGTCCGGCGACCGTCCCCTGCTGCTCAACGGGGTGCAGACGGTCATCAACGACCGCCTCATGCACCCGCGTACGGCGGTGGGCATCGACGTCGACGGCCGGAAGCTGTTGTTCTTGGTGATCGACGGCCGCTCGGCCGTGAGCCGCGGCTACACCATGGTGGAGCTCGCGACCATGATGCGCGCGCTCGGCGCGGAGAGCGCGCTCAACTTCGACGGCGGCGGCTCCTCGACGCTCTACTCGCGCAAGGTGACCGGCGAGATGGGCGTCATCAACGAGCCGTCCTCGGGCGGCGTCGAGCGCAAGGTCGCCAACGGGGTCGGCATCTACTACAACGGCACGTTCCCGCCGATCCTGCCGCCCGTGCCGCCGACGCCGACCCCCACCCCGGCTCCGTCCCCGACCCCCACCGCGACCACGCCGCCGCCCACGACCCCCACTGCCGCCGGACGCTGACGCCCCGGCCGGCTCAGCTGGGCACGAGGAACAGCGCCACCGAGGTGACCGGCACCAGGCACTGCACCTTCGACTTGGGCAGCACCGGCGCCACCTCGATGCCCTCGAACGTCGTGGACCAGGTGATGCCGGTCGGGGTGTGGCAGCCCACCGAGACGACGGCACCGAACAGCGTGCTGTCGTCCGGGACCTGCACCTCCTCGATGGCGGTCCGCACGTCGGCGGCCAGGCGGGCGTCGGTCGCGGACACGAAGGCGTCGACCGACTTCTGGTCGACCAGCGCGCTGGCGCGCTCGGCGGTCTCGCCGTCCACATTGGACGCGCTCACGATCACGGCCTGTCCGGGCTCGACGCTCTCACCGACCACGACGTGGCCCCCCGCGCCGGTGGAGGTGTCGGAACCCGGCGAGCCGGACTCGGACGGAGCCGATTCGGTCGTCGAGGTGTCGGTCGCGTTCCCATCGCCTGAGTCGCTCCCGCAGCCCAGGACGCTCACGAGCACGAAGACGCAGCACGCGGCGCTGGCACGCAGAGTTCTTGGGCTCATGGCACTAGGACGATAGCCCGCGCGACCGGGTTCCGCCCGCGCAGCGCGCAGTGCCTAGGCTCGACGCCATGGCCCTGTTCACCCGCGCCGAGCTCGAGTCGTTCCGTGACACCGAGGTCCCCGACCTCGTCGGCCCGGACGTGCGGCTAGTCTTCGTCGGCATCAATCCCGGCCTGTGGACCGCAGCGACACAGACCCACTTCGCGCACCCGGTGAACCGCTTCTACCCCGCGCTGCTGCAGGCCGGGATCATCGATCGCCCCATCGATGCCGCTGCGGGCATGGACGACGAGGACCGCGCCTACTTCCGCTCGCGCGGCCTCGGCATCACCAACCTCGCCCCCCGGGCCACCGTGCGCGCCGACGAGCTCACGCCCGACGAGCTGCGGGCCGGCGGCGCGCGACTGCTCGAGCTCGTCACCACGCTCCGACCGCGCGTCGTCGCGGTCGCCGGCATCACCGCCTACCGCCTGGCGTTCGGGGACCGCAAGGCCACCGCCGGGCGGCAACCGCAGCCGCTGGGCGAGGCCGAGCTGTGGGTCGTGCCCAACCCCAGCGGCCTGAACGCCCACCACACGGTGGCCACCCTCGCCGCTGCCTATGCCGAGCCGGCACGCGCTGCGGGGATCCTCGGCTGAACCGGCTCCACCCACGACACGGCCGGGTCACGACGCATCCCCCAGCTCGCCCTCGAAGACCTCACCGCCCTCCACGATGAGCAGCGCCGACCCCCGCCCGCACGGTCCGGGCACGTCGAGCGAGCCGTCGACCTGGTGGCCCTCGCCGAGGAACTCGGCGATCAGGAACCGCAGCCACTGCCCCGCTGCGACCGACGCCGCCGCCAGCACCAGGCAGCACCCCTCGTCACAGGGAAGCCAGGGCGACGGCACTGCTGGCTGTCCTGGCCAGATCCGGGCCACCTGGCCGCGGCGGCGGCCGAAGCCGGCGAGGAAGGCTGCCTCTCCGGTGTCGAGGGCGGGAGTGAGGCTGAGCCGGTCGCCGGTCCGTGCGTGGTGGGTCATCTGGGTCCTCCTTCGGTGGTGGTGTGCGTCGTCCTGACGCCCTACCCACCGTGGCCACGTCCACCGACAACACCGGCGTTGCGGCGTACGACCTGTGGACAGGCCGCAGGCGCACCTGCCCTGTGGACACTTTGCGGCCCGCGAATCTGAGAGGCTGTGCCCGTGCCCCCCACTGACCTGCCCGTACGCGAGGCCGTGCGCGCCTATGCCGCACTACAGCCGGGACTGGTGGAGCCGACCGAGCACTTCGTCGAGCTGATCACCACCCTGCTCGACGACGCCGGCATCAACTACCTCAGCGTCACCGGCCGGACGAAGAGCGTCGCGTCGTTCGCCGCCAAGGCCGCGCGGACCGTCGGCGACCAGCTCCTCTACCCCGATCCCCTCGTCCAGATCACCGACCAGATCGGCGTGCGTGTCATCACCTACGTCCACAGCGACGTGGCCGCGGTCGCGGAGCTCCTCGACGACGAGCTGACGATCCTCGACGACCGCGACATGGGCCAGGAGACCGCGCGTGCCGGCGGCTTCGGCTACGCCAGCCGGCACCTCCTGGTGACGCCCGATCCCCCGGACGACGAGGTGCACCAGGCGCCGTACGACGAGGTGCGCGGCCACCGGGCGAGCGTGCAGGTGCGCACCGTGCTGCAGCACGCGTGGGCCGAGTTCGAGCACGACATCCGCTACAAGGGCACCGTCCCGGAGGAGTACGTCCCCGACCTCGACCGCCGCTTCACACTGGCGGCCGGGCTGCTCGAGCTCGCCGACCGGGAGTTCTCCACCATCCGCGAGCGTCTCCAGGCGGTGGCCCCGGTCTCCCCCGGCGAGGCCGATCCCAGCGACCCGCGCATCAGCGGGCAGGAGCTGGCAGCCTTCCTGGCCGGGCAGTACGCCGACGCCGGCTGGTCGCACACCGACCACTACGGCTGGATCGGCGGCCTGATGCTCGAGCTGGGCATCACCTCGCTCGACGAGCTCGACGGGCTGCTCACCTCTGTCGACGCCGACGCAATCATCCGACGGATGGGCTACCGCTATCCCGCTGGTGCAGTCCGTCGTCTCGACGACGCCCTGCTCGCGATCTTCGGCCAGCAGTACGTCGACCTGAAGGGCAACTCCCACCGGGTGGAGAAGCTCACCGAACGACTCGCGAAGCTGAACTCGCCCGACGGCTGATGAGGACCACTCTCTAGGGTTGGCCCATGCCGCGCCCGCTCTGGACCTCGCTCACGCCAGTCCTCGCTGCGCTCCTGCTCGCCGCGACCTGGGGGCGCCACCCGGGCGCAGCAGTGCTGACCCTCGTCGCCGTGGTGCTGGTGGGAGCCGTGCTGGCAGCGGTCCACCACGCCGAGGTCGTCGCCCACCGGGTCGGCGAACCGCTCGGCTCGCTGGTGCTCGCGGTCGCCGTCACGGTCATCGAGGTGGCGCTGATCATCACGCTGATGATCACCGCCGACAAGGACACCTCCGGTCTCGCCCGCGACACCGTCTTCGCTGCCGTGATGATCAGCATCAACGGCATCCTCGGCCTGTCACTGCTGGTCAGCGCGCTGAAGCACCACCTCGCGGTGTTCAACCCCGAGGGCACCGGCTCCATGCTCGCCACCGTCGTCACGCTGGCCACGGTCTGCCTGGTGCTGCCGTCGTTCACCATGTCCGAGCCCGGTCCCGTCTACACCGGCCCGCAGCTCGCCTTCGCGGCCATCGCCTCGCTCGTTCTCTACGGCCTGTTCGTCTTCACCCAGACGATCCGGCACCGTGACTTCTTCCTGCCCGTCGACCGCGACGGCGAGACGCTCGGCTCGGGTGGTCACGTGGACGCGGACGACGACGGGCACGCCGACCCGCCGGACAACCGCACGACCGCGTGGAGCGCCGGGCTCCTCGTCGTCTCGCTCGTCGCCGTCGTCGGCCTGGCCAAGATCGTCTCGCCGGCCATCGAGGACGGCGTCGCGGCGGTCGGCTTCCCGAACGCCGTCGTCGGTGTCGCGATCGCCCTCCTCGTGCTGATGCCGGAGTCGATCGCGGCAGTCCGCGCCGCCGCCCGCGAGCGGGTCCAGGTCAGCCTCAATCTCGCGTTCGGCTCGGCCATGGCCTCGATCGGCCTGACCATCCCGACCCTCGCCGTCGCGTCGATCTGGCTCGACGGGCCGCTGTCCCTCGGTCTCGACAACGTGCAGATCGTGCTGCTGTTCCTGACCGTGGTCGTCGCCATCCTGACCGTGGTCCCAGGTCGTGCCAAGCCCCTGCAGGGCGGCGTGCACCTCGTCCTGCTGGCGGCCTTCATCTTCTTGACCATCGCTCCCTGAGCCCCTGACACCCCGACCGAGAGACCGAGATGACCGAGCCCGCCCAGCCCCGCCGCGCGCGACACCTGATGGACCCCAACGCACCACGCCCGGTGCGCGATCACGCGTCCGAGAACAAGAGCCTCACCCGCGTGCAGCGCTGGGTGATGTCCGCGCTCGCCGTGACCACGATCTTCCACCTGGTGATGGGCCTGATCATCGCGGCGCTCTTCCTCGACAACCCGCGCCCCGGTGCCCAGGTCGGCCTGTGCCTGATCGCCGGCGCGTTCGGCGTGATCGCGATCGCGGTCGCGTTCGTGATCCACGGCAAGAAGCCGCTCACCCCGTGGCTGCTCGTCGGGCTGATCCCCTCGGCGGTCGGGATCTACCTGATCAACCGCTAGCTACTTCTGGGCCTTGGCCTTGCCGAACCAGGTCTCGTAGATCTCGTCGTAGCGACCGCTCTCCTGGATGTCGGCGAGCACCTCGTTGATGACGCGCAGGAGGTCGACGTTGCCGTCCTTCTCCACCGCCATGCCGTACTGCTCGCCCGTGTCGAACTCGGAGACGACCTCGAAGTCGGGGTGCCGCTTGATGGCGTCACCGACGATGTTGTTGTCGTAGATGCCGGCGTCGACGGCGCCGCCGCTGAGCGCGGAGTCGACGTCCTGGACGTTCTTGTAGGACACGATCTGGGTGTTGGTCGGCGCGTGGTCGTTGGCATAGAGCTCGCCGGTGGTCGCTTCCTGTACGGCGATGCGCCCGCCGCCGAGGTCGCTGAGGTCGTCGATCCCGCTGCCCTTCTGCACCACCATCACCTGCGCGGCGTTGAAGTAGGGGCTGGAGAAGTCGACGACGCGGGCCCGGTCGCCGTTGATCGACATGGCGGCGACGCCCACGTCGCAGCTCCCGTCGTTGAACAGCTCCCCCGAGGCGATGTCGTCGAAGTTCTCGTTGACGAACTCCGCCTTGACGTCGAGCGCCGCGGCCACTTCGTTGACGAGGTCGATGTCGAAGCCGACGACCTCACCGCCCTGCTCGAACTCGAAGGGCTCGTAGGGCAGGGACGTGCACACCTTCAGGGCGCCGTCCTTGACGAGCTCGGGCTCGGGTGCGCTCGTCGACGAACCGTCGGAGCCGCAGCCGGCCAGGGCGAGCACGACCACCGAAGCGATGGCCACACGCGCCATCGGCAGACGTGAGGTGCGCATCAGCTGGCACCTGCCAGCGTCCGGGTGAGGTGCTCGAGGGCGTATTCGGTGACCCGGATGAGGGCGGCCTTGGCAGACTCGCGATCGCGTGCATCGATGGAGATGATCGGGACCTCGGGCGGCAGCGCGAGGGCGGCCTTGACCTGGTCGAGGGTGTACTGCTCGATGCCGTCGAACTGGTTGACCGCGACGATGAACGGCAGGCCCTTGGCCTCGAAGTAGTCGAGGGGCGAGAAGGACTCGTCGAGTCGCGCGGTGTCGACGATGACGATCGCACCGATCGCGCCGAGGCACAGGTCGTCCCACATGAACCAGAAGCGGCGCTGGCCCGGCGTGCCGAAGAGGTAGAGGATCAGGTCCTCGCCCAGCGTCAGCCGGCCGAAGTCCATGGCGACGGTGGTGGTCGCCTTCGAGGGGACGGCGTCGAGGTTGTCGACGCCCTCCGACTCGTTGGTGACGAGCGCTTCGGTGCGCAGCGGTTGGATCTCCGACACAGAGCCGACCAGGGTTGTCTTGCCAACGCCGAAACCGCCAGCGATGACGATCTTGGTCGACGCTGCCTTGTTGCGACTAGTAGGTGCGGAGTCCACGGAGGGTCCTTTCGATGAGCTCTATCCGCTCGTCCTTGGACGAGTTCTCGGTGATGGTTGCTTGTACGCGGATGAACCCGTGCTCGACGAGATCGCTGAGCAGGACGCGCACGACGCCGATTGGCATCTTGACGAGGGCCGCGCACTCAGCGACGGAGCGTCGGTCACACACCTCGAGCACCTGGAGGGCGGCGGCGCTCACCGAGGCGCCGTCGTCCGTGGGTTCCAGACGCAGGGTCGCTTCCATGGGCAGGTCCACGGTCGCGTGGGTCCGCCCTGAAGTGATGGTGTACGGCCGGACGAAGCGAGGTCTCCTGACCTGCTCGTCCGATCCGTCTGACTCAACTGGTGTCACGGCCGGTCACGCTCAGTTCGACGAACTGACGCGGGCCCCGGCCTGGACGGTCTGACCGACGCGCTCGACGAGCAGCGCCATCTCGTAACCGACCTGGCCGATGTCCGCGTCCTCTTCGGTCAGGACCGTGAGGTTGGAGCCGTCGCCGACGCTCATGAGCATGAGGTAGCCGTGCTCCATCTCCACGACGGTCTGGAGCACTGCCCCACCGTCGAAGAGGCGCGCGGCACCGACGGCGAGGCTGGCCAGACCGGACGACACGGCCGCAACCTGCTCGGCCCGCTCGCCGGGGATGCTCTGGCTCTCCGCCATCAGGAGGCCGTCGGCGGACACCAGGATCGCGTGGGCCGCGTCGGTCACCTCCTCGACGAAGCGAGACACCAGCCAGTTCAGGTTGTTGTCGGTGGCAGAGATGCCTTGGGACTCGGTCATTTCTCTTCTACTTTCTTACTGGTCGTCGGCAGGCACGGAGGCAGTGCGTCCACGGCGGACACCGGCCTTGTGAGCGGACAGTCGAGCACGGATGGCTTCGGGGTCGCGACCGGCGCTCCCCACGGGCTTGGTGACGCTGCCCGGCACGAGACGTGCACCTGGGCGGCGGACCGGCAGTCCGGAATCTGTGGACACCTCTTCGTGGGTGGTGGCGACGGTGTCGGCTCGCTCCCATCCGGCCTCGACCTCAGTCGAGGTCCACTCGCGGTCCTGCTCGTCGGTGCTGAGCCACGACGACTTCGCGGACCCGTTGAGCGCGGGCTCCTCGACCCGCGCGACCGGAGCCGGCTGGTCCAGGACGGTGGTGGTCGTGCCGACGTCGAAGACCGGCTCGGACACCAGGTTGGCTGCAGGGGCCTCGGTGGCGACCTCGACCCACGAGGACTCCACGGGCTCCAACAGGGCCGTCGTCGCGACCGGGGCGACCACCTCGCGCTCGCTCGGCAGGGGGTCGCTCGGCAGGGGGTCGGTCAGCGGGTCACCGAGCGACCCGCGCTCGCGCGAGGGCATCTGCAAGATGGCGGCGTGGTCAACCTCGTCGTAGTCCGGGATCGGCAGTCGGCCGCGCTGGGGACGGATCTTGGCCATGAGGGCCGCGATGTGCGCTTCGGGGCTCTCCTCCTCGATCTCGTCCTCGACGACCGGCTCGGCCACGACCACGGGGACCTCGACCACGGGGGCCTCGACGACCGGGGCCTCGACCTCGACGGCTTCCTCGACCGGCGCCGGCTCGTCGAGCGCGGACGTCGTGGCGTAGGTCTCGGGGGCATCCTCGATGAACTCGTCGGCCACCTCCTCGGCGACCTCGGGCTCCCGCGGGAGATCCGGAACGGCCGAGACGATGGGCGCAACGGGGGTCAGGTCGCGCTTGGAACGCAACGCCATCCCGCCGGTGGCGCGCTTGGTCTCGCGCGGCGTCTCCGGCTCGGTCTCCTCGCCGTCGGCCTTGGGGAGCTGGACGCCGGCCGCGCTGAGCGTGGGCAGGGTCGCGCCGCGCTCGCGGGTCGGCAGCACGGGGCTGACCGATCGCAGGTGGGAGTCGCCGATGCCCAGCGGGTCGGACGCGTCGACGGCGGACTCGTGGGAGCCGCGCGTCGGGAGCTGGGTGGGCGGCACCAGTGCCGGGGAGTCCTCGAACGCCTCGATCGGGGCGGCCTCGAGTGCCTCGTCCTGCTCCTCCACGAACGGCTCGGGCTCGGGCTCGACCGGAGTCGGCTCGAGGTGCGCGCGCTCGGGCAGGATCGCGTTGGGCACCAGGACGTAGGCGGTCGTGCCGTCGCCGCTGTTGGCCTTCAGCGTGACGCTGACGCCGTGGCGCTGGGCGAGCCGGCTGACCACGAACAGGCCCATGCGACGGGCGGTGTCGGGGGTGACCTCGACGCCGGTGCGCAGGTTCTCGTTGATCTGCTTGAGCTCGTCGGCGGGGATGCCGAGACCCGCATCGGCCACCGTGATGGTCACACCGTTGTCGGTGACGACGGAGTCGAGCACCACGCTGGTGTGCGGCGAGGAGTAGGACAGCGAGTTGTCGACCAGCTCGGTGACGAGGTGGACCAGGTCACCGGCGGCGGACTCGTTGACCAGGATCGGCAGGTCGGACTCGACCCGCACGCGCTGGTAGTCGGTCACACCAGCGGTCGCGGCCTGCAGGGTCTCGCCGATGGAGACGCTCTCCCAGCCGGCCGAGCGCGTGGGCGCGTCGGCGAGGATGAGCAGCGAGTCGGCCGTACGGCGCATGCGGGCCGCGAGGTGGTCGAGGCGGAAGAGGCTCTCGAGTCGCTTCGGGTCCTCCTCGTCGCTCTCCAGCGCCTCGATCAGGTTGAGCTGCTGGTTGATCAGCGTGGTGTTGCGACGCGAGAGCGTCACGAACATCTCGCCGACCTGGCTACGGAGCTTGGCCTCGCCGGAGGCGAGCGTGACGGCCTGCTGGTGGAGGTCGTCCACGGCCCGGGCCAGCTGGCCGACCTCTTCGTGCGTGTTGACGTCGATGCGCTTGATCGGGCCCGGCTCCGAGCCGGCCCGGATGCGGGCGACCGCGTCGGGCAGGTCCTGGCGGGCCACCTTGAGGGCGCCCTCGCGGACCCGGCGGATCGGGTTGACGAGGGTGCGCGAGATCAGCAGGGCGAGCGCGATGGCGGCGCCGAGCGCGATCAGGGTCAGCAGGGCGTTGAGCAGGGCGCGACGGCGGGCGTCGGACGCGGTCTCGGCGAGCTGCTCGTCCACGCCGTCGAGCAGCGTGGTCTGCAGCTTGTCGTATTCGTCGTAGGCGTCGGCGCCACCGAGGTCGCTGCCACCGGTGCGGATCTCGTTGGCGCGCTCACCGTTGTTGGTGCGCAGGGCCTGGATCGAGTCGTCGGCCTCGCCCAGCTGGCCGGCAAGGCGGTCGAGCGCGGCACTCTCGGCACCGAACTCGGAGAAGAGGGGGAGAGCGTCGTTGCGACCCGTGCGCTCAGTGGCGCCCAGCGCCTGCTGCATGGCGAGCGCGAAGCGACCACCGAGCGCCTGGGACAGCAGCTCGAGGCGGGGCTCGGGGGTGAGCTGCTCGTTGATGATGGTGGTGATGAGCTTGGTGACACCCGACTGCATCTGCCGCAGCTGGGCGATCCACGTGCCGGGGCTGACGGGGCCGGTCGCCTCGTCGCGCAGCGCGCGGCTGAGGCTGAGGATCACGTCGACCTGGCGGCCCTGCTCAGTGGTGAGGTCGGCGTCGTCACGGGCCTCGAGAAGCTCGGCGGCGGCGGCCTTGATCTCGGCCAGCGCGTCGTCGAGCTCGTTCTGGCTGGTGCCGGTCGTCGACTGGGCCGCGACCATGCCCTTCTCGGCCGCGGTGAGGTAGGCGATCGCAGGCTCGAGCACGGTGACCTGCTGGGCACTCGCCGAGGCGTTGGCGGACTGCTCGAGGTCGTTGGTGACCCGGAGGCCACCGAATGCCGCTGCGAGGAGCAGCGGGATCGCCAGTGCGAGCGCAACCTTGCGTCGCAGCGGCCAGCCGGAGACGGCGAGTTGGGAGTCGCGTCCCTGGGACGGGCTCTGGTCGCTCATGTGGACCCCATGACTTTCATCTTCTCCGCCCGAGGGACGGCTGCCCCACACAGGGCAAACTCAAGATAGAGACTGGGCGGCCTCCGCGTGGCGGAATTGGAGAACTAGCCCAGCCAGATGTCTAGACAGCCTATGGGATTAGCCCGTTCGGGCGCGAGCGCGACGATCGGTGGATGTTTTCAGGCCAGCGACCACACGCCGGGGGCGCCCTTGGCCATCACGCCGTCCTTGATCATCGACTGCCGGGCCCGGCGGGCGGCATAGCGCCACCGCAGCTCTCCTTCGGGCGTGAGCTGCCGGTCGCCGTCGAGCAGATCCTCGGCCAGGCGCGACTCCAGTGCGGTGAAGACGTCCTCGGTGTCGAGCTCGCCTCCGGCGGCCTCGAGCACGCCGACGATGTGGGGTGCGAAGTCCTCGGGTGGGGTCCACTTCCGCGGCGCCCGCCGGGTGGGTACGGCGGGCGCCGTGGTCTTCGCAGCGCGGGGCGTGCTCACGCGAGGTGCCCTGACCGGCGCCGGGGGCGGCGGAGGTGCCGGAGGCATCCCGTGCACGCACGTCGACAGGGGCAGGTCACACAGGTCGCAATAGTCGTCAGGCATCGGTGCCAACGCTAGCCCACCTCGACGTCACGGGCGGACGTCGCGCTCCCAGAACCGAAGCGCCGCGCAGGCCTTGACGAAGTCCGAGGCGCTCTTCACCGACAGGTCGGGGCAACCGGCGTCGGGCTGGATCGCCGCAGCGGCCAGCCACTCCCCCGCGTCGGCGCCCACACCGATGAGCTTGTGGTGGGCGAAGGCGTCGTTGACGAAGTCCTTGGCACTGGCCCGGCCGGCGAGCTCGGTGGCACCGGCGAGCGAGGGCAGCAGGGCCACCGCGTCGAAGAGCACCGACGGCCCGCCGTCGATCGCGTGGTGGGGCTTGATCGTGCCGCCGCCCTTCAGCTTGACGGGCCCGATCGCGGGTGCGACGTACTCGACCGTCGCCCCGGCCTTCTCGAAGGCGCCGGCCACCGCGTTGACGACGGCCTTGTCGCTGCCGTCGGTCACGACGATGCCGAGCTTGCGTCCGGCGAAGGAGTCGGGGCCGTTGAGCTGGATGCTCAGCGCAGCAGATTCGGGCAGGTCGGTGCGCGGGGCGACCGCTGCCTCGGCCGCGTCCGGCAGCGGCATCGCGAGCTTGTCGGCGACCTGCTGGGCGAGGTCGTCGTGCACGTTGCGCAGGTTGGCGAGCATGCGGGTGCGGATCTTGGGGTCCTCGACCTTGCTGAGCTCGAAGCCGAAGGCCGCCACGATGTGCTGGCGCTCCACGTCGGTCTGGCTGATGAAGAACTGCCGCGCCTGTGAGTAGTGGTCGGCGAACGACTCCGCGCGCAGCCGCCGGGTCTGACCCTGCTCCTCACGCATGACGCTCTGGTAGCCCTGCACGAGGTCGGCGCGCGAACCGCGGTCGGCCCCGGTCAGCGAGTTCGGCTCGTAGTTGCCCCGGCCGGTCTGCGGCATCGTCTGCATGTGGCCGTCGCGCTGGAAGTGCGCGACGGGGCAGCGCGGTGCGTTGACCGGGATGTGGGTGAAGTTGGGGCTGCCCAGCCGCTTGAGCTGGGTGTCGAGGTAGGAGAAGTTGCGGCCCTGGAGCAGTGGGTCGTTGGTGAAGTCGATGCCCGGGATGACGTTCTGGGTGCAGAAGGCGACCTGCTCGGTCTCGGCGAAGACGTTGTCGACCACGCGGTCGAGGGTGAGGCGGGCGATCACCCGGACGGGCAGCACCTCCTCGGGAATGATCTTGGTCGCGTCGAGCACGTCGAAGTCGAACTTGTCGGCGAAGGCGTCATCGAAGACCTGGACACCGAGGTCCCACTGGGGGAAGTCGCCCGACTCGATCGCGGCATAGAGGTCGCGGCGGTGGAAGTCGGGGTCGGCGCCGTTGATCTTCACCGCCTCGTTCCACACCACCGACTGCATGCCCTGTCGCGGCTTCCAGTGGAACTTGACGAAGGTGGCCTTCCCGTCGGCGTTGACGAAGCGGTAGGTGTGGACGCCGAAGCCCTCCATGAACCGGAACGAGCGCGGGATCGCGCGATCGCTCATCGCCCACAGCAGCATGTGCGTCGACTCCGGCATCAAGGACACGAAGTCCCAGAAGGTGTCGTGCGCGCTGGCGGCCTGCGGCCAGCCACGGTCCTGCTCCTCCTTGACCGCGTGGACGAGGTCGGGGAACTTCATCGCGTCCTGGATGAAGAAGACCGGCATGTTGTTGCCGACGATGTCCCAGTTGCCCTCCTCGCTGTAGAGCTTGACCGCGAACCCGCGTACGTCGCGGGCCAGGTCGGGCGAGCCGAGGTTGCCCGCCACCGTGGAGAACCGGACGAACGCCTCGGTCCGCTGGCCCTTCTTCTGCAACGGAGCGGCCCGGGTCAGGTCAGGCACCGGGTCGAGGCACTCGAGGTAGCCGTGGGCGCCGTAGCCGCGCGCGTGCACGACGCGCTCGGGGATGCGCTCGTGGTCGAAGTGGAAGATCTTGTCGCGCAAGACGAAGTCCTCGAGGACGGTGGGGCCGCGATCGCCCACCTTGAGCGAGTTCTGGTCGTCGCCCAGCGGGGTGCCGGTCGACGTCGTCATCCGCTCGCCCCCCTTGACGCCCTGGTGGAGCTCGTCCCCCGTGCCGCGCTGGTCGGGAGTGCTGGTCGGTCGTTTGAGAGCCATGCCGAGAGTCCTCACGTCGTGGCCGCGGTGATCGCGTCCCCCACCGGCGAGGCTAGCCATCATCGGGCGTGGCCGACACCCCCCGATTCAGGCTCGACGCGGCCGAGATGCCCGCCGCGGGGGTCCGGCGAAACGCTCCGCCGCGCGCCTATGGAGAACCGGACGCCGACGCGCCGCTACGGTGATCCCGTGGGACGTCTCCGGCAATCCGTTCTGCATCCTGCCCGGGTCGTCCCGGTCGCGTTCTTCGCGGCGATCGTCGTGGGCACCGTGCTGCTCGCGCTGCCGTGGTCCACCCCGGGACCCGAGCGGACGCCGATCCTGACAGCAGCCTTCACCGCCGTCTCCGCGGTGTGCGTGACCGGACTCGCGACGGTCGACACCGCGACGTACTGGTCACCGTTCGGCCAGGGCGTGATCATGGCGCTGATCCAGGTCGGCGGCTTCGGGATCATGACCCTGGCGACCCTGCTCGGGCTGCTCGTCGGCGGCAAGCTGCGGTTGAAGTCGTCGCTGATCGCGCAGGCCGAGACGCACACGCTCAACATCGGCGACGTGCGCCACGTCATCGGCCGCATCGCCATCACCATCCTGGCGTTCGAGATCGCCTTCGCCACGATGCTGACGTTCCGCTTCCGGGCGGCCTACGACGACACCTGGGGCCAGGCCCTGTGGCACGGCGCGTTCCACTCCGTGTCGGCATTCAACAACGCCGGCTTCGCGCTCTACAGCGACAGCCTGATCGGCTTCGTCGACGACGCGTGGATCATCTTCCCGATCTGTGTGGCCGTCATCGCCGGCGGCATCGGCTTCCCCGTCCTGTTCGAGCTGCGCCGTCGCTGGCGCAGCCCCGATCGCTGGACAGTGCACACCCGGTTGACCGTGTACGGCACCGGCATCCTGCTCGTCGTCGGCACGGCCGCCTTCCTGGCCCTCGAGTGGACCAACGCCGGCACGCTCGGGCCGCTCGACACCTGGGGCAAGCTCGTCGGTGGCGTGACCGGTGGCGTCGTGCCCCGCACGGCCGGGTTCAACAGCGTCGACTACGGCCAGATCACCCCCGAGACGATGGCCGTCAACTACGTCCTGATGTTCATCGGCGGTGGCTCAGCGGGCACCGCCGGCGGCATCAAGGTCACCACGTTCTTCCTGCTGGCCTACGTCATCTGGTCCGAGGTCCGCGGTGAGCGCGACACCAACGTCGCCCACCGGCGCATCAGCAGCGAGACCATGCGCCAGGCGCTCACGGTCGCGCTGCTAGCCATCGCCGCGATCAGCACGGGCACGATGGTGATCCTGCTGTCCACGGACTACGCCCTCGACGTCGTGCTGTTCGAGTCGATCTCCGCCTTCGCCACGGTCGGTCTGTCCACCGGCATCACGCCCGACCTGCCGCCCGTGGCCGAGGTGACCCTCATGCTGTTGATGTTCGTCGGCCGCGTCGGCACCATCACCGTCGCCACCGCCCTGGCGCTGAAGACCCGTCACCGCCACTTCCACCTGCCCGAGGAGCGTCCCATTGTTGGCTAGGAACAAGCCGGACTCCGTGTCCGTCGTCGTCATCGGACTCGGCAGGTTCGGCACCGCCGTCGCCCAGTCGCTGGTCAACCTCGGCCAGGAGGTGCTCGCGGTCGACGAGAACCTCGCGCTGGTGGAGCGCTGGGCCGAGGAGCTGACCCACGTCGTGCAGGCCGACACCACGGACGATCAGGCGCTGCGCCAGCTCGGCATCAGCGACTTCGACCGGGCAGTCGTCGCCATCGGCACCGACATCGAGGCCAGCGTCCTGACTGTCCTCGCGCTCGCCGAGGCGGGCGTCCCCGACATCTGGGCCAAGGCCATCACCCGCAAGCACGGCGCGATCCTCGAGCGCGTCGGCGCCCACCACGTCGTCTATCCCGAGCACTCCATGGGCGAGCGGGTGGCGCACATGCTGACCGGCTCGATGATCGACTACATCGAGTTCGACGACCACTTCTCCATCGCTCGCGCGCACGCGCCCAAGGAGACCTGGGACAAGACCTTGGCGGAGTCCTCGCCCCGGACCCACCACGGCGTCACCATCGTCGGCGTGAAGCGGCTGGGCGAGGACTTCACCTATGCCCGGCCCGAGACGTCCGTCGCGCGCAACGACCAGCTGATCGTCTCCGGCCCGACGGACAAGGTCGAGAGGTTCTGCAACCTCAAGTAGTCACCGACCCGTCACCCCGACGCCCCTTCCCAGGGCCGCCGGGGTGCGCCATGCTCCCGATCATGAACCGTCATCTCGGGACGGGTCGAGCCCTCGCGCTCGCCCTCATCAGCGCACTCGTCGTCGTCCTCTCGCCGGTCGCACCGGCCACGGCCGCCACCCCGCTCACCGTCAGCCAGGCCATCGGTCAGCAGACCGGGGCGACGCAGACCGTTCGCGGCTACGTGGTCGGGCAGCCGACCGCGACCAACACGGTCGTGCGGTCGGACTTCCCCAACGACTACGCCCTCGCGATCGCCGACTCCGCCAGCCAGACGAGCACGTCGCAGATGCTCTACGTGCAGATC
Organism: Nocardioides allogilvus; assembly: GCF_003047285.1. Taxonomy (GTDB): domain Bacteria; phylum Actinomycetota; class Actinomycetes; order Propionibacteriales; family Nocardioidaceae; genus Nocardioides; species Nocardioides allogilvus. The sequence goes on along the minus strand of NZ_PZYX01000001.1, from coordinate 398,653 downwards.
CCGTCGGCGTACCGCGCGCAATGGGGGCTGAAGACCAACCCCGGCCTGATGGGCAAGCAGATCGACGTGACGGGAGCGCTGTCGGCGTACTTCTCCCACCCCGGCATGACGGGCACCTCCGCCTTCGCGCTCGCCGGCGGCACCACCGAGCCGCCTCCGGGCGGCACGAGCCCGTGGGACAGCACCTACTACGCGCCGGCGATGGGCAAGACGGGTACGGCGCTGCGCACCTCGTTGCACGACATCATCGACGCCCACACCCAGCTGTCCTACGACCAGGTGTGGACCGCGCTCAAGGACACCGACCAGGACCCCGCCAACACCGCGAACGTGATCGAGCTCTACACCGGACGCTCCATCTCCAAGAGCAGCAACGGCGGCAACCTCGGGCAGTGGAACCGTGAGCACGTCTGGGCGCAGTCGCGCGGCGGCTTCACCACCAGCGCCGGGCCCGGCACCGACCTGCACCACATCCGCCCCGAGGACGTGGCCGTCAACTCCACCCGCGGCAACAAGGACTTCGACCTCGGCGGCTCGGCGGTGTCGGGGTGCACCGACTGCTGGACCGACGCCGACTCCTTCGAGCCGCGCGACGCCGTCAAGGGCGACGTGGCGCGGATGCTGCTCTACATGGCGATCCGCTACGAGGGCGGCGACGGCTTCAACAACCTCGAGATGAGCAGCACCGTCGGCTCCTCCTCGACCCTGATCGGCGACCTTGAGGTGCTGATCGCGTGGAACTCTGAGGACCCGGTGTCGACGTTCGAGATGCGTCGCAACGATCGCATCCACTCGACCTGGCAGGGCAACCGCAACCCGTTCATCGACCACCCCGAGTGGGCCACCGCGATCTGGAACTGACCCCCGGTGCGCGATGCTGGGTCCATGAGCGAGCGCAACGTCCTCGGTGGCGAGCTGGAGTCCTGCGGCACCGAACCCATGACCGGGTTCTACCGCGACGGCACGTGCACGGTCGGGCCGCAGGACGTCGGCCTGCACGCGATCTGCGCAGTCATGACCGAAGACTTCCTCGCCCACCAGCGCGAGGTCGGCAACGACCTGTCCACCCCGCGCCCCGAGTGGGGCTTCCCCGGCCTCGCGCCCGGTGATCGCTGGTGCGTGGTCGCCGTGCGCTGGCTCCAGGCGTACGACGCCGGGCGCGCCGCCCCCGTCGTCCTGGCTGCCACGTCCGTGCGGGCGCTCGACGTCGTCCCGCTCGAGGTGCTGCGGCGCCACTCCGTCGACGTACCGCCCGATCTGTCGGAGCTGACCTGACGACTCTGTTCAACAGGGTGGTTGGGGGTGTAGGGATGAAGCATGGCCGCGCTCGAAAGTGCCCAGCTGCTCGCGGAGCTCGAACCGACCGTGGCGGAGAACCTCGACCGACATCTCGCCATCGCCGACGAGTGGATGCCGCATGAATACGTGCCCTGGAGCCTCGGACGCGACTTCGCCGAGCTGGGTGGCGACCCGTGGGAGGTCGCGCAGTCGCAGCTGTCCCCGATCGCGCGGACGGCGCTCGAGGTCAACCTGCTGACGGAGGACAACCTGCCCAGCTACCACCGCGAGATCGACCGCGCCTTCGGCCGCGACAGCGCGTGGGGCACGTGGGTCAACCGCTGGACAGCGGAGGAGGGGCGGCACGCGTTCTGCATCCGCGACTACCTCCTCGTCACCCGCGGCGTCGACCCCGTCGAGCTCGAGCGGGCGCGGATGCAGACGATGGAGACGGGCTACGACACCGTCGACAAGCCGCTGCTCAACGTCTGCGCCTACGTCTCCTTCCAGGAGCTCGCGACCCGCGTCTCCCACCGCAACACCGGGCGCTACACCGAGGAGCCCATCGCGGAGAAGCTGCTGAGCAGGGTCGCCAAGGACGAGAACCTGCACATGATCTTCTACCGCAACATCGTCGCCGCGGCCCTCCAGGTCGCGCCGAGCCAGACGATGCGCGCGGTCACTGATGAGGTCCTCGACTTCCAGATGCCCGGCAACGTCATCCCCGGCTTCACCCGCAAGGCGGTCGCGATGGCCAAGGCCGGGATCTACGACCTGCGGATCCACCACGACGACATCGTCACTCCCCTGCTGCGGCAGTGGGGCGTGTGGGAGCTCGAGGGCCTCGACGCCGACGGGGAGGCAGCCCGCGACGAGCTCGCGCTGGCTGTCTCCGCGCTGGACACCGAGGCCTCCCGCTTCGTCGAGCGCCGTTCCGAGGCAGCGGCGAAGAAGGCGGCGCGGCAGTCGTCCTAGGCGCTCATCGGGGGCGGTGCCGCTCGAACGCGACGACCTGCTGGAAGGTCGGCCGGTTCTGCCAGTCGATGTCGCGCACCCCGACCGCGCCCGAGGTGGAGTGCCGGATGGCGTCGATCGACTTGTCGTAGGTCAGGTCGGCGACCTTCGAGACCCCCTGCGCGGCCAGCACTCGCGTGACGGCACCGCGCAGCGACGTACGCACGGTCTGGCGGCACTTCTTCAGGCTGCCGCGCCCGCAGTAGGCGAACGCGAGGTCCTCGCGCACGGTGCGGTCGCCGAGCAGCGTGCGGAGGTCCTTGTTGAGGTAGCTGTAGTAGGGCGGGTCCATCCACGCGGAGCCGGTGCCGGCCCGCGGGTGATCGTCGAGGTTGCCGGGCACGTCCCGAGCCAGCACGCCGAGCCGGTCGCCCATGACGTCGTAGGCCACGGACTCCTCGCCGTCCTCCCACCAGGTGTCGAAGAGCGCGATCGCCTGCTGGTGGGCGTAGGCGCCGTCGCGGTCGCGGTCGACGCGCGGGGCCCCAGCGCGCGCCCAGCGCTTGAGGGCCGCGCGCGCTTCGGTCGTACGGCGGTCCTTGCCGATCACCTTCAGCAGTGACGGCAGCACCGACGTGGCGCGGGTGTCCTGCGTCGCCGCGTCGGCCATGATCCCGACCGCGCGCGTCAGCGACACCTTGCGCGAGCCGCGGATGTCGCGGCGGACCTTGTCCTCGAGGGCGTCGGAGCGGTGCACCGAGCCCCAGCCCCAGATGTTGTCGGGCGCTCCCCACTTCGGCGACTGCCGGTTGTTCCAGCTGACGAGGTAGCCGCGCTCCGGGTTGATCTCGCGGACGTGGTCGTCGAAGCCGAGCCAGCCGCGCCAGTCGTAGCGGCGATCGCCCCAGCGCGGGAAGTCGAAGGCCGTGCCCTTCGCGCGCCGCGGCAGCCGCCCGGAGGCGAAGTAGGCGATGTCGCGGTTGTCGGCGTAGAACCAGTTGAAGGTGTAGTCGATGCCGTGGGCCGCGCGCTGGAAGGTCTTGGCGTCCTTGACGTAGTCGGGGTTGTTGAGCCGCGCGAAGCCGATCGCGGAGGCGACCTCGCGGCCGTAGGTGCTGCGCTGCGCGACGAGCGCGACGGGAACGCCGTCGACGGTGGTGCGCTCCTGCACGATGCCGTGACGGGTGCGGAGCACGAGGAAGGTGTAGGTCGCCGGCGCCCCCTGCCAGCCGGCGCTCGGGTGCACGGTCTCGCTCGGGGTGTTCCTGGTCATCGGCACGCACGTGCCGTCCACGAGGTAGCCCTCGGACTCGACGCTCGCCTTGCTGCCATCAACGTTGCAGAGGCGCTCCGCGACGGTGTCGACGTTGTCGAGGGACGCGCTGGTCGCCGACCAGGCGTAGTCGATCCCGCGACCGAGCTCGACCACGAGGTTGGTGCCGGCGAAGGAGACACCGCGGGCGTGCACGCCCGGCCCCATCAGCACCTGCTCGTTGAGCAGCTGCGGGGTGAAGTAGCCGGTCTGCGGACCGAAGACGACGACGGGCTTGCCCGTGGCCGACTCCTTCGCACCGATGAGCAGGGCGTTGCTCATCCCCTGCCGGAGCTCGCGCAGGCTGAAGCTGCCGCTCGGCAGGTCCATCCGCGGCTCGGCGCGCTCGACCTTCGCCTGGACGCGCTCGCGGGCGATCACCGTCCCCGAGCCGGGCCCTGTCTGCCCGCCCAGGTCGGGCAGCGCGACGCCGCGACGCTTGTCGCCGAGCGCCTCGCCGTCGCCGTACGCCGTCTTCACGCTCGCGCTGGTGGGTGCGTCGGCGTCGAGCTTGGTGCGCAGGTCGCGGTAGAGCGCGCGTCCCTTCAACTTGCCGAACTTCTTGGTGAGCTGCTGGAGGTACGCCGCGTTGTCGGCCTCGCCCCCGCCGCCGCGGCCGAAGATGCCGCCGACCAGCGAGGCGATGTAGATGACGTCGGCGCGGTCCCAGCTCTCGATCTGCTGGCCGAGGAGGGCGTACTCCACCGGGCAGGTGGGTGCCACGACCAGGCCGGCCGGGCAGAGCTTGTCCTGGCCGGCGTTGATGCCGGCGAGGTAGGCGTCGAGCCCGCCGACGAGGCGCTGCCCCTCGGCGCCGTACTCCCCCGCGATCTTGTCGATCTGCGCGGTCGCCTCCTCCTCGGTGTAGAAAGCCGCCTTGTGCTGCGCGGCGTCCATCGCGACGTTGCCCGGGGTCCCGCCGGCGAACTCCGCGAGCCGGCCGGAGCCGGTGTGGCGCAGCGCGTCCATCAGGAACATGCGGTCCATCGCCGCGGCATAGCCGGAGCCGAACATGACGTCGCCATAGGTCGTGCCGGTGATGTAGGGGACACCGAACTGGTCCCACTGGATCGCGACGCCGGCGCGCGGGCTCTCCTCGCGCACGACCTGCTCGGGGGTGAAGCCTGCGCTCTTGAAGAGCCCGCCGAGGTCCGTCTTGTCGAGGCTGTACGGCGCGTGGGTGGTCAGCTCGTCGTACATCTCGAGCTGGTCTGCGAAGTTGGGCGGCGCGTTCTTGCCCTCCTGGGCCTCGAGGCCGGGTCCGACCGTCAACAGGTCCGTCGCGTCGATCGTGCCGTTCTCGCCCGGCGGCAGGATGTTGCGGACGTAGCCGTAGTCGTCATCCTGCGCACTCGCGCTCGGTGGCAGCGTCGTGACCGCCAGCAGCGGGACCAGGGACAGGGCAAGGACACTCGACCAACGGCGCACGGCGACTCCTCATTCGGGGCTGTGCCGCCTCAACGACCGGGTGACTTCGCCGGTTACGAGTGCGGCGTTGCGGGGCCCTTCGCCGCGGCCACCGTGAGCAGCAGCTCCAGGCTCCTCACGCTCACGCCGGACTCGAGGTCGCGCAGGGAGATGGCGTCGGCCTTGCGGTCCAGGATGACCACCGGCACGATCGGGTTGCGTCCGGCTGCCTCGACGGCGGGCACGTCGTACCGCAGGATCGGCTGACCGATCTCGACGTCGTCCCCCTCGGCCGCATAGGAGCTGAATCCCTCACCCTTGAGCTGCACCGTGTCGATGCCGAGGTGCACCAGGACGCCGACTCCCTCGGGAGTCTGGACGGCGAAGGCGTGCGGCCAGAGCTTGAGGATCTTGCCCGAGACGGGCGCGACCACGTCGACGACCTCACGCGGCGGATCGATGGCCAGGCCGGGGCCGACCAGGCCCTTCGCGAACGTCGCGTCCGGAACCTCGGCGAGCGGGACCATCGTGCCGACGAGTGGCGAGAGGACCGTCACGCGTCCGGCCGCTGCAGTCGGGAGCGGTACCGCCGGTGCGGCCGCGGGCGCCGCCGCAGGGGCAACGACCGGTGCCGGTCCCTCGGCCAGGGCTGTCCGGATCTCGTCCTTGAGGACGTCCGCCTGGGTGCCGAAGACGGCCTGCACGTTGTTGCCCACCTCCATGACGCCCGCGGCTCCGAGCCCTCGCAGCGCTGCGGCGTCCACCGCGCCCTTGTCGGCCACCTCGATCCGCAGCCTCGTGATGCAGGCATCGACCGTCTTGAGGTTGTCGGGGCCACCGAAGGCGGCGATGAGCTGGTGGGCACGTGCCGTCGCCGCTCCGGGCACGGTGTCAGCGGTGGTGGCGTCGGCCGCGTCATCCGCGCCGTCCATCTCGGGGTCGCGTCCCGGGGTGAGCAGGTTCCAGCGGGTGATCGCGAAGCGGAACATCACGTAGTAGAGGACGAAGAACACCAGGCCCATCACGACCAGGAGCGGGATGTTCTTCGCAGCGGGGGCGGTGCCGTAGAGCAGCAGGTCGATCAGCCCGGCCGAGAACGAGAAGCCCAGGTGGATGTCGAGGGCATAGGCGATCGCCAGGGACAGGCCGGTGAGCACCGCGTGGATCACGTAGAGGGGGAAGGCGACGAACATGAACGCGAACTCGAGCGGCTCGGTGACACCGGTCAGGAAGGCGGTGATGGCGGCCGCGGACAGGATGCCGACCGCGAGCTTCTTCTGCGACTTGCGGGCGCTCTGGATCATCGCGAGCGCGGCGCCGGGCAGGCCGAACATCAGGACGGGGTAGAAGCCGGCGGTCAGACGACCAGCCTCGGGATCGCCGTTGGCGAAGCGGGTGAGCTCACCGGTGTACGTCGCCCCGTCGGCCGTGAAGTCGCCGTACAGGAACCAGATGTAGGTGTTGACGATGTGGTGCAGACCGAGCGGGATCATCATCCGGTTGACGAAGCCGTAGACGAACGCTCCGACCGCGCCGGCGCCGCCGATGAACTCCGCGATGCCGGTCAGTCCCATGTCGAAGAGGGGATAGAGGTAGCTCATCGCGAACGCGATCAGCAGGGCTGCCAGCGAGACGACGATGGGCACGAACCGACGGCCGCCGAAGAATCCGAGGTACGGCGGCAGCTGGATCGTGTGATAGCGATCGAACAGCCACGCCGTCACGATGCCGATGATGATCCCGGCGAAGACGCTGTAGTTGATCGTCGCCTGGTCGCCGGAGGGCGTGGTCTCGCCGGCCAGGACGATGGGCGACATCGCCGTGAAGACCTCGGCCATGACGAGGTAGCCGGCGACTGCCGAGAGCGCCGTCGAGCCGTCGGCCTTGCGGGCGAACCCGATGGCCACGCCCACGGCGAACAGCAGGGGCAGGTTGGCGAAGATGGCGCCGCCCGCCGCGCTCATGGCGTCGAAGAAGGGGCCGATGACGGGCTGGTCGTACTGCCCGAGCAGGTCGTCCTGACCGAGACGAAGCAGGATGCCGGCCGCGGGCAGCAACGCGATGGGCAACATCAGGCTCTTGCCGAGGCGCTGGAGCTGGGCGAATCCGGGGATGCGCAGCCCTCCTCGCCGGGAGGGTGCTCGGGTGGGGACGGCGGTTGACATCGGATCCTCCGGCGGCTGATAGATTGGTGTAGACCAATTGCACATTGGCATAGACCAATCCGGGCCGTCAAGAGGCGGGACGACGTCCGAGCGGAGGATTCTGTGAAGGTTCCGAAGTACTACCTCGTCAAACGGGAGATCCAGCGACTCATCGCCGACCTCCCGGTCGGGGCAGTCCTGCCCACCGAGCGCGAGCTGGCGGAGCAGCTGGAGACGTCGCGCACGACGGTACGAAAGGCCATCTCCGAGCTCGTCGTCAACGGCCGCCTCGAGCGCACGCAGGGCCGCGGCACGTTCGTGGCCCGACCCAAGCTGATGCAGCTGCGGCCCCTGACCTCCTTCTCCCAAGATCTCGCCGCCGAGGGCTGGCGGCCGGGGAGCAAGATGCTGGAGATCGACGTGATCGAGGCTGACGAGGAGCTCGCCCGCCACCTGCAGCTCACACCCGGCGCCCCGGTGCATCGCGTGACGCGACTGCGGACCCAGGAAGAAGAACCCATCGCCCTGGAGATCGCCCATCTGCCGGGACCTCTGCCAGGCCTGGCCGAGGAGATGGCCGCCCGCGGCTCGCTCTACCGCACCCTGGCCGAGGCCTACTTGATCGACCTCGATGCCGTCGAGGACACCGTCGAGACGACGCTGGCCGACCCCGAGACCGCGAACCTGCTCGGGATCGAGGTCGGGCTGCCGTTGTTGCTCGTGCACCGCACGGCTTGGGATGCGGGCGGCCGCCCCGTGGAGTGGACCCGCTCGCTGTTCCGCGGGGACCGGTTCCGGTTCGTCGCCAGACACAGGCTCCGCGACACCGAGCACCCGGCGTCGGCCGGTGCCACTCGGCCATAATGGGCCGATGAAGCTCGATGACGTCCTCGTCCTGGACGGCGGACTGTCCAATGCGCTCGAGGACCGCGGTCTCGATCTCTCCTCCGACCTCTGGACCGCACGCCTGCTCCTGGACGACCCCGCGCAGATCGCCGCCGTCCACCGTGACTACTACCTCGCCGGCGCCGACGTCGCGACGACCGCGAGCTACCAGGCGAGCGTCCCGAGCCTCGTTGCGGCCGGGCTGACGAAGCGCGAGGCCGAGCACACGATCGTCTCCAGCGTCTTGCTCGCGTGCGGGGTGCGTGACGAGATCGCTTCGCACACCGGGCGCCGGCTGCTGGTCGCGGCGTCCGTCGGTCCGTACGGCGCTGTGCTGGCCGACGGCTCGGAATACCGAGGTCGGTACGGCGTCTCGCCAGCCGCGCTCCGCGACTTCCACGGACCGCGGCTGGAGCTGCTGGCCTCGGCGGGCCCGGACCTGCTCGCGGTCGAGACCATCCCCGACGCCGACGAGGCGGAGGTGCTGGTGCCGCTCCTCGACGAGCTCGGCCTGCCTGCCTGGTTCTCCTACTCCGTCTCGGGAGATTCCACTCGCGCCGGCCAACCCCTTCGAGATGCCTACGCCGTCCTGGCCGACAGCACGAGCATCGTGGCTGCCGGGGTGAACTGCTCGGCGCCGTACGACGTGATGCAGGCCGTGACGGCGGCGGTCGCAGTCACGGGTCGTCCTGCTGTCGCCTACCCGAACCTCGGCGAGACCTGGGACAGCGAGTCGCACACGTGGAGTGGCGACGGGGTCTTCAACACCGCGCTCGCGGCCGACTGGGTCGCCGCTGGAGCGCGGCTGGTGGGCGGCTGCTGCCGGGTGGGACCGGACCACATCGCCCAGCTGGCGGGTGTGCTCAAGGAGCACGAGGCCGACCGTGATGTCGGCGGCGCAACGGATGTCCCTATTGGCGGTTGACCTGGTGTCGGCAGCCTGTGCCTCTGCGGTGGTCGGTGGGGGTGACGTCGGTGGTGCCGTCGGGGTCGCGGAGGAACTGTTGGCCGTGGGGGTCGGACCAGAGCCAGGTGCCCCTCTCGAGGGGCGTGTAGCGCCACCCGGCGTGGGTCTTGAGCTGGTGATGATGCCTGCAGAGCGGGGCGATGTTGCAGTCACACGACGCGCCACCCGTGGTGGGGTCGTCGTGGTCGAACGGGACGATGTGGTCGTGGTCGCAGGCCCGGGCGGCTCTGGTGCACCACGGGAAGACGCAGGTCCCGGCGATCAGGTCGGCCCGGATCCGGGTGCGGGTCTTGATCTGGTGCACGGACGTCTGGTCGTGGTCAGCAAGGTCCAGCACGGGCTGGACGACCAGGTGGGTGTCGGTCCGGCCGCACCAGTCACGCACGAGCTGGTCCAGGACCGCGCGGTCGCGGGTGAGATTGCGGGCCACCGGGTCCAGGCCGACGAGGTTGGTGTCGGTGATGTGCAGCACCAGCTCGGCCCGCTTGCCCGGGGCTGGGGCGTCGTCGCCAGACAGCAGGGCCAGCGCGGCGGCCGGGTCCGCGAGGATCCCGATCGCACGCGATCGGCGTACGTCGAGGGACTCCGCCGGCAGGCCCAGGGCCGCGTCCCTCGCGGCGATCGCGACCGCGACCCGGGACACGGTGACGTCGAAGTCGAACAGGTCCTTCCAATCCGCACGGATGGCCATGTCGGCGATCCCGGTGTGGTTGATCGAGGCCTCGTCGAGCCGCACGAACCGCCGGTCCAGGGCCTCGAGCTGGTCGGCCTCACGCTGCTCGGGATAGAGCCGCAGCATCGCCTCGTCGATCTTCTTCTCCAGCGCGACCTCACCGATCTTGTGCGCGAGGTGAGCGACGTGGGTGTCAATGTGGTCCGCCACATCACGCGGGCGACCCATGATCGAGCGCGCGAGCATCCGCGCCTTCGTCGGCTCGACCTGGCCCACGAGCACCCGGTCCCAGAGCCGGGGCAGGCGGTGTCGCACGATCAGCGCATCGCGGATCAGGCACGACGCGGCGTTGGTGGACCGCCCGATCGCGCCACCGAACGCCGCCGGCGCGTCCCACCGCACCGAGGGGATGAACGGATCGTCGAACCCGTCCGGGTCACCGACACAACCATTCGCGCAGCCGCCGCCGAAGTCCTCACCCGGCAGCCCCGTGGTCGGACAGCCGTGAATGCACGCACCACTCGTGGTCGCCTTCTCGTCGGGATGCGCATCGGCCCACTCCGCTGCCAGCACGAACACCCGCGTCTGCGCCGACCGCAACGTTGCGGTCGTCTCCCTCAGCTCCACGATCATCGCGGTCGGGGTGACGGTGTCGGTGGCCATGACCCATTCTCTCTCGAACATCTGTTCGAGTCAATGGGTGGCCGACATTCCATTCATGCGCTCACGGCCGCCCCTGAGGCCCGCTCCCACACGAGAAGGGGACCTGTGGGCTCCGGTGTCGGCCAAGCAACCTCACGCCGCATCGGCCAGCTGGTGTGCCAACCGAGACACACCTCGTCGGCAGGTGCGGCGAGGACCCGGGCCAGGTGCATGACCGCCCGCGAATCGGAAGCGACGAGCAGTGGAGTCAGCGCCTCGACGGTGCCGGGCTCGAGAACGGCGGCGGCCACCAACGGCGCCAGTGGCCGCGACCCCTCGTTGCACCGCTCGCAGGTGCAGTCGCTGTCACCGTCGCCCTCCACGTCGATCTCGCCGGCCAGCGCAGCGAGGACGAGCGCGGCGTCGTACTCCTGACCGTTGCCACCGGTGCCGACCTGGTCGGAGCTCAGGTCAGGGTCGGCAGGCTGGACCAGCTGTCGACGTACTCGTTGCGGCAGGTCGAACAGGAGGTCGAACTCGTGGAGCCGCGCCACGAGCTGGGACATGACCGCGCCCAGGGCGTCCGCGGCAGCCGTCGGCGACGGCATCCACCCACCCAGCCGGTCGGGAGGCACGCACAGGGGCGCGCTCTCGAAGAGAGCGACCCCGTCCGACTCGACGAGTCGCCCGATCACGCACTCGCCGTCGGCCAGCATCGCCGCCGCCCCCAAGTTGATCGTCTCGACCACCGCCCTCGTTGACAGGTCGAACCACAGGATCCGGTCCGCCTCTTCCATGAAGAGCTCGAAGCCACCCATCGGCGCGGAGACCCAGCGTTCGACGCCCGCCGCGCGTCCGAGCAACACCTTGCCGGCCCGGGTCCTGATGAACTCCGCGAGGCCGCCGTACTCATGCAGGACGAGCTGCCGGTAGACCCAGTCGTGGTCCATGACCTTCGACTGCGCATCGGTGTCGTCGACGCCCCACAACGTGCTGCGGCCGCCGCGGGTTGCGACCGCCACCTCCAGGGCACGGTTCGGGTTTCCCGGCGTTGCCTGGGCGGCCTGGGCCACCACCCACCTCGCCCAGACCCACGCCGGCGCCGCGTCCTCGAGGTCGACGATCTGCCTGAGCCTGCGGATCCGTGAGGGCCGCCACCACGGACGACCGTCCGGGCCGTTCGGCATCTCCTCGATCAGACGCAGCGCCTCGACGGCATCGCCGCGGGCCTCGACCGAGTCGACCTCGAGCATCCGTCTGAGCCATGGCGCGTTGACCAGGAACGGGTCTCGCCGGTCGACCTTCTCGACGGGTCGCGACGGTGTCGTACGGCGGGTGCGTCCCTTGCGGCGGTGGCGTGATGTGGGCATGGCCTCAGTCCAACCGGAACGCGTCGCCGGCACCAGACCCCTCGGGCGATCTGTGGACAAAGGCGACTGGGCCCAGGACCGTTTACACCCGCCCATCGCAGGCCTAGTGTCCCGAGATCAGCACCTTGACCTCGGAGGACCTCACAGCCATGTCGACAGACCAGTCGCTCGAACGCCGCACCATCCTCAAGACCGCCGCTGCCGCCTCGCTGGCCGGTCCCTTCGCAGGCCTGGTGGCCGCCGGCCCGGCCTCGGCCAAGACCACACCTCAGGCGGTCGCTCTCTTCCCTGTCCCCGACGAGCGCGACGGTGTCGTGCGCCTGCACGTGCCGGAGGGCTTCCGCTACCGCTCGTTCCACGACACCACGACTCCGGTGGTGCTGACCGACGGCACGACCCTGCCCGGTCGGCACGACGGGATGGGCGCCTTCCCCGGCCCCGACGGCACGGTGCTGCTGGTGCGCAACCACGAGGTCAACAACCCGGTACCGGCGGCGTTCGGCCCCGGCAATCCGTATGACTCGCGCGCGGGTGGCGGCACCACGACGATCCAGGTGACGCGCCGGGGCGAGGTGATCCGGTCCTTCACCAGCCTCAACGGCACGATGATGAACTGCTCGGGCGGCGAGATGCCCTGGGGCTCCTGGGTCACCTGCGAGGAGACGATCAACGGCCCGGACGTCGGCCCCGACTTCACCGGCACCTCCAACGTGTCGCTCACCAAGCCACATGGCTTCGTCTTCGAGGTGCCGGCCAGCGCGTTCCCGGGCGAGGGGCAGTCGTCGCGCCAGCCGATCCGATCGGCCGGGCGCTTCGCGCACGAGGCGGTGTCCTACGACCCGGAGAGCGGCTACCTCTACCTCACCGAGGACGACTTCGGCTTCGCCTCCGGCTTCTACCGCTACAAGCCCCCGACCGACCCGATGCTCGTCGGCCGGCTCGAGGACGGCGGGACGTTGGAGATGCTCAAGATCGTCGGGATCGACAACGCGCATCTCGAAGCGGCGCAGGTGCAGGGTGCGACGTACGAGACCGAATGGGTGCCGATCGCCGACCCGGCCCCCGACTTCCCCTACACGCCTGGCGAGACCGCGCCGACCAGCAACAACGAGGCGATCACCCACGTCGCACGGCAGGGCTGGGCCCAGGGTGCGGCCTACTTCTCCCGGCTCGAGGGACAGGTGTCACGTGCCGGGGTCGTCTACTTCACCTCGACGCAGGGCGGTGGTGAGGCCGAGACCGGCAACGAGAACCCCGCCGGCTACGGCCGCGGCTTCGGACAGGTGTGGGCCTACGAAACCGGCAGCGGGACCCTCCGTTGCGCCTTCCAGTCCTCCGGCCGGATGGTGCTCGACCTGCCGGACAACATCACCACTTCGCCCCGCGGCACGCTCGTCGTCTGCGAGGACAACACCGACAACAACTACATCCGCGGCCTGTCCAAGGAGGGCAACCTCTTCGACATCGCCCTGAACCCGACCAACGACGAGTTCGCCGGGTCGACCTTCAGCCAGGGCGGGCGGACGCTGTTCGTGAACATCCAGGCCAGTCGCGGGCGCACCTTCGCCATCTGGGGGCCGTGGCACGAGATCGGGGTCTGAGCCCGCCCAACAAATCGGCCGGCCGGCTACGCCTTCTCGCAGGCGATGCCGTCGTTGTCGCGGTCGAGGCCACCGTTGGCGGCATCGGCCGCTCGGTACAGCGCCGAGTCGCGACGGAAGGTCGTCACCGGCGTGCCGGATGTCTTGTCGCGAGCCTTGGCAAGACCGACACCGTGCGGAAGACGCTTGTTGACCGTCGTGCAGTTCGCCCACTTGGCGGGTACGGCGGCGGCGTCTGCGGCCACCGCCGTGAACGCGAGGCAGGGCAGCGACAGGGCTGCAGCGGCGGCAAGCTTCTTCTTCATGTGGTCCCCCAGGACGGCTGATGGGCCGTCTATCTGACGGCGACTCGAGTCTGCGTCGGGAACCAGGGCCGTGTCAGAGGAATCGCAGTCTTGGCGGGCTCAGCCGCCGTTTTTTACCTTCTCTTGTTTCCGTGGCCGTGGGGTTTTGGCTGGCGACTTCTCGACCGGGATTGGATGGGCGGTCGACGGCGCGAGCAGGGCCACGATTTCCTCCGACGCTCGCTGCATCGCTGAGGTGAACCACGTCGGCTGGGACAGGACCAGCGCAATCGTCGCGACGGCAGCGACCATTGCGCCCGCGCTTGGCTTCTTGCCACTCTTCCTGCGGCTCATGCGCACCGGCGAGGTGGTGCGAGGGCGAACCTGACGCTCGACTGTCCTGTGAGCCACGAGGGCGTCTTTCAGTTGAGCGAGGTCACCGGCCGACACAGGTTCGCGGCAAGCCGGCTGAGCGCGGAGCTGCGCCACGAGGTTCTGGCTGGAGCAGACCAGGACCTCTCCGAAACGCTCGGCGAACCAGTCATCGCGAACGAGGCAGAGCACGGGCCTCACGGCGGCTTCAGAAGATTCGGGGATGAGGCCAGCGACAGCGCTTGCCGCTTCCGCGACAGCTGCAACCTCCTTGGCCCGACTGCGCCCGTTCTGCCGCAGGATCCCTCCACGCGTTGCGACATCGCCACTCCAGTTCTTGGCGTCGATGACGAACGCACGTCCATTGCCGATTGCGACGTGATCGATGTTCGCGTACTTCCTACCCGGCCAGGCGAGGTCGTGAAGCACCGTCCAGCCGCTGGCCTCGAGTTCGGCTAGAGCGGAGGCGACAGCGACTTCCCCGTTTGCGCCGCGTTCCCAACGATCGGCTGATTCGATCAGTCGGGCAGCCTTCGCCCGCTGGCGGCTCGCTTGCTCACGCGCTGATTCCCCGGCCATGCCACTCTCCCGTTTTGCTATCCGCGCAGATCCAAACACAGCTCACGTTCAACTCGACGAGGAATCGAAAAAGCGCGACGGGCAACGTCTACCTTCCGATTCGTCGGTTCGAGGGAATGTCCGAGCTCAAGCTGGCAAGGTACGCAGCGTGCGCGAGGGCTTGTACGAACACGTGGTCACGGCCGGGCTCGAGCTATCCCTGGATTCGCTCCAGGGCTTTGAACCCGAGCTCGGCAAGGTCGACGACGCGGACCAGTCCCACGTGCTCACGCGGCACATCGCCAAGGCCCTGCATTCGCGGTTGGCCTCCATCAAAGATCCCGTCGCCCGGCTGGCGGCAGCCAATGCCGTGCTCGGCGCAATCGAAGCCGTCCCGGATCCCATGAGTGACCCGGTGCGAGAGCTGCGGGCGTTGCGACTCCCCGACGGCCCCGGTCGTACGCCGCGGCTCCGACACCGCCCCAAGACACCGCTCAACGACGCAGCGCTTTTGACGAACGCGCACGGCGAACCAAGCCTGGCTTCGGAACTACGCGCGGAGATCGACTCCGCCGACTCGATCGACCTGCTCTGTGCGTTCGTCATGTGGCACGGGCTGCGCCTCATCGAAGGCGAGCTCGCGACTGCGCGTGACGCGGGCATTCCGATTCGAGTCGTCACCACGACGTACATCGGCGGCACTCAACGCGAAGCGCTCGACCGTCTGGTCCGCGACTTCGGCGCCGAGGTCAAGGTGCAGTACGACGCGAAGCGAACTCGCCTCCATGCGAAGGCCTGGCTCTTCGGGAGGAACACGGGTTTCGACACCGCCTACGTCGGATCGTCGAACCTCACGACCTCCGCGATGCTCGAAGGCGTCGAATGGAACGTCCGACTCAGCACAGCAGCGACGCCGAGCTTGATGGACAAGTTCCGAGCCACCTTCGATGCCTACTGGAACAGCCCCGAGTTCGAGAGCTACGACCCCGACCGCGACGGGGACCGCCTCGACGATGCCCTCCTGGAAGCGAAGGGAGGCAAGGGTTCCGATCGCGTCACCATGAGCACCGTCGGACTCGAAGTCCGGGCCTACCCCTACCAACAGGAGATGCTCGACGCGCTTGAGGTTGAGCGAGTCCTCCACGACCGGCACCGCAATCTCGTGGTCGCGGCAACAGGCACCGGGAAGACCGTCATCGCAGCCCTCGACTACCGGCACCAGGTCGCCCAAGCCGGTGGCCGACCACCCAGTCTTCTGTTCGTTGCCCACCGTCGCGAGATCCTCGAGCAGTCCATGCGGGTGTATCGCGAGGTGCTGGCGGACGGCGACTTCGGCGAGTTGTACGTCGGCGGGCAGCGTCCGGAACGGTGGAAGCACGTCTTCGCCAGTGTTCAGTCGTTGACGTCGTACGGAGTTGCCAAGATCCCGCGAGACGCCTACGAGGTAGTCGTCATCGACGAGTTCCACCACGCTCAGGCGGCGACCTACCAGCGGATCCTCGAACACCTTCAGCCACGAGAACTGCTCGGGCTGACCGCAACGCCTGAACGCGCTGATGGCACGGATGTCCGGTCGTTCTTCGAGGGTCGAACGGCAGCAGAGCTCCGGCTCTGGGACGCCCTTGGGCAGGATCTCCTCTGCCCCTTCCACTACTTCGGCGTCGCCGACGGCACCGACCTGCGACAGATCGCGTGGAGTCGTGGACGGTACGACGAGGGTCAACTGGCCGACGTCTACACAGGCAACGACGCTCGCGCTCGAATCGTGCTGAGTCAGGTACGCGACAAGATTGTCAACGTCGGAGAGATGCGCGCGCTGGGCTTCTGCGTCAGCGTCGCCCATGCGGAGTACATGACCCGCGTCTTCAATGACGCAGGCATTCCTGCACGCACGGTCACGGGCGGAACTCCTGGCTCAGACCGGTCGGAGGCGTTGCGATTCCTGCGCTCGGCCGAGGTCAACGTGCTGTTCACGGTTGACGTCTTCAACGAAGGTCTCGACCTTCCTGACGTCGACACGGTGCTGTTCCTGCGCCCCACGGAAAGCGCGACGATCTTCATGCAGCAACTGGGCCGCGGACTGCGCCGGACGCAGCGCAAGGCGGTGCTGACGGTGCTCGACTTCGTCGGCTATCACCGCAAGGAGTTCAACTTCTCGAGCAAGTTCGCCGTGCTTACCGGCATCCACGGGAAGCACCTCGAGAAGGCGGTCGCGGAGGACTTCCCGTTCTTACCGTCTGGCTGTCAGGTGCGGTTGGACAAGCAGACGCAGGCGGTCGTGCTGGAGAACCTCAAGTCTCAGCTCGCAGGCAAGTGGAGCAAGATCGTCGGGCAACTCCGCGCCACGAAAGACGATTCTCTTGGGTCATTTCTGGAAACGTCAGGGCTCGAGCTCAGCGACGTCCTGCGGCAGGGCAGCCGCTCGTGGACCAAGCTTCGCCAGGACGCGGGACTCGACACGCTCCCCGGCGACGAGCACGAGGAAAAAATGCTTCGTCGCGTGCGCGCATTCACGCACGTCGACGACCCGCAGCGGGCAGATGCCTATAGGTCGCTATTGGCCGACGACGCCCACCGTTATGACGACCTGTCGCCAGAGGAACAGCGGCTCGCCCGGATGCTCTACTACTCGTTCTGGTACGACGGCGGCGGCTTCGCATCGGTCTCCGAAGGCTTCGATGCACTGCGCCGCGAAGCTGCAACGCGAGCTGAAGTCGCGAGCGTTGTCGACCTGAGCTTTGAGGACGCGCGACACGTCCCCTTCGCGCTGCCCGGACTTCTCGCCGATGTCCCACTCCAGGTCCACGCTCGCTACCAGCGCGAGGAGATCCTCCCCGCCCTCGACTTCCCGCGGCTGCCCAACAGTTTCCGGGAGGGCGTGTACTACTCGGCTCATCTCAACGTCGACGCCTTCTTCATCACGCTCAAGAAGTCCGAGGCCGACTACTCACCCACGACGATGTACGCCGACTACCCCATCTCACGCGACCTGTTCCACTGGGAGACACAGTCGACAACGTCAGTGAACTCACCCACGGGGCGGCGCTACCTCGATGGCTCGTCAACTGTGCTGCTGTTCGTCCGCCAGCAGCCGAGGGACGACTTCGGCACGTCGCCATATCTGTTCCTTGGGCCGGCGACCTACGTGTCGCACAGCGGAGATCGGCCAATCGCGATTACGTGGAAGCTCGAGACCCCGATGCCAACGGACTTCTTCAACCACGCCTCCGCGGTGGCGCAGTAGGGCACTCCGCCTCGAGTGCAGCTCTGCCGCAGCTCGTCAGCGATTCGGATCGCTCGGCACGGCTTCGCTCAGCCGACGCTCGCAGGTTCGGATGCGATGACAGTTCGCGCAGACCACCTCGCACTTCTCCATCTCCACCAGCACTTCGGGCCATGGCCGGATCTTGCCAATCAGGATTGCGATCGTGGCCACCTTCGGTCCGCGCACGTGATCCCAGTCGAGCCCTCGTGCCCAGCTCCGCCAACCACAGTCGGCGCAACCTCGACGAAGCTTGATGGCGTCGTTTTCGTCTTGCATATCGATCCGTCGCTGCCACGACGGTGGATTCCGATCAGCGCGCCGAGTCTTTGAGAAGCGCTGCTGATGCGTCACGCGTCGATGGCAGCGCGCACACCGCGGGTCGCACTTCGCGAGCTCTTCGCGGATGCGAGCGGCGGAGGCGCAGAGTGTCACCAGTCGACTCACGTGCCCGACCTTGACCTCGCCCTCGCGGTGGTCGGGGTCGATCGCCCGAATATCGGCGTAGCCGCAGTCGACACATCCTTGACTCTTCCAGTCGTCCACGATGCCTTGGAGACGAGCACGTGCTCTTCTGAGGTCCTCCTGCCCTTTCGTCTTCCGCCGCTCGACGGAGGCCAAAAGGCTTCGCCCTCGATATTCAGGGTCTGCCCAGCGACGCTTGTTGCGTTGGCGCGTGCGCTCGCGCTCCTCGGGGAGTTGGCGCTTCTCCGCCCACGCGGCACGGCAGATCGCCGATAGGCCGCTGTACCTGCGCGTCTCTTTGTTGAACGCCGACGCCGGATGCTCGGCCTCGCACCATGGACACCAGATCGGTGTGTCTGGCTCGATCTCGGCCGCGGCCGGTCGCATACGTCGCCGTTTCCTAGGTAGCGGTGGGTCGGTCATTTTCGAACTGCACTTTCCCGACCCCGCGTTTGTCTTGCGATCTTTTCTAGCAGTGCCCACCGACAGCGAAACGGCCCCGACACCGTGAGGGGTGTCGAGACCGTTTCGCTATTCAATCAATCAGCTGCAGCCGCTGGTGCTTCCGCACCCTTCGCAGACGTAGCACGAGCCAGCGGGGCGCATCTTCGTCCCGCAGGTCATGCAGAGCGGGCTGTCCACGGCCGTGCCGGTGAGCTTCTCGAAGAGCTCGGCGGAGGTGTGGACACCGGAGGGCGCCTCGATGGTCGCCTTGGTTTCGACACGGCCTCGTTCCTCGCCCTGCTCAACCAGCGGTTCGGCGTCCTCGACCACGACGTCCTCGACCGAGACGAGCTCGGAGGCCGAGCCGGTCTCCTCGACGATCGGCTCGTAGGAACCGGTCTCGAGCTGGCGCTGACGCTCCTCGGCAGAGTAGATGCCGAGGCCGGCGCGGTCCTCGAAGGACATGTAGTCCAGGGCCAGACGGCGCCAGACGTAGTCCATCAGCGACTGCGCCATACGGACGTCCGGGTCGTCGGTCAGGCCGGCAGGCTCGAAGCGCAGGTTGGTGAACTTCGAGACGTAGGTCTCCAGCGGGACGCCGTACTGCAGGCCGATCGAGACGGCGATGGAGAAGGCGTCCATGACACCGGCCAGGGTCGAGCCCTGCTTGCCGAGCTTGAGGAAGACCTCGCCCAGCTCGCCGTCGTCGTGCGCACCGGAGGTCATGTAGCCCTCGGCGCCGCCGACCGTGAAGCTCGTCGTGCGCGAGACGCGCGACTTCGGGAGGCGCTTGCGGGTGGGGGCGTAGACGACCTTCTCGATGACCTTGGTCGCCTCGGCGACGTCGTCGCCCTCGACGTGCTGGCCCTGGTCGCGCTTGGCCTGGTCCGACTTGCCGTCGGAGAGCGGCTGGCCGACCTTGCAGGAATCGCGGTAGATCGCGGTCGCCTTGAGACCGAGCTTCCAGGACTGCATGTAGACGTCCTCGACCTCTTCGACCGTGGCGGTCTCCGGGAGGTTGACGGTCTTGGAGATCGCGCCGGAGAGGAACGGCTGGCAGGCCGCCATCATCCGCACGTGGCCCATCGGCTTGAGCGAGCGGGCGCCCATCGCGGTGTCGAAGACCTCGTAGTGCTCCTGCTTGAGGCCGGGTGCATCGATGACGTGACCGTTCTCGCCGATGAAGGCGACGATGGCCTCGACCTGCTCGGGCTGGTAGCCCATCTTCTCGAGGGCACGCGGGATCGTCTGGTTGACGATCTGCATCGAGCCGCCCCCGACGAGCTTCTTGAACTTCACCAGCGAGAAGTCGGGCTCGATGCCGGTCGTGTCGCAGTCCATCATGAAGCCGATGGTGCCGGTCGGCGCGAGCACCGAGGCCTGCGCGTTGCGGAAGCCGTTCTTCTCACCCGTGGCGATGACGTCGGCCCAGGCCGCCGTCGCGAGCTTGAGCACACGGCTGTCCTCGGTGTGCAGGACGCGCACCACGTCGTTGGCGGCCTGGTGCTTGCGCATGACCCGCTTGTGGGCCTCCGCGTTGCGCTGGTAGCCGGCGTAGGGACCGACGATCCCGGCGAGCTCGGCGCTGCGCTTGTACGACGTGCCCGTCATCAGCGAGGTGATGGCAGCCGCCATCGAGCGACCGCCGTCGGAGTCGTAGCCCAGGCCCATGGCCATCAGCAGCGCGCCGAGGTTGGCGTAGCCGATGCCGAGCTGGCGGTAGTCGCGGGTCGTCTGGGCGATCGGCTCGGTCGGGAAGTCGGCGAAGCAGATCGAGATGTCCATCGCGGTGATGATGAACTCGACGGCCTTCGCGAAGAGGGCGGCGTCGAACGTGTCGTCCTCCTTCAGGAACTTCAGGAGGTTGAGCGAGGCCAGGTTGCACGACGAGTTGTCGAGCGACATGTATTCCGAGCACGGGTTGGACGCGGTGATGCGGCCCGTCTCCGGGTTGGTGTGCCAGTCGTTGATCGTGTCGTCGTACTGCAGACCCGGGTCGGCGCAGGCCCAGGCGGCCTCGCTGATCTTGGTGAAGAGCTCACGGGCGTCGACGCGCTCGATGACCTCGCCGGTGCCGCGGGCACGCAGGCCGAAGTCGGTGCCGTCCTCGACTGCACGCATGAACTCGTCGGTCACGCGGACCGAGTTGTTGGCGTTCTGGTACTGCACGGACGTGATGTCCTTGCCGCCGAGGTCCATGTCGAAGCCGGCGTCGCGCAGGGCGCGGATCTTGTCCTCTTCGTTCTTCTTCGTCTCGACGAACTCCTCGATGTCGGGGTGGTCGACGTCGAGGACGACCATCTTGGCCGCGCGACGCGTGGCGCCGCCCGACTTGATGGTGCCGGCGGACGCGTCGGCGCCGCGCATGAAGGAGACGGGGCCGCTCGCCGTACCGCCGCTCGAGAGCAGCTCCTTGGACGAACGGATGCGGGAGAGGTTGAGGCCGGCACCGGAGCCGCCCTTGAAGATGAAGCCCTCTTCCTTGTACCAGTTGAGGATCGAGTCCATCGAGTCGTCGACGGAGAGGATGAAGCACGCGGAGACCTGCTGCGGGGAGGGCGTGCCGACGTTGAACCAGACCGGGGAGTTGAAGGAGAAGTACTGGTTGACCAGCAGCCACGTCAGCTCGTGCTCGAAGATCTCGGCGTCGCCGGTGGACTTGAAGTAGCCGTTGTCGATGCCGGCCTTCGTGTAGGTCTTCACGACCCGGTCGATGAGCTGCTTGAGGCTCCACTCACGCACGTCGGTGCCGACCGCGCCACGGAAGTACTTCGTGGTGACGATGGTCGAGGCGTTGACGCTCCAGAAGTCGGGGAACTCCACGCCGCGCTGCTCGAAGACGGCCTCGCCGGTCTTCCAGTTGGTCTGGACGACGTCGCGACGCTCCCAGTTGATCGCGTCGTAGGGGTGCGTGCCCTCCGTGCTGAAGACGCGCTCCAGCGTGAGGCCGGCCCCGGTGACATGCGTCTCGGTCATGGGTTCTCCTTCGAATCCGTCTGGATCGGTCGTTGGTGCTTCATCTGTTGGTATGCCCGGCACGCGGCTTCCCCACCACGTGCCGGGCAGTCTGGGTCAGCCAGTCGTGACTGGCTGGGTGAGGCGGCGCTCGGTGCGCAGCATCTCGATCTCGTTCTCGAAGTCCTCCGCCGAGGCGAAGGCGCGGTAGACGCTGGCGAAGCGGAGGTAGGCGACCTCGTCGAGCTCGCGCAGCGGGCTCAGGATCGCCAGGCCGACCTCGTTGGCGTTGATCTCGGCCTGGCCGGAGAGGCGCAGTGCGTCCTCCACGGCCTGGCCCAGGCAGGCCAGCTGGTCCTCGGTGACCGGGCGGCCCTTGCAGGCCTTGCGGACACCGGCGATGGCCTTGTCACGGTTGAACGGCTCGCTCGCACCACTGCGCTTGAGCACCATCAGCTGCATCTGCTCGACGGTCGTGAAGCGCTTCTCGCAGGCAGCGCACACCCGGCGGCGCCGGATCGACGAGCCGTCGTCGGCGACGCGGGAGTCCAGCACGCGGGTGTCGGTCTTGCGGCAGTAGGGACAGTGCATCGCGAGACCTCCTTCCGAGGCTGTGTGGTCGACTGCAGGCGCGCCGAAAACACCCTCTCTAGGGTGTCAACGCATGTGGAGCAGTGGATGTTTCCTGTGGAGAACGGAGCCGAAGCTGTGCAATCAGGGCCGGCTCTTGTGAACTAGATGTGGAAAACCACACCGGTGTAACTACTAGATGTAGTGGTAACCGTACGTCGCGTCCCCAGGGGTTGGCAAGCGGCGATCCCGGCGATCTTCTGGCTCCGTGGCGCGGGCGCGCAAAACCGCAGGTCAGTGGCTCCTGGGGCTCCTGAGACGGGTCCAGACCACGGCGTGTCGAGCCGGCGCCGTACCCCAAAGCGACCACGCGGTTGGGTGTGATCAGCCACAATGACCCCGTGGCTACGGGTAAGCGGGCAGGATCGCGTCGAAGTACGAAGCCGTCGACGTCGTTCAACCGGCCGGCGCTCATGTTCGCCCTCGCCATCACCGGCTGCCTGGTCGCGTGGGGCTATCTCGTCTATCTCGCCATCGATTTCGGTACGTCGGGGCGCGCGGGTGACTCCAGCGCGTGGGCGTTCCTCGCGCTGGCGTCGCTGGGTGCCGTGGCCTGCCTGTTCGCGGGCCTGCTCTTCGTGTCGCGCCTCCTGCGCG
This sequence comes from Nocardioides allogilvus, assembly GCF_003047285.1. Taxonomy (GTDB): domain Bacteria; phylum Actinomycetota; class Actinomycetes; order Propionibacteriales; family Nocardioidaceae; genus Nocardioides; species Nocardioides allogilvus. The sequence goes on along the minus strand of NZ_PZYX01000001.1, from coordinate 375,853 downwards.
CGCTCGGGATCACGAAGGATCCCGCCGAGGCAGAGGCCACAGCACCTGCGCCCACGCCCGTCGCCTCGCGCCCGACCGGTGGGCGTCGCGCCGCGCGTTAGCGGCTGCGGAAGAACTTCACCGAGTAAATCTCTCGATGACCGGAGATGCCGTCGATGGTGATGTCCTCGACCATGACGCGCGCCTTCCCGACGGGGTCGGTCGGCCAGTAGTCGGGCATCTCCCACACGAGCGTCGGCTTGCCCGGGGAGGTCTCGGGCTCGTGCACGGTGATGCCCTTGACCCACTTCTGGGCGAACTTCACCCGCACCGTCGCATCGGAGAAGTCGGCGCCGTCGTCGCCACTGGACAGCGACCACCTGCCGCGCGGGTCGAGCCGGCTCGGGAACCACCCGGCGGCCGGCCAGCTGACCCATTCCGGGTTGGGCGCAGCATCGTTGAAGGGCTGGCCGAACAGGTAGGACACGTTCGCCGTCGCCGTACCCCCGATGCCGATCGCCGTCAGGTAGGGGTAGAGGAACCAGCGCCGGTGGCCGACCTCGTGGTTGATGTTGCCCCAGTCGTCGAGGTAGGACTCGATCTTGGCGGCGTTGGACTCACCACGCACGCCTTGGTAGAGGTTGGACAGGCCCGCCGCGTCGTAGCCCAGCTGCGACCAGCACGGCCACGACTTCGGCGGGTAGTGGTTGACGGCGTTCTTCGCGGTCATCATGATCGCCGCCGCCTGCGCCTCCTCGACCGAGTCGGAGTCGAGCGCGAGCGGCGTGAGCCCGGCGAGCAGACGCGCGAAGTTGATCGCGCCGAGCTGCTTGTTGGTCGAGCCGCCCGAGAGCCGGCCCGACTGGCAGGTCCGGACGTCGCCGCCCACCCACTCCGGGCGCTGGGCGTCGGCACTTCGCCACAGCTGCCGGTACACCGCCTGCACCTCAGCCTTGTCCCTGGTGTCGATCGCCATCGCGGCGCGCGAGGTGACCGGGCTGCTGACCTCTGACTCGGAACGGGGCTGCGGCTCGTGCGGGACCCGCGCATCCGCACCCGGCACCAGGCCCGCTGCGACGAGCAACGGGACCACTGCCGCGGCGATGTGACGTAGGCGCATCCTGTGTCCTTCCCGAGATGGACCGGCGAGAGCCACGTTATCGACGTTGCCCTGAGAACGAACGCCGGACCGTCGCGTCACGCCCCGTGAGGTTCTCCACAGCGTCTGGAGCCGGGCTCGTGCCGGCACGGAATCTCAATTAGCGTGTCGTCGTCCGGCTCGGGCCGGGCCCACTCGGGGAAGAAGGCTCACATGTCCAATGTGTTCGTACGCCGCATCGCGCTCGCCGCCGTCGCGCTCCCGCTGCTCCTCGGCAGCTGTGCCGACGACCCGCCTGTGCCACAGATGCCGGAGACGAGCTCGCCCACGAGTGAGCCGACGGAGACTGAGTCGACCTCGGCTCCGGAGCCATGGGACGAGCAGACCGAGGACGGTGCCGTCGCGTTCGCAGAGCACTGGATCGACCTGCTGAATGGCGCTCGATTGGAAGCCGACTTCGAGCCATTCAGGGCAGCCAGTGCGCCTTCGTGCAAGACGTGCGCCTCCTTCCTTGACGTCCTCCAGCAACTGCACGCTCCCGGCGCCCTTTACGAGAGCAAACCGTGGCGCGTCAGGCAGACGGTCGTCACATCCCGACCCAAGAACGGCAAGGCCCAGGTCGCAGTGCGGGTCTTTGCGCCTGCTGAGCGTGTGCGCGAGGCAGGCGAGAGCGTCGTGCGTCCACACGTGGCTACGACGTCCACCTATGAAGCCTCATTGACTTGGATCAAGTCTGGGTGGCTCATGCAGGAGTTGGTGGTCCTCCAATGAGTCATCGCCTCCTCACGTTGGCCTTCATGCTGATGTTGCTAGGCCACCCCTCCCCGGGGTGGGCAAATCACGGCGGCGCACATTCGGACGTCACCGTCGATCCGAACCAGAACGTTCTAACCGCCACTGCCGAGCAGTCGTCGAACCCCATCACCGAGCAGGACACTTCCGAGAATGTCGGGCAGGAAGTGTCAACAGGTCCTCAGCCCGTGGTGATCTACAAGCCTGTCTGTTTGCGGGGAGACCCCACGCATGACGGCAGCGCCTTCGGTTGCCCGTCGGGAGAGCAACTCGGGTGCGGTGAGGGCGGATCAGTGTTCACCGTCTACGTCACGATGCCCGGACGGCCCACAGAGAGCTCCACTGAATGCATTGAGCCCGGCGACCCCGTTGACCCCGGTGCGCAGACGCCAACGGTCGACATCCCCGGCGAGGCACTGAGTGCCTTCAAGAGGGTCGAACTACCTGCCTCCACGATCGAGATCCAGCCGCCAGGCGGCGAGACGCTGGTCAACTTCAAGACGATCTTGTCGACCCAGGCTGAGCGGCATCAGATCCCGGTCACCCTCGAGAAGGTGAAGATCAATCTGGTCCTCGAAGTCTGGCCGAGCCATTTCGTGTGGCACCACGGCGACGGGACCGAGCAGGAGTCTGCAGTAGCGGGAGTGAAGTGGACCGAGGGAGCCGACGTCGACAGCGCAGGCTTCATCACGCACGTCTACACCACGACGCTGGACGCGGCCCAGGTGAGCGTCGACACGACATGGTCGGCACAGTTCAAGGTCGTCGGTGACAAGGACTGGCGCCCGGTCGACGGAACCGTCACCAAGGTCGGCGCTCCGGCAACTCTCGGGGTGCTGGAGGCGAAGCCGCAGCTCGTCACGAGTCCGAACTGACGGGTCACTCGTCCCCAGCGCGGCTGGACTGTGTGGCTCTGTTGTCACGGGCAGACACCAGAACCACACGGTCGGCGGCAAACAACGAGACCACGAGCAAATGCCGCGAGGGGCGGGCCACGGAAGTGGCCCGCCCCTCGTCTTCCCCGGCCCGCCAGCCGGGGTCGAGTCGGCTGGCGGAGGCTGTGAGTCGGTCAGTCGGTGCTGACCGGGACGCGGAGCTTCTGGCCCGCGGAGAGCGCGACGGAGTCGAGGGCGTTGAGCCGCTCGATCTCGCGCATGGTGGAGCGGATGTCGCCCTCGACGTCGAGCTCGGCGGCGATCCCCCAGAGGGTGTCGCCGGTGCCGACCATGACGATCTCGGTCGGCTCGGCCTGGCCGGGCGTCTCGGAGCCCACGGCGACGGAGCCGAGGAAGAAGGCCGCGAGGAGCAGCAGGGCCAGCGCCGCGAGGAACACGACCACGCGGCCGCGGCGCGTCAGGCGCACGCTGGACTGCGGGGCGCGAGAGACGCGCGGGGCGGAGAAGGTGGGGGAAATGCTGAGGGTGCTCATGTTGGCCTCCTGGGGAAGATCAGCCGGTCGTGGTGTCGAGGGAATGTCTAGACGGAGCCACCGACATCGGCAGCGGGTCGAAGAGACGTTCGATCGAACGTGTGTACGACGGTAGAGCATGTGTTCGAACGATGCAAGCGCTCGGACGAACAATTGTTCGACACGTCAGGAGTCCTCTGAGGCCGACACGCCTTCGAACAAATGTTTGAACAACTGCTCGGCGATGACTACGGTGAAACCAACCGACTGCAGGAGGAGCCGCCATGGCGAAGAAGGAAGCACCGGACGCAAAGGTCCTGGCCATGCCCGACGGGCCGCCGGACGCCACGGGACTCACGCCGCGCCAGCAGCGGGTGCTCGCCACGATCAAGGACGCCATCGAGACCCGCGGCTATCCCCCGAGCATGCGCGAGATCGGCGCCGCGGTCGGGCTCACCAGCTCCTCCAGCGTCGCCCATCAGCTCAAGACCCTCGAGGAGAAGGGCTTCTTGCGACGCGACCCCAACAGGCCGCGCGCGCTGGAGGTGTTCCTGCCCGAGGTGATGGCCGCACGCCGCTCGATGTCGAGCGCCGACGAGTCGACGTACGACGAGACCGACATCGGCGACGCCGCGCCCCCGGCGACCTATGTGCCGATGGTCGGACGGATCGCCGCCGGCGGGCCGATCCTGGCCGACGAGCGCATCGAGGAGGTCTTCCCGCTGCCCAAGTCGCTGGTCGGCGACGGCACCTTGTTCATGCTCGAGGTGTCGGGCGACTCGATGATCGACGCAGCGATCTGCAGCGGTGACTACGTCGTGATCCGCCAGGAGCAGACGGCCGAGAACGGCGACATCGTCGCGGCGCTGATCGACGGCGAGGCGACGGTCAAGACGTTCCAGCGCAAGGACGGACACGTCTGGCTGCTGCCGCACAACGTCAACTACGACCCGATCGACGGCACCAACGCGACCATCCTGGGCAAGGTGACCGCGGTCCTGCGCCGCGTGTGAGGCGAGGTCACCCCTGACCGACACCTGCAGGCGACCCCGGGGTTCCGCGACCGGATCCCCGGGGTCGACCGGGGACAAGCCCGATGCCGGTCAGCCGTCGCCCGGGCTTGTCTGGAACCGTGACGATCCTTGCCCCACGCCCGACCATTTCCGACTCCGCTGCACAGCTCCAGCGGAGTCGTCGCGGCTTGCGCGAGCTCGGCTTCATCGCGCTGCTCTACATCGCGTACGCCGCCTCGCGGGTGTTCGCCGACGACGCCCTCGCGCCGGCGCGTGAGCGAGCGATGCGGATCGTCGACATCGAGGTGACGTTGCTGCTGGACCTGGAACGGACAGCCGTCGGCTGGTTCGTCGACCACGACGTGGCGGGCCTGCTGGCGGCCTACTACTACGCGACGGCCCACTACGTCGGCACCGCCGTCGTGCTCGGCTGGCTCTACCGGCGACGCGCCGCGCTCTATCCGCGTGCCCGGCAGGTCCTGGTCGCGAGCACCCTCGTCGCACTCGTCGGCTACCTGCTGATGCCGACCGCTCCCCCACGCCTCGTCGGCTACGCCGACCTGATGGCGCTACACGCAGACAGCGGCTGGTGGGGCGAGGCCGCGTCGGCACCGCAGGGCATGGGCTGGCTGACCAACCAGCTGGCCGCCTTCCCGAGCATGCACGCCGGCTGGGCGCTGTGGGTGGCGCTCGCGATCAGCGCCGCGACGACCCACCGCGGGTTGCGCTCCGTCGGCTGGGCGCACGCCGTGCTGACTGCCGTCGTGGTCGTCGGCACCGGCAACCACTGGCTCCTCGACGTGGTCGCCGGCTGGGCCATCGTGCTCCTGGCCTGGCAAACAACGAATGAACGTCCGGTCGCCCCGCGTGATCTCGAGGCCTCTGCGTCGTTGCTACATGCGTGACCCAGACCTCGCGCCCCGTTCCGCGCCGTACGATCCTCGCTTCCGCCGGAGCCCTGACCGCCGCAACCGCCGCGAGTGCCGCGGCCAGCGCCGGCGTCGCAGCCAAGCCCGGCCAGGAGCATCGCGTCTTCCAGCACGGCGTCGCCTCCGGTGATCCCCGACCGGGTCGGGTCGTCCTCTGGACCAGGGTGACTCCCTCGCCGGACGCGACTCCCGGGTCGGGCCGCGGCTCGGCCGTGGACGTCGAGTGGGAGGTCGCGCTCGACGAGCGCTTCCGCAAGGTCGTCCGTCGCGGCACCGCGCGCACCAGCGCGGCGCGAGACCACACTGTCAAGATCGACGCGACGCGGTTGGCGCCCGACACCTGGCACTTCTACCGCTTCCGCGTCGGCCGCCACGTCAGCCCCGTCGGCCGCACCTGGACGGCGCCGCGCGCCACCGCCAGCCCCGACAACCTCCGGCTCGGCGTCGTGTCGTGCGCCAACCTGCAGGCGGGCCACTTCTCGGCCTACCGCCACCTCGCGAAGCGCGACGACCTGCACGCGATCCTGCACCTCGGCGACTACCTCTACGAGTACGGCCCGGGCCAGTACGGCTACGGACAGTCCGACGTCGACGTGCGATCGCACGTGCCGGCGCACGAGATGGTCTCGCTGGCCGACTACCGCCAGCGGCACGCGCAGTACAAGCAGGACCCCGACCTCCAGGCGCTGCACGCGCGCTACCCCTTCATCGTCACCTGGGACGACCACGAGGTCACCAACGACCAGTGGGCAGAGGGAGCGCAGAACCACCAGGCCGCCGAGGGCGACTACGCCGCGCGCCGGGCGCGGGCCCATCGGGCGTACGACGAGTGGTTGCCCGTCCTCATGGAGGGCACCGCGCAGGTGGGTGACGGCACGCGGCTCTTCCGCGAGCTGACCTTCGGCAAGCTCGCGCAGCTGAGCATGCTCGACCTGCGCACCCACCGCGACGAGCAGGTCCCCACCACAACACCCAGTCCCGTGCCGACCCTCGAGGCCAGGGTCAGCGACCCCGAGCGCACCATCACCGGCCGCGCGCAGCTCGACTGGCTGCTCGGTGCGCTGCGGCGCGCACGCCCGCAGTGGAAGCTGGTCGGCAACCCGGTGATGATCGCGCCGGTCACCTTCGCGCAGCTGCCGACCGATCTCGTCGACCCCGTCAACGACGTCACCGGGATCTTGCCGCGCGACGGGGCGCCGTACAACGTGGACCAGTGGGACGGCTACACCGACGACCGTCGCGAGCTCTTCACCCACATCCGGGACCGGCGGCTGCGTGACGTGGTGTTCCTGACCGGGGACATCCACTCAGCGTGGGCGTGCGACCTGCCGCAGGACATCGCGACCTATCCGCTGAGCGAGTCCGCGGGCGTCGAGTTCGTCTGCTCGTCGGTCACCTCGAACAACCTGAAGGACATCACCGGCACCCCCGCGCGCACGAGCAGCCTCGTGGTCGAGGGGATCATCCAGGCCAACAACCGGCACGTGAAGTACCTCAACTTCGACGACCACGGCTTCTCGGTCCTCGACGTCACCGCGGCCCGCGCGCAGATGGACTGGTTCGTGATCGGCGACCGTCGTGACCCTGCGGCCCCGGCGAGCTGGAGCGCGTCGTGGGCCACCGCCTCCGGCGCCAACCACGTCGTCCCCGTCGCGAAGCCCGTCGCATGAGCGCCACCCTGGACCGCCGCAGCTTCATCACCCTCGCGGGCGCCGGCGGCCTGGCCGTCACGCTGTCGTCGGCGCCCGGCGCGGCGGCGCGCCCCGCCGCCGACAGGCTCCAGCGGGCCTACGTCCTCGTGCTCGACGGCTGCCGGCCCGACGAGATCACGCCGCTGCTGATGCCGCGCACGAGCGCGCTGCGCTCCTCCGGCCTCAACCACCCCTACGCCTCGTCGGTGCCGATCATGGAGACGATCCCCAACCACGTGATGATGATGACCGGGGTCCGTCCCGATCGCAGCGGCGTGCCGGCCAACTCGGTCTACGACCGCTCGCTCGGCGTCGTCCGCGACCTGGACAAGCCCTCGGACCTCAAGGCGCGTACCGTCATCGAGCGCCTCAGCCGGGACGGCTTCACGACCGGGACGGTGCTCTCGAAGGAGTACCTCTACGGCATCTTCGGCACCCGCGCGACGCACCGCTGGGAGCCCGCGCCCATCGTGCCCGTGTCCGGCCACGCGCCCGACGCGTTCACGATGGCGGCCACCCTCGCGATGCTCGAGCAGCACGACCCCAACCTGATGTTCGTCAACCTCGGCGACATCGACCGGATGGGCCACAGCGACGTCACCGGCCCGGTCGACCTCCGGCTGCTCCGGCAGGCGGCGCTGGCCTCGACCGACCTCCAGGTGGGCCGATTCGTCGACGCGCTGAAGGCAGCCGGACGCTGGTCGCAGTCGTTGGTGATCGTGCTGGCCGACCACTCGATGGACTGGTCGCGCCCCGACGCGGTCATCAGCCTCCAGCCGGCGGTGGACGCCGACCCGCTGCTCGCCGGCAAGGTGGTGATCGCCGACAACGGCGGCGCCGACCTCCTCTACTGGACGGGTGCAGCCGCCCAGCACGACGCGGCCGTGGCCCGGATGATCGCGATCGCCCAGGCGACGCCCGGCGTGCTCAGCGCGCACGACCCTCGCCGTACGACCTGGCTGCGCACCGGCCCGGTCGGCGGTGACGTCGTCGTGTTCTGCCGGGCGGGCTGGCGCTTCAGCGATCCCGCACTGCACTCCAACCCGATCCCCGGCAACCACGGCCATCCGGCGACGAAGCCGATCCCGTTCTTCCTCGCGGGCGGGCACCCGCGCGTCCCCCGCGGCGCGAGCGCGTCGGCGGAGGCGAGGACGATCGACGTCGCGCCCACGCTGACGGACTTCTTCGGGCTGGGTGCGCCGAAGGGCGGCTACGACGGTCAGTCGCGGTTGCCGCGCCGGCGCTGAAGCGGGCTCAGCCCTCGGCCAGGCGCGCGAGCGCCTTGCGCACGAGGGCTGGGTCGGTCGTGGTCCACATCGGCGGCAGGGAGGCCTTGAGGAACGAGCCGTAGCGCGCGGTCGCCAGCCTCGGATCGAGTACGGCGACAACCCCCCGGTCCGTCGTCGTGCGGATCAGTCGCCCGGCCCCCTGGGCCAGCAGCAGCGCGGCGTGGGTGGCGGCGACCTGCATGAAGCCGTTGCCACCTGCGCGGTCGGCGGCCTTCTGTCGCGCTGACATCAGCGGGTCGTCGGGGCGCGGGAAGGGGATCCTGTCGATCAGGACGAGCTGGCAGGTCTCACCCGGAACGTCGAGCCCCTGCCACAGCGACAGCGTGCCGAACAGGCAGGTGTGGGGGTCCTCGACGAACTGCTTGGCCAGCTCGGGCAGCTGGGCGTCGCCCTGGGCGAGGGTGGTCAGGTGGGGCAGGCGCTCGCGCACGACCTCGGCCGCAGCCTCCGCCGCGCGGCGCGACGAGAACAGCCCGAGGGTGCGCCCGCCGGCAGCATCGACCAGCTCGCAGATCTCGTCGAGCTGGGCCTTCACGAGGCCGTCGCGTCCGGGAGGCGGCAGGTGGCGAGCGACGTAGAGGATCGCCTGCTGGCCGTAGTCGAAGGGCGAGCCGACGTCGATGCCGCGCCACGGCAGCACGTCGCCGGAGCGTGAGGGCGCCTCCCGCTCGGTCGCCTTGAGCCCGAGCGTGGACGCGACGGCGTTGAAGTCGCCGCCCAGCATCAGCGTCGCGCTGGTGAACACGACCGTCTTGTCGGTGAGCAGTTTGTCGCGCATCGGCCCCCACACCTGCAGGGGCGCGACGTGCAGCCGGGCGGGGATGCGGTCGCGGGCCTCGTTGAGCCACAGCACGTCGCTGTCGAGGTTGGCGGCCATCCGCTCGGCGTTGGCGAAGACGTCCTGCACCATGCCCTTGGCCTGGGTGCGCCCGGCGTCACCGCCGTCGCCGCCGGGGGTCTCCTTGGGGAAGGCCGACAGACACGTGCGGGCGGCGTCGCGCACCAGCGCCAGCGCCTCGCCGAGCTGGTCGCCGAGCTGCTCGATGCGCCCCGGCGACGTCGCCTCGATCGCCTCGGCGAGCGAGTCGGCCGCCTCGCCGAGGCGGTCGGCGGAGTCGTCCGCCACCCAGCGCTGGGAGCGCCGCGACGCCCGCTCGATGTCGTTGACGGCCAGCTCGTCGGTCGCCGCCTGGGTGACGCGGGCGGTCAGCTCGTGGGCCTCGTCGATGACCACCGCGTCGTAGTCGGGGATCATCGGCACCCCCTCGATCGCGTCGATCGCGAGCAGCGAGTGGTTGGTGATGATCAGGTGGGAGCGCTGCGCCTTCTCCCGCGCGCGCTCCGCGAAGCACTCCGCGGCGAACGGGCACTTCGTCGCGCCCAGGCACTCGCGGTGGTTGACGCTGACCTGGCGCCACTCACGGTCGGTGTGGCGCGGGGCGTTGTCGCGCTCGCCGGTGCCGGAGTCCTCGGACTCCTTCTCGGCCCACGCGCGCAGCTCCAGCACCTTCTCGGCCATCGAGCCGGTCGGCACGTCGACCAGGGCGCCCTGCTCGTCGGGCACGCCCTCGCGGATGCGGTGCAGGCAGGCGTAGTTGCCACGGCCCTTGAGCACGGCGTACGTCGCATCGACCCGGTCGCCGATGGCCTCGACCAGCCTCGGGATGTCCCGCTCGACCAGCTGGTGCTGCAGGGCGAGGGTCGCGGTGGCGACGACCACGCGGTCGTGGTGGAGCAGCGCCGGGACGAGGTAGGCCAGCGACTTGCCGGTGCCGGTGCCGGCCTGGACGAGGAGGTGCTTGCCGTCGCCGAGGGCTTGGGAGACCTGCTGGGCCATCTCGATCTGGCCGGCCCGCTCCTGGCCCCCGAGAGCCGTCACCGCAGCAGCGAGCACCCCGGAGACATCGGGGGCGCTGCGCGCGGGTCGGGCTTGGGTGTCAGGCACCCGAGAACCCTACGGGCGAGCACCGACAGTGCGCCGTACGCCTCGCGAGCGGCCTTGGTTTCGACACGCTCGCTGGCGCTCGTTGCTCAACCAGCGGCGTCAGATGACTGCGCCCGAGTCCTCGGGCGTCCGCTCGACCTTCTCGCGCTTGACCCTGCTCATCGGCCACTTCTCCTGGAAGTAGGTCAGCAACGGGGTCGCGGTGAAGACCGAGGAGTAGGTGCCGACGATCAGACCGATCAGCAGGGCGATCGCGAAGTCGCGCAGCGAGTCGCCACCGAGGACGGCCAGCGCGGCCAGGATGAACATCGTGCCGAGGCCGGTGTTGATCGTGCGCGGCATCGTCTCGATGGCGGCCTTGTTGGCCATCTCCGAGAAGCTGTCGTCGGGCCGGGAACCGAACCAGCGCTCGCGGATGCGGTCGAAGACGACCACGGTGTCGTTGACGGACAGACCGATGATGGTCATCGCCGCGGCCAGGAAGATGCCGTCGATCGGCTTGCCCAACCAGGCGAAGATGCCGACCACCAGCACCACGTCGTGGGCCATCGCCACGACCGCCGAGACGCCGAAGGTCCACTTGAAGCGGAACGCCAGGTAGAGCAGCTGGGCGAGCAACGCGATGCCGAAGGCGATCAGAGCCTTGTCCCGGAGCTCCTGGCCCAGCGAGGCACCGATCGTCTGGTCGTCGATCTTGTCGACCTCGCCGCCGATGGTGGCGAGGGCGTCCTCGATCTGCTGCTCCTCGTCGTTGGAGATCTCACCGGTGCGCACCGTGAAGTCGGCGGTGTCGGCGTCCTGGACGACAGCCTGCGGGAAGCCGGCGTCGCTGATCGCCTCACGGGCGTCGTCGACGCTGACCTCCTTGGAGACCGAGTAGTCGAGCTGGCGACCGCCGGTGAACTCGACGCCGAGGTTGAGCCCCTGCGTGACGATTCCGGTCACGGCCAGCACCAGGGCGGCGCCGGAGATGCCGAGCCACATGCGGCGCTTGCCCATGATGTCGAAGTCGGACCTGTCGAGCCACGCGCGGACCCGACCGACGTTGCCGAGACCGCTCACCGCAGGACGGCTCTCGACCGCCTTGGTGGAGACGCTCATCTCGGAGAGCACGCGAGCGATGATCAGCGCAGAGATCATGGACGCGATGACACCGATGGACAGCGTCACACCGAAGCCCTTGATCGGGCCGGAGCCGAGGATGAACAGCAGCGCCGCCGCGAGCAGGGTGGTGACGTTGGAGTCGATGATGGCCGACCAGGCCTTGTTGAAGCCGACCGCCAGCGCGCGCCGGAGCCCGGCCGACGGATAGGCGGCGTACTCCTCGCGGGCGCGCTCGAAGACCAGCACGTTGGCGTCGATCGCCATGCCGATGGCGAGCACGAAACCGGCGAGGCCGGGCAGCGTCAGGGTCGAGCCGAGCGCGAGCAGCATGGCGTACGCCAGCAGCGCGTAGGAGGTGAGGGCGATCGTCGCCATCGCGCCGACGAGGCGGTAGATGAAGATGATGAAGACGCCGGTCAGCAGCAGGCCGATGATGCCGGCCTCGATCGAGGCGTCGATCGCCTCGGCACCGAGGGTCGGGCCGACGAGGCGGTCGGAGATGAGCTCGAGCTCGAGGGGCAGCGATCCGCCCTCGATCAGCGCGGCCAGCTGCTTTGCCTCGGCCTGCGAGAAGTTGCCGGTGATGTCGGTCGAGCCGCCCGCGATGCCGACTTTGCAGGCGACGCCCTGGTTGACCTCGGGCGAGGTGATGATCTTGCCGTCCAGGACGATCGCGACGCGGCGCTTCGGGTCACCCAGCGGGCTGCAGGCAGCCTTGCCGGTGACGTCGGCCCACTTGTCGCCGCCCTTGCCGCTGAACTCCAACGCCACGACGTAGCCCACGGTGTCGTCCCGGGTGAGCGCGTCGGCGCCCGTGACGTCGTCGCCGCTCAGGGCGGTGGGGCCGATCTCGAGGATGTCGCCCTGGTCGCTGGGCAGGACCTGGTTGCCCTTCTTGGGCTTCTGCTCCGCGCTCGTGGCGGTGCCGATGACGGGGTGGGCGGTCAGCTTGGCCGTCTTGCCGATCTGCTCCTCGGCCTCCTGCGCCTCCTCGTCGTTGGTGACGCCGGGCAGCTCGACCAGGATCCGGTCGTCGCCCTGGCGGACCAGCGTGGACTCGGCGACACCGAGCGAGTCGACGCGTCCGCGCAGCACCTCGACGGTCTTGTCGACGTTCTCGGCGTTGGCGGGGGCTTCCTCGGTGCCGGTCGCCTGGAAGACGAACTGCGCGCCACCACGCAGGTCCAGTCCCAGGTTGGGCTTCTGGTTCAGCGAGAGGGCGAGGCAGCCGCCGAGAAGACCGAGGACGAGGAGAAAACGTACGAGGGCGCCACGTGACATGCGCGACATCCTCCCTCAGGGCCCGCAACGCACCGCAATCGGGGGACTTCAAGACGGGTACGGCGCCACTCTCGACAACCAGCGGTCGCTGATGTTGTCTGGGTCACACTGTCCGCCGAGACCCGGCTGGGCACGTTCCGGGAGGATCAATGAGCACGCTGCACACACGCCTGCGCAAAGTAGGCATCGTCATCCTCGGTGGAGGTCTCGCCACCGCGATGGCGTCCACGGTCAGCACGGCTGCCGAGGACAGCACCCCACGCGAGATCCAGCAGGTGAGCACCGACGAGACCACGAGCCTCGTGATGGTCAACGCACCCACGGTCGAGGAGCGCAACGAGGTCATCGCGCTCGGCCTCGACGCGACCGAGCACGCCACCGAGCGCGGCATAGCGGTCGTCCTGCACGGCGCCGCGGACGAGCAGCGGCTGCGCGAGGCCGGCTACACCTGGCGGGTCAAGGTCCGCGACCTCGAGGCGCAGGCCAAGGCCAACCGCAAGGCCGACCGGGCCTATGCGGCGAGCGTCGAGGAGTCGCCGCTGCCGAGCGGTCGCACGGCCTATCGCACCTACGACGACTACGTCGCCGACCTGGCCCTGCTCGCCGAGCAGTACCCCGCCCTCACCAAGCCGCTGACGCTGGAGAACGAGACGGTGCTCGGCGAGGAGATCCGCGGCCTCGAGATCAGCACCCGCGCCGACACCGTCAAGGACGGCAAGCCGGTCTTCCTGCTGATGGGCGCCCACCACGCCCGCGAGTGGCCCAGCGCGGAGCACACCATCGAGTTCGGCTTCGACCTGCTCGAGTCGTACGCCGATGGCGAGGCCCGCGCACGCGCGATCCTGGCCGACTCGCGGGTCGTGATCGTCCCGGTCGTCAACGTCGACGGCTTCAAGATCTCGCGCGACGCCGCCCCGCTCGGCGACTTCTCCCGCTTCGACTACGAGATGAAGCGCAAGAACTGCGCGATCTCCACCTTCACCTCGCCGGCGTTCCTCGGCGGCACCTGCGCCGACAACCCGGCCGGTCGCCTGCGCGGCACCGACCTCAACCGCAACTACCCCGGCTTCTGGGGCGGCGGCGGTGCCAGCACCAGCTGGTCGAGCGACACCTTCCGCGGGGACTCCCCCGGCAGCGAGCCCGAGTCGGACGCGGTGCGGAAATTCATCTCCGAGCGCGCGGTGACGGTGATGATCTCCAACCACACCTTCAGCAACCTCGTGCTCCGGCCGCCGGCGATCGCCGCGACCGGCAAGGCTCCGGACGAGCCCCAGCTCAAGACGCTCGGCGACTCGATGGCGGCCGCCAACCAGTACACCAGCCAGGCGTCGTACCAGCTCTATGACACCTCCGGCTCGACGGAGGACTGGAGCTACTGGATCACCGGCGGTCTCGGCTACACCTTCGAGATCGGCACTGAGGGCTTCCACCCGGACTACGAGTCGGGTGTGGTGGCTGAGTACCTCGGCCTCGAGCCGGCCGCGGGTGCCGGCGAGGGTGGCAACCAGGAGTCCTACTACCGGGCGGCCGAGGCTGCCCTGGACCCGGCGCTGCACTCGCAGATAACCGGCACCGCGCCGACCAAGCACACGATCACGGTGCGCAAGCACCACGTGTCGCCCACCTCTCCGGTGATCCAGCCGGACGGCAGCATCGGCCAGCCGTTGCTCTACGAGGACACGCTCAGCTCGGAATACGTCTCCACCGGCGGCGCCTTCACGATCGACGTCAACCCGTCGACGCGGCCGCTCGTGGCCGGGCGCTACGGCCGCCTCCCCGAGGCGGACCCGCAGGCTCCCGCGACGCTGACCAACCCGGCCGGCGTGCCGGCGGTCGGCGCGAGCGAGCTCACCACCTTCGAGGTGCAGGGCCTGCCGGATGCCGACAACGGTTATGCGGTCGTGTCGATCTCGTGGCCGACGGTGGACGCAGAGGCGCAGGACTGGGACTTCTTCGTGATCGGGCCCGACGGTGAAGCCGTCGGCTCGGGCGCGACCTTGGCCAACCCGGAGGTCATCCGGATCCCAGACCCGGTCGCGGGCACGTACACGATCGAGGCCAACAACTACGCCGGCGGTACGCCGGAGTACGACTGGTCGGGCGAGGTCAGCTTCGAGAGCCCCGACCCGCCGATCGACACCGGCATCAAGGAGGCGTGGCTGGTCAGCTGCGCCGACAAGCGGGGCGACGTCATCAACACCCGCGAGGTGATCGTCGACCGCGGCCAGTCCGTGGACGTCGGCAACGCCTGCAGGCCGCTCAAGCAGTGAGCTCGGCCCCGGTGGTCACGCGTTGCGCGTGGCCACCGGGTCGCAGCGGCGTCAGACGGCGTACGCCGCCAGGTCGCTCGCGAGGTCGGCGTTGGCGCGGCCCTTGACGAGGGTGCCGTCGCCGGTGTGCTCCAGGGACTCGATCTCGCCCTGCTGGTGCAGCCGGTTGAGCAGGTCGCCACGCTCGTAGGGCAGCAGCGCCTCGAACTGCACGCTCGGGCGCGGCAGCTCGGCCTCGATCGCGGCGAGCGCCTCGTCGATGCCCTCACCGGTCCGGGCGCTGACCACCACGCTGTGCGGCTCGCGCGCCCGCAGCCGGGCGATCACCATCGGGTCGGCCGCGTCGGCCTTGTTGATCAGGACCAGCTCGGGGACCTTCGAGGCGTGGATCTCGGCGAACACCTCGCGCACCGCGGCCAGCTGGCCCTCGGGGTCGGGGTGGGAGCCGTCGACAACGTGCAGGATCAGGTCGGAGTCGGCGACCTCCTCCAGCGTGGAGCGGAACGCCTCGACCAGCTGGTGGGGCAGGTGGCGCACGAAGCCGACGGTGTCGGACATCGTGTAGACGCGTCCGTCCTTCGTGGTCGTACGCCGCGTGGTCGGGTCGAGCGTCGCGAACAGCGAGTCGTCGACCAGCACCCCGGCATCGGTGAGCCGGTTGAGGATCGAGGACTTGCCGGCGTTGGTGTAGCCCGCGATCGAGACGCTGGGGATGTGGTTGCGCGAGCGCTCCTGGCGCATGGTCGCGCGGGTGCCCTTGAGCTCCTTGAGCTCCTTGCGGAGCTTGGCGATCTTGGTGTTGATCCGGCG
The DNA here is from genome assembly GCF_003047285.1 of Nocardioides allogilvus. GTDB lineage: Bacteria > Actinomycetota > Actinomycetes > Propionibacteriales > Nocardioidaceae > Nocardioides > Nocardioides allogilvus. The sequence continues at coordinate 360,243 of NZ_PZYX01000001.1, read as the reverse complement.
CCGGTCGGTCTCGATCTTGGTCTCACCGGGGCCACGACCACCGATACCCTCACCGCCGGACACGCGACCGCCGGCCTGGCGGGAGAGGTTGCCACCCCAGCCGCGCAGGCGCTGCTTCATGTAGTTGAGCTGGGCCAGCTCGACCTGCGCCTGGCCCTCCTTGGACTTCGCGTGCTGGGCGAAGATGTCGAGGATCAGCCCGGTCCGGTCGATCGCCTTGACCTTGAGCTTGTCCTCGAGGTTGCGCAGCTGGCTGGGCGCAAGGTCGCCGTCCAGGATCACCGTGTCGGCACCGGAGGCCTGCACGATCTCGAAGAGGCCCTCGACCTTGCCGCGACCGATGAACGTGGCCGGGTCGGGGGTCTGCCGGCGCTGGTAGATCGCGTCGAGCACCTCGGAGCCGGCGGTCTCGGCGAGCAGCGCGAGCTCGGCCATCGAGTTCTCGGCATCGGCGACGGTGCCGGAGGTCCAGACGCCGACGAGGATGACCTTCTCCAGCCGGAGCTGGCGGTATTCGACCTCGGTGATGTCCTCGAGCTCGGTGCGCAGCCCGTCCACGCGCCGGAGGGCGTGCCGCTCGGCGAGGTCCTGCTCACCGGTGGTGAGCTCCTCCTCGGGGTCGGGGCCGTCGGGCGAGACCAGTTCGTCGGCGTCGCCGGACTCGAGGTCGTCCCAGTCGTCGGTCGCGTCGAGAGCAGCGTCCAGATTGAAGTCAGGTGCGTTCGTCATATGCCCTCAAGAGTAGGTCGCCGACTCCCGCGGCGCGAGCGAGATAGCCCTCAGCGACGAACCCGGGTCTTGCGCGACTTCGCCGCAGCGACTCCGCGGCTCCGGGAACGACCGTGAGCGGCACCGTGGCGTAGAACTTCCCGGTACGCCGACCGGGCTGGGTCTTGAACGCGCCCGACGCGCTCGTCCGGACCCGGTCGATGCGGCGGTCCTTGCCCTTCCTCACCTGCCACACGCTGACCCGCTGCTTCGCCACGCAGCCAGCCACGTCGGCGGACAGACGCCCGGTGAGCGCTCGCTTCGTGGCCTTGTAGCGGAGCTTCACGCTGCGATCGACGCTGGGGCAGCCGCTGGGCGTGGCCCCGCCGAGGACCGAGCACACGTCCTGCGGGTCGGCCTTGCCGTCGCCGTCGTCGTCGAGGTCGCACGCGTTGCCCGCTGCGTCGCCGTCGGTGTCGGCCTGGTCGGCGTTGGCGACCGTGGGGCAGTTGTCGGCGTGCACCACGCCGTCCCCGTCCCCGTCGCCGTCGCACGGGTCACCCAGGCCATCGGCATCGGCGTCGGCCTGGTCGGGGTTGGACAACGTCAGGCAGTTGTCGGAGTTGTTGGCGACACCGTCGCCGTCCAGGTCGTCGTCACACGGGTTGCCGCGTCCGTCGTTGTCGAGGTCGATCTGGTCGGGGTTGTCCATCCCGACGCAGTTGTCGACAGCGCGGTCCTCCGCGCCGTCGCCGTCCGCGTCACACACACTGCGGGACACCCTGATCGACCAGGAGGTGAGGGTCGCTGCAACCGTGTCGTAGTTATAGATGTAGAGATACCAATTGCCCCCGAGCGCGGTCCCATCCATCTCACTCAGGGGATCCTTGGGCTTGTAGGTTCCCGCCAGCGAGGCTGCCGTGTAGGTGGCCGTCGCCTCGTCATCCCACGTCAGGGGCGCAACCTGGGCTCCGCTTCCTGCGACGACCGGCTGCAGGATGTTGCGGACGGTCGCCGTCCTGAGCAGGTCGACCCGAACCTTCGCTGCGTTGCGGTGGGTGATGCGATAGGTGACATCAACGTCCAGCACGTTCGACGACGCGGGGACTGGGATCACGGCCGAGGTGAGCTTGGGCCCCCCGGCGTCGGGGTCGGGCTCGATCGTCTTGCCCGTCCCGCTGTAGCTGACGACGCACGGCACCACCGTCGCAGCAGTCGCGGTCGGCGTACTCCCGAAGGCAACGAGCAGGCCTGCCGTCAGTGCGAGCACCGTGGCGCGCGCCAGTGAACGTCCACCCCCGAAGATTTTCACCAAAAGAGGGTACGACGAGACGCCCGCGACGTCAGCACAGGCCGATGGGCCCTACTTCGGAGGCATCCGGATGCCACCGTCGACGCGGATGGTCTCGCCGTTCATGTAGGAGTTGGTGATGCACTCAACGACCATGCTCGCGAGCTCCTCGGCGTGACCCAGACGCTTCGGGAACAGGACGTTCTGGCCGAGGTTGGCCTTGAACTCGTCGGGGTTGGGGAAGGCATCGTAGATCGGGGTGTCGATCAGGCCGGGCGCCACCGTGTTGAGGCGGATGCCGGCGGCCGAGAGGTCGCGCGCGATCGGCAGGGTCATGCCGACCACGCCGCCCTTCGACGCGGAGTAGGACGACTGGCCGATCTGGCCATCGAAGGCCGCGACGGACGCGAGGTTGACGATCGCGCCCCGCTGGCCGTCGGCGTCGGGCTCGTTGCGGCTCATCACGGTCGCGGCCTGGCGGGTCATGTCGAAGGTGCCGATCAGGTTGATCTCGACGACCTTGCGGAAGGCGACGAGGTCATGGGCCGACGCCAGCTGCCCGTCGCGGCCGATCGTGCGCTGGGCCCAGCCGATGCCGGCGGAGTTGACGCACGCACGCAACGGGGCGACCTCGGCGGCGGCCTCGACCGCGGCGGCGATCTGCTCGGTGTCGGTCACGTCGACGCGGGCGAAGACACCCTTGATCTCGGCGGCCAGGGCCTCGCCCAGCTCGGCGTTGATGTCGGCGACGACGACGATCGCGCCGCGGGCGGCGAGTGCTCGCGCGGCCGCGGCGCCGATGCCGCTGGCGCCGCCGGTGACGATGGCAGAGGATCCGGTGATGTCCATGCCCGGATCCTAGGACCCGCTTCGCTCAGAGGTCCGAGGTGCCCTCGGCGACGAGCACGGCCGGACCTGTCATCAGGATCCGGTCGTCGTCGGTCCAGGTGATCTCGAGGCTCCCGCCGGTCACGTCGATGCGGTACGGCGTCCCGCGAGGTGCCTCGTCAGCGAGCGCTGCGGCGACCATCACCGCGCAGGCGCCGGTGCCGCACGATCGCGTCTCCCCGGACCCGCGCTCGTGGACCCGCATCGCGACGTGGTGTGCGCTGCGGCGTACGACGAACTCGACGTTGACCCCGTCGGGATAGACATCGTGGTCGAAGCCGGGCTCCTCGAGCAGACTCCCGGCCTCGTCGAGCGACCCGACGAACGCGACGGCGTGGGGGTTGCCCATCGACACGTGCAGCGCCTCGTGGGCGACCCCGTCGACGCTGACCTTCGTGGTCGCGAGCACGGCGGGACTGCCCATGTCGACGGTGAGGTCGCCGCCGCTGAGGGTGACGGTCTTGACCCCGGCGCGGGTGTCGATCTCGAGCGGCGTCGTGGCGCCCTCGTGGTCGAGGAGGTAGCGGGCGAAGACCCGGACGCCGTTGCCGCACATCTCGCTGAGCGACCCGTCGGCGTTGCGGTAGTCCATGAACCAGCGCTCTCCGTCGCGGACCGCGCGGAGCACGCCGTCACCGCCGATGCCCGCGCGCCGGTCGCACAGCGCACGCACCCGCTCGGCACTCAGCTCGCCGTGGACGGTGCCGTGGGGGTCGGGCAGGAGCACGAAGTCGTTCTCCGTGCCGTGACCCTTGAGGAAGCGATAGCTCACGATGCGATTGTCGCAGGCTTCACCACAGTGTGCCGAGCGCAGACGAAGTCACGGTTGCGGGCGACCTCCTCCAGCTTCAGCTCGACGTGTCGCGGCAGCACCGGCGTGCCGGCGCCCAGCGTCACCGGGGCGTACTGGACCCACACCTCGTCGAGCAGGCCGGCGTCGTGGAACTGACCGACGAGCTCGCCGCCGCCGACCAGCCACAGGTCCTTGCCCGCGGCCCGCTCGACGGCCTGCGCATGCACGTCCTCGACGGCGTCGGCAGTGAAGGTGACGGACGTGACCGGCTCGAAGTCGCGGTGGGTCATGACGTACGTCGCCAGGTCGCCCCACGGTTCGTCGTCGTGGTCGAGGATCCACTGCCAGGTCGTGGCGCCCATGACGCAGGCGCCGATCTGCTCGCGGAACCCCGCGTAGTGCATCGGCCCCGCCTCGTCGATGTCACGCGAGGTCAGCCAGTCGAGCGAGTGGTCGGGCGTCGCGATGAACCCGTCCAGCGAGCAGCCGGTGTAGTAGATCGTCGTCACTTCGGGTCGACCACCCGCGCAGCCCCGCCTCCTCGACGGACCGGCTCCGAGACGGCCGTGAGCTGGCCGCCGGGACCGAACTCGATCGCCGTCGCGGCCCCGATCTGTGCCGCGCTGGTGAACGCGTCACCCGCGGGGACGAGCTTGTGCCCGAGGGCGGTCAGCGCGGCGCCGTACGCCGTGATGAACTCGGGCTCGGAGGTCACGCTCGCCGTGTTGCGCGGGCTGGAGCGCGGCGCCGCGATGGCCTGCTCGATGCTCATGCCCAGGTCGATCCGGTTGACGAGCATCTGCAGCACGGTGGTGATGATCGTGGAGCCGCCGGGCGAGCCCAGGGCCAGGAAGGGCTTGCCGTCCTTGAGCACGATCGTCGGGCTCATCGACGAGCGCGGGCGCTTGCCGGGCTGGATGCGGTTGGGGTCGGCCGGGTCGAAGACCGTCGAGAAGTCGGTCAGCTCGTTGTTGAGGATGAAGCCGTGACGGGGCACGACCATCCCGGAGCCGCCGGTCTGCTCGATCGTGAGGGTGTACTCCACGACGTTGCCCCACTTGTCGGCGACCGTGAGGTTGGTCGTCGAGATGTTCTCGGTGTCCGCATCGGTGGTCCCGCCGGCCGCCGGTGCCGGACAGACCCCGTCGTAGGCCGCAGCGTCACCGGCCGCGACCGGCTTCACCGCCGCCTTGGCGGGGTCGAGGGAGCAGGCCCGCTCGGCGGCGAACTTGTCGCTCAACAGCGTCGGGAGGGGTACGTCGACGAAGCGCGGGTCGCCGAGGTACTTCGCGCGATCGGCGAAGGCCAGCGCCCCGGCCTCGAGGTAGTGGTGGAGGACCTGCTCGGGCGCCTTGCCGGTGAAGTCGGTGCGCTCGAGGATGTTGAGCGCCTCGCCGACGGTGGAGCCACCGCTCGACGACGGCGCCATGCCGTAGACGTCGTAGCCGCGGTAGGAGATCTTGGTCGGCGCCTGCCCGAGGACCTTGTAGTCCCTGAGGTCGCTGCGGGAGAGATAGCCACGCGGCACCGGGAGGTCGGTGCTCTTCGTCGTGCGCGGGTCGCGGACGATGTCGACCATCAGCTTGGCCAGCTTGCCGCGGTAGAACGCCTTCATGCCGCGCGCGGCGAGGTCGGTGTAGGTGTCGGCCAGGTCGGGGTTGGTGAAGATCGAGCCGACAGCGGGCGCGTCACCCTTGGGCAGGAACAGCTTCTTGGTCGCCTTGAAGGCGCGGAAGCGCTCCTCGTTGTCGAGGGTCTGCTGACGGAAGGTCTCGTCGACCTTGAAGCCGCGGGTGGCGACCTTGATTGCGGGCTTGAGCGCGTCGGCGAGCGAGAGCGTGCCGTACTTCCTCAGGGCCCGTTCCCAAGTGGCCGGGGTCCCGGGCGTGCCGACGCTGACGCCACTGGTCACCAGCTCGGGAGTGAAGTTGTAGGGCTTGCCGGTGGCGGGGTCGATGAAGGCGTCGCTGGGCATCTTCTTCGGCGCGGTCTCGCGCCCGTCGATGGTGCTGACCTTGCCGGACTCGGCGTCGTAGAAGACGAAGTAACCGCCACCACCGAGGCCGGCGCTGTAGGGCTCGGTCACCCCCAGGGTCGCGGCCGCGGCGACCGCCGCATCGGCGGCGTTGCCCCCGCGCTTGAGCACCTTGAGCGCGGCCGCGCTGGCCTCCGGGTCGACCGTGGAGACCGCTCCCCCGGTGCCGACGGCTGTCGGGATCTTGGCCGTGGGCCGCTCCGCTGCCTGCGCGGTCTGCGTCGAGGCCGCTGGCGGGGCTTGGGCCGGAGCGGGCGGAGCAGCGGCGAGGACGCCCACGACGAGGGCGGACGCGGCGGCGCTGGTGAGTGCAGGGGTGGGACGCATGGCTACCTCCGAGAGATCAGGTCCGTCCACCTTGCTCCGCGCCGGTCGATCTGTCGAGGGCTGCCAGCGCCTTCTCCACGAGTTCCGGGTCGTCGAAGCGCACCCACGCGACGCGCGGGTCCTTGCGGAACCAGCCGTCCTGGCGGCGGGCGAACCTGCGCGTCGCGGCCTGGGTCTGCACGATCGCCTCCTCATGGCTCAGCTCCCCGCGCAGGAAGGCGATCGCCTCGCGGTAGCCGATCGCCCTGCGCGCGGTCTGGCCCCGCTCGAGCCCGAGGTCGAGGAGTCGCTCGACCTCCTCGACCAGCCCATCGGCGTACATCTGGCGCACGCGCTCCCCGATGCGGGCATCGAGGGTGGGGCGGTCGATGTCGACGCCGATCTGCACGCTGTGCGGGTCGGCGTAGGTCGGGGTCGGCAGGCTGGCGGAGTAGGGGCGGCCGGTGAGGGCGATGACCTCGAGCGCGCGGACGATGCGCCGGCCGTTGTCGGGACCGATCTTCGCGGCGGCCTCCGCGTCGAGGCCGGCGAGGCGCCGGTGCAGCGCCTGGGTGCCGACGGTGGCCAGCTCCTCCTCGAGCTCGCGGCGCAACGACTCGTCCGTGCCGGGGAAGTCGAACCGGTCGAGGATGGCGCGCGTGTAGAGCGCGCTGCCGCCCACCAGCACTGGCGTGGCACCCCGGCCGCGGATGTCGCCGATGGCCTCGCGGGCCCACCCCTGGAAGTCGTGCACGGTCGCCGTCTGGGTCACGTCGAGGCGATCGAGCAGGTGGTGCTCGATCCCCCGCCGCTGCGAGGGCGGGAGCTTCGCCGTACCGACATCCATGCCGCGGTAGAGCTGCATCGCGTCCGTGTTGACGATCTCGCCCCCCAGCCGGGCGGCCAGGTCGAGGCTCAGGCCGGTCTTGCCCGAGGCCGTCGAGCCGACGATCGCCACGATCGGGATGGGGTACGCGTCGGTGGGCATGGTGGCTAGTGTTCCAAACGCGAGCGGTCTCATCGGGGGCTGCATCAATCATCGGAGACGCACATGGGATTCCTCGACGACGCGAAGTCCAAGCTCACGGACGCGGTGGACGGCCAGGGCGACAAGATCGCCGCCGGTCTCGACAAGGCCGGCGACTTCGTCGATGACAAGACGGGCGGCAAGTTCTCGGACAAGATCGACGCCGGCACCGACAAGGCGGCCGACGCCCTCGACTCCCTCGACGGCCAGAACGACGACATCAAGTAGGTCCTTCCCGACCTCCTCGACAGACCGTCCATCCCCCAGGGGGTGGACGGTCTGTTGCATTTGCGCGTCCGTTCTGACATGACTGGAAGCGGGCCGGGACAGCCCCGGCCATGACTCTCGGGAGTTGTGATGGACACCAACAGCGGACTCGGCGACGCCGTCGACAAGTACGGCGATCAGATCGACAGCGCACTGGACAGGGCCGGCGACTTCGTCGACGACAAGACCGGCGGCAAGTACTCCGAGCAGATCCAGTCCGGCGTGGACAAGGCCGGCGACGCCCTCGACGGACTCGACGGACAGAACGACGACATCGGTGCCGAGCCCCAGGCGCCCGCCGATACCCAGGCTCCGCCCGAGCCCGGCACGCCGACCACACCCGGTGACCCGTCCGTCCCGACCGAGCCGGGCGTCCCGACCGAACCGGGCGTCCCGACCGAGCCCACCGATCCCTCGATCCCGACCGAGCCGGAGACCGAGCCGAGCACCCCCACCGAGACGACCGAGCCGGCTGAGCCCGGCTCGCCCACGTCGCCGACCTCGCCGACCGAGCCCACGGATCCCACGGACCCCTCGATCCCGACGGAGCCGACCGCCCCGGCTGAGCCCGTCCAGCCGGGCGTCCCCACCGAGCCGGGCGAGCCCGGTGCCCCGACCGATCCCTCGACTCCGACCGAGCCGTCCGTCGAGCCGTCCGTCGAGCCGTCCACGCCCGGTGAGCCGGCGCCGCAGACGATTCCCACCGATCCGGCCAACCCGGCGACCGGCGAGGCACCGGAGCCGATCGCCGGGTCGTAGCAGTCATCGAGCTGTCGGTCGCGCCCGTTAGGTTGGCGGCGTGACCGACAGCTTCGTGGTGGTGCCTGCGTCCTACGTCTACCTCCTCCGCGACGGCGAGGACGGTTCGGCCGAGGTGCTGCTGCAGCTGCGCCAGGGGACGACCTACATGGACGGCCACTGGGCCGCGGCCGCCGCCGGACACGTGGAGCGCGGGGAGACGGCGTTCGTCGCAGCGCAGCGCGAGGCCACCGAGGAGCTGGGCATTACCGACGTCGAGCTCGCCTTCGAGTTCACGATGCAGCGCACCCAGGGCGGCGAGCCGATCGACGAACGCGTCGACTTCTTCTTCACCGCTCGCGCTTGGGCCGGCGAGCCGAGGATCGTGGAGCCCGACAAGTGCGGCGAGCTGCGCTGGTGCTCGCTGGCCGACCTGCCGCAGCCGATGGTGCCGCACGAGGCATACGCCCTGGACAACCTGGGCACCGACCAAAAATATCTCAGCCATGGATTCCCCACCACCGGAGAGGCCCCACGATGAATGACGACAACCTCGGCCCGCAGCCCGATCCGATCATCGAGGAGAAGGAGCCCAACCCCGGCGGCGCCGACGCACTGCCCGACGACACCGACGACGAGGGCCTCGCGCGCGACCTCGACCCGTCCGCCAACCCGGCCGTCGACGAGGTGATGCCCCCGGAGATCACCGAGGCCGACGACAAGTCGCAGGCACCCGATGGTCAGGCCGACGACATGGAGTCGGGCACCGAGGACACCCCCGAAGCCGGCCAGGAGGCCGAGGACGGGACGGTCGAACCGCCCGCCTGACCCGGCGGGCCTGACACGTTGAAGACAGCGGTATCGCACAGTCACCCAGTGGCTGGGCGATACCGCTGTCTCGTTGTCCACAGGCCCGGTTCCGGTGCTGGCGCGGATGTCGCCGGTCCAGCACGCTGGATGGATGAGCAGCAACGCCGAGGAATCGAGCCCTGCCGACGAGGTCGCGCGGGTCCTGTCGCTGCAGCACGGTGTCATCTCGCGGGCGCAGGCCCTCGAGGCCGGGCTCGCTGACCACGACATCCGCCGCCAGGTCCGCCGGCGCGCATGGGTGCTGTTGCTCCCCGGGGTCCACCTCAACCACACCAGCGATCCCACCTGGCTGCAGCGCGCGTGGGCGGCCACCCTGTACGCCGGCGACTCGGCGCTCTGCCACGACTCGGCACTGCGGGCATCCGAGGGCCCCGGCAAGACGCTGCGCGACGAGTCGGTCATCCATGTGGCGATCGACCGCGACCGTCGCATCCTGTCGCCGGTCGACTGGCTGGTCGTGCACAGGCTGGCCGACTTCGATTCCAAGGTACGACGCAACGCATCACCACCTACGGTCCGGATCGAGCACGCACTGCTCGACGTGGCGGCCGAGGCACCGACGGACTTCGCCGCGGTCGGCGTCCTCACGGATGCGGTGTCATCTCGTCGCACCACCGCGGATCGTGTCCTGGCCGCGTTGCGGACGCGGTCGAGGATTCCTCGTCGGGCCTTCCTGACGGGGGTGCTGACGGACATCCGCGACGGCACCCACTCGGTCCTCGAGCACGGCTACCTGCATCGGGTCGAGCGAGCGCACGAACTCCCCACGGCGGCTCGACAGGTGGTCGAGCTGACCTCCCGGGGCAAGGTCTACCGCGACGTGGTCTACGAGCCGTTCGGCGTCTATGTCGAGCTCGACGGTCGCGCCACCCACGGCACGGCTCAGGCCCACGACCAGGACCTGGCTCGCGACCTCGTCGCGGTGGCCGAGGAGAAGATCACCCTGCGGCTCGGCTGGCGGCAGGTGTACGGCGACCAGTGCTCGACAGCGGCACGGGTCGCTGCAGTGCTGACCAAGAGGGGTTGGACGGGCACGCTCCAACGCTGCCCCGACTGTCCCTGAGGACAGCGGTGTCCTGCGGCCACTGGGTGGCTGCGCGATACCGCTGTCTTCGCAGCGTCAGCCGCAGGCGGTGGCCGGCGGCAGCGGAGCCGGCACCCCGATGCTCGGCATGCCGAGACCGACGCCGGCCGGGGCGGGCTCGGTGTTGCGACGCTCCCAGGCGTCGCCGGCCGGCGTGCGGCGTACGGAGAGAACCGGACCGTCGGCGACGAGGTGGTGCGGCGCGGCCTTGGTGATCTCGACGACGACCATGTCGCCGGGCCGGACGCCTTCGGCACCCACGGGGGTGAAGTGCACGAGCCGGTTGTCCGGGCCGCGGCCGGAGAGCCGGAGGGTGGCTGCGTCCTTGCGGCCCTCGCCCTCGGAGACCATCAGCTCGACGGAGCGGCCGACGAGCGCTAGTCCCTCTTCCCACGCGATCTGGTTGACGACGTCGACGAGGCGCAGGTAGCGGTCCTTCACGACCTCCGGCGGGACCTGGGACTCCATGGTGGCGGCGGGGGTGCCGGGGCGAGGTGAGTACTGGAAGGTGAAGGCGTTGGCGAACCGCGCCTGCCGGACGACGTCCAGCGTCGCGAGGAAGTCCTCCTCGGTCTCGCCGGGGAAGCCGACGATGATGTCGGTGGTGATCGCCGCGTCGGGCATGGCCGCGCGCACGCGCTCGATGATGCCCAGGAACTTCGAGGAGCGGTAGGACCGGCGCATCGCCTTGAGGATGCGGTCGGAGCCCGACTGCAGCGGCATGTGCAGCTGGTGCATGACGTTGGGCGTCTCGGCCATCGCCTCGATGACGTCGTCGGTGAACTCGGCCGGGTGGGGCGAGGTGAAGCGCACGCGCTCGAGGCCCTCGATCGCACCGCACGAGCGCAGCAGCTTGGAGAAGGCCTGGCGGTCGCCGAACTCCACGCCGTAGGCGTTGACGTTCTGCCCGAGCAGGGTGATCTCGGTGACGCCCTCGGCGACCAGCGCCTCGATCTCGGCCAGGATCTCGCCCGGCCGGCGGTCCTTCTCCTTGCCGCGCAGTGCCGGCACGATGCAGAACGTGCAGGTGTTGTTGCAGCCGACGGAGATGGAGACCCACGCGGCATAGGCCGAGTCGCGCTTGGTCGGCAACGTCGAGGGGAAGACCGACAGCGACTCGAGGATCTCGACCTGCGCCTCCTCCTGCGAGCGGGCGCGGTCGAGCAGGGCGGGCAGGGAGCCGATGTTGTGCGTGCCGAAGACGACATCGACGTACGGCGCCCGGTCGATGATCGTGTCGCGGTCCTTCTGCGCCATGCAGCCACCGACGGCGATCTGCATGCCCGGCTTGCGCGCCTTGACCGGCGCGAGGTGGGACAGGTTGCCGTAGAGCTTGTTGTCCGCGTTCTCGCGGACCGCGCAGGTGTTGAAGACGACGACGTCGGCCTGCTCGCCCGTCGGGGTCGCGATGTAGCCCGCGTCCTCCAGCAGCCCGGTCAGGCGCTCGGAGTCGTGGACGTTCATCTGGCACCCGTAGGTGCGGACTTCATAGGTGCGAGCCATAGCCGCACAAGCCTACGGCGGCCCGGCGGGCCAGCCGTAATCGCAGCCGGAGGTCAGTGGCCGCGGAGGTTCTTCACCTTGCCCTTGGCCTTGCCGGCCGCTTCCTTGGCCGCCATCTTGCCCACGTCCTTGAAGAAGATCGCCGCGCCCTTCGGGTCGTCCTTGGCACCCTTGGCCATGTCCTTGAGCATGCCGAGCCTGTTCTTGCTGTCGCTCATCATTTCCTCCGCTGGTCGAGGCGATAGTGCCGATTCAAGCACCGGCGAACCTCGCTGGGGAACAGGTCCGCCGTACGCACTCAACGGGCGGGACACGGTCCGGTCACGTTTGCCGTGGAGGACCCCTGCGTGTGGCCCCGGACACACTGATCCCTATAGGTTGCGGGCATGACCGCGTTGGAGCACGAGCCCCGTTCGGCCGGGCGAGGTGAGCCGCTCGTCGTCCTCACCGATGTCCAGAAGCACTTCGGATCGCTGCACGCCCTCAAGGACATCGACCTCACCGTGACCAGCGGCGAGGTGGTCGTCGTGATCGGCCCGTCGGGGTCGGGCAAGTCGACCCTGTGTCGTGCCATCAACCGCCTCGAGACCATCGACTCGGGCACGATCAGCCTGGACGGGCAGCCCCTTCCACAGGAGGGCAAGGCGCTGGCCAAGCTCCGTGCCGAGGTCGGCATGGTCTTCCAGAGCTTCAACCTCTTCGCCCACAAGACGATCCTCGAGAACGTCACCCTCGGCCCGATCAAGGTGCGAGGACTGAGCAAGTCCGCGGCCGAGACCAAGGCCCGTGAGCTGCTCGACCGGGTCGGCGTCGGTCACCAGGCCGACAAGTACCCCGCCCAGCTCTCCGGTGGGCAGCAGCAGCGGGTGGCCATCGCCCGGGCGCTGGCCATGGAGCCGAAGGTGATGCTCTTCGACGAGCCCACCTCCGCGCTCGACCCGGAGATGATCAAGGAGGTCCTCGACGTCATGGTCGACCTCGCCCACCGCGGCATGACGATGATCGTCGTCACCCACGAGATGGGCTTCGCGCGTACGGCGGCCGACCGGGTCGTCTTCATGGCCGACGGCGCGATCGTCGAGGAGAACACTCCCGAGCAGTTCTTCACCAACCCCACGTCCGATCGCGCCAAGGACTTCCTCGGCAAGATCCTCAAGCACTGACCAGCAGGTCTCGGGGCCGTCCCACAAGGGGGCACCAAGGCTCCTCAACTGTTCACCACATCAAGGGAGAAGCAGATGCGATTCATCCGAACCAAGGCCGCGATCGCGGTCGCTGGACTGGCCCTCTCGCTCGCCGCGTGCGGTGACGCGGGCACCGACAACGAGGGCGTGGAGGTCGAGGCGTCGGAGGACGCCAGCTTCGAGGCGGGCACGCGCATGGCCGAGCTCGCCGAGGCCGGCACCATCAACGTCGGCGTGAAGTACGACCAGCCCGGCCTCGGGTTCAACGAGACCGGCTCCGACATGCCGACCGGCTTCGACGTCGACATCGCCAAGATCCTCGTGGCCTCGCTGGGCATCGACCCGGAGGACACGTCCAAGGTGCAGTACGTCGAGACGATCTCCGACAACCGCGAGCCCTTCCTGGTGGACGGCAAGGTGGACCTCGTCCTCGCGTCCTACTCGATCACCGACGAGCGTCGGCAGGTCGTCGGTCAGGCCGGCCCCTACATGCTCACCGGCCAGCAGCTGCTGGTGCCCGAGGACTCCGAGGCCGCCGGCCCCGAGGACCTGCAGGGCAAGGAAGTCTGCTCCGTCACCGGCTCGACGTCGCTCGACAACGCCAAGGCCCAGGGCATGAAGCCGGTCGGCTTCGACACCTACAGCCAGTGCGTCGACAAGGTGCTCGACGGCACGGTCGAGGCGATGACGACGGACGGCACGATCCTCGCCGGCTACGCCGCGCAGAACGAGGGCGCCCTGAAGGTCGTCGGCGAGCCGTTCTCCGAGGAGCGCATCGGCGTCGGCTACTCGCAGGACTACCCGGAGATGTGCCAGTGGATCAACGACACGCTCGAGGCAGCCAACGAGGACGGCACGTGGGCCGAGGCCTTCGAGGCCAACCTCGGTGCCTCCGGCGTCGAGACCCCGGACTTCCCGGAGCTCGACCCCTGCGAGTCCTGAGCATCCAGCTCACCATCCGAGTCCGGGCCCGCTGAGCAAGCGGGCCCGGACTCCGGTCCCACGAGAGGAGTGGCGTGGAAGCCTTCATCAACGAGTTCCCCGAGGTCCTGCAGGCGTTCGGCTACACCGTCCTGCTCTTCTTGTGCTCGGGCGTCCTGTCCCTCATCGGGGGCACGATCCTGGTCGCCATGCGCGTCGGCCCGATCGCGGTCCTCAACAAGGCGGCCGCCACCTACGTCACGCTCGTGCGCAACACCCCGTTGCTGATGGTGTTCTTCTTCTTCCAGTTCGCCGCTCCCAAGATCGGGATCAACCTCAAGTTCGTCGACGTCCACATCGGGAGCTTCGACTTCACCTCGTTCTTCGCCACCGCGGTGGTCGCCCTGACGCTCTACACCTCCACCTTCGTGTGCGAGGCACTCCGCTCCGGCGTCAACGCCGTCCCGCTGGGTCAGGCCGAGGCCGCCCGGGCCATCGGTCTCCCGTTCAGCGGGGTGATGCGCGAAGTCGTGCTCCCCCAGGCGTTCCGCGCCTCGGTCCCCCCGGTGGCGAGCACCCTGATCGCGCTGCTCAAGAACACCTCGGTCGCCGCCGTGTTCGGCGTCCTGGAGGCTGCTGCCCAGATGAAGATCATGACCAACAACCATGCCGACGAGCGCTGGGGCATCTTCTTGGGCGTCGCCCTGCTGTACGTCGTCCTGGTCGAGCTCGTCTCCCTGGTCGCCATCTCGTTCGAGCGTCGCTGGAGGATCGCCTGATGGCCGCCGGAGTTCTCTTCGACGCACCGGGACCCAAGACGGTCGCCCGGCACCGGATCTACACGATCATCTCGCTCGTCGTGATCGTGGCCGCGCTCGCCTTCGCCGTGAAGCGGCTCGCTGACGCTGGCCAGTTTGCCTACGCCCTGTGGGAACCCTTCGTCACCCCGCAGTACCTCACCGCGCTCCTCGAGGCATGGCTCGACACCATCATCATGGCGGTGCTGTCGGTGCTCGGTGCTGTCGTGTTCGGGGTGGTCTTCGGGATCAGCAAGCTCTCCGATCACCGACCCGTGCGCTGGGTGTCGTGGCTGGTCGTCGAGTTCTTCCGCGCCGTACCCGTCATCATGTTGATGATCTTCTGCTTCTACGCGGTCTTCGGCGACATGCCCATCGCGCGAGGCGCCTTCTGGTCCGTGGTGCTGGCGCTGACGCTCTACAACGGCGCCGTGCTGGCCGAGGTCTTCCGCGCCGGCGTCAACGCCGTCCCTCGCGGGCAGGCCGAGGCGGCGTACGCCATCGGCATGCGCAAGGCGCAGGTGATGAACATCGTGCTGCTGCCCCAGGCCGTGAAGATCATGATCCCGGCGATCATCAGCCAGTGCGTCGTGGCGCTCAAGGACACCAGCCTGATCCTGATCGTCTTCGGGATCGGCCTCACCAAGATCGCCAAGCAGCTGCCGCTGTCGTTCAACAACATCGTCCCGACGACCATCGTCGTCGCCGCGTGCTACATCGTGACCAACCTGGTGCTCACCTGGCTGGCCAACTACGTCCAGCGCAAGTTCGTGGGCGAGAAGAAGGTCCTGCAGGTCTCGATGGTCGCCGACGTCGGCGAAGCCAAGACGACCCTGTAGACCTCGCCCGAGTGTGGCCGGGAGCGACCCGTCACGAAGTGACGGGTCGCTCGCAGCGGTTCCGGCTTCGCAAGCTCAGCCGGACTGAGGACGTCGAAGCCCGTCGCTACGCTCCGGGGCTCCCGCAGCGGTTCCGGCTTCGCAAGCTCAGCCGGACTGAGGACGTCGAAGCCCGTCGCTACGCTCCGGGCTTCTCGGTCACCCAGAGCTTGATGACGCCCTCGATCACGACGGTCCCGTCCTCGCGCTCGCCGCGGACGCGGACGTGCAGGTCGGGGTTGTCGCTGGTCCACTGCTCGGGGTCCGTCTCGGCGATGCAGACGATGTCCGAGGTGGCCTTCGCGGTGTAGGCGACGTCCATGCCCTTGGGGATCCACCGCTTGTGGCTCGGGATCGTCACCTCGGCGAGCGCACCCATGGCCGCCTCGAGGCCGTTGCACAGCGCGATCGCGTGCACGGTGCCGAGGTGGTTCTGGACGCTGCGCCGCTTCGGGATGACGAGCTCGACGTGGTTGGGCTCGACCACCGTGAAGCGCGGGTGGATCGTGGCGAAGTAGGGCGCCTTCTGCGAAAACGCGATGGAGAACGCGCGCTTGCCGACGACGGGGACGGAGGTGGCGGTGTTCCACAGCTTCTGGACCTGGCTCATGCCGGAGATGTTACCAGTCGGTAACTCTGGGCGCGCTGTTCTGCTGAAGGGACGCACCTCCCCCGCCGACGATCAACGTCGCGAGCACCACGGCCAGCTTCTTCCTGCGCTTCATCCATCTGCCTCTCTGAGTCTGGAGCGCCGGACGCTAAATGAGAATGATTCCCATTGTCAAACGAGCGGATCGGCGTGAGAGGATCTGCCCCATGCCGAGCAAGAAACGCATGACCGGGGCCGAGCGCCGCGAGCAACTGATTGCCGTCGCGCGCACGCTGTTCTCAGAACGCGGCTTCGAGGGGGCCGCCATCGAGGAGGTCGCAGCCCGCGCCCAGGTCTCCAAGCCGGTCGTCTACGAGCACTTCGGCGGCAAGGAGGGGCTCTACGCCGTCGTCGTCGACCGCGAGGTGCAGACCCTGCTGGCGATCATGCGCGGCTCACTCACCGCGGGCACCTCGAGGATCGTGCTCGAGCAGGCGGCGTTGGCGCTGCTGTCGTACGTCGAGGAGAACCCGCAGGGCTTCCGGATCCTGGTCCGCGACAGCCCCATCGGGGAGGCGTCCTTCCAGACGATCCTCGGTGACGTCGCCTCCCGCGTCGAGGGACTGCTGGCCGACACCTTCAAGCGCACCGGGCTCGACGCCAAGAACGCCCCGATGTATGCCCAGATGCTCGTCGGGATGGTCGCGAGCCTGGGCCAGTGGTGGCTCGACACCCGCAAGCCCGCGCGCGAGGTCGTCGCCGCCCACGTGGTCAACCTCGCCTGGAACGGGCTCAGCGGGCTCGACGGCGATCCCGTGCTCTACAGCGAGCAGCCCGAGGCCTGACACGTCGCGAGCGGTGAGTGAGCCACACCGACTTCTCGGGGTTTCCGTGGGGTTCTCGAGTGTTGCAACACCCCGGAACGTTGCATTCCCCCGCCTATGCGGGGAACCGAACGTTCTAGGGGTTTCCGTCAGGACAGGGCGAGCAGCTCCATGCACCCTATCTCTCGACGTCAAGATTCTCGACGCGTCTGGCACACTGGCCGCATGCGCGACGAAGTGGACAGCCTGGTCGAGGCGTGGGCGCGCGAGCGCACCGACCTCGACCTCGGTCCGGTCGAGGTCTTCAGCCGCATCAGCAGGCTGGCGCGCCACCTCGACCTCGCCCGCCGCGACGCCTTCACGACCCACCACATCGAGTCGTGGGAGTTCGACGTGCTGGCTGCGCTGCGGCGCGCCGGGGCGCCGTACGAGCTGTCCCCCGGCCGACTGCTGCGCGAGACGCTCGTGACCAGCGGCACCATGACCAACCGCGTCGACCGGCTCGCCGGCCGCGGACTGGTCGAGCGGCTGCCCGACCCGCGTGATCGACGCGGGGTGCTGGTGCGCCTCACCCCCGAGGGCAAGGCCGCCGTCGACGGCGCCTTCGGAGCGCTGATCGCGGCCGAGGCCGAGCTGATCGCCGCGCTGCCGGCCGGCGACCAGGCCACGCTCGCGTCGCTGCTGCGCACGCTGCTCGCGCCGTTCAGCCCACCCGAGGACTGACTCAGGAGCCGAGCAGCTCCGACGCCTCGAGCCACTCGTGCTCGAGCCGCTCCTTCTCGGCCTGGACCGCGCTCAGCTGCTTGCCGAGCTCGGCCAGCCGGTCGAAGTCGGTCAGGGACGCAGCCATCTCGTCGTCGAGCGCCTTCTCCTGCTTGTCGACGCGGGCGATCTGCTTCTCGATGCGCGACAAGGCCTTGCGGGCATCTCGCTCCTCCGCCGAGCCCGCCTTGACCTTCGCCGATCCCGACGTGGTCGCACCGGAGGCGTTCGACCCGCCGGTCAAGGTGCGCGATGCCACCGAGTCGAGGCCCGCGGCGCGACGCTCGAGGTACTCGTCCACCCCGCGCGGCAGCATCGAGATCTGGCCGTCGCCGAGCAGCGCCCAGACGGAGTCGGTGACCCGCTCGAGGAAGTAGCGGTCGTGCGAGACCACGATCAGGGTGCCCGGCCAGCCGTCGAGGAAGTCCTCGAGGACGTTGAGGGTGTCGATGTCCAGGTCGTTGGTGGGCTCGTCGAGCAGCAGCACGTTGGGCTCGTTGAGCAGCAGCTTGAGCAGCTGGAAGCGGCGGCGCTCGCCACCGGACAGGTCGCCGAGGCGGGCGGTGAGCTTGTCGCCGGTGAAGCCGAACCGCTCGAGCATCGACGTCGCGGTGATGTCGGAGCCCGTCGCCGTACGCGTCACGCGCGCGATCGCCTCGATCGTCGGCAGCACCCGACCGTTGGGGTCGACCTCGTCGATGGCCTGGGTGAGGTGCTCCATCGCGATCGTGCGGCCGTGCTTGACCCGCCCGGCGGTGGGCTCGAGGCTGCCCGCGATCAGGGACAGCACCGAGGTCTTGCCGGCGCCGTTGACGCCGACGATGCCGACCCGGTCACCCGGGCCGAGGCGCCAGGTCGCATCGGACAGCAGCTGGCGATCACCGCGGGACATGTCGACGTGCTCGAGGTCGATGACGTCCTTGCCGAGGCGCTGGGTCGCGAACTTCTGCAGCTCGAGGCGGTCGCGCGGCGGCGGCACGTCCTCGATCAGCTGGTTGGCCGCCTCGATGCGGAACTTCGGCTTCGCGGTCCGCGCCGGGGCGCCGCGCCGCAGCCAGGCGAGCTCCTTCTTCACGAGCTGCTGGCGGCGTTGCTCGGACGCACCGGCCTGGCGCTGCCGCTCCGCCTTCGCGAGCACGAACGAGGCGTAGCCGCCCTCGTAGGAGTCGACCACGCCGTCGTGGACCTCCCACGTCGTCTGGCAGACCTCGTCGAGGAACCAGCGGTCGTGGGTCACGACGACGAGCGCCGACGAGCGCTGGATGAGGTGCCCCGCGAGCCAGGCGACCGCTTCGACGTCGAGGTGGTTGGTGGGCTCGTCGAGGATGATCAGCTCGTGCTCGCCGAGCAGCAGCGCGGCCAGCGAGCAGCGGCGGCGCTCGCCACCGGAGAGGCCGAGCACCGGCCGGTCGAGCGAGACGCCGGCCAGCAGCTCGGTGACGACGCCACGCATGGTCGAGTCGGCCAGCCACTCGTGATCGGCGCGGCCCCCGAGCACGGCCTCGCGCACGGTGTGGGTGTCGACGAGCTCGTCGCCCTGGTGGAGGTAGCCGATCTCGACGCCACGGCTCATCGAGACGCGGCCGGAATCGGGCTCCTCGAGACCGGTCATCACCTCGAGCAACGTGGTCTTGCCGTCGCCGTTGCGTCCGACGATGCCGATCCGCTCACCGACGTTGATGCCGAGCGAGACCTCGCTCAGCAGCGGCCGGATGCCGTAGGCCTTCGAGACTTTTTCGAGGTTGATCAGGTTGGCCATCAGGGGCGCTCCAGGAGATGTGCGCCGGCGACAGGGCCGTTCGCGATGAGTACGACGTCGTGCCCCGCACCCCGCAGGCCCGCGACGACGGCGTGGGCGCCGTCGAGCGAGTCGCACAGGAAGATGCAGGTCGGGCCCGAACCGGAGACGAGGCCGCGCAGGGCACCTTCGCCTTCGCCGCGGTCGATCAGGGTGCCGAGCTCGGGTCGCAGGTCGACCGCCGGCGCTTGCAGGTCGTTGTGCAGGGTGCGGGCCAGCCGCAGCGGTTCGCCGCTCGCCAGCGCCGACAGCAGGTCGGCCGGCTCAGCCGGCTCGGCCAGCGCGTCGGGAAACAGCTTGTCGAAGTGCGCGTAGACCTCGGGCGTGGACAGGCCGACGCCGGACGGGACGGCGACCCACCACCAGGTGCCGCGGTCGTCGAGCGGCTGCACGACCTCGCCACGGCCACGGCCACGCGCAGTGCCGCCCACGAGCGAGAAGGGGACGTCGCTGCCGAGCTCGGCCGCGAGGTCGAGGAGCACGTCGTCGGGCAGGCCGGTCCGGTGCAGCCGGTCGTAGGCCAGCAGGGTCGCGGCGGCGTCGGCCGAGCCGCCCGCCATCCCGCCGGCGACCGGGATCGACTTGAGGATCTCGACGGCCTCGTGGCCGTGGCGCCCGGTCCGGGCGCGGATCACCTCGAGCGCACGGAAGGCGATGTTGCCGCCGCCGATCGGGACGTCGCCGGCGTCGATGTAGTCGGCGCACTCCAGCTCGAGCGAGGGCACCACCGCGCCGGTGAGGGTGACGTCGTCGTAGAGGCTGATGGCCTGGTAGACGGTGTCGAGCGGGTGGAAGCCGTCGTCACGCACAGCGCCGACGCCGAGGTGGAGGTTGATCTTCGCGGCGGCGCGGACGGAGACGGTGCTCACCACGGCATGCCCTCGGCGATCCGGGCGAAGTCGGCCACGGTGAGCACCTCGCCGCGCGCGGTCGGGTCGATGCCGGCCTGGACGAGGGCGTGCTCGGCGGCCTCGCTGGAGCCGGCGAGCGGGCGCAGGGCCGCGCGGATCTGCTTGCGGCGGGTGGCGAAGGCGGCGTCGATGACGGTGAAGACCTGCTCGCGGGTGGCCGTGGTGTCCGGCGGGTCGCAGCGGGTCCAGGCGACGAGGCCGGAGTCGACGTTAGGCGCGGGCCAGAAGACGTTGCGACCGATGGCGCCGGCGCGCCGCACGTCGGCGAACCAGGCGGCCTTCACCGACGGGACGCCGTAGATCTTGGAGCCGGGGCCGGCCGCGAGACGGTCGGCGACCTCGGCCTGCACCATCACCAGCCCGCGCTCCAGCGACGGGAGCAGCGTGAGCATGTGGATCAGGACCGGCACCGAGACGTTGTAGGGCAGGTTGGCGACGAGGGCTGTCGGCGGCGGACCGGGGATCGCCTCGATCCGCATCGCGTCGCCCAGCACGACCTCGAAGGCGTCGGCGTGGTCGGGGGCGCGGTCCTCGATCGTCGCGGGCAGCCGTGCGGCGAGCAGCGGGTCGATCTCGACGGCCACCACGCGCCGGGCGACCTCGAGCAGCCCGAGGGTGAGCGAGCCGAGCCCGGGGCCCACCTCGACGACGACGTCGTCGGGTCCGATGCCGGAGTCACGCACGATGCGGCGCACCGTGTTGGCGTCGATGACGAAGTTCTGACCGCGCTGCTTGGTCGGGCGCAGGTCGAGCTCGGCCGCGAGCGTTCGCACCTCCGCCGGCCCGAGAAGTCTCGGACCGGCGGAAGGGGATGTCATACGCAGAGCCTAGATGTCGACCGCGCGATCAGCGTGATCAGCGAGGCAGGCCCAGCTGGGCGGAGCAGTGCGGCCACGCGCCGTACCCGCCGGAAGCGTCACGGAGGCGGGTCGCGACCGCGATCTGGGTCTCCCGCGAGGCCTGGCTCGGGAGGCCCGTGCCGCCGTAGGCCTGCCAGGTGCCGAGGTTGAACTGCAGGCCGCCGTAGTAGCCGTTGCCGGTGTTGATGGCCCAGTTGCCGCCGGACTCGCACTGCGCGAGGGCGTCCCAGACCGTGCCGCCGGAGGCGTAGTTGGAGGTGACCTCCTCCTTGGTGCCGACCTTGACGATGGCGTCGACCGGCTCGCGCTGGACGTCGGCGGTGACGACCTTGGTCGCGATGACCTGGCCGTTGCGGACGGTGAGCTTGTAGGTCACGTCGCGCACGCCGTCGCGGCCCTCGCGGACCGTCTCGTCGTCGCCCTCGAACATGGAGTCGTCCGGGCGCTCGATGACGTCGAAGTCGATCGCCTCGTCCTTGACGCGCTTGGTGACGATGCGGATGTCGGTGAGCACGATCTTGTCGCCGTCGGTGATCTGCTTCTTGAGGCCGGGGGTCACCTTGTCGTGCTTCGACACCTTCACGCCGAGCTCGTCGAGGACCTCGGCCACCGTGAGCGCCGTGATCTTCTGGGTCTTCATCTCCTGCTTGCCGACCTGGATCCGGATCTTCTTCGGGGTCGTGACCTCGAGGCGGATGCCGCTGCGGGAGATCGTGGCGTCACGGCTGGTCGAGAGGTCGGCGGTCGGATAGCCGCGGCCGATCTCGCCCAGGGCGCTCGCGACGTCGGTGGAGTTCACCCAGTAGGTGCGCTCCTCACCATCGACACTCAGCTCGAGCGGGCGGCCGAACTGGACCGAGATGCGGCTTCCGTCATCGACGCTCTCGTCGAGGGCGGGGGCCACGAGATCCTTGTCGGTGAGCTCGATGCCTTCCGAGGCCAGCACCTCGGCGACCGTGTCACCCATGGCCGTGACCGTCTGGGCCTGGCCGTCGAGTGACAGCGTCACCGACTTGCTGAGTGCTGCGTAGCCCAACGTCGAGCCGCCGACGGCGACGACGATGACGGCGACGAGGGTCGCCAGCAGGGCCTTGGACTTGCTGAGGTGGACGATGCGTGAGCGCACGTTTCTCCGGACTTCGAGCTCTCCGGGCCTCGGGCTGTCAGCGCTCCCGCGTGCAGCCGTGTCCACCGGGGGCGGTGGGCGAGGTGCGAGCGGGGGTCTCGCGGAGGGGGCTCATACCAACCTCCGGGCGCTGGCGAATCGTTCCCGATCCCGGCCAACGTCACAGGACGATAACGGTGATGACGGATGGTTCAAAGTCGAACGGCGGTTTTCCGGGCCGATCGTGACCAGCGTCTCGGCGGTCGTGACGGCGCTCACCCGCCCCCTCCGACCCCTCACCACGGGCCGCCGAAGGCCCTCTCGGTGTTGAGGTTGATCGCCTCGCAGAGGGTCTCGAGGTCGTCGCCGCGGACCTCGGCCATGGCCCGGACGGTGTGCGGGACGAGGTAGGAAGCGTTGGGTCGGCCACGGAACGGCGTGGGGGTGAGGTACGGCGCATCGGTCTCCACCAGGAGGCGGTCGATCGGCGTCACGGCCAGTGCGTTGCGCAGGCCGGCGGCGTTCTTGAACGTGACCGTGCCGGCAAAGCTCAGGTGCGCTCCGCGCTCCAGGCAGGCGCGAGCGAGGTCGACGTCGCCGGAGAAGCAGTGCATCACCCAGCGGTCGGGCGCCCCCTCCTCGTCGAGGACGCGCAGCACCTCGTCGTGGGCGTCCCGGTCGTGGATCACCAGCGTCTTGTCGAGCCGCTTGGCCAGGTCGATGTGGCGGCGGAAGCTCTCCTCCTGGACCGCCCGGCCGTCCTCGCCGGTGCGGAAGTGGTCGAGCCCGGTCTCACCGACGGCCCGCACCAGGTCGTGGGCGCCCGCGAGGGCCTCGATCTCGGCCATCGCGGCGTCGAGGTCCTCGACCCGCGGCGCCTCGTTGGGGTGCAGCGCGACCCCGGCGATCAGCTCGGGGTGCTCGGCGGCCGCCGCCACCGCCCAGCGGGCGCCGGGCAGGTCACAGCCGATCTGGACGATCCGGGTGACGTTGACCGACCCGGCCAGCTCGATGGCCTCGCGCGTCTCCAGCCAGTCGCCGTCGGCGATGTCGAGGTGGCAGTGGTTGTCGACCACGGGCAGCGGCAGCGGCTCGGGCGCCGGCGGACGCTGGCGGTCACGACGGGCCCCGGACGTCTCCTCGGTGGCCGCGCGGGCGCGGGTGGGCTCGTTCGTCGGCCTATCGGTGGACAAGGTCGTAGACCTCCCGCTTCGGGACGCCGGCCCGGCGGGCGACGTCGGCGATCGCTTCCTTGCGGGTGGCACCCGCTGCCTCCTCCTCGGCGACGGCGGCGCGCAGGGACTCGGGGTCGGTGCCGACCTCGGCCTGCGCCGGAGCGCCCTCCACGACGATGGTGACCTCTCCGCGGACCCCCTCGGCGGCCCACGCGACCAGGTCGGCGAGCGGTCCTCGCCGTACCTCCTCGTGGGTCTTGGTCAGCTCACGGCACACGGCCCCGCTGCGCTCCCCACCGAAGGCCTCGGCCATCGCGGCGAGCGCCGCCTCGGTGCGGTGCGGCGCCTCGAAGAACACCATCGTCCGGTCCTCGCGGGCCAGGCCGGCGAGCCGGCGGCTCCGCTCCCCCGCCTTGCGCGGCAAGAACCCCTCGAAGCAGAACCGGTCGACGGGCAGGCCGCTGACCGCGAGCGCAGTGAGCACGGCGCTGGGTCCGGGCACCGCAGTGACGTGCACGTCGTGCTCGACCGCCGCGACGACGAGCCGGTAGCCCGGGTCGGACACGCTCGGCATGCCCGCGTCGGTCACCAGCACGACCCGCTCGCCGGCGAGCAGGGCGGCCAGCAGGACGGGCGTGCGCGCCGACTCGTTGCCCTCGAAGTAGGACACGACGCGGCCGGTCAGGGTGATGCCCAGGTCGCTGGTCAGCCGCTTGAGCCGACGGGTGTCCTCGGCGGCGACCACGTCGGCGCCCGTCAGCTCGGCCGCCAGTCGCGGCGGCGCGTCCCCGGCCTGGCCGATCGGGGTGGCGGCGAGCACGAGCACCCCGGTGGAAGGCGTGGTGGAGGACATGCCGCCGATCATGTCAGGGACGATCTAGAGTCTCGGACGTGACCGCTCCTGCCACCGTCAGTCTGTCGCGCACCGCGACGGGCAGCGAGGTCCCGTCCGCGGAGGAGCGAGCCAGACCGCGCTGGCACACCGAGGACCCGCTCATCGGGTGGACGCTGGCCCTCGCGATCACCGCGCTGGCGTTCTTCCTGCGCTGGTGGAAGCTCGGCACCCCGCACCAGTTCAGCTTCGACGAGACCTACTACGCCAAGGACGCGTGGTCGATGCTCGGCAACGGCTACGTGCGGACCTACGTCGAGGACGCCGACAAGACGATCCTCAACGGCCAGGCGGGCGGGCTCTGGGCGGACACCCCGTCGATGGTGGTGCACCCTGAGGTCGGCAAGTGGATCATCGCGCTGGGCGAGAAGGCCTTCGGCATGGACCCCTTCGGCTGGCGCATCGCGGCCGCGGTGGTCGGCTCGCTGATGGTGCTGCTGATGTGCCGCTTCGTCCGCCGGGTGTCCGGCTCGACCGCGCTCGGCCTCGTGGGCGGGCTCCTGCTCGCCCTGGACGGCCTGCAGCTCGTCCTGTCCCGGCTGGCCCTGCTCGACATCTTCCTCGCCTTCTTCATCCTGTTGGGCGTCCACTGTGTCGTGGCGGACCGACAGTGGTTCCGTTCCCGCCTCGCCCGGGGCCGCACCCGGGCGCTCTTCCGGCCGTGGCTGGTCGCCGCCGGCATCGCCTTCGGACTGGCCGTCGGCACCAAGTGGACGGCGCTCTTCCCGCTCGCCGCGTTCGGCCTGCTGCTGACCGCCTGGAACTACGGCGCCCGGCGGTCCTTCGGACAGCCCAAGGCGCTGGTGAAAGCGCTCCTGGTCGACGGCCCGATCGCGTTCGCGAGCCTCGTGCTCGTGGCGCTGGTGGTCTACGTGTCGAGCTGGACCGGCTGGCTGGTGCACGCCGACGAGTACGAGAAGACACTCAGCAACACGCAGTACACGACCTTCGACGGCGGCAAGCCCTGGGCGAGTGCGAGCCAACCCGACGCGGAGGGGATCGGCGAGGTCCGGCAGTCGCTGCACTCCCTGTGGGACTACCACCAGGACGTCTACGCCTTCCACGCCCACTTCCTCAACGACAGCTCCCACGTCTACGCCTCGCGCCCGATCGGCTGGCTGCTGATGAGCCGTCCGGTCGGCGTCGACGCCCAGCTGGACATCCGGCCGGGGAGCCAGGGCTGCGACGCGCCCACGGGTTCCACCTGCCTGCGCCAGGTCCTGCTGCTCGGCAACCCGCTGATCTGGTGGGCAGGGTCGCTGGCGCTGGTGTTCGCCGTCGTCCGCTGGGCCGGCGGGCGCGACTGGCGCTTCGGGGTCGCGGTCGTCGGTGTCGGCTCGACGTGGCTGCCGTGGCTGAGGTTCGACGACCGGCCGATCTTCATCTTCTACGCCATCGCGTGCCTGCCGTTCCTGGTGCTCGGCCTCGCGCTCGCCCTGGGCACCATCGTGGGCTCGTCCAACGCGCCCACCCCGCGGCGTACGGCAGGAGTGGTGATCTCCGGGTCGTTCGTCGTGCTGACCGTGTTCGCCTTCGCGTGGTTCTGGCCGGTGTGGACCGACCAGCTCATCACCCATGACGAGTGGCTGCGGCGGATCTGGTTCACCCGCTGGATCTGAGGCGGAAATGACGAACGGCCCGTCTGGGACGGGCCGTTCGGTGCTTGTGGAGGTGAGGGGACTCGAACCCCTGGCCTTCTCGATGCGAACGAGACGCGCTACCAGCTGCGCCACACCCCCAAGCGATTGGAAAAGATACCAGCCGATATTCGGGGGCGCCCAATCGCGTCAGTCGCCGAGCAGGATGGCCTCGACCTCTTCGAGTGCCTGCCGGGCG
The DNA here is from genome assembly GCF_003047285.1 of Nocardioides allogilvus. Taxonomy (GTDB): domain Bacteria; phylum Actinomycetota; class Actinomycetes; order Propionibacteriales; family Nocardioidaceae; genus Nocardioides; species Nocardioides allogilvus. The sequence goes on along the minus strand of NZ_PZYX01000001.1, from coordinate 334,201 downwards.
TAGCCGCGCCACATCGCGCCGAAGGCGGGCATCGCCACGCGACCGGCCGCGGTCGGGGTGAGCACCCACGTCCAGGTGATCCGGGTGCCGGTGCCGGCGGGCTCGAAGGACCAGCGGCCGTCGGCGCTGGCGACCAGCGGCTTCATCGGGCCACGGACCTCGGAGATGGTGTAGCCGAAGGCGTGCGGGCGGTCGTTGGAGGTCAGCGTCTCGCGCATCGTGCCGCCGTCGGCGAGCACGATCGTGCGCGTCTGGCCGACGCTCCCCCACTCGCCGTCCTGGTGACGCACGTCCTTGATCGGCGGGATCGCGAGCCGGCGGCGGCGGAAGACGGAGGGCAGCGGGTGTGCCAGCACCCGGTCGAAGGCCTCCTCGACCGGGATCGGGACGGCGCGGGACTCGGACAGGGTGACGGTGGCCATGGATCCAACCTAGCGGCGGCGCACAGCCCCCCGTCGAACGTCCCGGAGCAGGTCCGGCGGACCAGCGGACGGCGTCAGGAACCGGCGGCGCGGCGCTCGGCCGCGGCGGTGCGGGCAGTGCGCTCGGACTCCTCGGCCTCGCGGGCCAGGGCGGAGTCGTCGTCGTTGCGACCCGAGGACCAGACACCGGTCGAGTCGAGGTCGATCGTCTGGACCGTACGGCGCACGGCGGGCGCCTTCGAGACGTAGGTCGGCAAGGTCGTCGGCACCATGTCCCACGCGCCCTCGGCACGGGCGGGCGCAGCGCCCTCGGCACGGGCCGGCTCAGCCTCGTCGACCTGCACGGGAGCGGGAGCCGCGGCGGGCTCCTCGGACGCCTCGGACGCCTCGACGTCGGGCGTCATCGGGGAGTCGGTGGTCTCGGGGAGCTCGTCGACGACCGGCAGCGTGGTCCGGACGGGTCGGGCAGCGGCCCGCTCGCCCTTGACCATGACGCGGCAGGCGACCAGCCAGGCGACGAGGAGACCGGCGGGCAGGGCGACCCACGGCCAGGTGAGCACGCCGGCCACGGCGAGCCCGATGACGAGGGTGTTGGCGAGCAGGACCAGCCCGAGCACGTTGCGACGACGCCGGGTGGCCTTCGCGGCGGCGGCCCGGCGAGCGGCGTACGACGGCTGCGTCGCGGCGAGGCTGGAGGCCTTGGTCTCGACGGTCGGCGCGGAGGTGTGGCGGTTGGGCGTGACGACGAGGCGGGCATCGCGGCGGTTGATCGGCTCGCGACGGGCCAGCACGCGCATCGTCTGGGAGAACCGGTCGACCGACCGGCTCCGGACGACCTCGTCATGGTGCTTGAGCGCCTTGGGAATCAGGTAGACGGCCCACGCCACCGCCAGCGCAACGAAGATCAACGCACTCAGGTCCACACCTCTGAGGTTAGATTCCCTAGCGCAGTGTGAGGCGCAAGTCCATAGGTGTGTCGCAAGGCAACTCGTGTGACTCGTGTGATTCGTTCACGACGAGATGAGGGTCGCGAGCATCCCCCGCGGGCAGTCCTCGACCGTGACCGCGAAGATCCGGTGGTCGCGCCAGGCGCCGTCGATGTGCAGGAACCGCGGCGCGTAGCCGACCTCGTGCAGGCCGAGCTTCTCCACGACCCGCAGCGAGTTGCTGTTCTCCGGGCGGATGCTGATCTCGATCCGGTGCAGCCGGGCACTGGTGAAGCAGTGGTCGATCACCATCGCCACCGCGATCGGCATGATCCCGCGACCGGCGACGCCGCGGTCGAGCCAGTAGCCGATCGAGGCGAACTGCGCCGACCCGCGGACGATGTTGTTGACGGTGACCTGACCGGCGAAGCTGCCGTCGACCTCGATCGCGAACGGCATCGCCTGGCCCTGCCGGGCGAGCCGGCGCAGGCGGCGCACGACCTGGGCGTAGTTGCCGCCGGAGTGGTCCTCACCGGGAGGCAGGGTCGCCTCCCACTGCCTGAGCCAGTCCATGTTGCGCGAGCGGACGTCACGCCACGCCTCGGCGTCGGCGGCTTCCAGCGGGCGCAGGGCAACCTCGCGGTGCACCAGGAAGGCCGGCCACCCGGGCGTCGGCTTGACCGGGATCAATGGTCGCTGCCGACGATCTGCTCCACAGCGTGCCGCAGCACCGGCGCCAGCACGGCCAGGCCGTCCTTCACACCCCCGCGGGACCCGGGGAGGTTGACGACCAGGCACGAGCCGATGACCCCGGCGACGCCGCGCGACAGCATGGCGGTCGGGACCTGGTTGGCCAGGCCGTGGGCGCGGATCGCCTCGGCGATGCCCGGCACCTCGTGGTCGAACAGCGGGCGCGTCACGTCGGGGGTGCGGTCGGTCGGTGTCAGCCCGGTGCCGCCGGTGGTGAGCACGACGCGCGCCCCGTCGGTGACAGCCGCGGAGATCGCGCGGCCCACGGCCTCGCCGTCGGGCACGACGACGGGCTCGCCCGTCGAGAAGCCCTGCTCGACCAGCCACGCGACGATCAGCGGGCCGGTCTCGTCGGCATAGACACCCGCCGCCGCGCGGTTGGACGCGACGACGACGGCGGCCTTCATGACCGCTTCCAGTCGCCCGACTTGCCGCCGGTCTTCGTCTCGACGCGCACGTCGGTGATCACCGCACCCTTGTCGACCGCCTTGACCATGTCGATGACGGTGAGCGCGGCGACCGAGACCGCGGTGAGCGCCTCCATCTCGACGCCCGTCCGGTCGGTGGTGGCGACCGTGGCGAGGATGTCGACCGACTCGTCGGTGACCGTGAGGTCGACGGTGACCGACGACAGCGCGAGCGGGTGGCACAGCGGGATCAGCGACGGGGTCTGCTTGGCGCCCATGATGCCTGCGAGCCGGGCCACCGCGAGGGTGTCGCCCTTCGGCACGCCCGCGCCGCGGAGCAGCGCGATCACCGCCGGCGAGACGTGGACCCGGCCCGACGCGCTCGCCGTACGCGCCGTCACGGCCTTGCCGGAGACGTCGACCATCCGGGCTGCGCCGGCGTCGTCGATGTGGGAGAAGGAGGTCATCAGAAGCCTTCGTCCAGTCGGAGGACCTGCACCATGTCGCCGGCTCGCAGGGCCGTGGTGTCGGGGGGTACGACGATGAGCGCATCACTCGCCGCGAGGTCGCCGAGCAGGTGGGAGCCGTGTCCACCGACCGGGGTCACGAAGGCCCCACCGCGGTCGGAGTCCCAGGCCGCGCGCACCATCTGCTGCTTGCCCTCGGGCGAGGAGATGCCATGGGTCAGGCGCGCCCGGGTCAGCGGCCGCGAGTAGGGCAGCTTGCCCATCATCCGGCGGATCGCCGGCAGCACGAACGTCTCGAAGGAGATGTAGGCCGAGACGGGGTTGCCGGGCAGCGTGAAGATCGGGGTGCGGTCGTCGCCGACCGTGCCGAAGCCCTGCGGCTTGCCCGGCTGCATCGCGACGCCGCCGAACCAGACGGAGCCGAGGGAGGACAGCGCCTCCTTGACGACGTCGAAGTCGCCCTCGGAGACGCCGCCGCTGGTGACGACGATGTCGGCGCGCACGAGCTGGTCGCTGAGCGCGTCGGTGAACGTGCGCGGGTCGTCGGGGACGATGCCGACGCGGTAGGCGATCGCACCGGCCGCGCGCGCGGAAGCCGCGAGGAGATAGGAGTTGCCGTCGTAGATCGAGTCCCGGCCGAGCGGCGATCCGGGCTCACGCAGCTCGGAGCCGGTCGAGATGACGACGACGCGCGGACGCGGGCGGCAGCGCACGGTGGCACGGCCGACCGCGGCGAGCAGGCCGAGGTGGCGCGGGCCCAGGACCGTGCCGTGCTCGAGCAGGAGGTCGCCCTCGGCGACGTCCTCGCCGGCGACCCGGATGTGCTGGTGCTTGCTCGGGGCTCGGGTGATCCGCACCTGGGCCACGCCCCGGTCGGTCCACTCGTAGGGGACGACCGCGTCGCAGCCGGCCGGCACCGGGGCGCCGGTCATGATCTTCGCGGCGGTGCCGGGCGAGAGGGCCATCAGCCCGCCCTGGCCGGCACCGATCTCCCCCACCACCGGCAGCTGGACGGGGGCGTCCTCGGAGGCGGTCGACACATCGGCGTACGTCACGGCGTAGCCGTCCATGGCGGAGTTGTCGAAGCCGGGCAGCGAGATGTCGGCCGTGACGTCCTCGGCCAGAGCGAGGCCGAGCGCCTCCATCAGCGGCTGTGGGAAGTCGGGCAGCGGCGAGACCGACGCGAGGATCCGCTCGACGAGGTCGGGGACCGGGAGCAGCTCAGCCATCGGCTGCCAGCACGGCCGACGCGTCGATCCGCTCGGCACTGGGTGCCTTGATCTTGACGTCGCCGACGACGCGCACGCCCTTGCCGAAGGTGACGTCGCCGTCGATGACCAGCGACGTCGCCTCGCGCAGCGACGGGGCGCCCTCGGGGAAGCGCTTGTCGAAGTCGCCGACCAGCTTGTAGAAGTCGCCGTCGAGCTCGATGAAGGGGACACCGTCCGAGGACTGGTCCAGCACGAAGTCCTGGCCAAGGTCGTAGATGTCGGAGCGCAGCACCAGCAGGTCGTTGGTCGTCTTGACCGGCACGAACCGGTCGCGGCCGACCTCGATGGTGCGGGCGCCCTCGAAGATCTCGATCGCGGCGCCCATCGCGGTCTCGATCTGGATGACCTCCGGCGTCGTCGGGTCGGCGGGGTCGAGGTGCTTGACGTTGCGGATCATCGGCAGGCCGAGGATGCCCTCGCGCGCGTCGAGGGCCTCGGTCATCGCGTCGAGGTCGAACCACAGGTTGTTGGTCGAGGTGAACTTGTGACGGTCGAGGTCGGCCAGCGAGTCCTTGTCGGCCTCCAGCGTCTGGGCGCTCTCCCGCAGCACGATCCGGCCGTCGGCCTTGCGCGTGGCGAAGTGGCCGCCCTTGCGGTCGGAGGCGGTTCGCCGTACGGCCTCGATCGCGAACGGCGCACCGCTCTGCGCGAACCAGCCGGCGACGCGTGCGTCGGGGACCGCGCCGAGGTTGTCGGAGTTGGACACGAAGACGTGGCGGAAGCCGGCCTCGCGCAGCTGGGCGAGCAGGCCGGTCCCGCGCAGCGCGGTGTAGAGGTCACCGTGGCCGGGCGGACACCACTCGAGGTCGGGGTTCTTCGGATAGGCCGCCGGCACGAGCCCGGCGGCGAGCAGCTTGGGCACCTTGTTCTGGAGGAACTCCAGCGGCAGCCCGTCGACCTGGAGGTCCTCGTAGCGGGCGAGCGCGGCCATGGTGTCGGCCGACGTGCGGAAGGAGTTCATGAAGATGAGCGGCAGGTCGGCGGCGTACTCCTTGCGCACGTGCAGCACCTGCCGCGCGATGATGTCGAGGAAGCTCAGCCCGCGGCGCACGCACAGCAGCGACTTCGCCCGGTCCATGCCCATCGAGGTGCCGAGGCCGCCGTTGAGCTTGATCACCGCGGTCCGGCGGATCGCCTCGGCCGCGGCCTCGTCGTCCACCTCGACGTCGGCCAGTGCCTCCATGTCGAGCGGGGTGATCGTCGACTCGGGGATCATCCCGGTCTCGCCGTGCTCCAAGAGGCGGTAGTAGTGCGCGAACGTGTCGATGGCGACGGGATCGACACCTGCGTCCTGCATTTTGGCGCGTGCCGTTTCCAGGCCTTTGCTACCCATGCTCCGATCGTAGGCTGATCGCGTGCCAACACCAGCCCAGCCCCCCGTCGTGCCCGCGAAGGACGCCCTGCGCGACCAGGTCCTCGCCGCGCGGCGGCAGCGGCCACTGGCCGAATCGGTGGCCGCGGCGCAGGCGATCGCCGAGCACGCGCTGTCGTGGGACGTCGTACGCCGAGCGGTCACCGTCGCTGCCTATGTCTCGGTCGGCCGGGAGCCGGGGACCGGGCTGCTGCTCGAGGCACTGCACGCCGCCGGCAAGCGGGTGCTGCTCCCGGTCCTGCGGGCGGACAACGACCTCGACTGGGCGGTCTTCACCGGAGCCCTGGAGCCCGCGTCGCGCGGCCTGCTCGAGCCGACCGGCCAGCGCCTCGGGATCGAGGCCGTCGCCGGCGCCGACGTCGTGCTGGTGCCCGGGCTGGCCGCGTCGACCGACGGCGACCGGCTGGGCCGCGGGGGCGGGTCCTACGACCGGGCGCTCGCGCGGGTCGGCGCAGGTGTGCCCATCGGCGTGCTCCTGCACGACGACGAGGCCAGCCTGGTGGTGCCGACCGAGGTCCACGACCGGCGGGTGACGCACGTCGTCACGCCGACGGGGGTCAGGCCCGTCAGCCCTTGAGCAGGTCGCCGATCAGTCCGCCGCCACCGCCGCCGGAGCCGGTCTGCGGGGCCACCCACTCGTAGGGCTGGACGACGACGAAGCCGGGACCGTGGAAGGCGTACTGGAACGCCTCGCCGGAGCCGCCGCGCAGCATCGACTTCATGTTCATGCTCGACACGACGCTGGGCACGAGCGAGGACGACCAGGCGACGGCCGCCTGCACGTCGACGTAGGTCGGCTGCTGGGAGCAGTCGAGGACGACCGGCTTGCCGACGGTGCACAGGGCGACTGTGCCGGTGCCGCGCACGGTGGTGTTGAACAGGCCACCGGCCATCATGCCGGCGCCGCGGACGCGGTTGATGTCCCACTCCATGGCAGCGTCGAAGGCCAGCAGGTTGCGGCCGTTGACCGAGATCCCGTCGCCCTCGAGGGTCAGGAGGTGGACGGTGCCGGCCTCCTGGGCGAAGAAGACCTCGCCCTGGCCGGAGACGCGCATCAGCGGGATGTCCTCGCTGGTGACGACCTTCTTGATCAGCTTGGCCATCGAGCCGGACTTCTCGTGGTCGAAGCGGACCTGGCCCTGGAAGGCCACCATCCCGCCCTTGACCGCGAGCACGTCGGGACCGAGCGAGACGCGCAGCATGTAGGGGTTCTGGAGGGCGAACCGCTGCCCGTCACCGATCTCGAGGTTGTCCTGGGCGAACAGCTCACTCTTCATGGCCCGAGCCTAGCGATCAGTCGGCGGCTCCGGCCGGAGTCAGCACGAGGGTGTCCACGCCGGCCTCGACCACGGCGTCGCGGGTGAACGCCCACGGCAAGTAGTCACCGTTGACGAACAGCTCGGTCTGGTCTCCGTAGTGGGAGGAGCCGGGGTGGCCGGAGACGCCGGTGAGGTTGATGTAGCGCGAGGCGTCGAAGTCGGCGAGCGAGACGACCATCCGCATCGACGGGGCCGCCGTCACGCCATAGCCGAGCGCGGCGTTCCAGCTCGTCGCGTCGACGATGCTCGGCCCGCCGCCGACGCCGCGGTCGTCGCGGTTGAAAAGCCGCTCGATCGGGGCGACGCCGGACTCGCCGAGCGTGGAGTGGTGCAGGTCGAGCTGGTGCAGGTGGCCCCAGGTCCAGTCGGCCGCGTCGAGTGACTGGCGCATCGTCAGCTCGTCGCGCGCGTCGCGCATCGCCTGGCTCAGGATGTCGTCGCGCGACTCGGTGACGTCCTCGGTCTCGCTGTCGTCCCACCACGGCCCGGCTGGGTCGGCCAGCAGGTCGGTGACGACCGCGAACCACCGGTCGCCGCCGTCGGGCCAGATGCCCTCGCGCAGCTCGTCGTGGAAGGTCAGTCGCAGCAGGTTGCTCCACACCGCGTTGTAGTAGGCCGCCGCGGCACTGTCCGCCGGCTGGGTGAAGTCCCAGTCGGCCAGCAGCTCCTGGCCGTCGCGGTAGTAGGGCGAGCCGAGGTCCTCGACGTCGAGGAGGTAGGGCACCAGCGTCGGCGCCATGGGGTTGGCCGTGTCGAGCTGGAGGCGGGTCATCTCCTCCACCGACAGCTCGCCTTCCTCGGCCAGCAGCTCGCGGATCCGCGTCGAGCGGTAGCCCGCGTCCCAGTCGTCGGTCAGGAAGTAGGGGTAGTCGTCGTCGATCACGGCCTGGTTGGCGGTGACGATGAAGCCCTCCTCGGGGTCGAGGACGTTGGGCAGCCCGTCGAAGGGGATGAAGTCGCCGGTCCAGTCGTTGGCCGAGAGCCAGCCCTCGGCCGGCATCGCGCCGGTGTTGCCGGACTTGCGGATGGGTACGAGGCCGGGCGCCTGGTAGCCGATATGGCCGTCGCGATCGGCGTACACCATGTTCTGGGCTGGTACGGCGAACTCGCTGGCCGCCGCCCGGAACTCGTCCCAGTCGCCCGCGCGGTTGAGGCCGAGGACCGCGTCAGCGGTCGTCGTCGGACGGAGTGCTGTCCACTGCAGCGCCACGGCATAGCCGTTGCCGCGCTCCCCCGGCTGGTCGGTCGGCGCGTTGGCCCCGACCGTGCTGAGCTCCCGGGAGACGTCACTGAGCAGCGGCCCGTGGGCGGTCTCGCGGATGTGCAGGACGAAGTCGTCGCCGTCGCGGACCTTGATCGTCTCGGTGCGCAGCGTCAGCGGCCGGGGCTTGCCGTCCTGGATCCAGGTCGCGCCCTCGATCTGCTCGAGGTAGAGGTCGGTGACGTCGGGGCCGAGGTTGGTGAAGCCCCACGCGATGTCGGCGTTGTGGCCGATGATCACGCCGGGCACGCCCGAGAACGTGAAGCCGGCGACGTCGAGCGTGCAGTCGGGGGTGATCTCGCGGCAGTGCAGGCCGGTCTGCATCCAGATGCCGGGCTGGCTGATGCCGAGGTGCGGGTCGTTGGCGAGCAACGGCTGCCCGGTCGCGCTGTGCTCGCCGTCGACCACCCAGGAGTTGGAGCCGATCCCCTCGCCGCGACCGAGCAGCTCGGGCATCCGGTCCAGGCCCGCCTTCAGGTCGACGAGCGTGCGGACCGCCTCCGCGTCGAAGGCCGGGCGCCGCGGGTTGCGCGTGGAGTTGCCGCTTGCGTTCTGCTCGAACACCTCGTCCACGACGCCACCGGTGCCGACGATCGGCGGGTGTGCCTCGGGGTCGTAGGCCGGGTAGAGCTCGGCGATCTCCTCCTCGGTGTGGTCCAGGCTGGCCATCACGCGGGCGATCTCGTCGTCCATGTTGCCGCGCAGGTCCCAGGCCATCGCCTTGAGCCAGGCCAGCGAGTCCGCGGGCTCCCACGGCTCCGGCTCGTAGTCGAGGCCGGTCAGGCCGAGGATCGTGTACTCGACCGCGATCTCGCTGGTGCCGAGCTGGTCGAGGTAGGCGTTGACGCCCTGCGCATAGGCCGTGAGCGCGTCGCGCGTCTCGGTCTCCAGCAGCGCCCACTCCTGCTCCGCGACCCGTCGCCATCCCATGGTGCGGATGTACTTGTCGGTCTCCAGGCCGTCCTCACCGAAGAGCTCGGAGAGCCGTCCGGCGGTCACGTGGCGCCGTACGTCCATCTCGAAGAAGCGGTCCTGCGCGGCCACGAACCCCTGGGCACGCATCAGGTCGGCGTCGGTGTCGGCGTAGATCTGCGGGATGCCGTGGTCGTCGCGGATCACCTCGACGTGCCCCTCGAGCCCCGCGAGCTCGAGGGCACCGTCGGTCTCGGGCACGGGTCGGCGTACGAACGCGACCGCGGTCACGAGGAGCACGACCAGCAGCAGTGCCAGGGCGGCCGCGACGTAGGCGGACCAGCGCAGGCCCCGTGGCGCCTTGCGGAAGAGGGTGCGCAACGAGAAGTCGTCGTCGGGCGTGGTCGCAGGTTGCTCGGTCATCTCATCAGGCATTGTGCCGTACCCTTGGCAGTCGATCGGGTGGAGTGCCAGCGAGTCGCGGGCCCATCTGATCGCGGTCCCGATTGCGCCAGCCAGCAAGGTTTCTCATGCCCACCTATCAGTACGCCTGCACCGAGTGCGGCCACGCCTTCGAGCAGTTCCAGAGCTTCAGCGACGACTCGCTGACCGTGTGCCCCGAGTGCGAGGGCCGGCTGCGCAAGGTCTTCAACGCCGTGGGCGTGGTGTTCAAGGGCTCGGGCTTCTACCGCACCGACAGCCGCTCCGGTTCGTCGTCGACCGTGCCCGCGAGCAGCGGCTCCTCCGACTCGTCGTCGTCCTCGTCGTCCTCCTCCTCGTCGGACTCCGGTTCGTCCAAGCCCGCCGCCACCTCGAGCCCTTCACCGTCCACAGGCTCCTCCAGCAGCTGACCTGCCCGCCGCCTGTGGATGACCACAGGCTGCTCGTCGGTGCAGCGCCCTAGCGTCGCTGCATGCCCACTGCTTCGTCCGTACGCCGCCGCCTGCACGCGCTCCGGCGCGCGATCCTGGCCCGGCGCCGCCCGCTCGCGGCGCTGCTCGTCGCGCTGGCCGTGCTGATCGGGTTGCGCACCACCGTCGGCCCCGGCCCGCCGACCGTCGAGGTGCCGGTCGCCTCGCGCGACCTCGCCGCCGGCGAGCGACTGGAGGCGGACGACGTGTCGATGGTGAGGTGGCCGACGGAGCTGGCGCCGGCCGGGCTGACGGGCGCCGTGGCCGGTCAGGTGCTCGCGGCTCCGTTGCGCCAGGGTGAGGCGATCACCGACCTGCGCTTCGTCGGCTCCGAGCTGGCGCAGGCCCATCCCGACCTCACGGTGATGCCGCTGCGGCTCCCCGACCCGGCCGTGGTCGAGCTGCTCGAGGTCGGTGACCGCGTCGACCTGAGCGCTGTCGACCCCGAGTCGGGCGATGTCTCAGAGGTGGCGAGCGACGTGCTGGTGCTGGCGATCCCGCCGCCCGGTTCGGCCGACTCCACCCTTACCGGACGCCTGGTCGTCGCCGGCATCACCCCGGACCGTGCGCAATTTGTCGCCGCCGCCACGCTGCAGGAGTTTCTCACGGTGACGTATACCCGCTAGCGTGCTCGGTTGTCCTGACATTGATTGATTCCGTCTCTCGGGGTCACGCAAGGAGATAATGCAATGAGTGGATTCAAGAACTTCATCCTCAAGGGCAACCTTGTCGAGATCGCCGTCGGCCTGATCATGGCGCTCTCGTTCGCGTCCGTCGTCACGGCCTTCAGCGCGTGGCTGACCGGCCTGCTTCCCGGTGGCTTCGACGACGTCTTCGGTGACGCCAAGCTGGGCGACCTGGGCTTCTTCCTCAACGCCCTGATCGCGTTCATCATCATGGGTGCGATCGTCTACTTCTTCGTCGTTGTTCCCTACACCAAGGCCAAGGAGAAGTTCTTCCCGGCCGAGGCCTCGGGCCCGAGCGACACCGAGCTGCTCACGGAGATCCGCGACGCCCTCCGGGCCCGCAGCTGAGTTTCGGCTCCAGCACCTGCTTCACCACGAACGGCTCGCCCCTCGGGGCGGGCCGTTCGTTGCATTTCTGCGGGAGCGCCGACTCAGCCGTGGTGGGGCGGCACCTGGTCGCGGTACCAGTCGTCGCCCTTGCCGTCGCCGGCCCCGTCGCCGCGCGAGCCGGGCGAGCGGTCGTCGCTCGTCTGCTCGGGGAGCACGTCACCGAAGACGGCGGCGAGTCGCTTGCGACGTACCCACTCCGGCTCGGGCGAGCCGGCCTCGGGGGTGTCCTGCTCCGGAGCGTCGCTCACGCGCACACCCCGGGTGTCGTCTCCTTCGGCGTCGGCTCCTCGCTGGGGGCCGTCGTCTCGGACTCGGTGGGAGTCTCGGTCGGGGACGCCTCTTCGCTGGGGGACTCGGTCTCGGCCGGCGACTCGGTCTCGGTCGGGGCGGGAGACTCCGACTCCTGCGCCTCGCTCGAGGTCGCGGGCGGCTCGGCGGTCACGGAGTCGGCCAGCAGGTTCGGCGACAGCGCCTTGTCCTCGTTGAGCATCTGCCACAGGGTGTCGGCGTCCTCGGTCCAGTAGACCTTGCCCTTGAACTCGGAGTCGAGCGGGTAGTAGGCCGTCGGGACGGTGATGAACTTGATGTTGTCCAGCCCGACGTCCTGCAGCTGCAGGGCGATCTTGCCGATCCGGGTGACCGAGCCGAGACCTTCGTCGGTGCGCAGGGAGCGCGTGGCCGCGTCGAGGAAGCCGACGACCCGGTCGAGGCGGGTGAGCGTGCCGGCCGACTTCACCTTGCGGATCAGGGCCGCGATGAAGGTCTGCTGACGCTTGATCCGGCTGAGGTCGTTCTGCTGAGCGAGCTCACCGACATAGCGGGCGCGGACGTAGTCCAGGGCCTCGTCGCCGCTGAGGACGGACGGGTCGCCAGCCGGGACGAAGATCTCGTGCTTCGGGTCGTCGATGTCCTCGGGGACGCAGACGGGCACGCCGTCGACGGCGTCGACCATCTCCCCGAACCCGTTGAAGTCGATGACCACGAAGTGGTCGACGAGGATGTCGGTGGACTGCTCGAACTGGGCGACGGTGCACAGCTCACCGCCGGTGCCGAACGCCGCGTTCCACATGACGTCGGGCGCGGCGGCGCTGTCGTCGCACTCGGGACGGTCGACGATCGAGTCGCGCGGGATCGACACGGCATAGGACCGCTTCCGATCGGCGGACAGGTGGACCAGGATCGTGGTGTCCGAGCCGCCTCCGGTCTCCTGGTCGATGTCGTTGTCGTCGCCGGACCGGGTGTCGTCACCCATGACCAGGATGTTGAGGGGCTCGCCGTTGCCGCGGTAGATCTTCTCGGGCCGGTTGCCGATGGCGTCGAGCGACTTCGTGCTGATGTTGCCGTTGAGGTGGCGGTAGAGGAACACGACACCGAGACCTGTCACCAGCGCCAGGACCAGCGAGCTGACCAGCATGACCTGGCCGACCGTGTGCTTGCGCTGGGCCTCCGCCTTGCGCTTGGGCGCAGGAACATCCGTTCCAGGGCTCGACACACCTGCCACGACTCAGTCCACAACCTTCTTCTTGGCGGAGCCCTGCACGGGCGACCTACGCAACCTACGCGAGAGGCTCAAATTGTCACCGTAGTCCGGTCCAGCACAAATTCCCCGCCGTGAGGAGTCATGAGTGAGGATGGGGGTTCGTCTCGACCACTTTCCGCCCGTCTGGCAACCGAAGGTTCCTGTTCCGTGCCGCAATCCCTCCGCCTGTCCCTCACCGCAGGTGCCGGACTCCTCTTCCTGGCGCTCATCGCCGCGATCGCGGTCAGTGGTCAGACCCCGATCGGGCCGGAGCAGGTGGTGAACTCCTCGGCGACGAGCCGGGTGGCTGCGAGCGATGCCCCCAACGTCGTCGTCTTCCTGACCGACGACATGCGCAAGGACGACCTGGCCTACCTCCCCCACGTGCGGAGCCTGCTGGCCGACGAGGGCATGACCTTCACCCAGGCACAGTCGCCGCACCCGCTGTGCTGCCCGGCACGGGCCGAGCTGATGACCGGGCAGTACGCCCAGAACAACGGCGTGCGCCACAACTCCGGTCGGTACGGCGGATGGCAGGCCTTCGACCCGTCGTCGACCATCGCCACCTGGGCCGAGGCCGCGGGCTACGCCACGGCGCTGCACGGCAAGCACCTCAACAAGTTCGACGCGGACGCCCCCGCCGACCCGGGCTGGACCAACTTCGACATCCTGCTCGAGCCGGCGACCGACTACGAGAACTTCACCTTCTTCGACGGCGACACCTACACCGACGACTACGTCACCACCCGCCTCGACGAGCGGACCGTGGCCGACATCGACACCTGGGCGGGTCGCCGGCCGTTCCTGATCTTCGCCAACCACGTTGCGCCGCACATCTGGTTCCCGGCGTCCGCCAAGGGTGACGGCGACGGCGACCGGGGCGGCATGGTGCCGCCGGCCGAAGCGGCGTACGCACAAGCACTCACGGGCCTGACGCCCAAGGCGTTCAAGGCGCCGAGCTTCAACGAGGCCGACATGCGCGACAAGGAGTCGATCGTGCGCGGCCGGGCGAAGCTGAAGCCGGAGGCGATGAGGCGGCTCAACCTCGGGCGCATCCGGTCGCTGCTCTCCGTCGACGAGGCCGTCCGCCACACGGTCGAGGCCCTGGAGCGAACGGGCGAGCTCGACGACACCTTCATCGTCTTCACCTCCGACAACGGCTATGCCCTCGGCGAGCACCGCTACACCGGCAAGGACCGGCTCACCGACGAGATCCTCGACGTGCCGCTCGTGGTCCGCGGCCCGGGCGTCCCCGCGGGCACGCGCTCCGATCGGCCGGTCTCGCTCGTCGACCTCACGACCACGATCGCGCAGCTGATGTCGCTGACCCCGACCCTCACCACCGACGGGGAGAGCTTCGCCGCCACCCTGCGTGACCCCGCGGTTCCGGGCCACCGCGACACGATGCTGATCCAGACCGGCGCCAAGGATCCGTCCGCACGTTTCGCCGGCTGGGCCTACCGCGGCGTGCTGACCGAGCGCTACTCCTACGGCCGGCGGATCAACAACGCCCCTGCCGACGGGTTCCTGTACGACCGCACCAAGGACCCGTTCGAGCTGACCAACCTGCTCCTCGACAAGCGCTACGTCGCCGTACGCCGCGAGCTGGAGCGCCGCTACCGGCTGCTCGACGACTGCGCGGGCAGCAGCTGCAACCGGGGCTTCGGCCCGGTCCCCAAGCCTGGTCGCTGAGCCCGACGTCGGTTCCCATCCATGCATGCGTGCATGGCAGGATGAGCGCCGATCCGCCCCAGTAGCTCAGTGGATAGAGCAGCCGCCTCCTAAGCGAAAGGTCGCAAGTTCGACTCTTGCCTGGGGCACCACCAGCACCGTCACCGGGTCTCGAACCTCAGGCCCCCCGCCTGGACACGGGCGAGCAGGTTCTCGCCCATCGCCTGGGCGGTGGTGACCTGTCCGGCCGTCGGCGGGTTGTCGTCGAAGGCCAGGCACAGCGCCGACTCGGCCAGCATCATCGACGTCTCGGTGTAGCCCGGGTCGCCGCCGCTGACGCGGGTGCGGACGGTCCGGCCGCCGCCCTCACCGACGAAGTCGACGGTGAACCACGACTTCTCCCGCTTCGCCTCGTCGGGCCCGTCCCCGGCCGACACCTTGCCGAGCAGGAAGTTGCGCACGGGCCTGACCTGCGCCGCGGCGGCGAGTGCACCGACGGCGACCGCCCCACCGGCGGCATAGCGGATCGTCTTGGTGCCGGCGAAGTGCGAGTAGCGGAACCTTGGTCCGTAGGTCGCCAGCGCGGCACCGCTCCGGGCCACGATGATCGGGTCGATGGTCGGCAACGGGAGCAGCCAGTAGCCCAGCACCGGGTCGCGGTGGGGCTTGGCCGACACGGCCCGTGACGAGCGGCCGTCGGCCGGCTTTCCCTCCATGCGGCGGCGAGCGGCGTACGCCGCCTTCATCTCGCGCGCCCGGGAGAACTGGCCGAGGGCCGAGTGGATCGTGCCGCCCGAGGCCATGCCGCCGGAGCGGACGACCGCGCGCAGGGTGATCGGGACGTCGGAGGGCAGCTGCTGGACGGTGTGGAGCGCGCCCAGGTCGTGGGGAATCGAGTCGAAGCCGCAGGCGTGGACGAGCCGGGCGCCGGTGCGTACGGCGGTCTCGTGGTGCTGGAGATACATCTGGTCGACGAACTCCGGCTCGCCCGTGAGGTCGACGTAGTCGGTGCCGGCGTCGGCGCAGGCGGCGACCAGCGCGGCGCCGTACTGCAGGTAGGGACCGACGGTGGTGATCACGACCCGGGTCCGGGCGGCGACGTCGGCCAGCGAGATCGGGTCGGTCGAGTCGGCGTGCAGCAGCTCGAGGTCGGGGAGACCGAGCTTGTCGCGGACGGCTTCGAGCTTGGTCTGGTTGCGACCGGCGAGCGCCCAGCGCAGGCCCTCGGGCGCGTTGCGCGCGAGGTAGTCGGCGGTGAGCTGCCCCGTGAAGCCGGTGGCGCCGAAGAGGACGATGTCGAAGTCACGATCA
This sequence comes from Nocardioides allogilvus, assembly GCF_003047285.1. Taxonomy (GTDB): domain Bacteria; phylum Actinomycetota; class Actinomycetes; order Propionibacteriales; family Nocardioidaceae; genus Nocardioides; species Nocardioides allogilvus. The sequence goes on along the minus strand of NZ_PZYX01000001.1, from coordinate 318,606 downwards.
GCCATGCCCACATCCTCACAGGTCGGGGAACCGCCCGGCGAGGGGTGGCGTCCGATAGGCGTGAAGATCCGGACCGCCGTCGCCTCCGCCACCGCCGTCGCCCTGGCCGCCGGAGTCGGCGTCGGGGTCGGCTTCGCCCTCGACCGCGAGGATGAGGGTCACGGCCCGTCGGGCGTCCCCTCCACCGCGCCCCCGACCACCCAGGCGCCCGTCCGGCTCGCGAACGCCTCGCTCGAGGTCGCCGACGACTGCGACGCCCTGCTCGAGTCGTACGTCGATCGCGGGCTCGACCTCGTCTCGCCCTACGGCTGGGGCGGCGGCGCGATCGTGATGTTCGATGCCCGGGCCAGCACGACGGTCGCCGGGCAGTCGACCGCGAACGCCCGGGTCCCGACCACGACCCGCGCGACCAGCAACGAGAGCGGCACCAACGTGCAGGAGGTCGGCGTCGACGAGCCCGACGTCGTGAAGGTGGCGGGCGACCTGCTCTTCCGCATCCAGGACAACGTGCTCACGACCCACGACGTCGCCGGCGACGAGCCCCGCCAGCTGTCCTCCCTCCAGCTCCCGGACCTGCACGACGGCGAGCTGCTGGTCTCTGGCGACCGCCTGGTCGTGCTCGGCGACCGCGGTCACCGGCACCAGCCGAGCGGCGCGCGCGTCCTCGTCGTCGACGTGAGTCGTCCCGGGACCCCGCAGGTCGTCGAGGAGACCGACTACTCCGCGACCATCAGCGCGGCCCGCCTGCACGGGGACGTGGTCCGGGTCGTGCTCGACAACGGGCTCCCGGACCTCGACTTCCGCCTCCCCCACGGCAAGTTCAGCGAGGACAGCGCGGAGCGCTTCAACCGCCTCCTCGTGCGCGAGACGACGCTCGCCGACTGGCTGCCCACCGTCGGCGACGAGCCCGCCGTCGACTGCGGCGACGTCGCCGTCCCCACCATGGAGACCACGCTGGGCACCACCACCGTCGTGACCTTCGAGACCGCCGTCGTGGAGCCCGTCACCACTGCCGTCGCGACCACCTCCACCGCTTCCTACTTCTCCCCCGACCGGTTCTACCTCGCTGCCGGCCCCGCCTCCTTCGGCTGGTGGGGCACCCCGACCATCGACTGCTTCGAGACCTGTCCGGGCGGCGACGGCAGCACCGAGCTGTTCGCCTTCGCCCTCGACGGCATCGACACCACGCACGTCGCCTCCGGGACCGTGGAGGGGCAGGTCAGGGACCGCTGGTCGATGGACCACGCCGACGGTGCGCTCCGCGTCGCGCTCGGCGCGACCAACGAGACCGGCAACTTCAGCTCGGTGGTGACCCTGCGCGAGACCGGCACGACGCTCACCGAGATCGGCCGCGTCGACAAGCTCGGCGTCAACGAGGAGATCAAGTCGGTGCGCTGGTTCGACACCCTCGCCATCGTCGTCACCTTCCGCCAGACCGATCCGCTCTATGCCATCGACCTCACCGACCCCGACGAGCCGAAGCTGATGGGCGAGCTGAAGATCCCCGGCTTCAGCGAGTACCTCCACCCGCTCGGCGAGCGCCGTCTGATCGGCGTCGGCCAGGACGCCGACAGCCGGGGCATGACCCGCGGCGCGCAGGCCTCGCTCTTCGACGTCACCGACCTGACCGACCCGCGCCAGCTCGACATCGTGACCTACCCGAAGCACTCCATGGCGGGTGCGGGGATCGACCCGCGCCAGTTCACCTGGTTGCCCGATCGCCGTACGGCCCTGACCGTCGTCTCGCAGGGGTGGCGCGGTCGCACCGGCTGGGTCTCGGTGCTGTCGTTGCAGGCCGGCGAGATCTCCAACCGCATGGTCGAGGTGGAGTACGGCGACGAGGTGGCCGAGGTCCGGCTGGTCCCGCTCGCCGACGGCCGCGTGGTGCTGGTGACCGGGGACGCCGTCTCCTTCTTCGACCTATCCTGAACGCATGTGCCGCAACATCCGCCCGCTCAACAACTTCGAGCCGCCGGCGACCAAGGACGAGGTGACGGCTGCCGCGCTGCAGTACGTCCGCAAGGTCGCCGGGACGACCAAGCCCTCGCAGGCCAACGAGGCGGTCTTCTACGAGGCCGTGCGCGAGATCGCGCACCTCACCCAGCACCTCCTCGAGGACCTGGTGACGACCGCGCCGCCCAAGGACCGCGAGGTCGAGGCCGCCAAGGCCAAGGCCCGCGCCCAGCTGCGCTACGGGACGTGACAGCCACCCAGGCCGCACCCGAGGAGGCGCTCGACCTCCTCGCTGAGCGCGACCTCGTCGTCCTGACCGGGGCCGGGCTGTCGACCGACTCCGGCATCCCCGACTACCGCGGGCCCGGGGCGCCGACGCGCACCCCGATGACCTTCCAGGAGTTCGTCTCCGGCCCGGTCGCGCAGCAGCGCTACTGGGCGCGCAGCCACCTCGGCTGGGCACGGATGGGCGCCGCCGTGCCCAACGCCGGTCACGTCGCGCTGGCGCAGATCGATCCGAGGCTCCTCATCACCCAGAACGTCGACGGCCTCCACGAGGCCGCCGGCTCCGACCGTCTCGTCGCGCTGCACGGACGGGTCGCGGACGTCGTCTGCCTGGCCTGTCGCCGTACGTCGCCGCGCGCGGCGTTGCAGGTCAGGCTGGACGAGCTCAACGCCGACTGGATGGTGCGCCACGGGCACGCGGCGATGCGGCCCGACGGCGACGTCGACCTCGACGCGACGGCCGACTTCGTGGTCGCCGTGTGCGACGACTGCGGTGGGGTGCTCAAGCCGGACGTCGTGTTCTTCGGGGAGAACGTCCCGGCCGACCGCGTGGCCCGCTGCTACGACGCGGTCGATGCGCTGGGCGCCGACGGCGCGTTGCTGGTGGCGGGTTCGTCGCTGGCCGTGATGAGCGGGTTGCGGTTCGTGAAGCGCGCGGCCGCGGCCGGCACGCCCGTGGTGATCGTCAACCGCGGCCTGACGCGCGGCGACGACCTCGCGACCCACAAGCTCGAGGTCGGGACCAGCGACTTCCTCGCGTCACTGGCCGACGAGCTGGCTCAGAGGCGGCGTACGAAGATGTGATCGGCGGCGTCGGCGAAGATCTCGGCGGTCTCGCCGCCGGAGCCGATCAGGATGCCCTCGGACGTGGCGACGACGGTGATCGTCTTGTCGGGGAGGGCACCGGCGCGACGCAGCGCGCTCATCAGCACCTCGTCCTTCTGCATCTCCTCGGAGATGCGGCGCACGTGCACGCGCGACTCCACCGGACCCGCGACGGCCGCCAGCGACTCGACGCCCTCCATGAAGGTCTCGCCCAGCGCGCTCTCACCGAGCTCGTCGAGACCGGGGATCGGGTTGCCGTAGGGGGACTCGGTCGGGTGGCCGAGCAGCTCGACGAGCCGACGCTCGACGGTCTCCGACATCACGTGCTCCCAGCGGCAGGCCTCGGCGTGCACGAGCTCCCAGTCGAGACCGATGACGTCGGTGAGCAGCCGCTCGGCGAGGCGGTGCTTGCGCATGACCCGGGTGGCGAGACGCATGCCCTCCTCGGTGAACTCGAGGTGGCGATCACCCTCGACCGTGACCAGTCCGTCGCGCTCCATGCGCGCCACCGTCTGGGAGACGGTCGGCCCGCTCTGGTGCAGGCGCTCGGCGATGCGCGCGCGCAGCGGGATGATGTCCTCCTCCACGAGCTCGTAGATCGTGCGGAGATACATCTCGGTGGTGTCGATCAGGTCGCTCACTCGACCCATTCTTACCCATCCGGATTGGCAGGACTTGATGGGGCGTGTCTCTCGATCCTCGGCCGTCGCGAGCGTCGTCCGGGGCGTGCGATGGGAAGGCGGAGGAGGGAGACATGACGGAGTCATGGCGACTGACGACAACGCAGCCAGCGTGCGTGCCGGGCGGCGCGCAGCAGGCCATGGGATTGAGAGACACGCCCTTAGTGCGGCACAGTGGCGAAGCGTGAACGAGATCCCCGATCAGCTCCTCGTCCCTCGCCGCTTCTGCGGACCTCCCGACTCGGGCAACGGAGGGTGGACCGCCGGTGCGCTGGCGACCCACCTGGCCCTGGCCTGCCCGGAGAACCGCGCCGGTGAGTGGCCGACCGTCGAGGTCTCGTTGCGCCAGCCGCCGCCGCTCGACTCCCCCATGCTGCTCACCGAGCAGGACGGCGTCACGAGCGCGAGCTTCGGTGGCGTCGTGATCGCCAGCGCCCGGCGCCTCCCGGACGAGGGCGAGCCGGCCCTCGCGGACGTCGACCCGGTGGGTCCCGACGAGGCGCGGGCCGCCGAGGCGACGTACGCAGGTCACCGCTTCCACCCGTTCCCGACCTGCTTCGCCTGCGGCACCGGGCGCGAGGAGGGCGACGGGCTGCGCATCTTCCCCGGCGTGGTGAGCGGCGAGCGGGTCGCCGCGACCTGGCGTCCCCACCCCAGCCTCAACGAGGACTACCACACCTACGTCGACACGCCGGCGCGCGCCTCGGTGGCCGCCACCTGGGCGGCGCTCGACTGCGTCGGCGGGTGGGCCGGCGACCTGACCGACCGGTTGATGGTGCTCGGACGGATGACGGCGCGCATCGACACCCTGCCGGTGATCGGCGAGGAGCACGTCGTGGTGGGAGCCAAGCGGGGCGCCGAGGGGCGCAAGACCTTCACCTCGGCCACGCTCTACGACGCCGACTCGCGCATCGTCGCGAGCGCCGAGCACATCTGGATCGCGGTCGACCCGGCCGCCTTCGGAGGTGTCCGGCCATGAGCGGGAGCTGGTGGCGCGACGCCGTCATCTACCAGGTCTACGTCCGTTCCTTCGCGGACGCCGACGGTGACGGTGTGGGCGACCTCGCCGGCATCACCGAGCGGCTGCCCTACCTCCGCGAGCTCGGCGTCGACGCCCTCTGGATCACGCCGTTCTACACCTCCCCGCAGCGCGACCACGGCTACGACGTGGCCGACTACTGCGACATCGATCCGCTGTTCGGCAGCCTCGACGACGCCGACACGCTGCTGGCGAAGGCCCACGACCTCGGGCTGCGGGTGATCGTCGACCTGGTGCCCAACCACTCCTCCGACGAGCACGAGTGGTTCCAGGCTGCGCTGGCCGCCGGGCCCGGCTCGCGCGAGCGGGCCCGCTACATCTTCCGGACCGGGCGCGACGACGGCGAGGCCCCGCCGAACAACTGGGCGTCGGTCTTCGGTGGTCCCGCCTGGACCCGGGTCGGGGACACCGACCAGTGGTACCTCCACCTCTTCGACACCACCCAGCCCGACTTCGACTGGCGCAACCCCGAGGTCGGCGACCTCTTCGAGGAGGTGCTCCGCTTCTGGCTCGACCGCGGTGTCGACGGCTTCCGGGTGGACGTCGCCCACGGCCTGTTCAAGGAGGCCTCGCTGCGCGACCAGGTGCTGCCCGAGGGCATCACCGCGACCTCGGGACAGGTCAACACCGACCACTCGATGGTCAGCCGTGAGCTCAAGGACGAGCCGATGTGGGACCAGCCGGAGGTGCACGACGTCTACCGTCGGTGGGCCAAGGTCCTCGACGAGTACGGCCCCGACCGGATGGCCGTCGCGGAGGCCTGGACCCAGACGCCGGCGTCCATGGCGGCCTTCGTCCGGCCCGGCGAGCTCGACCAGGCGTTCAACTTCGCCTGGCTGCTCGCGGACTGGTCGGCGGCGGCCTTCGCGGACGTCATCAACGGCACCCTGGCGGCGGTCGAGCCCGTCGGGTCCGCGCCGACCTGGGTGCTGTCCAACCACGACGTCGTGCGGCACCCGACGCGCTACGGCGGCGGCGCCGTCGGGTTGGCGCGTGCCCGGGCCGCCACCCTGACGATGCTGGCGCTGCCCGGGGCGTCCTACCTCTACCAGGGCGAGGAGCTCGGTCTCGAGCAGGTCGACGTCCCGCCGGCCGCCCGTCAGGACCCGTCGTGGTTCCGCACGGGCGAGGTCGGTCGCGACGGCTGCCGGGTGCCGATGCCCTGGGGCGGCAGCGCAGCGCCGTACGACTTCGGACCGGGGACCGGACAGCCGTGGCTCCCCCAGCCTGCCGACTGGGCGCCGCTGACGGCCGAGGCCCAGACTGGTCAGCCGGGCTCGACGCTGGAGTTCTACCGTACGGCGCTGGCGACCCGCCGAGCCGTGCTCGCGGGCGCCGGGGCCGACGTCGAGCTGCTCCCCGATCTCGGCAGCGACGTGCTCGCCTTCCGGCGCGGCGACGTCACGGTCGTGCTCAACTGCGGCTCGGCGGCAGTGCCGCTGCCGGCCGGCGAGGTCGTCATCGCGAGCGGGCCGGTCGAGGGCGACCTGCCGGCGAACACGGCGGTCTGGCTGCGCTAGTCCCGGTTAGTCCTGGTCCTCGTCGAGGCTGGTGTTGTAGCGCGCGAGCGTCGCGACGAAGGCGTTCAGGTCGGCGTCCGACCAGCCCTCGAGCCGGCGGCCGAGGCGGGCGCGGCGCACGGTCGCGAGGTCGTGCATGCGCTGCCTGCCCTCGTCGGTGAGGCTGACGACCCAGGCCCGACCGTCGTCGGGGTCGCGCTCCTTGCTGACGAGGCCGAGGTCGACGACCGTCTGCACGAGCCGGCTGACAGCACCCTTGTCGAGGTTGAAGGCGTCGACGACCTCGGACGCCCGCACCGGTCCGTGCTCATTCATGTAGGCCAGCACCAGGTAGCCCGTCGACGTCAGGTCGGGGTGGATCGCTTGGGCGCGCTCGCTGATGACGCGCTTGATCCGGCGGACCAGGACCGCCATCTCGACCTCGAGGTCGAGGATCGTGCGCTCGCGGTCGAGAGAGCTCATCGCCCAACTCCGGACGGCGTCGCCTCGGGCGCGGCGGCTGCGGCGATCTCGTCGTCACGCAGGACGGTGGTGCGCATGGGCTTCTCCTCGATGAAGACCAACAGGAGCAGCGAGAGTACGGCGAACGGCAGCGAGATCAGGAACAGGTGCCCCGTCGCCTCGCCGAAGGCGTGCTCGAAGACCTGCCGCACGGGCGGCGAGAGGGTGTCCAGGTCGGGGATCGAGTGCGAGTCGGCGCCGAGCGCCGCGAGCTGGTCCTCCGTGACGGTGCCTGCCTGGACGAGCGAGGCCAGGCCGGTGCGCACGTGGTCGGAGACCTGGTGGCTGAGCACGGCCCCCAGGGCCGAGACGCCGATCGTGCCGCCCACCGAGCGGAAGAACGCGACCACGCTGGAGCCCGAACCGAGGTCGGCCGCGGCCACGCTGTTCTGCACGGCCAGCACGGTGTTCTGCATGGTCGCACCCAGGCCGAGGCCGAGCACCGCCATGAAGACACCGACGAGGGCCAGGTTGGTGGTGTCGTCGATCGTGGCCAGCAGGGCCAGGCCGACGATGACGAAGACCATCCCGCCGATGAGGAACTTCTTCCACTTGCCGGTCTTCGTGATCAGCCGCCCGGAGATGATGCTGGAGACGAGGAGCCCGCCGACCATGCAGATCGACATCAGCCCCGCGCGAGTGGGTGACATGCCGCGCGCGAGCTGGAAGTACTGCGAGAGATAGACCGTCGCCCCGAACATGGCGACCCCGATCAGGACCGAGGCGGCGGTGGCGAGCGTGGTCGTGCGGTCCTTGAACAGGCGCAGCGGGATGACCGGGTCCTTGGCGACGTACGCCTCGACCAGGACGGCGCCGACGATCACGGCCAGACCCGCGGCGACGAGGACGAGGCTGGTCGCGGAGGTCCAGGTGAACTGGCTGCCCGCCAGCGAGACCCACACGAGCACCAGCGAGACACCACCCATGAGCAGCGTGGCGCCGAGGTAGTCGATGGTGACCTCGCGCTTGATGGTCGGCAGGCGCAGGGTCTTCTGCAGCACGACGAAGGCGAGGAGCGCGACGGGGAGGCCGGAGAAGAAGCACCAGCGCCAGCCGACGCTGTCGACGAGCAGGCCGCCGACAAGCGGACCGCTGACCGTCGCGAGGGCGAAGACCGCGCCGATGTAGCCGCTGTAGCGACCGCGCTCGCGCGGCGAGACCATCGTCGCGATGACGACCTGGACGAGGGCGGTCAGGCCGCCGACGCCGAGGCCCTGGATCGCGCGGGCCCCGATCAGCACCTCCATCGAGGGCGCGAGGCCGGCGATCACCGAGCCGATGGAGAAGATCACGAGCGCGCTCTGCACGAGCAGCTTTTTGGAGAACTGGTCGGCGAGCTTGCCCCAGATCGGGGTGGTCGCCGTCATCGTCAGCAAGGTCGCGACGACGACCCAGGTGTAGCCGGTCTGGCTGCCCTCGAGGTCGGTGACGATGGCCGGCAGCGCGTTGGAGACGACAGTGCTCGAGAGCATCGCGACGAACATCGCGAGCAGGAGTCCGCTGAGGGCCTCCATCACCTCGCGGTGGGTCATCTCCCCGGTCTGCTCGGCGCTCGGGGGTGCTGCAGGGGTCGTCACGGACGCTCGATTCATGCTGGACATAAGGTTGTCGTCGACAACTATATTCCTGAGCGGCGTGGATCCGCCATCCTCGGCGACGCCAAGCGGGGTGGCCTCTCGGGGTTTGTGTCACCTTCTTGGGTGTTGCAACACCCCGGAACGTTCGATTCCCCCGCAGAGGCGGGGGAATCGAAGGTTGCGGAGGTTTCCAGCAGAAATGGCAGCGACCCGCAGGCCTGCCCCTCATGGGGGGCGATCCGGGGGATGAATTCCGGGGCCTGCGGGTCGGGTGACTGCGTTGGATTCGCCGGCAGTACGTCGACGACTGGTGCTGCCTAGCGGGCAGCCACCTCACTCATCCGAAAAGACTTCATTTCTCGGACCACCTCCTTTCCGTGTGCCGCAACCGTACGCCCGGATGCGGGAGTGCTCAACGCATTTGTTTGCCCCAGTTCAGGGGGCCAGGCGCTGGATCCGCCAGCCGTCGCCGTCGCGCTCGTAGACCAGGCGGTCGTGCATCCGGCCCGGCCGGCCCTGCCAGAACTCCACCGTCTCCGGCTCGACGCGGTAGCCACCCCAGTGCTCCGGCACCGGCACGTCGCGCCCCTCGAAGCGCGCAGTCACCTCGTCGTACGCCGCCGCGAGCTCTTCACGTGACGCGACCGGCTGCGACTGCAGCGAGGCCCAGGCGCCGAGCTGTGCACCGCGCGGGCGGGTGCGGTGGTAGGCCTCGACCGCCTCACGCTCGAGCACGCGAGCTGTCCCCTCGATGCGCACCTGCCGCTCGAGCGGGTGCCAGGGGAAGAGCAGCGCGCACTGCGGGTTGAGCGCCAGCTCGTCGGCCTTGCGCGAGGTGTGGTTGGTGAAGAGCACGAAGCCGCGCTCGTCGAGGCCCTTGAGCAGCACCATCCGCGACGACGGGCGCGCGTCCGCGCCGGCGGTGCTGAGCACCATCGCGTTGGGTTCGTGCAGCCCCGCGTCCAGCGCCTCGCCGAGCCAGCGCCGGAACATCGACACCGGCTCGGATGTCAGGTCGCCGACGTCGAGCCCGCCGTCGGCGTACTCCGCCCTCAGCGCCGCGAGGTCGTCCGGATCGCGACCGGTCATCCGAGCTCGGCGAAGCCCCGGGCCTGCGTGCCCGAGTCGTCGAGATGGTCACCCAGCCTGGCCAGCGCTGCGCCGACCTGCGCGAGCGTGTCGCCGATGGAGTCCATGGCCGTGGCGAGCTTGCCGAGCTGCTCGGTCGCCCCGCTCATCTCCTCGGCCGCGCTGGCCAGCCGCGCGGCGGGGCCGTCCATCAGCGGCACCCGGGCGGCGGCCTCGGCCGCGTCGGCGATGCGAGCGGCACCGTTGCCGATGGAGGTGACGATGCCGGCCAGGGCGTCGCTGGAGTCGGCCAGGGTGCCCTTGAGCCCGGACGTGCCGTCGTCACCGACGAGCGAGACCGCTGCCGACTTCGCCTGCTCCCCCGCGCCGGCCAGACCGGTGGCGATCTTCTCGAGGTAGTCGGGCAGTCGCCCGAGCATCGCGAGCTGCTCCTTGTTGTTGGTGAGGAGCTCGAGGAGGTCGGCCAGGTCGCTGCCGCCTCCGTCGAGCTTGCCGATGATCGATCCCAGGTCCATGGCCGCACCCTAGACCGCCGAGCGGGTGCCGGGAATGGGCCTCGGTGATGACGCGCTCGCCCCTCGGGTGCACAATTAGTCGGCTCGCGAGACCATCTGAGGCGGGCCTACGCCATACGCAAAGGAGCGTCTGCCGCATGACTGAGGTCCACCACGGGCTCGAAGGTGTCGTCGCATTCGAAACCGAGATCGCCGAACCCGACAAGGAAGGATCGGCGCTCCGCTACCGCGGCGTCGACATCGAGGACATCGTCGGCCGCGTGCCGTTCGAGAACGTCTGGGGCCTCTTGATCGACGGCTCCTACGCCCCCGGCCTGCCGCCTGCCGAGGCGTTCAGCCTCCCGGTGCACACCGGTGACGTGCGCGTCGACGTCCAGGCCGCGATCGCCATGCTCGCGCCGCAGTTCGGCTTCGGCCAGACCTATGACATCACCGACGAGCAGGCCCGCGAGGACCTCGCCCGCGTCGCGGTCATGGTCCTGTCCTACGCCGCCCAGTCGGCCCGCGGGCTCGACAAGCCGGTCGTCTCGCAGAAGATCGTCGACGAGGGCTCCTCGCTCGCGGAGAAGTTCCTGGTCCGCTGGAAGGGCGAGGCCGACCCCAAGCACGTCAAGGCGATCGACGCCTACTGGAGCTCGGCTGCCGAGCACGGCATGAACGCCTCGACGTTCACCGCGCGCGTCATCACCTCCACCGGCGCCGACGTCGCGGCCGCGTTCTCCGGTGCGATCGGCGCCATGAGCGGCCCGCTGCACGGCGGCGCCCCGGCCCGCGTGCTCACCATGATCGAGGAGGTCGAGAAGACGGGCGACGCCACGGCGTACGTCAAGGGCCTCCTCGACTCCGGCGAGCGCCTGATGGGCTTCGGCCACCGCGTCTACCGCGCCGAGGACCCGCGTGCCCGCGTGCTGCGGCGTACGGCGAAGGAGCTCGACGCTCCCCGCTATGCCGTCGCCGAGGCGCTGGAGAAGGCCGCGCTCTCCGAGCTTCGCGAGCGTCGTCCCGACCGTGTCCTCGAGACCAACGTCGAGTTCTGGGCCGCGATCGTGCTCGACTTCGCCGAGGTGCCGGCCAACATGTTCACCTCGATGTTCACCTGCGCCCGCACGGGTGGCTGGTCGGCGCACATCCTGGAGCAGAAGCGCACCGGTCGCCTGATCCGGCCGTCCGCGATCTACACCGGCCCGGCTGCCCGCCCGGCCAGCGAGGTCGACGGCTGGAGCGAGGACTGGGCCAAGTAGGTCCGTTCGTCACGAGAGACAGCGGTATTTCACAGTCACCACGTGGCTGCGAAATACCGCTGTTTCCGCATCAGCCGGTGGATACTTCGCTCAACTCCACGAGAACATCAAAGGTGAGATCCCATGGCCGGTGCGCTCAGCAATGCAAAGCAGGTCGTCGAGGACTCCCTCGTCGCGTCCCTCAGGGCCACGGCCGGCAGCGTCGTGCAGACCGCCGTCAAGGGCACGATCTTCGGCGCCGTCCTGACCCTGGTCGTCGGCACGATGGTCTACCTCCTGTCCGACTCGTGGCTGCGCGTCCTCCTGATGGCCGTGCTGATCACCATCGCGACCACGGTCGCCTCCGTCTACCTCGGGATCTACCGCGCCGCCGGCGCGGCGATCGTCGCCGCCAACGACGAGGCCAACCTCGCCTCGCACGCGCTCGAGGGCGTGCTCGACGTGGCCCGCGCGGGCGACCGCGTCACCGGTGGCATCGGCGGCAACGCCCTGGACGCCGCCTCCAGCCGCGTGATCGGCGCCGCCAAGCTGCTCGGCAAGGAGCGCTCCGGCGTCCTCGGCTTCGTCAGCGCGTTCGCCAAGAAGCAGGTCTACAAGCGCGTCGGCTCCATCGCTGCCGTTGAGCTCGCCGCAACCTCGGGCAACGACGTCGACTGGGACGCCACCAGCGACCGGCTCGAGAACAGGATCGACGGCATGGTCACCAACCAGGTCATGGCTGCGCTCAACCGCGGCGCACTGGTCGTCGCCGTGCCGATCGTCGTCGGCGCGCTCGTGCTCGGCCTGGTCGTCGGGCTTCTGTAGCCGGTCCTCAGCCGGCGACGGCTGCGCGCTCGACGTACCAGCTCGTCAGGGCCTTGGCCCCGGCCTTGCTCAGCGAGATGTGCATGTGGTCGCGGTGGCGCAGGGTGGGCGAGCAGGTCTTGCGGGAGCGGCAGCCGGAGCTGAGGTAGCGCTTCGGCTCGAAGCCGTCCCACGCGGCGTACATCCTGTCGTCCCAGATGACGTACATGATGCCCATCCGCCGCGCGAGCGCGTCGGTGTCGCCGAGCTCGTCGTCGGCGAAGACCTCGGTGATGAAGGCCTCCGCGGTGGCCTCGTCATCGAGGTCGGTCGCGTCCAGGGTCCAGTCGAAGGCCCGACCGTCCTTGTGCTCGGACTGCCCGCCGCTGCGACAGTCGCGCAGCGTGCCGCCGTAGGCGCCGCCGCGGGCCGCCAGCCACTGGCCGAGCGCGACCGTGCCCGGCTTGTCCTTGCGCGCGCACGCCTTCTGCGGCTGGTAGCTCGCATAGCCGTCCACCGGCATCACGTAGTTGGCATCCGCGCGCACGGTCGTCAGGCAGGCCACGAGCGCAGCCGTCACCAGCACCACCAGTCCCTTGCGCACGAGGACGAGGTTAGGCGTGCGGATGGGACTGTGGGGACGAAAGGGGCAAAAAACTACTCGTGGTGCGGCGTGTCGGCTGGACACGCCGACACGTCCAGCACCTTGCCGAGGCAGCGGCTCAGGGGTTCGCAGCGGTAGAACCCGAAGCCGGGGATCGCCGAGTAGCCCGAGGACTCGTAGAGCGCGATCGCCTCCGGCTGCTTGGAGCCGGTCTCCAGCACCATCGCCGCCACGCCCGCCTGCTGCGCGGTGTCCTCCAGGTGGGCGAGCATCCGGCGGGCCAGCCCGAGGCCACGGGCGGCGGGAGCGACGTACATCCGCTTGATCTCGGCCGTGTTCGTCGTGCCACCCAGCTCGACGTCGGTACGGCGACGCCACGCCCCCGACACGACCGGCCGGCCCTCGAGGTGGCCGACGAAGAAGGCGCCGTGCGGCGCCACGAACTCGGCGTGGTCGATCGGGGACTCGTCGCGACCGCCGTAGCGCAGGACATATTCGTCCTGCACCTTCTCGATCAACGCCTGGGCGTCCGGATCACCGATCGGGACCTGACGCAGGTCGAGTCCGCCTGAGACGCTGAGAGGACGCATGCTGGCATCGTATGAGAGGCTGGCGCCGCTGACAGCGTCGTCAGGATTTCCTCTCCTCAGCCCCTTCAGGAAAGGCACCACCGGTGACCGACGCCATCACGATCCCCGCCGACCTTCTGCCCGCCGACGGCCGCTTCGGCGCCGGGCCCTCGAAGATCCAGACCAGCCACCTCGACGCGCTCGCCGCGACCGGTTCGTCCCTCATGGGCACCTCGCACCGCCAGGCCCCCGTGAAGAACACCGTCGGCCGGGTCCGCGAGGGCCTCGCCGAGCTGTTCAGCCTGCCCGAGGGCTACGAGGTCGTCCTCGGCAACGGTGGCGCGACCGCCTTCTGGGACATCGCCACCTTCGGCCTGATCCGCGAGAAGAGCCAGCACCTCACCTTCGGTGAGTTCTCCTCCAAGTTCGCCAAGGCCGCGGCCGACGCCCCGTGGCTGGCCGACCCGAGCGTGATCAAGAGCGAGCCCGGCTCGCGGCCCGACCCGGTCGCCGAGGAGGGCGTGGACGTCTACGCCTGGGCCCACAACGAGACCTCCACCGCCGTCATGGCGCCCTGCCTGCGTCCTGCCGGTGCGGCCGACGACGCGCTGGTCCTGGTCGACGCCACCTCCGGCGCCGGCGGCCTGCCCGTCGACCTCACCCAGGTCGACACCTACTACTTCGCGCCGCAGAAGTGCTTCGCCTCCGACGGCGGCCTGTGGATCGCGCTGATGTCGCCCAAGGCGCTGGCCCGCGCCGAGGAGATCGCCGGCACCGACCGCCACATCCCGGCGTTCTTCGACCTGCCGACCGCGATCGACAACTCCTCGAAGAACCAGACCTACAACACCCCGTCGGTCGCCACGCTCTTCCTGATGGCCGAGCAGCTCGACTGGATGAACGCCCAGGGCGGGCTCGCCGGCATGGTCGAGCGCACCACTGCCTCGAGCGACGCGCTCTACGGCTGGGCCGAGAAGACGGCCTACACGACGCCGTACGTCGAAGACCCGAGCATGCGCTCCCTGGTGATCGGCACCATCGACTTCGACGACGCGATCGACGCCGCCGAGATCGCCAAGGTGCTGCGCGCCAACGGCATCGTCGACACCGAGCCCTACCGCAAGCTCGGCCGCAACCAGCTGCGGATCGCGATGTACCCCGCGGTCGACCCCTCCGACGTCGAGAAGCTCACCGCGGCCATCGACCACGTCGTCGGCCAGCTCTAGCTCTCCCGCAACAACCGCAACGTCGCACGCTCCAGCGCGGCCTGCCGCTCGTCAGAGGTCCTGAACGAGCGACGGGCCGCGTTGGTGATCGTGCGGCCGGACTCGTAGGCCTCGATGACCCGCGGGTCGACGTACGCCGACCTGGCCAGGGCGGGAGTGTTGCCGAGGAACTCCGCGACCTCCTTCATCGCGCCTGACTCGGCGCGCTTGCGCGACGCCTTGGTCTCGCCCGGCTCGTCGGTCTCGGCGAGCGCCAGCGCGGCGAGCACGCTGGCGTGCCAGGTCCGGAAGTCCTTCGCCGTGGCCTCCATCCCCGTCGCGTCCCGGACATAGTCGTTGACCTGCGCCGGGTCCAGGCTGCGCCACGTCCTGCCGTCGCGCCAGGCCAGCAGCTCGTCGCCGCCCCGACGCCGGCGCATCACGTCGAGTGCGGCGATGGTCGGCGCATCGTCGATCTCGATGCTGTGTTCGACCCCCGACTTGCCGACGAAGCAGAAGGTGAGCGAGCCGTCTCGCAGCCTCGCGTGCTCCTGGCGCAGCGTGGTCAGGCCGAAGCTGCCGTTGGTCTCGGTGTAGGAGTCGCTGCCGATGCGGAAGCAGCCGAGGTCGAGGAGGCGTACGGCGATGGCGCACGCCCGCTCGAGCGGCATGCCGTCCCGGCGCAGGTCCGCCAGCACCCGCTCGCGGGTCCGGGGCAGTGCCTTGCCGAAGTCGATCAGCCGCTCGAACTTCGCCGCGTCCCGGCTGGTGCGCCAGTCCGGGTGGTAGAGGTACTGCCGGCGCCCGGCGTCGTCGGTGCCGACGGCCTGCAGGTGCCCGTTGGCGTGGGGCGTGATCCAGACGTCCGTCCACGCGGGCGGGATGACGAGGTCGACGCAGCGCTGCCGGTCCTCGCCGGTCAGCGTCGTGCCGTGCTCGTCGAGGT
This sequence comes from Nocardioides allogilvus, assembly GCF_003047285.1. Taxonomy (GTDB): domain Bacteria; phylum Actinomycetota; class Actinomycetes; order Propionibacteriales; family Nocardioidaceae; genus Nocardioides; species Nocardioides allogilvus. The sequence continues at coordinate 303,274 of NZ_PZYX01000001.1, read as the reverse complement.
AGGTGAAGCCCTTCCCCGCCCGCCGGCGCGACCAGCCCTTCTGGTCCGGGGAGGTACGGCGCAGGCGGGGCATGCTCGCACGCTAGCCGCGCGCCGCGCTCCGTCGCCTCACCCGCGGGGCGGCAGGCTCAGCGCGGCCTGAGCGCGCGCACCAGCACGACCAGCACACCGAGACCGAGCAGACCGCTCACGACCCACCACCACACGCTGCGGTCGCCGGCAGCCTCCGTCAGGTCGTCCACCGCCCTGGCTCCACCCTCGGGCTCGGGGGCGGGCGTCGCGGAGGGCGAGGTCGAGGACGAGGCCAGGGGCGACGGCGTGGGGCCGGCCGTGGCCGAGAGCACCGAGCGGATCGACGCCGGCAGCGGCACGCGCAGCACGGGTGCCTGCTGGCCCTCGCTGCTGAGCAGGACGGCCCGTGTCGAGGCAACCGCGATCCCCTCCCCCTGCTGCTGGCTGGGCAGGTCGAAGGCGCCGACCTGCTCGAGCGCGGGGAAGGAGTAGACGACGGCGTTGGTGTAGGTCCGCAGGACCAGGTGCTCGCCGTCGGGGAAGAACGCGCCGTCGGTGACGATGCCGGCGGTCTCCCCCACCAGTCCCAGCATGTTGGGGGCGTCGTCAGCCAGCTCGGGAGGCGCGGCATAGAGCTCGCCGCCGAAGAAGCCCTTCGTGGCGACGTACAACCGACCGGTGACGGGGTGCACGAGCAGCGCCTCGGCATCACGCTGGCCGTCGGGATAGACGAGGTCGATGGTCTCCTCGTCGACGGTCCGCTCGCCGTCGCCGACCGGCACGCGGGTGACCTCGATCGAGTCGCGCGACGCGGTGTTGTCACCGATGTCGGCGACCCACACGTGACCGGGGCCCGCGGGGGCGAGCGCCTCGACGTCGTCGGGGCCGTCGGCCCAGTAGGTGACGCCGACCGTCTCGCCCGTCGCGACGTCGACGGTGAACACACGGCCAGTGTCGCCGGAGTCGTTGATCGTGTGGGCTCGGTCATCCTCGAGGACCAGCCCGCTGGACTCGACGATCTCGGAGTCGAGGAAGCGGAAGACCTCCTCGCCGTCGCGGTCCGCGCCCGCGGCGGTGAGCCCGACGACGAACGGAGCGAGGACGGCGAGGGCGCCGAGCCCGCGCAGCAGGCGCTCAGCCACGGTCCAGCTCCACCAGGTCGGCGAGCTTCGGGGTCACTCCCCACGTGGTCACGAGGTCGTCGTAGTCCTCGCCCACGTCCGCGGGCGCGCGCTCACCGACCCTGGTGGCGCGCAGCAGCGTGTTGCGGGGCGTGTGCGCGCTCTCGACGAACTCGACCACGTCGACGCGATAGCCGGCCAGTCGCAGGATCGAGGCGCGCAGCGCGTCGGTGAGCGTGTCGGCGAAGCGCTCCCGCAGGATGCCGTGCCGGGTGAGCAGGGCGTACGGCGCCGGCGTGGTCGCCTTGCGGAGCTGGGCCGCGATGTCGTGGTGGCAGCAGGGGGCGGCGAGCACCAGCCCGGCTCCCCACCCGACCGCGCGAGCCAGCGCGTCGTCGGTCGCGGTGTCGCAGGCGTGCAGCGCGAGCACCACGTCGGGCGGCTGCGGGAGGTCGGCCTCGCCGATCGTGCCGACGACGAAGTCGGCGTCGATGCCGAGGGTGGCAGCCACCCCGGTGTTGTGGTCGGCCGACTGCTGCTTGACGTCGACGCCGGTGACACGCACCGGCAGCTCGCGCACGTGGCTGAGGTAGCGCTGCGCGGCGAAGGTGAGATAGGCGTTGCCACAGCCCAGGTCGACGACCCGCAGCGGCTCGTCCTCGGTCGGGCGGCGCAGGTGGCCCTTGGCGAGGGCATCGGTGATCGAGCTGTCGAGCAGCCGGAGGAACTCCTCGACCTGGCGGTACTTCGCCTGCCGCGTGGGCTTGATCCGCCCCTGTGCGTCCGAGATGCCGAGCGCGACCAGCACCGGGTCGTCCTCGGCCAGGAGCCGCTGCTTGTCGCGGTCGTGGCCGCGCTCGGCGGTGAGCGCCTCGGCGCGGTCCTGGGTGTGCACGATCGCCTCGAGCTTCTTGGTGACCCGGAGCTGGTGGGTCCGGTCCGTCGTGTCGACGTGCCAGTTGCCGAAGGGCTCGGCGAGGAGGACGGCCACCGCCGCCTCGGCCTCGCTGCCGACGGCGAAGTTCGCGGTGTGGGCCTGGGTGTCGTCGTACGACACGACCTGCAGGTGGCGCCCGGTCTTCAGGTCGACGTGGCGGAGCTCGACGCGGCGGACGTCGCGGTCCGCGACGTGTGGGAGCCGCTGGCCCTTCTGGCGACCGGAGGCGACGGCGCGGACCAGGCCCTCGGGGTCGAGCAGCAGGGCGCGGACCAGGTCCAGCGCTTCGGAGAGGGGCAGGGCCGCCATCAGAACAGGGCGGCGACGATGACGATCAGGATGAGTGCTCCCAACGCGACCGGGATGACAAGACGGCGGTGGCGGGGGTTCACCTGCCCAGTCTACTGGCGCTACCAGTGCTCCATGGACGCGCGGAAGACGCCGGCCAGGTCCTCGCCGGTCACCGCGCGCGGCGCGGTCGCCAGCAGCCGCTGCTGCTTGAGCGCGCCCTCGACCAGGTCGTCGACGTCGCTGTCGAGATAGCCGACCTCGGCCAGCCCGTTGGGGATGGCGATGTCCCGCATCAGCGACCGCAGCACCGACGGCAGGGCATCAGGTCCGGCGCCTGACCCGCCGAGCAGCGAGGCGGCCCGCAGGTGCCGGTCGGGCGCGGCGTCGAAGGTGAGCGCGAAGGCCGCCGGCGCGGTCAGAGAGACAGCCATGCCGTGCGGCACGATCGGCTCGTCCTGCGGATAGCCCTCGGGCCGGTAGTCCCGCACGCGCCCGGCGATCGGGTAGGCGTTGGCGTGCGGGATGTGCACGCCGGCGTTGCCGAAGCCGAGCCCGGCGAAGGTCGCCGCGAGCGCCATCTGCTCCCGAGCCTCGACCGACGAGCCGTCGCGGACGGCGGTGCGGAAGGCGCCGGCCAGCAGCGAGAGCGACTTCTCGGACCACATGTCCGCGATCGGGTTGGCGCCGCAGTAGGGCACCCGCTCCTCGGGGCGCTTGGCGTCGAAGTCGGCGAACCAGCGAGCGGTGTAGCTCTCCAGCGCGTGGCACAAGATGTCCATGCCGCAGCTCGCGGTCACCATCGCCGGCTGGCTCATCGTCAGGGCCGGATCGACGACGGCGAGCGTCGGTCGCAGGCGGGCGTGGCTGATGCCGGTCTTGACCTTGAGCGCGAGCACGTCGAGCACGCAGATCGTCGTCGACTCCGACCCCGTGCCGGTGGTCGTCGGCACGGCGACGAGCGGGAGCAGCGGCGCGGTCGGCGCCCGGCCGGCGCCCACGGGCGCGTTGAGGTAGTCGAACAGCTCTCCCTCGTTGGTCACCAGCAGGTTGACCGCCTTCGCGGTGTCGATCGCCGAGCCCCCGCCCACGGCCACGATCGCGGCCCAGGGACCACCGTCGCGGGCGAAGGCGATCGCCTCCTCGAGCGACTCGTCGGTCGGCTCGACCCGGGCCCGGTCGAAGACGGTGACGTCGAGACCACGCTCGCCGATCTGCTCCGCGATCCGCGCCGGGTGCCCGGTCGCCGCCACGCCCTGGTCGGTCACGAGCAGCACCCGCGGTCGGACGGTCGACGAACCGATGAGCTGGTGGAGGTCGTGGCCGATCTCGGCCGAGGCGCCGGTGCCGAACTTCAGTCCGGGGGCGGCGTAGGTGAACACGGTCTCGGTCATGAGAGCTCCAGGGCATGTCGGACGAGGTCGAGGACGCGCACGGCACCGGACTCGATGTCCGCGATCTCCACCCAGGCCACGGCGTCGGTCGTGCCACCGACCTCCACGACGCGGGCCTCGGCGTCGGCGAGCACCGTGGCGGCGAAGATCAGGTGGACGCCGTGGAAGTCCTCGACACGGCCACTCGGCGCCGTACCGGAGAAGTGCGTGTCGTGTACGTCGAGGAGCGGGCCGACCTCGCAGTCGACCCCGCACTCCTCGGCGACCTCGCGGGCCAGCGCGTCAGCAGGCCGCTCGCCGTGGTCGACCCCGCCGCCCGGCAGCGTCCAGGAGCCGGTGTGGTGGGCGCGCCCCGACAGCCGCGTGAGCAGCACCGCCGACCCGCGGCGGACCAGCGCGTAGGCGGCGATCCGCTGCAGCTGGAAGGGTGAGTGGTCGGCCAGCGCCTCCCCCACCATCGCCACCACGGGCAGCGACCCGTCGGCCACCCGGGAGAGCGGGTGCCAGGCGGCCTCGACGGTCGAGCCGCCGATCTCGATGACGCGCGGCTCGGGCGCGTCCGAGGGCACCCATGCGTCGTAGACGATCCGCAGGGCGTGGAAGTCGGTCATCACGCCGTCGCGCGAGGCTCGCGGCAGGTGGGCGGAGTAGACGTGGGCCGTGTCGCCGATCGTCGCGTCGAGGCCGGTCTCCTCGACGATCTCGCGCAGCAGCGCGTCGCGCGGGTCCTCACCGTGGTCGAGACCGCCGCCCGGGAGCGTCCACAGCTCGGTGCGGCTGACGCGCGGCGCGAGCCGGCACAGGAGCACCTCGGGCTCCGTGGTGACGCGCATGATCACGGCATAGGCCGCCACGCGCTGTCGTCTCGGCAGGGAACCCATGGGCCCTAACCTGCCATGGCCCCCCAGCGTTGTCGTAGCGTGACACTCGTGGCGGCAACACAGCGAGACCCGTGGCTCGACAACACCAAGATGGCCCTGGTGACCCTCGTCGTGATCGGGCACTCCTGGGGGCTGCTGCCGGACACCCACTTCAGCAACTGGGCCTACGACTTCCTCTACTTCTGGCACATCCCGGCGTTCGTCTTCATCAGCGGCTACCTCTCGAAGTCGTTCGAATGGACGCCGCGGCACTTCAAGGGCCTGCTCTACGTCCTGGTCATCCCCTACCTCGTCTTCGAGCCGGCGCTGTACTACTACCGCGTCAGCCTCGGCGAGAGCGAGCCCGGGCTGCTTTACCTCCAGCCGCACTGGACGATGTGGTATCTCCCCGTCCTGTTCTTCTGGCGGTTGATGACGCCGGTCCTCAAGCGGCACTGGCTCTTCCTGCCCGCGGCGGTGGTGGTGAGCCTCGCCGGCGGACTGTGGACGCTCGACTGGTTCATGCTCCCGCGGATCCTCGGCCTGCTGCCGTTCTTCGTGCTCGGCCTGCACCTCAAGCCCCGACACCTCGCTCGCCTCGACGACCCCTGGGTGAAGGTCGCCGCGGTCGGTGCGCTCGTGCTCATTGCGGTGCTGTCCCGAGACCTCGACGACTGGGCCCGCACCGCCTTCCTCTGGTACGACGCCGGCTACGAGGACCTGGACATGCAGGTCGCGACCGCCGCTCAGACACGGCTCTCGGTGATGGCCGTCGGGCTGATCGGCGCCTTCTCGGTGATGGCGCTGGTGCCGCGCCGCGGCGGGTGGTTCACCGCGATGGGTGCGGCCACCATGAACGTCTACCTGCTGCACGGCTTCGTGATCAAGACGGTCAAGGCACAGGGCTTCACCCAGTGGAGCGGGGACCACCCGTACGCCGCACTCGCGGTCACCACGATCGGCGCCGTGCTCCTGGGGCTGGCGCTGGCGAGCCCCTGGTCACGGCGCTACCTGTCGTGGCTGGTCAATCCTCTCGGCACGTGGGAGAAGCATCGCAAGCGGGCTGGTCAGGAGGACCGCACACCTCCGGCCCCCACGACGGCCGCACCGCCGAGCGTGGAACCGAGTCCAGTTCCCTTGCCTCGTGCCGGGTCGGCGCCGCTCCTCCCAGGTGAAACGGATACCACGGCGCATGCTCCCCCGGCCGTGGGCGGTGGTACGGACGAACCTGGATTTCCTCGAGCAGCTCCGTCAGGCGAACGCCGAGGTCCCGAGTCGACGCGGTGAGGTCCGCGTCGGGTGCGACCGGCATCGGCTCACCGAACGTGACGTCGACACGTCGCCCCCGGGTGAAGTCCGGCCTGGGCTCGCGGCCGGTGTGGTCGAGCCGACCGACGCTGTAGATCCGCTGGCTGCCCCAGATCGCCACCGGGACCACCGGCACCCCGCTCTCGCGGGCGAGGCTCGCCACTCCACGCATCAGGGCGCGCACGGTGTAGGAGTAGGAGATGCCGGCCTCGGGGAAGGCACAGACGGCCTCGCCCTCGCGCAGCAGCCGTCGGGCCTTGAGGTACGCCGCCGCGGGCGCCTCGCGATCGACCGGGATGTGCTGCATCCGATCCATCGGGGCGGCCAGCAGCCGCTGGTGCCAGATGTCGTGCCGGGTCATGAAGCGCACGTAGCGCCGGCGCATGACCGCGGCCTTCTCGATGAAGATGAAGTCGGGGTAGGAGACGTGGGTGGCGGCCATCAGCACCGGCCCGGTCGTCGGCACGTGCTCGAGCCCGGTGGCCCTGACGTCGACGTCGAGTCCCCTGAGGGCCAGTCGTCCCAGCGCGTTCGCGGTGCGATACCAGCCGTCGGTCATGTCATGCCTTCGTTGTCGCCCCCGCGATGGATCGGTCGGAGCCTCACGGACTACGAGAAGGGCGGGCGGGCGTCGCGCGCGATCGAGCGTCGACCGGCCCAGCGCCATACCCGCGCAGCGCGGTCGCGGTCGGCCTCGTCGACGAGGTTGCCCATCCAGCGCAGGGCCAGGGTCATCAGCCAGTCGGAGCGCATGCCGGCCGGGCCGAGGGCAGCCACGACCTGCGGCATCGTCGCGACACCCGCCAGCCGCCGGGCGATGGAGAAGGCCTCGCCGTAGTGCTCGCGCAGGACCTGCGGCCACGTCGTCCCGAGGTCCGCCCCGTCCGCCATCAGCTCCGCGACGAGCCGTCCGGTCTCGAGGCCGTAGTCGATGCCCTCGCCGTTGAGCGGGTTCACACAGGCCGCCGCGTCGCCGATCAGCGCCCAGTTGGCACCCGCGACGCCGGAGACCGCGCCACCCATCGGCAGCAGCGCCGACGTCGGCGCCCGCAGGTCGCCGGAGAGCTGGAACTCCTCACGCCGCTGCTCGGCGTAGAAGCCCATCAACGGCTTGATCGCGATGTTGGCGGGGCGCTTCAGTGTCGCGAGGGTGCCGACGCCGAGGTTCACCTCGCCCGTGCCGAGGGGGAAGATCCAGCCGTAGCCGCTGAGCAGCTCGCCGTCCTCCCCGCGCAGCTCGAGGTGGGAGCTGATCCACGGATCGTCGGACATGGCCGACTCGATGTAGGAGCGACCGGCCACGCCGTAGACCGTGTCGCGGTGCCACTCGCGGCCCAGCAGCTTGCCCAGGGGCGACCGGACGCCGTCGGCGACGACGAGGCGCCGGCACTCGATCTCGAAGGTGTCCTCGCCCGACCTGAACGTCACGGCGGCGACGCGGTCGCCATCCATGCGTACGGCGACGGCACGCGCCCCGTCGAGGGCCAGCGCGCCGCTCTTGATGGCGACGGTGCGGATGTGGTCGTCGAGCTCGGTGCGGGCCACGGCGGAGCCCCACGCCGGCAGGTCGCTGTCGGGCAGCGCCGGCCAGGGCAGCAGCAGCGTCTGGCCGAAGCCGTGCGCGCGCAGCCCGAGGTTGACCGTGTGTGCCTGCAGCCACTCGGTCAGGCCGAGCTTGCCCAGCTCCGCGATCGCGCGCGGCGTCAGCCCGTCACCACACGTCTTGTCGCGCGGGAAGACGGCCGCATCGACCAGGACGGTGTCGAGGCCGGCCCTCGCACTCCACGCCGCGGCAGCAGAGCCGGCCGGGCCGGCGCCGACGACGAGGACGTCGGTCGAGGTGGGTGTCGTCACACCGGGATTCTCTCAGCCGGCACCCACCCCCGGTGAATCCGGGTTCAGTAGCTGAACGTGGTCGCCCCCTCGTCGCCGATCCACTCCCACATGGGGATCGTGCCGCCCTTGCTCGCGCCATCGACCAGGTCGCCGTCCGTGAGGCCCTTCGCGTCCACGCAGATCGGGCACACGAGATAGGTGCCGCCCGCCGCGACGTACCGCTCCATCAGGCTCTCCAGCGTCGGACAGCCGGTGCAGGCGGTGGCTGTCGCGACCCCCGCGAACGCGAGCCGCACCGCCTCCTTGGCCAGGAACATCAGTGTCGGGCGCCCCGACTCGGCCGCGCCGACCGCGACCAGGAATGCCACGGTGACCTTCTCCGCGTCCTCCAGCCCGGTGGTGAGTGAGATGACTGCTTTGCCCATCGCTTCCTCCTGTGAGTGGTGAGGAACCCAGTGGAGGTCCTGGGCGCTTCGCTCCGCACTTCACGTTCTGTAGCGAGGGCGCCGTTGCGGGTCTACCGTCGGAGGATGCCGACCTACGGTCAGTTCTGCCCGGTGGCCAAGACCTCCGAGCTGTTGTGCGAGCGGTGGATGCCGCTGGTCCTGCGCGAGCTGATGTGCGGCAGCGCGCGCTTCGGCGAGATCCAGCGCGGGGTGCCGCTCATCTCCCCCGGCCTGCTGACCAAGCGCCTGCGCCAGCTCGTCCTCGCCGGGGTCGCGGAGCGTACGGCGAACGGGCGCGACATCACCTACGCCCTCACGCCCGCCGGCTGGGAGCTCTACCCGATCATCGAGGCGATGGGGGTCTGGGGCCAGCGCTGGGCACGCAGCCGCTACGGCGTCGACGAGCTCGACCCGTCGCTGCTGATGTGGGACATGCGCCGCATGCTCGTCCCCGCGGGCCTGGCCGAGCGGCCGACCGTGGTCGAGTTCCGGATCCGCGGCGGTCCGCCGCGCAAGACGCGCTACTGGCTGGTGGTCGAGGAGAACGCGATCGACCTGTGCCTGGTCGACCCGCAGCGCGACGTCGACCTGTGTGTCGAGGCGGAGCTCAGGGCGCTGACCGAGGTCTGGATGGGTGATCGCACCATGGCCGAGGCCGTGGCCGACGGGACGATCTCCCTCCTCGGCCCGCCCGGGCTGGCCAGCCGCTTCCCGGTGTGGCTGGGCTGTCACCCGGTCCTCGGCGGTGTGCCCAGCGCCGTACCCACCTGAGCGTTCTGAGTCGAGACGTCGATCCGCCGCGCCGTCGCCGTACCCCAGCGGTGAGTGAGCCACATTCCACCGCGCTCGAATGTGGCTGGCGCACCGGCCTCTCGGCGAGTCCCGCACGCCACGCCAGGGGCAGGTGGCACACCCACCTTTTCGCCGGACAAAATGTGGGTCACTCACCGCTTCGGGTCGGCCGGTGACCGAGCCCGGAAAACGACGAAGCCCCGGCCCCGCCGAAGCGGGACCGGGGCTCTACGACGATGGATCAGCTCTGGTAGGAACCGAAGTCGAAGTCGTCCAGTGCCACGGCCTGACCACTGGTGCCGAAGTCGTAGTCGTAGGAGTCGTAACCGGTGACGGAGTACGCCGCTGCGCGGGCCTCCTCGGTGGGCTCCACCCGGATGTTGCGGTAGCGCTCGAGGCCGGTACCGGCCGGGATGAGCTTACCGATGATGACGTTCTCCTTCAGGCCCCGCAGCGAGTCCGAACGGCCGTTGATGGCCGCGTCGGTGAGCACGCGGGTCGTCTCCTGGAAGGAGGCGGCCGAGAGCCACGACTCGGTGGCGAGCGACGCCTTCGTGATGCCCATCAGCACCGGACGACCCGAGGCAGGCTTGACGCCCTCGGAGACCGCGCGGCGGTTCTCCTCCTCGAAGCGCGAGCGCTCGACCAGGTCGGACGGCAGCAGGTTGGTGTCGCCGGACTCGATGACCGTCACGCGACGCAGCATCTGCCGCACGATGATCTCGATGTGCTTGTCGTGGATCGCCACACCCTGCGAGCGGTACACGTTCTGCACCTCGTCGACCAGGTGCTCCTGGGCCTTGCGGACACCGAGGATGCGCAGCACGTCCTGCGGGTCGGGCGTTCCGGAGGTCAGGTGGTGACCGACCTCGATGTGCTGGCCGTCCTCGACGTTGAGGCGCGAGCGCTTCGAGACGGGGTACTCCTGGACCTCGGAGCCGTCGTCGGGCGTGACGAGGACCTTGCGGGCCTTGTCGGTGTCCTCGATCTCGACGCGGCCGGCGGCCTCGCTGATCGGGGTGCGGCCCTTGGGCGAGCGGGCCTCGAAGAGCTCGACCACGCGGGGCAGACCCTGCGTGATGTCGTCGGCCGAGGCCACACCACCGGTGTGGAAGGTACGCATCGTGAGCTGCGTGCCGGGCTCACCGATCGACTGGGCCGCGATGATGCCGACGGCCTCGCCGATGTCGACGAGCTTGCCGGTGGCCAGCGAGCGGCCGTAGCACTTCGCGCAGGTGCCGGTCTTGGCGTCACAGGTCAGCACGGAGCGGACCTTGACCTCCTCGATGCCGGCTGCGATCAGCTCACCGATCTTGACGTCACCCAGGTCCTCGCCAGCAGCAGCGAGGACGTCGCCCGTCTCCGGGTTGGTGATCTCGACAGCAGCAGAACGGGCGTACGCCGCGGTCTCGGCGTTCTCGTCCTTGCGGACCACACCGTCCTCGCCGCGGATACCGATGACCTTGGGCAGGCCACGCTCGGTGCCACAGTCGTCCTCACGGATGATGACGTCCTGCGACACGTCGACCAGACGACGGGTGAGGTAACCCGAGTCAGCGGTGCGGAGCGCGGTGTCGGCCAGACCCTTGCGGGCACCGTGGGTGGAGATGAAGTACTCCAGGACCGAGAGGCCCTCACGGAAGTTGGCCTTGATCGGCCGCGGGATGATGTCACCCTTCGGGTTGGCCACCAGTCCTCGCATGGCCGCGACCTGACGGATCTGCATCATGTTTCCGGACGCGCCGGAGTCGACCATCATGTAGATCGGGTTGCGCTTGTCGAAGTTGGCCTCCATGGCCTTGGCCACGTCGTTGGAGGCCTGGGTCCAGATCTCGATGAGCTCCTGGCGACGCTCGTCGTCGGTCACGAGACCGCGCTCGAACTGCTTCTGGACCTTCTCGGCCTGCGCTTCGTAGACCGCGAGGATCTCGACCTTGTCGGCAGGCGTGGTCACGTCGTCGATCGAGACCGTCACACCCGAGCGGGTCGCCCAGTGGAAACCGGCGTCCTTGAGGGCGTCGAGCGAGGCGGCGACCTCGACCTTGGTGTAGCGCTCGGCGAGGTCGTTGACGATCGCGCCCAGGGCCTTCTTGCCCACTTCGTAGTTCACGAAGGGGTAGTCGCCCGGCAGGGTGTCGTTGAAGAGCACCCGACCCAGCGTCGTGGTCAGGATGACCGACTGACCCTCTTCCCAGTCAGCGCCGAGGTTGTCCTCGAGCGGCGGGACGACGTCGTTGAGACGGATCCGCACCTTGCTCTGCATGGTGATCTCGTGACGGTCGAAGGCCATCATGGCCTCGGCCGGCGTGGAGAACACGCGGCCCTCGCCGACCTCGGCCTCACGGTCGGTGGTCAGCCAGAAGATGCCGATGATCATGTCCTGCGACGGCATCGTCACGGGGCGACCGTCGGAGGGCTTGAGGATGTTGTTGGTCGAGAGCATCAGGATCCGCGCCTCGGCCTGGGCCTCGGCAGACAGCGGCAGGTGCACGGCCATCTGGTCACCGTCGAAGTCGGCGTTGAAGGCGCCACACACGAGCGGGTGGATCTGGATGGCCTTGCCCTCGATCAGCTGGGGCTCGAAGGCCTGGATGCCGAGGCGGTGCAGGGTGGGTGCACGGTTGAGCAGCACGGGGTGCTCGGTGATGACCTCTTCGAGGACGTCCCACACGACCGGGCGTGCGCGCTCGACCATCCGCTTGGCGGACTTGATGTTCTGCGCGTGCGACAGGTCGACCAGGCGCTTCATCACGAACGGCTTGAAGAGCTCGAGAGCCATCTGCTTGGGCAGACCACACTGGTGCAGCTTCAGCTGCGGACCCGACACGATGACCGAACGGCCCGAGTAGTCCACGCGCTTGCCGAGGAGGTTCTGGCGGAAGCGCCCCTGCTTGCCCTTGAGCATGTCGGAGAGCGACTTCAACGGCCGGTTGCCCGGGCCGGTGACGGGACGGCCACGACGACCGTTGTCGAAGAGGCTGTCGACGGCCTCCTGCAGCATCCGCTTCTCGTTGTTCACGATGATCTCGGGGGCACCGAGGTCGAGGAGACGCTTGAGGCGGTTGTTGCGGTTGATCACGCGACGGTAGAGGTCGTTGAGGTCGGAGGTCGCGAAGCGGCCACCGTCCAGCTGGACCATCGGACGCAGGTCCGGCGGGATGACCGGAACGGCGTCGAGGACCATGCCGATCGGCTGGTTGCCGGTCTTGCGGAAGGCGTCGACGACCTTGAGGCGCTTGAGGGCGCGGACCTTCTTCTGGCCCTTGCCGTTGGCGATCGTGTCGCGCAGCGACTCGACCTCGGCCTCGACGTCGAAGTCCTGGAGGCGCTTCTGGATCGCCGCGGCGCCCATGAAGCCCTCGAAGTACTTGCCGAACCAGTTCTTCATCTCGCGGTAGAGGAGCTCGTCACCGAGCAGGTCCTGGACCTTGAGCGACTTGAAGGTGTTCCAGACCTCGTCGAGGCGGTCGATCTCGCGCTGGGCACGGTCGCGCAGCTGCTTCATCTCCCGCTCGGCGCCGTCCTTGACCTTGCGGCGCTGGTCGGCCTTGGCACCCTCGGCCTCGAGAGCGGCGAGGTCTTCCTCGAGCTTCTTGGCGCGGTCGTCCAGCGAACCGTCGCGACGCTTCTCGAGGCGCTCGCGCTCCAGGCCGACCTTGTTCTCCAGGGTCGACATGTCGTTGTGGCGGGCATCTTCGTCGACCGAGGTGATCATGTAGGCAGCGAAGTAGATGACCTTCTCGAGGTCCTTCGGCGCCAGGTCGAGGAGGTAGCCGAGACGCGACGGGACACCCTTGAAGTACCAGATGTGGGTGACGGGCGCGGCCAGCTCGATGTGGCCCATGCGCTCGCGGCGCACCTTGGAACGGGTGACCTCGACGCCACAGCGCTCACAGATGATGCCCTTGAAGCGCACGCGCTTGTACTTGCCGCAGTAGCACTCCCAGTCCCGGGTGGGACCGAAGATCTTCTCGCAGAAAAGGCCGTCGCGCTCGGGCTTGAGCGTGCGGTAGTTGATGGTCTCCGGCTTCTTGACCTCGCCGTGGCTCCAACCGCGGATGTCGTCCGCGGTGGCCAGGCCGATCTGGATCTGCTCGAAGAAGTTCACGTCCAGCAAGGTGTGTTCCTTTTGGTTGCTGTTTGAGTCAGGTGGCTTTGGGACTGAGGGGCCCGGGCGGTCGGTGACCGACCGCCCGGGACGTCACCTCAGACTTCTTCGACGCTGCTGGGCTCGCGCCTGGACAGGTCGATGCCGAGTTCCTCGGCCGCACGGAAGACGTCTTCCTCGGCGTCCTTCAACGTGATGGTGGAACCGTCCTGCGACAGCACCTCCACGTTGAGGCAGAGGGACTGCATCTCCTTGACGAGCACCTTGAACGACTCGGGGATACCGGAGTCGGGGATGTTCTCGCCCTTGACGATGGCTTCGTAGACCTTGACGCGACCAGGCACGTCGTCGGACTTGATGGTGAGCAGCTCCTGCAGGGCGTAGGCGGCGCCGTACGCCTCCATCGCCCAGACCTCCATCTCACCGAAGCGCTGGCCACCGAACTGAGCCTTACCACCCAGCGGCTGCTGCGTGATCATGGAGTACGGGCCGGTGCTGCGCGCGTGGATCTTGTCGTCCACGAGGTGGTGGAGCTTGAGGATGTACATGTAGCCAACGGACACCGGCTCGGGGAACGGCTCACCGGAGCGGCCGTCGAACAGGTTGGCCTTGCCGGTCTCGTCCACGAGGCGCTCACCGTCACGGGTCAGCGTGGTGGAGCCGAGCAGACCGATGATCTCGTCCTCGCGCGCACCGTCGAAGACCGGGGTTGCGACCTTCGTGTCGGGCCCGGACTTCTCGACACCGATCGAGATCAGGCGCTGCTTCCAGTCGCTGTTCTCCGGGTCGCCGGACAGGTTGAGGTCCCATCCCTGCTTGCCGATCCAGCCCAGGTGGAGCTCGAGGATCTGACCGATGTTCATCCGTCGCGGCACACCCAGCGGGTTGAGCACCACGTCGACCGGGGTGCCGTCCTCCATGAACGGCATGTCCTCGATCGGCAGGATCTTGGCGATGACGCCCTTGTTGCCGTGACGACCGGCGAGCTTGTCACCCACCGAGATCTTGCGCTTCTGGGCGACGTAGACGCGGACCAGCTCGTTGACGCCCGGGGGCAGCTCGTCGCCGTCCTCGCGGTTGAAGACGCGGACGCCGATGACCGTGCCGGACTCACCGTGCGGGACCTTCATCGAGGTGTCGCGCACCTCGCGCGCCTTCTCACCGAAGATCGCGCGGAGCAGGCGCTCCTCCGGGGTCAGCTCGGTCTCGCCCTTGGGCGTGACCTTGCCGACGAGGATGTCACCGGTGGTGACCTCGGCGCCGATGCGGATGATCCCGCGCTCGTCGAGGTCGGCCAGGCCCTCCTCGGAGACGTTCGGGATGTCCCGGGTGATCTCCTCGGGGCCGAGCTTGGTGTCGCGGGCGTCGACCTCGTGCTCCTCGATGTGGATCGAGGTGAGGACGTCCTCCTGCACCAGGCGCTGGCTGAGGATGATCGCGTCCTCGTAGTTGTGGCCCTGCCACGGCATGAACGCCACGAGCAGGTTGGTGCCCAGGGCCATCTCGGCCTTGTCCGTGCAGGGACCGTCGGCGATCGGCGAGCCGACCTCGAGGCGGTCACCCTCGACGACCAGCGGGCGCTGGTTGATGCAGGTGCCCTGGTTGGAGCGCTTGAACTTGGCCATCTTGTAGGTCTGGTAGCTGCCGTCGTCGTTCATCGTCTCGATAAACTCCGCGGACACCTCCTTGACCACACCGGCCTTCTCGGCCAGCACGACATCGCCGGCGTCGACGGCGGCGCGGTATTCCATGCCGGTGCCGACGATCGGGCTGTCGCTGACGATGAGCGGGACGGCCTGACGCTGCATGTTGGCGCCCATGAGCGCGCGGTTGGCGTCGTCGTGCTCGAGGAACGGGATCAGGGCCGTGGCCACCGACACCATCTGGCGCGGCGACACGTCCATGTAGTCGACCTCTTCGGCGAGGATCGCGTCGACCTCACCGCGTTGCTGGCGGACCAGCACGCGCTCCTCGACGAACTTGTTGTTCTTGTCGAGCGGAGCGTTGGCCTGGGCGATGACGTAGCGGTCCTCGTCGTCGGCCGTCAGGTAGTCGATGTCGTCGCTGACGACACCCTTGACGACGCGGCGGTAGGGCGTCTCGACGAACCCGAAGGGGTTGATCCGACCGTAGGAGGCGAGGGAGCCGATCAGACCGATGTTCGGGCCTTCAGGGGTCTCGATCGGGCACATGCGGCCGTAGTGCGACGGGTGGACGTCACGGACCTCCATGCCGGCGCGGTCACGGGAGAGACCACCCGGGCCGAGCGCGGACAGACGACGCTTGTGCGTCAGGCCGGCGATCGGGTTGGTCTGGTCCATGAACTGCGAGAGCTGCGAGGTTCCGAAGAACTCCTTCAGCGCCGCGACCACGGGACGGATGTTGATCAGGGACTGCGGCGTGATGGCCTCGACGTCCTGGGTCGTCATCCGCTCGCGGACCACACGCTCCATGCGCGCCAGACCGGTGCGGAGCTGGTTCTGGATCAGCTCGCCCACGGTGCGCATGCGACGGTTGCCGAAGTGGTCGATGTCGTCGGACTGGACCTTGATCGGCTTCTGGTCCGGACCCATGACCACGGCGCCCGTGGCGTCGATCAGGTCAGGAGCCTCGACCGGCGCACCCGCGGCGTGCAGCTGCACGATGTAGCGGATGGCGGCGACGATGTCGTCGACGGTCAGCGTCTGCTGGTCGAAGGCCTCTGTCACGCCGAGCTTCTTGTTGATCTTGTAGCGACCGACCTTGGCCAGGTCGTAGCGCTTCGGGTTGAAGTAGTAGTTGTTCAGCAGCGTCTGCGCAGCCTCACGCGTGGGCGGTTCGCCCGGACGCAGCTTGCGGTAGATGTCGAGCAGCGCCTCGTCCTGGGTCTGGGGGGTGTCCTTCTCCAGGGTGAGCATCATCGACTCGTACTCGCCGAACTCCTCGCGGATCTGCTCCGGGGTCCAGCCGAGCGCCTTCAGCAGCACGGTGACGTTCTGCTTGCGCTTGCGGTCGAGACGGACGCCGACCAGGTCGCGCTTGTCGATCTCGAACTCGAGCCAGGCGCCACGCGAGGGGATCATCTTCGAGGTGTAGATGTCCTTGTCGGACGTCTTGTCCGCGGACCGCTCGAAGTAGACGCCGGGCGAGCGCACGAGCTGGGACACGACGACCCGCTCGGTGCCGTTGATGATGAAGGTGCCCTTGCGGGTCATCATCGGGAAGTCACCCATGAAGACCGTCTGGCCCTTGATCTCGCCGGTCTCGTGGTTCATGAACTCGGCGGAGACGTAGAGGGGGCGGGAGAAGGTGAAGTCCTTCTCCTTGCACTCCTCCTCGGTGTACTTCGGGTCGACGAACACGGGGTTGTCGAACGAGAGCATCATCGTCTCGGAGAAGTCCTCGATCGGAGAGATCTCCTCGAAGATCTCCTGAAGACCCGACTTCTCGGAGACGTCCTCACCCGCAGCGCGGCGCGCCACGACCATCTCGTCCCACTTCTCGCCGCCGACAAGCCATTCGAAGCTGTCGGTCTGGAGAGACAGGAGAGCGGGAACCTCAAGAGGTTCGGTGATCTTTGCGAAAGAGGTGCGACGGGAGTTACCAGCGGAGCTGCGCGCGGCCAAGAGTTTTCCTTCGAATGATCAGGTGATTCGAATCGCAGCCAGCCTTCCACCGTCGACACCCGTCCGGACAGGGTGAAGGGCATTTGAGGGCAGGCGCAAAGAAGAAGGCTACCCCAAATAGACGCGCGGCTCAAACGCGGGGGTCAACTCCTCAGGAGCCGACTCTTCCGCGTTGCCGACGATGATGAACGCCGAGGCCGGTCAGGTCAAGCACCACGGCCGCACGGGCCGCCCCCGATAGCGCTACTGGGCCGCGGGCGAGGTGACCAGGTTGTCGATCAACCAGTCCTCGCCGACCTTCTGCATGGTGACCGTGACCTGGTCCTTGTAGGTGACCGGCTCGGGCGTGAGCTTGTTGGTCGTGGGTCGGTCGATGAAGACCAGCACGTCGACGCGGTCCTCCCCCGACCGGACGATCCCGGACGCGATGACCTCGGCGGCGACCTTCGTCTGCGTCGACGGCGCGTTGTCGGTGATGACCCCGAAGAGCTGGTCGTAGTCCTCGAAGTAGTCGGCCGTGACGTAGGACTTCGCGCGCTCACGGTCGGCCTCGAGCGACTCGTAGTCGTAGGACAGCACCGGCACGATGGCCTGCTCCGCGGCCGCCTGCGCCTGGCTCGACGCTTCCTCCACGGTCGAGTCGTCGCCCGCCTGCCAGGCCCAGATCGCTCCGGCCACGCCGAGCGCCGCGAGCGCTCCGAGCAGCCCCAGCAGCCAGGTCGGCACGTTGCGGGTCCGACCCGGCTCGACCGACCGTGCGGCAACGGGGGCGTCCCCGGTCGTCGCGTCGTCGACCTGGGACGTCTCGGCGTCCGGCTCGGGCTCGGGTGCCTGCGCGGCCAGCTCGACGTCGTACGCCGCTCGCGACCGCTCGTCGAGCAGCACCTCGGCTGCCTGGTTGAGCGTCTGGAACCGTCGCGAGCCGGGCTCGAGGTCGGCGATGCCGGCGCGCCAGGCTGCGCGGATCTCGTCGTGGGACGCGGTGGGCTCGACGTCGAGGACGTCGTACCAGCTCGGGGTCATTGCTTGCCCTCCGTCGACGGGGTCTGCGAGGGCGTCGGCACGGGGTTGCCCGACTCGGGCACGGCTCCGCCGGCGGTGACGGGGCTGAAGTCGTCGACCAGCCACTCACCGTCGATCTTGACGAGGCTGACCTCGATGCGGAACGGGATCGGCTCCTGCGGGACGGTCTTGCCCTTGATGGTGTAGGAGTCGGTGAAGGACCCGGCGACGAGCGTGCGCGCCGAGTCGGCGTCGAGGCTGGCGACGCCAGTGGCGAACACGTCGGGCACGCGGGCCACACCGGCCTGCGCGACGAGCTGCTCGGCCGCACCGGCCTCCTTGTCGAAGGAAGCGGCGAACTTCGGGGTGATGACCTCCTTGACCTTCTCGCGGTAGTCGGGCATCGCGCCGCTGTCGTCGAGCAGGTCGGGACCGTAGGAGCCCATGCGCAGCATGAACTGCTCGGTCTGGGCCATCACGTCCTCGCGGCCGGCCTGGGTGTCGCCGGCCTCCGCGTCACGGGTCACGAGCAGCGTCGCCGCCGTGGCGACAGCCGCCAGGATCACCGCGACCAGCACAGCCGCCAGCACCAGTCGGAACGACTGGGAGCGGGGTGGGTCGACGGAAGGGGGCGTGCTCAGTCCTGCGTCAGCAGAGGCTGGAGGAACAACCACTTCCACGATTCCTTTCCAAGGGTCCGGGGTGCCACGCTACCGGCCGACTCCACAGCCTTCGCCTCGCGCTCACCCCAGGTGAGTTCGCCGGTGGCGGGATCGTAGGCGGCGATGGGGTCGGGGTAGGACGCTGCAGCTCGCGGTGCGTGCTGCGCTCCTCGGGCGTTGGACTTCGAGGCGGGCTCGGTGCAGCCGGCCGACATGTTCATCGGACGGTTGGAGCCGTCGAGGGGCGAGCGACGGTCGGTGCTCTCGTAGCCGCCGTGGCACACGTGCGGCTCCTCGGTGATGATCATGCCGAAGTGGGCGTCGAAGTTGCCGGTCGCAGCGGTCTTCGAGACGACGGTGAAGCCGCCCTCGACGACGTAGGGGTAGAGCACCAGCAGCTGCTCGACACCGTCGAGCCGCGACACGACCACCTCACCGGTGGTGACGAGGTTGTTGATCAGGGAGCCGAGCTCGACCTCGTTGTCCTCCAGGAAGCGGCGCAGCTGGATGGCGGTCGCGCTGCCGTTGTCGATGACGGCACGGATGTCCTTGTCGGCACCGACGACGCTGGTGGAGAAGACGCTCAGGTCGCGGGCGAAGGAGCGCAGCGAGCTCTCCGAGGCGAGCTGGCCGCGCAGGACGACGTTGGAGTCCTTGATCAGCTTGGTCGTGATCTCGAAGTTGTCGTCGGCCGCCGCGAGGAACTCGTTGCCCGAGTCGATGATCGTCTGCAGGTCCTCGCCCGCGCCACCGAAGGCGGCACCGAACTCCGTCGTGACCGTCTGAAGGTCCTTCTCGTCCACGCTGCGCACGGTGTTGGACAGGTTGGTGAGCAGCGTGTCCGTCTGGATCGGCGTGCGGGTGCGGTCGACGTCGATCTCGGAGCCCTCGTCGAGGTAGGGCCCGCCGTCGGCGCGCGGCTGCAGCTCGACGTACTGCTCACCCACCGCGGAGCGGTTGCCGACCACGGCGATCGTGTCGACGGGGATCGTGTCCTGGCCCTTGTCGATGTCGAGGTGGATGTCGACGCCCTCATCGGTCAGCACCATCTCGGAGACCTCGCCGATCCGGACACCGCGGTAGGAGACCTCGGCACCGGCGAACGCGCCACCGGAGTCGGCGAAGTGGGCGACGACCGTGTAGGCGTCGTCGATGATCAGCCGGTCGAGGCGGGCGTAGCGGGCGCCGACGAACGAGACACCCAGGAGCGTGATGATCGCGAAGACCATCAGCTGGAGCTTGGTACGGCGAGTGATCATCGGAGCACCATCCCGGGCACGAGCAGGTTCACGAGGTGGGGGTCGTAGACGTCCATCAGCTCACCCATCGTCGGTCCCTGCTGAGACGGGCGCTGGCCCGTTCCGGCTCGGGGGGCTCCCGGCTGGCGGAGCAGGCTCGGCAGGGTGGTCGGGATCGACAGCGTGGGCAGCGTCGTCGGCACGCTGCTCGGCAGCCCCGGGATCGCATTGAGCTGCTTGCAGACGTCCTTGTCCTTGTTCGCCTGCTTCTTGCACTCTTCCTTGAGCTGCAGCAGGTCGTTGGGGGTGTTGAGGACCTTCAAGCAGGCCGCACTCAGCGGGTTGCCGCTCTTGAGGCACTCGAGCACGTTGTCGACGATCTTCGTCGGGTCGATCTGCGTCGGCAGGTTGGTGGGCAGCGTCGGCGGCCCGGTCGCGCCGTTGCTGAGATCGATGTCGAGGGTGACGGACAGGTTGGTGAAGTCACCCATGTGCAGGTTCCTCGCCACCTGCGGGTCACGGCCCACGACCTCGTCCACGAACGGGTAGGTCAAGAAGACGTGGAAGGCGTGGGCGAAGTTGTCGCCCGAGGCGGCGAGCTGCGACAGCACCGGGTTGAGCAGCTCGAGGCTGTCGATGGTGGATTCCTTCGACTGCGTGATGACCTTGACGCCCACGGAGCTCAGCTGGTCGAGCGCCTTCAGCATCTTGACGAGGTCGCCACGCTGGCGGTCGATGGAGTCCAGCGCGCTGGGCAGGTCCTCCAGGGCCGCGTCGATGGTCGGCTGTTCCTTGCGCACCGACAGTGCGAGCTGGTTGAGCTTCTCGATCGCGGTGACGATCTCGGCCTTGTTCTCGTCGAGCTGGCCCATGAACGAGCTGATCTGCTCGAGCACGGACCGAGCGGCCCCCTCACGACCCTCGAGGGCGAGGTTGAGCTCGCGCGTGATGGTCTGGAGCTGGCCGATGCCGCCGCCGTTGAGGAGCAGGCTCAGCGCACCGAAGACCTCTTCGACCTCGGAGTTGCGTCCCGAGCGCGAGAGCGGGATCTCGTCGCCGGACTCGAGGGGGTTGGCGCTGGCGTCCTGGTCGGGTGCCTTGAGCGAGACGAACTTCTCGCCGAGGAGGCTGGTCTGGCGGATCTCCGCGAGCGCGTTGTCCGGCAGGGCCACGTCGTTGCGCAGCTCGAGGGTGACCTCGGCGGTGTAGCCCTCGAGGTCCACGTCGCGCACGGTGCCCACGCTCACGTCGTTGACCTTGACGGTCGACTTGGGCACGAGGTCGAGCACGTCGGCGAACTGCACCTTGACGATCATCGGGTTCTCGCCGGAGTCCGGGCCACCGGGGAGCGGCAGCTTGTAGACGTCGAACTCACAACCGGTCATGAGCAGGGTCGCGCCCAGTACGGCCGCGAGGGTCTTGAGCTTCTTCATCGCTGCACCTCCACGAGGCCGCCGAGGGTCGGGTCGAACTCGAGGCCGGGAGCCGCAGGAAGGGTCGTGCCTTCCTTGAAGGCCCCGCTGCGGGGCAGGATCTGCTCGATCGTGTCGCAGACGGACTCAGCACCCTTCACCTGGTCGGTGAACCCGCAGAGGAAGGCCGCGGGGTCCGCCTCGATCTGGCTGCCCAGCATGCCGAGGTTGGCCCGGGTGTCGAGGGTGCCGGCCTGCGGGTTGTAGGTCAGGGCAAGGTTGTTGAGGGCGAGGGGACCGACCTTGAGGACGGTGTCCAGCGCGTCGCGCTGCTTGACCAGCACCTTGGAGACCCGGTTGAGCCCCTTGATGTTGCGGCCCAGCACCTCACGGTTGTCGGTCACGAAGGACGACACCTGGGTCAGCGCGGTCGACAGGTTCTTCAGCGAGGCCGTCAGCTCCTCGCGCTCGCCCTTGAGCAGCGCGGACACGTCGGCGAGGGACTGGTTGAAGCCCCGGACCGTCTGGTCGTTCTCGGCCAGCGTCTCGATGAACTTCCCGAGCTGCTCGGCGCTGCCGAACAGCTCCTCCTTGTTGTCGGCCAAGGTGTCGGAGAGCCGGGCGAAGTTCTTCAGGGTGGAGTTGAAGTTGGCTCCCTGCCCCTCGAAGTTGTCGGCCGTCACTGCCAGCAGGTCGGACAGGGCGCCGTTCTCGTTGGCACCGTTGGGCCCCAGCGCCACATTGAGGGTGTCGAGGCTCTCGAAGATCTGGTCGAGCTCGATCGGGACCGCGGTCTGGGAGAGCGCGAGCTCGGTGTTGTCGGGCA
The DNA here is from genome assembly GCF_003047285.1 of Nocardioides allogilvus. Lineage (GTDB taxonomy): Bacteria > Actinomycetota > Actinomycetes > Propionibacteriales > Nocardioidaceae > Nocardioides > Nocardioides allogilvus. The sequence goes on along the minus strand of NZ_PZYX01000001.1, from coordinate 281,427 downwards.
TGACCTCGTCGCCCTCCTGGAAGACCGGGGTCAGCTGGACGAACCGGTCACCGACGATCGACGGCGCCACGATGGCCGCCTGGGCGTCTGCGGGGAGGTTGATGTCGGCGTCGTAGGCCATGGTCACCTCGACGTCGGTGCCGGAGGGCTTGACCTCCTCCACCGTGCCGATCGCCACGCCCAGGACCCGGACCTCGCTGCCCTCGTAGACCGAGACCGCGCGGGGGAAGTGGGCGACGAGCCGCTTGGAGTCGTCGCTGCCGATCATGGTCAGCACCGCGGCGGTCACCAGGGCGAGGACGACCAGCGGGACGGCGAGCTTCTTGATGATGTCCATGTCAGCCCACCTGCGGAGCGGGAGGCATGTTCTGGATGTAGGTGTCGAACCACGGTCCGGTGCCCAGGGTGTTGGCGAAGACCGTGTAGAACGGCGCCATCAGCCGCAGGCTGTTGTCGAGGTTGTCCTCGTTCTTGTTCAGCACGTTGACGACGTTCTCCAAGTGGGTCAGAGCGGGCTTGAGGTCCGCACGGCTCTGCTTGACGAGCAGGGTGAGCTCGCGCGAGAGCGTGGAGGTGGACGTGAGCAGGTTGTGGATCGCCTCGCGACGGCTCACCAGCGCACGGAACAGCACGTCGGCGTCGCGCATCAGCGCCACGATGTCCTGGTCACGCTCGTCGAGCACCCGCGAGACCTTCTCCAGGTTGACGAGCAGCGTGTTGATCTCACCGTCGCGGGCAGCGACGTTGGCCGAGAGCCGGGTGACCCCGTCGAGGGCCGCGCGGAACTCCTCGGGGGTGTTGCGGGTCAGGTCGGCCAGCGTGGTCAGCGACTCGGCGAGCTGGTCGGTGTTGATCTCCTCGGAGGTCGCGGCCAGGCCTTCGAACGCCGACACCACGTCGTACGGCGACGTGGTCCGCTCGACGGGGATGGTCGACTCCTCCGCCATCTGCCCGGAGCCGGCCGGCTCCAAGGAGAGGAACATCGCGCCGAGCAGGGTCTTCACCTTGATCGCCGCGTGGGTGCTCGGGCCGAAGCTCTCGTCGGAGTCGACCTTGAAGCTGACCTTGACCTGGTCGCCGTCGAGCTCGACGGCGTCGACCTTGCCGACGCGCACGCCGGCGATGCGGACCTCGTCGTTGACCTTGAGGCCACCGGACTCGGAGAAGGCGGCGTAGTAGGTGTCACCGCCGCCGATGACCGGCAGGTCGCCGGCACGGAACGCGACGACGAGGGACGCAGCGATCATCGCCAGGCTGATGGCGCCGATGACGACCGGGTTGCGCTCGCGGAAGGGGATCATGTGGTTCATCCGAGGTTGCACCTGTCCGATCCGGTCTGGTAGCTGACAGGGACGTTCACGCCGGCGGGCAGCTTCACGCGGCCCTGGAACTCGCAGAGGTAGAAGTTGAACCACGAGCCGTAGATCGCGGTGCGGCCCACCTTCTCGAGCTTGATCGGGAGCACCTGGAGGGCGCGGTCGAGCTCTGCCTTGTTGCGGTCGAGGTTGCCGGCGAACTTGCGCAGGTGCTTGATGTCCTGGACGAAGGGCTTGCGGATCCCCTGCAGCAGCCCGGCGGTCTGCACCGACAGGGTCGAGATGTCGTCGAGCGAGGTCAAGATCGCCTGCCGGTCGTCCTTGAGCCCGCCGATGAGCTGGCGGAAGGACCCGATCAGGCGCGCGAGCTGTTCGTCGCGGTCGCCGATGTGCACGAGGACCTGGTTGAGGTTCTCGATCAGGTCACCGATGACCTCGTCGCGGTCGGCGAGCGTGGAGGTGACCGACGCCGTGTGCTGCAGCAGACCCTCGAGCGTGCCGCCCTCGCCCTGGAAGACCTGGACGATCTCGTAGGACAGCTTGTTGATGTCGGCCGGGGACAGCGCCTGGAACAGCGGCTTGAAGCCGTTGAACAGGACGGTCAGGTCCAGCGCCGGCTTGGTGCGGTCGACCGGGATCGTGGAGCCCTCGGGCATCCGGCCCGAGTCGCCCACCTCCTGGGTGAGGGAGATGTAGCGCTGGCCCACGAGGTTGCGGTAGCGGATCGTGGCGAACGTGCCGCCGTTGACCTGCGTCGCGTCGGCCACCGTGAAGCTCACCAGCGCACGGGTCCGCTCGACGATCTCGATGTCTCGGACCGTGCCGACCTTCACGCCCGCGACGCGGACGTCGTCACCCTTGTTGACTCCGGTGGCGTTGGTGAAGACCGCCTTGTAGTCGCGGGTGGAGGCGAAGTTGAGGTTGCCGATGAGCACAATCAGCAGGGCCGTTGCCACCGAGGTGACCACGACGAACGTCAGCAGGCGAAGGAGGTCGCCCGAGGTCTTCTTGTCGAGGAGCGGCATCAGCGATCAGCTCCCATCGAGACGGTCGCACCACGAGCCATCGGTGCCACCAGCAGGACGCCCAGGTCGGGCACGTCCTGTGCGCTGGTCCCGATCGCCGGGCCGAGCAGGCCCTTGACCAGGGCCGACTCCTCGCGGCTGCCGGGGTAGCCGGCTCCGGTCGACCAGCCGGTCGCGGAGCGCGTGATGCCCTTGCCGGTGGGTTCGTCGACGCCGTCGGCGAAGTTGGGCTGGTGGGTCACGGGGTTTTCCTGGCTCCAGGGTGCGTTGGGCAGGCGGCCGCAGTAGGGGCCGCGCTTCTCGCCGTACACGGGCTTGTCCGCGGGCCCGTAGCCACGCGGCTGGTTGGGCAGCGTCTCCAGCACGATGTGCAGGGTGAAGCCGCGGAACGCCTCGGCCTGCAGCTTGCCCGCGCTCACGATGCCTTCGAGCAGGCAGGGGTACTCGGGTGCGTAGCGGGCGAACACGCCCAGCTGCTCGCGGCTGACCTCACCGAGACGGATGATGTTGTCGCCGTTGTCGCCGAGGAACCGCTCGGCCGTCGCGGAGAACGAGCCGATGTCCTTGAACAGCGCATTGAGCTTCTCCTCGCGCCCCTCGAGCGTCTGCGTGGTGGTGATGGTGTTGCGCAGGATCGTGGCGACCTCAGGCAACACATCGGAGTACACGTCGGACACCTGACCGGTGAGGCGCAGGTCCTCGACGAGGGCCGGGATCTGGGGGTTGAGGCGCTTGAGGTAGCTGTCGATCGTCTCGAGGTTGCCGCCGAGCTGGTCGCCGCGGCCCTCGAGCGCAGTCGCGATCGCGTTGAGCGTCATGTTGATCTCGGCCGGCTGCACCGCGCGCAGGAGCGGGAAGAGGTCGTTGAGCACCTGCTCGACCTCGGTCGAGACGTCGGTGCGGTCGATGACCGTGTCGACCTGGATGGGGTCGGCCAGCGGGCCCTCGGGCACGATCAGCGAGACGTACTTCTCGCCGAACAGGGTCTTCGGCACGATCGAGCCCGAGACGTTGCTCGGAATCGTGTCGCGCATGTCGGGGTAGAGACCGAGCGTCAGCGTCGCGCCCTCACCGTCGGTGCGGATGTCGATCACCTCTCCGACCTGGACGCCGCGGATCTTGACGTCGGCACGGATCGGGGTCTGCAGGCCGATGTTGGTGGTCTTGAGCTCCACCTCGTCGAAGTCGGTGAACTTCTGCGTGAAGACGCCGTACGACAGCCAGACACTGGAGAGCAGCAGGGCGAGGAAGACCACGCCGAGCACCTTGTTGTTCTTCATCGGATTCATCGCTATCCCGCCAGCCTGACAGTGGCGTTGGTTCCCCAGATCGCCATGGACAAGAACAGGTCGATGACGTTGATCGCCACGATGCTGGTGCGCACCGCGCGACCCACAGCCACACCCACGCCCGCGGGACCGCCGGAGGCGGTGTAGCCGTGGTAGCAGTGGATGAGGATGACGGTGACCGCGAACACGAGCACCTTGCCGAACGACCAGAGCACGTCGCCCGGCGGCAGGAAGGCGTTGAAGTAGTGGTCGTAGGTGCCCGCCGACTGCCCGTAGAACTGGGTGACGACGAGACGGCTGGCGAAGTACGACGACAGCAACCCGACGACGTAGAGCGGGACGATCGCGATCAGTCCGCCGACGACACGGGTGGCGACCAGGAACGGCATCGAGGGGATGGCCATCACCTCGAGGGCGTCGACCTCCTCGGAGATCCGCATGGCACCGAGCTGGGCGGTGAAGCCGCAGCCGACCGTCGCCGCGAGGGCGATGCCCGCGACGAGGGGGGCGATCTCACGGGTGTTGAAGTAGGCGGAGACGAAGCCCGCGAACGCGGCGGTGCCGAGCTGGTTGAGCGCGGCGTAGCCGGACAGGCCGACCTGGGCGCCGGTGAAGAAGGTCATGCCGATGATGACGCCGACGGTGCCGCCGATGACGGCCAGCGCGCCGGAGCCGAGGGTGACCTCGGCGAGGATCCGCAGGATCTCCCGGGGATAGCGCGTGACCGAGCGCGGGATCGACCTGACAACGCCGATGTGGAACGCGAGCTGGCCCCCGAGGGTGTCGAGCGAGTCGAGGGGCTTCTGGTAGACGCTCTTGATGCCGGCCATGTCATCCGCCCTTCGGTGGGACGACCTGGAGGTAGATCATGCTCAGGACGAAGTTGGCGACGAAGAGCAACAAGAACGTGATGACGACGGACTCGTTGACCGCGTCACCCACGCCCTTCGGACCACCGCTGGCGTTCATGCCCTTGTAGGACGCGACGATCGCGGCGATCAGACCGAAGACGAGGGCCTTGATCAGGCCGATCCACAGGTCTGGCAGCTGGGCGAGCGCCGTGAAGCTGGCGATGTAGGCGCCTGGGGTGCCGTCCTGGAGGATCACGTTGAAGACATAGCCGCCGGCGACGCCGACCACGCTGACCATGCCGTTGAGGAAGAACGCCACCAGCATGCAGGCGAGAACGCGCGGGACCACCAGCCGCTGGATCGGGTCGATGCCGAGGACCATCATCGCGTCGAGCTCTTCGCGGATCTTGCGCGCACCGAGGTCGGCCGCGATGGCCGAACCGCCGGCGCCGGCGATGAGCAGGGCTGTGCCGATGGGCGCGGCTTGTTGGATGACAGCGAGGACCGACGCGGAGCCGGTGAAGGACTGCGCACCGAACTGCTTGATCAGCCCACCGACCTGGAGCGCGATGACGGCGCCGAAGGGGATTGCGACGAGCGCGGTCGGGACGATGGTCACCGACGCGATGAACCAGGCCTGCTGGATGAACTCGCGGAGCTGGAAGGGGCGACGGAACAGCGCGCGCCCGACGTCGAGAGCGAAGGCAAAGAGCTTGCCCGCGACCCCGATCGGGGCAAGTGCCCGGGATGCGGTGAGTGAGGACACGGCGTGATCAGGCCCCCGGGGCGAGGCCGGCGTTGGCGCTCAGGAAGGACCCGGGAGGAGGCGTCACACCGTTCTCGCGGCACCACTGTCCGGGAGCGGGCTGGTGGCGGCGCGGGATGCCGCTCGACGGCTCGAGCTGGAGCGGGATCGGCGGCAGCGGCGGCATGTCGAGGTCCTTCTCGGCCGCGAGCTCGTCGGCGTCCTTCTCCTCGGACATGCCGATCGGGCCGACGGTCTGGGCGTTGAGGAACTGCCGCACGACCGGCTCCTCGGAGCTGAGCAGCATCTCGCGGGGACCGAACATCGCCAGGTGCTTGTGGTAGAGCAGGCCGATGTTGTCCGGGACGGTCCGGGTGCTGTTGATGTCGTGGGTGACGATCAGGAACGTCGCGTCGATCTGGGCGTTCAGGTCGATGAAGAGCTGGTTGATGAACGAGGTGCGCACGGGGTCGAGGCCGGAGTCGGGCTCGTCGATCAGCAGGATCTCGGGGTCGAGCACCAGCGCGCGAGCCAGGCCGGCGCGCTTGCGCATGCCGCCGGAGATCTCGCCGGGGAGCTTGTCCTCGGCACCGATCAGGCCGACGAGGTCCATCTTCTCCATCACGATGGAGCGGATCTCGGACTCGCTCTTCTTCGTGTGCTCGCGCAACGGGAAGGCGACGTTGTCGTAGAGGTTCATCGAGCCGAACATGGCGCCGTCCTGGAACAGCACGCCGAAGAGCTTGCGGATCTCGTAGAGGTCGCGCTCGGAGCAGCTCGCGATGTCGGTGCCCTCGATCATGATCGAGCCCTCGTCGGGCTTGATCAGGCCGATGAGCGTCTTGAGGAACACGGACTTGCCGGTTCCCGACGGGCCGAGCATGACCGACACCTGGCCTGCAGGGATGGACAGCGTCACGTCACGCCAGATCAGCTGTTTGCCGAACGACTTGGTGAGGCCGTCGACCTTGATCTCAACGCCCATGCCCGCAATCTCCCTTTGCTGTCTACGACCGCCGCCTGACACCGCCGCGCACGACTCCCTCGGCGTGGCACAGATCTCAGTGTCGGCGTTACTCCTCGGTACCAACGCCACTACCGCGGTGAGGTTACGCGTGAATGGCCGTCGCGTCATGGGCCAACCACGTGTCGACACGCAAATGCAACGAAGGGCGACCACCCTCGCGGGTGATCGCCCTCCGGCTGATCGATCAGTGCCTGGTCAGCGCACGGCCGTGGCCGCGTGCGATCCGGACAGGAGTCAGATCAAGGTCACTTGACGGTGACGGTGGCGCCGGCGGCCTCGAGGGCCTCCTTCGCCTTGTCGGCCGCAGCCTTGTCGACCTTCTCGAGGATCGCCTTCGGGGCGGACTCAACGAGGTCCTTCGCCTCCTTCAGGCCGAGGCTCGTGAGGGCGCGCACCTCCTTGATGACGTTGATCTTCTTGTCGCCAGCGGCCTCGAGGACGACGTCGAACTCGTCCTGCTCGGCAGCGGCCTCGCCACCGGCGGCGGGGGCGCCCGCAGCGGCGGCAACGGCGACGGGAGCGGCGGCGGTGACGCCGAAGGTCTCCTCGAACTCCTTCACGAACTCAGAGAGCTCGATGAGGGTCATTTCCTTGAACGCGTCGAGCAGCTCGACGGTGGTCAGCTTCGCCATGGTGGCGGTTCCTTCCGATCTGTGACCCGCGCATCCGCGCGGATCATGGGGTTTCAGGTGGTGTACGTCGGCCTGGGTCAGGCGTCGGTGGACTCGGTCGCGTCGTCCGTCGCCTCTGCTGCGGGAGCATCCTCGGCCGGAGCCTCGGTGTCCTCGACAGGGGCGGCTTCCTCAGCGGCCGGGGTCTCCTCGGCAGCGGCCGGCGTGCCGGCACCACCTGCGAGGATCGAGGGGTCCTCGGACGCCTTCGCCTCCAGGGCGCCGGCGAGCCGGGCAACCTGGGCGAGCGGGGCGTTGAGGAGGTAGACGGCCTGGGACAGCGACGCGAGCATGCCGCCCGCGAGCTTGCCCAACAGGACCTCACGCGACTCGAGATCGGCCAGCTTGGCGATCTCGGCAGCGTCGAGGGACTTGCCGTCCAGGACACCGCCCTTGATGACAAGAGCGGGGTTTGCCTTGGCAAAGTCACGCAGACCCTTGGCTGCCTCGACCACGTCTCCATTGATGAAGGCGATGGCCGTGGGGCCGGTGAGCAGGTCGTCGAAGCCTTCGATTCCCACCTCGGTGGCGGCAATCTTGGCAAGCGTGTTCTTGACCACGGCGTAGCTGGCGTTCTCGCCGAGGGAGCGCCGCAGGTCCTGCAGCTGCTTCACGGTGAGACCGCGGTACTCGGTCAGCACAGCGCCGGCGGCTTCGTTGAACGACTCAACGATCTCCGCAACGGCAGCAGTCTTTTCTGGCCGCGCCATGGGGTCTCCTTCCGGATGTCGACCACCGGCGTAGACCCCGTACAACGACAAACGCCCCGAGCACAGGCTCAGGGCGCGGAGCCGCATTGCTGCGGATCGTGCTCTCACCTGCGCTGGCCGTCCGCTGTTGGGCGGAACCTTCGATCTCAGGGCTGATGCCCGTCGACAACCGGCGGTCTTTGGATTCGAAGAGCAACAGTACGGCGAGGGCTGCACCGTGCCAAATCGGGAGTTCTGCCACGCGGTCGGCCCGGGGTTGGTTGCATTGCCCCGTGGACGACAACCTTGACACCATCGGCGGCACCCTGGCTCGAGCCGAGGAGCGCATGCGCTCCGGACGTCACGCCGCCGAGCGTCTGTGGCCGACCGGCTTCAGCGACCTCGACGCCATCATCGGCGGCGGCCTGCGCTCGGGCGGCCTGGCGCTGCTCGCCGGCCCGCACGGACTCGGCAAGACGACCTTCGCGGTGCAGATCTGCCGCAACGTCGTACGCACCGGACGCCCGGTCCTCTACTTCTCCTACGAGCACGAGGCCGACGACATCTCCCAGAAGCTGCTGGCCATGGAGGCCGGCGAGCTGGACGCCACCGGGCGCTCGCGCCTGACCACCATCCGCGAGGCCTTCGAGGGCGACGACGTGGGCTCCATCGAGCAGCGGCTCGACGCCATCCCCAGCGCGGTGCAGGCGTTGTCCAACGTGCGCGCCTACGCCGAGCTGATGTTCGTGCACCGATCGACGGGCAGCCGCACCGACCTCGCGGCCATCCGAGCCCACATCGACCGGGTCCGTGCGCTCACGGGCAGCGTCCCGCTCGTGGTGGTCGACTACCTGCAGAAGGTGCTGGTCCCCGGTGGGCCGGCCGACGAGAACGAGCGCTCGACCACGGTCGTCGAGGGGCTGAAGGACCTCGCCATCGACATCGCGGCGCCCGTGCTCGCGATCGTCGCCGCCGAGAAGGAGGCCCTCCAGTCCGGCACCCGCATGCGGATGCACCACCTGCGCGGGTCCTCGGCCCTGGCCTACGAGGCCGACGTCGTGCTCGTCCTCAACAACAAGGTCGACATCGTGGCCCGTCACCACCTCATGTACGACCTCGGCAACACCGAGCGCTTCCGGGAGTGGGCCATCCTCGGGATCGAGAAGAACCGCTTCGGGCGCGACGGGATCGAGCTGGAGTACAAGAAGCGCTTCGACCAGGGCCGGTTCGAACCGGAGGGGCGGACGGTCACCGAGCAGCTGATCGACGACCGGGTCTTCCTCGAGTAGGAACCGGCCCGCGGGTCAGCTCAGGCCGGGGATGTCGTCGGCGACCTCCGCCGCCGGCGGCGCCGAGACGTCGACGTCGGTGCCGAAGTCGTAGTAGGTCCCCTCGGTCGTGCTCGTGGTCGGCTTGCCGCCCGTCATGTTGGGCACCTCGAGCTCCTGGTGGAACTTGCGCGGCTGGTCGTCGGCGTCGACCCACATCTCGATGCCGATCTCCTCGGGCAGGTAGGCGGCCATCTCGGCCGGCATCTCCATCGCCTCGGTGTAGGCCGCCGTGTCCATCACGACGTTGTAGTGGTTGGTCTCGACGCCGTCGACCTCCTCGGTGCCGAGCAGCTCGAACTCCTTCGGCGTCTGCATGGCCTTGAACAGCGTGCTGGGGTCGCTCGCCTTGCCGAGCTGACCGAAGAGGCTGTTGGGGTCGGTCATGTCGACCTTGAACCACTTCTTGCCCTCGGGCAGCGGCAGACCGCCGCCGGAGATGTAGAGGACCTTGTCGAGCATGACCATCTCCATCGCCTGGGCTCCGGTGCTCGCGGCTTCCATCGCGATCCCGTCGTCGCCGTACTCCAGGACGCCGGTCATCTCGGTGGCGCTGGCGCCACCCGACGTGGTGACGCTGAAGGCCATCGACTCGGCCTTCTCCATCGCTGCCATCACTGCGGGATAGAACTCCTCGACCGAGAGCTCCTCGAGGTCACCCGAGACCTCGTCGGTGCTGCCGGACGTGTCGACGCCCGCCGAGTCGTCGCTCGCCTTGGTGTCGGTGTCGCCTCCGCACGACGCCGACGTCAGCACGAGAGTGGTGAGCAGGGAGGCTGCGCCGAGTCGGCGGGCCAGGGACGAGCGGGCCATGGTGGCTCCTTCACGATGTGGGCTGGTCGCGCACATCCTCACCCATCGCGCCCGGGCTCAAACCACGCCACCATCTGCTGAACGGGCACCAGGACGACAAGGCCGGGACGAGAACGATTCCATGCGTTTGTCCTCGGGGCACCCTCCGGACGTGTTGAAATCCGACGGTGGACCCGAAGCTGATTCTCGCGAGTGACGTGCTGGAGCGCGTCGACCGTCGCCTGCTCGACCCCGACTCAGCGGCGCCCCTGTGGCCGACCGGGTTCCCATTGCTCGACGAGGCGCTGGGCGGCGGGCTGCGAGCCGGCACGCTCAACCTGCTGGCCGGTGCCCAGGGCGAGGGCAAGACGACGTTGGCGCTGCAGATGGCTCGCCGCTCCGCCAGCGCGGGCCGGCCCGTCGTCTTCGTGTCCTTCGAGCTCGAGGCCGAGACGCTGCTGCAGAAGTGCATCTCCGCCGAGGCCGCAGAGCGCTCGTCCCGCCCGTCGCCCCTCAGTGTGAAGCAGGTGCGTGCGGCGTTCGAGGCGTCCGACTCCGTCGCGGGCGGCCTGCCCGAGCGGCTCCGCGAGCACGTCGGCGGCATCGAGGCGCTGACCGCCGTGAGTCGCTACGCAGGTCTGCTGTACATCCACCGCTCCACGGCGACCCAGACGACGCTCGACGTGATCGCGGCGTCCGTGAAGGACGTGCTGGTCGAGCACGGCGTCGCGCCCCTCGTGGTCATCGACTACCTGCAGAAGATCTGCACGCCCGACCACTTGCTCGAGGAGGAGAAGGTCACCCGGATCACCGAGGGCCTCAAGGACCTCAGCATCGAGTTCGAGTGCCCCGTGCTCGCGATCTCCGCCTCCGACCGCGCCGGCCTCGAGCCCGGCACCAGGATGCGGGCCCGCAACATGCGCGGCTCCACCGCCCTGGCGTACGAGGCAGACGTCGTGCTGATCATGAGCAACAAGGCCGACGTCGTCGCCCGCCATCACCTCATGTACGCCGCCAACGGCGGCGAGCACTTCAAGGAGTGGTCGGTCGTGACGATCGAGAAGAACCGCTCCGGGCACAGCGGCGGCGAGGTGGAGTTCCGCAAGCACCTCGAGTGCGGGCGGTTCGACGCCACCGGCCAGGTCGTCTCCGAGAAGCTGATGGACGAACGGGTCTACACGGAATAGGGCGGCTCGGGCCCGAAATGACACCACCCCGGCCGCCTGGGCGACCGGGGTGGTGAACAGTTGGTGACTCAGACTCAAGTCAGGCTTGGGCCTCGTCCTCGACCGCGACGTTCTTGGTGCGGTTGGGGTCGACCTGGACGCCGGGGCCCATGGTCGTGGAGACGGTGACCTTCTTGATGTAGCGGCCCTTGGAGCTGGCCGGCTTCAGACGCAGAACCTCTTCGAGGGCGGCGGCGTAGTTCTCCGCGAGCTGCGCCTCGGAGAAGGACGCCTTGCCGATGATGAAGTGCAGGTTGGAGTGGCGGTCGACGCGGAACTCGATCTTGCCGCCCTTGATGTCGGCGACAGCCTTGGCGACGTCGGCCGTGACCGTGCCGGTCTTCGGGTTGGGCATGAGCGAGCGCGGGCCGAGGACGCGACCGAGACGGCCGACCTTGCCCATCATGTCGGGGGTCGCGACCACGGCGTCGAAGTCGAGCCAGCCACCGTTGACCTTCTCGATGAGCTCGTCGCCACCGACGAAGTCGGCGCCGGCCTCACGGGCGGCGTCGGCCTTCTCGGCCACCGCGAACACGAGGACGCGAGCGGTCTTGCCGGTGCCGTGGGGCAGGTTGACGGTGCCGCGCACCATCTGGTCAGCCTTGCGGGGGTCGACGCCGAGACGCATGACGACGTCGAGGGTCTCGTCGAACTTCTTCTTCGAGCCGGCCTTGGCCAGCTTGATGGCGGTCAGCGGGGCGTAGAGCTCGTCCTTGTCGAACTGCTCGGCCGCCGCGCGGTAGGTCTTGCTGCGCTGCATGGGATTCCTCTTATCTGAAAGTGTGGTCGTGAATGAGCCAGCGCGGCTCTGCCACGGGTGTTGCTCGCGGTCGCGAGATGTCAGTCGGTGGTGACGCCCATGGAGCGGGCGGTGCCCTCGACGATCTTCATCGCGGCGTCGATGTTGTTGGCGTTGAGGTCGGGGAGCTTGGTGGTCGCGATCTCGCGCACCTGGTCCTTGGTCAGCTTGCCGACCTTCTCCTTGTGCGGGACGCCCGAACCCTTCTTCAGGCCAGCGGCCTTCTTGATCAGCTCAGCGGCCGGCGGCGTCTTCGTGATGAAGTCGAAGGACCGGTCCTCGTAGATCGTGATCTCGACAGGGATCACGTTGCCACGCATCGACTCGGTCTGCGCGTTGTAGGCCTTGCAGAAGTCCATGATGTTCACGCCGTGGGGACCGAGGGCGGTACCCACCGGCGGAGCCGGAGTTGCTGCGCCAGCCTGCAGCTGCACCTTGACGAGTGCAGCAATCTTCTTCTTGGGAGGCATTTCTTTCTCTCTCTCGTGTGGTCATGACGGGGAACTCCCCCTGCCACTGGTGTTACTTCAACTGGTGCTGGACCTCGTCGCGGCCGGGCGAGCCCGGCCCCGGTGTCAGACCTTTTGGATCTGGCTGAAGCTCAGCTCGACCGGGGTCTCCCGGCCGAAGATCTCGACGAGGGCCTTGACCCTCTGGGACTCGGCGTTGATCTCGGTGATCGTCGCGTGCAACGTCGCGAACGGACCATCGACGACCATGACGGAGTCGGACACGTCGAAGTCGGCCACCTCGACCGGCTTCTTGACGGTGGCGGTGCCCCGACCGGACTTGTCGCCGGCAGCGGCGGCAGCCTCGGCCTCGGCGACGGCGACCACGGCAGGGGCGAGCATGTCCTCGACCTCCTGCATGCTCAGCGGCACCGGCTGGTGGCTGTGACCGACGAAGCCGGTCACGGACGGCGTGTGCCGCACCGCGGACCACGACTCGTCGGTGAGGTCCATGCGGACCAGGACGTAGCCCGGCAGGACGGTGCGGGTGACCATCTTGCGCTGGCCGTTCTTGATCTCGGCGACTTCCTCGGTGGGGACCACGATCTCGTGGATGTAGTCCTCCATGTTGAGGGAGATGATGCGGTTCTCGAGGTTCTGCTTGACCCGCTTCTCCATGCCGGAGTAGGTGTGCACGACGAACCAGTCGCCCGGCTTGGCCCACAGCTCGCGGCGGAACGCCTCGAGCGGGTCGTCGTCCTCGGGCTCGTCGGCAGCGGCCGACTCGTCGTCAGCGTCGATGTCCTCGGGGGCGTCGGTCTCCTCGGTGCCCTCGGCGGGCTCCTCGGTGTCTGCCTCAGGGGTCACCTCAGTGGCCACGGCGTCCGCGGGAGCGTCCTCGGACGGCGCCTCGAGGGCGTCCTCCGGGGTCGCCTCGGGGGCGTCAGTGGCCTCGTACTCATCCGAGGAGTCGTACTGATCCGACACGTAGTGCTCCGAACTTCTGTCTGCTGGTGTGACCGGCCGCGGGCCGGTCGACTGGACTGTTGCGATTCACACGGGTTGATCCGCATGGCCGGCGAACCGGCGGGCGATCACTGGCTGGCGTTGCCGGTGAACAGGGCGAACGCGAGCTTGCCGAAGGCGAGGTCGAGGGCCGCGACGAACGCCATCATCACGAGGACGAACACCATCACCACCAGGAAGTAGGTGATGAGCTGCTCCTGCGTCGGCCAGACGACCTTGCGCAGCTCGGCGACCACCTGACGGTAGAACGTGACAGGACTGGTGCGCTGCCCGTCGTCGCGGCGGGAGTCCTCACGCGACTCGTGGACCGCGTTGGAGTCCGACACGTCTGCCACCTTCTCTTCGTCGTTTGTCTGTTCCGTGTGTTTTGCAGGGCACGAGGGACTTGAACCCCCAACCTTCGGTTTTGGAGACCGATGCTCTGCCAGTTGAGCTAGTGCCCTCCGATGGATCGACACCCGCCGGTGACGCCCGCAGGACGGGCAGCACGAAGCAGGTGGTGTGAGCCACCAAACGTGAAGCATACGCAAGGCCCCCCAGCGGCGTCGAACCGGCGGCTTCGTCGCGCAAGCCTCATCGGCCATTCGCGCATTCGCCATCTGGTCGTCGAGGAGGTAGGGCGAGGTGGGAGGGCCTCGCCGCCCGGCGGGGGTCGTCCAGCTCGGGAGACTGCCATGAACATCCGCCTGCGCTCACTCGTCCGCGCTGCCCCGCTCCTCGTCACCGGCGTGCTCGTCGGCGCCCCACTGGAGCCGGTGCTCGCCGCACCCCCGGGTGCGGACGACGTCGAGAACATCGCCCACCGGGGTTCCTCCGGGGTCGTGCCGGAGAACACGATCGCCGCCGTCGAGCGGGCCCTGGCCCAAGGTGCGGACACGATCGAGAACGACATCCAGCGCACCGCCGACGGCGAGCTGGTGATCATGCACGACACCACGCTCGCCCGGACCACGGACGTGGAGCAGGTCTTCCCCGACCGCGCCCCCTGGTCGGTGGGCTCGTTCACGCTCGCCGAGATCAAGCAGCTCGATGCCGGCTCGTGGTTCTCGGCGGCGTACGCAGGAGAGCGCGTGCCGACCCTGGGCGAGTGGGTGCGGGCCGTGGGCAACCGCGCCGGGATGCTCCTGGAGCCCAAGGCGCCCGAGCTCTACCCCGGCATCGAGGTCGACCTCGACAAGGAGCTGCGCGCCCTGCCGGAGTTCACGCGGGCGCTCAAGCGCGGTGAGGTCGTCGTGCAGGCCTTCAACCACCCCTGGCTCAGGGCCTACCAGGACCTCGCGCCCGACGTGCCGACCGGCCTGCTCTTCGGCGCCACCCCGACGCAGGCCCAGATCGACGCTGCCGCGACGTGGGCCGAGCAGGTCAACCCGGCGCTCGGGGTGACCAGCGAGGGCACCGTCACGGCCGTGCACGACGCGGGCATGGAGATCAACGTGTGGACCGTCAACGGCGGGCAGGACATGCGCCGCGCCCTGTCCTGGCAGGTCGACGGGATCATCACCAACTACCCGCAGGTGCTCGCCGAGATCCTGCGCAAGAGCTGAACCTCCCGGCCACGAGGACGCGGCGCCCTAGCATGGCGACATGCCTGGGCACCGCGACCTCCACACGCTCCCCAAGGCGCATCTCCACCTGCACTTCACCGGCTCCATGCGGCACGCGACGCTGCTCGAGCTCGCCGAGCGCGACGGCATCGCGCTGCCGGACAGCCTCGTCGAGGACTGGCCGCCCCAGCTCTCGGCCGCCGACGAGAAGGGCTGGTTCCGCTTCCAGCGCCTCTACGACGTCGCACGCTCGGTGCTGCGCACGCCCGACGACGTACGGCGACTGGTGCTCGAGGCAGCGGAGGACGACGTCGCAGACGGCGGGCGGTGGCTCGAGATCCAGGTCGACCCCAGCGGCTATGCCGCCCGGTTCGGCGGCATCACCACCTTCACCGAGCTGGTGCTCGACTGCGTCCGCGACGCCTCGGAGCGGACCGGTCTGGGCATGGCCGTGGTGATCGCGGCCAACCGCACGCGCCACCCCCTCGACGCGCGCACCCTGGCCCGGCTGGCCGGGCAGTACGCCGGTCGCGGAGTCGTCGGCTTCGGGCTGTCCAACGACGAGCGACGGGGACGGACCGGCGAGTTCGCCGGGGCCTTCGCGATCGCGGAACGCGCGGGGTTGCTGCTCGCCCCGCACGGCGGCGAGCTGCGCGGGCCCGAGCACATCCGGGTTTGTCTGGACGAGCTGCACGCCGACCGCCTCGGCCACGGCGTGCGCGCTGCCGAGGACCCGGCGCTGCTCGACCGGATCGTCCAGGCCGGGGTGGCCCTGGAGGTGTGCCCGGTCTCCAACGTGGCGCTCGGCGTCTATTCCGACCTCACCTCGGTGCCGCTTCCCCAGCTGATCGCGGCCGGCGCCACCGTCGCGCTGGGTGCCGACGACCCCCTGCTCTTCGGCTCGCGGCTCGCCGGCCAGTACGCCACCATGCGCGCCGCCCACGACCTCGACGACGCCACGCTGGCCGACCTCGCCCGCAGCTCCTTCGCCGCCTCGCGCGCCCCCGCCGAGCTGATCTCCGCGGCAACCGGGGAAATCACCGATTGGCTGTCGGTCGTTCCTGAGAGGATGTCGGGGTGACGCCACCCGACGAGCCGCCGAGCAACCCCTACGACCCCAACTGGCCCAAGCCGGAGCAGCCCGCCTCGAGCGGGAGCAGCGACTCCCCCGGCCAGCCGTGGGGTCAGCCCTACGGCCAGCCCTACGGTCAGGACCCCTCGGCGCACCAGCCTCCGCCGTCGACCGGCGAGGCGCCGTTCGCGCCCCATGGCCAGCAGCAGCCGTGGGGGCAGGCGCCCTACGGACAGCCGGGCTACCCGTCCCAGGCGCCCTACGGCACGCCGACCTACGGCGGACAGGTCGCCTCGCACCCGTCGGCGACGACCGCCATGGTGCTGGGCATCGGCGCCCTGGTCGGCATGTTCGTCTGCGGCGTGCCGGTCCTGCTGGCGCCGTTCGCCTGGATGATCGGCGGTCGCGCGGTCAAGGAGATCGACGCCAACCCGGGTCGCTGGTCAGGACGCGAGCAGGCGCAGGCCGGCCGGATCATGGGCATGATCGGCACCGGTCTGCTGGTGCTCGGCACCATCGCCGCCATCATCTTGTTCACGGTCGCGTTCTCGGTCACCGAGGGCTCCGACCTGGGCTTCGACCCGGAGACCGACTCCTACACGTCCGACCCGTCGTTCTGAGGCTCGTCCTCAGAGGGTGCAGCCGACGAGCACCGGCTCGTTGACGAGGCGTACGCCGAAGGCCTGCTCGACCCCGTCGCGCACGGCGCGCGCCAGCGCGAGCAGCTCGGCGGTCGTGGCAGAGCCACGGTTGGTGAGCGCGAGCGTGTGCTTGGTCGACAGCGAGGCCCGGCCACCGATGTCGTGGCCCTTGGCGAACCCGGCGCGCTCGATCAGCCAGGCGGCGCTGGACTTCACGGTGCCGTCGGGCTGGGGCCAGCGGGGCGCGTCGGGCGGGAGGGCGTCGGCCTGCTCGGGCGTGAGGAACGGGTTGGTGAAGAAGGACCCCGCGCTCCAGGTGTCGTGGTCGGTGGGGTCGAGGACCATGCCCTTGCCGGCACGCAGGCCGAGGACGGCGCTGCGCACCTCGGCGAGCGGCGCGCGCTGGCCGGCCTCGACACCGAGGGTGCGGGCGAGCTCGGCATAGGCGACCGGCGCGCCGAGAGACCCCGGCCGCAGCTGGAAGTCGACGCTGAGGACGACGTGGCGCGAAGGATCGGCCTTGAAGCGCGAGTGGCGGTAGCCGAAGCCGCAGTCGGCAGCGGCGAAGGTGCGCACGCCCTTGAGCGTGCGGTCCCACACGCGGACCGACGCGATCGTCTGGGCGACGTCCTGGCCGTAGGCGCCGACGTTCTGGATCGGGCTGGCACCCACGCGGCCCGGGATGCCGGAGAGCGCCTCGACGCCGACCCAGCCGCGCTCGACGGCGGTGGCCACGAAGTCGTCCCAGCCCTCACCGGCGGCGACCCGGACCATGACCCCGCCGCAGACGCCGTCGCAGTCGTCGGTGTCGGGGGTGATGCCGGACGTGGCGACCTCGACGACGAGCCCCTCGAAGCCGTCGTCGGCGACCACGAGGTTGGAGCCGCCGCCCAGGACCAGGACCGGGGTGCTGCTCGCGTCGGCGCCGGAGACGGCGTCGATGATCTCCTGCTCCGTCGTCGCGCGCACCCAGGCGCGGGCCGGACCGCCGAGGCGCAGGGTCGTGTGGTCGGCGAGGAGCCGGTTGGACGGGTCAGGCACGGACGACGGCCTTGGGCATCCCGAGGACCTTGACGTCACCGCAGGTCACCTCGAGGGCGATCGTGACCAGGCCGTCCTCGACCTTCTTGACCGAGCCGGCGACGACGATCTCGACGGCGCCGTCGGCCGGGACGACGACCGGGTTGGTGAACTTGCAGCCGAGCTCGACGACCTCGGCCCCGTCGGTCCACGCCGCGACCGCCCGCCCGGCGAGGCCGAGGGTGAGCATGCCGTGGGCGATGACACCGGGCAGGCCGACGCTGCGGGCGACGTCCTCGTCCTGGTGGATCGGGTTGGGGTCGCCGCTCGCCTGCGCGTAGGCGACCAGGTCGGCGCGGGTCAGGGGGTAGGTGACCGGCTCGAACGCCTCGCCGGCCCTCATGCGGCACCCGCGGTGTGGACCAGGGTCGCCTTCGCCGTACAGACCAGGGCGCCGGAGGCGTCGTGGATCGCGCTGCTGGTGCCGATGATGTCGGCGCCGCCGATCTGGCGCAGCGAGGCCACCGTCAGCGTGGCGGTGAGCTGGTCGCCGATCCGGACCGGGCGCTCGTAGGCGAAGCGCTGCTCGCCGTGGATGATCCGGAAGAGGTCGATCTCCTCGGCGGCCAGGAACGCGTTCATCGCGTCGAAGGCCAGGACGATGGGGTAGGTCGGGGGCACTGCGTCACCCGCCGGGCCACCGAGCGCCGTCGCGAACGCGTCGACATCGGCACGCGACACCTCGCGCTGGGGCGTCGGTGGGAACTCGCGCCCCACCAGGGACTGATCGACGGGCATGGGCGTGAGCCTAAATGACGACGACCCGGCACAAGATGTGCCGGGTCGAGGTGAAGAGCTGGGATCAGCGGGTCTCGCGGTGCGCGGTGTGCGTGCGGCAGCGCGGGCAGAACTTCGACAGCTCGATGCGGTCGGGGTCGTTGCGGCGGTTCTTCTTGGTGATGTAGTTCCGCTCCTTGCAATCGACGCACGCGAGCGTGATCTTGGGGCGAACGTCAGAGCTCTTGCTGGCCACGGGATGTCCTTAGAAGTTTGTGAATCAATGCAGGCTGTTCGGTAGCGGGGGCGGGACTCGAACCCGCGACACCACGATTATGAGCCGTGTGCTCTAACCACCTGAGCTACCCCGCCGCCAGGCAGGTGCACCGCCAGACTACGACGAGCTCCAACCCAGAGCCCCTTTACGGAATCGAACCGTAGACCTTCTCCTTACCATGGAGACGCTCTGCCGACTGAGCTAAAGGGGCAACGACGGAGAAGAATACACACGGCCGACCGGGAACTGAAATCGCCTCAGCGCAGCGCTCTCAGTCCTGGATCCGGGGCCACGGAGCAGCCTGTTCCAACTCGTAGGCCAGCTCGATCAACCGGGCTTCGCGACCCCATCCGGCGCCCAGCATCATGCCCTGCGGAAGCCCCGTCGAGGTGGTCGCCAGCGGCAGCGAGATCGACGGCTCACCGGTGGCGTTGGCCAGCGGCGTGAAGGCCACCCAGTCGAGCAGCCGCCCCATGATGTCGTCGTAGTCGGCGCTCGGCGAGAGGTCCCCGACGCGGGGTGTGGCCGTCGCCAGCGTCGGCGTGAGCGTGACGTCGTACGTCGCTCGGTGGCGCGCCGCGAGGCGCTTGCTGGCGCCGATCGCGGCGATCGCGCCGGGGAGGCGGTGGAGGTGGCGGCGGGTGTGCCGATCGAGCCCGAGGGTGAGGTTGTCGAGGCGGGAGCGGTCCCACGTGGGACCGAAGGTGCTCCGGCCGGTGCGCACGATGAACATCGCCAGCATCCCCCAGTAGAGGAGGAAGTCGTCGACGAAGGAGTCGGGCACCGGCGGGTCGATCTCCTCGACGCGGTGACCCAGCGACTCGAGCAGGGCGGCGGTCTTGAGGGTGAGCTCGCGGACCTCCGGGCTGGCGTCGCGGCCGACGCCCTGCGTCACCACGGCGATCCGCAGCCGGGAGCGCCCCGGCCGGGTGAGGTCGCCGATCGGGGCCAGCCGCGGGTGCCGGAAGACCTTCTCGGCCTCGCGGTAGAACGCGGCCGTGTCACGCACCGACCGGGTCAGCACGCCGTCGGAGACGATCCGCACCGGCATGTCGCGCATCATCTTGTCCTGCGCCAGCCGGTTGCGCGTCGGCTTCAGCCCGACGAGGCCGTTGACGGCGGCCGGGATGCGGATCGACCCGCCACCGTCGTTGGCGTGCGCGATCGGGACCACGCCGGCCGCGACGAACGCGGCCGAGCCCGCGGAGGAGGCGCCGGCGTAGTGGTCGAGGTGCCACGGGGTGCGCACCGGGCCGAGGCGCGCGTGGTCGACGGCGGCATTGAAGCCGAACTCCGAGAGCCGGGTCTTGCCGAGCGGGATCACGCCCGTGGCGAGGAACATCCGGGCGAAGTCGCCGTCCTGCTTGCGGGGACCTCCGACGAAGGCGTCGGTGCCGTGCTGGGTGGGCATCCCCGCGACGTCGACGTTGTCCTTGACGAACGTCGGCACCCCGGCGAAGAAGCCGGGCCGCGGCGCCCGCGACTCGGCGCGAGCCCGCTCGAAGGCCGCATGGGCCATCGCCCCCAGGTCGGCGTCGACCGCCTGCGCGCGGGCGATCGCCGCGTCGATCACCTCGGTGACCGGGAGGCCGGCGTGCATCGCAGCCACCAGCCCCACCGCGTCGAGGTCCTGCAGGGCGTCGTCGGCGAAGGCGTGCACGCGGGTCATGCCGGGCAGGGTAGCCCCGACGTCACTGCAGGAGCAGGAGCAGGACGGGGAGCAGCATGCTCGTGGCGAGGGCGGTCAGGCCCATCGACAAGCCGCTGAACGCGCCCTCGGTCTCGTCCTCGGCCAGGGCGCGACTCGTCCCGATCCCGTGCGAGGTGGCACCGAGCGCCAGGCCGCGTGCCCGGCGGTCACGCACACGCGCCAGGTCGAGCACGGCCGGACCGACCACCGCACCGAGGACCCCGATCGAGATCGCGAACACCGCCGTCAGCGACGGGATGCCGCCGGCCACCTCGGACAACGCGATCGAGACGGGCGTCGTCGCGGCCTTGGGGGCCATCGTCACCGCCAGCACCTCGTCGCCGCCGAGCGCCTTCACGAGCGCGTAGGCCGTGACGATCGACGCCGCCGCGCCGACCGGGATGGCGACCAGCATCGGCAGCAGGACGCCCCGCAGTCGCCGTACCTGCCGATGCAGTGGGACCGCGAGCGCGACGGTCGCCGGACCGAGCCAGAACGCGACGATCTCGGTGCCCTCGCGGTAGGCGGCGTAGTCGATGTCGGCCGCCCAGAGGACCAGGCCGATGAACACGATCGCGACGAGCACCGGCTGCGCGAGCGCGTGCCCGCCCGTCCGGTCGCGCGCCTCGCAGCCGAGGCGGTAGCCGACCAGCGTCAGCGCCACCAGGGCGAGCGGCGAGGTGCGCAGCCACTCGAGGGCCTCGCTCATGTGCGCCTCGTCATGAGCGTCACGAGCCAGCCGACGACGAGCAGGCCGGCGAGCCAGCTCACGGCCATGGCGCCCACGATCGGCAGCGCGTCTGCTCGCAGGACGGCGAGGTAGGTGACGATGCCGACGCCCGCCGGGACGAAGAAGAGCTGCAGGTGACGGAGCATCGCGTCCGAGGCCCGCAGCACGCCGGCGCCCTCGTCGGGATCTCGCCACTGGAGGAGCGCGAAGAGCAGCACCATCCCGACGATCGGCCCCGGCACGGGCGCATCCGTCAGGCGGACCGCGACCTCGCCGACGACCTGGCAGACCAGGAGCCACATGAGGCCGTTGATCACGCCCAGACCCCGCTCGAGCCGCGGCGGTGGCAGCCGACGAGGTGGTCGTCGACGATCCCGACGGCCTGCATCAGCGCATACATCGTGGTCGGGCCGACGTGCGCGAAGCCGATCCTCTTCAGTGCCTTGCTCAGGGCGAGGCTCTCGGGGCTGGTCGCCCCCATCTCGTCCGTGTCGTGGGGGGCGGGGGTCCGGTCGGGACGGAAGGACCACAGGAAGTCGACGAGTCCGCCCTGGTCGCGCAGCGCCACGGTCGCCCTGGCGTTCGCGACGGCGGCGTCGATCTTGCGGCGGTTGCGCACGATGCGTGCCTCGAGCATCAGGCGCTCGGTGTCGCTGTCGTCGTACGCCGCGACCACGTCGGCGTCGAAGCCGACGAACACCTCGCGGAAGGCCTCGCGCTTGTTCAGGATCGTCAGCCAGGACAGCCCCGACTGGAACGCCTCCAGGGTCAGCCGCTCCAGGTGGGCGGCCTCGCCGACGACCGGCATCCCCCACTCCGTGTCGTGGTAGGCGAGGTTGACCGGGTCGCCCGCACCCCACGGGCAGCGCGCGAGTCCGTCGTCTCCGATCACAGGTCCGGCCATGGGCGTCATCCTCGCGCGGCCTGCCGAGCCGGCGCCAACCCGACCCCGAGCCGCCGACCCGCTTGACCTAATGCGTTAGTCATGACTAACGTATTACTCATGACCGACGCCCTCTCCGCTGCCGCGGAGCCCACCCGGCGCCGGATCCTGCAACTGCTGGCCCCGCAGCCGCGGACGGTCAGCGAGATCGCTGCCGACTTCACCGTCACCCGCTCGGCCATCTCCCAGCACCTGCTGCTGCTGGAGGAGGTCGGCCTGGTCACGGCCGAGAAGGTCGGGCGCCAGCGGATCTACCGCGTCCGACCCGACGGCCTGCGCGAGCTCCAGGCCGAGATCGACCGCTTCTGGACGACCGAGCTCGACCTGCTGGTCGCCGACGCACACCACCTCGACGACAACCGCCCAACCGACCACCGCTGAAAGGCACTCCCATGACCACTGTCACCAAGACCGCCGTCCTGCCCGTCTCCGTCGACGAGGCCTTCGCCCTCGTCACCCAGCCCGAGCGGCTGCGCCGCTGGCAGACCGTCACCGCGCGCATCGACCTGCGCGTCGGTGGCGACTACCGCTGGACGGTCACGCCCGGCCACATCGTCGCCGGCACCGTCCTCGAGCTCGTGCCGGGCAAGCGGATCGTCCTCGGCTGGGGCTGGGAGGGCGGCCTCGACCCCGCCACCTCCACCGTCTCCATCACCCTCACGCCGGTCGGCGACGGCACCGAGGTCACCCTCGTGCATGAGGGCCTGACCGGCGAGCAGGCCGCGAGCCACTCCGAGGGCTGGAACCACTTCTTCGAGCGGCTCGAGCGGCTCGCCACCACCGGCGACGCCGGCCAGGACGAGTGGGCCGCGGCCCCGGAGAACCTCGACGAGCTCACGGCCGCCGAGGCCACGCTCGCGGTCCTCCAGCCCGTCCTGCGCGGCCTCGCGGCCGAGGACATGGCCGCGCAGACGCCGTGCGCCGACTTCGACTGCGACGCCCTGGCCACCCACCTCCTCGGCTCGCTCGTCGGGGTCGGCGCGATGGCCGGCGTCGACATCGCGACCCCGGAGGACGGCACCCTGGAGGACCGCGTCTCGACCATGGCCGGCGACGTGATCGAGGCCTACCGCGCCCGCGGCGTCGAGGGCACGGTGGCCGGTCCCGGCGGCCACGACCTGCCTGCGCGCGTGGCGGTGACGATCCTGTCGATCGAGTTCCTGCTGCACGCCTGGGACTTCGCGCAGGCCAGCGGCCAGCAGGTCACCGTCGCCGACGAGGTCGTCGCCTGGGTGCGCGAGCACGGCGGCGACATCATCGTGGGCGCCCGCGCTCGCGGCGCGTTCTCCGACGAGGTCGAGGCCCCGGCCGACGCGTCGCCGCTCGACCGGCTTGCGGCGTTCGCCGGTCGCCGTACGCCCGTCGCGGTCGTAGCCTGACGACCATGGAGATGCCGAAGCACACCGACGAGGACAAGGCCCGCTTCCGGTCGCTGGTCACCGAGGGCCCGGGCGTCGAGATCAAGCCGATGTTCGGCTCGGTCGGCGCGTTCGTGAACGGCAACATGTATGCCGGGTTGTTCGGGTCCGCGGTCGGCGTCAAGGCCTCCGCGGAGGACCTCGCCGAGCTCGGCGCCATCGAGGGCGCGGGTCCGTTCGGGCCGGCCGAGCGCCCGATGGGTGGCTGGCTCGCGCTGCCGGAGTCCTTCAGCGACGAGGAGGCGATGTCGTGGATCGAGCGGGCCCGCGAGCACATCGCGACCTTGCCGCCGAAGGTGAAGAAGGCGAAGAAGTGACCCAGCTGTCAGCGGGCGAGTCGCTCACCCTGGCGGACGGCCAGCCGCTCGGAAAGCTCCGGATGGCCGTCGGCTGGGAGCACACCCATACGGCCGGTTTCGCGGGCAGCGGAGCGGCACCGGCCGACCTCGACGCGTCGGCCGTGCAGTTCGCCGGCGGCCAGTTCTTCGACGTCGCGTTCTTCAACAACCTCGCGACCCGCGACGGCTCGGTCGTGCACCTCGGCGACAACACCACGGGCAAGGGCGAGGGCGACGACGAGTCGATCAGCGTCGACCTGGCCAAGGTTTACGCGAAGGTCGACACGATCCTGTTCCTGGTGACGAGCTACCAGGGCCACTCGCTGGAGTACATCCGCAACGCCTACTGCCGCCTGATCGACGACGCCGGTGTCGAGCTCGCCCGCTTCACGCTCACGCTCGAGGTGCGCGAGACGGGCGCCGTCCTGGCCAAGCTCGTGCGGTACGGCGACGCGTGGCAGCTGCACGCCATCGGCTCGGGCATCGCCCTCAAGACGCCGACGGACTCGATCGAGTCGCTGGCGCCGTACGCCTGAGAGGACGACCTAGCCGCGCGAGCGGAGCCGCGCGTTGGGCAGGGTGGGCGCGGGGATCGGCGGGAGCGGTTCGTCGACCACGATGCCGAAGCGACCGGGTCGCACCTCGCGGCCGTCGGTCACACCGACGACCTGGTCCTGCCACTCCTCACGGAACGCGACGACCTCCTCGTGGGTGCGGCCCACGAAGTTCCACCACATGACGATCTGCTCGCCGAACGGCGGACCGCCGAGCACCACCACGCGCACGGCTTCAGCACCTGCGGTCAGCGCGATCGACGTACGACCGGGAGCGACGTAGGCGAGCTCGTCCTGCTTGACCTCGCGCTCGTCGACCTGCAGGACGCCGCGGTCGACGAGGAAGCCGAGCTCGAAGGTGTCGTCCACCTCGAGGTCGAGCCTGGCCCCCGGGTCGAGGTGCAGCTCCGCACCGAGGAGCGGTGTGTGCGTCGACACCGGCGACGTGTCCCCGAGCAGCGAGCCGAGGAACACACGCGCCTGCCAGCCCGACCCGGTCAGCAACGCCGGCGCGTGGTGGGCGAAGCCGGGCGCGACGTGACGGCTCGCGTCGGGCAGGGCCACCCAGAGCTGGACGCCGTGCAGCGACGTCGTCCCGGCCGTCGACACCTCGGAGTGACTGATGCCCTGGCCGCCGGTCATCAGGTTGACCTCGCCGGGCCGCACCATCGCGTCGTTGCCCGCGCTGTCGCGGTGGCGGATCTCGCCCTCGAACAACCAGCTGACGGTCTGCAGCCCGGTGTGCGGGTGGGGCGCGACGCTCATGCCGCCCGACTCGGCGACCAGGTCGGGACCGTAGTGGTCGACGAAGCACCAGGCGCCGATGAGCGAGCGCTCGCGCTGCGGGAGGGTACGGCGCACCCGCATCGCGCGAGGCCCGCCGAGCGGCACGTCGCGCGGCGAGAGGACCTCGATGCCGCACTCGACGTCGCCCGTGGTCGCCACGGTCTCCTGGGGGTCGCGCTCGGGGTTGGTCATGGTCCCCCACGCTACTCCGGGGAATCGGCCGCACATCGAGGTCCGTTGGCAGCAATTTCACTCGACCCGGCACCTTCACCCTCCCTAGGGTCACAGGGACCGGAGCACGTTTCGCACCGTTCTACGAGAAGGACTGATCCGCATGCGGAAGCTCGTCGAGTCAACGTTCGTGACGCTGGACGGCGTCATCGGTGATCCCCAGGTCTGGGGAGTGCCCTACTGGGACGCCCAGCACCAGGAGTACGCCACCCACCTGCTCGACTCCGCCGACGCGCTCGTGCTCGGTCGTGAGACCTACGAGAACTTCGCCGGCGCGTGGCCGAGCCGCTCGGGCGATCCCTACAGCGACAAGATCAACGCGATGCCCAAGCACGTCGCCACCCGCACCCTCACCGACCTGACCTGGAACGCGTCGCCGCTCGCCGGCGACACCGGCGACGCCCTCGCCGCGGTCAAGGACCAGCCCGGCGGCGACCTGCTGAAGTTCGGCACCGGCGAGCTCGACCAGACCCTGCTCTCGCGCGGCCTGCTCGACGAACTGCACCTGTGGGTCTTCCCGGTGATCGCGGGCACGGGCGACCGGCTGCTCGACGGCCTCGTCGACACGACCCACCTGAAGCTCGTCGACACCCACCGCTTCGACAGCGGGATCGTCGTGCAGGTGCTCGCGCCGGAGTCGAACGGGTCCTGATCAGCTCAGGTGGTGGGGCGTGACCACGCGCCGCCCGCCCGTGCCCCGACCCTCAGTGACACCCCGGCTCTCGTCCGTCGGCTGGTAGCCCGGCTCCTCGAGCCGCACGATCACCGACTTCGACGTCGGGGTGTTGCTGCCCTCCGCCGTCGAGTCGAGCGGCACGAGCGGGTTGGTCTCGGGGTAGTAGGCCGCGGCGCACCCGCGCGGCTGGTCGTAGGACACGATCCGGAAGCCGCGTGCGACCCGCTCACCGTCCTCCCACTCGCCGACCAGGTCCACCATGTCGCCGTCGCTGCGACCCAGGGACTCGATGTCGGACGGGTGCACGAACACGACCCGGCGCCCGCCCTTGATCCCGCGGTAGCGGTCGTCGAGGCCGTAGATGGTGGTGTTGAACTGGTCGTGGGATCGCAGCGTCTGCAGGATCAGCCGGCCGGCGTCGACCTCGAGCACCTCGATCGGCGTCGACGTGATGACCGCCTTGCCGCTCTTCGTCTCGAACGTGCGCGAGTCACGCGGCGGGTGGGGCAGCACGAACCCGCCCGGCTGGTCGATCTTCTCGTCGTAGGCAGCACACCCGGGGACCACGCGCGCGATGTGGTGGCGGATGCGGCTGTAGTCGTCGCGCATGGCCGCCCACGGGATCGTGGAGTCGGGCAACGTCGCGAGGGCCAGCGAGCAGACGATGTCGACCTCGGACCGCAGGTGCTTCGACGCCGGCTTGAGCGGGCCGTGCGAGGCATGCACCGCCGACATCGAGTCCTCGACGGTGACGCGCTGGCGACGACCGCCGGTGAGGTCCTGCTCGCTGCGACCGAGCGCGGGGAGGATGAGCGCCTCTCCCCCGGTGACCATGTGCGAGCGGTTGAGCTTGGTCGAGACGTGCACCGTGAGGGCGCAGCTGCGCATCGCCTTCTCGGTCACCTCGGTGTCCGGCGCCGCCGCGACGAAGTTGCCCCCGAGGCCGAAGAAGACCCGGACCTTGCCGTCGCGCATGGCGCGGATCGCCTTGACGGTGTCGTAGCCGTGCTCGCGGGGCGGTTCGAAGCCGAACTCGTCACGCAGCGCGTCGAGGAAGTGGTCGGGCACCTGCTCCCAGATGCCCATCGTCCGGTCGCCCTGGACGTTGGAGTGCCCGCGCACCGGGCACAGGCCGGCACCGGGCCGGCCGATGTTGCCCTGCAACATGGCGACGTTGACGATCTCCTTGATCACCGCGACGGAGTTGTGGTGCTGGGTGATGCCCATCGCCCAGCAGGTGATCGTCGCCTCGGAGTCGCGGAACATCTCGGCGGCCGCGGTGACCTGCGCGCGGCTCAGCCCGGTGGACCGCTCGACCTTCGCCCAGTCGAGGTCGGCGACGTGGGCGGCGTAGGCCTCGAAGCCCTCGGTGTAGGTCTCGAGGAAGTCGTGGTCGAGCGCGTCCCACTCGACGAGCAGCGCACCGATGGCCTGGAACAGCGCGAGGTCGCCGTTGATGCGGATCGGCAGGTGCAGGTCGGCCATCTCCGTACCGGTGCCGACGACGCCGCGCGGGCGCTGCGGATTCTTGAAGCGGACCATGCCCGGCTCCTCGAGCGGGTTGATCGAGATGATCTTCGCGCCGTTGTGCTTGGCCTCCTCGAGGGCGGAGAGCATGCGCGGGTGGTTGGTGCCGGGGTTCTGGCCGGCGACGACGATCAACGACGCACGGTGGATGTCGTCGAGGCTGACCGAGCCCTTGCCGATGCCGATGGTCTCGACGAGGGCGGTGCCGCTGGACTCGTGGCACATGTTGGAGCAGTCGGGCAGGTTGTTGGTGCCGAAGGCCCGGGCGAAGAGCTGGTAGGCGAAGGCGGCCTCGTTGGAGACCTTGCCCGAGGTGTAGAACACCGCCTCGTCAGGGTCTTCGAGCCGCGCGAGGTGGCCGGCCATCAACTCGTTGGCGTCGTCCCAGGAGATGGGTTCGTAGTGCGTCGCGCCCGGACGCAGCACCATCGGCTCGGTGATCCGGCCCTGCTTGCCCAGCCAGAACTCCGAGCGCTGCTCGAGGTCGGCCAGCGAGTGCTCGCGGAAGAAGTCGGGACCGACGCGCTCCCGGGTCGCCTCCTCGGCGACGGCCTTCGCGCCGTTCTCGCAGAACTCCGCCGTGTGGCGGTGGTCCGGACTGGGGTCGGGCCACGCACATCCCTGACAGTCGAAGCCGTCGACCTGGTTGAGCTTGAGCAGGGTCTGCGCCGTACGCCGCAGGCCCATCTGGCTGATGCCGGACTCCATGGCCTTCGCGACCCCGGTGACACCAGCCGCGGTGTGCGGCCCGTGCTCGACCTCGAGGGATTTCTCGTCTTCGACCTTCTTCGAGAACAACATGTCCCCCATCTTGCCCCCGACACCGTGGGCTGTCGCGCGCCGGACACCTCGACCTTCCCTGTCGTTCATCGGCATGCGGCACCGTGCCCGCATGCGGATCGCGCAACTCGCCAACTTCATCGGACCCGCCTCGGGCGGCATGAAGACCGCCATCCACGCGCTTGGTGAGGGGTACGTCGACGCCGGCTGTGAGCGCCTGCTCGTGATCCCGGGCCCGACGGACTCGCGGGTCTCGACCCACGCAGGTGACGTCGTCCAGCTGCGCGCGCCGAAGGTCGGCGGCGGCTACCGGTTGATCGTCGAGCCCTGGCGGGTCACCGAGGTCCTGGAGTCCTGGCGACCGACGTCGGTGGAGCTCAGCGACAAGCTCACGCTGCTGCCCGTCGCTCGGTGGGCACGCCGCTCAGGCGTCGGCTCGGTGTTGTTCTCGCACGAACGGCTCAGCGACATGTTCGCCATGCGCACCGGCCTCGACACGACGTCCAAGGTCTCGATCGCGCTGCTCAACCGGATCCTGGTCCGCAGCTTCGACACCATCGTCGTCACCTCGCGCTACGCCGAGGACGAGTTCACCAACGCCGCGGCCGGTGCGGACTGCCCGATGGTGCGGGTGCCGCTCGGCGTCGACCTCGACACCTTCCGCCCGGCGCTCGACCCGCAGCGTGCTGAGGGGCCGCTCCGGCTCACGCACTTCGGCCGGCTGAGCCGCGAGAAGAGCCCGCACCTCGCCGTGGCCACCGCGGTCGAGCTGCACCGCCGCGGCATCTCGATGACGCTCGACGTGTACGGCGACGGCCCCCACCTCTCAGAGCTCGTGGAGCTCGCAGCCGGCGCACCGGTGACGTTCCACGGCTTCGTCGAGGGCCGCGCCGACCTCAACGCCCGCATCGCGGCTGCCGACATCTCGCTCTCCGTCTGCCCCAGCGAGACCTTCGGCCTGGCCGTGCTCGAGGCACTGGCATCCGGCACCCCCGTCGTGACCGCCGACCGGGGTGGCGCCCGCGAGCTGGTGGACGAAGGATCGGGGGCGTGGGCCGCTCCCCGCGCGTCGGCCCTCGCGGACGCCGTGCTCGACCTGGCCGCCCGGCCCGAGGCCGAGCGTCGACGAGCGGCTCGCGCCCGCGCCGAGCAGTTCCCCTGGTCGGCGACGGTCGACTCGATGCTCGACGTGCACGCCGAGGTCACCCGCAGTGCGCGCGTCGCGGTCGGCGCCTGACGCCCCCACGGAATAGCGCCCACCGGGAGCCGGTTGGGCTCCGAGTGACCTCACTCTTCGAGCCCCTGACCCTCGGCGCGGTGACGACGCCCAACCGCGTCTTCATGGCCCCCCTGACCCGGATGCGCGCGACCGCGCCCGGTGACGTCCCCAACGAGCTGATGCGCGACTACTACGTCCAGCGCGCGAGCGGCGGGCTGCTGATCTCCGAGGGCACCCAGATCAGCCCCGAGGGCAAGGGCTACATGGACACCCCGGGCATCCACGACGACGAGCAGGTCGCGGGCTGGCGCACGATCACCGACGCGGTCCACGCCGCGGGCGGGCTGATCGCCGCCCAGCTGTGGCACGTCGGCCGGGTGTCCCACGAGTCCTTCCACGACGGTGCGCTCCCGGTGTCGGCCAGCGCGGCGCCGTACCGGAATCGCACGACGGTCCGCGGGGAGGACGGCAACCCCACCCGCGTCGACTGCCCCACACCTCGTGCCCTGGAGCTCGACGAGATCCCGCGCGTGATCGAGGACTACCGCCGCGCGACGCTCAACGCCCGCGAGGCCGGCTTCGACATGGTCGAGATCCACGGCGCGCACGGCTACCTCCTGCACCAGTTCCTCGCCGCCGACGCCAACCTGCGCACCGACTCCTACGGTGGCTCGCTGGAGAACCGCGCCCGGCTGATGCTCGAGGTCACCGACGCCGTCGTCGGCGCCTGGTCGGCCGACCGCGTCGGCATCCGCATCTCACCGATCGGCTCGTTCAACGGCACGACCGACCCCTCGGGTGCGGAGGCCGGCCTGTACGTCGCCGGCGAGCTCGCGCAGCGCAACCTGGCCTTCCTCCACCTCTCCGAGCCCGACTGGGCCGGCGGCCCGGAGCTGAGCGACGACTACCGCCGCTCCCTGCGCGACGCCCACCCCGGCGTCATCGTGGGTGCCGGCAACTACGACGCGGCGAAGGCCTCGCGGCTCCTGTCGGAAGGCCTGATCGACGCAGCGGCGTTCGGCCGGTCGTTCATCGCCAACCCCGACCTGCCGCGCCGGCTCGAGGAGGACCTCCCCCTCAACGCGCCGCTGCCGGAGAGCTTCTACGGCGGTTCCAAGGCCGGCTACACGGATTATCCCGTCCACGCCTGACGCGCGTCGCTCCGCGCCCTCCTGTCAAGCGAGGCGGCCCAGGGCGGACTGGGACTCGACCAGTCCCTCGTCACTCGGCGCCTGCTTGTCACCGAAGACGCGCTGGGCATGGCGAGCGCGGAGCCCGAGGTGCGCCTCCGAAGGCGTGGTGAAGCCGTCCCGCTCACGCGCCTCAGCCGGGGTGAGCACTTCCGGGTTGAGCGGGTCGATGCCCTGCCAGTGCGGCTCGACCACCGACAACAGCCCGGGGGCGACCTGGCGCACGACGTAGCGCTTCACCGGACCGACGCGGTCCACCACCGTGAACAGTGACCACAGGTAGGGGCGGATCAGGAGATCGGTCACGGGGGACTGCTCGATGCCGCCCAACTGGCGCTGGTAGTGCGGCATCGAGGCGATGGTGCCCTTGCGCAGCGACCAATTCATGATCGGCCTCATCACGCGCACGAACCCCGTGGCGTCCACGAGGACGTGGTTCGCCCCGTCGAGCAGGTGGTCCATCATCTGCTGCGCGGCTTCGCTGGCGGCGACCTTCGGGCGCCAGGCCTCGAAGTAGGCCCGCACCTCGTCCCGGGAACGGGGTACGGCGGCCGGGTCGCAGGTCTGCAGCTCGGCGGCGATCGCGCACTCGGCCCAGTACTGGTTCTCCTCGGCCTCGGTGAGCTTGCCCGGGCCGTACAGCTCGTAGGCCTTGAGCACCGAGTGCCAGCCGGTGATCAGGATCCACAGCTGGGAGTCCGGGTCGTTGGCGTCGTAGTGGTTGCCGCTGACCGGCTCGACGCCGATCGCCTTGGAGTGGATCTTGACCAGCACGTCGGCCATCTTCGTGATGGTGCGGCTGTCCCCGAACGCGACGGTCGCGAAGTACTGCACCGTCCGCGCATAGCGGGTGGGCAGCCGGGCGTAGTTGTCCCCGGTGTTGTGCACGGCCGCGAGCAGGTGGGGGTCGAGCTCCTCGATGACGACAGCCCGCTGGATGCCGATCAGGGGCGTCGTGGCGTAGCCCCAGACCTTGCGGGTCGGCGAGTCCTCCGAGAAGAACCCGTAGTCCTCGTGCGGCTGGATCCTCGGCTTGTTCTTCGTCATGGACATTCCTCAGGGGTTCATCGAGCTCATCGAGCTCTGACCTGACGTTAATACACCTATGCAGGAATTTGCTACAGTGGTGACGCAAAATCACCCCGACCTAGGATTCGGCCATGCCCGCGAAGACCCGCGCTCGCCAGCGCGCCCCGCACCTCGGGCCGGAGCGACGACGTCCACAGGTGCTCGACGCCGCGCTCGCGATTGCGGTCCGCGACGGCATCGGAGCGGTCACCGTGGGAGCGGTCGCGGCCGAGATGGACGTGACGCGGCCGGTGGTCTACGCCTGCTTCTCCGACCGCGTGGACATGGTCGAGGCGCTGCTGGACCGAGAGTCCGCAGCGCTGCTCGAGGCAGTGCTCGACGCACTTCGCGGCTCGGGCACGACCCTCGAGCCCGAGCAGGCATTCACCGAGGGCTTCCGCTCGCTGCTCGCGGCCGCGGCGACCCGGCCGGACTCATGGCACCTGTTGCTGACCGGCGAACCCGATCCTGCGCTCTCCGAGCGCTTCCGCGCTGCACGCACCCTCGTCCAGGCCCAGGCGACCGCCTGGATCGGCCCGGCGATGGTCCGGTGGTGGAACACGCCCGAACTGGGCCGAAAGCTCCCCGTCCTGATCGAGTTCTTCATGTCCTCGTGCGAAGCCGCGGTCCGTTCGCTGCTCGACGACGGCAACGACTGGGGTCCCGACGAGCTCGGCGAGTTCGTCGGCAGCGCGGTGCACCGGGCGTTCCGCGACGCCTGAGTCAGACGTCTCGGGTGGCCGCGCAGTGCCGTGCCCAGCAGAGCGACCCGAGCGCGCTGATCACGAGGGCGGCGAGCGCGAGCCCGAGCGTGCTGGTGGCGACGTACGGCGTGAGCGCGACCGCCGCGACGGCGTTGAAGACGAGCGCCAGGAAGCTCGCGCACGACATGACCGCGCCACGACGGGTCGGCAGCAGGTCGAGCGTCATCAGCTGGATCGACGGGTAGGCCATGCCGTTGCCGAGACCGAGCAGGCTCGGGCCGATGATCGCCCATGGCAGGTCGGTCGCGAGCGGTGAGGCGGAGATGCCGACGCCGACCAGGGCTCCGAGCAGCGTGATGGTGTAGCCGATCGAGACGAGCTTGCGCTGGGTGATGAGCCCGGCGGTGCGACCGCTGATCAACGAGCCGACCATCATCGAGCCGATCATCGGCACGAAGAGCATCCAGAAGTCGAGCTCGCCGAGGCCGAGCAGGTCGACCACGAAGATCGCGGCGCCGCCGATGTAGAGGAACTGCGCGCCGAAGCCGAGGGCGCCGGCCCAGGCCAGGCGGTGGAACGCGGGCTGCCGTCCGACCTCGACCAGCCCGCGCACGACCTCGCCGACCCGCAGCGGGACCCGCGCCTCGACCGGGTGCGTCTCGGGCAGGACGACGAGCGTCGCGATGATGAGCACGACACCGAGGAGCACCTGGAAGGCGAACACCAGTCGCCACGGGCCGATCTGGAGCAGCCCGCCGCCGACGATCGGCGCGATGGCCGGGGCCAGCCCGAAGATCAGCGCCACCCGGCTCATCAGGCGCTGCGCCTGCTCGCCCTCGAACATGTCGCGGATGACGGTGCGGCTCACGATGGTGGCGCCGCCGGCGCTCAGGCCCTGGACGATCCGCCCGACCAGCAGCAGCTCGAAGGTGGGGGCGAACGTGCAGGCGATCGACGCGGCGGCGTACGCACCGACGGACCAGAGGATCACCGGCCGGCGACCCAGGGAGTCGGACAGCGGCCCGTGGAAGATGCTCATCGCGGCGAACGCCAGCATGTAGGCCGTGACGATCAGCTGGAGCTCGCTCGTCGTCACCCCGAACTCGTCGCGGATGTGCGGGAACGCCGGGAACGGCGTGTCGATGCTGAACGGCCCGATCATCGAGAGCATCGCCAGCACCAGCGGGATGAGCGCGATGAAGCGGGGTACGGCGACCTCGTCGACCCGTTCCCCCGCGCTCATGGGGTCATCAGATCATCCCGGCGCCAGTGCTCTTGCCCTGGCGCCGACTCTGCGGGCGTCCCCCTTGCGCCCGCGGCCCGGTGTGACGTAGAACACGGGAGGCGCGTCGACCACCCCCGCGACGTGCTTCCGCCTGACCGAAGGACTCACCATGTCCCGTCCTCCCCTGGCCGTCGCGCTCCTGGCCCCGGCCCTCCTCATCGCACTCGGTGTCACCGCACCGGCCGCGGCCCACGACGGTTCCGGGCCAGATGCCCGGCTCGACCCGGCGCGGATCGCGTCGCTCCCCGGTGCCAGCACCTCGGCCCTCGGGCTGATGAGCGACAACGTCCAGCACCTCGCCAACTCCCCCGACGTCCTGGGCATCTCCGGCTGCTTCTCCAAGAGCGCGCCGTACTTCTACCTCTCCGGTCTCGACACGATCAGCGTCTTCGACGTCTCTGACGCGGCCAACCCGGAGCTGGTCGGTGTCCTGGACAACATCGTCTTCGAGAACGAGGCGATGAACTGCGGCGAGCGGCGCACCAAGGACGGCGTGGAGCGGTTCGTGCTGGTCGGCAACAACCTCTACGACTACTCCAGCTCCGATCCCGAGGGCTCGGCCGGATCCACGCTGGAGGACGAGCTGGTCGTCGTCGACGTCACCGACCCCACCGATCCCCACGTCCGGTCTCGCCTGACCACCACCACCGGTGACCACACCGTCGCGTGCATCCTCGAGACCGCCTGCGACTACGCCTACTCCTCCGGTGGCAGCACGGGCTTCTCGATCGTCGACCTGCGCGACCTCGACGCCCCGCGCGAGCTCGACGGCGACGCCGTCACGGCCGGCGTGCAGCCGCTCTCGATCGCGACCGGCGGCCACAAGTGGAACTTCGCGGCCGGCTACGGCATCCACACGGGTCGCACCGGCACCCGGATCCTCGACGTCACCGACCCACGCGACCCGCAGCTGCTGGCCTCCAGTGGCGCCGCCGGTCGCGGTGACAACCCTGACGGCTCGGCCAACGGCTACAACGACTTCATCCACCACAACTCCTTCTGGCCCAACGCCGAGAACTTCGTCGCCGGAGCGGCGCCGGCCCTGGCGAACGGCAACGTCCTGCTGGTGACCGAGGAGGACTACGAGGACGTCAACTGCGAGACGGCCGGCTCCTTCCAGGCCTGGCACGTGCAGGGCCTGCCCGGCGGCGACGCCGGCGAGGGCGCGATCGTGCCGCTGGACAAGGTGGAGCTCGCCGACCTCGGCACCTTCCCGCTGCCCGTCGGCGGCTTCTGCTCGTCCCACTGGTTCGACTACCACCAGTCCGGCATCGCGGCGGTGGGCTTCTACGGCGGCGGCACCCAGTTCATCGACGTCCGGGACCCCCAGCAGCTGACCTCCTACGGCCACGCCGTCTGGGGCGCCTCGGAGGTCTGGGACACCTACTGGGTCCCGGTCTACAACAAGAACGAGGTCGCGACCGGCAAGCGGAGCGACATCGCCTACAGCGTGGACCTGGTGCGCGGGCTCGACGTCTACCAGGTCGACCTGCCCACCTCCCGTACGTCGACCGAGGGCGGCGGACTCCTCGGCCAGGTCAACGCGGTCAGTCTGCAGACCCCAGGCCTCGCGCTCGGCTTCGGCCTCGTCGCAGCCATGGGACTGCGCAGGCTGCAGCGTCGCCGTTCCTGATCCCAGACCATCCCACCCCCTCTCCCAGGAGATCTCCATGCGTTCCACAGTCCTGCGCTCCGGCGCCGTCCTGGCAGCCGTCGCGCTCTCGCTGACAGCCGCCCCCGCCCTCGCCCACGAGGGGGGTGGCGACAGCCCCACCAACGTCCGCGCGCTCCAGGTGGCGACCGAGGGCGAGGCGAACAACATGTCCTTCGTCGCCAACCTGCAGTACGAGCAGGCCACCACCGACACCGACGGTGACGGCGAGCTCGACCCGGTCAACCAGAACGGCTCCGACGTCGAGTTCATCACCGTCGGCAAGAAGGAGTACGCCCTGGCCGGCACCCTGCGCAAGGGATTGCGGATCATCGACGTCACCGATCCGGCCGCGCCCCGCCAGGCGGCGCACTACGACTGCCCGCTCTACCAGGGCGACGTCCAGGTCTGGGAGAACGGCGGCAGGGCGTACGTCGCCTACACCGCCGACAGCGCCTTCGACTCCGGCGGCGTGAAGGCCTCGACCTCGCAGTGCGGCCGCGACCTGGCCGACGACTTCGCCGCCCAGGGCATCGACCCTGCCCGCGCGCTGGGCACCGTCATCGCCGACATCTCCAACCCACGCAAGCCGCGCACCGTGTCGTTCCTGTCAGTGCCCCGCGGGTCGCACAACATGACGATCCACCCGAGCGGCGACTACCTCTACAACTCCAACTCCGACCTCGCCACGAGCACCGATCCGACCATCGAGGTCTGGGACGTCTCCGACGTGCAGTCCCCGGCGAAGGTGCACACCCTGCACCTGCCGGTGGTCCCGACCTCGCTGGGATCGGAGTCCCACGACGTCACCTTCGACGCGGACGGCGACCGCGCCTACTCGGCGGCCATCTCCCAGACGCTGGTGCTCGACACCACCAATCCTGCGAACCCCTCGATCCTGTCCCAGATCATCGACCCGAGCATCAACGTCTCCCACCAGGCCGACCCGGTCACCCTCACCGACGCGGACGGCAACGAGCGGGAGCTGCTCGTGATCACCGACGAGCTGGCAGGTGCCACCAGCACCTACACCTGCCCCGGCGGCGGCCTGCACGTCTACGACATCACCGACGACAACGCGCTCGCCCCGGTCAAGGTCGGGGCGTGGTTCATCGACCACGTCAACGCCCCCGAGTCCCGGTGCACCTCGCACGTGCTGCGGATCTACCCGGAGCAGGAGATGCTCACGATCGCCTGGTACGGCCAGGGCGTGCGCGTGCTGGACATCTCCGGCCTCGCCGACGTGGCTGCCCTCCCGGCCGCGGTGGCGTTCGGTGACGGCGTGGGCATGACCGAGGTCGGGTCCTACGTGATGCCCGATGCCGACACCTGGTCGTTCAAGACCAACAAGATCGCTGCGGACGGGTCGTTCTACGGCTACGGCAACGACATGGTCCGCGGCTTCGACGTGTTCCACTACGACGGCACCGGGATCGACCGCGAGGTCCCCCCGCTCGTCCCGACCTCGCTGCTGACCGACGCCGAGCTGATCGACGCCGGGGTCACCGAGGGTCTCGGTGGCGTCGTGGCCAGCCCTGAGCCCGTCGCCGAGCCCACCAGCATCGGCCTGCCGGCCTCCGGGCTCACCCTGGGGGTCGGCCTCGTCGCGGCCGTGGGGCTGCGCCGCCTGCGTCGCGGCTGAGGGCTGTCAGCTGTTCGAGAACACCGCAGGATCGTCGGGGCCCCGGCCCGCCCACGTCCAGGCGTAGGCCGGGTCCTCGACGGCGAGGCCGCCCTCGCCGAGCTCGAGCGGGGCGAAGGTGTCGACCATGACGGCCGACTCGTCGAAGTAGTCGGCACCCAGCGACGCCTCGATCGCGGCCGGCTGCGGGCCGTGGGCGTAGCCGCCCGGGTGCAGGGAGATCGAGCCGAGGTTGATGCCCGAGCCCTTGCGCGCCTCGTAGTCGCCGCCGACGTAGAACATGACCTCGTCGCTGTCGACGTTGGAGTGGTAGTAGGGCACCGGGACCGAGAGCTCGTGGTAGTCGACCTTGCGCGGCAGGAAGTTGCAGATGACGAAGTTCCAGCCCTCGAAGACCTGGTGCACCGGCGGCGGCTGGTGGATCTTGCCGGTGATGGGCATGAAGTCGTCGACGTTGAACGTGTAGGGGTAGAGGCAGCCGTCCCAGCCGACCACGTCGAAGGGGTGCGTCGCGTAGGTCATCCGGGTGCCGACGATGCCGGAGCTGGTGCGGTGCTTGACCAGCACGTCGACGTTCTCCCCTTCCATGACGTACGGCGACGACGGCCCGTGCAGGTCGCGCTCGCAGTAGGGCGCGTGCTCGAGGAACTGCCCGAAGCGCGACAGGTAGCGCTTGGGCGGGTGGATGTGGCTGTTGGCCTCGATCGCGTACAGGCGACTCTCCGACGCCGGCACCCAGCGGTGCGTGGTCGCGCGCGGGATGACGACGTAGTCGCCGGCGCGGTAGGGCACGACGCCGAAGACCGACTCGACGGTGCCGGTGCCGGACTCGACGTAGACGCACTCGTCGCCGATGGCGTTGCGGTAGAGCGGGCTCGGCTCCGTGCCGGTCACGACGTAGGCGATGCGGACGTCGCTGTTGCCGAGGACGAGGCGGCGGCCCTCGACCGGACAGGTGCCCGTCTCCAGCGAGTGCAGCTTGAGGTGGCGTGCCTTGAGCGGGTGGTTGGGCGTGCGCGTCTGGTCGGCGAGCTCCCAGACCTGGCTGTCGACGAGCGCGGACGGGACGCCGCGGTGGTAGAGCAACGAGGAGTCGGAGGAGAAGCCCTCCTCCCCCATCAGCTCCTCGTAGTAGAGAGCCCCGGTGTCGTCGCGGTGCTGCGTGTGCCGCTTGGGCGGGATCGCCCCGACACTGCGGTAGTGAGCCATCAGTATTCCCATTCGTCCGATAATCGGCGCCTCTCGTCCGCTATGCGCCTATTGACTACAGTAACGGCGTGAGCACCCAGCTGCCAGCCATGTGGACCGGCTTCTTCGACGACGCGGCGGTCTTCCCGCCCGGCAACGCCGACCTGCCCGACGCGGTCGCGGCGTTCAGAGCGAGACGAGACGAGTGGTACGCCGACCTGGTGGCCTCCCTCGTCGTCACCGATGAACGGGTGCCGGCCGTGGCGGACGCCGAGGTCCCGCTCTCGATCGTCGTCACCGGCGGTGCGGGCGCGCTGGCCGGGGCGCTCCGCCTCGCCGCCCGCGCGGGCAACCGGGTCGCCGGCCTGGAGATCGCCCTCCGCGACCTCGACGACCTGGCCGGCAACGCCCGCCGGGTCGTCGCCGCCGTCGACGCCGCCCGGATCGAGGGCGACCTCGACGACGAGACGCCGGTCTTCGTCGAGCTGCCCGCCGCCGACGTGACCTACGGCTGGGAGGCGGCGGCCGACGAGGTGGCCGCGGCCGAGCTGCGACTGAAGTTCCGCACGGGCGGGACCGAGGCACACCAGTTCCCCAGCGCCGGCCAGGTCGCTGCCTGGATCGACGCCGCGCTCGACCGCGAGCTCGCGTTCAAGTGCACTGCCGGGCTGCACGACGCCGTACGCCATCGCGATCCCGAGACCGGGTTCGAGCACCACGGGTTCCTCAACGTCCTGGCCGCCACCGCCGAGGCCGACTCCGGCCTGGGCGCCGCCGACGTCGCCGAGACGCTGGAGCTGACCGACGAGGCCGAGCTGCTCGGCCTCGCCCGCGAGCTCGACCTCACCAAGGCCCGACGGTGGTTCACCGGCGTCGGCTCCTGCTCGATCCTCGAGCCCCTCGCCGATCTGACCCACCTCGGACTCCTGGAGAAGCCATGACGGCCACACACAGCTGGGTGGAAGGAGCAGCGGGCTCGCTCTTCGACCTCGACAACCTGCCGTACGGCGTGTTCTCGCTCGACGGTGCCGAGCGCCGCGTCGGCGTCCGCATCGGCGACTTCGTCCTCGACCTCGCGCCCGTCGCGGAGATCGGCGACCCCGCCTCGGTGCTGGCGCGTGCGTGGCGGTCGCCGAGCCTGAACGCCTTCATGGCGCTGGGCCCCGAGCAGTGGGCGACCGCGCGCTGGTGGATCGACGAGGTGCTGCGCCACGACGTGCACGAGGCACGCACGGCGCCCCACCTGCACCCGCTCGACCGGGTCGAGCTGCACCTGCCGATCGAGGTCGGCGACTACGTCGACTTCTATGCCTCCGAGCAGCACGCCTCCAACGTCGGGCGCATCTTCCGCCCCGACCAGGCGCCGCTGCTGCCGAACTGGAAGCACCTGCCCGTCGGCTACCACGGCCGCGCCGGCACCGTCGTGGCCAGCGGCACCGATGTCGTCCGCCCGTGCGGCCAGCGGGTTTCGACAGGCTCAACCGACGGTTCTCCTCCGACCCCCACCTACGGACCGTCGACCCGGCTCGACATCGAGGCCGAGCTCGGCTTCGTCGTGGGCACGCCGACGGACCTCGGCGAGCGGGTCAGCGTCGCCGACTTCACGCACCACACCTTCGGCGTCGTCGGGCTCAACGACTGGTCGGCGCGCGACATCCAGGCCTGGGAGTACGTCCCGCTCGGGCCGTTCCTCGGCAAGTCCTTCGCCACCTCGATCAGCCACTGGGTGACCCCGCTGGCCGCCCTCGAGGCGGCGTGGACCGACCTGCCCGGCCAGGACCCCGAGCCGCTCGACTACCTCGCGGTCGGCGAGCGGGCCGGCCTCGACATCGACGTGGAGGTCGTGCTCAACGAAACGGTCGTCTCGCGTCCGCCGTACGCCTCGATGTACTGGTCCCCCGCCCAGATGCTCGCCCACACGACCGTCAACGGCGCGAGTGTGCGCACCGGCGATCTGTGGGGATCGGGCACGATCTCCGGCTCCGAGCCCGACCAGCGGGGATCGTTCCTCGAGCTGTCGTGGGGCGGCAAGGAGCCGTTCCTGCTCGACGGGGTCGAGCGGACCTTCCTCGAGGACGGCGACGAGGTGACACTGCGCTACACCGCACGCGGCACGTCTGGGGGTCGGATCGCGTTGGGCGAGGTGACGGGTCGGATCCTGCCGGCGACCTGAGCCAGCTCGGGTTCCAGCACGCCCGGCAGCCACGGTGCGGTGGCGATCTTCTCGAGCCGCTCCCGGGCGGTGCGGGTCGCCAGCAGCGCCAGCACGAGACCGGTCACCAGCAGGGAGCCGACCACGATCGCGACGTACGCCCCGTGCAGTGACGAGTCGAGGGGTGCGACGAGCCCGGAGATGACGACGGCCGCCAGCAGCCCGACGGTCCCGAGCCGCGGCAGCCGGATGGCCGCGAGGAAGGGCAGGGCCCAGAGGAAGTACCACAGGTGCACGACGGGGCTGAGCAGGATGAGTGCGCCCATCACGGCCGCCACCGCCCGCACCGCGTGCACCCGCGAGCCGGTCGGCCACGTCAGCGCGACCCGGATCGCGATCGCCAGCGCGACCACCTGCGCGACCGCGCGCACGAGATCGAGGAAGGTGCCGGGAGCCAGGCCGGTGCCGAGCCAGCGCGCGAGCAGGTCGAAGAAGCCGCCGAGCACGGTCGGCATCGAGAGCGGCACGTTGACCGAGCCGGGCACTCCCAGCGCGTGCACCCAGCCGACGCCGAGCCCGGCCAGGATCCCGGGCAGGACGAGCGCACCGCACGCCAACGCCCCGACCTGGGTCAGGCGCCGCAGCCGCTGCACCACCGAGGCGCCGACCGGCAGCGCGATCAGCGCGACGCCGATGCAGACCAGTCCGCCCGGCAGCTTGACCGCCGCCGCGAGACCGCCCAGGGCTGCACCCCACATCCAGCCCTGCTCCACGGTCACGACGAGCGCCGACGTCATCAGGCCGACCATCAGCAGGTCGTTGTGCAGCCCGCCGACGCCGTGCGCGAGCATCAGCGGCGAGCACAGCACGACGGCCGACGTGAGCGCCGGGTTGATGCCGGCCCAGGCCGCGAGCTTCGGCACCGACCACGCCAGCAGTGCCAGTCCCAGCAGCGCGAAGCCCCGGTGCGCGATCACCAGCATCCACGGGTTGCCGGTGACGTCGGCGACCGCGTCGCCGAGGAGCAGCGGCACCGGGCCGTACGGCGCCGCGGTCTCCATCCAGCGCGGGTCGACGCCCTGCACGATCGGCCCGACCAGCACCCCCGGGCCGTGCTCGTACGGCGAGATCCGGAAGTGCGTCAGCACGCCCTGCGCCGCGTAGGACCAGCCGTCGCGGGAGAACAGCGGAGGCGCGAGCACCAACGGGGCCGACCACACGATCGTCGCGTGCCGGACCAGCGCGAGCGCGTCCTCACGCTCGTCGCCCTCGGCCCGGGCGACGTGCCGGCACAGGCGTAGCCACGCGGCGGCGTAGAGCCCGAGCCCGACGAGCACGACGGCGAGCCCGGCCATCCGACCGGACTCCGCGCCCCGGAGCTCCTGCACCAGCGTGATCTGCATGAGCGCCGTCGACTCGGGCAGCGTCGAGATGACGACGCCCCCGATCAGGACCAGCAGGCCGCCGGCAAACCCCCGAGTCAACATGGCCGGGAGGCTAGGTCGGCTCACCGACGGGTCCGCCACGTCCGGGTGAACTCGACTCGAACAGTTCCCCCGCGTGTCTAGAGTTCGACGCGTGAAGCAGCTCGGGCAGCATGCCCCGCCCCGCCACGTCATCGCGCACCTCTCCGACCCGCACCTGCTGGCCGGCGGTGTGCGGCAGTACGGCGCCGTCGACACCGAGGCAGGGCTGCGGCTCTCCCTCGAGCGGCTCGCCCGGGTCGACCCGCCCCCGCAGGCCCTGGTGTTCACCGGGGACCTCGCGGACAAGGCCGAGCCGGCGGCGTACGCACGACTCCGCGAGATCGTGGAACCGGCCGCCGCCGCGATGGGCGCCGTGGTCGTGTGGGTGATGGGCAACCACGACGAGCGCGCCGACTACGCGCGCGAGCTCTTCGGGCAGGCCTCCGACGAGCCGCAGGACCGCGTGCACGAGGTCGACGGGCTGCGCATCATCTCCCTCGACAGCAGCGTGCCGGGCTACCACCACGGCGAGCTCAGCGACGAGCAGCTGGCCTGGCTCGCCGACGTGCTGGCGACACCCGCCGAGCACGGCACCCTGATCGCGCTGCACCACCCACCGATCCCGCTGCCGATGCTGCGCGCCGCCGAGCTGATCGAGCTGCTCGACCAGGACCGGTTCGCGGCCGTCGTCCGCGGCACCGACGTGCGCGGCATCCTCGCCGGCCACCTGCACTTCTCGACCTACTCCCTCGTCGAGGGCATCCCGGTCTCGGTCGCGTCGGCCAGCTGCTACACCGTCGACCCGACGCCGGTCGACCGCTTCGTGTCCGGCGTCGACGGCGGCCAGGCGTTCACGATGGTCCATGCGTACGCCGACCGGCTGGTGCACACGATCGTGCCGCTCGTGCCCGGCCCCGAGGTGAGCGGCATCGGCCTCGACATCATGGAGGCGATCGAGGGGCTCAGCGTCGAGGAGGCGCGCGAGCTCGCCTCCTCCAAGACCTCGCCCTTCAACACCCAGCTCGAGGGCGACGTCACGACCTGACCGCTGAGGCCCCGCGACCAGCCCGGGGCTACGGCCGGTCGGAGGAGTCGCCGGTGACCACGACGTAGAACCGCTTGCGGGTGTCGGCCGTGGTGACGGTGCCGTCGCTGTTGCGCGGGCTCACGACCAGGTGGTTGGTGTTGCCGGCGCCGGGCGGCGCGCAGTTGACGATGCCGGGCTGGCACATCGCCGCGGAGATCTCGCCGGCGAACTCGGGGTTCGCGTCGGCGGCACCGGCGCGCCCGTTGGTGACGCCGTCGGCGTTCTGGTCGACAGTGTTCTGGAGCGCGACCACCGCCAGGATGCCGTTGTTGGTGAGGTTCTCCCCGGCGTTGATGTAGACGTTGCCGTTGGCCCGCAGACCGGTCACGTCCGCGCCCATCGGGGCGAGGGTCGGATAGGCCGCGGTGATGCTGAAGCCTC
Organism: Nocardioides allogilvus; assembly: GCF_003047285.1. Classification (GTDB taxonomy): domain Bacteria; phylum Actinomycetota; class Actinomycetes; order Propionibacteriales; family Nocardioidaceae; genus Nocardioides; species Nocardioides allogilvus. The sequence continues at coordinate 238,157 of NZ_PZYX01000001.1, read as the reverse complement.
CGGACTGCGCCACGATCGCGCCGGTCGCGTCGACCAGGGCCCAGCGCCCGACGCCGGCCGGGCCGGTGGCACCCTTCGCGCCCTCAGGTAGCTGGCCCTTCGCGAAGTCGCGGGCCTTCAGCGAGCTGTCGCGGATGTCCATCGAGCCCAAGGAGCCGTTCTTGATGTCGCGGCCCTTGAGGTTCTGGTCCTTGACGTCGACCGACTTGATCGACTTGTTGGCGATGTCGTCGGAGCCGATCAGGCCGGCTGCGGCCACGGAGGTGCCCGTGGAGGCGACGACGAGGGCGAGGACTGACACGGCCATGGACGGCGAAGGGCGGCGAAGGTGCGGAAGACGCATGAGCTGAACCTCTCGATCGGGCACACCCCGGCGGTGGCCTCCTTGGAGGTTCGGTGTGACCCGGGTCACGGATTGGTCGGCGGATCAGACGCCCTCGGTGCCGATCCCGGGGTGCACGAACGGCCGGCCGGCCTGCATCTCCTCGACGGCGCCCGGGTGGACGCGGCGCAGGTGGTCGAGCCCGCGCCGGCGGTAGCGCAGGATCTGCACGATGCCGAAGGCCCAGAACGGGAACTGCACGGCCATCGCGAGCCGGTAGTCGTCGAGCGCGTAGGCGTCCATGCCACCGGGCTGCGCCAGGTCGAGCACGACGCCGATCAGCGCCATCACGAGCAGCGAGGCGGTGAAGCCGCCGACGTTGACCAGGCCGTTGGCACGCCCGATCGCCTGCACGGGCGTGAAGGTGCGGGCGAGGTCGAAGCCGACCATCGACGCCGGTCCCCCGCTCGCGGTCGCGAACGCCATCACGACGACCAGCCACGCCGGCGCCACCCCGGGCCACAGCAGCACGGAGGTCCACGCGATGGCCATCGTCAGGACGACGCCGATCACGATCCAGGAGCGGTAGAGCGGCAGCCGCGCCACCAGCCGCGCGAGCACCAGCCCGCTCGCCACGGCCCATGCGGTCATCGCCATCAGCAGCCCGCTGGCCGCACCCTCCGACCACCCCAAGCCGCGCACCAGGAAGGGGAAGCCCCACAACAGGACGAAGACCGTGCCGGAGAACTGCGAGGTGAAGTGCGACCACATGCCCAGCCGCGTGCCGGGGTTGCCCCAGACGGTCCTGACCGACTGGGCCAGGGCGCGCAGCTTGATGTGCACGACCTCGTCACGGCGGTACGGCGAGTCCTTGACCAGGAAGACCACGGCGATGAGCAGCACGACACCGATCGAGGAGACCGAGGCGAAGGCGCGGGTCCAGCCGAGCCGGTCGAGCAGCAGGGTCAGCGGGGCGGCGGCGGCGATCGCGCCCAGCTGGCCGGTGAGGCCGGTCAGCTGCGTGACCATCGGCGCCTGCCGGACCAGGAACCAGACGCTGACGATCCGGATGACGCTGACGAAGATCATCGCGTCGCCCGCCCCGAGCACGGCGCGGGCCGCGACGGCGGCACCGAACGACGTACTGAACGCGAAGGCCAGCTGCCCGGCCGTCATCAGCACCAGCCCGAACAGCAGCAGCGTCCGCGAGCCGAAGCGGTCGAGCAGCACCCCGACCGGCACCTGCATCCCGGCGTAGACGACCAGCTGGAGCACGGTGAACGCCGCCAGGCTCGTGGCGGTGATCTCGAAGCGCTCGGCCGCGAGGATCCCGGCGACGCCGAGGGAACTGCGGTGGAAGACGGCCAGGACATAGACCGCGAGCGCGACCGACCAGATCGCCCACGCGCGACGCCGACCGATGTCGTGGATCTGCTCGGCGCCCATGGCGCCAGCATCGCAGGGAGTCGATCGCCGTACGCGTGTAGGGCTTGTGGCCCCTGATCGCCTGGTCCTGCGGCCACAACTCCTACACGAGTACGCCGCGGCGGCGCTGGCCCCCGAAATGCCGAACGGCCCCGACGATGCGGGGCCGCTGGTGGCAGATGAAGGATTCGAACCTTCGAAGGCATACGCCGACGGATTTACAGTCCGCTCCCATTGGCCGCTCGGGCAATCTGCCGTGCTGTTCCTCGTCCAAGGGCGAGCTTGGTCGAGGAGCAACGAGAGATGAGGATAGCGTCAGACCGATCAAGACCGAAAACCGGAGGAGCCACATGGCCGACTCAAGCTTTGACATCGTGAGCAAGCTCGACCGCCAGGAGGTGGACAACGCGCTGAGCCAGGCTGCTCGCGAGGTTGCCACCCGATTCGACTTCAAGGGAACCGGCGCCTCCATCGAGTGGAAGGGCGAGCAGGCCATCGAGATCGTCGCCTCCGCCGACGACCGCGCCACCGCCGTGCTCGACGTCTTCAAGGACAAGCTGATCAAGCGCCAGCAGAGCCTGAAGATCCTCGACGCCACGGAGCCCCGCCAGTCGGGCCAGGTGTCCAAGATCGACATCACGCTCAAGGAGGGCATCACCACCGAGGATGCCAAGAAGATCTCCAAGCTGATCCGCGACGAGGGCCCCAAGGGCGTCAAGGCGCAGGTCCAGGGCGACGAGCTCCGGGTGTCGTCGAAGAAGCGCGACGACCTCCAGGCCGTGCAGGCGCTGGTGAAGTCGCAGGACTACGACTTCGCGGTGCAGTTCACCAACTACCGCTGAGCCACCTCAGGGACGGCCGCGGTCCGCAGGGACAGCGGCCGTCGCCATGAGGTCGGCGGCCACTGGCCCGGTCACCCGTGGGTCGCGAAGGGCAGCACGGCGTGCGCCGAGCGGATGTGCTGGTCGACCCGGTCGGCCGCGAGCGCGCCGTCTCCGGACTCGATCGCGGCGAAGATCGCGCGGTGGTCCTTGCGCAGCTGATCTGCGACCCCTTCCCAGTCCGGTCCGAGCGCCTCCAGGGCATGCAGGATGGGGCGGCGCATCGAGTCGCGCAGGGCGATGGTCATGTCCGCGACGAGGCGATTCCCGCTCGCTTCGGCGATCGCCACGTGGAACGCGGTGTCCAGGTCGTTGAACCTCTCGGCGCCGATGCCGGCACTGTCCATCCCGTCCAGCGCCGCACGCATGGCGTCGAGGTCGTCCTCGCCCGCGTGGTCGGCAGCGAGGGCCGCGCTCGAGCGCTCCAGCATCACGCGGGCGTCGACCACGTCGGGCAGCGGGAAGTTCGAGAGCGCGACATGCAGGCGCAGCAGCCGGGTCAGCGCCTCGCTGGGCATGGCGGAGACGATGGTCCCGGCGTCCTTGCCGGACCCGACGCCGGACCGCACCACCCCCTGCGCCTCGAGCCCACGGATGGCCTCGCGCACCGCGGACCGGCTGACCTGCAGGTGACCGGCCAGGTCGCGCTCCCCCGGCAGGCGATCTCCGACGCGCAGCGTCCCGGCCAGGATCTGCTCCTCGATCTGGTCGAGGACCAGCTCGTGGGAGCGACTCCGCGTGACGGGGTGCCAGGGCGCCTCCGGGGCGTCCTCGACAGCGGGCGCGACGCGCTCGGTCATCTGCATCGTCCAATCTCTTGACGGGTGATGTGGATCACTCTACAGTCCACATGTGTGGTCAGACCACAGGATGGTCGACCAACGGGTTCACAAACTCTCCGTGGAGGTCCCGATGTACTCACCCGATCTGGCGCCGATCGCTGACAGCCTCGCGCTGTCCTCGCTGGTGGCCGCGCTGCCGTTGGTGACGATCTTCGTCACCCTCGGCGCCCTGCGCTGGAAGGCCCACCTCGCCGCCCTGACGTCCGTCGGCGTCGCAGTCGTGGTCGCCGTGCTGGCCTATGGCATGCCCGCCGACCTGGCGGTGCTCTCGGCCTCCGAGGGGGCGATCTTCGGGCTCTTCCCGATCATGTGGATCGTGCTCGGCGCCCTGTTCCTGCATCAGCTGACGGTGGTCAGCGGCAAGTTCGAGGACCTGCGCGCCACCTTTCACCTCATCTCCGACGACCCACGGATCCAGGCGATCATCATCGCCTTCTGCTTCGGCGGTCTGCTGGAGGCACTGGCCGGCTTCGGCGCCCCCGCCGCGATCTCGGGCGTCATGCTCGTCGCGGTCGGCTTCCCCGCGCTGCGCGCCGCCATGGTGGTCCTGCTCGCCAACACCGCACCGGTGGCCTTCGGCGCCATGGCGATCCCGATCATCACCGCCGGCACCTTGACCGGGATCCCTTACGAGGAGATCGGTGCCGTCGTCGGGCGCCAGACACCGTTCCTGGCGCTGTTCGTGCCCCTGATCCTGGTCTTCGTGGCCGACGGGCGTCGCGGCGTCCGCGAGATCTGGCCCCTGGCCCTCGTCGTCGGTGCCGTCTTCGGTGCCGCCCAGTTCGTCAGCTCCAACTTCATCTCTGTCGAGCTCACCGACATCATCGCGTCGCTCGCCGGGATGGGCGCCGCGGTGGCCATGCTCCGCGTGTGGCAGCCGCAGGGATCGACCGAGGCCGCCGAGCGGTTGATGAGCACCCACGACGCCGAGGACCTGCCCGACGACGCTCCCAGCGGTGGCGGCAACGTGGCCGTCGAGGCGAGGCGAGAGCTCGACCAGGTCGCGCAGCGCGCCTCCCTGCTCACACGCGGCCGGATCGCGATGGCACTCTTCCCCTACCTGCTGGTCATCGTGGTCTTCTGCATCGCCAAGCTGGTCACGCCCGTCACGGAGTTCCTGGCGAGCACCGACCGGCTGGTCGAGTGGCCGGGCCTGCACGGCGCCGTCGAGTCGGCATCGACGATCTACAAGTGGCAGTGGCTCTCCTCGCCGGGCACCTTGCTGGTCATCTGCGCGATCATCATCGGGCTGGTGCAGGGGGTCGCGGCGAAGCGCATCGCCACCGAGTTCCTCACCACCGCGAAGACGTTGCGCTTCGCCTTCCTCACCGTCGCCTCCGTGCTGGCGCTGGCCTACGTGATGAATCTGTCGGGCCAGACCCAGACGATGGGTCACTGGATCGCCGGCACCGGCGCCGCCTTCGCCTTCCTCTCCCCCATCCTGGGCTGGTTGGGCACCGCGGTGACCGGGTCCGACACCAGTGCCAACGCGCTCTTCGCGACGCTCCAGCAGACCGCCGCGGAGAAGGCCGGCCTCGATCCCAACCTGCTGGTCGCGGCCAACACCTCCGGTGGCGTGGTCGGCAAGATGATCAGCCCCCAGAACCTCACGATCGCCGCTGCGGCGGTCGGCCTGGCCGGCCGGGAGTCCGACATCTTCCGCAAGCTCATCGGCTGGAGCCTGGGGCTCCTGTTCGCGCTCTGCCTGCTGGTGGGACTCCAGTCCACTGTGCTGTCCTGGATGGTGTGATCACGATGACCTCACTTCCCGGCCATGGCATGCGGGTGGCGCTCTTCGCCACGTGCTTCAACGACTCGATGTGGCCCGAGACGCCGAAGGCGGTCGTCACGATCCTCGAGCGCCTCGGCGTCACGGTCGAGTTCCCGCTCGAGCAGACGTGCTGCGGACAGATGTTCACCAACACCGGCTACGCCCGCGAGGCCCTGCCGCTGGTCGAGCGCTTCGCCGACGTCTTCGGTGAGTACGACGCCGTCGTGGCGCCCTCCGGATCGTGCGTCGGGAGCGTGCGACACCAGCACGCCACCGTTGCCAGTGGGTGCGACCGCCCCGCCCTGGCCGACCGGGCGAGGACGACGGCCGGGAAGGTCTTCGAGCTCAGCGAGCTGCTGGTCGACGTGCTCGGCGTGACCGATGTCGGAGCGACCTTCCCGCACCGCGTCACCTACCACCCGACCTGTCACTCGCTGCGGATGCTGCGGGTGGCCGACAAGCCGCTGCGGCTGCTGCGGGAGGTCCGCGGCATCGACCTGGTCGACCTGCCCTCGGCCGAGGAGTGCTGTGGCTTCGGGGGCACCTTCGCCATGAAGAACTCCGACACGTCGGTCGCGATGGGTTCCGACAAGGCCCACCATGTCCGCGAGACCCGGGCCGAGGTCCTGGTCGCCGGCGACAACAGCTGCCTGGCCCACGTCGGCGGGCTCCTCACCCGACAACGATCCGGGGTCCGGGTGATGCACCTGGCCGAGGTGCTCGCCTCCACCGAACGCGACTTCGCCGTCGACAACGAGCTCGGCGACCCGCCCGCCGCGACGACCACCCAGCACACCGACACGGAGGCGACGACATGAGCGGCACGTTCATCGGCATGCCGAAGTTCCAGACCGCTGCCAAGGAGGCGCTGGGGAACTCCCAGCAGCGTCGCAACCTGCAGCACGCCACCCACACCATCCGCGAGAAGCGCGCCCGGGTCGTCGAGGAGCTCGACGACTGGGAGGGGCTGCGCCAGGCGGGCGCGGACATCAAGGACAACGTCCTGTCCCATCTCGACACCTACCTCGTCCAGCTCGAGGAGTCGCTCACCAGGGCCGGTGCCACCGTGCACTGGGCCGGCGACGCAGCGGAGGCCAACGAAATCGTCACCTCCCTGGTCCGGGCGACCGGAGCCGACGAGGTGGTCAAGGTCAAGTCCATGGCGACCCAGGAGATCGGCCTCAACGAGGCCCTCGAGGAAGCCGGCATCGCCGCCTGGGAGACCGACCTCGCCGAGTTGATCGTGCAGCTCGGCCACGACCGGCCCAGCCACATCCTGGTCCCGGCCATCCACCGCAACCGGGCCGAGATCCGCGAGATCTTCCTGCGCGAGATGGGGCACGTGGGCACCCCGCCGCCCGCCGGGCTCACCTCCGAGCCACGCGAGCTGGCCGAGGCCGCCCGCGTGCACCTGCGCGAGAAGTTCCTGCGCGCCAAGGTGGCCATCTCCGGCGCCAACTTCGCCATCGCCGAGACCGGCACCCTCGTGGTCGTCGAGTCCGAGGGCAACGGCCGGATGTGCCTGACCCTGCCCGAGACCCTGATCAGCGTCGTGGGCATCGAGAAGGTGCTGCCACGGCTGGAGGACCTCGAGGTGTTCATGCAGCTGCTGCCACGCAGCTCCACCGGTGAGCGGATGAACCCCTACACCTCCACGTGGACGGGGATCACGCCCGGCGACGGGCCCCAGCAGGTGCACGTGGTGCTGCTCGACAACGGTCGCACCGACGCGCTGGCCGACACCGTCGGCCGCCAGGCCCTGCGCTGCATCCGCTGCTCGGCCTGCCTCAACGTCTGCCCCGTCTACGAACGCGTCGGCGGCCACGCCTACGGCTCGGTCTATCCCGGCCCCATCGGCGCGATCCTCAACCCCCAGCTCCGCGGCACCACCAGCGAGGTGGACCAGTCCCTGCCCTACGCCTCGTCCCTGTGCGGTGCCTGCGGCGACGTCTGCCCCGTCAAGATCGAGATCCCCGACCTCCTCGTGCACCTGCGCACGCGCGTGGTCGACGAGCACCGCGGCGGGATGCCCTCCGGTGAGGAGATCGCGATGAAGGGCGCCGCCTGGATGTTCTCCGACCACCGCCGGTGGGAGAAGGCCCAGAAGGGCGCCGAGCTGGGCGGCCGCATGTTCCGGAAGAAGGACACCATCGGGCGTCTGCCGGGACCGCTGTCGGCCTGGAGCGACGCCCGCGACGCCCCCGTTCCGCCCGCAGAGTCCTTCAGGACATGGTGGAAGCGCGAGAAGGAAGGCCAGTGATGAGCGCCCGAGACGACATGCTCGCCCGGATCGCCGCCGCCCTCGAGGGCGCCGAGCGGACACCACCCCCGGACCACCCGTACGGCGCCGTGACCCCGCTGGCCGACGTCGCGGCCACCTTCGTCGAGTGCGTGGAGGACTACCGCGCCGTCGTCGAGCGGGTGGCCCCGGAGGGCATCGCGGCGGCAGTGGCCCAAGCGCTCTCGCGGGCCACGCGCATCGTCGTACCCCCCGGCCTGCCGACGGAATGGCTGGTTGCCCTCGACCGCGTCGAGGTCGTGGCCGACGACGGGCACCTGAGCGCCGACGAGCTCGACCGGTTCGACGCGGTCGTCACCGCGGCGAGGGTCGGGATCGCCGTGACCGGCACCATCGTGCTCGACCACGGCCCCGACCAGGGCCGCCGCGCACTGTCCCTGGTGCCCGACCTGCACATCTGCGTCGTGCACGAGTCGCAGCTGGTCGGCGACGTGCCCGAGTCCATCGCCCCGCTCCGCGACGCCGTCGACGCCGGCCGGCCCCTGACGTGGATCAGCGGGCCCTCGGCCACCAGTGACATCGAGCTCGAGCGGGTCGAGGGAGTCCACGGCCCCCGCACCCTGCACGTCCTGCTGGTCGCGCCGACGTCGTAGCCGCCACCGCCCGCTCAGGCGTCAGGCCAGGGGTCGCGCCGTGGCCACGGCGTCGGCGAACCACCGCGTGATCGAGGTGGGGTGGGTGATCGCGGTGCCGACGACGACGGCGTGCGCACCCCGCGCCAGTGCCTCGGTGGCCTGGGCCGGCGTGTGGATGCGACCCTCGGCCACGACCGGCACGTCGAGGGCACCGGCAAGGCGGGCGACCAGGTCGAGGTCCGGCCCCGCCAGCTTGGGCGTGTAGTCGGTGTAGCCCGACAGCGTCGTGCCGACGAGGTCGGCACCGGCCTCGGCGGCAGCGATGCCCTCCTCGAAGGTCGACACGTCGGCCATCACCAGGACGTCGTGGTGCTCGCGCAGGCCGGCGATGGTCTCGGCGAGGCTCAACCCGTCCGGTCGGCGGCGGCTGGTGCCGTCGAGGGCGACCACCTCCGCGCCGGCTGCGGCGACGGCAACGGCGTGCGCCAGCGTCGGGGTGATGAACACCCCCTCCTTGCCGTCCTTCCAGAGGCCGATGACGGGCACACCGAGGCCGGCGAGCATGGCCTCGATGTGGTCGATCCCCTGGGCGCGTACGGCGACGGCCCCACCGGCCACGACGGCCTGCGCGACCCGGCTCATGGTGTCGGCGGTGTTCATCGGCTCGTCGCCGTAGGCCTGGCAGGACACCACCAGTCCCCCGCGCAACCGCTCGAGCACGTCGATCATCAGGCTTCCTCTCCTACGAGTTCCCAGGCGAGCGCGGCGGCTCCGAGCAGTGCTGCGTCGCCGCCCAGCCCGGAGCCCACGATCTCCACGTCACGCAAGGACGGCAACAGCTCCGCGGCCGAGCCCTCGACCAGGGCGGCCCACCAGGGGTCGCCGGCGTTGACCACACCGCCGCCGACAACGACCACGTCCGGGTCGAGCACGTTGACCAGCCCGCCGATGGTGGCCCCGACCGCGAGCCCGCCGAGCCGGATGACCGAGGCTGCCTCCGCGTCGCCCGCGGAGGCGGCGGCGACCACCGCCTCGAGGTCGGCGACCTCCACGCCCGTCCGCCGCGTGTGCTCCCGCACCAGGGCCGGTCCACTGGCGATCGCCTCGAGGTGACCGGTGGCGCCGCAGCTGCACGGCAGGTCGCGCGCGTGCGCCGACGGCACGTGGCCGACGTGTCCGGCGGCGGCGTTGGCCCCGACCAGCGTGCCCCCGGGCAGCACGAAGGCTCCGCCCACGCCGGTGCCGACGGCCACGAACAGCGCCGTGCGACGGCCGCGGGCGGCGCCGTACCGGCTCTCCCCCAACGCGTGCGCATGCACGTCGTTGACGACGGTGGTGGCCAGGCCGGTGCGGGCGGCGAGCTCGCCGCGCAGGTCGGTGCCGGCCCAGCCGGGCAGCGCGTCGGTGGCGCCGAGCACGTGGCCGCCGACCGGATCGATCACGCCGGCGCTGCCGACACCCAGGGCCAGCAGGCGGTGCGCGTCGTCGCGCAACGACGCCACCAGCGCGGACGCCGTCGACAGCACTGCCCCGGCGCCGGCTCGCGCCGGTGTCGGGGCCTCACTGCGGCGTACGACGCCTCCGTCGCGGTCGACGAGGGCCGCCGCGGTCTTGGTGCCGCCGATGTCGACGACGGCGACCGTCTCGGTGGTGGGCATCTGGTTAGAGCAGCCCCGCCAGCTCGAGCTCGCCGCGGATGCGGGCGGTCTCGTCGGCGTCGAGCGGGCGCATGGGCAGGGACACCGCGTTGGAGTCGATGACGCCGAGCAGGGTGAGCGCGGTCTTGAAGGCGCCGACGCCGCGCGTGCTGCCCGCGGCCGTCGCGTCGGGGGCGTCGACGATCCGGAAGAGCCGGGTGAGCCGGTCCTGCTCGGCCTTCGCGGCCGCCCAGTCGCCGGCGCGGCAGGCGCGGTCGAGACGCACGTAGCCGTCCGGGTCGACGTTGCCCAGCCCGGGGACGGCGCCGGAGGCACCGGCGAGCATCATCGCGTCGACGACCACCTCGTGGCCGGTGAGGGTGACGAACTCGGCGTCGGGCAGCTCGTCGGCGAGCCGCACCAGCAGCTGGCGGAACGACACGTCGTCACCGCTCGAGTCCTTGACCCCGGCCAGCACTCCGTCCGCGGCGAGGCGCAGGTGCATGTCGACGGGGATCTTGGTGTGCACGCACACCGGGATGTCGTAGGACAGCATCGGCAGGTCGGTCGCGGCGTGGATCGCGCGGAAGTGTCGCTCGACCTCGTAGGGGCCGACCAACGTGTAGAACGGCGCCGTGGTGACGAGGGCGTCCACGCCCAGCGCCTGCGACGCGTGCGCGCGGTCGATGACCCGCTGGGTCGTCGGCTCGATGCAGCCGGCCATGACCGGGACGGCCCCGCCGGTCGTCTTCACGATCACCTCGAGGGCCTGGTCGCGCTGGGCGTCGGTCAGGAAGACCGTCTCGCCCGAGCTGCCGAGGGCGAAGAGTCCGTCCACCCCGGCCTCGAGCTGGCGCTCCACGAGCCGCTCGAGGGACGCCGTGTCCACGGCACCGTCCTCGGTGAGTGGAGTGACGGTGGGCGGGACGACGCCGCCGAATCGCGGCCTGGGGGTGTTCACGAGCTCTCCTTGACGTGCAGTGGTGTGTCGGTATGGGTGGCCGCCCGCGCCAGCTCGACGAGCTCGCCGTCGGTGGTGCCGGCCGGGATCGGGTGGTAGCAGCGGAAGTCGTGGGGCTTGCCGCCGTTGGCGGCACCGGGCTCCGGCCTCGGCATCTCGCCGGCGCAGATCTCGGTGGCCTTCCAGCAGCGGGTGCGGAACGGGCAGCCGCTGGGTGGCCTGGTCGCCGAGGGGACCGGGCCGACGAGCGGGATCGGGTCGAGCGGGGAGAGCAGGCCGGGGGTCGCCGAGAACAGCGCCCGTGTGTAGGGGTGCTGGGCACCCTCGGGCACCAGCGAGGCGGGTGTCTGCTCGACGATCCGCCCGAGGTACATCGTGATGATCCGGTCGCTGACCCGCTTCACCGTCTGGATGTCGTGCGAGACGAAGACCATCGCCAGGCCGAGCCGCTCCTTGAGGTCGAGGAGCAAGTTGAGGATCTGCGCGCGCACCGACACGTCCAGCGCGCTGGTCGGCTCGTCGGCGATGATCAGGTGCGGGTCGAGCGCGAGCGCCCGGGCGATCGACACGCGCTGGCGCTGGCCGCCGGACAGCTGGCTGGGCAGCACGTCGGCGACCGACTGCGGCAGCCCGACCAGCTCCATCAGCTCGGCGATCCGCGCGTCGCGCTCGGCCACGGTGCCGCGGCGGTGCACGTCGAGGGGGTCGCGCAGGATCTGGCGCACCGGCATCCGCCGGTTGAGCGAGGTGGCGGGGTCCTGGAAGATCATGCCGACGCCCGCGCCGATGTGCAGCCGGCGCTCGGCCGCGCTCATCGACCAGACGTCCTGGCCCGCGACCTGCACTTCGCCGCTGGTCGGTTTCTGCAGGCCGACCAGCACCTTGGCCAGCGTCGACTTGCCGCAGCCCGACTCGCCGACGACCCCCACCGTCTCGCCGGCGGCGATGGACAGGTCGGCCCCGGTCAGGGCATAGACGCGCTCGCGGTCGAAGATGCCGCCACCGCGGGTGCGGTGCACGACGTGGACGTCGGTCAGGCTGGCGATCGCCTGCGTGGGGACGGGGGTGGCGGTCATCGGGTCACCTCCGTGGCCTCGAGCTGGAGCGCGGGGTGGTGGCACGCGTAGCGGTGGTCGGGCTCACCGACGAGCGGTGGCGCCTGCTCGCGACAGATGTCGCTGGCCATCGGGCAGCGGTCGCTGAACCGGCAGCCGAGCGGGAAGTCCGCCGGCGACGGCACCACACCGGGGATCTGCGTGAGCCGCTCGGCGCCGGTCTCCAGCGACAGCACCGACCCGAGCAGGCCGCGCGCGTAGTGGTGTGCCGGGGCGCCGATCACGTCGGTGGTCACGCCCGACTCGACGATCTGGCCGCCGTACATCACGACCACGCGGTGCGAGACGTCACTGACCAGCGCGAGGTCGTGGCTGACCAGGATCAGCGCGAAGCCCAGCTCGGCCTGCAGCCGCAGCAGCAGCTCCATCACCTGCGCCTGCACGGTCACGTCGAGCGCCGTGGTGGGCTCGTCCGCGATCACCAGCCGCGGGTCGCGCGACAGCGCCATGGCGATGACGACGCGCTGGCGCTGACCGCCCGACAGCTCGTGGGGGTAGGCCGACAGGGTGCGCTTCGGGTCCAGCCCGACGAGGCCCATCAGCTCGACCGCCGTACGCGTGCCGCCGCGGCGGATCAGCTGCCTGAGCTGGCCGCCGATCGTGATCGACGGGTTCAGCGCGGAGAGCGCGTCCTGGTAGATCATCGCGATGTCGCGGCCCATCAGGGCACGACGCCGCGTGGCGTTGAGCGTCAGCAGGTCGGTGCCGTCGAAGGCCATGGTGCCGCGGATGCGGGCGCCCTTGGGCTGCAGCCCCATCACCGCGAGGGCGGTCAGCGACTTGCCCGAGCCCGACTCGCCGACCAGTCCCAGCACCTCGCCGGGGCGTACGGCGAAGGAGATTCCGTCGACGATGTCGACGCCGTTGTGCACGCCGGCGAACCCGATCGAGAGGTCCTCCACCGAGAGGATCGGCTCACCGGTCGGCCGCGGCCGGGCCCGCTCCCGCAGGCGCTGGGCCGCCTCGGCGAGGCCGGGCAGCTCGATCACCTTGCCGTTGCCGGGGCGAGCCTGCTCGAGCCGGTCGCCGACGACGACGTCGCGACGCACCAGGGAGCGCCGCGCGGCCGGGGCGGCCCAGGCGTCGGAGATGCCCTCGGAGAGCACGTTGAGCGCGAGCACCGTGAGCAGGATCAGCAGGCCCGGGAAGAAGGTGGCCCACCAGCCCCCGACCTGGACCATCTCCTTGCCGAAGGCGATGACCGAGCCCCACGAGGAGGCGGCGTCCTGCGGCGAGAGACCGCCGCCGATGAACGACAGCGACGCCTCGAAGACGATCGCGTCGGCGACCATCACGGTCACGAACACCATGATCGGCGCCGCGCAGTTGCGCAGGACGTGGCGCCACAGGATGTGCGGGCGGCGCGCGCCGATGATGCGCTCGGCGGCGACGTAGTCCTCGCGGTACTGCGAGAGCACGTTGGCGCGCACGATGCGGGCGACCGGCGGGATGAAGACGAAGCCGATCGCGACGATCAGCACGAACAGGCTGTTCTTGCCGAACGAGATGATGAGCAGGGCGGAGAGCACGATGGCCGGGAAGGCCATCACGACGTCGAGGACGCGCATGACGAGCTCGTCCACGGCGTTGCGCGAGGTTCCGGCGAGCGCACCGAGCAGCGCCCCGAACACCAGGGCGATCCCGGCGGCACCGAAGCCGACCATCAGCGAGCGGCGGGTGCCGGCGACCAGACGGGAGTAGACGTCGCGGCCGAGCTTGTCGAGGCCGAACCAGTAGTCCGAACCCGGACCTGTCAGTGGCGAGTCGAGCCCGGTCTGGGTCGGGTCGTGCTTGAGCAGCAGCGGCGCGAGCACTCCGACGAGCACGATGAGCAGCACGAAGCCGAGGGCGAACTGCGAGGTCAGGTTGAGACGGCGGAGGTGGTGCATCAGTGGCCTCCCCTCAGCCGAGGGTTCGCGAAGAGATAGAGGATGTCGACGACCAGGTTCACGACGACGAAGCCGAGGGCGATGGTCAAGATCGTGCCCTGCGCGAGCGCGGTGTCGTTCTGGCGGACGGCGGTCATGATCAGCGTGCCCATGCCGGGCAGCGAGAAGATCGCCTCGATGATCACGGTGCCGCCGATGAGGTAGCCGATCCGCAGGCCGAGGACCGTGAGCGGGTTGACGAGCGCGTTGCGCAGCACGTTGCGCCCGACGACGACGTGGGGCGGCAGGCCGGCGCCGATGGCGGTGCGGACGTAGTCGCGGTCGAGCTCCTCGACCATCGACGTCCGCACGATCCGGGCCAGCGAGCAGCCGACCGGCACCGCCAGCGCGAGGGCCGGCAGGGCGAGGGTCTCGAGGAACCCGCTCAGCGAGTCGGCCGGGTTGACGTAGCCACCGGTCGGGAAGAACGGGCGGCGTACGGCGAACTCCTGGATGAGCAGGAGGGCCAACCAGAAGGACGGCATCGCGATGCCGGCCATCGAGGCGAAGCGCATGACCTGGTCGGGCCAGCGGTCGCGGTAGAGCGCCGCGGTGATGCCGAGGGCCAGGCCGATCACCATGGCGCCGAGGACACCGAGGACCGTGAGCTGGATGGTGAGCGGGAGGGCCGTGGCGATCTTGCTCGCGACCGGCACTGAGGGCGGGAACGTCATCCCGAGGTCGCCGCGCACGAGGTCGCCGAGGAAGAAGAGGTAGCGCACCGGCAGCGGACGATCGAGGCCGTTGGCCTCCTTGAACGCGGCGACCTGGGCCGCCGAGGCCTGGTCGCCGAGGACGGACAGTGCCGGGTCGACCGGTGAGAACTGCATGACCACGAAGACGAACAACGTGATCCCCAGGACCAGCGGGACCAGGGTCAGCAGTCGCCTGGCGATCATGCTCAGGACAGTCAGCATGGGTTCACTCTCGATGAATCGGGGGAATGCGTCCTGCCCGGCTCGGGGGGAAGCCGGGCAGGACGCGGTGCGGCCGGATCAGGTCCGGTCAGTCCTTGCGCTCGGCATCGAGGAAGTACATGCCGGTGGTGGCGGCGCCCTCGAAGCCCTCGAGCGCGTCGGCGTCGTAGGCCGTCACGACCTGCGTGTGCAGGATCGGGTAGAGAGGCGCTTCCTCGGCGATGATGTCGAGCGCCTGCTTCCACAGGTCGGCCCGCTCGGTCTCGTCGTCGGCCTGCGAAGCCGCGTCGATGAGGTCCGCGACCTGCTGGCGCTCGGGAGCATCCCAGCGGTAGCGGTCCGACGGCCAGGTCGAGCCGTAGTAGAACCAGCGCAGCAGCAGGTCGGCGTCGGGACCGAAGACACTCGGGTCACCCGAGGCGAGCAGCACGCGGAACTTGTCCGAGGGGACGAGCTCGCCGTACACCGCGGCGGACGGGACGGTGTTGAGCGTCGCCTTGACGCCGATCGCCTTCCACGCCTCGATCACGAGCGGGGCGATGTCCTTGATGAAGGACGCATCGGTCGTGACCAGCTCGAAGGACAGGTCCTTGACGCCCGCGTCCGCGAGCAGCTGCTCGGCCTTGGCGGCGTCGTAGTCGTAGACCGTCGAAGCCTCCTGGTAGTCCGGGTTGCCCTCGTCGAGATAGCTGCTGGCGGGGGTGCCGAAGCCGCTCAGTGCGGTCTGGATGATCTTGTCCTTGTCGAGCGCGTAGTGCAGCGCCTGCCGCACCCGCTTGTCGTCGAAGGGAGCTGCGGAGTTGTTGAACATCAAGAACGCCTGGTTGAAGGCCTGCTTGGCCTCGACCTCGTAGGAGCCCTTCAGGGAGTCGACGTTGAGGTAGGGCACGGCCTCGATGGCCTGGACGCGACCACCCTCGAGGTCGGCGATCCGCGCGGCGGCGTCAGTGTTGGTGTTCCACGTCATGGTCTCCGCCTTCGCAGGAAGAGGACCGTTGTAGTTCTCGTTCTTCGAGAGCTTCAGGCCCGACTCGGCCGAGGCGCTGTCGAGCTTGTAGGGGCCCGAGCCGACCGGAGCGGTGTCGAAGGCCTCGGACGCGGCCTCGTCGGCAGTGAGCGCCTTGGGCACGATCTTGATGACGGCGATGCGCTGGGCGAAGAGCGGGAAGGGCGTCTTGAGCTTGAACTCGACCGTCGCGTCGTCGGTCGCGGTGACGCTCTCGATGAAGCTGATGAAGCCGTTCATCAGGGGCACGACCGCGGGGTCCGCCGGCTCGAGGACGCGCGTGAAGGAGTGGGCCACGTCCTCGGCGGTCACGGCGCTGCCGTCGGAGAACTTGGCGTCGTCGCGCACCTCGACGGTCCAGGTCAGGCCGTCCTCGCTGGCGACGGGGTCGGACTTGGCGAGCGCGAGGTAGGGCTCACGCGTCACCGGGTCGAGGTCGACGAGGCCCTCGAAGATGTGCTGGTTGGCCGCCGTGGCCACCGCGCTGGACGCGTTGTCCGGGTCGAAGCCGCTCGACAGCGCGAAGGCCAGCGTGGCCTCGATGCTGTTCGAGGAGCTGGCGCCGGAGTTGGTCGAGGATGGTCCGCTGCACGCGGCCGTGGCGACCGCGAGGCTGAGGGCCACGGCCACCGCCTTCGCGCCCGTCGTCAGCCGGCGTCGCACGCCCGCCGATCGGTCCGACCGTGTCGTGTCGGTGATGCTCACTGTTGCCTCCATCGGGGGTCAGAACCTGGCCGCGGAGACCGCCAGCGCTCTGTGTCGAGATGATGCGATTCGGAATTACTTCACCGGACCTATGACGTCTGATGTCTGATGCCGGTATGCTGAGCGTGACACGGATCACGACGGAGGGCAAGGCCATGAGCGGAACGAATCTGTCTCCCCAGCCGGACAACGGCATCCCGGCGAGGCGTCGCACGCGCCACCTGCGGGAGACGGTTGCCGACGACATCAAGCAGCTCATCCTCCAGCAGCGGCTGCGTCCCGGCGACCCGTTGCCGACCGAGGCGGAGCTGTGCGACGCCGTCGGCGCGAGCCGCTCCAGCGTCCGCGAGGCCGTCAAGACGCTCGCCGCGCTCGACATCGTGGAGGTGCGCCACGGCCACGGCACCTATGTCGGCGGGATGTCGCTGGCCGCCCTCGTCGAGAGCCTCGCGTTCCGCGGGCTGCTGAGCCAAGCCGACGACCACCTCGTGCTCTCCGAGCTGGTCGAGGTGCGCCAGACCCTCGAGCAGGGCCTGGCCGACCAGATCATCGCCGGCCTCGACGACGACCACCGCTCCGAGCTCTCGCTGCTCGCCGACGGCATGCGCCAGAAGGCGGCCGACGGCAAGGAGTTCATCGAGCTCGACCGCGAGTTCCACCTCATGCTGATGGAGCCGCTGGGCAACAACCTGATCCTGCAGCTGACGGGTGCCTTCTGGGACGTGCACACGATCGTCGCCCCCTCCCTGGAGACGACCAGCGAGAGCCTCCGGGTCACCGCGGAGCACCACTGCGACATCGCCGCGGCCGCCGTGGCCGGCGACGCCGACGCGCTGCGCACCGCCATCGCCAACCACTACGAGCCGATCCGGGCCTCGATCGCCGGCGCCCGCGCCCAGCGCGGCACCGCGTCCAGCGAGGTCTGATCCGCCAGTGCCGCACTTCGACCTGCCGCTCGCCGACCTGGCGACGTACCTCCCCGCACGCCGCGAACCTGCCGACTTCGACCGCTTCTGGGCCGACACCCTCACCGCCGCGCGCGCCGCGCCGCTCGACGTCGAGACGGCGCCGCACGCGACAGTCCTGCCGCTCGTCGACAGCCGCCACCTGTGGTTCTCGGGCTTCGACGGCGACCGCATCCACGCCCTGCTCATCGCCCCGTCCCCTGCCGTGGTCCCCGGCCCCGTGCCGATGGTCGTGCAGTTCCTGGGCTACGGCGACGGCACCGGCAGTCCCCTCGACTGGCTCGCGCTCCCGGCCGCCGGCTTCGCCACCCTCGTCGTCGACACCCGCGGGCAGGGCGCGCGGGCTCGCCGGGCGGGCGCGACCGGGGACGCCGCCGGCAGCGCGTCACCCCACGTCGAGGGGTTCCTGACCCGCGGCATCCTCGACCCGGCCGACTACTACTACCGGCGTGTCTTCACCGACGCAGTGCGAGCGGTCGAGGCGGCCGCCAGCCTCGACTTCGTGGACCCGAGCCGGATCGCCGTCGCGGGCGCCAGCCAGGGCGGCGGCATCGCCCTCGCCGCGGCAGCCCTCGCCGACGGCGTCGCGGCAGCGGTCGTCAACGTGCCGTTCCTGTGCCACATGCAGCGCGCCGTCGAGATCACCGCGCGGGCGCCGTACGCCGAGCTGCTCGCGTTCGTCCGCACCCACCGCGCCGACGCCGATCGCGCCCTCGCGACCCTCGACTACTTCGACGGCGTCAACATGGCCGCGCGCAGCGAGGTGCCGGCGCTGTTCTCGGTGGCCCTGATGGACGACGTGTGCCCGCCCTCCACCGTCTACGCGGCCTACAACCACTACGCCGGCACCAAGGAGCTCGAGGTCTACACCTACAACGAGCACGAGGGTGGCGGCGTCGCCCAGGACGAGCTCACCATCGCGTGGCTACGCGAACGGTTCGCCACGACCTGACGACGCCGCCACACCTCAGGGCCAGGGCAGCAGGTCCACGACGTTGCCCACCAGACGGGGCAGGTTCGCGGCACCGTTGGCCTGGGTGCCGACGAGGTGCACCGGGACAGCTCCGTCACCGGTGATCGTGAGGTTGGAGAAGGTGCACCCGGACAACAGCCACCGGGTGCCGACGAGCCGACTGGCCCGGACGTCGGTGTACCAGAGCGTGTTGCCGGTGAAGGTCGGCGGCAGCAGGCCCTCGATGGTGACGCCCCTCCCGGGATCGCGATCGACCCCTCCGACCGGGAACGCGAGGTTGGTCGTCCACCGCACAGAGCCACCACTGCCGTTGGAGTGGTTGAACGTGTTCCCCACGACGGACCCGTGGTTCCAGTTGTCGGCCGCGAGCGCGCCGTACGGGCTGGTCGCGGCGATCGCGTAGTAGGCGCCGTAGCAGTTCTGCAGCACGTTGCCGGTCACGGTCCAGTTGCCCGACGAGCTCCAGATGCCGAGCCGGCAGTAGGAGAAGTGGTTGTCGCTGAGCAGGGAGTACTCGCTGCGATCCGCCAGTGACACCCCGATGTAGCAACGCTCGAACGAGTTCCCCTGCAGCTTCACGCGGTAGTCGAAGTAGTTGTCGGCGGCCGCGCCGGTCACCACCACCCCGGCGCCGCGCCAACGCTGGAAGTCGCAGTCGAGGACGCGGACATTGGTGCACCGGGTGAGCCGGAGTCCGACGTGGCCGAACTCGGCGGGCGCGTTGACGACCTCCCCGTCCTGCCCGAGGAAGCGCACGCCGCGGATCGTGACGTTGCGACGCGACGTCGCCGCGAGGGCGCCGATGGCGCCACCCGCGACCGTGACGATCGCGCCGTTTCCCTCGATCAGGCACTCGTCGGGCAGGTCGGCGGTCCGGTCCAGGACGTAGGTCGCACCGGGCACGAGCTGGACCCGGGGCGTCTCGGCCAGCAGGGCCGTCCAGTCGTTGCCGTCCACGGGCGCCAGGACCGGGAGCCCGGAGCGCCCGGAGGAGTCCGCCACTGCCGGCTGGGCCGTGGCAGCCAGTCCTGCCAGGCCCAGCCCGGCCGCTCCGAGTCCGGTCAGGGCGCCACGTCGCGTCGTCGTCATCTCAGCCTCAACGGCCGGACCTCGGCCGCCGAGGCGAAGACCTTCCCGTCCGTGGCGCTGAGCGCCTCGAGCCGGACGTAGCGGGCGTCCTGCCGGGCGAAGCGCGCCTCCGCCAGGCCCTTGCCCGCCGGGAAGGTGCCCGAGGCGACCTTCGTCCACGTCGTGTTGTCCGAGCTGACGAGGACGTTGTAGTCGGCGATGTCGCCGTTGGTCCCCGTGGCCCGGCGCTGGTAGCGCAGCCCGGTCAGTGCCTGGGAGCTGCCGAGGTCCAGCGTGATCTGGTGCGGGTGGCCGGCCGCGGGGCTGGTCCACCTGGAGTGCCAGATGGTCGCCGAGCTGCCGTCGATCGCGTTCACGGCGCGGCCGTCCTCGCCCGCGGTCTCCTCGCTGGAGACCGAGGCGATCGCCAGGTCGGACGACGGCACGAGCTCCTCGCCGGGCCGGAGGTCGTCGGAGACCTCCACGCTGTGGATCGTGCCCACGAAGCCCCACCGGTTGCCCGGGGCTGCCGCCCCGCCGGCGACGGGGAGGTGCGCCCGGTTCATGCCCACGGTCAGGTTCGGCAGCCCACTGGGATTGAGGGCGTGCGGCTTGGTGAGCGCGGTGACGTCGGCGAAGAAGGCCTGACGGTTCACCTGGGCGATGAGCTCGCCGTCCAGGATCAGCGATGTCACGCCCGAGCTGCTCGCGGCGACCAGCTCGTGCTGCTTGCCGTCGGCCACGTCGACGTTGCTCTGCAACCGCACCGGATAGGTGCCGGACGCGGTGCGCACCTCGACGTAGGGCTTGCCACCGTTCAGCGAGACGACCACGTCGCGTACGGCGCTGATCGGGTCCGCGAGCGACAGCAGCGTGCCCACGGTGGGCCGCGCGGTGGTGCTGAACCGCACGGTCACCGCTCCGCCCGTCAGGTCCTTCACCGAGGCGACCCGGTCGGTCAGGTCGGTCATCGTCGAGCCGTCGTAGTCGCGCTCGACCAGGTCGCTCAGGACGGTGTTGCCGCCCTTGACGATGATGCTCCCGGAGCCCTGCGAAGAGCCCTTGTCGCTGGTGAGCTCGACCGTGTAGGGGTAGGCGTTGGTCGCCACTCCCTCGGGGACCTGGACGGGCACCCGCACGCTCGCGGTCGCCCCGGGGGCGAGCTTCGCGATCCGCACGTCCGGGGCCGTGAAGCCCTCCGGCAGGTCCAGCGACACGACGACGCCGTCGATGGCCCCCGTCTCCTGGCTGGTGATCGAGACCTCGACCTCGGCAGTGCCGCCGGCGGTGCCGGGGTCGGTCGTGCGGGCGGAGACCGGCGCGCAGAGGCCATCGAGCCAGTCCTCCCCGAAGCGCGCATAGGAGATGTGCTGGTAGCCACCGCGCTCGTAGAGCAGGCCGAACCGGCCGTCCGCGAGCGGCGTCAGCGTGGAGTACTCGGCGGCGCCGGGCTCCAGCACCCGCCGGATCGGCCAGGTCTCGCCGTTGTCGCAGGACTGCCGGATCGTCAGGTTGGACCGCCCGCTCTGGGTGGCGGTGTTGCTGAACAGCAGCTTGCGGGCGTCGGCCGACTGCGGCGCAGCCTCCGCGTCGTAGCGGATGATCGAGCCGTTGTTGGCCGGGTCGATCAGCTCGTCGTCGGTGTGCAGGCCCGACCAGCTCTCGCCGCCGTCGTCGGAGAAGGCGACCTTGCGGTAGCCGCCCTGCGCGCGGGAGTTGAGCATCAGCCGGCCGTCGGAGAGCTCGACCACCTTGTTCTCGTCCATCCCGGGGCCGAGGAGCTGGCCGAAGCGCCACGTCTCGCCGTGGTCGTCGCTGATCAGGCTGGCGGCCCAGTTGCCGCCCTGGTGGCGCACGGCGTACTGCTGGACGAGGCGACCGGCGTACGGGCCCCGACGGATCTGGATGCCCTCACCGGACGCGGCGAACAGTCCCGCCCAGGCGGGGTTCTTCGCCTCCTCGGTGAGCCGGCGGTGCTGCCAGGTCACACCGTCGTCGTCGGACCAGCTGACGTCGGCGTGCAGGACGTCGGGGTCGTCGTTGTCGTTGCCGGTGGTGGAACCGAAGTAGCCCTGGTTGATCGAGGCCGCGTGGAAGAGCCAGATGCGGCCCGTCTCCCGGTCGGTGACCAGGCTGGGATCGCCGTACCCGGGCTTGCCGGGCTCGTAGCGAACGACCTGCCGCTCCTGCCAGGTCGTGCCGCCGTCGGTGCTGCGGCGCACGACGAGCGCGATGTTGTTGGGGACGTCGCCGTACGTCGGGCGACCGTCGTAGGAGGCGATCAGGGTGCCGGCGTTGGACTCGGTCAGGGCCGGGATGCGGTAGACGGGGTAGCCGACGCCGGTGTGGTCGAGGTCGGTGGTGAACAGGGGCGCGGGTGCCGGGTCGTCCGCGTGCGCCGGGGTGAGGGGCGCGGTGACGAGGAGCGCGGCACACCAGGCTCCGAGGAGGCGGCGGGGAGGCGCGTGCATGGGGGTCTCCTTATTGATCAGACATCTGATGTCTGATCACGCTAGGGAGGCTCGCCTGATGTGTCAAGGGTCACACCAGTTGGTCGCTCAGCCGGCGAGCGAGGACTGCATCGACGGGACCATCGCTGCACCCGTGGCCGGGGTGAGCCAGACGGTGGCGCCCTCGACGAGCCCCAGGCTGCGCGCGTGGGTGCGGGTGAGCACGACGGACGCGTCCTCGCCGTCGACCGTGAGCACGCTGAGGCGCACCTCGAAGCCGATGCGCAGCATGCGGTGCACCGAGCCCTCGATCGCGCCTGCGGTGTACGGCGACGTCGCGACCTCGATGTCGTGCGGGCGCAGCGTCAGGCCGCCGAGGGTGGTGACCTCGCCGAGGAAACCCATCACGAAGTCGTTGGCCGGCTCGTCGTAGAGCTGGTCGGGCGAGCCGACCTGCTCGACGCGGCCCTCGTTGATGACGACGATCTCGTCGGCGACCTCGAGGGCCTCCTCCTGGTCGTGGGTGACGAAGACCGTGGTGACGGCGACCTCGTCGTGCAGCCGGCGCAGCCAGTCGCGCAGCTCCTTGCGGACCTTCGCATCCAGCGCACCGAAGGGCTCGTCGAGCAGCAGCACGGTCGGCTCCACCGCGAGCGCCCGCGCCAGCGCCATCCGCTGCCGCTGGCCGCCGGAGAGCTGCGAGGGCAAGCGGTGCGCGAACTGCGAGAGGTGCACCAGCTTGAGCAGCTCGTCGACCCGCGCCGCGACCTCGTCCTTCGGCCGCTTGCGGATCTCGAGCCCGAAGGCGACGTTCTTGGCGACCGTCATGTGCTTGAAGACGGCGTAGTGCTGGAACACGAAGCCGACGTTGCGCTTCTGCGGCGGCAGCCTGGTCGCGTCCATGCCCTCGATCGACACCGTGCCGGTGTCGGCGGTGTCGAGGCCGGCGATGATCCGCAGCAGCGTCGACTTGCCGCCCCCGGACGGGCCGAGGAGGGCGGTCAGCTGGCCGGTGGGCAGGGAGACGTTGACGTCGTCGAGCGCGACGAAGTCGCCATACGTCTTGGTGAGTCCGGTGACGTCGATGCTCATGGGTGAACCTCAGGCTTCTTGGTGGGAGGGGCGGAGGAAGGCGACGACGACCAGGCAGGCGATGGAGATGAACGCGAGCAGGAACGCCACGGAGTAGGCCGTGGTCTGCTCGAAGTTCTGGTACTTCGCCTCGACGATCAGCGTCGCGGTCTGCGTGCGGCCGGTGATGTTTCCCGAGACGATCTTGACCGCCCCGAACTCGCCGAGCGAGCGGGCCAGCGAGAGGACGACGCCGTAGATCACGGCCCACTTGATCGAGGGCAGCGTGATCCGCCAGAAGGTCTGGCGGCCGTTGGCGCCGAGGCTGCGGGCGGCCTGTTCCTGGTCGTCGCCGATCTCGCTGAGCACCGGCACGACCTCGCGGATGATCAGCGGCAGCGCCACGAAGCAGGTCGCCATGATCATGCCGGGCGAGTCGTAGATGACCTGCCAGCCGGCCTCCTCGATGCTCGGCCCGAGCCAGCCGGTCCGGCCGCTGAAGACGAGCAGCAGCGCCAGTCCCACCACGACGGGAGAGACCGACAGCGGCAGGTCGATGAGCGCCGACAGCACGCGCTTGCCCGGGAACTCGTAGCGCACGAGCAGCAGGGAGATCGTCACCCCGAAGACGAGGTTGATGACCACGGCCCACGCGGCGACCATCACGGTCAGCTTCAGCGCCGCCACGGTGTGCGGGTCGGTGAAGATGGCGAGGAAGTCGGCCGTGCCGTGCTCGAAGGTGCGTACGGCGACGAGCGAGACCGGCCAGGCCACGAGGAGGAAGACGTAGCCGACGGCGACCAGGCGGAGCAGCCAACGGACGGGAGCGGAGACCCTAACCACGATTGGCCACCCTCCGCTGGACGATGTCGAGCCCGACGATCACGACCAGGGCGACGACCAGCATCACCGAGGCGAGTGCGGCGGCCGACTGCGTGTTGCCGTTCTCGATGAAGGTCAGCACCCGGACCGAGACGACCTCGGTGCGGAAGGGCAGGTTGCCGGAGAGCAGCACCAGCGAGCCGTACTCGCTGATGGCGCGCGCGAAGGACAGGGCGGCCCCGGCGGAGATCGCCGGGGCGAGGCTGGGCAGGATGATGCGCCGCACGATGGTGCCGCGTCCTGCGCCCAGGGAGGCCGCGGCCTCCTCGACGTCGGCGTCGAGCTCCTCGAGCACCGGCTGGACCGTGCGCACGATGAACGGCAGCGTCACGAAGGCGAGCGCCAGCATGACGGCGTGCTCGGTGTTGGCCCACTCGAGGCCCAGCGGGCTCTCCGGCCCGTAGAGCGACAGCAGCACCAGCCCGGCGACGATGGTCGGCAGTGCGAACGGCACGTCGATGATGACGTTGAGCAGCGACTTGCCGACGAACCGGTCGCGGACCAGGACCCAGGCGATGATCGTGCCGACCACGATGTTGATCGCGGTCACGATGGCGGCCTGGCTGACGGTCAGGATGACCGCCGCCCACGTCTGGTCGCTGCGGAGCACCTGGAAGTAGGCGCCCCACCCGCCCTCGGCCGCGGTCACGATGATTGCGACCAGGGGGATGAGGACCAGCAGGCTGAACCAGATCATGGCCACGCCGAGACCGAGCCCGGCTCCGGGTGTGAGGGTGCTGCGCTGGCCGGCGCTGCGACCCCGCCGGGGACGACGTCCGGTGGACGTCTCCCCGACGGTGTCGGCAGGCGGGCCCAGGAGGGCGCTCGTCATCGCTGCTACTCGCCCAGCTTTCCGGTCTCCTGCTGGACCTCGGCCACCAGGCCGAGCGGCTCGCCGTCCTCGCCGTCGGCGAAGAACTTCTCCGCCGCCGCCGGCCAGCCACCGAAGTCGTCAGCCACGGTGAACAGCACCTGGGGCGTCGGGAAGGGGTCGGCCGGGTCGTTGGCGCCCTCCACCTCGCCCGTGACGCCCTCGGTGACGGGGCGGTAGCCGTGCTCGAGGAAGCTGGCCTGCGCCTCGTCGGTGTAGAGGTAGTCGAGGAAGGACTGCGCCTCCGGCTCGGCACCCTCGGTGACGGCGGCCGGGGTCTCGATGAGCAGCGTCTCGTCGGGCACGAGGTAGTCGAGCTCCTGGTCGTTCTGGCGGGCCAGGATGGCCTCGTTCTCGTAGGAGATGAGCACGTCGCCGACACCACTGGTGAAGCTGGTCAGCGCGTCGCGCGCCGAGCCGGGCAGCGCCACGGCGTTGTTGAAGAAGTCGACGAGATACTCGCGGGCCGCCTCCTCGTCACCGCCGTTGGCCTCGAGCGCGTGGCCGTACGCCGCCAGGATGTTCCACCGCGCGCCGCCGGACGAGCCCGGGTTGGGCGAGACGATCTCGACACCCGGCTCGACGATGTCCTCCCAGCCGGTGATGCCGAGCGGGTTGCCCGGACGGGTCACGATCACCACGACCGAGTCGGCCACGATGCCCCGATGCTCCCCGGCGTTCCAGTCCTCGCCCACCAGGCCGGCGTCGACCAGGCGGGTGACGTCGCCCTCGAGCGAGAAGTTGACGTAGTCGGCGGCCTGGCCGCCCTCGACGGCGCGGCTCTGGTCGCCCGACGGGCCGTAGGAGGTGCTGAACTCGACTCCCTCGCCCTCGGGGGTCTCGGCGAAGTCGGCGGTGATCTGCTCGTAGGCCGACTCGGGGGTCGAGTAGGCGACGAGGTCGAGCGACACGCCGCCCTCCGCAGTGGCTCCGTCGGAGCTGGTCGAGCACGCGGTCAACGCCACCAGCGGGACGAGGGACGCGGCAGCCAAGCGACGTGCCTGGTGGGAGGTGAGCAACATGGGTGTCTCTTTCGGTCGCGGCTTGCACCCGAGCGGGTCTGATAAGGGCAGTTACTAACTAATGTCGAGAAGACTACACGACTTAAAGTATGCACTGTCACCCTCCTTGCGCGTGTCCCCCGTCACGCCGAAAGTCCGCGTCCAATGAGCGACTCCCACCCCGATGCCTGATAAGGCCGGACTAGAGTGGATGACCGGGCAAGAAGGTGTTTCTGAAACGCGTTCTACTGAGAAGGAAGCAGGCCGAAGGTGACCCAGCCGACCAAGCAGGTCAAGCAGCTCGACCGCGTCATCATCCGGTTCGCCGGCGACTCGGGTGACGGCATGCAGCTGACCGGTGACCGGTTCACCCAGGAGTCGGCCGTCTTCGGCAACGACCTGATGACGCTGCCCAACTTCCCGGCCGAGATCCGGGCACCCCAGGGCACGCTCCCCGGCGTCTCGTCCTTCCAGGTGCACTTCGCCGACCACGACATCCTCACCGCGGGCGACGCCCCCGACGTGCTCGTCGCGATGAACCCGGCCGGCCTGCGTGCCAACCTCGGCGACCTGCCCAAGGGCGCGACGATCATCGTCGACACCCACGACTTCACGGCGCGCAACCTGGCGAAGGCGGGCTACACCGCCAACCCACTCGAGGGCGACGACCTCTCGGAGTTCGCCGTCCACCCCGTCGACCTGACCGGGATGACGGTCGCGGCGGTCAAGGAGTTCGGGCTCTCCCGCAAGGACGCCGCCCGCGCGAAGAACATGTTCGCCCTCGGCCTGCTGTCGTGGATGTACGGCCGCCCGACCGAGTCGACGACCGCCTTCTTGACCAAGCGGTTCGCGAAGGTCCCCGACATCCGCGATGCCAACATCACGGCCTTCAAGTCCGGCTGGAACTTCGGCGAGACGACCGAGACGTTCATCGTCCGCTACGAGATCAAGCCCGCGCCGATGTCCGCCGGCACCTACCGCAACATCACCGGCAACCTCGCCCTCGCCTACGGTCTGATCGCCGGCGGCGTGCAGTCGGGCCTGCCGGTCTTCCTCGGGTCCTACCCGATCACCCCGGCCTCCGACATCCTCCACGAGCTGAGCAAGCACAAGTCCTTCGGCGTCACCACGTTCCAGGCCGAGGACGAGATCGCCGGTGTGGGTGCCGCCATCGGCGCCTCCTTCGCCGGCAGCCTGGGTGTCACCACGACCTCGGGTCCGGGCGTCGCGCTGAAGTCGGAGGCCATCGGTCTGGCCGTGATGACCGAGCTGCCGCTCCTGGTCGTCGACGTCCAGCGCGGCGGTCCCTCGACCGGCCTGCCGACCAAGACCGAGCAGGCAGACCTGCTGCAGGCGATGTTCGGGCGCAACGGCGAGGCCCCGGTGCCGATCGTCGCCCCGCAGTCACCCGGCGACTGCTTCGACGCAGCCGTCGAGGCCGTCCGGATCGCCATCACCTACCGCACCCCGGTGATGCTGCTCTCCGACGGCTACCTCGCCAACGGCTCCGAGCCGTGGCGGATCCCCGACATCGCCGACCTGCCCGCGATCGACCCTGACTTCGCCACCGAGCTCAACCACGGTGACGGCGAGGACGCGGAGTTCTGGCCCTACGAGCGCGACGCCGAGACGCTCGCACGCCCGTGGGCGATCCCCGGCACGCCCGGCCTCGAGCACCGCATCGGCGGTCTGGAGAAGGGCGACGGGCACGGCAACATCTCCTACGACCCCGGCAACCACGACTTCATGGTCCGCACCCGCCAGGCGAAGGTCGACCGGATCGCCGACTCGCTCCCGCCGCTCGCGGTCGACGACCCCACAGGCGACGCCAAGGTCCTGGTGCTCGGGTGGGGATCGACGTACGGACCCATCGGTGCGGGCGTGCGTCGCGTGCGCAAGGCGGGCTACAAGGTCGCGCAAGCCCACCTGCGCCACCTCAACCCGTTCCCCAACGACCTCGGCGACATCCTCAAGAGCTACGACAAGGTGCTCGTGCCCGAGATGAACCTCGGCCAGCTCTCGCTGCTGCTGCGCGCGAAGTTCCTCGTCGACGTCATCGGCTACAACGAGGTCCGCGGGCTGCCGCTGAAGGCCGCGGTGCTCGCCGACGTCATTGGTGGACTCGTGGCCGAGGCCGAAGGCATCGAGGTCGACCTGACCCCTGCCCCGACGCCCGCCGCGACGCCCGCCGACAAGCCCGCCGACAAGGAGGAGCTGGCATGACCGCCGACAGCACCACTGACCTGGGCCTGCCCGGCCTGCGCTCCGGGACCGAGGGTGTCCCGACCGTGCTCGAGGGCGACCAGCCGCAGACCGGCAAGGACTTCACCTCCGACCAGGAGGTGCGCTGGTGCCCCGGGTGCGGTGACTACGCCGTGCTCAAGGCCGTCCAGGGCTTCCTGCCCGACCTGGGCCTGCGCCGCGAGAACATCGTGTTCGTCTCCGGCATCGGCTGCTCCTCGCGGTTCCCCTACTACCTCGACACCTACGGCATGCACTCGATCCACGGCCGCGCGCCGTCGATCGCCACCGGCATCGCCACGGCCCGCGAGGACCTCTCGGTGTGGGTCGTCACCGGCGACGGTGACGCGCTGTCGATCGGCGGCAACCACCTCATCCACGCCCTGCGGCGCAACGTCAACATGACGATCCTGCTGTTCAACAACCGGATCTACGGCCTGACGAAGGGTCAGTACTCCCCCACCTCCGAGCCGGGCAAGGTCACCAAGTCGACCCCGATGGGTTCGGTCGACCACCCCTTCAACCCGGTCTCGCTGGCGCTGGGGGCCGAGGCCTCCTTCGTCGCCCGCACGATCGACTCCGACCGCAAGCATCTCACCGCGGTGCTGTCGGCGGCCGCTGCCCACCGCGGCACGTCCTTCGTCGAGATCTACCAGAACTGCCCGATCTTCAACGACGGCGCCTTCGACGCCATCAAGAACCCCGACACCAAGGCAGACGCCATCATCCCGCTGGTCCACGGCGAGCAGGTCCGCTTCGGCGCACTGGACGCCGACGGCCGCGGCACCAAGGCGCTCACCCGCGACCGCTCCTCGGGTGGCGTGAAGGTCGTGGAGGTGAGCGAGGTCGACGACGCCGACATCCTCGTGCACGACGCGCACAACGCCGACCCCTCGACGGCCTTCGCAATCTCGCGGCTCACCGACTCCGGCTACCTCAACCAGTCGCCGATCGGCATCTTCCGCCAAGTCGAGCGCCCGACCTACGACGACCAGGCTCGCGCGCAGATCACCACCGCCCAAGCCGCCGCGACCGGCGACCCGACGTCGCGCCTGGCCGAGCTGATCAGCGCCGGCGACACCTGGACCGTCGTCTGACCCGACGAAGCAGCTGACCCGCCCGACGAGTCGTCGGGCGGGTCAGCGTGCCTCCGGGGGCTTGCCCCGCGTTGTTCAGTGCATCAGTTGAAGAACAGGGTCCAGACCTCGCCCTTGGTGGTGCCGTAGCCGTCGGAGGCCTTCACCTTGACACGCCACTTCCAGCGGCCGTCCTGGGGAGCGTAGATCTTGGTCCGGAACTTGCCGTCGTCGTTGGTCTTGACCTTCTTGACGGTCCTCCAGTTGCAGCCCTTGGCGCACGCCTTCTTCTGCAGGTGCACCTTCCGCTCGGCGTAGGGCAGCTCGGTGCCGTCCGCCTGGGGCTCGAGGACCTTGCCCTTGAGCAGGAAGGTGTCGAAGTTGAGCTGGTGCTCGCCCGGCGGCTGCTCGACGATCGTGCGCTTCGGCAGGGCCTGGTCGGCCTGGGCCGGGGCGACGACGACGGCGCTCAGGCCGAGGAGTGCGGTCAGCAGGCCGACGATGACGGTGCGGATCATCCGCATGGTTCCCCCTTGGGACGTGTGGATCGGACGCGCGGCGTGACGAGCACGCCGGTGGGTGAAGACTTCTGCATGGTAGACGCCGCCCGGCGAGATTCTGTTGTCGATCCCGCGACCTAGACTCGCGGAGTGCCGGACACTCGCCAAGGATTGCTGTTCGGCACCGCCGCCTATGCCCTGTGGGGCCTGTTCCCGCTGTACTGGCCGCTGCTGGAGCCCGCGGGCGCCGTGGAGATCCTCGCCCACCGCATCGTGTGGTCCTCGCTGACGATGACCGTGCTGGTGCTGGTCCTGCGACGCACCCCCACCGTCCTCGCCGCCGTCCGCGACCGCCGGTCGCTGGCGCTGCTGGCGGTCGCCGCCGTGGTGATCTCGGTCAACTGGGCCACCTACATCTACGGCGTGAACAACGGCCGGGTCGTCGAGGCCGCCCTCGGCTACTTCATCAACCCGCTGGTGACCGTGATGATGGGCGTCCTCGTGCTGGGCGAGGGACTGCGCCGGCTGCAGTGGATCGCCCTGGGCATCGCCGCGTTCGCGGTCGTCGTGCTGGCGATCGACTACGGCCGCCCGCCCTGGGTCGCACTCGTGCTGGCGTTCTCCTTCGGCACCTACGGGCTCGCGAAGAAGCAGGCCGGCGTCGGTCCTGTCGAGAGCCTCACCGTCGAGACCCTGCTCCTGGCGCCGATCGCGATGTCGTACGTCGCGTGGTTGGTCCTCACCGGCACCTCGACCTTCGGCGGCCACGGAAGCGGGCACGCCCTGCTCTTCACCACGACCGGGATCGTGACGGCCATCCCGCTCATGCTCTTCGGGGCCGCGGCGATCCGGGTGCCGCTGGTCGCGCTGGGGCTGCTGCAATATCTCGCTCCGGTCATCCAGTTCGCGCTGGGCGTCCTGCTCTTCCACGAGGCCATGCCCACCGGCCGCTGGATCGGCTTCGGGCTGGTGTGGGTCGCGCTGGTGATCTTCACCGTCGAGACCCTCAACCACCGCCGGCGCCAGCTCCGGATGGTGGCTGAGGCCTCCGCGGTCTGAGGCCCCAGCCACCCGGGGGTAGGTCAGTGCTGCTGGGTCAGAGCTGCTGGGTCCCGTCGTCGCGCCGAGCGCCGTACGCCGGGTCGAAGCTCGAGGTGGCGCCGGTCGTGCCGGTCGTCCTCGTGCCGGTCGTGCCGCTCGGCGAGGCGCTGGACGCCATCTGGCGTGCCTGCGTCTTGGCGCTGGGGGCGTTGGCGATCTCCTGCTTGAGCCGCGGCGCCTCCTGCTCGGCCTTGTTGAGGTAGCCCTCCCAGCGCTGCTGCATGGGCTTGATCAGGCCGCCGCCGACGCCGACGACGATCACGCCGGCCACCGTGGCGAGGATGGCGATGAGCACCGGGGTGGTCACCGTGGTCGCGACACCGACCTGGTTGAGCGCGGCCACGACACCGAGGAACAGGATGAAGATCGAGGCCGCATTGGCCAGCGCCTTGCCGTAGGACAAGGAGCCGAGCGTGCCCTCGACCATGCTCTTGACCGCCGCCGCGATGGCCGAGGCGACCACGACGATGACGATGGCGACGATCAGGCTGGGCAGGAAGGTGATGACCTGGGTGATCAGGTCACTGATGGGGTTGGGCCCGAAGACGCCGAACGCCAGCTGCAGGACGAAGAGCATCAGCGTGTAGTAGACGAGCTTGGCGAGGATGTCACTGGCGTCCATCTTGGAGTTGGCCAGCGCCTTCTGGACGCCTCCACGCTCCACGGCCCGGTCGAAGCCGATCCGCTCGAGAAGTGCGTTGATCGCCTTGCCGATGGCCTTGGCGATGATCATCCCGATGATCAGGATGACCAGGAACAGAACCAGCTTGGGCAAGAACTCCGCGATCGTGCTCAATCCGTCCCGGAGGCTGTCCTCGAGATTTTGTCGCATGCGTCTCGTCCTTCCTCTGCATACCGAGATCGCCAGTCAGACTGGCTGTACCCCTCGACGCAACCACACATCAAGACAGCCCTCATCACCCCTAGGAGGGGGATCACGGGTGCGCGTTCCGAGCCGGTCGTGGGCCGGTCGTGGGCCGGTCCGGGGCCGGTCGATCAGGCGGAGCGCGTGGCGACGATGTCGGCGAAGGACTCGAGGGCGGTGCGGACCGAACCGGGCTCCAGGACGCCGAGCAGCGCCTTGGCCGTCTCGGCCTGGGCCACGACGTAGGCGCGGGCCTCGCCCATGGCGGGGTGCTTGCGCAGCAGGTCGAGCGTCTCGGCGTGCAGCTGGTCGTCGGTGAGGTCGGCGTCGAGGAGCTCGAGCAGCCGCGCGTCGGCCGGGTCGGTCGAGGCTCGCGCCATCAGCACCGGCAGCGTGGGCACGCCCTCGCGCAGGTCGGTGCCGGGGGTCTTGCCGGACTCGTCGGACTCGGAGGCGATGTCGAGGATGTCGTCGGAGAGCTGGAAGGCGGAGCCGACGATCTCGCCGTACGCCCGCAGCGCCTCGACCACCTCGGGCGTCGAGCCACCGAACATCGCGCCGTAGTGGGCGGAGGTGGCGATCAGCGAGCCGGTCTTCCCGGCCACGACCTCGAGGTAGTGGGCCAGCGGGTCCTCGTCGGGCTCCGGCTGGACGGTCTCGAGGATCTGGCCCTCGACGAGGCGGGTGAAGGTCTTGGCCTGGATGCGGACCGCGTCGGGGCCGAGGTCGGCAGTCAGCTCCGAGGACCGGCCGAAGAGGAAGTCCCCGGTCAGGATCGCGACGTGGTTGTCCCACCGGGCGTTGGCCGTGTCGGCACCGCGTCGCAGGTCGGCCTCGTCCATCACGTCGTCGTGGTAGAGCGAGGCGACGTGCGTCAGCTCCACGACGCACGCGGCGGTCAGGACCTCCTCGGCATCCGGCGTCGGTCCGGTCTCGGCGGCGAGCAGCACCAGCAACGGCCGGAAGCGCTTGCCACCGGCTGCCATCAGGTGCGCGGCCGCCTGGGAGACATAGGCCGTGCGGCCCTGGCAGTGGCCGGCGAGCATCGCCTCGACCTTGACCAGGCGCTCGGCAAGGCGCTGCGCGAGCTCCGCGTCGTCGACGGGGAGCGCCAGAGACGAGCTTGACGAGGTGGTCACCTGAGGAATTGTCCCGCAAGGCCCGCGAGGTCGAGCAACGGCCCCGGCAAGACACCCAGCATCAGCGTCGCCGCGACCGCGAAGGCGATGGCCGTGGCGGTCAGCACGGACGGGTAGACGACGCTGGGACCGTCCCCGACGGGCTCGTCGAAGTACATCGCCTTGATCACCCGGATGTAGAAGAACGCGGCGATGATGCTGGCCAGGATGCCGACCACCACGACCGGCCAGGCCCCCGCTGCGAGGGCCACCGAGAAGACCGCGATCTTGCCGACGAAGCCGGAGGTGAGCGGGATGCCCGCCATGGCGAGCAGGAAGAACGCGAACACGCCGGCCACGACCGGCGACTCCTTGCCCAGGCCGGCCCAGCGGTCCAGGGACGTCACCTCGCCGCCGGAGTCGCGCACCAGGCTGACCACCGCGAAGGCACCGAGGACGACCAGGCCGTAGGTCGCGAGGTAGAACAGCACCGACTGCAGCGAGCTCACCTCGCCGACGGCCAGGTCACCGGTGGCCTGGACGCCGAGGACGCCGGTCAGGATGAAGCCGGTGTGGGCCACCGAGGAGTAGGCCAGCATCCGCTTCACGTCGCTCTGCGTGATGGCGACGATGGCTCCGAGCAGCATGCTCAAGATCGCGATCACCCACAGCATCGGCTGCCACGACCAGCGGTCGGCGCCGAAGGCGACGTAGAACAGGCGCATCAGCGCACCGAAGGCGGCCACCTTGGTGCCGGCGGACATGAAGGCCGTGACCGGGGTCGGGGCTCCCTGGTAGACGTCGGGCGTCCACGCCTGGAACGGAGCGGCGCCCACCTTGAACAGCAGGCCGACCGTCAGCAGTCCCATGCCGATCAGCAACAGCGCGGAGTTGCCCGCGTCGTTGCGGACCGACTCGTTGATGTCGGCGAAGTCCATCGAGCCGGCGTAGCCGTAGACCAGCGCGGCGCCGTACAGGAAGAAGCCGGAGGAGAAGGCACCCAGCAGGAAGTACTTGAGGGCGGCCTCCTGGCTGAGCAGGCGACGGCGACGTGCGAGGCCGCAGAGGAGGTAGAGCGGCAGCGAGAGGATCTCGAGGGCCACGAACATCGTCAGCAGGTCGTTGGCGGCCGGGAACAGCAGCATGCCGAAGACGGCGAACATCAGCAGCGGGTAGACCTCGGTGTGGTCCAGCCCCCGGGTGGAGGCCTCGCGCTCGGCCTCGGAGCCGGGCAGGGCCGCGGCCTGTCCGGAGAAGGCGGACACTCCCCCGTCGAGGTGGCGCTCGGCGAAGAGCAGCACGCCTGCGACGGAGAGCACGAGGATCAGGCCCCACAGGAACAACGTGGGTCCGTCGACCGCGATGGTGCCGCCGACGGCGAGGATGCCGCGGGCGGCGCCGTCGGCATAGACCTCGCTGTCACGCGCGATCAGCACGACGCTGACGGTGGCGGCGGCGAGGCCGCCCAGGGAGAGCAGGACCTGCGCGCCGTAGCGGACCGCGCGGGGGGCGAACGCCTCCACGACCACACCCAGGCAGGCGGCCCCGAAGACGACCAGGAGCGGGAACAGCTCGAAGTAGTCGATCGTGGGCTTGACGAAGTCGGTCACGGGTGGCCTCCGGTCACGCTCGGCGGGGCGTCAGTGACACCGACGTTGCTCATGATGTCGGTGACATGTGGATTGATGACGTCGAGGAGCGGCATCGGGAAGAAGCCGAACAGGACGAGTGCGAGCACCAGCGGGGTGAGCGTGCCGACCTCGCGGGCGTCGAGGTCGGGCATGACCTCCACGCGGTCGAACCCGGACGGGCCGGTCATGGTGCGCTGGTAGGCCCAGAGCACGTAGATCGCGGCCAGCACGATCGCGGTCACCGCGATCGCGCCCGCCCACCAGGCGTGCTCGAAGGCCGCGATGATGACCAGCATCTCGGAGACGAACGGCGAGAGGCCGGGCAGCCCGCAGGTCGCGAGGCCCGCGATCAGGAAGGTGCCGGCGAGGACCGGGGCGACCTTCTCGACGCCACCACCCATCGCCCTGATCGAGGCGGTGCCGCGGCGACGGATGAGGTAGCCGGCGACCAGGAACAGCGCGGCGGTGCCGACGCCGTGGTTGACCATGTAGAGGATCGAGCCGGAGATGCCCTGGCTGTTGAAGACGAAGATGCCGAGCACGATGAAGCCGAAGTGCGACAGCGACGTCAGGCCGATCAGGCGCAGCAGGTCGTCCTGGCCGATGGCCACCAGGGCGCCGTACACGATCGAGATCAGCGCGAGCGCGACCACGAGCGGGGTGGCCCACTGCGAGGCGTCGGGCAGCAGCCCGAGGCAGAAGCGCAGCATCCCGAAGGTGCCGATCTTGTCGAGCACGCAGATCAGCAGCACGGACGTGCCGGTGGTGGCCTTCTCGGTGGTGTCGGCCAGCCAGGTGTGCACCGGGAACAGCGGCGCCTTGATCGCGAAGGCGACGAAGAAGCCGACGAACAGCCAGCGCTGGGTGATCGGGTCGATGTCGAGGGCCGCGAGGTCGGAGATCAGGAACGACGGGTTGCCGCTGTTGGCCGACACGACGTAGAGCCCGATCACCGAGGCGAGCATGACCAGGCCGCCGGCGAGCTGGTAGATGAGGAACTTCATCGCCGCGCGGCCACGACCCGAGCGGCCGAAGCCGCCGATGAGGAAGTAGGCCGGGATGAGGGTGGCCTCGAAGACGACGTAGAAGAGGAACACGTCGGTGGCCGTGAAGACCGCCAGCGACATCGCCTCGAGCGCGAGCACCCAGGCCACGAAGTTCCGGCTGCCGCCGTTGCCCTCCTCGTCGGCCTCGTGCCACGAGGCGACCAGGACGATCGGCACGAGGGCGACCGTCAGCAGCACCATCACCAGGCCCAGGCCGTCGACGCCGAGCGCGTAGTGCACGCCCAGCGCCTCGATCCACGCGTGCGTCTCGGTCAGCTGCATGCCGCCGTCGAGGTCGTACGCCGACAGCGCGGCGATCGCAGCCCACAGCAGCGCGGCTCCGGCGAAGGCGACGCCGGCGAGCCGGGCTGTCGCGGCCGGGAGGAAGGCCGTCACGATCGCGCCCACGAGGGGGATCGCGATCAGCACGGAGAGAACAGGGAGATCACTCATGCGAGGTTCACCGCCAGGAGGGCCAGGACGACGAGCAGTGCGCCGCCGAGCAGGGAGAGGGCATAGGAGCGCACGAAGCCGTTCTGGACGCGGCGCAGGGCACCGGACACGGCACCGACACCGAGCGAGCCGCCCTCGACGACCCCGTCGACACCGACGCGGTCGAACGAGGTGAGACCGGAGACCAGGGCCCTGCCCGGGGCCACGACGACGCCCTCGTTGATCGCATCGCCGTACAGGTCGGCACGAGCGGCGCGGGTGGCGAAGGAGACCTCGGTGGGAGCCACGCGGGGGATCTCGCGCTTGCCGACCAGGAACCAGGCGGCAGCGACGCCGATGGCGACGACGGCCACGACCATGAGCGTGATCACGATCGCCGGCAGCGGCGGCTCGTGGTGCTCGGCGACGCCGGTGACCGGGGCGAGGAACTCCACGACGAAGTCACCGAGGAGCAGCACGCCACCCAGGACCGAGAGCGCAGCCAGCACGATCAGCGGCACCGTCATCACGTGGGGCGACTCGTGGGGGTGGGCGTCCTTGTCCCAGCGGGAGGTGTCGCCGAAGAAGGTCATCAGCATCAGGCGGGTCATGTAGAAGCCGGTGATGCCGGCACCGAGCAGCGCGCAGAGACCGATGATCCAGTTCTCCGCGAGCGCGGTCTCGATGATCTTGTCCTTGGAGAAGAAGCCGGAGAAGCCGGGGAACCCGATGATCGCGAGGTAGCCCATGGCGAAGGTCAAGAACGTGACCGGCATGTAGTTGCGCAGCCCGCCGTAGTGACGCATGTCGACGTCGTCGTTCATCCCGTGCATCACCGAGCCGGCGCCGAGGAACATGTTGGCCTTGAAGAAGCCGTGGGTGAGCAGGTGGAAGATGGCGAACGGGTAGCCGGCGACACCGAGACCGGCGGCGAGCATCATGTAGCCGATCTGGCTCATCGTCGAGCCGGCCAGCGCCTTCTTGATGTCGTCCTTGGCACAGCCGAGGATCGCACCCCACAGCAGCGTGACCGTGGCGACGATGACCACGACGGTCTGCGCGACCGGCGTCAGCTCGTAGATGAAGTTGGAGCGCACGACGAGGTAGACACCGGCGGTGACCATGGTCGCCGCGTGGATCAGGGCCGAGACCGGGGTCGGGCCCTCCATCGCGTCGAGCAGCCACGCCTGCAGCGGCACCTGGGCGGACTTGCCACACGCACCGAGCAGGAGCAGCAGGCCGAGCGCGTTGAGGGTGGCCTGCGAGGCACCGGAGGCCTGCTCGCTGATGGCCGCGAAGTCGGTGGTGCCGAAGGTCGTGAACATCAGCGCGATCGCGAGCGAGAGACCGATGTCGCCGACGCGGTTGATGACGAAGGCCTTCTTCGCGGCGGCGGCGGCGGAGTGCTTGTGCTGCCAGAAGCCGATCAGGAGGTAGGACGCCAGGCCGACGCCCTCCCAGCCGAGGAAGACGACGAGGTAGTTGGCGCCGAGGACCAGCACCAGCATCGCGGCGACGAAGAGGTTGAGGTAGCCGAAGAAGCGGCGGCGCCGGTCGTCGTGCTCCATGTAGCCGATGGAGTAGACGTGGATCAGGGAGCCGACGCCGGTGATCAGCAGCAGGAACAGCGCGGAGAGCGGGTCGTAGAGCAGGTCCATGCCGACGTCGAGGCCGCCGACCTGGAACCAGGTGAAGAGGTGCTGGCCGATCTGCCGCTCCTCCTCGCCGCGCCCCAGCAGGGCGATGAACAGGATGAGGCTCAGCACGAAGGAGCCGGCGGCACTCGCCGTACCGATCCAGTGGCCGACCTTGTCCAGGGCGCCCTTCGCGACGGCACCACCGAGCAGCAGCACCGCAGCGCCCGCGAGGGGCAGCGCGATGATCAGCCACAGCCAGGTGAACACACCCTCGGCGGCCACAGGGTGCACGACCGGGATCTCGGAGGCAGCCTCGGAGGAGGCAAGCAGGATTGCGTCAAGAGTCACGTCAGGTCCCTCAGTACTTCAGCAGACTGGCGTCGTCGACGGAGGCCGAACGTCGGGTGCGGAAGATGGTCATGATGATCGCGAGGCCGATCACGACCTCCGCGGCCGCCACCACCATCACGAAGAAGGCCGCGATCTGGCCGTCGAGGTTGCCGTGCTGCTTGGCGAAGGTGACCAGCGCGAGGTTGCAGGCGTTGAGCATCAGCTCGATGCACATGAAGACCACGATGGCGTTGCGGCGGGTGAGCACGCCGACGCAGCCGATCGTGAAGAGGATCGCGGACAGGACGATGTACTCGGTCACTTGACGTCCTCTTCCGTGCTGGCCGGAGCGCCGGACTTGCCGGAGGTCTCAGGCATCTCCGAGGGGTCCTGGCCGAGCTGGCGGCGGACCTCGTCGATGTCGTCGGCCATGGCCGGTCCGGAACGGATGACGCCGCGAGCGACCAGCACCCGCGACACCGAGGACTCCGCCGCGGAACCGTCGGGCAGCAGGGCAGGGGTGTCGACGGCGTTGTGACGCGCGTAGACACCGGGCGCCGGCAACGGGCCGGGGTGCTTGCCGGTCTCCGCGTAGTCGCGCATCCGCTGCGCAGCCAGCGAGGCCTGCGTCTCCTTCGGCGTGAGGCGCTCGCGGTGGGCCAGCACCATCGCGCCGATCGCGGCCGTGATCAGCAGGGCGCTGGTGGCCTCGAAGGCGAAGACGTAGCGGGAGAACAAGATGTTGGCCAGCTGCTCGATGTTGCCGCCGGCATTGGCCTCGTCGAGGCCCACGGCGGTGCCGAGCGTGACCTGCGAGAGGGCGGTCACGAGGACGGCGCCGAGGGCCAGCCCGAGGATCGTGGCCAGCGCGCGCTGGCCCTTGATCGTCTCGACGACCGAGTCGGACGCATCAACGCCCACGAGCATCAGCACGAACAGGAACAGCATCAAGATCGCGCCGGTGTAGACGATGATCTGGACCGCGAAGAGGAACGGCGCGTCCAGGACGGCGTAGAGCACGGCCAGGCTGAGCATCACGATGGCCAGCAGCATCGCGGCGTGCACGGCCTTGCGGACGAACAGGATGCCGAGGGCGGCCGCCACCATGATCGGGGCGAGGATCCAGAACGTCATGCGGGGCCTCCGTTCGGAGTCTCCGAGGCGCCGTACGCACCGCGGTAGTAGGCGCCCTCGTCGTCGCCGAGCCGCATCGGGTGCGGCGGCTGCTCCATGCCGGGCAGGAGCGGGGCGAGCAGGTCGGACTTCTCGTAGATCAGGTCGGCCCGCGTGGTGTCGGCGAGCTCGTACTCGTTCGTCATCGTCAGCGCCCGCGTCGGGCACGCCTCGATGCACAGCCCGCAGAGGATGCAGCGCAGGTAGTTGATCTGGTAGACGCGGCCGTAGCGCTCACCGGGACTGAAGCGTTCGTCGTCGGTGTTGGAGCCGCCCTCGACGTAGATCGCGTCGGCCGGGCAGGCCCAGGCGCACAGCTCGCAGCCGATGCACTTCTCCAGCCCGTCGGGCCAGCGGTTGAGCTGGTGGCGACCGTGGAAACGCGGCGCGGTCGGCATCTTCTCGAAGGGGTACTGCTCGGTCACGACCTTCTTGAACATCGTGCGGAACGTGACCCCGAACCCGGCGACCGGGTCCCAGTACTGCTCCTTGAGGGTCTTGGCGTCAGCCATCACTTCTCCTGGTCCGAGGCGGTCGCACTGTCAGCAGCGCTGCCTGTCACGGTGGTACGCCGATCGGCGAACGTCAGCGGTCGGGCGGCGCCGCGCACGGCTCCACCGGCCGGCATGGGCGGGGTCGGGAAGCCGCCCGCGAAGGCGTCCACCTCGGCGTCGGTCCCGGCCGGCGTGGTCTCCTCCTCCTCGGCACTGTCCCCGACGAAGAACAGGACGATGCAGAGCGCCAGGAGGACCCCGGCGCCGGCGAGGATGTAGGAGCGGTCGATGCCGCCCTCGAGGGTGAGGACGCGGATCGTCGCGACGAGCACGATCCAGACCAGCGACGCGGGGATGAGCCGCTTCCAGCCGAACGCCATGAACTGGTCGTAGCGCAGGCGGGGCAGCGAGCCGCGCAGCCAGATGAACATGAAGATGAACAGGAACATCTTGGAGAAGAACCACAGCAGCGGCCAGTAGCCGGAGTCGGCGCCCTCCCACAGCTGGATGATCGGCCAGGGCGCGTGCCAGCCACCGAGGAACAGGGTGGTCGCGAGTGCCGACACCGTCGCCATGTTGATGTACTCGGCGAGGAAGAACAGCGCGAACTTCAAGCTGGAGTACTCGGTGTGGAAGCCGCCGACCAGCTCGCCCTCGGCCTCGGGGAGGTCGAAGGGCGCCCGGTTGGTCTCACCGACCATCGAGATGACGTAGATGACGAACGACGGCAGCAGGATCAGGGCGTACCACGTCGGCACCGGGATGACGCCGAGCCAGTACTCCTGGCCGGGGTTCTGCGCGGCCACGATCTCCGAGGTTGACATCGAGCCGGCGTAGAGGAAGACCGCGACGAGCGCGAGCCCCATGGCGACCTCGTAGGAGATCATCTGGGCGCTCGAGCGCAGGCCGCCGAGCAGGCTGTACGTCGATCCGCTGGACCAGCCGCCGAGCACGATGCCGTAGATGCCGATCGACGCGATGGCCATCACGAACAGCACGGCCACCGGCATGTCGGTCAGCTGCAGCGGGGTGGTGCGGTCGGTGAACGGGAGCCCGACCTCGGGCCCGAACGGGATCACCGCGAACGTCACGAAGGCGGGGATCACCGCGATCACCGGAGCGATGAAGAAGACGACCTTGTCGGCCGCCTTGGGGATGATGTCCTCCTTGAGCGCGAGCTTCACACCGTCGGCCAGCGACTGCAGCAGGCCGAAGGGCCCGTGCACGTTGGGACCGATGCGGTGCTGCATGCGGGCCACGACCCGGCGCTCCAGCCAGATGTTGAACAGCGTGAGCAGGACCAGCACGATGAAGATCGCGACGGCCTTGCCCAGGATCAGCCACCACGGGTCCTGGCCGAAGGCGGACAGGTCGTCCGCCACGAACGCCGTCACCTGGCTGAGCATCTGGGGGATCATCACTTGGCTCCCTTCACCGTGACGGAGCTGCCGGGCGAGGCCAGGTCGGCCAGCACCCCGCGACCGAACGAGCTGGCCGGCACCCACACCGCACCGTCGGGCAGGTCGGCGACCTCGACGGGCAGCGTGACCGAGCCCCGGTCACCGGAGAGGGTCACCAGCGCCGGTCCCTGGTGCAGGCCGAAGAGCGCGTCGTGGGCGGCCTGGTTGATCCGGGCGACGGCCGGGCGGGCCGTGGCGGCGAGGTTGACGTCGCCGTGCTGCATGGACCCGAGGTCGAGCAGCTGCTTCCAGGTCGACAGCGCGAGCGCGCCGGCCCTGGCCTTGGGCCTGCGGGGTTCCTTGCCGAGCGTCAGGGTCGGGCGAGGGCCGTCCCAGGCTCCCATCACCGCCATCTCGGTGCGGACCTCGTGCACGGTGCGGAAGCCGAGCGGCGTGCCCAGCTCGTCGGCGATGCCGGCGAGGATGCGCAGGTCGGGCAGCGACGCAGGGTTGGTGAAGACCGCCTCGAAGGGGCGCGGTCGCCCCTCCCAGGTGAGGAAGGTGCCGGCCTTGTCGGCGACCGGGGCAACCGGCAGCACGACGTCGGCGAGCGCGGCGACGTCGGTCATCCGCTGCTCCAGGCTGACAACGAACTGCGCGGACTCGATCGCCGTACGCGTGGCGGCCGGGTCGGCGGTGTCATCGGGGTCGACGCCGCCGATCACGAGGCCACCGAGGTCGCCCTTGACCAGGGCGGCGACGATCGCGTTGCCGTCACGACCGGCCGTGTCGGGCAGCGACTCGACGCCCCAGGCGGCGGCGGCATCGACGCGCGCCGAGGCCTCCGATGCGGGACGACCACCGGGCAGCAGGGTCGGCAGGCAGCCGGCCTCGACCGCACCGCGGTCGCCGGCCCGGCGCGGCACCCAGGCCAGGCGGGCTCCGGTGGTCCTGGCGAGCTCGAGTGCGGCAGTGAGCGCACCGTGGCTCTGGGCCAGTCGCTCACCGACGAGGATCACGCCGCCGGCGTCGAGGGCGGTCTCACCGTCGTTGGCGAGCGCGCTGAGCGCCTCGGCCTCGGTGCCGGGGACCGTCGCGACCAGGCGGCCGTTCATCTTGGCGAGGCCGCGCGTGGTGTACGGCGCCAGCGCGACCACCTTGGTCCTGCCCTTCGACGCCTTGCGCAGCCGCAGGAAGATCGTGGCCGCCTCATCCTCGGGCTCCAGGCCGGCGAGCACGACGACGGAGGCGGACTCCAGGTCGGCGTACGACACCTCGCTGCTGAGGGCGACGAACGACGCGAGGAAGTCAGCCTCCTCGGCGCTGTGCGGGCGGGCGCGGAAGTCGATGTCGTTGGTGCCGAGCGCGACCCGGGCGAACTTGGCGTAGGCGTAGGCGTCCTCGGCGGTCACGCGACCACCGGTGAGCACCGCGCTCGCGCCGGCCGCACGCAGGCCGCGTGCAGCGACGGCGAAGGCCTCGGGCCACGACGCCGGGCGCAGCTGGCCGTCCTCGTCGCGCACCATCGGGTGCGTGAGGCGGTCGTCCTGGCGCGCGTAGTGGAACGCGAAGCGGTCCTTGTCGCTGATCCACTCCTCGTTGACCTCGGGGTCGTTGCCGGCCAGGCGGCGCATGACCTTGCCACGACGGTGGTCGATGCGGATCGCGGCGCCGCAGGCGTCGTGCTCGGCGACACCCGGCGTGGAGACGAGGTCGAAGGGGCGCGAGCGGAAGCGGTACTCGGCGCTGGTGAGGGCACCCACCGGGCAGATCTGGATGGTGTTGCCGGAGAAGTAGGACAGGAACGGCGCGTCGTCGGCAATGCCGACCTGCTGCTGGGCACCGCGCTCGACCATCTCGATGAAGGGGTCGCCGGCGATCTCGTCGGTGAAGCGGGTGCAGCGCTGGCAGACGATGCAGCGCTCCCGGTCGAGCAGGATCTGTGCGGAGAGGTTGATCGGCTTGGGGAAGGTGCGCTTGACGCCCTCGAACCGGGTCTCGCCACGGCCGTGCGACATGGCCTGGTTCT
Organism: Nocardioides allogilvus; assembly: GCF_003047285.1. GTDB lineage: Bacteria > Actinomycetota > Actinomycetes > Propionibacteriales > Nocardioidaceae > Nocardioides > Nocardioides allogilvus. The sequence goes on along the minus strand of NZ_PZYX01000001.1, from coordinate 195,419 downwards.
GCAGGGGGCACTCGCCACCCTTGTCGCAGACCGGGCAGTCGAGCGGGTGGTTGATGAGCAGGAACTCCATGACGCCCTGCTGCGCCTTGTCGGCGACCTTGCTGGTCACTTGGGTCTCGACGACCATGCCCTCGGCGACCGGCAGCGTGCAGGAGGCCTGCGGCTTGGGGATCGGCTTGCCGTTGCCGGCGTCGGGGATGTCGACGAGGCACTGGCGGCACGCACCCACCGGGGCGAGCAGCGGGTGGTCGCAGAAGCGCGGCACCTGCACGCCGACCTGCTCGGCGGCGCGGATGACCAGGGTGTTGGGCGGGACGCTGACCTGGACGCCGTCGATGGTGACGGTGACCAGGTCGGTCTTCTCCGGGGTCGTCGTCATGCCGTTGCTCCGGTGGTGGCGAAGGTGGTCGAGGCGTTCGGGTCGAACGGGCAGCCGCCGTGGCTCAGGTGGGCGAGGTACTCCTCGCGGAAGTACTTGATCGAGCTCGAGATCGGGCTGGTCGCACCGTCGCCGAGGGCGCAGAAGGAACGGCCCAGGATGTTGTCGCACTGGTCGAGGAGCAGGTCGAGGTCGTCCTCGCTGCCCTGCCCCTTCTCCAGGCGGGCCAACGTCTGCACCAGCCACCACGTGCCCTCACGGCACGGGGTGCACTTGCCGCAGGACTCGTGCTTGTAGAACTCGGTCCAGCGCAGCACTGCACGCAGGACGCAGGTGGTCTCGTCGAAGAGCTGCAGGGCACGCGTGCCGAGCATCGACCCGGCTGCACCGACGCCTTCGAAGTCGAGGGGTACGTCGAGGTGCTCCGGCGTCAGCAGGGGCGTGCTCGAGCCACCGGGGGTCCAGAACTTGAGCTCGTGTCCCTCGCGCATGCCACCGGCCAGGTCGATCAGCTGGCGCAGGGTGATGCCGAGCGGAGCTTCGTACTGGCCGGGGTTGGTGACGTGGCCCGACAGGCTGAAGATGCCGTAGCCCTTCGACTTCTCGGTGCCCATCGAAGCGAACCAGTCGGCACCGTTGGCGATGATGCTCGGCACGGAGGCGATGGACTCGACGTTGTTGATGACGGTCGGGCTGGCGTAGAGGCCGGCCACCGCGGGGAACGGCGGACGCAGGCGCGGCTGGCCGCGACGACCCTCCAGGCCCTCGAGCAGCGCGGTCTCCTCGCCACAGATGTAGGCACCGGCACCGGCGTGCACGACGACGTCGAGGTCGTAGCCCGAGCCGTTGATGTTCTTGCCGAGGTGACCGGCGAGGTAGGCCTCCTGCACGGCGCGCTGGAGCCGGCGGATGACGTGGAGGACCTCACCACGGACGTAGATGAAGGCGTGGTTGGCACGGATCGCGAAGGAGCTGATGATGACGCCCTCGAGCAGGGTGTGCGGGCTGGCCATCATCAGCGGGATGTCCTTGCAGGTGCCCGGCTCCGACTCGTCGGCGTTGACGACGAGGTACTTCGGCTTGCTGCCGGCTGGTGTCCCAGGGTCCTGCGGGATGAAGCCCCACTTCATGCCGGTGGGGAATCCGGCGCCACCGCGACCGCGCAGACCGGAGTCCTTGACCGCGGTGATGATGTCGTCGGGCGGCATGGTGAGCGCCTTCTGCATGGCGGCGTAACCGCCACGGGCCTCGTAGGAGGCCAGCGTCCAGGCCCGCTCCTGGTCCCAGTTGTCCGTGAGGACCGGGGTCAACATGTCGGTGCTCACTTGCCTTCCTCGGCCTTCGTCTCGGACTCCGCGCGCGAGGTGTCGGCCTGCTCGACGGCGTCGGTCTTGGTGCCGGTGGCGGCGGTCGTGCCCGCGGCATCGGCCGACGGTGCGGTCCAGCCCCGGTCCCGGGCGATCGCGAGCCCGACCAGGGAGGCCGGGCCAGCGGCCGGGCCCTCGTCGGCGAGGTCGTCGGGGAAGCCGGCGAGCACCCGCTCGGCCTGCTTCCAGGTGCAGAGCCGGGGGCCGCGCGTGGACTGGACGTCCTTGCCGGCGCGGAGGTCGTCGACGACCTGGACGGCCGAGTCGGGCGTCTGGTTGTCCATGAACTCCCAGTTGACCATCATCACGGGGGCGTAGTCGCAGGCGGCGTTGCACTCGATGTGCTCGAGGGTGATCTTGCCGTCCTCGCTCGTCTCGTCGTTGCCGACGTCGAGGTGGTCCTTGAGCCGCTCGAAGATCAGGTCGCCGCCCATGACCGCGCACAGCGTGTTGGTGCAGACACCGACGAGGTAGTCACCGACGGGCTTGCGCTTGTACATCGTGTAGAACGTCGCGACACCGCTGACCTCGGCGGCCGAGATGCCGAGCACCTCGGCGCAGGCCTCGATGCCCTCGGGGGTCACCCGGCCCTCGACCGACTGGACGAGGTGCAGCATCGGGAGCAGGCCCGAGCGTGCCTCGGGGTAGCGGGCGGCGATGGCTCGCAGCTCGGCGTACGTCTCCGGCGTCAGCGGTGTCCGGTCGTCGTCGAACCGGTCAGGCGCCGGCGCGGAGTAGGCGGCGGTGCTGACGGTCATGCCGGGGTCGACAGCGGGGACCTCGGAAGGCTGGGTCATCGGTCGACACCTCCCATCACGGGGTCGATCGAGGCGATGGCGACGATGACGTCGGCGATCATGCCGCCCTCGCTCATCACGCTGGTGGCCTGGAGGTTGGTGAAGGACGGGTCACGGAAGTGTGCCCGGAAGGGGCGGGTCCCGCCGTCGGAGACGACGTGCGCGCCGAGCTCGCCGCGGGGCGACTCGACCGGGACGTAGGCCTGGCCGGGCGGCACGCGGAAGCCCTCGGTGACGAGCTTGAAGTGGTGGATCAGCGCTTCCATGGACTCGCCCATGATGTGCTTGATGTGGTCGGCGCTGTTGCCCATGCCGTCGCTGCCGATCGACAGCTGGCTGGGCCAGGCGATCTTCTTGTCCGCGACCATGACCGGTGCGCCCTCGAGGGCGGCGAGGCGGTCGGCGGCCTGCTCGACGATCTTGAGCGACTCGCTCATCTCGTTGAGCCGGACACGGAAGCGGCCGTAGGCGTCGGCCGTGTCCCAGGTCTGGACCTCGAAGTCGTAGTCCTCGTAGCCGCAGTAGGGCTCGGTCTTGCGCAGGTCCCAGGCGTAGCCGGTCGCGCGCAGCGGGGGACCGGACAGGCCCAGCGCCAGGCAGCCGGCGAGGTCGAGGTGGCCGACGTCCTCGAGGCGGGCCTTGAAGATCGGGTTGGCGTTGCACAGGGCGGCGTACTCGGGCAGCCGCTTGCGCATCAGCGCGATGAAGTCGCGGATCTCGTCGAGGGCGCCGGGCGGCAGGTCCTGAGCGACGCCGCCGGGACGGATGAAGGCGTGGTTCATCCGCAGGCCGGTGATCAGCTCGAACAGGTCGAGCACCAGCTCGCGCTCGCGGAAGCCGATCGTCATCACGGTCAACGCGCCGATCTCCATGCCGCCGGTCGCGATCGCGACGAGGTGGGAGGAGATGCGGTTGAGCTCCATGAGGAGGACGCGCATGACCTGCGCCTTCTCCGGGATGTCGTCCTCGATGTCGAGGAGGCGCTCCACGCCGAGGGAGTAGGTCGCCTCGTTGAAGAAGGGCGAGAGGTAGTCCATCCGGGTGCAGAACGTGACGCCCTGGACCCAGGTGCGGTATTCCATGTTCTTCTCGATGCCGGTGTGGAGATAGCCGATGCCGCAGCGGGCCTCGGTGACCGTCTCCCCCTCCAGCTCGAGGATGAGGCGCAGCACCCCGTGGGTCGAGGGGTGCTGGGGACCCATGTTGACCACGACCCGCTCGTCGGCGGCGTCGCCGAGGCCTTGGCTGATGGAGTCCCAGTCCTGGCCGGTGACCGTGAAGACCTTGCCCTGGCTGGTCTCGCTGGGGTCGGCGTACATGTCCTGAGTCATTAGTTGTACGACCTCCGCTGGTCGGGGGGCGGGATCGAGCCGCCCTTGTACTCCACGGGAATGCCGCCCAAGGGGTAGTCCTTGCGCTGCGGGTGACCGGGCCAGTCGTCGGGCATCAGGATCCGGGCCATGGCCGGGTGGCCGTCGAACTGGATGCCGAACATGTCCCAGGTCTCGCGCTCGTGCCAGTCGCTGGTCGGGTAGATGCTGACCAGGCTGGGGATGTGCGGGTCGGCGTCGGGGCAGGTGACCTCGAGCCGGATCCGTCGGTTGTGGGTCATGGAGAGCAGGTGGTAGACGGCGTGCAGCTCGCGCCCGGTGTCGTCGGGGTAGTGAACGCCGCTGACGCCCGAGCAGAACTCGAAGCGGAGCGCCTCGTCGTCGCGCAGCATCTGGGCGACGAAGGGAAGGTCCTCACGGCGCACGTGGAAGGTGATCTCACCGCGGTGCACGACGATGCGCTCGACCGCGGTGTCGAGCTCGGTGGACCGCAGCCGCGCCTCGAGGGCGTCGACGACCTCGTCGAACCAGCCACCGAAGGGGCGCTGGCTGTCACCGGGGTAGACCGTCGGGGTGACCAGTCCGCCGTAGCCGGACGTGTCGCCGGTGCCCTGGACACCGAACATGCCGCGGCGTGAACCGACCGCGCGCTTGACCTCCTGGTCGCCAGCGACCAGGTCGGTCGACGGGTCCTGGGTGTTGTGGGTCGGAGTGTTGTCCGTCATCGCAGCAGCCCCCGCATCTGGGAGGTCGGCAGCGCCTTGAGGGCGTTGGACTCCTGCAGCTCGATCTCGGCCAGCCGGTTGACGCCGAGCTTGGTCGCCTGGACCTGGTCGTGCAGCTTGAGGATCGCGTCGATCAGCATCTCGGGGCGGGGCGGGCAGCCGGGGAGGTACATGTCGACGGGGACAATGTGGTCGACGCCCTGGACGATGGCGTAGTTGTTGAACATGCCGCCGCTGCTCGCGCAGACGCCCATCGCGAGGACGTACTTCGGCTCGGCCATCTGGTCGTAGATCTGGCGCAGGACCGGAGCCATCTTGTTGCTCACGCGGCCGGCGACGATCATCAGGTCGGCCTGGCGCGGGCTGGCGCGGAAGACCTCCATGCCGAAGCGGGCGAGGTCGTACTTCGGACCGCCCGTCGTCATCATCTCGATCGCGCAGCAGGCCAGGCCGAACGTGGCCGGCCAGAAGGAGGCCTTGCGCATGTAGCCGGCGACGCCCTCGACGGTGGTCAGCAGCACACCGGACGGAAGCTTTTCTTCGATACCCATTACTCAGTTACCTCTCTGAGGGTCGCGAGGCGCGTGCCATGCCAAGGCGGAGGAGGGAAGGCGACCTTCAGCGGAGCGGTCGTCGACCGACGACAACGCGGGCAGGGTGCGTGCATCGTGATCCTCAGTCCCAATCCAGTCCGCCGCGACGCCACACGTAGGCGTAGGCGACGAAGACAGTGGCGATGAAGATGACCATCTCGACGAGGCCGAAGAACTTCATCGCGTCGAAGTGCACGGCCCACGGGTAGAGGAAGATGATCTCGATGTCGAAGATGATGAACATCATCGCGGTGATGTAGTACTTCACCGGCACGCGGCCGCCGCCGATCGGCTGCGGGGTCGGCTCGATGCCGCACTCGTAGGAATCGAGCTTGGCCCGGTTGTAGCGCTTGGGTCCCACGGCGGTGCTCATGACCACGGACATCACCGCGAATCCGGCCGCCAGGAGAGCCAGCGCCAGCACTGGCGTGTAGAGCTCCATCCTGAGTTCCTTCCCTCTCGTCGCCGACGACTCGGCACCCCACGTGTGACCTTGTGAACTACTTCACTAGTGGCGCGCACCACAGTCTAGGGGCCGACATGGCGTGCGTCACGTCGGGGGTGGGGGTGCTCCGGACGGTCCCGCGGAGACCGATTTTGGGCACTGTCGGCTTGGCTAATTCGCCGTACGACAACCGCTCCGTCGGACGTCGATCGGGACGTCCGACGACCCGGTCGCCGGGGCAGCCACGACGTCGGACGTCCCGCAGGAGGTCCGACGATCCGGTCGTACGGCGGGGGCGGCTCAGGCAGTGGCGCGGTGCAGCGCGACGACGCCGCCCGAGAGGTTGCGCCACTGGGGCGCGGTCCACCCGGCGGTCGCGATCAGGTCGGCGAGGCCACGCTGGTCGGGCCAGGCGCGGATGGACTCGGCGAGGTAGACGTAGGCGTCCGGGGACGACGAGACGGTGCGCGAGATCGCGGGCAGCGCCTTCATCAGGTATTCCATGTAGACGGTGCGGAACGGCGCCCACGTCGGGTGGCTGAACTCGCACACGACGAGGCGGCCACCGGGGCGGGTGACGCGGCGCATCTCGCGCAGCCCCTGCTCGGGGTCGACGATGTTGCGCAGGCCGAAGGAGATCGTCACGGCGTCGAAGGTGTCGTCGGCGAAGGGCAGCTTCGTGCCGTCGCCGGCGGTGAACGGCAGCGCCGGGCGCGCCTTCTTGCCCACCTGCAGCATGCCGAGCGAGAAGTCGCACGGCACGACCATCGCGCCACGGTCCGCGAACGGCTGGCTCGAGGTGCCGGTGCCGGCAGCGAGGTCGAGCACCTTGTCGCCGTACGACGGGTCGACCGCGTCGATCACGTCGCGGCGCCAACGACGGTCCTGACCGAGGGACAGCACGTCGTTGGTGACGTCATAGCGCTTGGCGACCGCGTCGAACATGCGTCGGACGTCGGTCGGTTGCTTGTCGAGTTCCGCGCGGGCCACGCAGGCGAGGGTAGTCGGGACGCAACTTCGCGATGTCGGTGGGCGTCCTTACGATTGACGCCACTGCCTACCTCGGAGACTCATATGCGAACGACTCGCTTCTTCTCGCTGCTGATCGCACTGGTGCTGGCGCTGGGCATGGTCTCGGTGGCAGGACCGGCCCAGTCGGAGGTGTCGGCCGCCGAACGCAGCTCGTTCACCCGGCTGAAGTTCGGCGACACGGGCTGGCGGGTGCGCGAGCTCCAGAGCCGGCTGCACCAGCTCGGCCTGCACTCCGAGGTCATCACCCGGCGCTTCGATGCCCAGACCCGCGACGGCGTGCGCACCTTCCAGGCCCGTCGCAAGCGCGCCACGACCGGCGTCGTCGACGCGGTCTTGTGGGCCAAGCTGCGCGCGAAGACGAGCGATCCGACCCACGAGGCGCTGCACAACATCTACACGCCCGGCCCGGCGATCCTGAAGGCCGGCGACCAGGGTTTGCCGGTGCGTCGGCTGCAGGCCCGACTCGAGCAGATCAACTGGTGGAGCGGCGACGTCACCGGCGCCTTCGACCAGCGGACGGTCGATGCGGTCTCCGGCTTCCAGACCAAGCGCAGGATCCCCGTCACCGGCGAGGTCGACCGGCGCACCCTCGACCGCCTCGCGCAGATGACCCGCAAGCCCACCAAGGCCGAGCTGTTCAACATCGTGCCCACGGGGCCGAAGCTCGACTCGAGGTGCATGACAGGCCGGGCCATGTGCGTGGACAAGACCTCCCGCTCGCTGCGCTGGGTGGTCAACGGTGTCGTGCAGTCGCGCTACGACGTCCGCTTCGGCTCCGACGAGCTGCCGACCCGCGAGGGCGCCTTCGCGGTCTTCAAGAAGTCGCGCGACCACGTCTCGTCGCTCTACGACACCTCGATGCCGTTCGCGATGTTCTTCTCCGGCGGCCAGGCCGTGCACTACTCCCCCGACTTCGCCGCGACCGGCTACAACGGCGCCTCGCACGGCTGCGTCAACGTCCGTGACTACAACGGCATCCGCTGGCTCTTCGACCAGGTCCGACTCGGCGACAAGGTCATCGTCTACCGGTCGTGAGGCCCTCCGAAGCTGCGGCGTAGGCTCCGCTTTCGTGACGCCGCACTCGACCGCCGCTGCCAGCGACCCGTTGGTCGTGCACACGGCTGCCGTCGGGCTCGACGAGGTCGGCGAGCTGCTCGACCTCGTGCCGGCCGACAGCCCGGTCAGCTGGCTGCGCCGCGACGAGGGCCTGGTCGGCTGGGGCGTGGCCGCTGTCATCCGCACCCGCGGGACCGCTCGCTTCAGCGACGCCGACAAGTGGTGGTCCGAGCTCACCTCCCACGCCGAGGTCCACGACTCCGTCAACGAGCCGGGCACCGGCCTGGTCGCCTTCGGCTCCTTCGGGTTCGCCGACGACCCGGGTGAGTCGGTGCTGGTCGTGCCGCAGGTCGTCGTCGGTCGGCGCGGGGACCGGGCCTGGGTGACGACGGTCGGCGTGCCGGTCCCCGACCTGGCGCCTGCTCCGCTCCCCGCCCCACCCGCCGGGCTCAGCTTCGCCGACGGCTCCCTCAACGGTGAGGCCTGGATGTCGGTCGTCGCCGACGCCGTGGGCCGGATCAACGCCGGCGACCTCGAGAAGGTCGTGCTGGCCCGCGACCTCGTCGCCACCTGCGACGAGCCGCTCGACGTGCGCTGGGCCCTGCGCAAGCTGGTCAGCGACTACTCCATGTGCTGGACGTTCCACGTCGACGGCATCTTCGGCGCGACGCCGGAGATGCTCGTGCGCCGCGAGCGCGGCCTCGTCACGTCGCGGGTGCTGGCGGGCACCATCCGCCGTACGGGCGACGTCGAGCGCGACGCGGCGCTGGCGGGCACCCTCGCGCGCTCGTCGAAGGACCTCGAGGAGCACGAGTACGCCGTCCGGTCGGTCGCCGACGCACTCGAACCGCACTGCTCGTCGATGAACGTGCCGGAGGTGCCGTTCGTCCTGCACCTGCCCAACGTCATGCACCTCGCGACCGACGTCGCCGGGGTGGTCCACGACGCTGCCACCGTCTCGTCGCTGCAGCTGGCCGAGGCGCTGCACCCCTCCGCGGCCGTCGGTGGCACCCCCACCACCTCGGCCGTCGCGCTGATCGCCGAGATCGAGGGCATGGCGCGCGACCGCTACGCCGGCCCCGTCGGCTGGATGGACGCCAACGGCGACGGCGAGTGGGGGATCGCCCTGCGCTCCGCCCTCGTCCAGGGCAACACCGTGCGCCTCTTCGCGGGCTGCGGCATCGTCGGCAGCTCCGACCCCGAGGCCGAGCTGGCCGAGTCGCAGGCGAAGTTCGTGCCGGTGCGCGACGCCCTCTCCGGCTAGGACGTGCCCGGGACGTCCTCGCCGTCGCGCAGGCGCAGGAACTCCTGTCCGTCCGGCAGCAGGTTGCCCATGTGGGTGTCGACGATCCCGAGCGCGGCGTCGGTGTAGATCTTGTCGTGGATGCCGAGGGTGCGCGGCGCCCCGACGGCCCGCACGAAGTCGATCGCCTCGCTGACCTTGAGCCACGGGGCGCTGATGGGCGCGAGCAGCAGGTCGACGTCGGCCTCGGGCAGCGTGAGCGAGTCGCCCGGGTGGTAGACGCGTCGGTCGCCGGCGGTCAGGAGGTAGCCGCTGTTGTCGATGCGCGGCAGGTCGCGATGGATGACGGCGTGCTGGAAGCCCACCACGTCGACCGTCACCCCCACGTCGAAGGACGAACCGGGCTCCACGACGCTCACCCGTTCGACCAGGTCGGGCGCCTGTCGGCGGATCTGGGCGGCGACGGACTCGATCGTGAAGATGCGCGCATCGCTGGCCCGGAGGTGGTCCGGGTCGTAGTGGTCGGGGTGCTCGTGGGTGATGAGGATCGCCGTCGCGCCGTCCACTGCGGCGGCCTCGGTGAAGACTCCCGGATCGAGGACGACCACCGCATCGGCGTACGAGATCCGCACGCAGGCATGCCCGAACTTGGTGACGCGCATCTGTCCACTGTAGGAGATGACGCGTTCGCCGGCCGTTCGTCGGTTCTGTGCCACGCCGCTTTGTGCGGCAGTTATGGTGTGGACGCCCTCGACGGATGCCAGGGGGAACCACATGCACCCGAACAAAGAGAGAATTCATGTCTGGACGCGCACTGGCGGGAAGCCTCGTCGCCCTGCTCATGCCTGCTTCGCTGTTGATGGTCTCCGCGACCACCTCGGCTGACGCGGCTGAAGCCCCGCTCACCAACACTTCCGCCCGCAAGGCGAAGAGCAAGGCCAAGCTGGTCGCTCTGCCGCAGATCGTCCAGCAGGGCAAGAAGCCTGCCGCTGCCAAGAAGGCCAAGGCTGCGCTGACTGCCAACATCAAGCCGCGCAAGGTCAACCGCCCGGTCGCGCTGCAGGTGAAGAAGGGCGGCGGTTGGAAGACGGTCTCCAAGACCAAGACCACGCGCAAGGGCACCGCTGAGTTCGGTGCGCCGATCTCCAAGCGTGGCAAGGCGCTGAAGTACCGCGTCACCGCTCCCGCCTTCAAGGGTGCGTCGGCCGTCACCAGCAAGCCCACGAGCACCGAGCGCTGGCTGACCGCCTCGTTCACCGACGAGTTCTCCGGCTCGGCCCTGTCGCCCAGCTGGAACCACCGTGGCCCGAACTACGAGCCCTCCAGCCTGCGCGAGTGCTCGAAGGGTTCCCCGAGCGCCGTCGCCGTCCGCGGCGGCACCGCCCGCATCAGCGTGATGAAGGACCCGGCCCGCGCCGGCGAGAAGTGCGTTGCGAAGAAGGACGGCAAGTCCACCGGCGCGTTCGCCTACCGCCTCAACGGCCACATCGGCACCCAGGGCGCCGTCTCGCTGAAGTACGGCTTCGCGGCCGCGCGCATCAAGATGCACAAGCTCCGCGGCCAGCACGGCGGCTTCTGGATGCAGCCGGCGACGCAGGGGGCCGCGGGCTCGAACAGCCCGAAGGAGACCGGCGCCGAGATCGACGTCATCGAGTACTTCGGTGACAAGCACCCCCAGGGCGGCCTGACGTCGTTCATCTACTCCAAGAACAGCTCCGGCAAGGACGTCAAGACCGGTTCCTGGATCAAGAGCCCCACCTCGTTCCTCAAGAACAAGCGCGACGGCTGGTCGAAGAGCTACCACGTCTTCTCGGTCGAGTGGACCCCGAAGTCCTACATCTTCCGGATCGACGGCAAGGAGTCGTGGCGCACCAAGGTCGGCGTCTCCGGCCAGGAGCAGTTCCCGATCCTGAGCGTTCTCGCCTCTGACTACGAGATCGCGCAGATGCCGGGCGGCGACCGCAAGCTCCCGCAGACGATGAGCGTCGACTGGGTCCGCCTGTGGCAGGCCTGATCTTCCAGGTCTGACCCGCTTCACCTCGTACGGCGACGCGCCGCTCCACTTCGGTGGGGCGGCGCGTCTCGCATTTCGCCGGGCGGGTCAGCCGGTGAGGTGGTGCACGAAGCACCAGCGCCAGGCCTCGCCGGGCTGGGCCGACTGCATCACCGGGTGGGTGGTGTCGTGGAAGTGCTCGGTGGCGTGCTGGTGCGGTGAGGAGTCGCAGCACGCGACGTTGCCGCAGGCCAGGCAGCGACGCAGCGAGACCCAGTGGGAGCCGAGCTCCACGCACTGCCGGCACACGAGCCCGTCAGCCACGGAGGCGACGGGGGCGACGGGGGCGTGACCGGCGGCGTCGAGGTGCTCGCAGGAGCTGCCGGTCGGCACGCGACGGGCGCGCGGCGCCTCCTCGTCGTCGGCGGTGGCGGCGATGTCGAGCATCGACTCCTCCACGTCGAGGATGCTGAGCACGTCGCGCACCACTTCGCTGGCGACGGTGCCGGTGCTGCGGATCTCCAGCACCTTCGCGCGCTCGGCCTCGATCATCGCCAGCCGGGCCCGGGCGTAGAGATCGCTCGGCGACTCCTGGCCCGGGGTGGTCGACAGCTGCTCCCACGCGGCGAAGTTGCGCTGGTCGACGCGCTGGCGGATCAGGTCGGCCACGCCGTGCGGGTCGTCGTGGTCCAGCTCCTCGAGGGCGGCGAACCCGGCCTTGGACGCCTGCTGCAGCAGTGCTGCACGCGCCAGCGCGTCGTCCAGGGGGTCGGGCGATGGCACCCGCAGCCTCCGCGCCACCCAGGGCAGCGAGAGGCCCTGGATGAACAGCGTGCCGGCGACGACGGTGAACGCGATGAGCAGCAACACCTCGCGGTGCTCGGTGGTCTCGGGGATGACGAACGCGGCCGCCAGGGTCACGACCCCGCGCATGCCCGCCCAGCCGAGGACGAAGGTGTACTGCCACGGCGGGGCGTGTCCCGTGGCGGGATCCAGGCCGGGCCGGACCAGCGCATAGCGCGCGGCGAACACCCACACGAGCCGCAGCACGATGGTGGCCAGCAGCGCGGCGGCGCACACCGCGGCGATGCGCGCGGGTGCGATCGCGCTGTCGGCGACGCCCTCGAGGATCCAGCGAGCCTGCAGGCCGATCAGCAGGAAGACCGTGTTCTCCAGCAGGAAGGCGATGGTGCGCCAGTTGATCCGCTCGGCGATCCGCGACTGGGCGGTCTGGATGATCGGCGCCTTGTGCCCGAGCAGCAGGCCGGCGACGACCACCGAGATGACGCCCGAGGAGTGCAGCTCCTCTGCCAGGAGGTAGGCAGCGAACGGCGTCACCAGCGAGATGGCGGTGTCCATCAGCGGGTCGGTGACGAGCTTGCGCAGCTTGGCCACGACGACGAAGACGAGGAAGCCCAGCGCGGCACCGCCGACCGAGGCGCGCAGGAAGTCCACGCCGACGTCGAGGGCGTTGACGCCGAGTGACGCGGCGGCGATCGCCGTACGCAACGAGACGAGGGCGGTCGCGTCGTTGAGCAGCGACTCCCCCTCGAGGATCGTGACCACCCGGCGCGGCAACCCGATGCGGCGGGCGATCGCGGTGGCCGCGACGGCATCGGGCGGGGCCACGACGGCCCCGACGGCGATCGCGACCGGCCACGAGATGCTCGGCACGATGAGGTGGACGACGGCGCCGACACCGAACGTCGTGAAGACGACCAGGCCGATCGACAGCAGCAGGATCGCGCGCCGGTTGGCGTTGAAGTCGACGAGCGAGGTCTGGATCGCGGCGGCGTAGAGCAGCGGGGGCAGCAACCCCAGCAGCACGATCTCGGGTTCGAGGTGGATCTCGGGCACGAACGGCAGGTAGGTGCCCCCGACCCCGACGGCGATCAGCAGCAGCGGGGCAGGCACCTCGAGGCGGCCGGCCAGCGCGGCCCCGGCCAGGACCACGACGACCAGGGCGACGAGGAACAGGGCGATCTCCACCCGCTGAGTCTGTCAGGCGGTGAGGCACCCGATGCGGCTCATGCGGTCGGTGGCGCCCTCAGTCGCATGGATGCCCGCCTCCCCGACCGCGCCATGGATAATCCCCCGCGTGCGGGGACTCGGGAGGGTGGGCAGGATCGCCGTGGCGATCGTTGCGCTGCTGGCACTCCTGGTGATGACGGCGGGTGCCGTCGTGGCCGGGGTCGTCGGCTCCGACGACACGATCGTCAACCGGCCGACCGCGCTCGGCGACGACGGTCGCCCGCTCCTCACCGCCCCCGACCTGCTCGCCTACGAGGGCGTCACCGTCACGTTGCGCGCCTCGGCACCGGACGGTGTCTTCATCGGCACCGCCCACCCGGTCGACGTGGCCGACTTCGTCGGCGACTCCCCGCGGATCCGGTTGACCAGCGTGACCCGCACCGGCGTCGTCGCCGAGGACGTCGGCTCCGGGAAGCGCGTGCAGCCCGCGGGGGCCGGCTTCTGGACCCACTCGATGAGCGGCTCCGGGGTCGAGGAGCTGACCCTCGATCGCGACACGTCCGCGGCCCAGTGGGTGATCGCGCCGCTGACCGGGGTCGGACCGACGACGGTGTCGTTCGCGATCACCGTGCCGGGAGTCTTCACCTGGGCACTCATCGCGTTCGGCGCCGGTGCACTCGTGCTGCTCGCCTGCGTCGAGCTGTTGCTGCGCACCCGCACCCGGCGCCGCCGGGGACCGCGGTTGCCGTCGGCTGCCGAGCGCGTGGCGGCCTACGTCCCCTCCTCCGAGCGGGTCGCCGCCAGCAGGCCGGGCGGGCGACGCAAGGCCAGGCGGTCCGCGCTCGTCGTCGTGCTCACGCTGTCGCTGGCCGGCTGCACCATCGAGGACCTGCTGCCCGCGAAGCGGCAGTCGTCCGAGACCGCGACGACCAAGGTCGCGCTCACCCGGTCCCAGCTCCCCGCCCTCCTCGAGTCGTACGGCGACCGGTTGCGCACCGCGATCGAGGCCGCCCGGCCGCCGCGCTACCGCGAGGACAAGTGGCGCCTCGCAGATCGCGGACCCGCCCTGGAGAGCGACCTCTTCGGGACCCGCGTCGGCCGGCTGACCGGCCTGGGTCGGCGCTCGGTGCCGGTCCACGACGGCATCGAGGCCTACTCCGGGCGCTTCGACTCCTACCCGATGTGGTCGCTGGTCGCCTCGGAGGTCGACCGCGAGACCCGGGTCGACCTGTTCACCAAGGCCTCCGTGGAGGCCCCGTGGTTCCGCCAGGCGGGCAGCACGATCACCGGTGACCTGCCGGAGGCCGGTCGTCCAGCCAGGCTGCCGGGCGGCAAGGACGCGGCGGCCGCCACCGCTGCCTGGCGCGACTACGTCCGGTCGGGCACCGAGGACGACCGCCTGGAGGTCGACCGGGCTTCGCGGAAGTGGCGCGACAACGTCGCCGATCTCGGCAGTCGCGCGATGTTCACCGGCTACACCGTCACGGCTCGGCCCGAGGGGCTGTCCCGGGTGGTCGAGGTCGCGGACGGAGCACTCGCGATCGTGGCGCTGCGCGTGACGACCCGCCTCGACGGACGGTCCGACCTGATGGTGCGGTGGGCGCCGCCGTACGGGAGGTATCGCACGAGCAAGGACGGCGTGCTGTCGTTCGCGGACCTCGCGGTGGGAGTGATCCACCTGCCGGCTCGCGGTGAGCCGACCATCCTCGGCTCGACCTTCAGTGAGGTCGCAGCGCCCTGATCCGCTCGTCGAGCTCGCGGCGGTTGTCGCGGCGGACGACCACCTCGAGGACCTCGATCCCGCCGTTGGGTGAGGCGAGCGCCTGCTCGAGCGCCCCGAGCGAGTCGACGCGCAGGTGGGGGGTGCGGGTGGCCGCGCAGAGGCTGGCGATGTCGACGCCGTGCGGGGTGCCGAACAGCGCGTCGTAGCGGTCGGCGAACTCCGGCGCGCCCTGCTCCAGCATGGAGAAGATCGACCCGCCGTCGTCGTTGACGACCACGATCGTCAGGTCGGGCCGCAGCTCGGCCGGGCCGAGGACGAGACCGGTCGCGTCGTGCAGGAAGGTGACGTCGCCCATCAGCGCGAGCGCGCGCGTGGACCGCGGCCGGCCGAGCGTGGCGCCGATGGCGCTGGACACGGTGCCGTCGATCCCGGCCAGGCCGCGGTTGGCGATGACCTTGCGCCGGCCGCCTACGCCGTAGCGCGGCACCATCAGGTCGAGGTCGCGGATCGGGCTGGAGGCGCCGACGAACAGCAGCCCGCCGTCGGGCAGCGCCCGGCTGACGGCACCGGCCACTTCGTACGGCGTGAGGTCGGCCTCCGCACGCAACAGCGCGTCGAGCTGCCGGCCGACCGAGCGGTCAGCGGCCGCCCACGCGTCGAACCACGCAGTGTCGCTCGACTCCGCGGTCGTCGCCCGGGTGACTGCGTGGTCGACCTTGAAGGGACGCCGACGCCAGAGCCCCGCGTCCTCGACGTCCCAGACCTCGACGTCGTCGCGCGTGAGCAGGCGGTTGACCGGTCGCGAGAGCGTCGGGTGCCCGGCGACGACGACCCGCTCGACCTGCTGCCCGAGGTCGGAGTCGAGGAGCAGGCGGTAGGTGCGCAGCGCGTGCGTGCCGGTGCGCGAACCGCTCGTCGGCTCGGCGAGGAGCGGCCACTGTCCGCGCTGCGCGAGCACGCGCGCGGGCGGCCCGGCATCGTCACCGGCGATCACGACGGTGCGGGGGCCGTGCGGGATCTCGACCTCGTCGGGCCGCACGCGCGGCCGCTCGTCGACCGGGACCGCCGGGACGTCCCAGCGACCGTCCGGCACGAGCGGGTCGTCGAGCTGGACGTTGAGGTGCCAGGGCCGCCCGGGGTCCATCGACAGGTCGAGGTCGTCGATCTCAGCGAGGTCGGCGAACGGCAGGCGGGGCAGGAGTCCGACCTGGTCGGTCGTCTGGCTGGCGCTGGTGTCGCGCAGCCGCAGCGGCCGGTCGGCGGTCACGAAGACGACCGGCAGCCCGGAGTGGCTCGCCTCGAGGGCCGCCGGGTGGAGGTTGGCGACCGCGGTGCCGGAGGTGCAGACGACCGCGGCGGTGCGCCCGACCTTGGTCAGACCGAGGGCCAGGAAGCCGGCCGACCGCTCGTCGATGCGCGTGTGCAGCCGGAGCACGCCGGCCTCGGCCGCGTCGAAGGCAGCGAAGGCGAGCGGAGCGTTGCGCGAGCCCGGCGCGAGCACGATCTCGGTCACGCCGTGGCGCAGCAGGAGCGAGACGACTCCGCGTGCGAGCTCGGTGGCGTCGGTCATGGACGCTGATCCTGCCGTACGGCGCTGAGCCGGCGCTCCCAGTGGGCCACCCTGTCCGCCGGGGCGGCGAGCCGGGCGAGTGCGGCATCGTCGAGCTCGGGAGTCGTCACCGGCAAGAAGCCGTCGACCGGGAGGAGCGGTGAGACCGCGACGTCGTCGGTGAGCAGCTGGACCGTGGCCAGCCCGCAGGCGTGCTCCAGGCTCGGTAGCGCGGCCGCGAGCGCGACCCCGGCAGCGATGCCGACGCTCGACTCGACGGCGCTGGACACGACGACCGGGAGCCCGATGTCCTCGGCGATCCGCAGGCAGGCGCGCACCCCGCCGAGCGGCTGCACCTTGAGCACCGCGATGTCGGCGGCCTCCAGGTCGCGCACGCGATAGGGGTCCTCGGCCCGCCGGATCGACTCGTCCGCGGCGATCGGCACGTCGACGCGTCGGCGCACGGCGGCGAGCTCCTCGACCGTGGCGCAGGGCTGCTCGACGTACTCCAGGCCGCCGGCCGCCCGCTCGAGGAGCGCGATCGCCCGCACCGCCTCGTCCAGGTCCCAGCCGCCGTTGGCGTCGACGCGGACCAGCCCGCCGGGGCCGAGCGCGTCGCGCACTGCTTCGAGGCGCGCGACGTCGTCGGCCAGCGTCTGCCCGCGTTCGGCGACCTTCACCTTCGCGGTCGTGCAACCGCCGGCGCTGACGATCTGGTGGGCGCGCTCGGGGCTGCACGCGGGCACGGTGACGTTCACCGGGACGAGGTCGCGCAGTGGTGCCGGCCAGTCCCCTGCGGCCGCCTCCTCCGCGCACCGCAGCCAGGGCCGGGCCACGTCGTTGCCGTACTCCAGGAAGGGCGACCACTCGCCCCAGCCGCCCTCGCCGCGGATCAGCACCCCCTCGCGCATGGTGATGCCGCGGAAGGTCGTGCGCAGCGGGATCGAGAAGACGTGGATCACGCCTGCCCCCTGAGGGCCTGGCGGTCGACCTTGCCGTTGGGCAGCAGCGGCAGCTCGTCCAGGACGACGACCTGGCGCGGCGCCCAGGCACGCGGGTTCACCGCGGCGACCCAGTCGCGCACACTCCGCTGGTTGAGCAGCGACGAGCCCTGCGAGGAGCGTGTCGACACCAAGGTCACGAAGGCCACGACCCGCGTCCCCCACTCCTCGTCCGGGACGCCCAGCACCTCGACGGCGTCGACGTCGGGGTGCTCGCGGATCCGCTTCGCCACGGCCGGGAGCGGGACGTTGACGCCACCGCTGACCACGACGTCGTCGATCCGCCCGAGCACCCGCAGCCGGCCGTCCTCGTCGAGCGTCCCGGCGTCGGAGGTGAGGAACCAGCCGTCGACCAGCGTCTCGTCGGTCAGCTCGGGGTCCCCCTCATAGCCGTCGAAGACGGTCGGCCCCCCGATCCGCAGCCGACCGTCGGTGCCGACGGCGAGCGCGACACCGTCGAGCGGCAGGCCGTCGTAGACGCAGCCTCCGGCGGTCTCGCTGGCGCCGTACGTCGACACGAGCCGGAGCCCGAGGTCCTCGGCGCGGCTCCGGAGAGCCGGGTCGATCGGACCGCCACCGAGCAGGATCGTGTGCAGCCGTCGCAGCGCGTCGACCTGCACCTCGTCCTGGAGGAGGCGGTGCAGCTGGGTGGGGACGAGGGAGGTGAACTGCCCGTCCTCGGCGATCGTGAGATCGAGACCGTCCACCACGACCGGCTCGTGGCCGGCGAGCAGCGAGCGGCAGATGACCTGCACGCCGGCGACGTAGGACGACGGCAGCGCGAGCAGCCACTGCCCGCGGGCGCCGAGGCGGCGGGCGCTCGCCTCGACCGACGCGACGACGGCTTCGCGCGAGAGCAGCACCCGCTTGGGCCGGCCGGTCGAGCCGGACGTCTCGATCAGGAGCTGATCGGGATCATCCACCTCGAGCCATGCCCGGAGCTGCGCGATCGCCTCGGTTGCGTCGTCGGAGGGGCGCAGGGTGCTCACGTGGGAACGCTATCCCCCGACCCGTCGACGGCCGGAGCCCCGTCAGTCGAGGCAGAACTCGTTGCCCTCGACGTCCTGCATCACCAGGCAGGACTCGTTGACCTCGTCGGCCTCCAGCAGCCGCACCCGGCGCGCGCCGAGCGGGAGCAGCCGCGCGCACTCCGCCTCGAGGGCAGCCAGGCGCTCGGCGCCCACGAGCCCGGTGCCGACGCGGACGTCGAGGTGCAGCCGGTTCTTGACGGTCTTGCCCTCGGGCACGCGCTGGAAGAACAGGCGCGGGCCGGCACCGGTCGGGTCGACGCAGGCGAACGCCGAGCCCTGCTCCTCGGCCGGCAGCGACCGGTCGAACTCGTCCCAGCCGGCGAAGCCCTCCGGGGGCGGGGGCACGACGTAGCCCAGCACGTCGCACCAGAAGCGAGCCACGCGCTCGGGCTCGGCACAGTCGAAGGTGACCTGGAACTGCTTGACCGCCGCCATGATCACCACCCTAGAGGCGTTCAGCGGTGTTGCCACAGGAGGATCTTCGGCAATTCCCGGTATCTGCAAAACTCCCGCGACGGATGTCGGTGCGGCAGGCAACAATGAGCCGCGATGACCACCACCGACACCGCCCCACGCTCGCGATGGATCGACAAGGCCAAGCCGCCGTCCCCCCTCGCGGGTCGGTTGGCGACCCAGTCGCTCCTGTTCGCCCTCGGTGAGGGCACCTTCATGGCCGGCTCCGCGGTCTTCTTCACCCAGATCGTCGGGCTGAGCGTCGTGCAGGTCGGGGTCGGTCTGACCATCGCCGGCCTCTTCGGGTTCGTCGCCGCCTATCCGATGGGCCGCATCGTCGACCGCGTCGGCGCCAAGCGCTGCTGGTCGATCAGCAGCGCCGGGCAGGCCGCGATGTTCGCCGTGTGGCCGTTCATCGACAGCTTCCAGGGCTACATCGCGATGGCCGTGGTCATGGAGGTGATCGGCGCCCTGGGCGGCACCGCCCACGGCGCCTACACGATCGACGTCCTGCCGCCCAAGGAGCGCGTGACCTCGCGCGCCTACATGTACTCCGCGCTCAACGTCGGCTTCACGCTCGGCTCACTGGTCGGCGGCATCGCGCTGGCCTTCGAGTCGCTCACGCTGCTGTCCCTGGTCCCCTACTTCACCGCCGCGGTCTTCATGACCAACGCGGTCAACGTCACCCGGCTGCCCGACGCGCCCCACGACATGCGCACCACCGAGGAGCGCAAGGTCAAGGTCGCCGGCCCCGGCCCGCTGAAGAACCTCGGCTGGATGCTGTCGATGTTCTTCTCCGGCACGCTGTGGTCCAACCAGGTCATCCTCAACCTCGTCATCCCGCTGTGGCTGGTCGAGAAGACCGACGCCCCCTGGGTCGTGCTCGCGTTCCTCTTCGGCACCAACACGGTGATGTGCATCTTCCTGCCCCTCGCCGCGGCCCGCGGGATCAAGGACAACAGCACCGCCCTGCGCGCGATCCGGGTCTCCACGGTGTTCTTCATCGTCTCCTGCGTCGTCACGCTGTCCACCCACCACTCCGTGGGCCTGTGGACCGTGCTGCTGTTCTTCCTCGGCCACGTCACGCTCACCGGCGCCGAGCTCTACCTCTCGGCCGCGAGCTGGACCTTCGAGGCCGAGCTGATGGACCCGAGGCGACGGGGCGAGTACCAGGGCGCCGCCGAGCTGAGCAGCACGCTCGGACGCGTCTGGGCGCCCGCGCTCTACACCTTCCTGGCGATGAACTGGGGCTCGGCCGGCTGGCTGCTGATCGCCGCGATCATCACCGTCGCCGCCGTCGGCCTGCACCCCTCGGTGAAGCTGGCCAAGCTCTTCCTGGAGGAGCACGTCCCGGCCCACGTGCTGGCCGATGCGTCGGCCTCCGAGGACCCCGAGGACGTCGCGCCGCTCGGGCCGCCCACCGTGGAGCAGCCCGGCGAGCCCGGCGGCGTCAGCGCCCTGACACAATCCGTCGGTGGCAACCCCGACTGACTGGCTCGCCGGAGCCCGCCCCCGCACCCTGCCCGCTGCCGTCGCTCCCGTCCTGACGGGCACCGGCGTCGCGGCGTACGTCGACGAGCCGGTGTGGTGGAAGGCCGCCCTCGCGCTCGTGGTCAGCCTCGCGCTGCAGGTCGCGGTCAACTACGCCAACGACTACTCCGACGGCATCCGCGGCACCGACCAGGACCGCGTCGGCCCGATGCGCCTCGTCGGCTCGGGTGCCGCGTCACCGAAGGCGGTCAAGACGGCCGCCTTCCTCGCCTTCGCCGTCGCGGGCGTCGCCGGCCTCGTGCTCGCCGCGACGACGGCCTGGTGGCTGGTCGCGGTCGGCGCCGTGTGCGTGCTGGCCGCGTGGTTCTACACCGGCGGCTCGAAGCCCTACGGCTACCTCGGCCTCGGTGAGGTGATGGTGTTCGTCTTCTTCGGCCTGGTCGCGGTGATCGGCACGACCTACGTCCAGACCGAGACCTTCGAGCTGCTGGCGCTCCCCGCCGCCGTCGGCATCGGCGCCCTCGCCTGCGCCATCCTCGTGGTCAACAACCTGCGCGACATCCCCACCGACACGGTGGCCGGCAAACGCACCCTGGCCGTGGTGCTCGGCGACGAGCGCACCCGCTACCTCTACTCCTTCCTCGTCGGTCTCGCCGCGGTCGCCGTCGTCGCGGTCGCTGCTGCGTCGACCTGGTGGAGCCTGCTCGGGCTGGTCTTCCTCGTCCGGATGCTGCCCCCGCTGCGCACGGTGCTGGGCGGGGCCACCGGACCGGGCCTGGTCCCCGTGCTCCAGCAGACCGGGGTCGGGCAGCTCGTCTGGGCCGTCCTCGTCACCGCGCCTCTCATCGTCCTCGGTGTCGGTGGTTGAGGAGGTCCGAAGGCCTGTCCCGAAACTCGGTTGCCCCGTTCACTAGCGTGGTGAGCGTGGACTACGACTTCCGAACGCTCGATCCCCGAGACGAGTCCGAGGCGGCCACGGCCGCGCTGACCGCGTGGCTGCAAGCAGTCAGCCAGGGCTTCCACGACGGGACGCCGGGCGAGCTCAACACCCGGCTCTGGCTCGAGACCATGCGCACCGACGAGCAGCGCGTGGTCGGCGCCTGGCTGCCCGAGGGCGAGTTCGGCGCAGGGCCGCGCCCGGTCGGCACGTTCTCGAGCTTCGACAAGACGCTCAACGCCGGCCTCGACGTCATCCCGGTGCACATGATCACCGACATCACCGTCAGCCCCGCCCACCGGCGCCGCGGCCTGCTCAGCCGGATGATGGTCGAGGACCTCGCGGCCACCGACCTGCCCGTCGCGGCCCTGACCGTCTCCGAGGGCTCGATCTACGGGCGCTTCGGCTTCGGCGCCGCCAGCTTCCGCCGGCGCATCGAGGTCGACACCGACGCCCGGTTCTCCTTGCGTGCGTACGCCGACCCGGGCCGCTGCGAGCTGATGGAGCCCGCCGACATGTGGCCGGTCATCAGCGATCTCTTCGACCGCTTCCATGCGAGCACGCGTGGCTCGCTCGAGCGCCCGACGTTCTACCGGCCGATGCTGACCGGGGAGATCGACTTCGCCACCGGCAGCGCCGACACCAAGCTCCGCGGCGCGGTCCACCTCGATGCCGACGGCAACCCGGACGGTTACGCCCAGTGGAAGGTCGGCGAGGGCGAGAACGCCAAGCCCAAGCCGGTCAACGCCAACCTCCTGACCCTCACCAACGAGGCGCACCTCGGGCTGTGGCAGTTCCTGGCCGGGATCGACCTGACCGACCGCGTCACCGACAACGGGAGCCGGCCCGACGACACCCTCGACTGGAGCGTGACCAACTCCGACGTGGTGCACGTGAAGTCGGTGATCGACCACATCTGGCTGCGCGTCCTCGACGTGCCGGTCGCCCTCGAGGCACGGCCGTGGTTCGCCGACGACTCGCTCGTGCTCGGCGTCGACGACCCGCTGGGGCACGCGCAGGGCGCGTTCACGATCACGGCTCGCGACGGTCGGGCGAAGGTCTCGTCGACCAGCGACTCCGCCGACGTGCTGCTGACGGCCGAGACGCTCGCATCGCTCTACCTCGGCGGCGTCTCCGTGCGCACCATGGCGCGCGCCGGGCGGATCACCGGCTCGGCCGACGCGGTGTCACGGCTCGCGGCGTTGATGGACGGCGGCGCGGCGCCGTACAGCCTGACGAGCTTCTAGCCGACCCGTCAGTCGTTGTCCTCGCGCGCCTTGCGCTCCTCGAACTTCGAGGCGGCACGCGAGGCGCGCTCCTCGACCCGGCGGGCGAAGGCGTCGCGCTGGCGGTTGAGCAGGAAGTAGGACAGCACGCCGGAGGCGATGAAGGCGATCACGACCGGCCACAGCGCGGGGACCTTGCCATCGGTGAACAGCGACCAGACGAGCAGGACGGTGATCAGGCAGGCCACGAAGAGCGCGATGCGCAGGCCGGTGTAGACGACGAATTCCTTCACAGGGAGGTCTCCTGGGACGTGATGGTGGTGGTGTCAGCCGCGTAGGAGTGCTGGCTGGCCGAGCTGAAGAAGTTGATGCCGATGAAGTTGAACCACAAGGTGGCCAGGCCGACGAGAGCGACGATCGCAGCGTTGCGACCCTTCCAGCCGGCGGTGGCGCGGGCGTGGAGGTAGGCGGCGTAGACGACCCAGGTGATGAACGCCCACACCTCCTTTGGGTCCCAGTTCCAGTAGGACGACCAGGCCTGGTGGGCCCAGATCGGCCCGGTGATGAGCACCGCGAAGGTCCACACCGGGAAGCCGAAGGCGTGCATCCGGTAGGAGATCCGGTCGAGGGAGGCCAGGGCCGGCAGGCGCGCGACATAGCCGCGCTCTGCCCTGGAGCGCTCCTTGAGGAGGTAGAGCACGGACGCGATGCCGCCCAGGGTGAAGGCGCCCGTCGCGATCACCGCGGAGACGACGTGGATCACCAGCCACGGCGAGTAGAGCGCCTCGGTCAGCGGCGCGACCGGGTCGTAGAGCCAGATGACGCCGAGCATCATCATCGACAGCACGAACGCGACCACGAGCGGTCCCATCCACTCCAGCGCGAAGCGGCGCAGGAAGAGGAGGTAGAGCAGGCCGACGAAGAACGTGCCCGACAGCGTGAACTCGTACATGTTGCCCCACGGCACCCGGTTGGGGTCCGCGGCCATCCCGCGCGCGAGGAGCGCGACGAAGTGCACGCCGACCCCGAGGACGGTGAGGAGTACGGCGAGGCGCCCGGCCATCGCCGTACGACCCGTGGTCACGACGACGTCGGCGGGGAGCTTGCGCAGCGCAGCCCACTGGACGAGGTGGGCGAGCAGCGCCAGGAAGTAGACGACGCCACTGGCCGCGACCGCCTGGTTGCTGAGCGCTTCCCACGATGCGTCGGTCACGACTTGTCCTCTTTCGGTTCTTGGAGTGAGTCCATGATCGCCGCGAGCTCGAGCTCGCCGCGCTCGGGGTCGCCGCCGTTGCTTCGATCGAGGGCACCCAGGTCGACGACGGTCTGTCCGTCCTCGGAGCGCCGGGTGCGCACCCAGACCCGGCGGGGCCGGATGAACAGCGAGCCGAGCAGCCCGATCAGCGCCATCACGACGCCGGTGAGGGCGACGAGCTTGCCGGGGGTGCGACTGATCTGCACCTTGTTCCAGCGCTCGATGCCCTCGAAGGTGACCGAGCCGAGCCCGTCGGGCAGCTTCACCGTGTCGCCCGGGCGCAGGTCGAGGCGCAACGGCTGCCCGTCGGCCTTCATCACCTGCTCGGCGTCGGCCTTGTCGAGGACGTAGACGGAGTCGCCGGTGCCCGCGTCGAGGCCCAGGTCGCCGGTGTAGACGAACATCGACAGCAGCGGGTTGAGCAGGTCGCCGAAGCTGGAGCGCGGCATCCCGTCGCCGAGCGCGAAGGTCGGGTAGAAGTCGCCCTCCAGCCCGATCTGGCCGGGGCGGGCGTCGGCGGCCTTGACGACCCCGAAGGACGCGAAGGTCTGGTCGGTGGGCAGGAAGACCGTCGGGCCGGTGGCGGCGATGTCGCCGTTGCCGTCGCGGATCGTGATGACCGGCGCATAGCCGTGGCCGATCAGGAACACCTCGGTCTTGCCGATCGTCAACGGGTGGTTGACCTTGAGGTCATAGCTCTCGGGCTCCGCGTCGGGCGTCTCGCGGTATTCCAGCTCGCTGACGAACTTGCGCGCCATGCCCGCGCGCGGTCCCTCGGTCAGCCACTCGGCCTCGAAGTCCTTGATCGTGAAGGTGAACTGCTCGAGGTCGTCGCCGTCGAACAGGGAGCCGGGCACGAAGTCGTCGTACTGCGTGAGGTCGTTGGAGAAGCCCTGACCGACGCCGACGATCACGCCGCCCTTGTAGCCGAACAGCCCGCCCAGCGCGAAGCCGACCAGCACCACCAGCACCGAGAGGTGGAAGACCAGGTTGCCCGCCTCGCGCAGGTAGCCCTTCTCGGCCGACACCGAGCCGGAGCCCTCGGCGGTCGAGCCTGTCGAGACCACCCGGTAGCGGCGCTTCCTCAGCGCTGCCGCGGCCCGCTCTAGCACGTCGTCCGGCGCATCGTCCGTCGTGTACGCCGCGTGCTCGGGCAGCCTCGACAGGTTCCTCGGCGCCCTGGGCGGCTGGGCCCGCAGCGCGCGCCAGTAGACGGCCGTGCGGGGCACGATGCAACCGACGAGGGAGATCATCAGCAGGATGTAGATCGCCGAGAACCACGGGGAGTCGTAGACCGAGAACAGGTCGAGCTTCTCGTAGACCGGGGTGAGCTTCGGGTGGGCCTCGCGCCAGCGCGAGGCGGCGAGGGAGTCGACGTCCTCCTGCGGCACGATCGAGCCGGGGATGGCGGCCAGCGCCAGGAGCAGCAGCAGCACCAGCGCCGTACGCATCGACGTGACCTGGCGCCAGGCCCAGCGACCGAGCTCGCGCGCCGTCATGTCGGTGGGCATCGGGGTGGCCTGCCGATCGCGGCCCCCGGTGTCCTTCTCGACCGTGTCGCTCACGTCGCTCACACCGCGACCTCGAAGTTGCTGACCAGCCGCACCTGCAGCCACTGCACGGCCCAGTCCCAGGCACCGGTGACGAGCAGGACGCCGACCAGGATCAGCATCAGCCCGCCGATCCGGGTCACCCACTGCTGGTGGCGGCGGACGACGGCGAAGGCCGAGAGCGCGCGGCGGTAGGCGAGCGCGGCGAAGATGAACGGCAGCCCGAGGCCGAGGGCGTAGACGGCCGAGAGGAGCGCGCCGCGAGCGGCGGTCGCCTCGTTGGCCGACAGGGTGAAGATGACGCCGAGGGTCGGGCCGACGCACGGGGTCCAGCCGAGCCCGAAGAGGAACCCGAGGAACGGCGCCGCCACCAAGCCGACGGCGGGCACCTTGTGGAAGCGCATCTCCCGCTGGAGCAGCGGGACCAGGCCGATGAACGCGAGCCCCATCACGATCACGAAGACGCCGAGGACGACGTTGAGCTGCTGCACGTGGGCGGCCAGCCAGAGCCCGAACTGACCGGTGATGGCGCCCAGCGCGACGAAGACGACGGCGAAGCCCAGCACGAACAGGCTCGAGCCGGCCAGCAGCCGGCCGCGGCCGTGGCGACCCTCGGCGAGGTCGGAGCCGGAGATGCCGGTGGCGTAGGAGAGGTAGCCCGGCAGCATCGGGATCACGCACGGCGAGAAGAACGAGACCAGGCCGGCGATCAGGGCCACCGGGAGGGCCAGGACCAGCGAGCCGGAGCCCGCGGTCTCGCGGAACCAGTCACCCACCTGTGGTGCCCCGGCTCTCGTTGTCGACGTCCTCGACCAGCGTGACGAGCGTGCCCACCGACGGCAGTCGGCCCGAGACGACCGCCGCGACGCGGCCCTCGCGGTCGAGCACGAACGTGGTCGGAGGCGAGCGGACCGGGTGGACGGCCGAGAAGTCGAGCAGTGCCTTGCTGTCCGGGTCGTAGATGGACGGGTAGGGCACCTCGTTGGTACGGACGAAGGCCCGCGCGTTGTCGACCGACGCGTCGCGGATGTTGAGGCCGACGAACTCGGCGGCGCCGGCGGTCTGCTCCGCAGCCTCGTTGAGGTCGGGCTGCTCGACCCGGCACGGCGTGCACCACGCACCCCAGACGTTGACGACCACGACACCGCCGCGGAGGTCGGCGAAGGAGATCTGCTTGCCGTCGAGGTCCTCGCCCGTCACGTCGATCGCCTCGCCGCGATCAGCCGCGGGGATCTGGGTGACGGCACCGTCCTGGGAGATGAAGCCCTTGTCGCCGGTGCCGTCGAGGGACGAGCAGCCGGTCGTGACGACGGTGAGCAGGGCGAGCAGCGCGACGAGGTTCCTCACGGTCGGTCTTCCGCCTTGGCGCCACCGGCGGAGAACGGCGCCGAGCGGTCGCCGACGGGGATGAGGTCGCCGGCCGGCTCGGAGTAGACGACCTGGTGCAGCGCGTCGCCGTCGAAGTGCAGCGAGGTCACCGAGCACAGCGTGCACTGACGCGTCTTGGGGTGGTGGAGGTAGGAGCGCTTCTCCACGAACAGCCGCGTCGTCCAGATCGGCAGCTGGTGCGACACGATGACCGCCTCGTGGCCACGGGCCGCGTCGCGGGCGTCGTCGACGGCCGCCATCATCCGGGCCGCGATCTCGTCGTAGGGCTCGCCCCACGACGGCTTGAGCGGGTTGTAGAGGTGGCGCAGCAGTGCGGGGTTCTTCAGGAACGTCTTCGCGCCCCCGCCGAAGTTGACCCCCTCGAACCGGTTGGCCGACTCGATCACGCGCGGCTCGAGGACCGGCGTCAGCCCGCGAGCGGCGGCGAGCGGCGCGGCCGTCTCCTGCGCGCGCTCCAGCGGCGACGTACGCATGTGCACGATGTCGCGCTCGCCGAGGGCCTGTCCGATGCGCTCGGCCATCGTGCGACCGAGCTCCGAGAGGTGGAACCCGTCGCGGCGCCCGTAGAGGACGCCCTCGGGGTTGTGCACCTCGCCGTGGCGGAGCAGGTGGACGATCGTCTTGTCACTCATGCGGATCCAATCGCAGCAGCGGCACGGGCGGCGCCGGGGAGCGCCGCGAGGACGGTGGAGACGGCCCGCTCGTCGTGGGCCGAGGAGACGAACCACGACTCGAACGCCGACGGCGGGAGATAGACCCCGGCGTCGAGCATCGCGTGGAAGAAGGCGGCGAAGGCCTGGGTGTCCTGCGTCGAGGCACCCGCGAAGTCGGTGACCTCGCCGTCGCGGAAGAACACCGAGAACATCGTGCCGGCGCTCTGTACGCCGTGGGGCACACCGGCGGCCGTGAGCGCGTCGACCACGGCGGACTTGATGGTGTCGGCGGTGGCCGACAGGTCGGCGTACACCTCGGGCGTCGCCAGGCGGAGCGTGGCAAGGCCGGCGGTGGTGGCGATCGGGTTGCCGGACAGCGTGCCTGCTTGGTAGACGGGGCCCTCGGGCGCCAGGCGGCTCATCACGTCGGCGCGACCACCGAAGGCCGCGGCCGGGAAGCCGCCGCCCATGACCTTGCCGAAGGTCATCAGGTCGGGGGTCCAGCCCTCGACGGCACCGTCGAGGCCCCAGCCGCCCTCGCGGGTGGCGCGGAAGCCGGTCATCACCTCGTCGCTGATGAACAGTGCGCCGTGGTCGCGGCAGGTCTGGGCGAGGAAGCCGTTGAAGCCGGGAGCGGGGGGTACGACGCCCATGTTGCCCGGCGTCGCCTCGGTGATCAGGCAGGCGATCCGGTCACCGTGCTCGGCGAACGCCGCGCTGACGGCGGCGCGGTCGTTGTAGGGCAGCACGATCGTCTCGCCGGCAGCGCTGGCGGGGACGCCCGGCGTGCCGGGGACCGCGAGGGTGGCGAGGCCGGACCCGGCGCTGGCCAGGAGCGCGTCGACGTGGCCGTGGTAGCAGCCGGCGAACTTGATGACGATGTCGCGACCGGTGAAGCCGCGGGCCAGGCGCAGCGCCGACATCGTGGCCTCGGTGCCGCTGGAGACGAAGCGGACCTTCTCGACCGGGGTGCGCGAGACGATCTCCTCGGCCAGCTCGACCTCGGGCTCGGTGGGCGTGCCGTAGGAGGTGCCGCGGGTGACGGCCTGCGCGATCGCCGCCTGCACCTCCGGGTGGGCGTGGCCGAGCAGCATGGGCCCCCAGGAGCAGATGAGGTCGACGTAGTCGTTGCCGTCGACGTCGGTCAGCCAGGCACCCTTGGCGCTGCGGATGAACCTGGGCGTGCCGCCGACGGCGTTGAACGCCCGGACCGGGGAGTTCACCCCGCCCGGCGTCACTGCCTGGGCCCGCTCGAAGAGCGTGCTGGAAACGGGGGCGGGACGGGCAGTCACCGGGTTATTGTCGCGTAGTCCCCAAGCAAGGGACGATTCGGACCTCGCGACGTGTTGGGCATCACACCAGGGTGTTGCGACGTAACTCACTGTGACACCATTCGTTGAGAGCCTTGCACGCACTTGAGGGAGTGCCGTGCTCTGACCGCAGCACCCTCAGGGGAGACAAGCAATGCCCACTTTCAACCGGTTGCAGAAGGCGACGGCCGTCGTGCCGCTCGCCGTGCTCTCCGTCGCGTGGACCGCCAGCCTGACCGGGATCGGCGCGAGCGCCGCCCTGGCCGGCGACGTGACCACGACGCTGCCCGACGGCAGCGCCGTGCCGACGCAGGCGATCGAGGCCCCGGCGAGCGTCTCCTCCCCCACCTCCGTTGCTCCCGCCGCCGCGAGCGGCGACACCGGCGACATCATCGCGACCGCCTCCACCAGCGGCATCCCGTCGGCCGCGCTCGCCGCCTACCAGCGCGCCGAGGCTGTCATCAACTCCGCCGACAAGGCGTGCGAGGTCTCGTGGCAGCTGATCGCGGCCATCGGTCGCGTCGAGTCCGACCACGGTCGCTTCGGTGGCAACACCCTCAGCGAGGAGGGCGTCGCCGAGCCCGGCATCTACGGCATCGCGCTCAACGGCAAGAACAACACCCAGAACATCACCGACACCGATGCCGGCCAGTACGACTCCGACACCAAGTTCGACCGCGCCGTCGGCCCCATGCAGTTCATCCCGTCGACCTGGTCGGTCGTCGGTGTCGACGGCGACAACGACGGCAAGCGCAACCCCCAGGACATCGACGACGCCGCGCTCGCGACGGCCGTCTACCTCTGCTCCGGTGACGACGACCTGTCCACCGACAAGGGCCAGCGCGCCAGCGTCTACCGCTACAACCACTCCAACGACTACGTCGACCTGGTGATCTCGATCATGCAGGCCTACATGGACGGCGACTTCACGTCGGTGCCCAACGGCACCACTTCCGCCGGGGTCTTCCTGCCCAACACCACCGGGCCGACCACCTCGCCGGTGCGCAGCGCCAAGACCAAGGCCGCCAAGGGTCGCGACGAGGCCGTGGTGCGGGGCAGCACGAGCACCGCGGCCCCGACGGTCAAGCCGACGCCGACGAAGCCGACCACGTCGACAGCGACCCCGACCCCCAACCCGACTCCGTCGCCGACCAAGGACCCGGTCAAGCTGCCGATCCCGACGAAGCTGCCCAGCCTGCCGACGACCAGCGTCACCCCGCTCGACCAGACGCTCACCGTCGCCCAGGCCCAGGCCCAGTGCCTGACCAGCGGCATCTCGGCCCTCGACCTGGCCGCGCTGAACGCGTGTGTCGAGGACCTGATGACGCCGTAGCCACTCGCTCCACGACGAAGGCCCGCCGGTTCCCCGGCGGGCCTTCGTGATTTGCCGAGTCGGCGTCAACACACCCCCACCGGGCGGGGGTCAGCGACCGAGCAGGCGGGCGGCGTCGGCCGCCCAGTAGGTCAGGATCACGTCGGCACCCGCGCGGCGGATGGAGGTGAGGGTCTCGAGCACCGCGGCGTCGCGGTCGAGCCAGCCGTTCGCGGCGGCGGCCTCGACCATGGCGAACTCGCCCGAGACGTTGTACGCCGCCACGGGCACGTCCACGGCGTCGCGGACCCGGCGCACGACGTCGAGATAGGGCAGCGCCGGCTTCACCATGACGATGTCGGCACCCTCGGCCACGTCGAGCAGCGCCTCGCGCACGCCTTCGCGGACGTTGCCCGGGTCCTGCTGGTAGGTGCGCCGGTCGCCCTCGAGGGAGGAGTTGACCGCCTCGCGGAACGGCCCGAAGAAGGCGGAGGCGTACTTCGCGGAGTAGGCCAGGATCGACACCCCGGAGTGCTCGGCGGCGTCGAGCGCGCGCCGGACGACCGCGACCTGGCCGTCCATCATCCCGCTGGGGCCGACCATGTCGACGCCGGCCTCGGCCTGCGCGATGGCCATCTCGGCGTACGCCGCCAGCGTCTTGTCGTTGTCGATCTCGCCATCGGGGGTGAGCAGGCCACAGTGGCCGTGGTCGGTGAACTCGTCGAGGCACAGGTCGCTCATCACGGTGAGCGTGTCGCCCACCTCCGCGACGACGTCGTTGATCGCGAGGTTGAGGATGCCGCTCGGGTCGATGGCACCGCTGCCGACGGCGTCCTTGGTCGACGGGATGCCGAAGAGCATCACCCCGCCCAGCCCCAGCTCGGCGGCCTCGGCTGCGGCGGCCTTCAGCGAGTCACGGGTGTGCTGGACGACCCCGGGCATCGAGGAGATCGGCACTGGCTCGGAGATGTCCTCGCGGACGAACACCGGAAGGATCAGCTGGCTCGCCTGCACCGACGTCTCGCCGACCAGTCGGCGCAGCGCAGGGGTGCGCCGCAGGCGGCGCGGCCGGATGACCGGCCCGGTGATGTCGGGTTGCTCCTCGTTCGCGATCACGCCTGAAGCCTACGGGTCGCCGAGCCGCGACCCTCCGCTGCGCCACGGACGACGAAGGGCGGCGACGGAGTCTCCTCCGTCGCCGCCCTTCGTGCCGTGTCCGGCTCAGCTCACTTCGCGCGGGCCTTGCGGCGGGCGGTGGGCTTGCGCTCGCTCGGCTTGGTGACCGGCTCGCCGGCCTCCAGCAGGTCGAGGCGACGGCTGGCACCGAAGTCGGCGAGGGCGTCCACGAGGACCTCCACGTCGGGCTTCGAGGCGAGTACGTCGACGCGCAGGCCGTGCTCCTCGGCGGTCTTCGCCGTGGCCGGGCCGATGACCGCGATGATCGTCGAGGGGTGCGGCTTGCCGGCGATGCCGACGAGGTTGCGCACGGTCGAGGACGAGGTGAACACGACGGCGTCGAACTTGCCGGTCTTGATCGCGTCGCGGGTCTCCGCCGGCGGCGGCGTGGCGCGCACGGTGCGGTAGGCGGTGACGTCGTCGCACTCCCAGCCCAGGTCGATCAGGCCGGCGACGAGGTTCTCCGTGGCGATGTCGGCGCGCGGCAGGAAGACCCGGTTGATCGGGTCGAGCACGTCGTCGTACGGCGGCCAGTCGGCCAGCAGGCCGGCAGCGGACTGCTCGCCCGTCGGCACGAGGTCGGCGCGCAGGCCCCAGGCAGCGATGGCCTCGGCGGTCTTGTCACCGACAGCGGCGATCTTGAGGCCGGAGAACGCGCGGGCGTCCAGGCCGTACTCCTCGAACTTCTCGCGCACGGCCTTGACCGCGTTGACCGACGTGAAGGCGATCCACTCGTAGCGGCCCTCGACGAGGCCGCGGACGGCCTTGTCCATCTGCAGCGGGTTGCGCGGCGGCTCGACCGAGATGGTCGGGACCTCCTCCGGCACAGCGCCGTACTCGCGCACGCGACGCGACAGCGAGCCGGCCTGCTCCTTGGTGCGCGGCACCAGGACGCGCCAGCCGAAGAGCGGCTTGGTCTCGAACCACGACAGCGTCTCGCGCAGGTTGACGACCTTGCCGATGACCGTGATGGCCGGCGGCGAGATGCGCGCCGCGCGGGCGTCGGCGGCGATGTCGGCGAGCGTCGAGGTGACGGTCGCCTGCTCGGTGGTGGTGCCGACGCGGGTCATGGCGACGGGCGTCTCGGCCGAGCGACCGGCGGCAATCAGCGCGGCGGCGATCTCACCGATGGTGCCGACGGCCGAGAGCAGCACGAGGGTGCGGTCGTCGGAGTACTGGCTCCAGTCGACCTTCGGGCCGCAGGTGACGACGGCCATCTCGCGGTGGTCCTTGGTGGTCAGCGGGATGCCGGCGTAGGCCGGGACCGCGGAGACCGACGAGA
The DNA here is from genome assembly GCF_003047285.1 of Nocardioides allogilvus. Classification (GTDB taxonomy): domain Bacteria; phylum Actinomycetota; class Actinomycetes; order Propionibacteriales; family Nocardioidaceae; genus Nocardioides; species Nocardioides allogilvus. The sequence goes on along the minus strand of NZ_PZYX01000001.1, from coordinate 163,149 downwards.
CGCCGGGCACGATGTCGAAGCCGACGCCGGCCTTGACGCACGCCTGCGCCTCCTCGGGACCGGAGGCGTAGAGGAACGGGTCGCCGGTCATCAGGCGAACCACGCGCGACTTCTTGCCGTGCTTGACCACGACCTTGGCGCGCGCGGCGTGGGTCAGCGGCTGGCCGTCCTCACCGAAGCCACCGTCGACGACCTGCGGGCCGTCCTCGGTGACCGTGAGCAGGGCGTGCACCAGATCGGCGTGCTCGGGCGCCTCGGTGATGATCACCTCGGCGTCGCGCAACAGCTCCACCGCCCGCACCGTCATCAGGCCGGGGTCGCCGGGGCCACTGCCGACGAACGACACCCAGCCCCTCGTGGTGGTGGCGGGCGCCGTGGTGGCGGCGTTGGACTGGGCGCTCTGTGCTCGCGTCATGACTGCTTCCTCACTGGTGCTTCCATCCCTGTGCTGTCCATCAGGCTTGCGGCGCCCTCGGCGAGCATCTCGCTCGCGAGGCGGTTCCCCGTGGCAGCGGCGTCGTCGACGCTGCCGGTCGTGCTTGTGCGGATCGACAGGCCGCCGTCGAGTGACAGCGCGATCGCCCGGATCCACAGCTCGTCGCCGTCGTCACCCTCGACGACCTCGGCCAGGGCGCCCAGGGGCGCCGAGCAACCGGCTTCGAGGGCGGCGAGCAGGCTGCGCTCGGCGGTGACGGCCACCCGGGTGGGGTGGTCGTCCAGCCGGGCGAGGTCGGCCAGGAGGTCGGTGTCGTCGCTGCGGCACTCGATCGCCAGCGCACCCTGTCCGGGGGCCGGCAGCATCTGGAGCGGGTCGAGCACCTCGGTGGCCTCGTCGACGCGTCCGAGGCGGGCCAGTCCGGCACGCGCGAGCACGACCGCGTCGTAGTCGCCGCTGGCGACCTTGGCGATGCGGGTGTCGACGTTGCCGCGGATCTCCACGATCTCGACGCCGAGCCCGAGGGCTGCGAGCTGGGCTGCGCGACGCGGCGAGCCGGTGCCGACGCGGCTGCCCGCGGGCAGCTCGCCGAGGGTCAGGCCGTCCCGGGCGACCACGACGTCGCGCGGGTCCTCGCGCGTGGGTACGGCGGCCAGGGTGATGCCCTCGGCGGGCCAGGTCGGGAGGTCCTTGAGCGAGTGGACGGCGACGTCGACCTCGCCGCGCAGCAGCGCGTCGCGCAGGGCGCTGACGAAGACGCCCGTGCCGCCCATCGTGGCGAGCGGGGCGGTGTTGGTGTCGCCCTCGGTGGTGATCTCCACGAGCTCCACTTCACGCCCCAGGCGCTGGCGAATCAAGTCGGCGACATGACCGGACTGGGTGGTGGCCAGGAGCGAGCGGCGGGTGCCGAGCCGGATGCTGCTCAGGGGGGCGCTCATGGGCGTCCCTCCTCGGGCACACCGGCGCGGGTGACCGCGTCGACGGCCTCGGGGTCGAGCGCGAACAGCTCGGCCAGCGCGGCGGCGTAGGACACGGCGCCGGTCTCGTTGACGAGCTCCTTCACCCGGACGGTCGGCTCGTGCAGGAGCTTGTCGGCGACGCGACGCACGGTGTGCAGCACCTCGGCGCGCGTGACTTCGTCGAGGTCGGGCAGCCGGGTCGAGAGCCGCTCCATCTCGGCGTCGACGACCGAGGTCGCCATGGACCGGAGCGCGACCACGGTCGGCGTGACGCTGGCCTGGTGGCGCGCGGCGAGGAAGGCGGCGATCTCCTGGGCGACGATCGCGCGCACGCCCTCGACCTCGCGGGCGGCGTCGGAGTCACGCAGGTCCTCGGCCAGGGACGCGAGACCGATGAGGGTGACGCCGGGCAGGGTCGCGACCTCGGGCTCCACGTCGTGGGGCAGCGCGAGGTCGATGATCGCGAGCGGGGTCTCGAGGTCGCCCCGGGCCTCGGCGAGCCCGGCGCGGGTGACGAGGACACCGGCGGCGCCGGTGCAGGAGACGACCACGTCCGCGTCGCCCAGAGCGGTCGCGAGCTCGGCCAGCGGCAGCGAGCGGGCGTCGTACTCGCGAGCGAGCCGGGCGGCGTTGTCGCTGGTGCGGTTGACGACGGCGATGTCGCTGGCGCCGAGGCGGTGGACGGTCGAGATGGCCAGGGAGGCCATCGCACCGGCCCCGACGACGACGACACGGCGTCCGGCGACGGTCCCGGGGATCCGCTCGAGGGCGGCGGTGACCAGAGACGGGGCGGCGCGGTCGATGTCGGTCTCGGCGTGCGAGCGCTTGCCGACGCGCAGCGCCTGCTGGAAGAGCACGTTGAGCGCGGGGCCGACGGAGCCGACCTCCTGGCCCAGGCGCAGCGCCTCGCGGGTCTGGCCGAGGATCTGGCCCTCGCCGACGACCATCGAGTCGAGGCCGGAGGCGACGTTGAAGAGGTGGGAGACGGCACCGTCGTCGTAGTGGACGTAGAGGTGCGGCACGAGCGCCTCGGTGGACTCACCGGCGCGCTCGACGAGCAACCGCGAGACCTCCTCGACGCTGCCGTGGAAGCGGTCGACGTCGGCATAGACCTCGAGGCGGTTGCACGTCGCGATGACGGTCGCCTCACCGACGTGCTCGCTGCCCATCAGGTCGTCGACGAGCTTGGTGACGCCGTTGGCATCCAGGGCGAGCCGCTCGAGCAGCGCGACCGGGGCCGACTTGTGGGAGACCCCCACGACGAGAACACTCATGCTGAGTCCTCCGTGACTGCTTCTGCCTCGACCAGGCCGGCTGCTGCCTTGCGCTGGACGTGATAGGCGAGGATCTGGAGCTCGATCGAGAGGTCGACCTTGCGGACGTCGACTCCCTCGGGCACCGACAGCACTGTCGGTGCGAAGTTCAAGATGCTGGTGATGCCCGCGTCGACCATCCGGTCGGCGACGTCCTGGGCGGCCAGGGCGGGCGTGGCGATGACGCCGATCGCGACGCCGTGCTCGAGGACGATCGCCTCGAGCTCGTCGAAGGGGCGTACGTCGACGCCCGCGACGACCTCGTCGTGCCGGTCGGGATCGGCGTCGAGCAGGGCCACCACGCGGAACCCACGGCTGCGGAATCCGGAGTAGTTGGCGAGGGCGTGACCGAGGTTTCCGATGCCGACGATGACGACGGGCCAGTCCTGGGTCACACCGATCTCTCGGGCGATCTGGTAGCGCAGGTATTCCACGTCGTAGCCGACACCGCGGGTGCCGTAGCTGCCGAGGTAGGAGAGGTCCTTGCGGAGCTTGGCGGAGTTGACGCCGGCGGCGGTCGCGAGCTCCTCGGACGAGCAGGTCTCGATGTCCTGCTCAGCAAGCGTGATGAGGGCACGTAGATAGACGGGTAGCCGAGCGACAGTGGCCTCGGGAATGTCCCGGGCGTGGTCGTTGGACGTCCGTGCAGTCACTGCGTCTTCTTTCCAGCCAACGCGGTCCCGGGTGTGGGAAAACCCGTGTGAGAACGAGTCGGCGCGATCACTGTAGGAGTTTGTGAACGGGAGAACAAACTGAGCGACGATGCCGGCTAGCACATGTGAGATGACCCACCCGCACTGGGGGCCTCAGCGACGCAGGGCTGTGCGCAGCCGGACGGGGTCGACCCGCCAGAAGTCGTGCTGGCGACCATCGACGAAGGTCACCGGCACCTCGTCGGTGAAACGCTCGCGCAGAGCCGGGTCGGTGTCGATGTCGACCTCGACGTACGACTCCCCCAGCTCGGCGCACACGGCCTCGATGACGGCACGCGCCTCGTCGCAGAGATGGCAGCCCACGCGGCCGTAGAGGGTGACGCGTGCCGGGTTCGGGCTCGCGCTCATTCGAGCAGCCCCAGCTGGCGCCGGCGCTCCATCCCGCGCAGGCGGCCCTTCTGGACCTTGCCGGTGACGGTGAGCGGGAGCTCGGCGACCACCTCGACGCGGGTCGGCTGCTTGAAGCGGGCGAGGCGGGAGGACGCGTGGCCACGCACCGCGTCTTCCAGCGCCTCGCCGTCCTCCGGGGCGTCGGCCTCGGCGACGACATAGGCCACCACGGCCTCACCGGTGTCGTCGTCCGCGACCCCGATGACGGCGGCGTCGCGGACGCCGGGCACCTCGCGGATCACCTCCTCGACCTCGGAGGGATAGACGTTGAAGCCGCTGACGATGACCAGCTCCTTGACCCGGTCGACGAGGAACAGGTCGCCCGTCGAGTCGAGGAAGCCCACGTCGCCGGTCGACCACCAGCCCTCGTCGGAGGGGCCGCTCGCACCGTCGGGCCAGTAGCCGCTGAAGAGGTTGGCCCCCTTGACCTGGATCTCGCCCGGGTCCTCGCCCGTGACCGGCGTGTCGGTCTCGTCGACCAGGCGCAGCTCGATGCCGGGCAGCGCGGCACCGACCGAGCCGGTCTGCAGCACGTCGCTGCACAGCGTGCTGGTCACGACCGGGGACGCCTCGGTGAGGCCGTAGCCCTGGTGGACGGGGATGGTGGTGATCGCGGTGAACTCCTCGATCACCTCCGGCGGCAGGGGTGCGGAGCCGGAGAGCACGAGGCGTACGGGGCCGAGCCGGTCGGCGAGGTCCTCGATCCCGCGCCAGTGGGCGAAGACCGGCGGGGCGATCGGGAGCACGCTGACCGCCTCGTCCTCGATCAGGTCGAGCACGGCGAAGGGGTCCCAGTGCTCGACGAGCAAGAGCTTGGCGCGGTGCTGCAGGACGCCCCCGAGGACGGCGTTGAGCCCGTAGACGTGGAAGAGCGGCAGCACACCGAGCACGACGTCGTCGCCGTGGATCATCGGTGGCTCGACGTCGCCGACCTGCTCGAGGTTGGCCAGCAGCGCACGGTGGGTGAGCATCGCCGCGCGCGGCCGCCCGGAGGTGCCGCTGGTGTAGAGCAGGGCCGCGAGCTTCTCCGGGTCGGGCAGCGGCGGCAGGGCTCGCGCCTCGGTGGCCAGCACATCGGCGTACGACACCTCCCCGTCCTGCGGAGCGGTGTCGATGGTGACGACACGAGGACGCTGGGCGCGGCTGACGAGGTCGGCCTCGAGGTCGGTCGGCTCGCCGTCGAGGGCCGCGACGACCTGGGCGCAGGCGTCCCGGACGACGGCCAGGGAGTCGGGGTCGGCGATGACCAGGCGGGTGCCGGAGTCGGCGATCATCCGCGCGAGCTCGTCGGCGGTCGAGCGCGGGTTGACTGGTACGGCGACGACCTGCGCGCGCAGGATCGCGAGATAGCCCGTGACGAACTCGAGGCGGTTGCCGACCACGAGCATGACCCGGGCGCCGGCCAGGATGCCGAGGTCGCCCAGGCCGGTCGCGAACGACGCAACCTCACCCTCGAGCTCGAGCCAGGTGCGGCCGCGACCGTCCGACTCGACCACAGCCAGGCGATCCGGTGCCTCTTCCGACGCCAAGAGCAAGAGGTCGGCGAGATCCGTCTGCAGCATGGGCCGATACTTCCACACGCGCTGCCCCTCGCGGCGGCCTTGCAGGTCTACGCTGACCGACGTGACGCCGCCCGAAAGACCGCGCCGACTGAACCTCCAGCAACGCTCGACGCTGGCTGGTGAGGCGGCCGCGGCAGCGACCGAGGTCGAGACCGCGCTCAACATGCCCACCGACCTCACGGCGGCGGCCTTCTTCGACGTGGACAACACCGTCATGCAGGGCGCGAGCATCTTCCACCTCGCCCGCGGGCTGCACCGCCGCAAGTTCTTCTCGACCCGCGACATCCTGGGTGCCGCCTGGAAGCAGACCTACTTCCGGGTCGTCGGCGTCGAGGATCCCGAGCACGTCGCAGACGCCCGCAACTCGGCGCTGGGCTTCATTGCCGGGCACACCGTCGAGGAGCTCCGGGAGATCGGCGAGGAGGTCTTCGACGAGGGGATGCAGCACCGCATCTGGCCCGGCACCCGCGCCCTCGCGCAGATGCACCTCGACCAGGGACAACGGGTGTGGCTGGTGACCGCGGCGCCGATCGAGATCGCCTCCATCATCGCGCGCCGGCTCGGCCTCACCGGCGCCATGGGCACCGTCGCCGAGCACGAGGACGGCGTCTACACCGGCCGGCTCGTCGGCGACATGCTGCACGGCCCTGCGAAGGCCGAGGCGATCAAGGCGCTGGCCATCCGCGAGGGGCTGGACCTGAGCCGTTGCTCGGCCTACTCCGACTCCTACAACGACCTGCCCATGCTCTCCCTGGTGGGCGAGCCGATCGCGATCAACCCCGACGCCAAGCTGCGCGCCCACGCGAAGGAGCACAAGTGGCGTGTGCGTGACTACCGCACCGGGCGCAAGGCGGCCCGCGCCGGACTCGTGCTGGCCGCCGCGGCGGGCGGCCTGAGCGGTGCCGTGGCGGCCGGAGCGGCCGTGCGCGGCCGGCGTCACTGACGCTGCCGCCGCTCGCCCGTCTTGATCACCATGTGAGTTCGGTTCCATATGTGGGCTCGCCCGCATACCCTTGCCGAGTGACCGAGACACTGGTCACACCTGGGAGGGTGTTCTACGTATGTCGCGCGACATCGAACTGTCGGCTGGACTGGATGCGCTGAGGCGCGTCCTGGCGCTGGCCCTGTCGCCGTCCCTGTGTACGGCGATGGGCGTGCACCTCGACGTGGCCCTGTCCGAGGCGGCCATGTCGCCGCGACCCGCGACCGGTCCCGCGGGCGCACCCAACGGCGACTACGGCGACGCCGACCAGGCCACCTCCTCGGAAGAGAGCGAGGCCGACCGCACGCGGCTGATCGCGCTCGTCGAGCTCGCGCGCGGCGGCGACAAGGAAGCGTTCGGCATTCTCTACGACCACTACCAGCCGTCGGTCTACCGCTTCCTCTACTACCGCACGCGCTCGGCGACCCTGGCCGAGGACCTGACGGCCGACACCTTCTTCCGTGCGCTGCGCAGCATGAACAACTTCCGCTGGCAGGGCCGCGACTTCGGCGCCTGGCTGATGACGATCGCGCGCAACCTCACGACCGATCATTTCAAGGCCGGTCGTACCCGCCTCGAGATGACGACCGAGGACATGGGCCTGCACGACGACGTGACCGAGGGCCCGGAGGCAGCGGTGCTCGCGGGGCTGACCAACGAGGTGCTGCTCAAGGCACTGACCCAGCTCCCGCCGGAGCAGCGCGAGTGCCTGATCATGCGCTTCCTGCAGGGCCTGAGCATCGCCGAGACGGCCGCGGCGCTGGGCCGCTCCGACGGAGCGGTCAAGCAGCTGCAGCTGCGCGGGGTGCGCAATCTGGCCAAGCTGATGCCCGAAGGGTCGCACGACCGATGAACAAACGTAACCGACGTCTCTCAAGTGCTGCGCCCGCGCGCGTAACTTCCGTCCTCACCGGGTCGTTTGGCCCGGTGGAGGGGCACCGATCGGCTGCCACGTACAGCCTGCGAACCCAAGGAAGAATGCGATGACTGGGCCTTTCTCGGCACGAAGGCGTGCAGAGGAGTTCGACGCGGCACTCTCGCGTCCCTTCACTGAGCAGGACGCCACGGCCTTCGCCGACCTGCTCTCAGTCGTCCGCGACCTGCGAGCCATTCCGGAGCCGGCCCCGCGGGCCGACTTCGTCTCCGACCTGCGCCTGCGCCTGATGGCAGAGGCCGACACCGCCCTGCTCCCGCAGGCCTCCCGTCCGCTCACGGCCGAGGAGCAGCGCCTCGTCCTGCCCGTCCGGTCCTACCGCCGCGACCGTCGACTCGCCACCGTCCTGGGATTCGCCGCCATGCTCGGGGCGACCACCTCCATGGCCGTCGCCGCCCAGAGCGCCCTGCCCGGCGAGTCGCTCTATCCCGTCAAGCGCGCCCTCGAGAACGCCCAGACCGACTTCGCCCGTGACGACACCGCCCGGGGTGAGGCGCTCCTCGCCAGTGCCCGTGGGCGGCTCGACGAGGTCCGCGACCTCGCCGCCGACGGCAGCCCGCGCAGCATCAGCGCTCTCGAGCCCACCCTCGACACCTTCACCGAGCAGGCCAGCGAGGCCTCCGACGTGCTGCTGTCGGCCTACGCCACGACGGGTGACGAGGCATCGATCACCGAGCTGCGCACCTTCACCGGCGCGAGCATCCAGCGCCTGTCCGCGCTCGAGTCCGACCTGCCCGACTCGGCCGACGACAGCCTCGTCGCTGCCAGCCAGCGCCTGGCCGAGATCGACCAGCGCGCCAGCCGCGCCTGCCCGACCTGCGATGGCGGCGTCGCGTCGATCCCGCCCAACCTGCTCACGGCCAGCGCTCCGCCCTCCGGCGTCTCGACGGTGATCGTCACCGCGAGCCAGGATCCCGACCTGCTCACGCCGGTCACGGCGGCGGCGCCCCCCAGGCCCACGTCCCCCGCAGCTCCCGACCCGCTGTCGGGTACGGACGTCTCCGGCGTCGAGGTGCCCGACCTCGAGGTGCCGGACCCGGCCCCGACGTCGAACCCCACCCCGAAGCCCAGCACGCCCAAGGTCGACGTGAAGAAGCAGGTCAACGACGTCACCAAGCTGTTGACCGGCGACCTGTCGACCGCGACGGACGGCCTGCCGGTCGCCGACGAGGCGCTCACCGGTGTCGGCACGACCCTCGACGGCACGGTCGACGGGTTGCAGGGCACCGTCGACGGCGCGACCGACCCGCTGCTCCCCTGACGCGACGCCCGTCAGCGTCGCAGCTCAGCGAAAGACGCTCTGGCGTTCGCGCAACAGGGTGTAGAGGGTCTGCTGGATGGTCTCGCGCACCTGGTCGGTGACGTTGAAGACCAGCATCGGGTCGTCGGCCTCGACCGCGTCGTAGGAGTCGGTGCGGATCGGCTCGCCGAACTCGAGCAGCCACTTGGACGGCAGCGGCACCAGCCCGAGCGGTCCGAGCAGCGGGAAGAACGGCGTGATCGGGATGTAGGGGACGCCCAGAAGGCGGGCCAGCGACGGGATGTTGCCGACGAGGGGATAGATCTCCTCGGCGCCCACCACCGACAGCGGGATGATCGGCACGCCGGTGCGCAGCGCCGCGGACACGAAGCCGCCACGGCCGAAGCGCTGCAGCTTGTAGCGCTCGCTGAAGGGCTTGCCGATGCCCTTGAAGCCCTCGGGCCACACGCCCACCAGCTCGCCACCGGACAGCATCCGCTCGGCGTCCTCGCTGCACGCGAGCGTCGCCCCGCCCTTGCGGGCCAGGGCGCTGACGACGGGCAGCTTGAAGACCAGGTCGGCGCCGAGGGGTCGCAGGAAACGACCCGTCTCGTCGTGGATCGACAACATGGTCATCAGGCCGTCGATGGGCACGGTGCCGGAGTGGTTGGACACGACGAGCGCGCCACCGGTGGTCGGGATGTTGTCGACACCACGGACCTCGACGCGGAACCACTTCTGCGCGATCGGGCGCAGCGCGGCCATGAAGAAGCGCTCGGTGATCTCGGTGTCGAAGCCGTACTCGTCCACGACGTACTCGCCCGAGAGTCGACGGCGCAGGAACGCCATCATCTCGGCCAGCCGGCGCTCCCACTGGTCGCCGAAGAGCTCGACGGCGGCGCCCTGGAAGGCCGAGAGCCAGTCCCCGATCGGGACGCCCGCGAGCGGGTGGCGCTCCTCGGTGGTGACGGCGGGGCGCGACGCGGTCCTCGACGGCCCGGACTCCCGGGTCGGTCGCGGAGTCACGGGCTCGGTCGCGGCGGGCGTCGTCGCTGCCGGCGTGGGCTCCACCTTCGACCCAACCTGGGGCACAGGCTTCGAGGCAGCCTTCTTGGCGGCGGGCTTCGGCGCCGGGCCGGCCAGGCTGCGCGCCGCCGCGGAGGGTCGTGCACGTCCGGTCCCGCGACCGGGACGGCCGCTGGTGCCGATCGGGATGATGTCGGCGTCGGACGGGTCGCGATCAGACACGGACTTCCCCCTTCGGAGGCGGAGCGAGCAGGTCGCCGCGCAGCGGGACCCCCATGGAGACGGCGAAGTCGGCGAACGCGGCTGCGGTGGAGTAGCGCGGCTCGAAACCGAGCTCCTCGCGCATGCGCGTCGTGTCGACGCCGCGGCCGTAGGTCAAGAAGGTGAGCTGCTCCGGCGAGAAGTCGACGACGCGGGCCTGTCGCAGCGCAGACCCGACGCGACCGAGGGCGAACGTCGGCATCGACACAGTCGGCTTGTTCAGCCGGCGGATCGCCTGGGTGAGCATGAGCATGCCGTCACCGGCGACGTTGAAGGTGCCGGAGATGTCGGAGACCGCAGCGTGCCGCAGCACGTCGAGCAGGTCGTCCTCGTGCAGGAACTGCAGCCGCGGATCGAAGCCGAGCACCCGCGGTATGACCGGCAGGCGGAAGTAGCTCGTCATCGGGCTGACGACGTGGGGGCCGATGACGTTGGCCGCGCGGATGGTCGTGACGCTGACGTCCGGACGCCGGCGCGCGAAGCCGCGGACATAACCCTCGACCTCGTAGGTGTCCTTGGCATAGCCCGTGCTGGGAACCCGCTTGGGTCCCATGTCCTCGGTGAACATCGCGGGATCACGCGAGCTGGCGCCGTACATCGTGGTCGTCGACTTCACGACCAGGCTCTTGATCGTCGGCGACTTCTGGCACGCAGCGAGGAGCTGCATCGTGCCCATGACGTTGAGCTCCTTCATCGTGTTGCGACCGCCGGCCGAGCCGGGGGTCGCGATGACGCTCATGTGGACGACGGTGTCGATGTCGTCCTTCGCCAGCACCTTCGCGATGACGGGGCTGCGGATGTCGGCGCGCACGAAGGAGACGTCGCCGATGTCGCCGCGTGGTGGCACCACGTCGACGCCGATGACGCGGTCGATGGACGGGTCGCTGGCGGCAGCGCGCGCGAAGCGGCGGCCGATGTCACGGGATATCCCGGTGACCAGCACGACCCGTCCCATGACGACAGGTGTTACTTGCCGAGCTTGCGACGCTGCACGCGCGTCTTCTTGAGCAGCTTGCGGTGCTTCTTCTTGGCCATGCGCTTGCGCCGCTTCTTGATGACAGAACCCACGGAAAGACCTTTCACGAACCTGCGCACACGCAAACGGATGCGCGCGCGGCGCACAGGCAGGTGCCCGCACGACCCGCACAGCCTACTGGGCAGGCTGGGAGGGCAAGAATCGGTGTCCGCCCAGCCTGCGCGCCGGAACTATCCGGCGTTGTAGAAGCTCTTGCGGAGGTACTCGTTGACGTCGTCCTCGGTCACGCGGAACGAGCGGCCGACGCGAACGGCTGGCAGCTCTGCGTTGTGGACGAGTCGGTAGACCGTCATCTTCGAGACGCGCATCTTGGATGCGACCTCAGCAATCGTCAAGAAGACGACGTCGGACATGTCTCCAGGCTTGTTGGGAGCCATCTGTGCACCATTCCTTCTGCGCAACGGCACCGGCTTCCCCACCGGTGTCACAAGTTCGTGGCGCTCTTTTCGCAAAGATAGGGCCAATGTGACCTGTGGGGAAGGGTGTGACTAGAGAAACTTGTGGGGCGCTCGGCGTGTCGGGTTGATCCGGGGCATCTCGAGTACGCCGACCGGCTCACGGATAGGGGTCGAGCCCGTGCAGCGGGAACACCTCGCTGCGGGTCGCCATGATCGCCCGGTCGAGCCACGTCTCGGGGTCGTAGCCCCCCGACCAGTCCCGGTAGGCCGGGTTGCGACCGTCGGTGAGGCGGTGCGGCGCCGTACGACCCAGGACGTCGAGGACGTGGTCACGCCAGGCCTGCGGGGTCTCGGTCGCCGGGTCGAGCGGCGCTCCCGCGACGATCGCCAACAGGTGGGTCCAGGCGCGCGGCACGACCTCGACGAGGGCGTAGCCGCCCCCACCGGTGACGACCCACTTGCCGTCGCAGATCTCGTGCGCGAGCTCGTGCAGCGCGAGGTAGGCGGCGCGCTGGCCGTCGACGCTGAGCATCAGGTGGGCGAGCGGGTCCTCCATGTGGGAGTCACAGCCGTGCTGGGTCACGAGGACCTGCGGCGCGAACTCGCGCAGCACCGGCGGGACGACCGCGTGGAAGGCGCGCAGCCAACCGCCGTCGGCGGTGCCGGGCGGGAGCGCGACGTTGACCGCAGTCCCCTCGGCGCCCTCGCCGCCCGAGTCCTGCGGGAAGCCGGTGCCCGGGAAGAGCATCTGGCCGGTCTCGTGCAAGGAGATGGTGAGCACGCGCGGGTCGTCGTAGAAGATCTTCTCCACGCCGTCGCCGTGGTGCACGTCGACGTCGACATAGGCGACGCGCTCGACGCCGCTGTCGAGGAGGTGCTGGATCCCGACCGCGATGTCGTTGTAGATGCAGAAGCCGCTCGAGCGATCGACCATCGCGTGGTGCAGGCCGCCGACGATGCTGGCGCTGTGCAGCGACTCACCGCTGAGCACCTGGCGGCAGGCCTCGACCGTGGCGCCGACGACGTGCGCCGCGGCGGTGTGCATGCCCTCGAAGACCGGGTTGTCGTCGCTGCCGAGCCCGTGCAACGGGTCCTCGCCACCGTCGATGCCCATGCGGGTGACGGCGGCGATCAGCTCGCGCGTGTGGACCGTGGCGATCAGGTCGTTGTCGGCCATCGGCGGGGGCACCACCGTCAGCCCGGCCAGGACACCGAGCTCCTCGGCCAGGCGCATCGTGAGGTCGACGCGGATCGGTGACATCGGGTGCGAGGGCCCGAAGTTGTATTCCGTCAGCGACGAGTCGAAGACGACCGACGCCGGTCCGGAGCACTCCACCATGCAGCCGAACCTATCCCCCGCAGGAGATCGTCGCCGGGACGGCTCGACAGACGACCAGAGGTGAACATGTTCAAGAGTGTCTCTAGGGTGGCGGCGTGACCCGATCCGCCAAGGCCGAGCAGACCCGCGCGAAGATCGTCGCGTCGGCGATGGACCTGTTCCAGACCTCGGGCTTCGAGGGCACGACGATGCGCGGCATCGCCGATGCCGCGGGCGTCTCGCTGGGCAGCGCCTACTACTACTTCGCTGGCAAGGAGCACCTGATCCAGGCATTCTACGCCCAGATGCAGGTCGAGCACCTCGAGGCCACGCGCACCGTGCTCGACACCGAGACCGACTTCGCGGCGCGCCTGCGCGGGGTGCTCACCGCGTGGGTGCGGGTCGCGGCGCCGTACCACGAATTTGCCGGCACCTTCTTCAAGAACGCCGCCGAGCCGACCAGCCCGTTGTCGCCGTTCTCCCCCGAGTCTGCCGAGGCCCGGGAGGCCAGCATCGCGATCTTCGCCGAGCTGCTCGCGGGCTCGGACCTCAAGGTCGCATCCTCGCTCAAGCCTCGCCTGCCCGAGCTGCTGTGGCTGCTGCACATGGGCGTCGTGCTGTTCTGGGTGCACGACCGCAGCGCCGGCCAGCAGCGCACGCTCGCGCTGATCGCCGGCCTCGTCCCACTGGTCGACAAGCTCGGCCGGCTCTCCCGCGTCCCCGTCGTGCGGGGGGTCGTCAACGACCTCGTCGCACTGCTCGACTCGCTGCGGGCCTGAGCCGATGCGCGCGGTGATCTTCGACCTCGACGACACCCTGGTCGACCACACCTCCGCGGCCCGGACGGCATGCGTCCAGTGGGCCCGCGGGCAAGGCCTGGCCGGCACGGACGACGAGCTCGCGGTGCGGTGGGCGGCGATCGCGACTCCTCATTACGAGCGCTACCAGCAGCGGGAGATCACCTTCGCCGAGCAGCGCCGGGCGAGGGTGCGGGAGTTTCTCCCCCACCTGGACCTCGCGATCGACGAGGCCGCGGACGAGGCCTTCCAGGGCTACGCCGAGGCCTACCACGCCAGCTGGGCCTGCTTCGCGGACGCCGTCCCCGCCCTGCGCCGGGTGCGCGGAGCGGGGCTTCTCGCCGCGGTCCTGACCAACGGCGACCACGCCCACCAGCGACTCAAGCTCGCGCGGGTCGGGCTCATCGACGAGGTCGACCAGGTGTTCACCTCCGACGAGTTCCCGTTCGGCAAGCCGGACCCAGCGCCCTTCATCGGCACCTGCGCGCGACTGGGCGTCGACCCGGCCGAGGCGCTGATGGTCGGCGACTCGCTGGTGGCGGACGTCCAGGGCGCCGTCGGTGCCGGCCTGCACGCACTGCTGCTGGACCGGCGGGACGCGCACCCCTCGCACTCGCCGCGGATCAGCTCGCTGGAGGAGCTGCGGTTCAGCACAGACGTCCGGTAGGTCGGGCGCGCGAGGGGACCCGCAGCCCACTGCCGCGACCCGATGAACTTCCACTCGCTCGAGTGGAAGTTCACGCCCTCGCGCACGAGGCTGAGCGTGGACCTCGATGGAGATCCACTCGCTCGAGTGGAAGTTCAGGGCGGCGAGGCTGGGCCCCGCGGCACAGCGGTCAGCTGCCCTCGGCGAGCTCGCGCGAGCGGTTGCGGGCGGCCTCCATGGCAGCCAGGAAGGCAGCACGGACCTTGTGGATCTCGAGCTCGCGCAGGGCGGAAGCCGTCGTGCCGCCCGGCGAGGTGACCTGCTCGCGCAGGATCGCGGGGTGGGTGCCGGTCTCGCGGAGCATCTTGGCCGAGCCGTAGAGCGTCTGGATGACCAGCTCGGACGACGTCGCGCGCGGCAGCCCGAGGTGGACACCGGCCTCGATCATCGACTCGACGACGAAGAAGATGTAGGCGGGACCCGAGCCGCTGATCGCGGTGACCGCGTCCTGCTGCCTCTCCGGCACCCGCACGACGCGGCCGGTCGAGGCGAGCAGCGACTCGGCCTCGGCCAGGTGGGCGTCGTCGCAGTGCGAGCCGGGCGAGATGGCGGCCATGCCCTCGTCGACCAGCGCGGGGGTGTTGGGCATGACCCGCACGACCGCGATGCCCTCGGGCACCCGCGACTCGATGAAGGCGGTGGTGATGCCGGCGGCCAGGCTCACGATCAGCTGGCCAGGACGCAGCACCGGCGCGATCTCCTCGAGCACCGCGGCCATGTCCTGCGGCTTGACGACCAGCGCGACCGTGTCGGCCTTGCTGGCCGCCTCGATGTTGGAGACCACCGCGACGCCGTAGCGCTCCTCGAGCTCGTGGGCCCGCTCGGCGCGCTTCTCACCGACCATGAGGTCGTCGACACGGCGGCCCGCCCGGACGAGTCCGGAGAGCAGCATCTCGCCCATCACGCCGGCACCGATGATCGCTGTAGTCATGACTGCCTAACTCTTGGAGACGAGGGAGCGGAGGAAGAAGGTGAGGTTCTGCGGGCGCTCGGCCATCCGGCGCATGAGGTAGCCGTACCACTCCTGGCCGTAGGGGATGTAGACGCGCACCGTCTCGCCGGCGGCGGCCAGGCGCTTCTGCTCCTCGGGACGGATGCCGTAGAGCATCTGGAACTCGTAGGTGCCGACCCGGCGGCCGTAGCGGCTCGCGAGCGACGACGCTATCTGGATCATCCGCGGGTCGTGGCTGGCGATCATCGGGTAGCCCTGACCAGCCAGCAGCACCTTGAGACAGCGGACGTAGGACTTGTCGATGTCGATGCGCTCCTGGAACGCGACGGACTCGGGCTCCATGTAGGCGCCCTTGCACAGACGCACCCGCGAGCCCTCGTGGGCCAGCGCGCGGCAGTCGGCCTCGGTGCGGTGGAGCATCGCCTGCAGGACGGCACCCGTCTCGGGGAAGTCCTTGCGCAGCTCGTGCAGGATCGCCAGCGTCGAGTCGGTGGTGGTGTGGTCCTCCATGTCGAGGGTGACCGTGGTGCCGGCGTTGCGCGCGGCGCGGCAGATCTCGCGCGCGTTCTCCAGCGCGATCTTCTCGCCGTTGTCGGGGAGCGCCTGGCCGACGGCGGAGAGCTTGACGCTCACCTCGGCCTTGCTGGCCAGCCCGCGGTTGGCGAGCTCGGCGAGCAGCTCCTTGTAAGCGGCCACGGTGGCCTCGGCCTGCGCGAGGTCCAACGTGTCCTCGCCGAGGAAGTCGAGGGTGACGCGAAGGCCGTCGTCGATGAGGCCGGAGGTGGCGTCGACGGCCGCCTCCGTGGACTCCCCGGGGACATAGCTGGTGACGATTCCTGAAGAGACCGGCAT
Source organism: Nocardioides allogilvus (assembly GCF_003047285.1). Lineage (GTDB taxonomy): Bacteria > Actinomycetota > Actinomycetes > Propionibacteriales > Nocardioidaceae > Nocardioides > Nocardioides allogilvus. Next base: position 147,274 of record NZ_PZYX01000001.1, on the reverse strand, counting down.
GGTGCTGACGAGCTTCTTCACCTTGTCGCTCTTGGCAAGAAGGAGGATCGGTTGGCGGAGCAGTGACATGGCGCACAGGCTACGCCGACCGACCTCGCCGGGCCGAGCCAGCCTGCTTCATTCCGTACGGCGCCGCAGGGTCGCGGCACCGAGCGCCAGCCCCGCGAGGGCGAACCCCAGGACCACCCCGACATCGCCCCAGACGACCGCTTCGTCGGCCGTCCCGACCAGCTCCTGCATGGCGTCCACGGCATAGGACAGCGGCAGGACCCCGCTGATCACCTCGAGCACCCGCGGCAGGCTGTCGCGGGCCACGAACAGCCCGCACAGCAGGATCTGCGGGACCACGACGAGCGGCATGAACTGGACGGCCTGGAACTCGGTGGCCGCGAACGCACTGACGAACAGGCCCAGCGCCGTACCGAGCACGGCATCGACGATCGCGACCACGCCCAGCAACCAGACCGGCCCGTTGACGTCGAGCCCGAGCAGGCCGACGCTGACCGCGACCGCGAGGGCGGACTGCACCGCCGCGATGGCGCCGAAGGCGACGGCATAGCCGAGCAGGAAGTCGAGCTTGCCCAGCGGCATCGACAGCAGGCGCTCGAGGGTGCCGCTGCTGCGCTCGCGCAGGGTGGTGACGCTGGTGACCAGGAACATCACGATGAACGGGAAGAGCGCGAGCAGGCCCGGGCCGAAGCGGTCGAAGGCCGCGCCGGGCAGGTCGGCGAACATCCACCAGAGCAGGGTGATGAGCAGGCACGGCAGCACGAGCAGCATGGCGAGCGTGCGGTGGTCGCGGCGGATCTGGGTGAGCACGCGACCGGCGACGGCGAGGGTCCTCATGAGACGGCCTCGCCCTCGACGATGCGCAGGAAGGCGTCCTCGATGTCGCGGGCGTCGCCGCGGATCTCGCTCGGGGTGCCGTTGGCGATGATCCGGCCCTCCCGCATGAGCAACAGCCGGTCGCAGCGCTCGGCCTCGTCCATGACGTGGCTGGAGACGAGCACGACCCTGCCGGCGTCGGCGAGGCGGTGGAAGAGCGCCCACAGGTCGCGGCGGAGCACGGGATCGAGCCCGACCGTGGGCTCGTCGAGGACGAGCACGTCGGGGTCGCCGAGGAGCGCGACGGCCAGGCTGGCTCGCGACCGCTGGCCGCCCCTGAGGCTGCCGACGACCTGGTCGCGGTGGCTGTCGAGGTCGACGGCCGCGACGGCCCGGTCGATGGCCTCGTCGATCGCCGCGACCCCGAGCACCCGGGCGAAGAAGCGCAGGTTCTCCGCGACCGAGAGGTCGTCGTACACGCTCGCGGCCTGGGTGACGTAGCCGACGCGGTCGCGCAGCGGCTTGGAGCCGGCGGGCCGGCCGAGGACCTCGACGCTGCCGGAGCGGACCTGCTGGACGCCGACGACCGCACGCATCAGCGTCGACTTCCCGCAGCCGCTGGGCCCCAGCAGACCGGTGACGCCCGCGCCGACCTCGAGCGAGATGCCGGGCAGCACCTCGCGTCCCCCACGCACGACCCTCAGGTCGGTGATGACGATGTTATTCATCATGTGTTGAATTGTGCTCGCGGGACGAGCGCCCGTCAAGCGTCGGGCAGCTCGCCGGTGAGATAGCGCTGGAGGGTGGGCGCACAGGTCGCCCGGACGACGTCCGCCGGCAACGACGCGAGCGGCTCCACCCGGAGGACGTAGCGCAGCAGGATCAGGCCGATCATCTGGCTCGCGACCAGCGTCATGCGGTGCTCGGGGCGGTCGAGGCCGAGCCTCGCCCCCACCGGCTGGACCACCACCGGCAAGAAGCCCTCCGCCAGCAGCCGGTCACCGCCGGGCTCGAGCATCCGGCGCGCCACGGCCAGCAGGGCCGGCTGCAGCGCTGGGTCCTCCCACACGCCCAGGAAGGCGGCCAGGAAGCGGTCGGCCGCGTCCTCGACGGGGCCCTCGACCACGCGTGCGATGACCTCGCGCGGGTCGACGGGCAGCGCCATCGCGGCGAGGAAGAGGTCGTCCTTGGTGCCGAAGAAGTGGTGCACCAGCGCGGGGTCGACACCGGCGGCCGCTGCGACGGCGCGGATCGTCGTACCGCGAAAGCCGTGCTCCGCGAAGGACGTCCGGGCAGCGGCCAGGACGGCCGCGCGGGTGTCGGAGGCGCCGGGGCGGCGACCGCGAGCCATCAGCGCATCAGTTCGTTCGTACGGCGAAGTGCTCGCGCGCGAAGGCCAGGGAGGCCGCCAGGTCGGCGATCCGCTCGTCGCGGGTGCTGCAGCGTCGGGTGTTGATCTCCAGGATGATGTGACCGGCGAAGTCGCGCTCGGCGAGGTGGCCGAGGAACTCGCCGGCACGCATCACCCCGCGGCCGGGCACGAGGTGCTCGTCCTTGGCCGAGCCACTGCCGTCGGTGAGGTGGACGTGGCGCAGCCGCCTCCCCAGCCGGTCGGCCATCTCGATCACGTCTGAGCCGGCGATCGCCGCGTGGGAGAGGTCGATGGTGGTGTTGGCGTAGTTGTGCTGGCTGGGGTCCCAGCTCGGGAGGTACATCTCCATCCCGCGGCGCGAGGACGCCCGCCACGGATACATGTTCTCGACGGCGAAGGCGATGCCGGTCGAGCTCTCGAGCGCGGCGATGCCGTCGACGAAGCCGGCGGCGTACTCCCGCTGCCAGCGGAAGGGCGGGTGCACCACGACCACGTCGGCACCGACCTCGAGGGCGAGGTCGGCGGAGCGCTCGAGCTTGCCCCACGGCTCGGTGCCCCACACGCGCTGCGTCCACAGCAGGCAGGGAGCGTGGATCGCGCACACCGGCATCTCGTGGTGGTCGATGAGCTGCTTGATCGCCGACGTCTGCTGGGACAGCGAGTCGATGCCGACCATCACCTCGACGGCGTCGTAGCCGAGCTGCGCGGCATAGCCGAAGGCGTGGGCGGTCGACTCGGGATAGACCGAGGCGGTGGAGAGGCCGATCAAGGTCACGTCGGGCTCAAGACTGAGATCTGGTCGATCCGCTCCAGGATGACGCCCTCACGCAGCGCCCACGGGCAGATCTCCAGCGCGGGCAGGTCGAAGATGTCCATGCAGGCCTCGGCAACGAGCGCGCCGGGGACGATCTGGTGGGTGCGGCTGGGCGAGACACCGGGCAGGTGCGCGAGCTCGTCGCCGGTCAGGGCGATGAGCTTGGGGATCCACTCCGCGAGCGTGGCGCGCTCCAGCACGCGCGGCACCAGCGCACCCTCGCCGCTGGGCGCCGCACCGCAGATCCGCGCCAGCGAGCGGAACGTCTTCGAGGTGGCCGCCGCCCGGTCGGGGGTGCCGGGACGGAGCAGGTGACCGGCATTGTCGGCGATGTCGGCGCGGATCTGGCGGCGCAGCCGACGCACTGCTTCCTCGTCGGGCCGGTCGCCGCCGAACCAGGTGCGGGCCAGGCGCGCAGCGCCGAGCGGCAGCGACCAGGCGACGTCGGGGGCCTCGTCGGAGCCGCCGGCGATCTCCAGCGAACCACCGCCGATGTCGAAGACGGCCAGCCGGCCGGCAGACCAGCCGAACCAGCGGCGTACGGCGAGGAACGTCAGCCGGGCCTCGTCCTCTCCGGAGAGCACCGCGAGGTCGACCCCGGCGACGCGCCGGACGTGCTCGAGCACGTCGTCGGCGTTGACGGAGTCGCGGACCGCGGAGGTGGCGAAGCCGAGCATGTCGGCGCAGCCCTTGTCCTCGGCGACCCGCACGGCCGAGGCGCAGAAGTCCGTCAGCGCGTCGATGCCCTGCTGGGTGACGGCGCCGCGCTCGTCGAGGTGCTCGGCCAGCCGGAGCGGCTCCTTGTGCGAGAAGGCCGGGAGCGGCGCGGCGCCACCGTGCGCATCGACCACGAGGAGGTGACCGGTGTTGGAGCCGATGTCGAGGACGCCCAGGCGCATGGGACCAAACTACTAGGCAAGGTGCCCGCCCGTAGGATCGTCCAGTGCCCGAAGTCGATCTCGTCTTTCCCCGTGCGTACGTCGAGTTCGCCGACCCGGCGGACGACGAGCAGGTCTTCCGCTGCGACCTGACGTGGCTGACGTCGAGCTTCATGTGCATCTTCGGCCAGGGCTGCCAAGGGATCTATGCCGACGCCCCCGACACCGGGTGCTGCACGCTCGGTGCCCACTTCGCCGACAAGGACGACGAGTCGCGGGTTGCGGGCTTCGTCGCCCAGCTGACCCCGGAGCAGTGGCAGTTCCACCCCGGGCGCACCGCCACGAAGGCGGACTGGGTGGAGAAGGATGACGACGGGGAGCGCAAGACCCTCACCCGTGAGCACGACGGGCAGTCGGCGTGCATCTTCCACAACCGCGCAGACTTCAGCACCGGGGCGGGTTGTGCGCTGCACGGCCTGGCGCTGGAGCAGGGTCGCAACCCGCTCGAGACGAAGCCCGACGTCTGCTGGCAGCTGCCGATCAGGCGCACGTTCCGCACCGTCGAGCGCCAGGACGGGACCTCCTACACCGAGGTCGCGATCGGTGAGTACGACCGCCGCGGCTGGGGTCCGGGCGGCCACGACCTCGACTGGTACTGCTCCGGCAACACCGAGGCGCACGTCGCGCTCGAGCCCGTGTTCGTCACCCACGAGGCGGAGCTCACCGAGCTGATGGGCAAGGACGGATACGTCGAGCTCGTGCGCCACTGCGAGGCACACGTGCGTTCGCGCTCCGCGCTGGCGCTGCATCCCGCCGATCCACGCTGACCGAGTTTTCTCGACGTCAAGACAACCCGACCCCCCTGTCCGGCCCTCGCGGCCAGCGGGGTCAGAATGCCTGCATGCGCCTGGACCATCTTTCTTTCGCAGCCGGACCTGATGGCCTCGCCAGCACCGCCCAGCGCATCGGGGGCCTGCTCGGCAAGGACTTCATCGACGGTGGAGTGCACCCACGCTTCGGCACCCGCAACATGATCCTGCCCCTGGACGGAGGGACCTACCTCGAGATCGTCGAGGTCCTGGACCACCCGGCCAGCGACAAGGCTCCCTTCGGGCAGGCCGTGCGTGCGCGCTCGGCTGCCGGCGGCGGCTGGCTCGGCTGGGTCGTGGCGATCAACGACATCACCGCGGTCGAGCAGCGCCTCGGTCGCGACGCCGTGAAGGGCAACCGCCACCTGCCGACCGGCGAGGAGCTGCTCTGGAAGCAGATCGGCGTCAACGACCTGATGGCCGACCCGCAGCTCCCGTTCTTCATCCAGTGGGAGTCGCCCGACGCGATGCACCCGAGCACGGGCGCCGACACCGACTTCGCGCTCGCGACGCTCGAGATCGCCGGCGACCCGCAGCGGGTCAGCGAGTGGCTCGGCGAGACCGTCGAGGCGCCTCTCGAGGACGTCAAGGTCGAGTGGGTCGCCCCCAACGGCACCCCCGGCATCCTGGCCGCGCAGTTCCAGACCCCGTCGGGTCTGGTCCGGATCTGACGCTCCCCCCGGCATGACGCGCCCTCCGCGGATCGAGGGTGCGACCCCGTCGCCGAACATCTGGCACCACCCGGCGACCTACGAGCTCGAGAACCGCGCGGCCGATCCGCACGGACGGATCGAGGCCGCGATGGCCTCGGTCGCGCCCTGGGACGGGCTGCGCTTCGCCGACATCGGCTGCGGCTCGGGCTTCCACCTCCCGCGCTGGGCTGCGAGCGCCACCTCCGTCATCGGCGTCGAACCGCACCCTGACCTCGCGCGGCTGGCGCAGCGCCGTACCCGCCGGCTGGGCAACGTCACTGTCTCGGTCGGTACGGCGCAGGCCCTCCCGGTCCCGGACGCGTCGGTCGACGTCGCGCACGCGCGCTGGGCCTACTTTTTCGGCCCCGGGTGCGAGCCGGGGCTGGTCGAGCTCGACCGGGTGATGGCGCGCGGCGGGACGGCGTTCGTCATCGACAACGACGGCTCGCGCTCGACCTTCGGGTCGTGGTTCCGCCGGGGCTATCCGATGGTCGACCCTTCCGCCGTCGAGACCTTCTGGTCTCTGCGTGGGTGGACGCGCATCCCGGTCGACATGGGCTGGGCCTTCTCGTCGCGAGCAGACCTCGAGGCCGTGGTGCGGATCGAGTTCACGCCGGAGCTGGCCGAGGAGATCATCGCGTCGCACGAGGGCACCGACGTCGACTACGCCGTCAACGTGTGGTGGCGTGACTACTGACCGGTGAAGGTCACCTCTGATGTTCCCCACACCTCGCCGCTCACCATGAGGTGCTGCAGGTCGCCAGCTCGTTCGCAGGTGCCGGTCGACATCGTGCAGCGCACGATCTGGAGCTGCTGCTTGACCGGCTCACTCACCGTGTAGGCACCCATCCGCTGATCGACCAGAGCCAGCAGGAAGCTGTCGTTGCTCTCCCACCCAGCGTTGCCCATCCATCCCTCGCCGTTGGACACCAGGTCGCGTGGGATGTCGACCTCGGTGAAGCCATCGTTGCTCAGGTTCCAGACCCGCGGCAGGTGATCGGTGAGCAACCATCGGCGATCGGGAGACACGTCCACGGCTTCGGACAGGTAACTGCCCATGCACCCGGTGCCCTGCTCATGCCAGGCAGCGCCAATGAGCCAGAAGGACGTGGTGCAGGTGTTGGCCTTCTCGGTGTAGTCGTAGGAGATCGCAAAGTCGGCGGGGCCACCTTGGGGGATGTGACTGTCGGTGGGCGGTTCGATTTCGACCGTGGTGCCGTCGCCCTTGAGCAGCCAGGTGGTGCCCCAGCCCTTCGTCGTGGGCGAGCCCCGGTAGACGAGACCTTGGTCGGTGAAACCGTTGAGCCGGATCGACTGGTCGTGGCCGGGATCTGCGATCGGCTCGTAGGCAGGGTTGTGCGGGATCTCCGTCGTGTCCAGCGTTGCGAGGTCCACCACGCGATCGCCGTAGGCGACCTGGGATCCGTCAGGCGACACGGCAATGGTGGCGTCGGCCGAGCCGTCGCCGAACGGCGCGGCCGGTAGCGTCCGAATCGATCCGTCGGATGCCAGCACCGCGGGTGCGAGAGCGTTCTCCATCGGGGCGAGGGCGACAACCCAGCCGCCGCGGGCTCGCTGCGGGGCGACGACCGTGGCGATTCCCTCGGGCAACGGCACCACGGTGTCGCCGTCGCGAAGGCCACCCTCGCCGTAGTAGGGGAGCTTGACGTTGGCGCCCTTCGGCAACCTCTGTGCCCATGCCATCGCGGCGTCGAAGCGCTGTCCACCATTGGCCACCTGACCCTCGCGAGCCGTGGGCGAGTCGGGGATCACGAATGTGCTCCCGACGGCGATGACCCCGGCAGCAGCTAGCACGCCCGCGGCGTTCCGACGACGGCGCCGCGCACGTCCTCGCCTCATCACGGTCCGGGCGAAGGCGGGCGGGGCGGTCGTGTCGTCGACGGCCGAGTGGAGGCGGTCACGGATCTGGGAGTCGATGCTCATCGGTTCAGTCCTGTCGCGTGGAAGGTGGCGGGGTCGGCGCAGAGCTCGCGCATCAGGGCGACGCCGCGGGAGGCATGGGCCTTGACCGTGCCGGTGCTGCAGCCGAGGGTCTCGGCGATCTGCACCTCGGACTGGTCCTCGTAGTAGCGCAGCACCAGCACCGCGCGCTGGCGCGGCGACAGGGCGGCGAGCAGGCCCCAGACCGCGTCGCGGTCCTCGGGTCCGGCGGGGACGGTGACCGTCTCGGGCACCTCGCCGGTGAGCACCTCGCCGCGACGCTGGCGGCGACGGGTGCGGTCGATCGCCGCGCGGGTCATGATCGAACGGACGTAGGACTCCTGGGCCTCGCGTCGCTTGATGCGGGGCCAGGCGACGTACGCCCTCTCCAGGGCGGTCTGCACGAGGTCCTCGGCGGCATGCCGATCTCCCGCCGACAGCAGGCGCGCGGTCCGCAGCAGGGCAGCGGAACGCGCATCGACGAAGGCGACGAAGTCGTATCGCGTCTGGCCACAGGGTCTCCTCGGTTCGTGGATCTCTGTGACTAGGGACGACGTGCAGCCGCGCTGGGTTGACGCCGGAGTCAGCTGGATCCGCGGACGGCCAGGGTCGGGGTGAGCAGCACGCCCTGCGCGGGCGGCGGGAGGTGGCCGAGCAGCGACTCGAGGGCGCGCACGATCTGGACCGCGACGTCCTCCAGCGGCTGGCGCACCGACGTCAGCCCGACGGGGAACACCTGCGCCACCTGGGAGTCGTCGAAGCCGACGACCGCGATGTCGCGACCGGGCGCGAGCTGGCGGATCCACAACGTGTGCAGCACGCCCATGGCGAGCGTGTCGGAGGCGCAGACGAACGCGGTCGGAGCCGACTCGTCGAGGAGTACGGCGGCGGCCTCTGCGCCGCTCTGGACGGTGTCCTCCACCCGGGACGCGAGACCGGTGGTCGGGTGGCCCGCCTCGTGCATCGCGGCGAGCCAGCCCGCGCGCCTGTCCTCCCCGATGGGTGAGTCCTTGCGCCAGCCGATCCACGCGATCCGGCTGTGCCCCTTCTCGATGAGGTGGTCGGTGGCCAGGCGGGTGCCGGCGGCGCCGTCGACGTCGACCCACGGGTGGGTGGCGTGCGGCTGGTCCCAGGGACGCCCGAACGCGACGAACGGCGCCCGCTGCTCGCTCAGCCACGCGGCCTGCGGGTTGCCGAGGTAGGTGTCGGTGACGACGAACGCGTCGACAGCGGTGGCGCGGAGCAGGTGGTCGTAGCCGCCGACCGGGTCGTCGTTGTCGCCGGCGAAGAGCAGGACGTGGTAGCCGGCCTCGGCCGACGTGTCGACGAGCGTGTGCAGGAAGCGGTCCATCATCGCGTTGGCCGTGCCCTCCTGGGCGGGCTGGACGCGCAGGCCGATCAGCTGCGAGCTGCGGGTGCGCAGGTTGCGGGCCGCACGGTTGGGCGAGTAGCCCATCTCGTCGATCGCCTCACGCACGCGCTCGAGGGTGTCGGGACGCAGGAGGTCGGGGTTGTTGACCGCGTTGGAGACCGTCTGGCGCGAGACACCGGCGCGCTCCGCGACGTCGGCGAGCGTCGGCGGAGACACCGGGATGAACCCGGGTCCGCGCGGCTCCGTGCTCGACATCGCTGGCTCCTTGATCGTTCCAATCCCTTGGCAGCATAATCGCTGGAACGGCGTGGGGAGGATGAGGTCATGCGCAAGCTCTCCCTCCTCCTCACTCTTGCGGTGTTCGCCGCGTGCAGCGCCGGCGAGAACCGTCCCGGCACCCCACCGACCGAGCCCGCCGCGGAGCCCACCCGGGTGCGTCCCTCCTCGAGCGCCACCTCGGTGCGGCCGACGTCCCCCGACCCGTCCCCCAGCGGGGCCGAGCTGGCGCGACTGAACGCGGCGCTGATCGACGCGGCCTGGGCCAACGACCTGCCGGCCGCGCGGCGCCTCATCGCGCGCGGCGCCGACGTCAACCACACCGACGAGACGACGCAGAGCGCCTACCTGATCGCGACCAGCGAGGGCCACCGCGACCTGCTCGACCTCACCCTGGCAGCCGGGGCGCGGGTCGACGCCAAGGACCGCTTCAACGGCACCGGGCTGATCCGCGCGGCCGATCGCGGGCACTGGGACATCGCCGGGCGACTCGTCCGGGCCGGCATCGACCTCGACCATGTCAACAATCTGGGCTGGACCGCGCTGCACGAGGCGGTGATCCTCGGCGACGGGTCCCAGCGCTACCTCGACACCGTGCGCGTGCTGCTCGCCGCGGGCGTCGACGCGACCGTCCCGGCGGTCGAGGACGGGTTCACCGCGCGCGAGCACGCGGAGCAACGTGGGTACGGCGACATCGCGAGCCTGCTCGCACGAGCCGACCGGCCGGTGCGCCGGCCTGAGGCGGCGCTGCTCGCAGCGGCCCGGGCGGGCGACGCCGACACCGCCTCGCTCGCCCTGCGGGCCGGAGCACAGGTGGACGCACGTGACGGCGATCGCCGTACGCCACTCCTGCACGCCGTGATCGGCGACGTCGGCCAGGTCGCGCGCGTGCTCGTCGCCCTGGGTGCAGACCCCGACGCGGTCGACGCGCAGTCCGACACCCCGTGGCTGGTGACCGGTGTGACCGGCTCGGTCCCGATGGGCCGGCTGCTGCTCACCGCCGATCCCGACGTGACGCTGCGCAACCGCTACGGCGGGGTGTCGATCATCCCGGCGGCCGAGCGCGGCCACGCGGCCTACGTCCGCTGGGCCGTGCGAGCGACCGACATCGACGTCGACCACGTCAACGACCTCGGCTGGACGGCGTTGCTGGAGGCGGTGCTCCTCGGCGAGGGAACCACACCGTGGCAGCGCATCGTGCGGACCCTGCTCGCGGCCGGCGCGGACCCGCAGCTCGCCGACCGCGACGGGGTGACGGCGCTGGAGCACGCGCGCCGTCGCGGCTTCGAGGAGATCGCGCGCCTGCTGGCGAGGTGAGTGTCGGTGCCGTCACCTACGGTTCACCGCATGAGCAAATCCGCGAAGGTCAGGCCTGCCTATCGCTGCACGGAGTGCGGCTGGGAGACGACCAAGTGGGTCGGTCGCTGTGGGGAGTGCCAGGCGTGGGGATCGGTCGCCGAGACAGCCGCGCCGACCATGCGCGCGACCGCGTCGCCGGTCACGACCCCTGCCGTGCCGATCGGTCAGGTGTCGGTCGAGGACTCGCAGTTCCGCACCAGCGGGGTGCCCGAGCTCGACCGGGTGCTCGGTGGCGGGCTGGTCCCCGGAGCCGCGATCCTGCTCGCCGGCGAGCCCGGCGTCGGCAAGTCGACGCTGCTGCTCGAGGTCGCCGCCCAGACCGCGCGGGTCCGCACCCGCACCCTCTACGTCACCGGTGAGGAGTCGGCTTCCCAGGTCCGGCTCCGTGCCGACCGCACCGGCGGGGTGCACGACGAGCTCTTCCTCGCCGCTGAGACCGATCTGGGCGCCGTGCTCACCCACATCGAGCAGGTGCGCCCGACACTGCTCGTCATCGACTCCGTGCAGACCATCGGCGCGAGCGGCATCGAGGGCGTCCCCGGTGGCGTCACCCAGGTGAAGGAGGTGGCGGCCGCGCTGATCCGGGTCGCCAAGACCCGCAACATCACCACCGTCCTGGTCGGCCACGTCACCAAGGACGGCTCGATCGCCGGGCCGCGCGTGCTCGAGCACCTCGTCGACGTGGTGCTGCACTTCGAGGGCGATCGCAACTCCCGCTTCCGCATGGTGCGGGCGATGAAGAACCGGTTCGGACCCATCGACGAGGTCGGGTGCTTCGATCTGTCCTCCGAGGGCATCCGCGCGGTCACCGACCCGACCGGGCTGTTCGTCGAGCACCACTCCTCGCAGGTGCCCGGCACCTGCGTGGCCGTCTCGATGGAGGGTCGCCGGCCGATGCTGGCCGAGGTGCAGGCGCTCGTGACGCCGTCGCCCCTCGAGCGCCCCCGCCGCACGACCTCGGGCATCGACGGCTCCCGGGTCGCGATGATCCTCGCGGTGCTCCAGCAGCACGCCGGGATCCGGCTGCACCAGCACGACGTGTTCGCCTCGACGGTGGGCGGCGCGCGGATCACGGAGCCCGCGGCCGACCTCGCGATCGCGATCGCCATCGCCAGCTCGATGACCGGGCTGGCGCCGCCCAAGGGCATCGTCGCGATGGGCGAGATCGGGCTCGCCGGCGAGCTGCGCAGGGTCCGCGACCTGCCGCAGCGGCTGGCCGAGGCCGCGCGCCAGGGCTTCCGGATGGCCATCGTGCCGTGCGAGCCCGGCGCTGCTGACAACTCACGTCGGCAGGTCGACGGCATGCAGGTCCTCGACGTCAGCACGGTGGCCTCCGCACTGACTGCCGTGCGTGTCACGAACGGCCATGAGCGTGGGCGTGGTCCCCTAGACTGACGGCCGCGCCGACCGGCGCGCAGTTCTGGGGAGGACTACACCGTGGCGGCAGAGCGAACCGACGACACGCTGCGTCTGCGCGCCACGCTGGCCGAGATCGCCCCGGGCACCGCGCTGCGTGATGGTCTCGAGCGGATCCTGCGCGGTCGCACCGGTGCCCTGATCGTGCTCGGCATCGACAAGACCGTCGAGTCGATCGCCACGGGCGGCTTCACCCTCGACGTCCCCTTCACCGCCACCGGCCTGCGCGAGCTGGCCAAGATGGACGGCGCGATCATCGTCGACAAGGACGTCTCGCGCATCCACCGCGCGGCCGTGCACCTCATGCCCGACCACACGATCCCCTCCGAGGAGACCGGCACCCGGCACCGCACCGCCGACCGGGTGGCGCGCCAGACCGGCTTCCCGGTGATCTCGGTGTCGCAGTCGATGCAGATCATCGCGGCCTACGTCGGCGACATCCGCCACGTGCTCGAGGACTCCGGCAAGATCCTCTCCCGCGCCAACCAGGCCCTCGCCACCCTGGAGCGCTACAAGATGCGCCTCGACGAGGTCTCCTCGACCCTCTCGGCGCTGGAGATCGAGGACCTGGTGACCGTCCGCGACGTCGCGGTCGTGGCCCAGCGCCTCGAGATGGTCACCCGGATCGCGAGCGAGATCGACGACTACGTCCTCGAGCTCGGCACCGACGGCCGTCTGCTCTCCCTGCAGCTCGAGGAGCTCATCACCGGCGTGGACGCCGAGCGCGAGCTCGTGGTCCGCGACTACCTCCCGACCGGCAAGCGCCGCAAGACCAGCCCCGAGACGATGCTGACCGACCTGGCGGCCCTGTCCCCCACCGACCTGGTCGACCCGGGCTCGGTCGCCGGCGTCCTCGGGCTCGGCACGGGCGAGCACCTCGACGGTGCCGTCGCCCCGCGCGGCTACCGCCTGCTCGCCAAGGTGCCGCGCCTCCCCGCGCAGGTCGTCGACCGGCTCGTGGAGCACTTCGGCGGCCTCCAGCAGCTCCTGTCCGCCGGCATCGACGACCTCCAGGCCGTCGAGGGTGTCGGCGAGCTCCGTGCTCGCAGCGTGCGCGAAGGGCTCTCCCGGCTCGCCGAGTCGAGCATCACCGAGCGCTACATCTGACCGGGCGCCGCAGCGGCGCTGGCCTTCGGGCCGAGCGGTGAGTGAGCCACATTCCCGCGCGCTCGAATGTGGGTGACTCACCTCCCGCGGGCGCGTCACCGGCGACTCGCCGTACGAGCGGTGGGCCAGCAACCGTTTCGATGACCGCGAAGGGTTGCTGAGGCACCGCCCGGGGTGGCGTGGCCGAGGACGAGCCTGGGTCACCAGCGAATCGCCGTACGAGCGGTGGGCCAGCAACCGTTTCGATGGCCACGGACGGTTGCTGAGGCACCGCCCGGGGGTGGTGCGGGAGTCAGCCCTCGGAGTTGCCGCTGCCCTGCTCGCCGGGCGTGTGGGCGGTGTCGGTGTCGGCCGGCTTGTTCTTCTTGCCCTTGTTCTTGCCGTTGCCCTTGGTCGTGGGTTCGGGCTTGGGGGTGATCGTCTTGGTGATCACGGCGCTCGCGGGGCGGACCAGCTCGAACTGGACGTCGGTCGGCTCACCGCCGAGGGCGGCGGCCTCCACGTGGTAGTAGCCGAGCCGGGCCCACTCGCGTTGGGCGGTGCAGCCCTCGTCCGAGCGGCGAGCGTCCTCCCAGACGACGCTGATGGGTGCGTCGACGGCCTGCCGGACGACGACCTCCTGGGGGACGATGCTGGCCGGGCACTCGCGGCTCGCCCAGATCGCGTCGTTGCCCGAGGTGATGGACACGGTCAGCGTGTCGGGTGAGACCGTCCAGGTGCAGGCCGGCGACTCGAGCGTGCGCAGGTTGAGGGTGATCGGCACGTCGACCCCGCCCTGGGCTTCCGTCACGACGGGGGTGGCCACGATGTCGCTGTTCTCGCACGGGCCGGTGGGCTCGGCGAGCGGCGGTTCGGTGGGGGTCTGCTTCTTCTTCTTGCGCTTGCGCTTCACCGGCTCGGTCGTCGGCGTCTCGGTCGGCTCACTCGTCGTCACGCCGACCGTCGTCGCCTTGGCACCGTCGTCAGAGCCGTCGCTGGACCCACCCAGGATCCGCGCGAACCCGATCACGAGCACCAGCGCGAGGCCGAGCAGGAGCAGCCGCCGCGTCCAGTAGACGCGCGCGGGCAACGGACCACGGGGTTGCAGGGGCGGGGAAGCCATGGCGACACGGTAGACAGCGAGCGCGCCTCGACGCGGCTGCCACTCCGCGAGGACCCCCACCAGGCTTAGGATCTGCGGTGATGAGCGACCTCCACGACCCCGTGCTCGGGTGGTACGACGAGCACGCACGCGAGCTCCCGTGGCGCTCCCCGTCGGCGTCGGCGTGGTCGGTGATGGTCTCGGAGTTCATGCTCCAGCAGACCCCGGTCGCCCGGGTCCTCCCGGTGCACGCCGCCTGGTTGGACCGCTGGCCCACCCCCGCGGCGCTCGCCGCCGAGTCCACCGGCGAGGCGGTACGGATGTGGGGCCGGCTCGGCTACCCCCGACGAGCGCTGCGGCTGCACGCGGCCGCCACGGCGATCGTCGCCGATCACGGCGGCGAGGTGCCCGCGGCGTACGGCGACCTGCTGGCCCTGCCCGGGATCGGTGACTACACAGCGGCGGCGATCGCGAGCTTCGCCTTCGGCCAGCGGCACGTCGTGCTCGACACCAACGTGCGGCGGGTGTTCGCGCGGGCGGTCAGCGGCACGGAGTTCCCACCGGCGTCGGTGACCCGCGCGGAGCGCGACCTCGCCACCGACCTGCTGCCGACCGACGCCGCGACGGCCGCCACCTGGGCCGTCGCGGTGATGGAGCTCGGCGCGCTCGTCTGCACCGCCCGCGACCCGCGCTGCGACACCTGTCCGATCGCGGACCGGTGCGCCTGGCAGGCCGCCGGGCGCCCCGCCCACGCCGGCCCGCCGCGTCGCGGCCAGGCCTGGGACGGCACCGACCGGCAGTGCCGGGGTCGGATCATGGCGCTGCTGCGCGACGCAGAGGGGTCGGTCCCCACGTCCCGCATCCACGCCGTGTGGCCGGACGACACCCAGCGCGAACGCTGCCTGGCCGGCCTCGTCGCCGACCGGCTGGTCGAGGCCGTCGGCCCGTCGGCGTACGCCCTGCCGTCCTGACCGTATCCCGCGGTAGTTCAGTGAGAGATTGCGGTGATTCGGCGCGGACAGTGCAATCTCTCACTGAACTACGCGGGGCACCGCGCACGCCGCTGACCCGAAATGCGCCGGAGCCCCCGGCCAGGTCGGCCAAGGGCTCCGGGTGGTGCGGGATGACTCAGTCGGAGGACTTCTCCACGTCGACCGGGCCGGCGGAGTCGTCGGGACCCTCGAGCGGGGACTCGGGGTCGCCCACGACGTCGGCGGTCTCGAAGGGCGGCATGTCCGGCATCGCCGAGACCTTCTGACCCTTGAACGTGAAGGTGGCACTCGGGCCTTCGCCCTCGATGTCCACGAGCACGATCTGGCCGGGGCCGATCTCGCCGAAGAGCATCTTCTCCGCCATCACGTCCTCGATCTCGCGCTGGATGGTCCGACGCAGCGGACGCGCACCCAGCACCGGGTCGAAGCCCCGCTCGGCCAGGAGGTTCTTGGCCGGCTGGGTCAGCTCGAGCTGCATGTCGCGGTCCTTGAGCCGGAGCTCGACGCCCGCGATCATGTTGTCGACCATCGAGACGATCTGGTCCTGCGACAGCGGCGGGAACACGATGATCTCGTCGACGCGGTTGAGGAACTCGGGCTTGAAGTGCTGCTTGAGCTCCTCGGCGACCTTGGTCTTCATCCGGTCGTAGGTGCTGCCGTCGCCGGACTGCTGGAAGCCGAGGTTCTGGCCCTTGGAGATGTCGCGCGTGCCGAGGTTGGTGGTCATGATGATGACGGTGTTCTTGAAGTCGACCACCCGGCCCTGCGAGTCGGTCAGGCGACCTTCCTCGAGGATCTGCAACAGGCTGTTGAAGATGTCGGGGTGGGCCTTCTCGACCTCGTCGAAGAGCACGACGGAGAAGGGCTTGCGGCGCACCTTCTCGGTGAGCTGGCCGCCCTCTTCGTAGCCGACGTAGCCGGGAGGCGAGCCGAAGAGCCGCGAGACCGTGTGCTTCTCGCTGAACTCGCTCATGTCGAGCTGGATCAGCGAGTCCTCGTCACCGAACAGGAAGTCGGCGAGCGTCTTGGACAGCCACGTCTTTCCGACACCGGACGGGCCGGCGAAGATGAACGAGCCGCCGGGACGCTTCGGGTCCTTGAGGCCGGCACGCGTACGGCGGATGGCGCGCGAGAGAGCCTTGACGGCCTCCTCCTGGCCGATGACGCGCTTGTGCAGCTCTTCTTCCATGTTGAGCAGCCGCGAGGACTCCTCCTCGGAGAGCTTGACGATCGGGATGCCGGTCGCGACGGCGAGCACCTCGGCGATCAGCTCCTCGTCGACCTCGGCGACCTCGTCCATGTCGCCGGAGCGCCACTGGGTCTCGCGCTCGGCCTTGCGGGCGATGAGCTGCTTCTCCTCGTCGCGCAGGCGGGCGGCGGCCTCGAAGTCCTGGCCGTCGATCGCGGCCTCCTTGCGCTTGCGCACGTCGGCAATCTTGTCGTCGTACTCGCGCAGGTCGGCAGGCGCGGTCATCCGACGGATGCGCAGGCGCGAGCCGGCCTCGTCGATGAGGTCGATCGCCTTGTCCGGCAGGAACCGGTCGGAGATGTAGCGGTCGGCGAGGGTGGCAGCGGAGACCAGCGCCTCGTCGGTGATGGTCACGCGGTGGTGCGCTTCGTAGCGGTCACGCAGGCCCTTGAGCATCTCGATCGTGTGGGCGATCGACGGCTCGGCGACCTGGATCGGCTGGAAGCGGCGCTCGAGCGCGGCGTCCTTCTCGAGGTACTTGCGGTATTCGTCGAGGGTCGTCGCACCGATCGTCTGCAGCTCGCCTCGCGCCAGCATCGGCTTGAGGATCGAGGCCGCGTCGATCGCGCCCTCGGCCGCGCCGGCACCGACGAGGGTGTGGATCTCGTCGATGAACAGCACGATGTCGCCGCGGGTGCGGATCTCCTTGAGGACCTTCTTCAGGCGCTCCTCGAAGTCACCGCGGTAGCGCGAGCCGGCGACGAGCGCGCCGAGGTCGAGGGTGTAGATGTGCTTGTCCTTGAGCGTCTCGGGCACGTTGCCCTTGACGATGTCCTGGGCCAGGCCCTCGACGATGGTCGTCTTGCCGACGCCGGGCTCGCCGATCAGCACCGGGTTGTTCTTGGTGCGTCGCGAGAGGATCTGCATGACCCGCTCGATCTCCTGCTCGCGCCCGATCACCGGGTCGAGCTTGCCCTCACGGGCGGCCTGGGTCAGGTTGCGGCCGAACTGGTCGAGCACCAGCGAGCTCGACGGTGCCTCGGCGCCGGAGCCGGTCTGGGAAGCGCCGGACGCAGCCGACTCCTTGCCCTGGAAGCCGGAGAGCAGCTGGATGACCTGCTGGCGCACCCGGTTGAGGTCGGCGCCCAGCTTCTGCAGCACCTGGGCGGCGACGCCCTCGCCCTCGCGGATCAGCCCGAGGAGGATGTGCTCGGTGCCGATGTAGGAGTGACCGAGCTGCAGCGCCTCGCGCAGCGACAGCTCGAGCACCTTCTTGGCGCGCGGCGTGAACGGGATGTGGCCCGACGGGGCCTGCTGGCCCTGGCCGATGATCTCCTCGACCTGGGCGCGCACGGCCTCCAGGGAGATGTCGAGGGACTCGAGGGCCTTGGCTGCGACGCCCTCGCCCTCGTGGATGAGACCGAGCAGGATGTGCTCGGTCCCGATGTAGTTGTGGGAGAGCATGCGGGCCTCTTCCTGGGCCAGCACGACAACTCGCCGGGCTCGGTCGGTGAACCGCTCGAACATGTGCGCTCCTCAATGTCTGTGGTCCGCGAAATCGCTGCGGACAGTGGGCTCAACGCCCGACTCCACCCTACGTGTTCCCGCCGGCGGATCGGAGCCGTCCGCTGACAGCGAACAGAGCGGTCAGTCGGCGTACGTCGCGGTCGCGACCGTCGCCGTACGAGGATCGAGGAACCACACGCTCCCGCCATCGCTGGTCGGGGCCGTGTGCTCGATCCTCACACCGGAACTGCACGACCACCGGCGACAACGAGACCGCCGTCAGGCGTGCGCGGTGAGCGTGTGGTCAACACGTGGGTTCCGCGTGAAATGTTGCTCGCCGCGCCCCCGGAGGGGGACGCGGCGAGCGAACAGGGTGGATCAGTGTGCGGCGTCGTAGGCCTGCTGGATGTCGGCGGAGATGCGACCGCGCTCCGAGACCTCCATGCCCTGGCCACGGGCCCACTCGCGGACGTCCTTGGTGTTGGACGACGAACCGGCAGCCTTGCGGCCGCGACGAGCGCTACCGCTCACCTTGCGGGCGTGGCCGACATAACCGCTCAGCGCCTCGCGCAGGGCGGCGGCGTTGCTGTCCGTGAGGTCGATCTCGTAGGTCGTGCCGTCGAGACCGAACGTCACGGTCTCGTCGGCCTCGGTGCCGTCGAGGTCATCGACAAGAATGATGTTGACCTTTTGCGCCACGATTCCTCATTTCAATACAGGGGCAGGAGAAAGCGGGATCCACCCTACTCATACCTGAATTGTCGAGGCAATACGCGCCGAATTGGATATCAGGAATTGCGCTCGAAGACCAGTCGGAGCCCCTGCAGGGTCAGCCAGGGTGAATGCGCGGTGAAACACGAGCATTCCTCGCGCACGAGCGGGGCGAGATGACCGGTCGAAATGACATTGACGTCCGGCACGTCGACCCCGAGCTCGGCGATCATCCGCGCCACCATGCCGTCGACCTGCGCCGCGACGCCGAACAGCATCCCGCTCTGCAGCGCCTCGACGGTGTTCTTCGCGATCACCGAACGAGGTCGCTGGAGCTCGACCTTGCGCAGCTGGGCGCCTCGTCGGCCCAGGGCCTCGAGGGAGATCTCGATTCCGGGCGCAATCGCACCACCGACATATTGTCCGGACTCACTCACGACGTCGAAAGTCGTCGCCGTACCACCGAAATCGACCACGATCGCGGGGCCGCCGAATTCACTTGCTGCGGCCAGTGCATTGATGATGCGATCAGCGCCGACTTCACGCGGGTTGTCCATCAACACCGGCACACCGGTGCGCACACCGGGCTCCACGACGACACTGCGGATGCCCTCGAAATGGCGAGCGAGCATGTCGCGCCATTCGTGCAGGACCGCGGGCACCGTCGCGCACACGGCGATCGCGTCGATGCTGCGGCCCGTGTCGGCCAGCAGCCCGCGCACGAGCACGGCCCACTCGTCGGACGTTCGTCGCTCGTCGGTCGAGACCCGCCAGTGCGCGACGACGTCCGCGCCGTCGAGGAGTCCCAGGACGGTGTCGGCGTTGCCGATGTCGGCGGCGAGCAGCGTCATGCGTCCACGAGGTCCATGCCGATGTCGAAGACCTTCACCGAGTGGGTCAGTGCTCCGACGGAAATGAAGTCGACGCCGGTCTCACCGACCTCGCGGGCCCGCTCGATCGTCAGACCCCCGGAGGCCTCCAGGACCGCACGCCCGGCGGTGATCTCGACCGCCTCGGCCATCATCGCGGTCGACATGTTGTCGAGCAGGATGCGCTCGCAGCCGGCAGCGAGGAGCTCGCGCAGCTGGTCGAGGTCGGTCACCTCGACCTCGATCGGGAGGCCCGGGTAGGCAGCCCGGACGGCCTCGAGGGCGGGCACGACTCCCCCGGCGGCGATGACGTGGTTGTCCTTGACCATCGCCATGTCGGCGAGGGAGAAGCGGTGGTTGACGCCGCCGCCGCAGCGGACGGCGTACTTCTGCAGCGCGCGCCACCCGGGCAGGGTCTTGCGGGTGTCGAGGACCTTGGCGGTGGTGCCCTCCAGCGCGTCGACCCAGTGGGCGGTGGCGGTCGCGACACCGGAGAGGTGGCAGGCGAAGTTGAGGGCGGTGCGCTCTGCCGTGAGCAGCCCCCGCGTCGGGCCGGCCACCCGCATGACGACGTCGCCCTCGGCGACGCGCGTGCCGTCGGCGACCCGGCCGTCGATCTGGACGTCGTCGCCCATGACGTGGTGGAAGACCATCGCGGCGATCGCCAGCCCGGCCACGACGCCGGGCTCGCGGGCCTCCCAGTCGGCGCTGCCGCGGGCGTCGTCGGAGATGGTGGCCGCGCTGGTGGTGTCGTCCGAGCCGTCCGGCAGGTCCTCCGCGAGCGCGCGGACGATGTCGGCGTAGATCGCCTCCGGGTCGAGTCCCGCCTCGGCGATCTCGGCGATGAGCTCGGCCGGCAGGGCGGCGTACGACGTTGAACTCATGCGACTGCTCCAGTGGAAGGGTCGGTCGAGCGGGCCGGCAGGAACTCCTGCTCCAGCTGCCCGTCGACGAGGCGGGTGTCGATGTGACCGGCCTGGGCCACGTCGTCGCGGTCGGGGAAGTCCTCACGCCAGTGGGAGCCGCGGGTCTCCTCGCGCCGGAGCGCGGCCTGGGCCAGGGCGCTGCTGATGGCGTGGAGGTTGGTGGTCTCCCAGCCGTCGACGCCGGGGACGGCCTGGCTGCCGGCATCGCGGCCGTCTAGCCAGTCGATCGCCTCGGTGATCCCGTCGGCGGTGCGCAGGACGCCGACACGGGTCGTCATCATGGCCTGGAGGTCGGGACGCAGCGTCCAGTCGACCAGGCCGTCGGCACGCTTGTCCTCGGCCGGGGTCGACCACTCGCGCAGCTCGCCGGGCAGCACCTGGGCGATGCGGCGCGAGAACACGAGGCCTTCCAAGAGCGAGTTGGAGGCAAGCCGGTTGGCACCGTGTACGCCGCTGCACGCGACCTCGCCGGTGGCGTAGAGCCCGGGCACGCTGGAGCGCCCGTCGAGGTCGGTGGCCACCCCGCCGGACGCGTAGTGCTGGGCGGGAGCCACGGGGATCAGCTCGGTGATCGGGTCGACGCCGTGCTCGCGGCAGACCGCGAGGATCGTCGGGAAGCGCTTCTCCCAGAACTCGCGACCGAGGTGGCGCGCATCGAGCCACATGTGGGGCTTGTCGGTCTCCAGCATCCGGCGGGTGATCGCCTTGGCGACGACGTCACGAGGCGCCAGGTCGGCGAGCTCGTGCCGGCCCTGCATGAAGCGATCGCCCTCGAAGTCGACGAGGAAGGCACCCTCACCACGCACCGCCTCGGAGATCAGCGGCTGCTGGCCCTGGGAGTCGGGCCCGAGATACATCACCGTCGGGTGGAACTGCACGAACTCGAGGTCGCGCAGGGTCGCGCCCGCACGCAGCGCGATGGCCATGCCGTCGCCGGTGGAGACGCTCGGGTTGGTGGACTGCGAGAACACCTGGCCCAGCCCGCCGCTTGCCAGCACGATCGCGCGGCAGTGAGCCGCGCCGACACCGTCACGCTGGCCCTCGCCGAGGACGTGCAGGGTCACCCCGGCCACACCACCGTCATCGGCGAGCAGGAGGTCGACGGCCAGCGCGTGCTGGATGACCTCGATCTCGGGGGCCCGCTCGATCGCGGCGATGAGGGCGCGCTGGATCTCGGCGCCCGTCGCGTCGCCACCGGCGTGCGCGATCCGGTCGCGGTGGTGACCGCCCTCCCGGGTCAGCGACAGCTCTCCGTCGTGGTGGTCGAACTCGGTGCCGAGCGCGATCAGCTCGTGCACGGCGTCGGGCCCCTCGGTCACGAGGGCGCGGACGGCCTCGACGTCACACGCCCCGGCGCCGGCGACGAGGGTGTCGTGGAGGTGCTCCTCGGGGGTGTCGCCCGGGCCGAGCGCCGCGGCGATCCCGCCCTGCGCCCACTGGGTGGAGCCGGCGTTGAGGACGTCCTTGGTGACCACCAGCAGCTTGAGGCTGCGGTCGGCCGCGTGGATCCGCAGCGCGGCCGTCAGCCCGGCGATGCCGGAACCGATCACCACGACGTCTGCGCGGGTGGTCCACCCGGGCTCGGGAGCCGTCAGTCGTTGCGGGACCCCGGCCGAGGATGCAGTCATCCGCGCAGGCTAGCGGGCGAGGAAGTCGCCGCGAGTCAGCGACGGGTCGCCGAACGTCTCGGCGGGGTCGAAGCCGGTCGCCATCACCTTGTTGTCGGCGTCGACGAAGACGACGGCGGGCTTGTAGTCCTTCGCCTCCGCGGTCTCCATCTGGCCGTAGGCGATCAGGATGACCGTGTCACCGGGGTGCACGAGGCGGGCGGCGGCACCGTTGATGCCGATGACGCCCGAGCCGCGCTCGCCGGCGATCGTGTAGGTCTCGAGCCGAGCGCCGTTGGTGACGTCGACGATGTGGACGAGCTCGCCGGAGAGCAGGTCGGCGGCGTCGAGGAGGTCCTCGTCCACGGTCACCGAACCGACGTAGTGGAGGTCCGCCTGGGTCACGGTGGCCCGGTGGATCTTGGACTTCATCATCGTGCGCAGCATCAGCTGCTCCTTTCATCAGTGGTCGAGCCCGCGACTGCGGTGCCCGCCGGTGTCGTGACGTGGATGCTCATGTTGTCGATCAGGCGCGTGCTGCCGACCTTCGCGGCGACCAGGATGCGCCCCTCGCCGTTGTCCGGCGCCTCGCCGAGGTCGACGCCGGTGAGCGCGAGGTAGTCGAGCTCCACCAAGGGCTCGGACTTGAGGACGCTCATCGCCGCCCACCGCGCCGGCGCGACGCCGTACGCCGCCCGCTCCTGCGCCGCGCGCAGGGCACGGTTGAGGACGGTCGCCGCGGCGCGCTGCGCGGGGTCGAGGTAGCGGTTGCGGCTGGACATCGCGAGGCCGTCGGCCTCGCGCATCGTCTCCGCACCGACGATCTCGACGGGCAGGCAGAGGTCGCGCACCATCGCCCGGATGAGGGCGAGCTGCTGGTAGTCCTTCTGGCCGAAGATCGCGACGTCGGGCTGGACGAGACCCAAGAGCTTGGCGACGACCGTGAGGACACCGTCGAAGTGGCCGGGCCGGGACTCCCCGTCGAGGATCGTGGCGAGCGTGCCGGGGTGGACCGTGACGCCGTCACGGACGCTGTCGTGGTTGAAACCGCCGGGATACATCTCCTCGACGGCCGGGGCGAACACCACGGCGACATCGTTGGCCGCGCAGAGCCCGAGGTCCTCGGGCAGGGTGCGCGGGTAGCGGTCGAGGTCCTCGGTCGGCGCGAACTGCATCGGGTTGACGAAGATGCTCACCACGACGACGTCGGCGTGCCCGGCCGCCTCGCGCATCAGGCTCGCGTGACCCTCGTGCAGCGCGCCCATCGTGGGCACGAAGCCGATGCGCTGGCCCGACTTGCGCGCGTCGGCGAGCAGGTCGGTGAGCTCCTCGCGGGTGTTCGCGAGGGTGGGGGTCGTGGTCATCGGCGCGCGGGCACCTTCAGCTCGGCCGCGGCGAGGACCTGGCGCAGCTTGGCCGCGCGGATCGGCAGCAGGCGACCGTCGGTGACGACGCGGTCGAGGGTGGCGCGGGCGAGCGAGAGGTAGGAGGGGACGGTCTCGGGCGCGTTGGCGGTGATCTCGACGAGGTGTGCGCGGACCGTCTCGACGTCGCCGCGGACGATCGGGCCCGTGAGCGCGGCATCGCCGTGCGCGAGCGCGTTGTCGAGCGCGGCGTTGAGGAGCGGGCGCAGCGTGTCGGCAGGGCTGTCCCCACCGGCCGCGGCGAGCATCTCCATCGCTTGGGTCACGAGCGTGACGAGGTGGTTGGCGCCGTGGGCGAGCCCTGCGTGGTAGAGCGTGCGCTTGTCCTCGGCGACCCACATCGGGCGCCCGCCGAGGTCGGCGACGAGCTGCTCGGTGACGGCCCGCTCGCCCTCGCCGGCGGTGACGCCGAAGACCGCGTCGCGCAGTCGGGGCAGGTCGACCTCGGTGCCGGTGAACGTCATCGCCGGGTGCAGCGCGATGGTGCGCGCGCCGACAGCGGCGGCGTCGGCCAGCACGGCGAGCCCGTGGGCACCGCTGGTGTGGACGACGAGCTGGCCGTCGCGGATCGCGCCGCTCGCACTCAGCATCGCGACGACGTTGGGCAGCATGTCGTCGGGGACGGTGAGGAGCAGCAGGTCGGCGGCACGAGCGGCGTCGCTCGGCTTCATGACCGGGGTGCCGGGGAGGAGGGACTCGATGCGGCCACGCGATGCGTCGGACTCACCGGCGGCGGCCACGATCTCGTGGCCCGCGGTGCGGAGCGCGGCGGCGAGGACGGCGCCGACGCGGCCTGCGCCCACGACACCCACACGGAACTGAGTCATTGCACGAACCCTTTCGTTCCAGTCCCGCCGACCACCCCTGGTGGGGCCGGTGTGGGTACCAGACTTGGTGCTCGATCTGTTGAACAAGGAGCGTACGCCGCCTCATTCCGCCCTGTGAACAGGAAGTGAACGTGACCTGGCCTACATCGCCGTACGCCGCTCAGGCGCGCAGGTGCAGCTTCGCGTGGTCCGGGTCGTCGACGACGAAGGGGCGCGGCGCGCGCGGCAGCCAGGTGTGGGTGACGTAGTCGACGACGTGCTCGCCCTCGGGCGCGTTGATCTCGGTGACGCCCTCGGGGACCTCACCGTTGTTGAGGGCGTTGAAGACGAGCCACTCGCGCCGCTTGCGGCGGTTGCGGACGCTGGTCGCGAACGACTCCGGGTTGGTCCAGTGGGCGAACTCGTCGCCGTCGAGATACTTCAGCTCGACGACCAGCCCCTGCGGCAGCGCGAACTGCCGTGTCTCGGGCGGGGTCGTGCGGATCTCCCACTCCGGCGCCTTGGAGTAGACGAAGTCGGGCGTCATCGGGAAGCCCCACTCCTCGATGTTGCGCAGCCCGAGGTCGAGGAAGGCGCGCCGGTCGGACTCGATGTAGAGCCCGTGGCGCGGGAAGCGGATCACGGCCTCGGCGGTCCCGACCTGCCAGGAGAGGTCGGCCATCGACACCTCGCCCTCGGTGGTGAGGACCATGTCGCCGTCCCACTTCCACGAGTAGCGGGTGCGGACGTGGGAGAAGCACCAGTTGTAGAAGTAGGCCAGCGAGTGGACGCTGCGCTCGGGCACGGCGAGGTGCTCGGCGCCGGCGCGGGCCACGTCGAAGGGGTAGTGCTTCAGCGTGAACTTCTCGCTCACCCCGTGTTCCGCGGCGACCGCGAGGGCGGCCTCACCGGTGCCGTCGGTCGAGTTGTTGTCGACGAGCAGCACGTGGTCGCAGGCCCGCAGCAGCGGCGGCAGCACGAACCTCATCGACTCCGCCTCGTTCTTCACCCGGAGCACGGCGGTCGCCCCACGCTTCAGCGCGCCCTGGTTCCAGGGCCACACGATGTCGAAGTCGGTGTGGCCCTCGACGTTGCTCAGGCCGTGCCCGGCGCCGACCGGGACGCTCACGCGTCTCCCGCCGCCGGCTCCGAGGCCCGCTCGCGGCCCAGTGCCTTGCGCACCCCGCGGCGTACGGACGGCGGGATCTTCGCGCGGACGTCGTGGGGGATCTTGTCGGCCAGGCCGCTCGGCTCGGGCGCCTCGACCTCGGCGGCCGTGCGGGCCCCGGCGATGCGGGCGGCGACGACCGATGACTTGCTGATCGCCTCGGCCTCCTCGTAGAGGTCGGTGTAGGCGTCACGCAGCTCGTCGAGCGTGGCGTGCACCGACGCGACGTCACCGTCGGGGTTGGCGAGCTTGTTCAGCTCCTCCCACGTCTGCCCGGTCAGCTCGTGCAGGCGGGGCGGCAGTGCGAGGTCGTCGAGGGACGCGGTCACGCGACGCAGCGTCGGGTCGATGAAGCGGTGCACCTCGCGGATCAGGTCGCTGCGGGTGTGCACGATCGATTGCAGGTCCAGGGTCTGACCGACGTGCATCGTCGTCTTCACCCAGTCGGTCAGCAGGTCCTCGTAGCGCACGAACACCCGCGCCGAGCCGGCCTCCTCGCGGGTCGCCCGCTCGGTGTGGAGCAGCATGTTGAGCCAGCTCGCCGCGAGGTGGGCGGAGCCGAGCTTGTTGGCGTAGTACTTCTGCTTGCTGCCGACGACCTCGGCCGGCGGACGCAGCATCGTCACGAAGACCGGCGTGGCGCCGGTGCGGATGGCGGCCACCCGCCACAGGCCGAGGAACCAGCTCAGCCGCGGGTCCTTCACCACCAGCTCGGGGTGTACGGCGAAGTGTGGCTCCAGCCAGTCCGCGACCCGGATCCTGGCGGGCTCGCGGGTGGAGATGCGACCCGTCTCGAACCACGCGCTCGGGCGCGAGTCGCTCACCTGGACGCCGGCCTCCTTGAGCAGGCGGTCGTGCAGGTCGACGGCCCACTGCGGCTCGGAGAAGCCACGCGGGTTGGACGCATCGGCCGGCACCTCGGGCAGCGGCACGTGCATGCCGAGCTTGCTGGCGATCCCCGCCATCGTGGAGGTGCCACTGCGGCCTGCACCCGCGACGAAGAGCACCTTCCGCGGGACACCGTCGGGGTTCATCTCGTCGATCGCACGCGCCTGAGCAGTCACGGCGGGGAGCCTACTAGGGTGCCCGTCCATGGGGTTCCTGCGGCGGCGGCGTGAACCGGGCATCTCGGTGGTCGTCCCGGCCTACGGCGTCGAGGCCTACCTCCCGGCCTGCCTCGACTCGCTGCTCGCGCAGACCTGGACCGCCTGGGAGGCGGTCGTCGTCGACGACGGCTCCCCCGACAGCAGCGGAGAGATCGCCGATTCCTATGCCGCCCGCGACCCGCGGATCCGGGTCGTGCACGTCGAGAACGGCGGGCTCGGGTCGGCACGCAACGTCGGGGCCGCCCACGCCGGGTCCGAGCTCCTGACGTTCCTCGACTCCGACGACGTGCTGCCGCCGTCCGCGCTGGCGACCCTCGTCGGCACCCTCGTCGAGTCGGGCTCCGACTTCGTCACCGGCTCGATCGTGCGGTGGGAGAGCGACGGGCTGCACGAGCCGCCGTGGATGCGGCGGCTGCACCCGCGCGCCCTCGGACTGCGGGTCGCGGACCGGCCGGAGATCCTCGGCGACGTCTTCGCGTGGAACAAGGTCTTCCGCCGCTCCTTCTGGGACGCGGCGGACCTGGGCTGGCCCGAGGGCATCCGCTACGAGGACCAGCCGACGACGACGCGCGCCTTCATGAGCGGCACCTTCGACGTCGTCCCCGACATCGTCTACCACTGGCGCATCCGCGACGACGGCTCCTCGATCACCCAGCAGCGCTCCTCCCTGCGCGACCTCACCGACCGCTGGGAGACCAAGCGGATGTCGTACGCCGCTGTCCGCGCCGGCAGGGACGCGACCGTGGAGTCGGTGTTCGTCGACCGGGTGCTCGCCGGCGACCTGTGGCGCTACTTCCTCGAGATCCCCGGCGCCTCCGACGAGTGGTGGGCACTGCTGCGCGACGGCGTGCGGGAGTTCTGGGGCGAGCACTCGCTGGTGCACTCCGGGCTCCCGCCCGTGCACCGGCTCTGCGGCTGGCTGGTCGAGCAGGGCCGGCGCGCCGACGCCGCCGCCCTGATGACGTGGGCCGCGGCTCTCACCGGCCCGGCGCCACAGACGACGGACGCGGCGGGCCGACACCTCGACGTACCGCGCGAGGTGCTGGAGCTGTCGGGCGTCGACGCCGCCGCGCTCGCGCTGCGTGACTTCGAGATCCGCTGACCCTTGGTTTCGACACGGCGCTGGCGCGCCTGCTCAACCAGCGGGAACAGCGCAGCGAGGAGCGTGTCGAAACCAAGGGCTTGAACCTCAGAGCAGGCCCTCGGCCTCCAGGAACTCGCTCGCGATGTCGGCCGGCTTCTGGCGCTCGACGGAGATCTGGCCGTTCAGCTCGGTGAGCTTCTCGGTCGTGAGCGCGGCCATCAGGTCGTTGAGCACGTCCTCGACGTCCGGGTTGTCGGCCAGCCAGTCGGAGGAGACGGCGGGGACGAGGTTCTGCGCCGGCTGGATCTGCTTGTCGTCCTCGAGCAGCACCATGCCCTGCGACTCGAGCGTGCCGTCGGTGGTCGAGGTCAGCCCGAGCTGCGACTCACCGTCGGCGACCGACTTGAAGACGTCGGCGGACGCGAAGCCCAGCGGCAGGAACTCGGTGACGTCGATGCCGTAGTCCTCGGTCAGGCCGGCGCCGCAGTCGGTGCGCTCGGCGCAGTCCTCGGCAGCAGCGACGACGACCTCCTTGCCCTCGAGGTCGGAGAGCTTGGTGACGCCCTGCGATTCGGAGAACTCCTTCGTCACGAAGAAGGCGTTGGTGTCGACCGCAGCCGACGGGTCGAGCAGGGTGATGCCCTTCTCCTCGAGCAGCGGCGCGGCGGCCTCGACGGACTCGTCGGCGTCGGGCGTGGTGAGCGGCTCGGCATCCGGACCGTTGACCGTGGTGTTGAGGTAGTCGACGATTCCGCCGACGTACTCGGGAACGAGCTGCACGGAGTCGGGGAACTGTCCCTCGGCCATGTAGACGTCGCGCGTGCCGACCAGCTGGACGGACACGTCGTAGCCCTCGGCCTCGAGGAGCTGCTCGTACATCGCCGAGACGATCTGCACCTCGCCGAAGTCCTGGCCGGAGATCTTGACCGAGCCCTTGTCCCCGCTCGCGGAGTCCGAGCCGTCCTCGGCGAGGTCGTCGCCGGCGCACGCAGCGCCGAGCAACACCGTGCTGATGGCCAGCGCACTCGCGGCAATCCGTCGTAGCTGCATGTCATTCACCTTCTGTGTCCCGCGGCCCCGTGGCCACGCGTGTCCGGTCCTGCTCACGTGGTCGCGAGCAGCTGGTCCTGCTTCTTGGCCGTGCTGGTGCGCGGGAGTGGGTCGACGGCGCGCTGCGCCATGGACGCGAGCACCTCCAGGACCATCGCCACGACCGCGACAACCACGGCCCCGGCGATTCCCTTCCCGTAGTAGCTGTTGGCGAAGCCGTCGGTGATGATCCGGCCGAGGCCCGGGCCGGCGACCAGCGCAGCGATGGTGGCCGTGGCCCAGACCTGCACGAGTGCGAGGCGTACGCCGCCGGCCACGAGCGGCAGGGCCAGCGGCAGCTCGACCTGGCGGAACTGCTGCCACGACGTCATGCCCATGCCGCGCGCCGACTCCTTGACGTCCTCGCCCACCTCACGGACCGCGACGTAGGCGTTGGTGATGATCGGCGGCAGCGCGAACAGCGTGAGCGCGATCAGGGTGGCGATGCCGGCCCGCCCGAACGGGCCGAACGTCGAGACCCCCGGCCAGTCGGCGGTGACGAGCAGCGCGAGCAGCGCGAAGGTCGGGATCGCCCGGCCCACGTTGGAGATGTTGATCGCCAGGAAGCCGCCCCGGCCGAGGTGTCCCAGCCACAGCGCCAGCGGCAGCCCGATCAGGATCGCCAGGGCCAACGCCGTGCCGGTGAGCAGGAGCTGCTGCACGAGCAGCTCGAGGATGCCGCCCTTGCCCGACCAGTTGGCCCCGTCGGTGAGGTAGGCCCACATGTCTGCGAAGACGCTCATGAGGAGACCCCCGTCCGCGTCCAGGGTGTGACGAGTCGCTGCAGGCCGACGATCAGCACGTCGAGCAGGACCGCGATCGCCACGCACAGCAGGCAGGCCGCGAGCAGCTCGGCCTTGAAGTTGGTGGTGACGCCGTCGGCGATCAGGTTGCCGAGGCCGCCGTTGGCGACGAGGGTGCCAACCGTGGTGAGCGCGACCGTCGAGACGGTGGCGACGCGCAGGCCGGCCATCATCACGGGCAGCGCGAGGGGCAGCTCGATCCGGAACAGCTGCGACGCGGCGCCGTACCCCAATCCGCGTGCGGACTCTCGCACCTCGTCGGGCACCGAGCGCAGGCCGTCGAGCATGCTGCGGACCAGGATCGTGAGGGCATAGAGCGCGAGGCCGATGACCACCGTCGTCGCGGTGATGCCGGTGAAGGGCACCAGCAGCGGGAAGAGCGCCAGCGACGGGACGGTGTAGAGCGCCGTCGACACGCCGGTGATGGCGGTCTCGAGGCGCTGTCGCCGGCGCGCCAGCAGCGCGAGCGGGAAGGCGATCAGGATGCTCAGCGCGATCGCCGTGACCGTGATGACGAGGTGTTGCGTGGTCGCATCGACCAGCTCGTCGCGATAGTCGGTGAAGTAGGCACCGCACCACCAGTCGTTGACCGTGCGGTTGTAGCAGCTCGGCTCCGCCGCGGGCAGGCCCCTCGCGAGTAGGGTCACCGCATGGACGCTACCGCCTCGGGCGCCGGATCCACGTCAGCCTCGTCGTCGGAAGAATCGATGATCCAGCTCCAGGGCGTGGGCAAGACCTATGCCAACGGCACCGTCGCGGTGCACGAGCTCGACCTCGACGTACGCCGCGGCGAGATGGTCTGCCTCGTCGGCCCGTCGGGCTGCGGCAAGTCCACGACGCTGAAGATGATCAACCGGCTGATCGAGCCGACGACGGGCCGGATCATCCTCGACGGCCGCGACGTCACCGACGTCGATCCCGTCCAGCTGCGACGCGGGATCGGCTACGTCATCCAGCAGATCGGGCTGTTCCCGCACCAGAAGATCATCAACAACGTGATGACCGTGCCGTTGCTGTACGGCGAGTCGAAGGCCACCGCCCGGGCGCGCGCGCTCGAGCTGCTGGAGACCGTCGGGCTCGAGCCCGGGCAGTACGCCGATCGCTACCCCCACCAGCTCTCTGGCGGCCAGCGCCAGCGCGTCGGGGTGGCTCGAGCACTCGCGGCCAACCCGCCCGTGCTGCTGATGGACGAGCCCTTCGGCGCCGTCGACCCGGTGGTCCGCACCAAGCTGCAGGACGAGTTCCTCCGGCTCCAGCGCGACCTCGGCAAGACCGTCGTGCTGGTCACCCACGACATCGACGAGGCCGTCCGGATGGGCGATCGCGTGGCGGTCTTCGCCGTCGGCGGCCGGCTCGCGCAGTACGCCACCCCGATGGAGCTCCTCGCCCGGCCGGCCGACGACTTCGTCGCCGACTTCGTGGGCTCGACCCGCGGGCTGCGCCGGCTCACCGTCACGCCGCTGCGCGAGGAGCACCTCGAGCCGATGGACGGTGTCAGCGGCGGCCAGCTCGGCGCCGCCATCGACATCGACTCGTCGCTGGAGGAGGCGCTCGCCGCGCTGCTGCGTGACGACAAGGCGATGATCGGGGTCAAGCGCGGGGCCCGGTTCGTCGGCGTGCTGACGCCCAACGGAGTGCACCAGGCCCTGCGCGACTCCCTGCGCTGACCGCCCGAGGGGCTACGGGCCGGTGATCAGCCCGTTGGTCGAGGGCTGGTAGGGGTTGAGGCCGTGGTCGATGGCGTACTGCTTGAGGTAGCCGTCACGACCGAGCACCTTGATCCGCTCGGAGATCTTGGCCGCCTCCGCCTTCTCGACCGCGACCTGCGCCTCGGCTGCCTTCACCTGCGCGGCTGCCTCGGCCTCCTTGGCCTTCGCCTTGGCGACCGCCTCCTGCTGGGCGACGAGGGCAGCCTTGACCGACTCCGGCGGGACGGGCTTCTGCAACGTGATCGCGAAGTCGGTGAAGAACTCCTCGTCGCCGTCGATCTGGCGCCCGACGAGCTCGGGCATCTGCTCGAGCACCTCCTGCTCCCACTTCGCCTTGACGGCCGGGTCGGTGTAGAGCTCGGTGTAGGTGTAGTTCTGGCTGGCGCGGTCGATCGCGGTCTCGAGCGGGCGGCTGAGGTAGACGCTCAGCATCTGCAGCCAGCCCGCGGAGCCGTTGCCGTCGGTGGTGTCCATGTAGGCGGCGTAGCGGTTGCCGATGAGGTCGTGGAACTTCTGCAGCGTCTTGCAGTCCGTGTTGAGCAGGAACGCCGCGACACCGTCGACGCTCATCTCGATGCCGTCCTTGCTGACGAAGGTCACCATCGGCCGGTCGCCGCCCTCGCCGAAGACGTAGTTGCGCTGGCTCTTGGGGTAGGAGTAGTGCTTGTCGCCCGGCCCGTCCCAGGCGCGCGTCGAGCTGGACACGCAGTCCTGGAAGCGACGCGGGGTGAACGCCCCGTCGCTGTAGTGCAGCGCCACCTGGTCGGGACCGGTGGACACCGTGGTGGGCCGGATGAAGATCAGCATCGCCAGCAGCAGCACGGCGATCGCGCCGAGCCCCACGAGGGACTTGGCGGCCTTCGATGCGCGCGACGAAGTGGCAGGTGTGGTCATGGTTCCCCCGTGATCGAGCTCAGGCCGCGGTGCGGCGCAGTGTGTCGATGATGATGACAGCAAGGTCCGGCTCGGCGCCGCGGTGCTCACGCGCGATGCCCAGCAACCGCTCGGTGGTCGACTGGACGTGGGCCGGCGAGCCGTAGTCGACGTCGCGGCTGGCGTCGATCAGGGCGTCCGCGAGGGCCGGCGAGATCTCCAGGTGCTGGTAGGCCAGGTCGACCGCCTCGCGCACCCGCGCGGCGCGACCCGACTCCAGGGCCCGGGCCTGCTTGTCCCCGCGCGAGTCCAGGACGAGCACGCCGGCGACGACAGTGACGGCCACGACGACGATCGCCAGCACGAGCACAAGCACGATGCCGTTCACGAGCCGGCCTCCTCGACCGGGACGTCCTTGTGCCAGGACTCGGTGGTGTACTTCGTGCCCCAGCCCATGGAGACGTACAGCCCGTCGGCGCCGGTCGGTGAGTCCGCATCGACCTCCAGGCCGACACGGTCCCGGCCACGGGCCGCCGCGTCGGCGATGATCGTGTGCAGCAGGCCCTTGGCAACGCCGCGCCCGCGGGCCGACTCCAGCACGCCGAGGTAGGAGACGTAGGAGCCGTCCGGCCCCTTGCTCGCCTCGCTCACGGTACCGACCAGCGCACCGGCCGGCTCGCCGTCGATCTCGGCCAGCCACCAGTGGTCCCAGCGGTGACCCGGGTCCTCGCGGAGCCGGTGGATGAACTCGTGGAAGGTCTCCTCAGCGGAGTTGAAGTGGTCGGTGAACGCGCCCTCGAGCACGTCGTGGACCGCCCGGAGGTCGGCCTCGTCCGGCATCCCGCCGGCCTCGCGCCGTACGAGCCGGAAGTGCACGCCGTCCTTGCTCCACCCGAGCGGGTCGGGGACCAGCTCCACCTCGTCGGCGATCACCGAGCGGCTCATCTGCCACCACGTGCGGACCTTGGTGAAGTCGGCGGCGGCCAGCCAGGCGTGCTGGCGCTCGTCGTCCTGGAACGCGCCGGTGTCGATCTGCTGGACGGCCAGGCCGCGCTCGGCGCCGACCTGCCGGGCCTGGGCGTGCGCCCACTCGGAGAGGACGTCGGAGCACGTGCGGGCGATCTTGTCGGGCAGGGTGCGATCGACGATGTGGACGTAGAGCATCCGGCCCACGGCACGGTCGTGCACGCTGCCCCAGGCCCGGATGAGGCCCTCGTCGTCGCGGACCACGAGGTTCTCGCGCATCTCGAGGCCGTGGACCTCGACCAGCACGTCGTCCTCGGAGCCGGTCGCCCAGCCGCGGCCGGCGCGCTCGTGGGCTCGCAGCAGGTCGGTCAGTCGCTCCACCTGGGCCGGGTCGTCGCCGTCGACGGTGCCGGCCTCCCAGCCTCGTGGAAGGCCAGGATCCTCGGGGAGAACTTCAGCAGGGTCACTCTCGAACCGGTTGTCCTCAGGGATCACATCGATCGATTGTGCCCTAGTGCGAGCCGAGCGGGTCAGGCGGAGTTGGCGCGCTTGTTCGATGCGGCGTGCCAGGAGTCGAGCTCGGCGCGGAGCACGTCGAGCTCTGCCTCCAGCTCGGAGACGAGCACGATCGCCTCGGCGGCGCGCTCCTCCGAGCTGCTCAGCGAGCGCTCGAGGCCTTGGATCGTCTCGGCGCCCTCGACGCGGGCGCGCTCGGCGAGGTCGGCGCGGCGGGCCTCGTTGTTGACCTTGCGGGTCTGGTCGGCGACCTGGCGCTGCGCGGTGCTGAGAGCGACCTCGAGGCCGGCGATGACCTCCTCGCGGGCGGTGATCTTGCGGCGCATGTCGAGCGCGAAGTTCATGTTCTCGGCCGTACGGCGCTCGGTGAGCGCGGTGTAGGCACGCGCCTGCTCGGCGCGGTCACGAGCCGCCTCGACGCGGGCGTCGGCGAGCTCGGAGTGGGTGATCTTGGTGGCGGCCGCGCCCAGGACGACGGCGAGGACGGCAGCGACGGTGATCAGCAGCGCCGAACCTGACACGACAGCACCCATCACCGACACAGCGGAGAGCGCCAGCAGTGCGACCGCCACACTCAGGCGGGTGCTGCGCTGGCGACGGCGCGCAGTCGTGCGGGACGACTGTGACTGCTGGGGCTGAAGGGAAGACATGTGGTCAGGCTAGGGCTCCTCGTCCCCCGAAGGGACGCGACACGCGCGTTCGAGCGCGAGTGAGGCGAGCATCATGAGCAGGCCGCCCAGGGCGGCGACCCCGCAGCGGAGCAGTCGCTCGTCGGCGAGCTCGGAGGCGTCTCCGAGCCAGGTGATGGCGTAACCGGCATAGCCGCCGGCCGCCAGGGCCCCCACCAGGGCACTGGCACGCGCGAGCACCAGCCGGTTGACGGCGCGGTTGTCGGGCAGTCGCTGGCGGCGGACCTGGACGGTCTGCCAGGTGTGCCAAGCGACGTAGGCCAGCACGGCCGCCACGAAGACGAGTGCCAGCGCCTGCACCCACGTGACGAAGGGGGCGGTGCCGCTGAGCCGGACGACGACCGGTCGCAGCAGCCAGCCGAAGACCAGGCCGATCACCGCCGCGATGGCCAACGACGCGCCCGTGGTGGGGCGCAGGTGGCCGTCCGGCGGGGCCGGGTCGGGCGTCACTGGACCTCGATCACCAGATCGTCGCGCTTGGTGATGCCGGAGGCGTCGAGGTCGGCGAGGAGCTCGACGATCGGGCCGCGGTCGGGGAACACCGCGTCGGGCTCGAGATCGTGCCACGGCTGCAGCACGAAGGCCCGCTCGTGGGCGCGCGGGTGGGGCAGGCGCAGGAAGTCGTCGTCGGCGCGACGGTCGCCGACGACGATCAGGTCGACGTCGAGCGTGCGCGGGGCGTTGCGCACCTCGCTGCGCTCCCGGTCGAAGGCGTCCTCGACGGCCAGGGCGCGCTCCATCAGGCGGGCGGCCGGCAACGTGGTGTCGGCCAGCACGATCGCGTTGAGGAACTGCGGGGCGTCGTCGGGCGCGTCGACGGCGTCGGACTCGTAGACGGGCGAGACGCCGGTGACGAAGAAGTCAGGGGTGTCGGCCAGGGCGTCGACGGCACCCTGCAGTGCGGCGAAGCGCTCTCCGAGGTTGGACCCGAGAGCGACCACCACCCGGCGGATCGGGTGCATCTCCCCGGTGAGGGAGTCGGCATCCACGATGTTGGGGTTGGGGGTCTCGGTCATTGGTGGCCCTCGTTGTCTAGGGGGTGTGTCTGGTGATCGTGAGCGCGACATCGGCGAACGTCGCCTCAATCGGTGCATCCGGCTTGTGAATCGTGACGCGGGCCCATTCAACACGACCGTCCGCGAGGCACACGTCCGCGATGCGCTGGGCCACCGTCTCGATCAGATCCACGGGATCGGACTCGACGGCGGCCTTGACCCGCGCCACGAGGCTTCCGTAGTCGACGGTGTCCTGCAAGTCGTCGGAGGCCGCCGCGGGCGCGGTGTCGAGACCGAGGGTGAGGTCGATCACGAAGGTCTGGCCCTCGCGCCGCTCGAAGTCGAAGACACCGTGGAAGGCGAAGCACTCCACTCCGGTGATGCTCAGCTCGTCGGTCACGAGACACCACCTTGCCGGATGCCACCGACACCGCTGACACCGGACCCGTCGCCGGCGAGCGCATCGACCACGGCGAGGGCGTCGCAGGTCGCCCGCACGTCGTGCACGCGCAGGCAGTCGACCCCGCGCTGCGCCAGCAGCGCGACCAGGGCGACGTGGGCGAACTCCCGCTCCCCCACCTCGCGCGGTGTGCCGTCGGCGAGCAGAGAGCCCAGGAACGACTTGCGGCTGGCGCCGATCAGCAGCGGCCGCCCGAGCGACTCGAGCGACTCGAGCCCCCGCAGCAGCTCCCAGTTGTGCTCGGGCAGCTTGGCGAAGCCGAGGCCCGGATCGAGCAGCACCCGCTCCGGGTCGATGCCCGCGGCCACGATCGCGTCCAGGCGCGCGCCGAGCTCGCGGCGTACGCACTCGACGACGCCGTCCGGGCCGTAGTCGGTGAAGTCCTGCATCGTCGTGGCGTGGGCGCGCCAGTGCATCGCGACGTACGTCGCCCCGCTGGCCGCCACCACCTCGAGGATCCCCGGATCGGCCAGCCCCCCGGAGACGTCGTTGACGATCTGCGCGCCGGCCTCCAGCGCCGCTGCCGCCACCGAGGCGCGCATGGTGTCGACGGACACCACTGCCCCCTCGGCGACCAGCCGGGTGATGACCGGGACGACGCGGTCGAGCTCCTCGTTGACCAGCGGGCGGGTCGCGCCCGGCCGGGTCGACTCGCCGCCGATGTCGAGCAGGTTGGCCCCGTCGGCCAGGAGCTGACGACCGTGCTCGACGGCACGGTCGGCGTCGGCGTACAACCCTCCGTCGGAGAACGAGTCGGGCGTGACGTTGACGATCCCCATCACGCGGGGACGAGTCATCGTCGGGAGTTGATCAGCGCCATTGCCTCGGCGCGGGTGGCCTGGTCGGTGAGCATCGTGCCGCGGACGGCACTGGTGATCGTGCGGGCGCCGGCCTTGCGGACGCCGCGCATGGTCATGCAGAGGTGCTCGGCCTCGATCACCACGATCACGCCGCGCGCGTCGAGGATCTCCATCAGTGCGTCGGCCACCTGGGTGGTGAGGCGCTCCTGGACCTGCGGACGCTTGGCATAGACGTCGACCAGGCGGGCCAGCTTGGACAGCCCGGTGATCTTGCCGCTCTCGGCCGGGATGTAGCCGACGTGGGCGACCCCGGTGAAGGGCACGAGGTGGTGCTCGCACATCGACCACAGCTCGATGTCGCGCACCAGCACCATCTCGTCGTGACCGATGTCGAACGTCGTGGTGAGCACGTCCTCCGGGCGCTGGCGCAGGCCCTGGGTCAGCTCGGCATAGGCCCGCGCGACCCGGGCCGGCGTCTCCAGCAGCCCCTCGCGCTCCGGGTCCTCGCCGATGGCCGCGAGCAGCTCGCGGACGGCAGCCTCCGCACGCGCGTGGTCGTAGTCGGGGATCTCGCGCTCGTCGAGGCTGATCGGATCGGTCATCGTCGCGGGTCCGTTCAGGCCGGGGGTGCAGGAGGCTCGGTGTCGCCCGGCAGGTCACCGTGCGTGTCGCCACCCGAGCCCGGCGGCGTGAGGATGACGCCACCCTCGCGACCGGACGCCAGGGCACCCGCAGCGGCGCGGTCACGGATCTCCTGCGGGATCTCCACGGGCGGGATCGTGCTGGGCGTGCGCGCGTCGGAGCCGGTCCACGCCGGACGGTCGGGGTGCAGGCGCAGCGGGACGAAGATCTCGGCGATCTCGGCCTTGTCCAGGGTCTCCTTGTCGAGGAGCTCCAGCACCAGTGCGTCGAGCACGTCGCGGTTGTTCTCGAGGGTGTCGAAGGCTTCCTGGTGGGCCGTGGAGAGCAGCTTCTTCACCTCCTCGTCGATGATCGCGGCGACCTCTTCGGAGTAGTTGCGCTGGTGGCCCATGTCGCGGCCCATGAACGGCTCGGAGGAGCTGTCGCCGAGCTTGATCGCGCCCAG
Source organism: Nocardioides allogilvus (assembly GCF_003047285.1). Taxonomy (GTDB): domain Bacteria; phylum Actinomycetota; class Actinomycetes; order Propionibacteriales; family Nocardioidaceae; genus Nocardioides; species Nocardioides allogilvus. Next base: position 109,897 of record NZ_PZYX01000001.1, on the reverse strand, counting down.
GCGGTCGCTCATGCCGTACTGCGTGACCATCGCGCGGGCGAGGTTGGTCGCCTTCTCGATGTCGTTGCCGGCGCCGCTGGTGACGACGTGGAAGATCAGCGCCTCGGCCGCCATCCCGCCCAGCATGTAGGCGAGCTTGTCGAGCATCTCGCTGCGCGTCTGGCTGTACTTGTCCTCGTCGGGCAGCACCATCGTGTAGCCCAGCGCACGACCGCGCGGCAGGATCGTCACCTTGTGCACCGGGTCGGTGCCGGGAAGCGCCGCGGCGACGAGGGCGTGGCCGCCCTCGTGGTAGGCCGTGATCAGCTTCTCCTTCTCGCTCATCAGGCGAGTGCGTCGCTGCGGACCGGCGATCACGCGGTCGATGGCCTCGTCGAGGCTCTCGTCGGTGATCAGCTTCTCGTTCTGGCGCGCGGTGAGCAGCGCGGCCTCGTTGAGCACGTTGGCGAGGTCGGCACCGGTGAAGCCGGGCGTACGGCGAGCAACGCTGAGCAGGTCGATGTCGGCCGCGATCGGCTTGCCGCGCGAGTGCACCTTCAAGATCATGTGCCGGCCGTTGAGGTCGGGGGCGTCGACGGCGATCTGGCGGTCGAAGCGGCCCGGGCGCAGCAGCGCCGGGTCGAGCACGTCGGGCCGGTTGGTCGCGGCGATCAGGATGACGCCGCCGCGGACGTCGAAGCCGTCCATCTCGACGAGGAGCTGGTTGAGGGTCTGCTCGCGCTCGTCGTGACCGCCGCCCATGCCGGCGCCGCGGTGGCGACCGACGGCGTCGATCTCGTCGATGAACACGATGGCGGGAGCGTTCTCCTTCGCCTGCTCGAACAGGTCGCGCACGCGGGAGGCACCGACGCCGACGAACATCTCGACGAAGTCGGACCCGGAGATGGAGTAGAACGGCACGCCCGCCTCACCCGCGACAGCGCGGGCGAGCAGGGTCTTGCCGGTGCCGGGCGGGCCGTAGAGCAGGACGCCCTTGGGGATCTTGGCGCCGACGGCCTGGAACTTCGCCGGCTCCTGGAGGAACTCCTTGATCTCGCCGAGCTCCTCGATCGCCTCTTCACAGCCGGCGACGTCCGAGAACGTCGTCTTCGGCATGTCCTTGGTGATCAGCTTGGCCTTGGACTTGGCGAACTGCATGACGCCGCGGCCACCGCCCTGGGCCTGGTTCATCAAGAAGATGAACAGCAGCACGATCAGCGCGAACGGGAGCAGGGTGACGAGCAGGGAGCTGAGCAGGCTGGGCTGCGGGTTCTCGGAGTTGGACTCCTCGATGGTGCCCGTGTCGACCTGCTCGTCCACCAGCGCGAGCAGGCTCTCCTGCTGGCCGTCGATGTAGTGGGTCAGCACCTTGTCGCTGCCCTCGCGGGTGCCGTCGTCCAGGGTCGCCTGGATCTCCTGGTCACCGTCGATGAAGGTGATCTCCTTGACGTCGCCGTCCTTGATCCAGGTGCTCAGCTCGGACGTCTTGACCTCGTCGTACCCGCCGTTGGGTGCGAGGTACTGGATGGCCAGCAGGACGCCGAACATGGCCAGCACCATCCACAGCCAGGGGCCCTTGAATATGCGCTTCACTTGCATCTTTCGCCAGGGGTGATCAGGAGTGACGCGACGCTACCTCGTCGCGGCCAGCCTGTGGTCTTGGTGGTGCCAGTCGTGCTTACGCAGGCATTGTTTCAGGCGGGGTGAAAGCGAGGCGCCGCTCAGGAGTAGACGTGGGGGGCCAGCGTGCCGATGTCGCGCAGGTTGCGGTACTTCTCGCGGTAGTCCAGGCCGTAGCCCACGACGAACTCGTTCGGGATGTCCCAGCCGACGTACCTCGGCTCCACCGGCATGCTCAGCGCCTCCGGCTTGCGGAGCAGGGTGGCGATCTCGACGCTGGCCGGGCTGCGGCTGCCGAGGCTATTGACCAGCCAGCTCAGCGTCAGCCCGGTGTCGATGATCTCGTCCACGATCAGCACGTGCCGACCGGTGATGTCGGTGTCGAGGTCCTTGAGGATGCGCACCACGCCGCTCGACTTTGTGCCCGAGCCGTAGGAGCTGATCGCCATCCAGTCCATCTCGACGTGGCGCGGCAGCGCCCGCGACAGGTCGGCCATGACCATCACCGCACCACGGAGCACGCCCACCATCAGCAGGTCCTGGCCCTCGTAGTCGGCCGCGATCTGGGTCGCCATCTCAGCCAGCCGCGCCTGGATCTGCGCTTCGGTGAACAGCACGTTGACGAGGTCGTTCTCCACGTGGGCTGACTCCATGGCGTCAGCGTAGATGCACGCCGGCCTCTCGTCGCCACGGGTCCGTGCGGCGTACGACGCTCCTGCTCGCAATCGCCTCCCGATGGATTTCCACTCCTGCGAGTGGAAGTTCATCCGGGGGTGAGCGTGGGAGGGCCGATCCTGACCTGCATTTCCACTCGAGCGAGTGGAAATGCATCGGTGGGTACGGCGACGCGCGGGCGGCGCAGCCGTCAGGCCGCGGCAGCCTGCCCCGGGAAGTGCGGGCGCCAGTCGTCGCTCGGCCGTTCGGGCAGACCAGGCAGGCCGCGGGCGGCCAGCAGACGGAACACCCGGTCGACGGTCTCCTCCGGCCTCTTGTAGACCCCACCGGCCACCACCACGAGGATGCGCCAGTCATCGTCGTCGATGGCCTCGCGACGCTCGAGATCGCTCTCCCACTGCTCGATGCGTTCGACGTGATGGCGCCCGTCGTACTCCACGACGACGCGCACCTCTGGCCAGCTCAGGTCGTAGCGCCTGATCTCCATGCCGTCCTCGTCGCGGATGCTGACGTTGACCACCGGCTCGGGCAGCCCGGCCAGCACGACCAGCATCCGCAGCCGCGACTCCATGGGCGAGTCGACACGGGCGCGCACCCAGCGAGCGGCTTGGCGCGCCAGGAGTCCGGCCCGACCGGTCGCCTTCTTCGCGGCTCGCTTGAGCTGGCTGATGCGGACGCCCTGCCGACGCACCATCCAGTCACCGGCGACGACGAGCTCGACCAACGGGAGTTCCTCGGCGAGCTCGACGAACAGGTCCGTCAGCACCGAGACACGCACACCATGGACGACGGCCACGTCCGCTCCCGGGCGGTGATGGGTCGTCACGCCCCGTCGGCGCAGCCGGTGGGCGTCCGCAGAGACGGTGACGTGCTCGCCCGGTCGTGTGCTGACCGGCACCCGCCAGACACGCGCCGCTGAAGCATGGGAGGCGAAGGCATCGTCGAAGTAGCAGGCGAGGGCCGCCTTGACCCGCAGCAGGGCAGAGTCCGGAACCTCCGCCGACACGATGATGCCGTGGAGCAACCGGCGGAAGGCCGGCGAGTCGACGTACGACCGGGAGTAGCCGGCACGCAGGGCCCGGAACCGTGGGAACGGCTCACGAGGGTCGAAGGGACGGTTGCGGTGCATGTCAGCAGGATGCCGCTGACCGGCCCGACCGCGTCGAGGTTATCCACAGGTGTCGTGGAGGGGCTCCGGCCTCCCGTGCCAGCCCCTCCTGAACTTCCACTCGTGCGAGTGGAAATCCATCGGGGGCTGAGCGTGGGAGCGCCGAGCGAGCCCTGAACTTCCACTCGTGCGAGTGGAAGTTCAGCCGGGGACTCAGGAGGGGGCGGTCGGAGCCGGCTCGAGGACGAGCAGAGCGTCACGGCGTACGGCGCGCAGGTGGCCCGGGAGGTCGATCCACTTCTGCCCCCGCCAGTCGGTCAGGAGGGCGTCGACGGCGAGGACGTGCTCGTGGAAAAGCTCGGCGGGCGGGGCTCCGGCAGCGAGGGCGGCGGAGCGGATGACCCGGCGGCGCAGCGCCGGCGGCTGGGCGGACAGCAGCGGGATCGTAAGTCCGTGCGGACCGGCCACCTGCGCCAGGACGGAGTCAGCCAGTGAGTCGAGCAGCGCCATGTCGTCGCGGAGCTGGTCGGCGGTCCGGGCGAGGGTGCGGGCCACGCCCGGCCCGAGCTCGTCCTCGAGGAGCGGCAGGATCGTGCGGCGGACGCGCACCCGCGTGAACGCCGGGTCCGAGTTGTGGGGGTCCTCCCACACCGTGAGGCCCTCGACCTGGCAGGCGGTGACGGTGTCGTCGCGGCGTACGTCGAGGAGCGGGCGTGCGAAGACGTCGAACCCGCGCCGCATGCCGGCCAGGGAACGACCGCCCGAGCCGCGGGTCAGGCCGAGCAGCACCGTCTCGGCCTGGTCGTCGAGGGTGTGGCCGAGGAGCACGACCGCGGCGGAGAGCCGAGCGGCGACCTGCTCGAGCACGGCGTAGCGCGCCTGCCGGGCGGCACCCTCGGGACCGATCCCGGTCGCAGAGACCGTGACGATCGCGGTCAGAGTCTCGTCGGCACCCATCGCGGCCATCTGCTCGACGACGCGCTGGGCCTGGGCGTCCGAGCCCGGCTGGAGCCGGTGGTCGACGGTCACCCCGACGACCCGCAGCGACCTCTTGTGCCCCTCGAAGAGAGAAGCGGAGAGCAGCGCCAGCGAGTCGGCTCCGCCGCTGCAGGCCACCACCACGGTCGCGCCGGGGTCGAGCGGGTCGAGCACGGCGCGCACACCTCGGCGTACGACCGCGAGAGACGGGTGGAGGGTCACAAGACGCGGGTGATCCAGGCGTCGGGGTCGCCGATCTCGGACTTGGACGGGAGGTTCTCGGGGCCGGCCCAGACGGCGTTGAACTGCTCCATGCCGACCTTGTCGACGATGTGGTTCACGAAGGTGGCGCCGTCGCGGTACTGCGCCATCTTGGCGTCGAGGCCGAGCAGCCGGCGCAGGATGCGGTCGAGGGTGCCGATGCCCTTGCGGCGCTCGTTGAAGGACGCGCGGATCGCGTCGACCGAGGGGATGACGGTGGGTCCGACGCCGTCCATCACGACGTCGGCGTGGCCCTCGAGCAGCGACATGACGCCGGTGATCCGGTCGAGGATCGCGCGCTGCTCGGGGGTGCTCATCATGTCGATCAGGCTGCCGCCACCACCCCGGACGGCCTCGGAGACGCGACGGACGGCGTCCTCGGCGAGTCGGGTCGGCTCGACGCTGTCGGTCAGCGCCATCATCTCGGAGTGGAGGTGGTCACGCATCCACGGCACGGCCGTGAACTGCACGCGGTGGGTCTCCTCGTGCAGGCAGACCCACAGGCGGAAGTCGCTCGGGTCGGCGCTGAGCTCGCGCTCGACGTGCACGATGTTGGGCGCGACGAGCAGCAGCCGGCCGGACGGGTCGTGGAAGGGGTCGAACTGCCCCAGCACCTTGGTGCCGAGGAAGCCGAGCAGCAGGCCGACCTCGGCGCCGGTGACGCGGGAGCCGATCGCCAGCGAGAGCCCGGACGGGGCGCCCTTCTTCGCCGACAGCTTGGCGACCATCGGCTCGATGATCTTGGCGAAGCCGTCGGCGTTGGCCTGCACCCAGCCGCGCCGGTCGACGACCAGCACGGGCGCGGTGTGCTCGGCCGCGACGAGGCCGGTGAACTCGCGCACCAGGCCGGTGGAGCGGTCGGCTCCCGCGCGCAGCTCCGCGACGGCGGCGGCCGCGTCGTCGGGGGACACCTCGGGCCCGTCCCCCGCCACCTTGGCGCCGAGGTTCACCGCGAAGTCCCAGTCGACCAGTCCACTCATGCCGCGACCCTAGCCCGCGCCGCACACACAGGCGGCGAGGTCCGCGGCGAGCGCATCCAGGGCAGCCTCGACGTCGACCTCGCGCGCCTTCCCGGTCTTGTCCACGGCGAGCACGAACACCATCTGCGTCCCGTCGCGCCCGGTGGCGAGCCCGGCGAGCGAGCTGACGCCGCTGAGCGTGCCCGTCTTGGCGCGTACGTCGCCGAGCGCGACTGCGTCCGCGGAGGCGAACCGGCCCGCGAGCGAGCCGGTGAAGCCGGCCACCGGCAGCCCAGTGATCAGGGTGCGGAGCTCGGGGTGGTCGGCGCGGGCGGCGATCTGGAGGACCTGCAGCATGGTCGTCGGCGAGAGCCGGTTGAAGCGGGAGAGCCCCGAGCCGTCGTGGACGACGTCGGAGCCGGTCTCGACGCCGAGGGACTGCAGGGTGCTGAGCACCCCGGCCGCACCACCGGTGAAGGAGCCGTCACCGGTGACCGCGAGCCCGACGTGGTGGGCCAGCACCTCGGCCGCCTCGTTGTCGCTGACGTCGAGCAGGCGCTCGACGACCTGGTCGACCCGGGCGCTCTCGACGCTGGCCAGCGTGGCCGCGCCCGGTGACGCGACGCCGCGGGTCGGGGCGCCGAGCACCTTCACGCCCTGGGCGGCCAGCGCCCTGGCGAAGGTCGCGGCGGCGGTGAGCGAGGGGTCGTCGCTGCGGCCGTATCCCGTCGGGGACGCGCCCCGGTCGACCCACAGGGCCGTGATCGGCGTGACGATGTCGTCGGGGACGTAGTCGGCGCGCCACTTCGGGTTGTCGGTGGGGCCGGTGAACAGCGAGTCGTCGTAGACGACCCGCACCCGCTTGCGGCCCTTGAGCGCGCGGGCCGTCGCGCGGGCCAGGGTGAGGACGTCGGCGCGGGCGGGGTAGACCGACGCGGCCTCCTCGGGCGCCACCGGCTTGCTCGCGAGATAGGGGTCGCCGCCGCCGACGAGCACGACCTGGCGCCGGGAACGGCCGGCCACGACGCGCGTGGTGAACCGGGTGTCGGGTCCGAGGGCCGACAACGCGGCAGCGCTGGTCAGCAGCTTGGTGATCGACGCCGGCAGGAACTGGTCGTCGTCGCGGGTCCACACGGCACCGTCGCCGCCCAGGTCGCCGACCGCCGCCACGACGTGCTTGCCGAGGTCCTTGTCCCGCAGCCCCTCGGCCACGGCGGCCTCGACGGCGGCCGGGTCGACGAGGGTCTGCGGCTGCGCGGGCGCGGCGACCGGGGCAGGCGCGGGCCAGGCCGGGAACTCCAAGCCGGCCGGCGGCGCGACCGCTGCCGGGTCCTGGGTCACGTCGTCGCCGTACCAACCGAGGTAGCGGGGACCGAGATCGAAGCGGTAGGCGGCAACCGCTCCGCCGAGCAGTGCGAGGACGAGCAGGGTGGGCAGCCAGTGCGCCGCAGCGCCCGGACCGGCAGGGTGGCGTGCGTCACGTCCCACTCGATTTGCCCCCGTTCCTTTGGCCCTTTTGCGTCATTGTGCGCGACACTGACCCTCGAGCCGGGCCCGGGTCCACCCTGGAGTGCCCGGACGGACCAGCTCCGGAGTCGCCGGGGCATCGACGACGTGGAGGCACTGTGCTCGAGTTTGACGTGGTGATCGAGATCCCCAAGGGCTCTCGCAACAAGTACGAGATCGACCACGAGAGCGGCAAGATCTACCTCGACCGGATGCTCTTCACCTCGACGGCCTACCCCGAGGACTACGGCTACATCGAGAACACGCTCGGTCTCGACGGCGACCCGCTCGACGCGCTCGTCATCCTCCAGGTGCCGACCTTCCCCGGCTGCCACATCAAGGCCCGCGCCATCGGCATGTTCCGCATGACCGACGAGGCCGGCGGCGACGACAAGGTGCTCTGCGTCCCGACGCACGACCCGCGCATGTCGCACCTCAAGGACATCAACGACGTGTCGGAGTTCGACCGTCTCGAGATCCAGCACTTCTTCGAGGTCTACAAGGACCTCGAGCCCGGCAAGTCCGTCGAGGGCGCCAACTGGGTCGGCCGCGAGGAGGCCGAGGCCGAGGTGCACGCCTCCTTCGAGCGGGCCAAGCACGCCGGCCACTGAACCACCGCCTCGAACCCGCCCGGAGCTCTCCGGGCGGGTTCGTGCATTTCAGCGGGTCAGCTGGCGCTTCTGGGCGTCGAGGCCCTTGAGCTTGTGCGGGTTGCGGACGATGTAGGCGCCGGTCACCAACCCGTTCTCGAAGGTGAACGTCGCCACCGCCTCCAGCTCGCCGTCGAGCTCGAGCCGCAGGGCAGGCCCGCCGTTGACCGAGACGATCTCGGCGGAGGTCGAGGCCTCGTAGACGCCGGCCAGGAAGCGCAGCACCTTCTCGGCCCCGAGGATCGGCCGCAGCGCCGCCCGCTTGAAGCCGCCGCCGTCGGTGATCAGCACGATGTCGGGGGCCATCGCATCCATCAGCGCCTGGAGGTCGCCGCCGTTGACGGCGTCGATGAAGCGCTCCAGCACGGCACCGTGCGCCTGCGGCGCGACCACCTCGCGCGGGCGCCTCGCCTCGACGTGCGACCTGGCCCGGTGGGCGATCTGGCGCACCGCCGCCTCCGACTTGTCGACCGCCGCCGCGATCTCGGCATAGGACACGTCGAAGACCTCGCGCAGCACGAACACCGCCCGCTCGACCGGGGGCAGCGTCTCCAGCACCAGCATCATCGCGGTCGAGACGCTGTCGGCGAGCGCGACGTCCTCGGCGACGTCGGGGGCGGTCAGCAGCGGCTCAGGCAGCCACGGACCGACGTACTCCTCACGGCGCCGCGCGTTGCCGCGCAGCTTGTTGAGCGAGAGCCGCGTCGTGATCCGCACGAGGTAGGCGCGCTCGTCGTGCACCTCGTCGGTGACGTCGGCCCACCGCAACCAGACCTCCTGGAGCACGTCCTCGGAGTCGGCCGCCGATCCGAGCATCTCGTAGGCGACGGTGAACAGCAGGTTGCGGTGCGCCACGAAGGCGTCGGTCCGGCTCACACTCACACCTCGGAGGGTACGGCGAGGGGCAGCTCGCACACGTCGCTGTAGCCCTGGCTCGCCAGGCCCATCGCGGAGTTGAAGCGCGAGCGCTCGTTCTCGATCGCGACCATCATCGTCAGCTCGACGACCGCGGCGTGGCCGAGCCGCTCGTCGAGGCTCGCGACCATGTCGTCGGTGACGGCCGGCGGGGTGGCCGTCATCGCCTCCGCGTAGGCCATCACGTCGCGCTCCAGCTCGGTGAAGACCTCCGACTCGCGCCAGCGCGGCACCTCCCGCACCTTGGCGAGGTCGAGACCGTCCTCGCGGGCCATGAAGTAGCCGAAGTCCAGGCACCACGAGCAGCCGATGACGCCGGCGCTGGCCATCACGGCGTAGGTCTTGAGGTGCGCGTCGAGGGCGTCCCACTTGGCGACCTTGCGCTCGAAGCCGAAGACGCCGTTCATCACCTTCCTGTTGTGCCACAGGACGTAGGCGTTGTCGGGGACCTGGCCCCACATCCGGCGGGCGACGCGGCGCATCACCGCGCCGTACGCTCCGTCGATGGTGGCCTTCGGGATCCGGAACGTGCTGGTCATGGTGATCTCCTTGGTCGGTGGTGTCTCCTACGACATGGAGACACCGACCGCGTCAGGTCTGTGACAGCTGGCCCTTGATCGCGCGGAAATATCCCATCGCGCCACTCATCTCGAGGCGTACGGCGCCCGCGCCGGCCTCCTCCAGCCAGCGGCGCGCGTCGTCGGAGCTGCACATCGGGCCGAGCACGTGGGCTCGCCGGCCGACAGCGTGCACGAGCTCGTAGCGCCGCGCCAGGCCGCTGAAGTCGTCGGTGAACAGCGAGCTGCCGCTGATCGCGGCGCCCGGCTTGAGCACGCGCACCATCTCCTGGATCGCCCGCTGCGGGTCGGGGAAGACGTGCAGGCCGGTGAGCGACACGACGAGGTCGAAGGAGTCGTCCGCGAACGGCAGGTCGCCCACGTCGGCGATGGCGGTCGTGACCTGGCCTTCGACTCCGCGCCTGTGCGCGACGTCCAGCGCACGGTCGAGCATCGCCTGCGAGATGTCGGCCGCGACGTAGTCGAGCCGGGCGCCGGGTCGCAGCCCGCGCAGCGCGACCCCGCCGCCGACCGGGACGTCGAGCACCCGCGAGCCGTCGGGCAGCTCACCGATCTCCCGCGCGGCGGCGTACAACCGCGAGATGTCACTGCCGAGGCCGAGCCGCCACAGGGGCCTGCCGAGCGCGGGGTGCTCGACCATCAGCGGGTAGAACTTCGCCCACAGCGGGTCCTCGTCCCACGCGCCGACGAGCGGGAGCCTCATGGCATGCCCGCAAGGAACGAATCGACTGCGCGTGCGACCTCGACGTGGATCTCGGCCGAGCGCACGGCGTCGGCAGTGCCCATGCCGTGATCGGCGTCGGCCACCTCCAGCACGTCACAACCGGCGTCCGCGAGCTCGCGGGCGACGGTCGCGTCCCAGAGCTCGTCGGCCAACCCGCCGACGAGGAGCTGGCGCCCGGCGTTGGCGGCGATCGCCTCGGCGAGGGCTGGCTCGACAAGCAGGGGTGTCAGCCAGATGGCGTCAAGGGCCCGCTCCGCGGCGTACGACGCGGCGCGGGTGCCGAGCGACTTCCCGACGATGACGACCTGGTCGGCGTCCTCGTGGGCGAGGGCCTCCTCCACGTGCCGGCGCACCCAGTGCTCCGGGTCCTCACCTTCGGCGCGATCGGTCGTGTCCCACCAGATCTGCTGCACGGTGAACCCGTGCTGGACCAGGGCTTGCCGGGCGAACTCCAGCAGCGGCGCCGACGGCGGGTAGGCGCGCCCCGGCGCGATCACGGCCAGACCGCGGCTCTCGCCGGCGGGCTCCCACCGGGTCGGCAGCCCTCCGAAGGTCATCCGTCGTACCCCACGTGTGCGGTCCACTCGTCGTCGGAGCGGATCGTCGCCGCGTGCAGGGCGGCGGACACGGCGGGCGGTGCGAACGGGCCCTCCTTCGCCAGCGATCCATTGATCTGTACGGCGACGGCGCGGATGCCGCGCCCGGACAGGGTCGCGTCGAGGCTGGTCACGAGATTGCGGACCGCGGCCTTCTGGATGCCGAGGCTGGGCGCGGCCGGCGACGGCTTGTCCGCGGCCATGCTGCCGGTCACGAGCACCCGCGACCCGGCCGGCATCGCCTCGACTGCCGCCTGGACGGCGGGGAGCAACGGCGCGACCCCCAGCGCGAGGTCCTCGAAGAGCTGGTCGGGCGTGAGGTGCAGGACGTCGGCCTCGCGCCACGCGCTGGGGTTGAAGTGGAGCACGTCGATCCGGCCGTGGCGCTCGACGACGCCCGCGACGAGCGTGGCCACCGCAGCCGGATCGGTGAGGTCGGCACCCAGCCCCTCGGCGGTCGCACCCTGCTCGCGGAGCCCGGCGGCGAGCGGCTCCATCTGCTCGTCGGTCTGCCCGACGAGCACGACGGTGTGGCCGGTGTCGGCGAAGCGGCGGGCCGTGGCCAGGCCCAGGCCGGGCCCGGCGCCGAGGACGAGATAGACCGGGTCGTTCACGTCAGGATCTCCTCCGAGCGCAGCATCTCCTCGGGCACCCCGAAGGCGTCGACGAGGTCGACGGCCAGCGGCCGGATCTTGCGGCACAGGTCGTTCACCTCGCGGCTGATCTGCTTGGAGCGGGCGCTGGAGAGTCGGCCGTGCTCCATGAACCACGCCCGGTCGGCCTCGATGGTGGTGAGCGCGTGCAGGTCGCAGAGCAGGTTGAGCGCGACCTTCAGGTCGCCCTCGGGCAGCGCCCGGGTCTTCTCGATGAAGGAGTCGAGCACCATCCGCTCGACGTGGGCCCGCGCCGCGGCGATGACGTGGTCCTGGACGCGGGAGAACACCTCGCCCGGGTTCATCCCGTTGTCGATGCCGCGCTTGAGCCGGCGCGCCACGCCGCCGAGCATGTGCTCCTCGCGGAAGCGCAGCATCTGGCGCTGGTAGTTGGGATCGAGCAGTCCGGCTTCCTGGTCCCACTCGTCGCCACCGGGGAGCGCGTCCTTCAACCGCTGGAAGAGCTTGTGGGCGCTGGTCTTCTCGATCACGGTCTCCACCGCGAGCCCGGCGACGAACTTGACCATGCCGAACTGGTCCATGTCGGAGAACTCGCTGGAGTAGTCGGTGAGCAGGCCCTTCGCGACCAGCTGCAGCAGGACGTGGTTGTCGCCCTCGAAGGTGGTGAAGACGTCCGTGTCGGCCTTCAGCGCGGTGAAGCGGTTCTGGCTGAGGTAACCGGCGCCACCGCACGCCTCGCGGCACTCCTGGATCGTCCGGGTCGCGTGCCAGGTGCCGAGGGCCTTGGTGCCAGCCGCGCGCGACTCGAGCTTGCGCCGCGACTGCTCGTCCCCGGTGACGCCCATGAACACGTCGTGCAGGGCGCCGGCGACGTACTCCTGCGCGAAGTGGAGTGCGTAGGTGCGCGCGATCAGGGGGAACAGCCGCCGCTGGTGCATGCCGTAGTCGAGGATCAGCTGCTCGGTGTCGGGGTCGCTGGCCTCGAACTGACGACGCCGGGCGCCGTAGCGGGTCGCGATCGTGAGGGCGACCTTCGCTGCGTTGATGCCGGCGCCGCCGACGCAGACGCGCCCCTGGACGAGGGTGCCGAGCATCGTGAAGAAGCGCTTGTTGGGGTTCTCGATCGGGCTGACGTAGTCGCCCGCCTCGGTCACGTCGGCGAACTGGTTGAGCAGGCTGGTGCGCGGGATCCGCACCCCGTCGAACCAGATGCGCCCGTTGTCGACTCCGTTGAGCCCCATCTTGTGGCCGCAGTCCTCGATCCGGATGCCGGCCACGACCTTGCCGTCCTCGCGCACCGGCACGACGAACGCGTGCACGCCCCGCCCTTCGCCGCCGACCTCGAGCTGCGCGAAGACGACCGCGAGCTCGGCATGCGCGGCAGCGTTGCCGATGTAGTCCTTGCGACTGGCGTCGTCGGGCGTGGTGAGGACGAACTCCTGGGTCTCCACGTCGTACGTCGCGGTGGTGCCCAGCGCCTGGACGTTGGACCCGTGTCCTGTCTCGGTCATCGCGAAGCAGCCCATCAACCGGCCGGTGATGAGGTCGCTGAGGTAGGCGTCGTGGTGTGCCTTGGTGCCGAGCTGGAGGATCGCGCCGCCGAAGAGGCCGAACTGCACGCCGACCTTGACGAGCACGCTGAGGTCGCCGAAGGCGAGGGTCTCGAAGGCCGCCACCGAGGCGCCGACGTCACCGCCACCGCCGTACTCCGGCGGGAAGCCCATCCCGGTCTGGCCGGTGCCGGCCATCTCCACGACGACGTCGCGCACACGGTCGCGGAAGTCGGCCCGGCTCATCTCCTCGGCGTCCACCAGGATCTGCTGGTGCTCGGCCAGGTTGCCCCGGACGAGCGCCCGCACCTCGGCGTACTCCCCGTCCAGGAGAGTGGTCAGCGCCGCGACGTCGACGACGGGCTGCACGTAGCCGCCGTCCGCCTCCTGGGCCTGGCCCTCGGACTTGCTTGCCTCGTCGGTCACGTTCTCGACAGCGTCGCTCGTGGTCATGTCCCACAAGGTAGCGTCGCGCGCGTGAACCGTCCCGAGCCCGAGACCGACTTCGGACGCATGGCCTACAACTTCTCCATCGTCGGCGTGCAGAAGAGCGGGACCTCGACGCTGTCCGGGACCATCAGCCAGCACCGCCTCGTGTGCCGGCCGCCGCGCAAGGAAGCGCACTTCTTCAACAACGAGGAGTACGACTGGTCGCAGCCCGACTACGAGCGCGACTACACCGCGCCGCGGCGCGCGCGGATCCACACGATGGTCGGCGACTCGACGCCGGTCTACCTGTTCTGGCCCAACGCGCTCGAGCGGATGCGCGCCTACAACCCCGACCTCCCGCTGATCGCAGTGTTCCGCGACCCGCTGGAGCGGTTGTTCTCGCACTGGACGATGCTGCGCACCCGCAACCCCGACTGGCCCGACTGGCCCGGCTTCCTCACCGAGTTCCGCCCGACGACGCTGCCCATGACGGTGCCGACCGACGTCAAGCCGATGCGCTACAAGCACATGTCCGGCATCGCGCGCGGCTACTACGGCGCCCAGCTCGAGCACGGTTTCTCGGTCTTCCCGCGCGAGCAGTGGCTGCTGCTGGAGTTCCGCCAGATGCTCGCGGCGTTCAACCCCTCGGTCGACCGCGCGACCGACCACCTCGGGCTACCGCGCTTCGAGGAGCACCCGCCGTTGCGCAACCGCTACGCCGGCGCCGAGCTGGTCAGCGGGACCGCCCCGACCGCTGACGACCTCGCGGCGCTTGCTGAGCTGTACGCCGCCGACCTGGCCGTCTTCGACAAGGTCTCGGGCCTCGACACCTCCGAGTGGCCGACGACCCGCATCCTCGCCGGGACCCTCGACCCGGGCGAGCTCGCGGCCCGTTTCGCCACGAAGGTCGCACCGCTCCCCTCCTGACGCGGGCGCAGCGCCGTACGAGCATCCGCCTCCGCTGAACTTCCACTCGTACGGGTGGAAGTTCAGTCCGTCCGTGGCCGGGCTGTGCGCGACGGCCGATGAAGATCCACTCGCTCGAGTGGAAGTTCAGGTTGGCGCGACGACGGGTCCGTAGCGACCGGTCAGGGGCGGGCGAAGAAGTTCGGCGCGGTCCAGGAGTACATCGACTCCTGGACGACCGGTCGACCCGTGCGCGGGGCGTGGATCATCTGGCCGCCGCCGATGTAGAGGGCGACGTGGTAGATCGAGGACGACTTCGAGCTCGAGCCCCAGAAGAGCAGGTCGCCGGGCACGAGCGCGGCCGCGGTGATCGGCGTGGAGCCGGTGTACTGCGCGACCGAGTAGTGCGGCAGCGACTTGCCGCCGGCAGCCCAGGCGCCGGCCGTCAGGCCCGAGCAGTCCCAGGCGTCCGGACCCGAGGCGCCCCACTTGTAGGGATCGCCGATCTGGGCCGTGGCGAAGGAGATCGCGGCCGATGCGTTCCCGGAGGGGGCCGGCGGGGTCGTCGGAGTCGGGGTCGGCGTAGGCGTCGGGGTGGGCGTGGGGGTCGGGGTCGGGGTGGCCGTCTGCGTCGGCGCCTTGGTCGGCGTAGGCGTGGGAGTCGCGGTCGGCGTCTTGGTCGGCGTGGGGGTGGGAGTCGGCGTGGCCGTCTGCGTCGGCGCCTTCGTCGGGGCCTTCGTCGGCGTCGGCGTCGGCGTCGGGGTGGCGGAGGCCGCAGCCTCCTCCGCGTCCTGCTTCGCCTTGGCGGCCGCCTCCTGGGCGTCCTTCTCGGCTGCTGCCTGGGCTGCTGCCTGGGCAGCGGCGTCCTCGGCGGCCTGGGCCGCGGCTGCGTCGGCCGCCTGCTGTGCAGCCTGGGCGGCAGCCTCGGCCGCCTTCTGCTCGAGCGCGGACTGGCGCTTCTCGGCGAGGGCATAGCTGATGCCCTGGAGCTCGGCGAGCTCCCCGATCAGGTCGGTCTTGGTCCGGGCGATGGACTCTGCCTCGGCACCGGCCTGCTCCTGGGCGGCGGCGGCATCGTTGCGGGCGGCGGCAGCGTCGTTCTCGAGCTGCTCGGCCTGGGCGAGCGCGTCCTCCGCCTGGCGGTCGGCGACGGCGGCCAGCGTGGAGGACGCCTCGAAGGCGTCGAACTTGCTGTCCAGCACGCGCTCGGTGACCTGCATCGTGGCGGTCGTGTCGAGGACGCTCTGGATGCCGTCGGCCTCGACCATGGCCGCGAAGCCCTGGAGCTCGGGGTTGTACTGGTAGCTGTCGACCAGCGCATCGGCGTACGCCTGGCGGCTCTGCTCGACGTCCGCGCGGGCGACGGCCGCTGCCTCGTTGGCCGAGGCGGCAGCCGCGCGGGCCTGGTCGGCGGCCCAGCGCGCTCCGTTGAAGGCCTCGGCGGCGACGGAGGCCGAGACGGCCGAGGTGCGCAGCCGCTCGTTGGCCAGCGCGAGGTCGGCGCGGACGGCGGCGACGTCGCGGGCGGCGGCGTCGGCACTGGCCTCGGCGCTGGCGACGTCCTCCTGCGAGGGCACGTCCTCGTCCGCGGCGTGGGCCGAGACGGCAACCCCCGAGGCGAGCAGGGTCAGGCTCAGCGCCGACGCGGTGATCCAGCGGATCGGCGTTCGGCTCTTTGTGGGCGCAGACAGGGCTCGCACGGTGTATCCCCTTGGCAGTAGACGGCCATGGGTGACTTCCCTTTCACCCATGACACTTGCGGCACGTTAGTGCTCACCAGCCCCAAAGGGAACAACTTTCACAAAAAACATGCAAGTCGTCGGCGTGTCGACTTGCGAACTACAACAATGTAGTTCTCGACAGGTGGCTAGCTGTGGGCGTACTCGCAGGAGCCTTCCGGATGGCTTTCCACTCGCACGAGTGGAAATCCATCGCGAGTTGAGCGCGAGCGCGCGGTACGGCGCCCGAAGATCCACTCGACCGAGTGGAAGTTCATCGGGGCGGGTGCGATGACTGGCCCTGCCCGCCCGGGCGAACGTCAGTCGACGTCGACGGGGACCTTGGACGTGGTCGACGTCGGGTGCGAGGCGAATCCCCCGCGGTCGAACTTCTGCCCGCTGGCGAGGCCGCCGAGCCAGAAGGAGACGAGCGCGATCGCGACGCCCGCGATGTCGTCGGCGACGTAGTGCCAGCCGAAGTAGAGCGTGGCGACCACGGTGATCGCGAAGTTGATCCAGAAGATCCAGTGCACGAGCCGGTTGCGCAGGGTGTACTGCACCATCAGCGCGACGAGCAGGGTGATCGCGACGTGCAGGCTGGCGAAGCCCGCCACCGATTGCACGGCACCCTCGATGCCGTCGCGGACGACGCCCTTGCGGGCATAGAACAGCGAGTCCATCAGCGCACCCGAGCCGGTGTCGGGCAGGTCGCGGTAGAGCCAGGAGTACTGGAAGCCCGGGCCCAGTGTCGGCAGCGCGTAGTAGGAAGCAGTTCCGAGCGACCACGCGAGGCATTGGGAGGTGGCGAACCAGTAGCCGAAGGTGATGTTGCGCGACCACACGAGCCAGGCGGCCAGCGCGAGCGGGACCAGCGGCAGGAACCAGAGGTAGATCGACGAGAGCACGTGGGCGGAGGGGCCGGTGCCGAAGATGGTGTGCAGGACGGTCGCGGGCTCGTGGCCGAGGAAGAGCGCGCGGTCCATGAGGTGGAGCTCGCGGTCGTACTTCGCGTCGCCCATGATGAAGGGGAGGAACGACTTGAGGTTCCGATAGCTGACATAGGTGATGTAGAAGCACACCAGGCCCATGACGACGAGGATCATCCGCTCGCGGGTCCAGTGGTCGCGGACCCGGTTCTTGACGATGTCCGGCATCAGCTTCGGGTTAAGCCGCGAGACCCACAGGGTCCGCGGCAGCATGTCGAGCAGGAACGCGCCGAAGACGAGCAGCGGCAGCCTCAGCCACGACGGCCCGAGGAACCCTTCGGGGTCGACGAGGCGCCGGTCCAGGCTGAAGGCGGCGACGACCGCGAGCAGTCCCGTGACCGTCGCGACTCCAACGAGCAGGGCATAGGCCGGGCGATACACGAAGGGCAGTCTAGGCAGGGCCCTGCGACAGGTCAGATTCCACGGATCGGCGCGACCCGGGTCGGATCGACCCGCAACCGCACGGTTTCGCCCGGTCCCCAGTGGCTGTCGCGGGGCGCGACGGCGTCGACGAGACCAACGTCACCGACGTCGACCACCAGCCGAACCAGCTCCGGGGTGGCGCGCGCGGACTCGACGGTGCCGCGGAGCCGGCCGTCCTCGTCGGCGACGAGCGCCGATCGGCGTACGGCGAGGCCCGCGACAGCCTCGGCAGCCAGAGTGCCTCCGGGGTGCCCGGGGACGGCGGCCAGCACGGTGGCCACGGCCGAGCCGGTGAGCACGCGCGCATAGCCGAGGAACAGGGCAGTCTCGGTGTCGACCGGCGCGGCCCACACGTCCCCGATCGGGCCGGACTGGACGACGCGCCCGGCGCGCATCACCGCGAGCCGGTCGGCGACGTGGAAGGCCTCCTCGTGGTCGTGGGTGACCATCAAGGCGGTGGTGCCGGCGGTGTGCAGGATCTCGCGCAGGTCGACGGCGAGCCGTTCGCGCAGGCCGGTGTCGAGGGCGGACAGCGGTTCGTCGAGCAGCAGCAGGCGGGGCTCGACGGCCAGGGCCCGGGCCAGCGCGACTCGCTGGCGCTCGCCACCGGACAAGGTGGCCGGGAGGCGGTCGGCGTAACCCTCCAGCCCGACGAGGGCGAGCAGCTCGGCGACGCGTTCGTCAGAAGGGCGGCCCCGCAGGCGCAGGGCGTAGCCGACGTTGCGGGCGACGGTCATGTGGGCGAAGAGCTGGCCGTCCTGGAACATCAGCGCGAAGCCGCGCTTGTGCGTCGGTAGCCGGTCCACCCCGACGCCGTCGAAGGCGATCGTGCCCGCGGTGAGGGGCTCGAGACCGGCGATGGCGCGCAGCAGCGTCGACTTGCCGCAGCCGGAGGGGCCGAGCACGGCGAGGATCGACCCGTCGGGGACCTCGAGCGAGACGTCGTCGACCGCGACGACGCCGTCGTAGGCGACCGAGACGTCCGTGAGGGTGAGCATCGTCAGAAGGCTCCCACGCTCGGCACGCGGAGGCGCTCGACGGCCAGCATCACCACGGCCGTGGCGGTCGCGAGCACGACCGACGCGGCGAGCGCCATGCCGTAGTTCATCTCCCCCGGGTGGCCGATGAGCCGGAAGATCACGACCGGCACGGTCGGGTGCTCGTCGCGGGCCAGGAAGGAGGTCGCGCCGAACTCCCCCAGCGACGCGGCGAAGGCGAAGCCGCTCGCGGCGAGCAGCGGCTTCCACACCACGGGCAGGTCGACGGCGAGCAGCGCCCGCCACGGCGAGGCGCCGAGGGAAGCCGCAGCCTGCCGCTGCCGGTCGTCGATCGCGCCCAGGACGGGCACCAGGGTGCGGACCACCAGCGGCAGCGCCACCAGCGCCTGCGCGATCGGCACGAGCAGCGGCGAGTCGCGCAGGTCGAGCGGCGGCTGGTCGAGGGTGATCAGGAAGCCGAAGCCGAGCGTCACGGCGCTGACGCCGAGCGGCAGCATGAAGAAGCCGTCGAGGATGCCGCGAGCGCGTCGCTCCGCCCGGCTCTGCGAGCGACGGGTCACGAGCACGGCGACGGCCAGCCCCATCGCCAGGGCCATCCACGTCGCATCGACGGCCGTGCGCACCGACGTGAGCAGCGCGTCGGTGACAGGCACGAGGAGCGCGTCGTTGGAGCCGACGCTGGTCAGCGCGCGGTAGTTGGCGATCGACCAGCCGTCGTCGGTGCGCAACGAGCCCAGCACCAGCGTCGCGATCGGCGCGGCCACCATGATGAGCACGAGCACCGTCACCGCGATCGCGGGCGCGTCACCGGTGCGGATCGCCCGGGGGCGGGCGGTGGAGCGGTGGGCCGTGGCATCGGGCGTGGCCCGCAGTCGCGCAGCGACGCCGAGCAGCGCGACCACGACGACGAGCTGGAGCACGGACAGCGCGGCGGCGGCCTGCAGGTCGAACAGGGTGGTGGTGAGGAGATAGATCTCCGTCTCGATGGTCGCGTAGCGCACCCCGCCCAGGGTGAGCACGATGCCGAAGGCGGTCGCGCAGAAGAGGAAGACGACACTCGCGGCGCTGACGATCGCCGGGCGCAGCGCCGGCAGCGTCACCGTCCACCACACCTGCGCCGGCGAGGCACCGAGGGCTGCGGCCGCCTCGGCGGGCCTGGTGTCGAGCGACTCCCAGGCGGCCCCGACCGCCCGGACCACGACCGCGATGTTGAAGAAGACGAGGCCGGCGATGATCGCGACCGGTGTCCCGTCGAGGCCGAGGAAGCCGAGCGGCCCGGCCTCGCCGAGGAGCAGCCGGAAGGCCACGCCGACCACGACGGTCGGCAGCACGAAGGGCACCAGCAGCGTTGCCCGGACCAGCCGGCGACCCGGCAGCGCGAGGCGGTGCAGCACGAAGGCCACCGGCAGGCCGAGAAGCACCGCGATCGCCGTCGCCGACCCCGCGGACCACACCGTGAACCACGCGACCCGCCGCACCCGGGGCCGAGCCAGGACGTCGAGGACGCCGCGAGGGTCGAAGGCCCCGTCGGGCCAGAACCCGCGCGCCACCATGCCGCTCACCGGCAGCACGAAGAACACGCCGACGACCAGCACCGGCCCGGTCGCGAGCAGCGCGAGGGTCAGCCAGCGCCTCACCGGGAGGTCCTACCTGGTGACAACGTCCGTCCACTCCGAGAGCCACTGCTCACGGTTGGTCGCGATGTCGGCCGGCGGCACCGACAGCGGCGACGGCGGCTGCACGGCGTACGTCGCCCAGTCGGTCGGCACCTCGACGCTGTCGCTCACGGGGTAGACGTACATCGAGGTCGGCAACGCGGCCTGCACCTCGTCGGAGAGCAGCCAGTCGATGACGGCCTCGGCACCGGCCGGGTTGGCCGCGCCCTCGAGGACGCCTGCGTACTCGACCTGGCGGAAGCAGGTGTCGAGCAGGGCCTCGGTGGTGGTCTCCCCGTCGCTGACGGTGAACGCCGGCGAGGAGTCGTAGGAGACGACGATCGGGCGCTCGCCCTTGCCGCCACCCTGGGTGAAGTCGCCGTAGTAGGCGTCCTCCCAGCCGTCGACGACCTTGAGCCCGTTGTCCATCAGGCTTGACCAGTAGCCCTGCCAGCCGCCCTCGGCGTCGCCGTACTCCGCGATCGTGGCGAGCAGGAAGGCCATGCCGGGGCTGCTGGTCGACGCGCCCGGCGCGACCATCAGGTCCGAGTAGGTCGGGTCGATCAGGTCGGCCAGGGTCGAGGGCGGCTCGATGCTCTGCTTCTCGAACCACGTCTTGTCGATGTTGACGCACACGTGGCCGACGTCGATCGGGGTGAGCTTGTCGGCGCCCTCGTCCAGCGCGTAGTCCGAGGCACCCTCCGGCAGGGTCGGCTCGTAGGTCGCGAAGACGCCCTCGCCGAGCGGCCGCGAGGCGAAGGTGTTGTCGATGCCGAAGGCGAGGTCGCCGGTCGGGTTGTCCTTGGTCAGCGACAGCTTCGCGCTGAGCGTGCCGGCGTCGCCGGCGGCGCGGGTGACGAGGTCGATGCCGGACTCGGCCTCGAAGGCCTTGACCAGCTTCTTGGGCAGCGTGAAGGACTCGTGGGTCACGAGCACGACCTCGCCGCCGACCTCACCCTCGGGCGCGGTCGAGCCGGGCTCGGTGGCCGTCGGCTCGTTGTCGTCCCCGCCCAGGGTGCTGCACCCAGCGGCGGCGAGCACGAGCACGGACGTGATGGACAAGCTGGCAAGGCGACGCAGCATGCGTGGACTCCCTATCGCCGGTGTTAACCGGATCAGGTTCGGAGGGTCTGCAGACGGTCCTGCACTCTCAGCACTGGTGTGCTCCCCTGTCTTCGACCGCAAGCGTACGCCGCAGCGCGGGCGACCCCACTCCTGGTCCGTGGATAGATTGCGCCCATGCCGAGCCTCCGCCACCAGATCGTCGCCACCGCCGTCCCGCGGGTCCGCAAGGCACGCGAGCTCGACTCCGAGCCCGCCGAGCGCGCCCGGATCGAGGCCTGGCACCAGCGCACCCCCGCGGATCTGCCGACGAAGGCCGTGCGGCAGTTCGAGCGGCGCTTCAGCGTCGTCACCGAGGACATCGGCTTCCCCTCCCACGTCATCACACCGCGGCACACCGAGCCCACGCGCACGCTCTTCTACGTCCACGGCGGCGGCTTCGTCGCCGGCATCGACGCCGCCCACCTCCGCCACGCCACCCGCCTCGCCGGCCGGATCGGGGCGCGGGTCGTCATGCCCGACTATCCCCTCGCCCCCGAGCACACTTGGCGCGACAGCCACGACGCGCTCGTCGCGCAGGCCGCTCGCTTCGCCGACGAGCCGGGCGGGATCGTGCTCGCCGGCGACTCGGCCGGCGGCGGCCTCGCGCTCGCGATGGCGATCTCGATGCGGGACCGCGGGCTCACCCCGGCGACCCATCTCGTCCTGCACGCACCTTGGGTCGACCTGACGACCAGCACGCCCGAGACCCTGGAGGTCGATGCCGTCGACCCGTGGCTCTTCCACTCCAAGGTCGTCGTGTACGCCGACTGGTGGGCCGGTTCCGCGAGCGACCTGGCTCGTCCGGAGGTGTCACCGGCGCTGGCCGACCTCCACGACCTGCCGCCGGCGCTGCAGCTCTACGGCACCCGCGACCTGCTCTCGCCCGGCTGCCGGCTGCTGGCGAAGCGGGCTGCCGACGCCGGCTGGGACCTCACCAGCATCGAGGAGCCCGACCTCATCCACGTCTACAGCATCCTGCCGTTCATCCCCGAGGCCCGCCGGGCCCTGCGGCAGGTCGTCGAGTTCGTCTCGTGACGATCAGCGTCCACACCTTCGACGAGCTCGACTCCCGCGCCGCCTACGCGTTGTGGCGACTGCGGCAGCAGGTGTTCGTCGTCGAGCAGCAGTCGCCGTACCCCGATCTCGACGGTCGCGACCTCGAGCCGGCCACCCGCCACGTGCTGGCCCACGACGGGGCCGAGCTGGTCGCCTGCCTGCGGGTGCTCGACGACGGAACGCACGCGCGGATCGGACGCGTCGCCGTCACGCCGGCCGCCCGTGGCCGTGGGCTGGCGCGCGAGCTGATGGCCGCGGCACTCGCCGCGATCGGCGACCGCGAGATCCGGCTGGACGCGCAGACCGGGCTGACGGAGTGGTACGCCACCTACGGCTTCGAGGTCAGCGGGCCGGAGTTCGTCGAGGACGGGGTGGCGCACCGGCCGATGGTGCGTCAGGCGCCGTAGAGCACGACCCCGTCGTCGTCGCCGCGCGTGAGCGATCCGCGCGCGACGAGCAGCTCGAGGTGGGCGCGCGTCTCGAGCGTCGCGAGCGCCGCGTTGAAGACGTCGAGGTCGGCCAGCTTGTGCTCGTGCCGGGTCCACGGCAGCACGCTCGCGACGTCGTACGCCGATCGCGACCCGTCGCCGATCGCGGCGACGCACAGGTCGAGCCGCACCTCGTGGTGCGCGAGGAGCTCGTCGACGCGGGCGTGGGAGCTCGGAGCGACCGGGCCGTGGGCCGGCAGGAGCGTCAGGTCGGGCAGCCCGCGCACCTTGGTCAGGGAGGCCATGAAGTCACCGAGCGGCTGCTCGGCCAGCGCCGGCTCGAAGCCGATCGACGGGGTGATCGTCGGCAGCACGTGGTCACCGGCGAAGAGGAGACCGGCGGGCCGGTCGGCGAAGACGTAGTGGCCCTGCGTGTGCCCGGGCGTGTGCACCGCGTCGATGGTGCGGTCGCCGACGCTGAGCTGGAGGTCGGACTCCAGCCAGGTGTCGGGGTAGTCCCACATGGTCAGGTCGGGGGTCGAGTCACGGGTGAACTCCCCCCACTCCCGGGCGATCGCCGGCGCGCCGGCCGCGAGGAACATCGCGATGTGCGGGTCCTCGGCGTCGCGGTCGACGGCGTGGATGAGGTCGAGGGTCGGCTTGTCGCCGAGGCCGAGCGAGACGTGCGAACCGAACTCGCGACGGACCGTCACCGCCTGCGTGTAGTGGTCGCGGTGGACGTGGGTGACCAGGAACCGGGTGATCTCGCGGACGTCGCGGCCGATGTCGCGCAGCGACTTCTCGAGCAGGGTACGCGAGACCTCGATCGCCCAGCCGCCGTCGATCAGGGTGAGGCCGTCGTCGGTCTCGATCGCATAGACGTTGATCGCGCGGAGCCCGTCCATCGGCAGCGGCAGCGGGATCCGGTGGACGCCGGGCGCGACCGGCCACGTCCCGGGCTCGGTCCAGTGGGTGCCGGAGTCGGGCGAGATCGCTTTGGCGGTGCTGGTCGACGTCACCGCGTCACTCTAGATCGGGCAGTCCGAGGTCGAGGTTGGGCTCCTGGATCCCGCCGTCGACCTCCAGCATCTTGCCCGTGACATAGGCACTCGCCGGCGACGCGAGATAGAGCACCGCGGCGGCGATGTCGTCGGCCTCGCCGATGCGACCCAGCGGCGTACGCGTCTCCATCTGCTCCCGGAGCTCGGGCAGCTCCGCGACCATGTCCAGTGCACTGGTCATGATCGAGCCGACGAAGACGCCGTTGACCCGGATCCGCGGCGACAGGTCGGCCGCGGTGAGTCGGGTCCAGTGCGCAAGCGCGGCCTTGGCGGTGCCGTAGGCGACGTAGCCCCGGCCGGCGGCGCGGCCGAGCAGCGAGGAGATCGTGACGACCGACTTCTCGCCGTCGCCCACCAGCAGGTGGGGCAGGGCCGCGCGGGTCAGCGCATGCGCGGTGCTCACGTTGAAGTGGAAGGCGTCCTCGAGCGCCACCACGTTGGTCCTGACGAACTCGCGCGGCATCGCTCCGCCGACGTTGTTGACGACCGTGTCGAGGCGACCGAACTCGTCGACGGCCGCCTGCGCGAGGGCCGCCACCGCGTCGGTGTCCGAGAGATCGGCGGGTACGGCGAGGGCACGCCGGCCGGCTTTGCGGACCTGGCTCGCGACGGCCTCGAGCTGGTCCTTGCTCCTCGCCGAGATCACGACGTCCGCGCCGGCCTGGGCGAGCGCGACCGCGGTCGCCGCACCGAGCCCACGGCCCGCGCCGGTGACGATCGCGACGTGGTCGGTGAGGGTGAAGCGGTCGAGGATGGAGCGGCCGGAGGTCGAGGAGGGCCGAAGGCTCGTCACGAGACCACCAGTCCGCGCCCGGTCACGAGCGGCAGGTCGAGCGCCGTGACGAGGCCCGGCTTCGCGGCGACGACCGCGGGCACGGAGTTCACGAGCCGCTGCGCGGTGACGATCATCCCGGAGACGTTGTGGTCGCCGTGCTCACCGTGGTGGCTGAACTCGATCTTCAGGTGCGGCTCGCCCGTCACGACGACGCGGTAGCAGCCGCCACCCTCGGCCGGCGTCGGCCACTCCGGCACCTGGTCCTCGGCCGTGCGGGTGATGTGCTCGAGCACCACGCGCGGCACCCCGTCGACCGTGCCGATCAGCTCGAACCGGACGGCGCCCATGGTGCCCTCCTTGACGTCGACGCTCGCCGTGCTCACGTCCCGCTCGGCCGGGCGGCGGTCGACCTTCTCGACGAGCGGCTCGTCGAGCAGCAGGTCGAGGCCCTCGGCGATCTGGCGGACCACTGCTCCCCACGCCATGCTCAGCACGCCCGGCTGCCACAGCAGCTTGTCCGCGTCGACCGCGTCGCCGAAGCCGAAGATGTCGCGCATGACGACGGGCTGGAAATAGGTGGAGTAGTCGGCGATCTCCAGCACCCGCACCTCGTCGATGCGCTGGCTCAGGCTGGTCAGCTGGAGCGGCAGCACGTCGTTGGCCCAGCCCGGGTCGATGCCGTTGACGTGCAGGCTGGCCGGCGCGCGCTCGATCCGCTCGATCATCTCGGGCGGGAGGATGCCGAAGGGGAACTGCAGCAGCACCGGCCCGGAGCTCACGACGTTGATGCCCGCCTCGACGAACTCGCTCAGGTCCTCGATCGCCTCGAAGGTCCGGTCGTCGGTCATCGCGCAGTGCACGATGCAGTCGGGCCTCAGCGCGAGCACGCCCTCGCGGTCGGTGCTGGCGAGCACGCCGAGGTCCCGGTCGAGCCCGGCCAGGCGACCCGCGTCCTGGCCGCCCTTCTCGGCGCTGCTCACCCAGACGCCGACGAGCTCGAGCGCGGGGTGGCGGTCGATGCCGGCGATCGCATGCCGCCCGACCGTGCCGGTGGACCAGACGACGACGCGCAGTGGCTTCTCTGTCATGCGCCAAAACTAGAACACGTTTCACTATCTGGGTAGGGGCAGAACCGCGGCAAGTGGGTACCGCTCCGACACGCACCCGCGCACCACCCAGGAGGAGAGATGCCCGACGCACTGGCCCAACGGCGTGCCGAGCGCGCCCGGTCCCGGACCGCCGAGGCGGACAGCCGGGCAGCCTGCCTGTCTCTGAGCGTGAAGTGCGCAGCGATCTGCTCCGCGACGGCCGACGCCTGCCTGCGCGAGGAGACCGACGACGACCTGAGCACCTGCATCCGGCTGGCGCTCGACTGCGCCGACATCTGCGGAGCGGCCGCCTCCGTGCTCTCGCGTCACGCCATCGGCGACGACGACGCGATCCAGCCGATGCTGGAGGCCGCGGCCGACGCCTGTGCGGCCTGTGCGTCCGAGTGCGAGAAGCGCGCCCTCACCCACGAGCAGTGCCGGTTGTGCGCAGAGGTCTGCCGCCGGTGCGAGCGAGCCTGCCGAAGCCTGCCCACCGCGTCATGACCAACCAGGAGGGAACCATGAGCACCTACGACGAAGGCATCGACGACCTCGATCCGGACGACCTCGACCAGGACGTCCTGGAGCTGGACCCCAACGACCCGGAAGCGCCCGCGGACAACGAGATCGACCCGGAGACCATCGCCCACCTCGACCCGGACGAGGAGGTGCCGGCCTCGGGAGAGCTGCCGCCCGACCCCACAGGTCTCGGGGCGCTCGACTGAACCGGCTGGCTCAGCCAGCCCACCGCTGGTAGCGACGCACCGACGGGGTGACGACTCCGTCCACCCCGAGCTTCGCCAGCTCGCGCCACTGCGCGGGCGAGTCCGCATAGCCGCCGACGACCACGATGCCCTTGCGGCGCAGCCGCTTGACGCGCGACTTCGTCAGGCTGGCGGCGGGCGCGTTGTAGCCCTCGACACGACCGATCGAGGCCTTCACCTTCGCCCAGCCGCTGACGATGAGCTGGGTGTCGAGCCGCGGCGAGAGCCGGTGCACGCGCTCGAGGACGGTCAGGCGCAGCGACGAGATCGCGACCTGCTCGAAGACCGTCGAGTCCTTGAGCAGGTTGACGACCTCGCGGATCTGGCGGATCGACCAGTTGCTGCCCTTGAGCTCGATCATCAGCGAGGCACCGCTCTGGTCTGCCCACGTGAGCAGCTCGCGCGCCGTGAGGATCGGCTGGCGCGTCGTGTCCTCCCGGCACTTCTTGACCAGGTCGCGCAGCGTCCAGGACCCGATCGGGCCGCTGCAGTTGGTCGTCCGGCCGACACCGCTGTCGTGGAGCACGACGAGCTTGTCGTCCTTCGTGCGCCGCAGGTCGGTCTCGATCGCCGTGGCCCCGTCGGCCAGTGCGCGCCCGAACGCGGCCAGCGTGTTCTCGCCGAGCGTGCGCGTGGGCGCGCCACGGTGGGCGGTCAGCGTGAAGTCGGGATCGGCGAACGCCGGCACCGAGGTCAGGCCCGGGACGAGGCTCAGCAGGAAGGCGAGGGGAAGCACGCGGCGTACGAACACGCAGACATGATGCACTGCCGCGGCTCACGCCTGCCGCGCCGCCTCCGCCGCTCTCGCGACCCACTTCGGTTCGTCGCCGTAGCGCTGCGGCTTGATCAACCGGCCGGCGGCGCAGTCCTCGATCAGCTGCACCAGCCTGCTCTCCCGCGTCTCCTCGCGCTTGGCGCTGACGACCCAGTTCTCCGCGATCTTGCGGTAGGACGGCGTCGCGATCTCCCAGAACGCCGCGGCCGCCGGGTCGGCGAGCAGGCGCTCACGCTGCTCGTCGGACAGCAGACCGCCCGCCTCGTAGGCATGGATGCCGCTGCGTTCGGGCTTCCTCTTCTCGTACGCCGCCAGGCCGGCCGGCCGCATCCGGCCCTCGGCGACGAGGCGCTCGACGTGGGCGATGTTGATGGCGCTCCAGATGCTGCTCGACTTGCGCGGTGTCCAACGCTGCCGCACGGCGTCCTCGTCGATGCGCTGCGCGACGCTGTCGATCCAGCCGAAGCAGAGCGCTTCGGGGACGGCGTCCGCCCACGTGAGCCCACGGTCGGGGACGTGCTTCTTCCGCAGCCCCATCCACAGCTCGGTGGCGGTCTCGTGGTTGGCCTCGAGCCACGCGCGGAACTCCTCGGCCGAGGCGAAGAAGGTCGCCGGCCTGTCCGGCGTGCCGCCAGGTGTCCCGATCATCGGCCCGGAGTCAGACCCGCAGGGAGGAGGTGATCGGCGCCTCTCGGGCCAGCTCGACGCCGTCGAGCATGCTCTGGACAGCGCCGACGGTCCGCACCACGTCGTGGGGGGCGAACTTGTCGGCGTGGGTGAAGAGCGCGTGCGCGCCGATGGCGACGACCAGCACGGAACCGCGGACGAAGTCGAGGCGGACGGCGGTCTCGCGCAGCGTCTCGTCGAGGGCACCGAGGACGGCCAGGACGCGGAGGCCGACCTCCGCCACCACGTCGGCGGAGATCGTGCCGGCCAGCTCGTCGTGCATCGACCCGACGAGCTTGCCCTCGTCGGTCATGAGCGCGGACCAGTCGCTCGAGAAGTCGATGGTCGCCCGGCGCAGCCCCTGCCGGATCGCTTCCTGGGGGCCCAGTCCGGGCACCGGGACGATCTCGGGCAGCGGGGTCGGGTGGACCTCGACCTCGGCCATGATGCTCAGGTCCGGAGCGACGCCCGAGGCTCGTGCCACGACGGCGAGGGTGCTCATGGTGCTGAGGCGCTCGAGGCCGCCGAGGTCCAGGAGCTCACCGATCTGGCTGCCCATCCGGCAGGCGTAGCGCAGGGCAGCGGCGAGGTTGCCCGCGGCCCTGTCATCGCCCTCGACCGTGCCGTCGGGCAACACGTCGAAACGCACCCGCTCGCGTCCCTGCTCGTACGACTCCGTCAACGTGCTCTCCCCGGATGGCAACTCAGTCGATCCCCAGCAGACCGAATCTAGCGCTGCTCGGTCGATCGCGGGTCATTTGTCCATGCCGGGCCCGGAGGCGGGGTGTCACGAGGCGGGCGCTGGCTCCTCCTGACGAGCGGCGACGAGGTTGAGCGCGATGTCCACGATCATGTCCTCCTGGCCGCCGACGAGCCCGCGGCGGCCGACCTCGAGCAGCAGCTCGCGCGAGTCGACGCCGTAGCGCTCGGCCGCGGTCTCGGTGTGCCTCAGGAACGAGCCGTAGACACCGGCATACCCGAGCGTGAGCGTCTCCCGGTCGACCCGGACCGGGCGGTCCTGCAGCGGGCGGACCAAGTCCTCGGCCGCGTCCTGCAGCGCGAACAGGTCACAGCCGTGGTCCCAGCCGTTCAGGTCGGCGACGGCGATGAAGGGCTCGATCGGGCAGTTGCCCGCGCCGGCTCCGAGGCCCGTGAGCGAGGCGTCGACGCGGGTCACGCCCTCCTCGACGGCGACCATCGAGTTGGCCACCGAGAGCGAGAGGTTCTCGTGCGCGTGGATGCCGATCTCGGTCGCCGGGTCGAGCACGTCGCGGTAGGCGCGCATCCGCTCGCGTACCCCGTCCATCATCAGGCGACCGCCCGAGTCGGTGACGTAGACGCAGTGCGCGCCGTAGGACTCCATCAGCTTCGCCTGTCCGGCCAGCGTCGCCGCGTCGGCCATGTGGCTCATCATCAAGAAGCCTGAGACGTCCATGCCCAGCTCGCGCGCGGTCGCGATGTGCTGCGCGGAGACGTCGGCCTCGGTGCAGTGGGTGGCGACCCGGACCGACCGGACGCCCATGGCGTGCGCCCGCTTGAGGTCCTCGATGGTGCCGATGCCGGGCAGCAACAGGGTGGTGAGCCGCGCGTTGGTGATGTTCTCGGCGGCAGCCTCGATCCACGCCCAGTCGGTGTGCGAGCCCGGGCCGTAGTTGAGCGAGCCGCCGGAGAGGCCGTCGCCGTGGGTGACCTCGATGCCGCCGACGCCGGCCGCGTCGAGGGCGGCGACGATCTCGCCCACCCGGCCGGGCTGGATGCGGTGCCGGATGGCGTGCATGCCGTCACGCAGCGTGACGTCCTGGATGAAGAGCTTCATGCCGACACCTTCTTCTTGGTTGCGGCCATCGCCTCGGCCATACGAAGGGCCGCACTGGTCATGATGTCCAGGTTGCCGGCGTACGCCGGGAGGTAGTGCGCGGCGCCCTCGACCTCGAGGAAGACGCTCACCTGGTGCGTGACCGGCTGCTCGGTGAGCGTGTGCACGGGCTGGTCGGCGGGGACCGGCACGACCTGCACCAGCTGCTTGAGGCGGTAGCCGGGGACGTACTCCGACACCTGCCCGACCATCCGCTCGACCGACGCGCGGATCTCGTCGTGGGTCGCCTCGTCGGGCGCGTTCACCAGCGCCAGCACCGTGTCGCGCATGATCAGCGGCGGCTCGGCCGGGTTGAGGATGATGATCGCCTTGCCGCGCCCGGCGCCACCGACGGCCTCGATGGCGTGGCTGGTCGTCTCGGTGAACTCGTCGATGTTGGCGCGGGTGCCGGGCCCGGCGCTCCTCGAGGAGATCGACGCGACGATCTCGGCATAGGGCACCGGCACGACCTGCGCGATGGCCGCGACGATCGGGATCGTGGCCTGGCCGCCGCAGGTGACCATGTTGACGTTGTCGGCGTCCACGTGGTCCGCCAGGTTGACCGCGGGGATGACCATCGGGCCGATGGCGGCCGGCGTCAGGTCGACCAGCTTCTTCCCGTACGGCGCCAGCTTGGCCGCGTTCGCGACGTGCGCCTTCGCCGAGGTGGCGTCGAAGACGATCTCGATCTCGTCGAAGCCGGCCATCGCGATCAGCCCGTCGACGCCGTCGGAGGTGATGGGTACGCCGAAGCGGGCCGCGCGGGCCAGGCCGTCGGAGTCGGGGTCGATGCCGACCATGGCGCCCATCTCGAGCGTCTCGGAGAGGCGGAGCACCTTGATCATCAGGTCGGTGCCGATGTTGCCGGAGCCGATCACGGCCACCTTGGTCTTCATGCTTGGTTCCCTTCGTGGAACGTGACGGACACGGAGCCGAGTCCGGAGATCTGCGCCTCGAACGTGTCACCGGCGGTGACGGGCACCATCGGGCCGAGGGCGCCGGAGAGGATGACCTGCCCGGCTCGGAGCGGCTCACCGAAGTCGCGGGCGGTGCGCGCCAGCCAGGCCAGCGCGTTCAGGGGGTCGCCGAGGCAGGCGGCGCCGTTGCCGGTGGAGACGACCTCGCCGTTGCGGGTCATGCTCATCTCGACGTCGACGGGCTCGACCTCGTCGAGCGTCTTCGAGGCACTGCCCAGCACGTAGAGCGCGCTCGAGCCGTTGTCGGCGACGGTGTCGGCGAAGGTGATGTCCCAGGCTGCGATGCGGCTGTCGACGATCTCGATGGCGGGCACGACGTGCGCGATCGCGGCCCGGACCTGGGCGTCGTCGAGATCGCCGTCGGCCAGGTCGGCACCGAGCACGAACGCCACCTCGGCCTCCACCTTGCCCTGCAGCAACCCGTGGGTGGAGACGCTGGCGCCGTCGGGGAAGCCCATGTCGTCGAGGAGCACCCCGAAGTCCGGCTGGTCGACGCCGATCTGGGCCTGCACGGCCGCTGACGTCAGGCCGACCTTGCGCCCGACGATCGTCGCCCCGGCGGCGACCCTCTTCGCGATGCCGGCGCGCTGCACGGCGTACGCCGCGTCGGCATCGGCGCCGATCAGGTCGCGGACGGGTGGACAGGGAGTCAGGGTCTGCTGAGCGAGGGCGAGCCGCTCGGTCGCAGGCTGCACGTTGGTCGTGGTCACGTGCACACTGTGCCGTCGCACGCCCGTGGAACCTCGCGCCGGGTTCCGGTCAGCGGAACACGACTTTCAGC
This sequence comes from Nocardioides allogilvus, assembly GCF_003047285.1. Taxonomy (GTDB): domain Bacteria; phylum Actinomycetota; class Actinomycetes; order Propionibacteriales; family Nocardioidaceae; genus Nocardioides; species Nocardioides allogilvus. The sequence goes on along the minus strand of NZ_PZYX01000001.1, from coordinate 78,739 downwards.
GGCGGGCGAGGGTGGCCGAGATGCCGCGGGCGGTGACGCGCACCCGATCGGCGTTGGCCTGCGGGTTGAAGCGGGTCACCGGGCCGGCGACGCTGACGGCGGCGACGGCCTCCCCGTCGAGGTCGAAGACCGGCGCGCCGACGCAGACGAGTCCGAGGCGGGACTCCTCGAACTCGTAGGCGACGCCGGTCGTCCGCACCTGGGCGAGCTGGCGGGCCAGGATGCCGGGCGCGGTGACGGTCCGCGCGGTGTGCCGGGCCAGGCCCGCAGCCACCACGGACTCGAGCACGTCCTTGGGCGCGTGCGCGAGCAGCGCCTTGCCGACGGCGGTGCAGTAGAGCCCGAGCCGCCCGCCGGTGCGCGATGGTACGGCGGCCTGGCGGCGACCGCCGAGCTTGGCGATGTAGACGACGTCGATGCCGTCGCGTACGCCGAGGTGGACCGTCTCGTTCACCTCAGCCCGGAGCTCCTCGAGGAACGGGGTGGCCACCTCGAGCAGGTCGCGCTCCACCGACGCGCGCATGCCGAGCTCGAACATCAGCCGGCCCAACCGGTAGAGGTCATCACGTCGCTCCAGCAGGCCGGAGGCGACCAGGTCACCGCACACACGGTGCAACGTGCCCTTCGCGAGGCCGGTCCTGCGCCCGAGCTCGGCCAGGGTCACGCCGCGGTCGTCCATCGTGAAGGCCCCGAGCACCGCGACCACCTTGCCGAGCACCGTGTCGGTGCCGGTCGACGATCGCGGCCCGGGGTTCACGGGAGGAACGTACCGCCGCGACGGGGCGGCCGTCGGTCAGAGGTTGACCTGGATGTCCGCGTCCTCGCGCAGGGTCTCGACCAGCGACTGGGCGACCTCGGAGAGCTTCTCCGACTTCGCCTGCTCGGCGATCTGCGACTTGACCTGGGCGTAGGGCGGGATCTTCTGTCCCTGCTTGCCCATCTGCGCCTGCTGCTTCTTGGCATCGGCATAGATCTTGCGGAGGTCCTGCTCGGTCGGCTCGACCGATCCGGCCTCGTCGGCGACGAGCTGCTCGATCACCATCTGCGTCTCGAGCTGGACGCGGGCCTGCTCCTCGGTGGTGCCCTGCTTCTCGAGCGCGGCGATGAGCTCGTCGGTCGAGGCGAGCTGGTTCTCCTTCGCCAACGTGGCGAGCTCGTCCTCGACGTCCTGCTCACTGACGCTGATGCCGCGGGATTCCGCCTCCTGGGCCAGGAGCTCGTTGTCCACGAGCTGGTCGGCCGTCTGCTGCTTGATGGCGTCCTCGTCCGGCGCCTGGCCGGTGCTCTGCGCCTGGGCGGTGGCCTGCTGGAGCTGGGCCTCGAAGACGGGGACGAACTCGTCCTTCGTCACCTCCTCGCCGTTCACCTCGGCCACCACGTCGGGAATGTCGCCCGAGGCGGTCGAGTCATCGGCCCCCGCGGACTCCTCCTGCGACGTCGACTCCTCCGACGTCGCAGCACTGTCGGAGGCGTCGTCACCGCCGCCGCAGGCGGCGAGGGCGAGCATGGCGGCGGCCAGGGAGAGGCCGAGGGCAGGGCGGAGTCGCTGTGAAGAAGTCATCCGGACCGACCGTACCCACCGACCCTGAGCGGCTGCTGAACGGCGCCTGAGGAGGCGGGCCGGGGCACCCTCGACGGAAAGCGCGAAGGCCCCCGGTCCGCATCGCTGCGGAGCAGGGGCCTTGCGGTGGAGCCGCCTGTCAGAATCGAACTGACGACCTTCTCATTACGAGTGAGATGCTCTACCGACTGAGCTAAGGCGGCGTGCTGCCCGGCGCGGTCGAGACCAGCCGGGCAACTCGAGAAGGATAACGCCCGCGCCGCCAGCGTGAAAATCAGGTCAGCACCCGTCGCGGAGCAGGCCCGGACGGCGTCCCTTCGTGAGCTCGATGAACGCGAGCTCGGCGTCGGCCGTCGGCCGTCCGTCGTCGGCACTCGCATCCATCGAGAAGCCGAGCCAGCGGCGCTGGGTGCGGATGAAGAAGCCCCACTGGTCGTAGTCGTTGGTGCGGGGCCCGAGCAGGCGGTCGCCGTACGCCGTCCTCAGGTCGGCCAGGGTGCTGCCGACCTCGATGCCCTCCTTGGTGCTGATGCCGTCGCCGAAGACGCCGATCGTGCCGACCGTGCCCTCGGTGCCCTCCACGAAGCCGGGATAGACGTCGATCGACGTGCGCCACGGCCTCGTCGGCCAGATGTCGCGCGTGCCGCAGGCGGCGGTCTTCACGTCGAGCGCGAAGTAGCCCGACTCCGCGGCCGACTCGAGGCTGTCGCCGATGCGCACGGTGTCGAATCGCCCGGGCGCGATCCTCACGTCACCGGCATCGGCGCCCTGGTGTGCCGACGTGGGCGCCGGGGCGGCGAGCACGGCGGCAGCGAGTGCGCCGGCGAGCGGCAGGACGAATTTCTTGAGCATTGGAATCCCCCTCCATTGCAGTGAGCCACCAGACAACCACACGGCGCCTCAGCAGTCGGTCTGGTCCTTCGGCACGTCCCCGTCGAGGAGGTAGGACTCGATCGCAGTGTCGATGCACTCGTTGCCGGAGTTGTAGGCCGTGTGGCCGTCACCGTCGCGGCGGAGCAGGACCCCCGAGTCGAGCTGCTCGGCCAGCGCCTCGGCCCACTTCATCGGCGTGGCGGGGTCGCGGGTGGTGCCGACCACGAGGATCGGCGCGGCGCCCTCGCCGCGGATCTCGATCGGTGCCTCGGTGGTCCTGGCCTTCGACGCGCGGCACGACGTCAGCGACCACGCGAAGATCGAGCCGAACGTCGGCGAGGCCTCCTCGTAGGCCGGCAGCTCGGCCGCGACCTTGCGGAAGGGGACCGAGGACGGGTCGTCGAGGCAGTTGATCGCGAAGATCGCCTCGGAGGAGTTGTCGGTGTAGCCCTCCGGGCCGCGCGAGGCATAGAGGTCGGCCAGCTCCATCAGCGCGGTGCCGCTGCCGTCGAGCGCCGAGCGGAGCGCGGCGCTGAGCAGGAACCAGTAGTCGCGGTTGTAGAGCGGGGTGACGATGCCGTAGAAGGCGTTGCCGATCTGGAGCTCTCGGTCGTCGCCGGTGGGCAGGGGCGAGGCCTCGACGTCGGCGAGCAGGCCGCTGATCGTGGCCAGCCCCGCGTCCACCGACTCACCGAGGAAGCAGCTGTCCGTCGTGTCGACGCAGTTCTGGATGTAGGCGCGCAGCGCGGTCTCGAAGCCGGCCGCCTGCTCGAGGCCGAGCTGGCGGTTGTCGAGCGAGACGTCCACGGCACCGTCGAGCACGAGCCGTCCGACCCGGTCGGGGAAGAGCTCGGCATAGGTCGCGCCGAGCTTGGTGCCGTAGGAGGCGCCGAGGTAGGTCAGGGTCTCCTCGCCGAGCGCGGCGCGCAGGACGTCCATGTCGCGGGCGGCCTCGATGGTCGAGACGTGGTTGACCGCGTCGCCGCTGAGCTCGGCGCAACCGCGACCGAACCCGCGGATCAGGGAGGCGAACTCCTGCTCCTCCGCCGCGTCGTCAGGGCTCGGGTCGGAGGAGAGATAGGTGTCGAGCTGGTCGTCGGTGAGGCAGTCGACCGGGGCCGACTCGCCGGTGCCCCGGGGGTCGAAGCCGACGATGTCGAAGGCACGCAGCAGGGGTTCGCGGAACACCCGGTTGGCGGCAGCGGCGTAGTCGGTGCCGGGCGCACCCGGCCCGCCGGGATTGACCACGAGCGCACCCTGGCTGTCGCCACGCGCCGGCACCTTGAGCAGCGCGATCTCGATCGTCTCGCCGGTCGGCTCGGCGTAGTCGAGCGGCACCTCGAGCGTGGCGCACTCGACGTCGGACTCGCAGGACTCCCAGTCGAGCGCCTGACCATAGAAGTCGCGCAGCTCCGGCGAGGGCGCGGACGCCTCGTCGGGCTCGGCGGCCGGCGACGAGGACCGCGATCCCGGCCGGTCGGACCGGGGCCCGCCGTCGTCCGAGCGGATGAACGCGGACGCGAAGGCATAGAACGTCGTCACGACCAGCGCGAAGACCAGCAGCACCACCACGAGCTTCTTCATCGACCAGTTCCCCCCGGCAGCCGCAGCGCCACCATCATCGACTCGAGCGCCAGGAGCGGCGGCACGTTGAACTCCAGCATCTGCTCACGCGCGGTGAAGATCGCATCGATCATCCGCAGCAGCTGCTCGGGCGTGGTCACCCGCGTCAGCTGCTCGATCTCGGCACGCATCTCCTCGTTGACGAGCGCGCCCGGCGCACCCACGGCGAGCGCGATCGCGTCGCGATAGACCGACGTCAGGTCCATCAGGCAGCGGTCGGCGACATCGAGGATGCGCCGCTTGGCCCGCGTCTTCTGGTCCTTCTCCAGCGCACCCAGCGCCGGGGAATATTCGCGCGGTCGCCTGCCGCGCTCCACGACGCCGTACGCCGCGTCGAGGTCCTTCTTCTCGCGCGCATCGAGCTCGGTGGTGATCGCCTCGGCCTCGTCCTTGGCGATCTCGGCGACGTTGGTCGCGGCCTGCATGCAGGCGCCGATCGAGGTCAGCCGGGCCGGGATCTGCACGACCTGGCGGCGCCGCAGCCGGGTCTCCTCGTCGCGGGCCAGCGCCCGGGCGCGGCCGATGTGGCCCTGGCTGGCGCGGGCGGCGCTGGCCGCCAGCTCGGGCCCGATCCCGAGGGTGCGCACGAGGAAGTCGGCGACGTCGTCGGCCGGCGGGGTGGTCAGCGTGACGAGGCGGCAGCGCGAGCGGATCGTGGGCAGGACGTCCTCGACGGTCGGCGCGCACAGCAGCCACACGGTGCGGGCGGTCGGCTCCTCGATCGCCTTGAGCAGGGCGTTGCAGGCCTGCTCGGTCAGCCGGTCGGAGTCCTCGACGACCATGACCTGCCAGCGGTCACCGGACGGGGCCAGGCCGGCGCGGCGCACGAGGTCGCGCACCTCGTCGACGCCGATGGAGAGCTTCTCGGTGCGGACGATGCGCACGTCGGCGTGGGAGCCGGTCATCACCGTGTGGCACGACTTGCAGTGTCCGCAGCCGCTGCCGCTCTCGCACTGGAGGGCGGCGGCGAAGGCGACCGCGGCGTTGGACCGGCCGGAGCCGGGCGGGCCGGTGAACAGCCACGCGTGGGTCATCCCGTCACCGGTCGCAGCGCGCTGCAGGCTCTCGATGACGGGCTGCTGGCCGACAAGGTCGTCCCAGACCGGGCGGGCCTCCCGGGTGTCGCTCACGGCAGCATCGCCTCGACCCGCGTGCGGATGGATCCGGCGATCTCGTCGATCGGAGCCCGGGCGTCGAGGACGAGGTAGTGGTCGGGGTCGGCGTCGGCGAGGCCGAGGAAGCCCTGGCGCACGCGCTGGTGGAACTCCAGGGACTGGCCCTCGATCCGATCGCGCTCCTCGAACCGGCCCAGGCCGGTCTGGGGCTCGAGGTCGAGGACCACGGTCAGGTGGGGTCGCAGGTCGCCCGTCGCCCAGCGGTTGACGCGCTCGACCTCGGCGACGACCAGGTCGCGGCCGGCGCCTTGGTAGGCCAGCGCGGAGTCGACGTAGCGGTCGGTGATGACCACCTCGCCCCGCGCCAGCGCCGGGAGGACGACCGTGTCGACGTGCTCGGCCTTGTCGGCGGCGTACAACAGGACCTCGGTGCGGTGCGAGAGCTCCCCCGTCGCGGGGTCGAGGACGATCTGGCGCAGGGCCTTGCCGACCTCGGTGTCACCGGGCTCGAAGGTCAGGAGCACGGTGTGACCGGCCCCCTCGAGCCAGTCGGCGAGCAGGCGCGACTGGGTCGACTTGCCCGCACCCTCGCCGCCCTCGAAGCAGACGAACAGCCCGCTGTCTGCATAGACCTTCTCGCTCACGCGCACACCCTACGGGCGAGCACCGACGCCCAGTGCGCTCCGTCAGATCTGGCCGTCCGCATCGTCCGGCGTCGCCTCGTGGCCCTCGATCCCACGCGTACGGCGCAGCTCCTTCATCTCCGCCTCGAAGATGTGCCTCCGGCCCTCCACCAGCTCGTCGATCGCACGCTGCTGGAGCCCGGTCGCCTCGGCGTAGTAGCCGTCGTCAAAGGCCTCGACCATCTGGAAGGTCCACATCCCTGGTAGCGGGTTGCGCCCCAGCACCTTGCGGTCGAGGTCGGCGGCGATGGCGTCGTGGCCCGCGTCGCGGAGCAGGTCGGTCGCCTCCTCCAATGTCCGCTCCGCACTGCCGATGAGGCGGTGGAACGCATAGAGGTGGCCACGGGCGTGCTCGACGTGGTCGACGGCAGCGGACAGCTTGCCCAGGGCCTCGATCGTGGCGTCGGAGACACCTTCGGGACGGCGGTGCTCGGGTGCGGGTTGGTCGCTCACGGTCTCGACGATCACACGCTCGCCCACCGCTCCGCCACACCGCTAGGGGCGGGAGCCCTAGGCTTCGTCCACGCGCGGCAAGGGGGAAGCATGCCGATCATCGAGGAGCAGCCGACAGGTGACCTTGGCTCACCGATCGAGCACGCGACCCGCCAGGTGCGGATCGTCGCCTGGTCCCTCGCGCTCGGCTGGGTCTGCCTGTTCGCGTCCCTGCTGACCTCCGCCGAGCGGGAGTCCTCCTACGCCGACCTCGAGGCCGGCATCCGCGCAGGCGAGATCTCCGAGGTGCAGGAGTCGAGATCGGACTTCGGCGCCGGCACGACCGGCTACGAGACCGTCGACATCCGCTGGCGGGACGGCCTCGTCCGTCGTACGGCGACGCTGACCCATGCCTCGGACGAGCGCTCCGCAGCCGAGGCCCGCAAGGGTGGCACAGCCCTGCCCGTCGTGGTCGGCTCCGTCGCGGACCACCTGACGGCGCTGGACCCGGACCTCCGCGTCACCCGGGGTGAGCGGCTGCTGGCGTCCATGACGATCTCCGGCTGGAATGCCAGCGGGTGGCACGCGCTGGCCCACCTCGTGCTCCTCGTAGCCACCCTCGCCCTGATCTCCGGTCCGCGCCCCTGGCGGGCGACGCGGTGGGCCTGGGCCTGGCTGGTGCTGCTCGCGCCCCTCGTCGGGGTGCCGGCGTACTTCCTGCTCGGCGGAGCCACCGGCCTGTTCCGGCCCCGCCCGCCCGCGCGGGTGTGGCTCACCGGCGGCTGGGCCTTCCTGCTCGCGTTGCTGCTCGGTGGCGGCGCGGCCTCCCGCTGAGCCGGCCGGTCGGGTTGTCCGCCCCTGAACTTCCACCCGAGCGAGTGGAAGTTCAGGCCGGAAACCGACCGGCCACGCTCGGGCGACGATGAACTTCCACCCGTAGGAGTAGAAGTTCATCGCGGGGTCGATCAGGCCTTCTTCGCCGGCGTCTTCTTGGTCGCCGTCTTCTTCGCGGCGGGAGCCTTCTTGGTCGTGGCCTTCTTGACCGTCGTCTTCTTCGCGGCGGTCTTCTTCACGGCCTTCTTGGCCGGCGCCTTCTTGGCGCCCTTCTTGGCCGCCTTCTTCGCCGGGCCCTTGTCGCGCCGTTCCTGGAGCAGCTCGGCCGCGCGCTCGAGGGTGATCGACTCGACGGTGTCGTCCTTGCGCAGGGTGGCGTTGTACTCGCCGTCGGTGACGTACTCCCCGAAGCGGCCGGCCTTGACGACCACCGGCTGACCCGAGACCGGGTCGTTGCCGAGCTCCTTGAGCGGAGCGACCGCGGCACCGCGACCGCGCTGCTTGGGCTGGGCGTAGATCGCGAGCGCCTGGTCGAGGGTGATGTCGAAGATCTGGTCCTCGCTGGTCAGCGAGCGGGAGTCGGTGCCGCGCTTGAGGTAGGGGCCGTAGCGCCCGTTCTGCGCGGTGATCTCCTCGCCGTCCTCGCCTGCGCCGACGACGCGCGGCAGCTCGAGCAGCTTGACGGCCTCCTCGAGCGACACGGTGTCGAGCGACATCGACTTGAACAGCGAGCCGGTGCGCGCCTTGGCCGACTTGGGCGCGTCCTCGGGCAGGACCTCGGTGACGTAGGGGCCGAAGCGGCCGTTCTTGGCGACGACCTCCAGCCCGGTCTCCGGGTGGATGCCGAGCACGGCCTCCTCGCCGGCCGGGTTGGCGAGCAGCTCGCGCGCCTTGACCAGCGTCAGCTCGTCGGGCGGCAGGTCGTCCGGCACGTTGGCCCGCACGAGCGCGCCCTCGTCGCCTTCGGGGCCGGGGCCCTCGACGTACGGGCCGTAGCGACCGACGCGCAGGTCGATGCCCTCGCCGATCGGGAAGGTCGCGAGCTCCTTGGCGTCGATGTCGCCGAGCTCGTTGACCAGCGTGTGCAGGCCCTCGATCTCGCCGCCGCCGAAGTAGAACTCGGCCAGCTCGGTCTTGCGGTCGCGGCGACCGCCGGCAATGTCGTCGAGGACGTCTTCCATGCGGGCGGTGAACTCGTAGGAGATCTGCCGCGGGAAGTGGTTCTCCAGCAGTCGCACGACGGAGAACGCCAGCCAGGCCGGCACGAGCGCCGAGCCCTTCTTGTAGACGTAGCCGCGGTTGACGATGGTGCCCATGATTGAGGCGTACGTCGACGGGCGCCCGATCTCGCGCTCTTCGAGCTCCTTGATCAGCGTCGGCTCGGTGTAGCGCGCCGGCGGCTTCGTCTCGTGCCCAGCGGCCTGGACCGACGCGGCCGAGACGGCCTCGCCCTGGGTCAGGTTGGGCAGGCGGGTCTCCTGGTCGTCGCGCTGCGACGAGTCGTCGGTGCCCTCGACGTAGGCCTTGAGGAAGCCGTGGAAGGTGATGACGCGACCGCTCGCGGAGAAGACTGCGTCCTCACCCGTCGAGGAGGTCCCGCCGATGCGGATCGAGACGGACTGGCCGGTCGCGTCCTTCATCTGCGACGCGACCGTGCGCATCCAGATCAGCTCGTAGAGCCGGAACTGGTCGCCGGTCAGGCCGCTCTGCGCGGGCGTGCGGAAGGAGTCGCCGGCCGGGCGGATCGCCTCGTGGGCCTCCTGCGCGTTCTTGACCTTGGAGGCGTAGGTGCGCGGGGCGTCGGGGACGTACTCGGCGCCGTACAGCTCGAGAACCTGCTCCCGGGCGGCGTTGATGGCCGTGCCCGACAGCGTCGTGGAGTCGGTTCGCATGTAGGTGATGTAGCCGCCCTCGTAGAGGCGCTGCGCGACCGACATCGTGACGCTGGAGCTCATGCCGAGCTTGCGGCCGGCCTCCTGCTGGAGCGTGGTGGTGCGGAAGGGCGCATAGGGCGAGCGGCGGTAGGGCTTGGACTCGACCGACCGGACGTCGTACGTCGTGTCCTCGAGCGCGGCAGCCAGGGCCTCGGCGCGGGCGCGGTCGAGGTGGACGATGCCGTCCTTCTTCAGGACGCCGTCCTGGCCGAAGTCGCTGCCGCGGGCGACGCGGGCGCCGTCGAGGGAGTGGAGCTTGGCCGGGAACATCCGCTGGTCGTGGGAGCTGCCGGCGTCGAAGGTGCCCTCGAGGTCCCAGTAGGACGCGACGCGGAACTTCATCCGCTCGCGCTCCTTGTCGACCACGAGCCGGGTGGCCACGGACTGCACGCGACCCGCGGACAGGCCGGACATGACCTTGCGCCACAGGACGGGTGAGACCTCGTAGCCGTAGAGGCGGTCGAGGATGCGGCGCGTCTCCTGGGCCTCGACGAGGTCCATGTCGAGCTCACGCGGGCTGTCGGCCGCCGCGAGGATGGCCGACTTGGTGATCTCGTGGAAGACCATCCGCTTGACCGGGATGCCCTTGGGGGCGAGCTCGTCGAGGAGGTGCCAGGCAATGGCCTCACCCTCGCGGTCCTCATCGGTGGCGAGATAGAGCTCGTCGGCGTCCTTGAGCAGCTTCTTCAGCTTCGCGATGTGGCTCTTCTTGTCGCGCGGCACGACGTAGTAGGGCTCGAAGCCGTTGTCGACGTCGACGGCGAGCCGGCCCCACGGCTTGTCCTTGATCTTGGCCGGCGTGTCAGCGGCGTTGTTGGGCAGGTCGCGGATGTGACCGATGGACGACTCGACGACATACCCGCTGCCGAGGTAGCCGCCGATCATCTGCGCCTTCTTGGGCGACTCGACGATGACCAGCTTGTGTGCCACGTGTTTCTCCTGCTCCCTGCCAATGAATCGTCGGGCGACTCCCAGTGAGTCCGCGACGCAAGATCCCGGTGTCCGTCCCCAGTGCCGACCCGATTGCGCCGCAACCGTAGCGCGTGAAATCGAGACGTCCACTCCTGCGCGTCCCTGTGGATGGACGGTGCAACGGGCGGCCGGGGCCGGGTCTGTGGATAACCGAGCTCGATTGTCGGTCGGTGGTGCCAGCGTGACACGTCACCACAACCACCCGAAGGAGCACCCGTGCACGACCACTATGACGACCCCTGGTCCACCCCGTCCTACCCCTCCGTCCACCCACAGAGCGACGTCGTCACGCACCTCGTCTTCGTCGGCGGCCGTCTGGCCGAGACCTGGTCGGAACAAGCAGCCGATGGCCCGTACGCCGAGTTCGCGCGGTCGCTGGCTCGCGAGCGGCAGCCGGTGGAGCCCGCGCCGTCACCCGCGGTCCCCGTCCACGTCCGGCTGCTGGAGTGGCTGGACGAACAGGCCGGCGGCCGCGACTCCCTCCTGGCGCTGGGCGGCGAGCCCCTCGGTGACGACGACACCGACGTGCCCACCGCGGAGCGCGCGTCCGACCAGCAGCGCTTGCTGGCCGTCGCGGAGCTTCTCGACGGTTGTGCCAACGTGCTCCTGCACGTGGAGGAGTGGGGCAACGCGTGCCGGCGCGCCCTGGTGACGCTGTGGGAGGTCGACCGCGAGGCGGTCTCCTTGGCGCCGACCGCCTCCCACGTCGCCGCCGGGATCGTGTGGGCGGTCGGCAAGGCCAACGGCTGGTTCCCCGGCAGCGGCCATGCGATCTGCACCCAGTCGCAGCTGCGGGACCACTTCGGGCTGACGGCCTATCCCAGTGCCTACGGCAAGTCCGTGCAGGCGGCCCTGCGCGTCACCTGGCCGACCGCGACCGCATCTTCGGGCTGGCGACGGCCGATCACGCCCGAGCTCGAGGCGCTCGGCCGGCCCGACCTGCTCACGGCCCGCACTCGCCGTACCCTCCTCCGCTTGCGCGAGCAGGCCCTGGCGAGCGCGCGGATCGCCGAGCCGGGCGAGCTCGACGAGGCGTCGTGACCGCGCGCGGCGACCCGGGTCACGGCGTGGTCAGGAAGCCTTCGTCGACCAGCTCGCGCACGACCGGCAGGTAGGTCGCGCGCAGCTCCTCGCCGTCCTGGTCGGTGAGCTCGGCAACGGCATCGAGGATCTGTGCCACCGACAGGTCGCCGTCGCTGGCGCCGATCAGGGCAGCCTCCACGGTGTCGACCTGGCGGGCTCGCCGGAAGCCGCGCTGCTGGCGGACGACGATGGTGGCCGGGTCCTCGGCGCCGGGCGGGCCCTGCGTCTCCTGCAGCACGTCGGGCCGGGCGACGAGGTGCGTGGTCACGTCGATCTGGCTCCGGGTCGCGGTGAAGTGGTCGGCGATCGCCGGCCCGATCGGCTGCTCGACGTCGTAGCGCCACTCCTCGAGCCGGTGCTGTCCGCTGCCGCCTGCCTGGAGGTTGATCCAGCCGAAACCGACGCCCTCGATGCCCTGCTCGTCGAACCACGACAGCCAGGTGTCGTAGCGGCGCGGGTAGTCGGGGGTGCCGTGCACGCCTTCGTCCTTGAGCCACAGCTCGACGTACTCGCTCGGGTCGATGACCTCGCGCTGGATGACCAGCGCGTCGCAGTCGTCGCGCAGCCAGGAGGCGAGGCGCTCGTCCCACTCGGTGCCGCGCAGGATCGACCAGTTCGCCAGGATCTGGCACAGGCCGCGCTCGGTGAGGTGGGCCGGCGCCGCGCGGACGATGTCCTCGACGACGCGGTCTCCGGGCAGCCCGGAGTCACGGTAGACGAGCCGCTCGCCGGTCGCGGGGCTGATCACGAACGGCGGGTTGGTGGCGATCAGGTCGAACCTCTCGTCGGCCACCGGCTCGAAGAAGGAGCCGTCGCGCACGTCGACCTCAACGCCGTTGAGCACCGCGTTGAAGCGGGTCATCCACAGCGCGCGCTGGTTGACGTCGGTCGCGACGACGCTCGCCGCATGGGTCGCGAGGTGGAGGGCCTGCACCCCGCACCCGGTCCCGAGGTCCAGCGCGCGGCCGACCTCGTCGCGGACCGTCAGCTGGGCCAGGCTCGTCGAGGCACTGGAGATGCCGAGCACGTGGTCGGCGCCGACCCGGGTCGGCGCGCCGTCGAGGCCGGGGGTCAGGTCGGAGACGACCCACAGGTCGACGTCGTCGGTGGAGTAGGGGCGGACGTCCATCCGAGCCGCGACCTCGCCGACGCTCTGCTCGAGCAGGCCGGCGTTGCAGAGCCGGTCCACGAGTCCGGGCAGCGCACGCTCCGCCTCCGCGTGCGTGGTCGGCGTCTGGAGCAGGAACAGCCGGGTGAGCGTGCTCAGTGCGGAGCCGTCCGCCGTGCGGCGTACGCCCGGCGTGGTCTCGTTGCGGCTCAGCGCGCGGTGGCCCTGGTCGCCCAGCACCTCGGCCACGGCGTCGTAGGTGAAGTCGGCCGCGACGAGCGCTGCTCGCAGATCGGTGGCCAGGGTGAGCTCAGGGGCGGCGGTCATGACGACAGTCTTCCAGCGTGCACGAGGTTGAGTACGCGGGCGCCTGCGGTGACCGCCGCGCCACCGTGGAACGGCAACGGCCCGCCGGTCTCCCGGCGGGCCGTCGTCGTGCTGGGGTGGATCAGGTGGTGGCGTGCGGTGCCATCGACGAGGAGCCAGTGTTGTCACCGTCGTCGCTGATCGACACCTCGCGCTGCTTGGAGACGTAGATCGCGGCGGCGATGATGCCGACCGCGACGACGGCGATGATGATCCGCAGCACGTCGTTCTGGTCATCGCCCACGCTCATGGAGACAACCGCGCTCGCGATGAGCAGCGAGACGAGGTTCATCACCTTGATCAGCGGGTTGATGGCCGGGCCGGCGGTGTCCTTGAACGGGTCGCCGACGGTGTCACCGATGATGGTGGCCTCGTGGGCGAGCGAGCCCTTGCCGCCGTGGTGACCGTCCTCGACGAGCTTCTTCGCGTTGTCCCAGGCGCCGCCCGCGTTGGCCAGGAAGACGGCCATCAGGGTGCCGGTGCCGATCGCGCCGGCGAGGAAGCCCGCCAGCGCGGTGGCGCCGAGGCCGAAGCCGACCGCGATGGGAGCCAGCACTGCCAGGATGCCGGGCGTCACGAGCTCGCGCAGCGAGTCCTTGGTGACGATGTCGACGACCTTGCCGTACTCCGGACGACCGGTGCCCTCCATGATCCCGGGGATCTCCCGGAACTGGCGGCGGACCTCGTAGACGACCGCTCCCGCGGCTCGTGCGACAGCGTTGATCGCCAGTCCGGAGAAGAGGAAGACGACGCAGGCGCCGAGCAGGACGCCGACCAGGACGGCCGGGTTGAAGACGTCGAACTGCAAGAACTCGTCCTGCGCCGGGTTGGCCTCGACCAAGGCATCGAACACCGAGGTGGCGTAGGAGCCGAACAAGGCGGTCGCGGCGAGCACGGCCGTCGCGATCGCGATGCCCTTGGTGATCGCCTTGGTGGTGTTCCCGACCGCGTCGAGCTCGGTCAGGATCTGCGCGCCCTCCGGGCTGACGTCACCCGACATCTCGGCGATGCCCTGTGCGTTGTCGGAGACCGGACCGAAGGTGTCCATCGCCACGATCACGCCGACCGTGGTCAGCAGGCCACAGCCGGCGAGCGCCACCGCGAACAGCGACACGGTGAGCGCGGCGCCGCCGAGGAGGTAGGCGCCGAACACGGCCGCTCCGATGACCAGCGTGGTGTAGACGGCCGACTCGAAGCCGACCGAGAGACCCGCGAGGATCACCGTGGCCGCACCGGTGAGCGAGGTCTTGCCGACGTCCTTGACGGGGCGGTGCTCCGTGCCGGTGTAGTAGCCGGTGAGCGCCAGGATCCCTGCGGACATCACGATGCCGATGACGACGGCGGACGCAGCGATGAACCGCGGATCGCCCTCGGCGTCGATGAGCGCATCGGAGATGTTCGTGAACTCGGCGAAGCTGCTGGGCAGGTAGACGTAGGCCAGCACGACGCTGGCCACCGCCGCGATGCCCGAGGAGAGGTAGAACGAACGGTTGATCGTCTTCAGGCCGTTCTCCCCCGCCTTGGGCCTGGTGAGGTAGACACCCGCCACCGCGGTGAGGGCGCCGATGGCCGGGATCAGCAGCGGGAACACGAGACCCTTGTCGCCGAAGGCCTGCGAACCGAGGATCAGGGCGGCGACCAGCGTCACGGCGTACGACTCGAAGAGGTCTGCAGCCATGCCGGCACAGTCACCGACGTTGTCGCCGACGTTGTCGGCGATGGTGGCGGCGTTGCGCGGGTCGTCCTCGGGGATGCCCTGCTCGACCTTGCCGACCAGGTCCGCACCGACGTCGGCAGCCTTGGTGAAGATGCCACCGCCGACTCGCATGAACATGGCGAGCAGCGCGGCGCCGAAGCCGAAGCCCTCGAGCACGTCGGGGGCCGTGTCCTGGAAGACGAGCACGACGAGGCTGGCACCGAGCAGGCCCAGGCCGACGGTGAGCATGCCGACCATGGCGCCGGTGCGCAGACCGATCGTCATGGCGGGCTCGCGTCCGACGCTGTCGGCAGCGGCCGCGACCCGGAGGTTGGCGCGGACGGCGAGGTTCATGCCGAGATAACCGACCGCAGACGAGAAGCCGGCGCCGACCAGGAAGAACACGGAGCGGAAGATGCGCACGGTCATGTCGTCCGCCGGCAGCACGAGCAACGCGAAGAACGCGATCACCGCGAAGATGCCGAGGGTGCGGAACTGCCGGGTCAGGTAGGCGTTGGCGCCTTCCTGGACAGCTAGGGCGATGGTCTTCATGTTGTCGGTGCCTTCACCGGCGGCCAACACCTGCTTGCGGAACACCACCGCCATCGCGAGCGCGCCGAGCGCGATCGCGAGGACGACGATGACCAGAAGCTGGTTGGTGCCCGTGAGCGTCACGACAGCGGGATCGATCCCGGTCATGTGCGTCCTCCTGGGAGTGGAACGTCTAAGTACGAACGCGCGGGAGTCTACGCACCTGTGACCCGGATCACGCGGACGGCTGTGTCACACATCACATGCGTGTTCCGGGCATGCCGGAACGACCGCACCGCCGTACGGCGACGTGCGATCGACGAGCGAGCGTCAGCGAGCGACGGACGGGTCGACGGAGTCGTGGATCACGAACACCTTCGCCAGCCCGGTGATGCGGAAGATCTTGAGCAGTCGCTCCTGGGAGCAGATCAGCTCGAGCGAGCCGTCGTGGGCGCGGACCTTCTTCAGGCCGCCGACGAGCACACCGAGGCCGGTGGAGTCGAGGAACTCGACGGCCTCGAGGTCGATCACGATGTGGTAGGAGCCGCCACTGACGAGCTCGGTGATCTGGTCGCGCAGCTTGGGCGCGGTGTAGACATCGATCTCACCGCCGACCGCGACGATGGCGCGACCGTCTTCCTCGCGGGTCGCAAGGGTCAGATCCACGACTGCTCCGATTCGGAAGAACTCCACTCGAAGCAGGACGCCCCGAATGCTGCCGAGAGTCATCAAACCATGACTCACGGCATCCACGCAGGCCCACCCATGACCTGGGGATGAGCCGCGGCGCTCCGGTGTCGGTGCCGTTTGCGACACTGCGCAACGTGAGCACCCTCGACGGACCCCAGCATCGCCGGGTGGACGAGGTCGTGGCGCGCCTGACGGCGGTGCCGGGCCGCGAGGGCAGGCTGCGTCATCTCGAGGTGGTGGCGCCCCGGCCGGCCGTGTTCGCGCCGTGGCCGGACTGGGTCGCCGACGACGTGCGGGCCGCCTTCGAGCGGGCCGGTGCGACGACCCCCTGGCAGCACCAGGCCGTCGCCGCGGACGCCGCCCACTCCGGCCAGCACGTCGTGCTCTCCACCGGCACCGCCTCGGGCAAGTCGATGGCCTACCAGCTGCCGGCCCTCACGGCCATCCGCGAGGGGCGGGGCCGACGCGGCGAGCGCGGGGCGGGTGTCCTCTACCTCGCGCCGACCAAGGCACTCGCCAACGACCAGCTGACCAACATCGCCGCCCTGGGCCTCGACGTGCGCGCCTGCACCCACGACGGCGACAGCACCCGCGAGCAGCGCGACTGGACCCGCGACTTCGGCGAATACGTCCTGACCAACCCCGACATGCTGCACCACTCGCTGCTCCCCCGGCACGCCCACTGGGCGGCCTTCCTCGGGTCGTTGCGCTACGTCGTGGTCGACGAGTGCCACCACTACCGCGGCGTCTTCGGCGCCCACGTCGCCCACGTCCTGCGGCGGCTGCGTCGCATCTGCGCGATGTACGGCGCCAACCCCACCTTCATCCTCGCCTCCGCCACCGTCGCCGACCCGGAGGTCGCCGCCGGTCGGCTCACCGGGCACGACGTGCTCGCCATCACCGCCGACCACTCGCCGCGCGGGCAGGTCTCGCTGCTGCTGTGGGAGCCACCGTTCACGAGCTACGCCGGGGAGAACGGTGCGCCCGTGCGGCGCGCGGCCTCCTCCGAGGTCGCCGACCTGCTCGCCGACCTCGTCGCCGAGGACATCCGCACGCTGGCCTTCGTCCGCTCCCGCCGGGGAGCCGAGCAGGTGGCCGCGACGGCCGCCGAGCTCCTCGCCGACGTCGACCCGTCGTTGCCGGCCCGGGTGGCGTCCTACCGCGGCGGCTACCTCCCCGAGGAACGCCGCGAGCTGGAGGCGGCGCTGCGTCGCGGTGACCTGACCGGGCTGGCTGCCACGAACGCCCTCGAGCTGGGCATCGACATCAGTGGGCTCGACGCCGTGCTGATCGCGGGCTTCCCCGGGACCAGGGCGGCGCTGTGGCAGCAGGTCGGGCGCGCGGGCCGCGGCGCCCAGGACGCGCTCGGCGTGCTGGTGGCCGGCGCGGACCCGCTGGACACCTATCTCGTCAACCATCCCGAGGCGCTGCTCGGCCAGCCTGTCGAGGCCACAGTCTTCGATCCCGGCAACCCCTATGTGCTCGGACCACACCTGTGCGCCGCGGCCCAGGAACACCCGCTGGCACTCAGCGACCTGCCCCTGTTCGGCGACGGCGCCCGGGCCGTCGTCGACCGGCTCACCGAGGGTGGGCTGTTGCGCAAGCGCCCGCAGGGCTGGTTCTGGACCGACCGTCGCCGGGCCAGCGACCTCGCCGACATCCGGTCGAGCGGAGGCGCCCAGGTCCAGCTGATCGAGTCGGAGACCGGGCGCGTGGTCGGCACCGTCGACGGGTCGAGCTCGCACGGCACGGCCCACCCCGGCGCCGTCTACGTCCACCGCGGCGAGACCTGGCTCGTCGAGTCGCTCGACCTCGAGGAGCACGTCGCAGTGATGCACCCCGCCGACCTGCCCTACTCGACGTCGGCCCGGGAGGTCACCGACATCTCGATCGTCGCCGAGCGCGCGCACCGCGACTGGCACGACTGCCGCCTGTCGATGGGCGAGGTCGACGTCACGCACCAGGTCGTCTCCTTCCTCAAGCGACGGCAACCGAGCGGCGAGGTGATCAGCGAGGAGCCGCTGGACCTGCCCGAGCGGTCGCTGCGGACGACCGCCGTGTGGTGGACGGTGCCGGGCGACGCGCTCCTCGAGAGTGACCTGGTCGCGGCCGACGTCCCGGGTGCGGCGCACGCCGCGGAGCACTGCTCGATCGGGCTGCTGCCACTCTTCGCCACCTGCGACCGGTGGGACATCGGCGGCGTCTCCACCGCGATGCACCCCGACACGGGTCGCCTCACGGTGTTCGTCTACGACGGCCACCCGGGTGGTGCAGGCTTCGCCGAGCGCGGGTTCCACGCGGCCTTCGAGTGGCTCACGGCCACGCGCGAGACCATCGCCAGCTGTGAGTGCGAGTCGGGTTGTCCGTCGTGCATCCAGTCGCCGAAGTGTGGCAACCAGAACAACCCGCTCGACAAGGCCGGCGCCATCGCGCTGCTCGACCTGCTCCTCGCCGGCGCCCGCGCCGAGTAGCCTGCCGCCATGGTCATTCTCGGAATCCTCCTCATCATCGTCGGCGCGGGCGCGATCCTGGCAGCGCTGTTCGTCAGCGAGCCCGGAGCGGGCGGTGAGCTGCTCGGCTTCGAGGTCAACACCCTGGAGAGCTTCTTCGTCGGCGTCGCCTCGGGGGCCGCCATCCTGCTGGGGCTGTCGATCCTCAAGTGGGGCACCCAGCGCAGCATCGCCCAGCGCAAAGAGCGCAAGGAGCTGAACAAGCTCAGCGAGCGGCTCGACCGCGCGGAGGCCGAGCGGCGCTCGGACGACACCACCCCCGACGAGCGGATCTGAGACCCCTCACCCCGACACCGCAGGCCCCGCGCGGGCCTCGGCCGTGACGTCGTAGCGACGATCGACGAGTCGTGGCCCGTCGACGCGCACAGCGACGGTCACGACCCTTCCCGTCAGCCGGCACGCCGCGAGCGCGGCCCCGTTGTCGGCAGCGATCCGACCGGCCGCCGCGCACGCGTCCGCACCCGCGACCGCGGCAGACGCCCCGGCCAGTGCGGCCAGATCGGCTGCTGCCTGCGCTGACCGCTGGGTGACGACGATGGCCGCCACCCCGGACAGGCCGAGCCCGACGAACATCAGCAACCCGCTGACGGCCAGCACGACAACGGTCGCCGCTCCGCGCTCGTCCCCGGGCCGTGACCGGGCCGGACCGTTCATGCCTCCTCCAGCACGGCGACGGCACGCGAGCTGACGGTCACGCCGGGCAGGAAGTCGAACAGCCCGCCGGGGCCGTCCACCTCGGCACTCGCCGTGACGGACACGCGGCCGCCCTCGAGCGCCACGTCGATGGCCGCGCCGGTCGGCGCGATCCGCGTCGCCACGGCCCGGGCCGCCGGCTCGGAGTCGCCGCGCGCGATGGATCGCGCCGACTCGCGCGCCGCATCGACGACCCGGATCTGGGCGGAGGCCGCTGCCAGCAGCCAGACCAGCCCGACCGTGACAGCCAGCAACAGCGGCAGTCCGAGCGCGAGCTCGGCAGTCACTGCGCCGCGCTCGCCTGCGCGCCCTCGCGGACGTGGGATCACTTGATCCCCAGGAGTCCCAGGACGTGGTCGAACAGGGTCTTGAGGAGCTGGTCGCCGAAGCCACCGCTGAGCAGCTTGTAGAGCAGGCCGGCGAAGCCGGCACCGGCGGCCGTGCCGACGGCGTACTCGGCTGTGGTGATGCCGCGCTCGTCGGCGGTCGAGCTCGCGCGACTCGGCAGCGCGCGCAGGGTGGGAGCGTGGTCGGTCATGGGATGCCTCTCGGTCCTGGCCCGCCCGATGCGGGCCCTCGCCCCGACTCTGCGACGGACCACCCCCATCGCGTCGGCGACGACCCCGGCCCCTGTGGACGACCCGCCCCGCACCCGGCCTGTGCACGGAAGGTGGCCCGCGATCGGGACGGTCGGGACCCGACCGGGCCGCGACTACACGCCCGCGAGCGCCTCCGCGGACCTCGACTCGTCGAGGTGGGCGTGCAGCGTGGCCCGCACGTGCTCGAAGAACCCTCGGACGTTGCCGACGGCCGTCACCGTGTCGGGGACGCCGCACATCACGTGGGTGCCGCTGGGCATGCGGTTGATCCACACGTTGACGTCGTCGTCCCCGCCACTGTCAAAGTGACCGCGACAACGCTCATGGAGCCAGGGACGTGAGCAGCCCGGCCACGGTCGGCACGATGCCGATCAGCAGGAAGGCCGGCAGCAGGCACAGCCCCAGCGGCACCGCTGCCTTCACCCCGACCGCGCGCGCCCGGTCCTCGACCGCGGCCGACGCCGACCGCTCGAGCTCGTCGGCGAGGCGCTCGACCGCGTCGGCAACCGAGCTGCCGCTGGTCTCCGCCCGGGCGAGGGTGCGTCCGAGTGGAGCGAGGACGTCGTTGTCCCCCAGCCCACCCCAGACGAGCACCGGGTCGACCCCCATCCGGAGGCGCGCGAGCGAGCCGTCCAGGCGCTTCGCGGTCGGGCCGGGGGACGCACCCAGGACGGCGGCCAGGGCGCCCTGCGGGGACGCTCCGGAGCGCAGCGCGCACGCGAACAGGTCGACGACGTGCGGCAGCTCGCGGGCTGCCACCTCGCGCTCCCGGCGTACGGCGACCGGCTCCGCGCGTCCGAGCGCGATCCACGCCCCGGCGGCAGCGAGAGGGGCGACCGCGACACCGACCGGTCCTCCGACGAACAGGCCGGCACCCACGCCGGCGAACAGGCAGAGCACCGGGCGCCAGCGGCCGGGGCGGGCACCCGTCTCCGTCGACGGGATCCGCGCAGGCCGCAGCCGCGGACCGGGCGGGAACGCGAGCAGGGCTGCCATCGCGGCGGCGACCGCCGCCAGCACGCTCATCGTGGATCTGCCTGGTCGGCGATGGCCTCGATCCACCACAGCCCGGCGACCGCGAAGGTGAGCCCGCCCACCAGGCAGCCCCACCCCACCGGGGTGTCGAGGAGGAACTGCCAGGGGTCGCCGCCCGCTCCCGACCCCATCCCGAGCGCGACGACGGGCAGGGCCGCGACCAGCCGCGCGGTGGCACGGGCAGACGCGAGCTCGGAGGTGACCACCCGCTGGGTCTGGCGCTGGGCGCGGATCCGCGTCGCGACCCGCGAGACGGCGTGGGCCAGGCCGTTGCCGGAGTGGTGGGCGACCTGCCAGGCCGCGGCGACCACGCGGAGGTCGCCCGCACCCGGCACGCCGGCGACGCGGCGCAGGGCGGCCGGCACGTCGGAGCCCAGCGACCACGCGTCGACGACCGGCGAGAGGCCTGACCAGCGGCGGGCGGCCTCGGCCAGCGCGTGCCCGGGAGGCCGGCCCGCGGCCAGCTCGGCGGCCAGCACCTCGCACGCGTCGAGCACCCCGGCCGCCGCCACACCGCGCTCGCGTCGCTCCCGGCGGCGCTGCCAGACCAGCCGACCGCCTGCGGTCGCGACCGCACCGGCCCCTGCGACCACCGCCGCACGCATCGGCACCCCGCCGCTCGCCAGCCCCCAGCCGCCGAGCGCGGCCCCTGCGAGCAGCACCGGTCGCCACGACCACGCCGGGCTGAGTGCCGGGGCCGGCGGGAGCAGCAGCCACGCCGCGATCCCGGCGAGCGCCGCGGCCAGGCCCGTCATCAGCCGATCCGCTCGGCCAGCAGCACCGACGCCGGCCCGCGGGTCGTCCGGCCGTCGCTACCGAAGGCGACCGCCGTGGCGATGGTCACCGTCCCGGACTCGGTGCGCACCGGCACTCCGACCTGGCTGACGTGGCGCCGCCCGTCGGACGCCCTGGCGACGTGGATGACCGCATCGAGCGCGGAGGCGAGCTGGCTGTGGGCCGCCGCGCGGGGCAGACCGGCGGCCGCGGCGAGCGCCTCGATCCGGGCCGGCACGTCGCTCGCGGAGTTGGCGTGCAGGGTGCCGCAGCCACCGGCGTGACCGGTGTTGAGGGCGGCCAGCATGTCCACCACCTCGGCACCGCGCACCTCCCCCACCACGAGCCGGTCCGGCCTCATCCGCAGCGCCTGCCGGACCAGCGTGTGCATGGTGATCTCGCCCGCGCCCTCGATGTTGGGTGGGCGCGCCTCCAGGCCGAGCACGTGCGGGTGGGCGGGGCGCAGCTCGCTGGCGTCCTCGACGAGCACCAACCGCTCGGTCGGGTCCACCAGTCCCAACAGGGCCGCGAGGAGGGTGGTCTTGCCCGATCCGGTCCCGCCGCTGATCAGGAAGGCCAGCCGGGACCCGACGATCGCGCGCAGCACCTCGCCGCACTCGGGGCTGACCGACCCTGCTGCCGCCAGGTCGTCCAGCGAGAAGGCCCGCGCCGAGGGGACGCGCAGCGAGATCGTCGTGCCGGGGCGAGCCGTCGGCGCCAACACCGCGTGGAAGCGGGTGCCGTCGGGCAGCCGCACGTCGGCATAGGGGGTGGCGTCGTCGAGCCGGCGGCCCCCGGTCGAGGCGAGGCGCTGCGCGAGCCGCCGCACGGCAGCGTCGTCACGGAAGCGCACCGACGTCAGCCGCAGTCCCTCGCCGTCGTCGATCCACACCTGGTCGGGCCCGTTGACCAGCACGTCGGTGACGCCGGTCCGGCGCAGCAGCGGCTCGAGCGGACCAGAGCCGAGGACGTCGCGACGCAGCGCGTCGTGGACGGCCAGCACGGTGGCGTCACCGACCGGTCGACCGGCCGCGCGCATCGCCTCGGCGACGCGGTGCGGCGACAGGTCGCCGGGCGTCGCGGCCAGCCGCTCGCGCACGTCGTCGACCAGTCCGACATCCAGGTCTGCCATCACGCGACCTCGGCGAGGAAGCGGGCGACCGCCCTGCCCAGGGGCGCGCGGCGATGGCGGACAGGCCCGAGGCCCAGGTCGACGGCCTCGGCGAGCCCTCGTTGCTCGGGCACCTCGAAGGCCAGTGGGACGCCCGTCGCGGCAGCGAGGTCACGCACCGGAACGGGACCTCGCCGGGCCGCCAGCCGCCACCGCGAAGTGTCGGCCATCGGCTCGATCAACCGCATCGTCGACGCCACCCCGCTGACCGTCGCCGGCGTCACCGCGAGCACGAGGTCGCACCGCGCCATCAGCTCGGCCGACAGGGCACCCGCCTGACGGGCGAGGTCGAGCACGACCAGCGCATGACCGCGCTGCCCCGCGGCCAGCACGTCTCGCACCCGCGCGAGCGGCGCTGGTGTCGCCGCCCCCGCTGCCCAGGTCAGCACCCCGACGCCGTCGCGGCGCGGCACCGCCTCGCGCAGGGAGCGGGACCCGAGCCGGCCGGCGGAGGTGGCCAGGTCGTGCCAGCGCACCCCGGCCGTCTCGTCCAGGCCCAGCAGGCGGTCCAGCCCCGGGCCGACCGGATCGGTGTCGATCACCAGCGAGGGGCCGTCACGCCCGCCCACCTGCCCGAGCGCGCACGCCAGCGTCGAGGCACCCGCACCTCCGGACCCGCCGACGACCCCGAGGACGAGGCCGCGACCCGGCACCTCCTCCACGTCCGCGAACAGCGCGCCCAGGTGTGCCTCGGCCGCCGGCAGCTCGACGACGCAGGCAGCACCCAGCTCGAGCGCCAGGCGGAACACCTCGGTCGCGGGCGCCGTGGAGACGATGACGACACCCGCCCGCTGCGGTGGCGCGACGGCCGCCACCTCACCCACCAGGTCGTCGCCGACGACCACGAGCGGCGCCACCGACCACGACGCGAGGGCGGCGACCGGGTCGCCGCGCACGTCGAGCCGCACTCCGGCCCCGGCGGCGAGCCGGGCCAGGTCGTCGAGGAGCGACGGGTCACGGGTGAGGACGAGGGGCTGCATGTCCTCGACCCTGACCCACACCGGGGACAGCGCGCCGACCACCGGCACCGCCCCTGTGGACAGGGCTGCACGCACCCCGTCTGTGGACGGTTCGCGACCCGGTCGACGGCCGACGCCGCGGCGTACGGAAGACCACGATGTGCGCACGAGCGACCACGCGCCCGCCTACGATGGCGCCATGCCCCGTCCCACCGCGGCTTTCTTCGATCTCGACAAGACGATCATCGCGAAGTCGAGCACGCTTGCCTTCAGCAAGCCCTTCCAGGCCGGCGGGCTGATCAGCCGGCGAGCGATGCTGCGCAGCACCTACGCCCAGTTCGTCTACCTCGTCGGCGGCGCCGACCACGACCAGATGGAGAAGATGCGCCGCTTCATGTCGGCGATGTGCGCGGGCTGGGACGTCGCCACCGTGCGCGAGATCGTCGCCGACACGCTGCACAACATCGTCGATCCGCTCGTCTACGACGAGGCGGTCAGCCTGATCGAGGAGCACCACCTCGCCGGCCGGGACGTCGTGATCGTCTCCACCAGCGGCTCGGAGGTCGTCGGGCCGATCGGCGAGATGCTCGGCGCCGACCGGGTCGTGGCGACCCGGATGGAGATCGTCGACGGGAAGTACTCCGGCGAGATCGAGTACTACGCCTACGCCGAGGAGAAGGCCCGCGCCATCGAGGAGCTGGCTCGTGTCGTCGGCTACGACCTCGAGAACAGCTATGCCTACAGCGATTCCGTCACCGACGTGACGATGCTGGAGGCCGTCGGCCACGCCCACGCGGTCAACCCCGACAAGGAACTCCGCAAGATCGCCGTCGAGCGCGGCTGGCCGGTGCTCGTCTTCAACAAGCCGGTCGAGCTGCGCAGCCGGGTGCCGTTCCCGCCGGCCAGGCAGACGCTGGCCGCCCTGGCCGTCGGGGGCGCCCTCGCCGCGGGCGGTGTCATGTGGGCGAACGCCCGCAAGCGGCGCGTCGACGAATAGCGGGCACACATCATCGGCGCGCGATGTCAACCCTTGTGAGTGGGCTCCGGACGGCGTACAAACGAAGACAACAACTCAAGAGTTTGCACGTGAGCCGGGTACCCACGCGGCGATCTAGCCTCTCGAAGAGGTCGCGTGTCACCGGGAATTGCCCGGGACCGCAGTTAGAACATGCACGCCTGATAGCCGAGTCTTCACGTGTCAGCGACGGCATCCGATCCCCGTGGTCGGATGCCGTTCGCATTTCCCGGCCGAGAGCTGGCCTATTCGGCCGTACGGCGCAGCGGGGACGCCTCAGCACCCGCGGCGAACGCCTCGGCGGCGTAGATCACCCACGCGTGCACGCCCCGCGGCCCGACCTCGGCGTAGGCCCGCAGGTTGGACTCGTACTGCGCGCGCAGGGCCAGGTGTCCCGCCTCGGGGACGACCAGCGACTTCGCATCGACGCCGCGCGCCACGAGCACCAGCCGCTCGAGCGCGCGGGCGACGATGCCGTTGTGCGAGGCGAAGGGCGCGGCGGTCGCGACGTCCGCGTGCACGATGGCTGCCACGAGCAGCGCCGGGGCGGCGGTGTCGGACAGCAGCAGCTCGGCGACCCCGCGCAGGCGGTCGGCGGAGGCCGCGTCCCGCGGGCGTCCCAGCGACTCGGACGGCAGCGAGCCGCCCGCGACGACCGCGTGCAGGCGGGCGATCGCCTGCAGCGGGGCAGTCCGGAGCAGCGGGGCCAGCGCCAGCTGGGAGGACGAGAGCCGCAGCGCGTCCTGGGCGATCGCGTCGCCGTCGCCGGCGCGGATCTCGGCCAGCGACGAGGCCGACCCCTCGAGCACGGCCGTGGCGTGGGCGCCGCGCAGCAGCGACTCGGCCGTCATCTCGGGTGAGGTGCGGCGCAGTCCGCGGTCGCGCAGCATCACGTCGATGCCGTCGCGCGCAGCGGCGTACGCCGATGGCACGCCTTCGAGGTCCACGAGCCAAGCGACGGGGTCGGTCATGGAGGAGGACGCTAGTAGCCTGAGCCGGATGACTGACGAGCAGCCCGACATGAAGCGGCTCTCCGGGGCCTTCGGACCCGTGGCCGAGGCCTATGACCGCGGCCGCCCCTCCTACCCCGCCGACGCGGTCGCGTGGCTGCTCGACGGCGACGCCAAGATCGTGCTGGAGCTCGGCGCGGGCACCGGCAAGCTGACCCGACAGCTCGTCGACCAGGGCCACGCCGTCTTCGCGACCGAGAAGGACCCGGCGATGCTCGCGGTGCTGCGGGAGCAGGTCCCCGAGGTGAGCGCCAAGGTCGCCGACGCCGAGCAGATCCCGGCCAACGACCGCAGTGTCGACGTCGTGGTCGCGGCCCAGGCCTTCCACTGGTTCGACCACGACCTGGCCGTGCCGGAGATGGCGCGGGTGCTCAGGCCCGGGGGCCACGTCGCGCTCGTCTGGAACTTCTTCGACAAGCGGATCCCGTGGGTGCGCAAGCTGCTCGACGTGATGGGCGAGCAGATGCACACGTCGGGCTCGCAGGAGGTCCTGGCCGAGAGCGAGCTCTTCGAGGACGTCGAGGCCAAGACCTTCGCCTTCTGGCAGGACGTCACCCGCGACACCCTCGTCGACATCGTCGCGTCCCGGTCCTACATCGCCTCGCTGCCCGCGGAGGAGCGCGAGGCCAAGCTCGACGCGGTGCGTGCGCTCTACGACGACTACGGCCGCGGCCACGACGGCATGCAGCTGCCCTATGTCGTCGAGTGCTTCCGCGCGAAGGTCATCGACCAGCGCGACGAGGCGACCGAGGTCGCAACCGAACCCGGGTCGGGCGCATCACAGGAAGGTCCGATCATTTCGGACGGCACTGACACCGACATGCTGCTGATCGACTTCCGCTAGGCAGCTCCACTGTCCCGGGGGCATCTCATGCGTCGTACGACGACACTCACCGCACTTCTGCTAGGAGCCACGCTCCTCGCCCCCACCGGCGGCGCCAACGCCGTCGGCGAGACCTGTCGCGGCGAGGCCGCGACCATCGTCGGCGCGAAGAACCAGACGGTCACCGGCACCGACGGTCGCGACGTGATCGTCACCAACGCGGCCGCCAAGGTCGACGCGGGGGCAGGTGACGACCTGATCTGCGTCACGGCGCCCTCCATGTCGGAAGGTGCCTACATCGACGCCGCCGTCGATGCCGGGCCGGGCAACGACGTGGTCGATGCCTCGGGGGCCGGGAGCACCCGGCTCAAGGCCGTCCTCGGTGCGGGCGCCGACGAGTTCCTCGGCGGCCCCTCCTACGACGTCGTCTACGGCGGCCTGCTGGCAGCCGACGGCTATGCCGGCGGCATCGACATCGAGCGCGACGTGATCGACACGGCGGGTGACATCGACGCCATCACCAGCGGCACGCCCGCCCCGGCAGGCCAGGTCACGACCACCCCGAATCCCGACGTGGTCGTCGGCGGCGAGGGAGATGACTCCCTCGGCGTCCACGGGCCACTCACGGCCGAGGGACGCATCGACGGCGGCGGCGGGCGGGACAACTTCGGCCTCGAGGTCGACGCCGCGACCTGGCAGGTCTCGACGGCCACGGGAGCCACCCGCGACGGGGTCGCCCACTCCCGCTGGACCGGGCTCGAGAGCGTCGGCATCCGCAGCGTCCAGCCGGGCGCGCGCCTCACCGTCGTCGGCGGCTCGGGCGAGGACGCCGTCTCGATCTACGGCGCCGCCGCGGCGACCTATGCCGTCGACCTGGCCGCCGGGGACGACCTGCTGGAGCTCTCGGTCGCACCCTCGACCGGCAGCAGCGTCGCGCTGGGCGACGGGCACGACAGGCTGACGACCCACACCGAGCGCGCTGTCGTCGACCTGTCCGAGGGCGTCTTCTCCCTGGACGGGTCAGCACCGTCCTCCCTCACCGGGGTGGAGGACGTCTTCGCCGAAGGCCGCGAGGCCGACCTCACCGGCGACGACGGGGACAACCGCCTCATCGGCGGGCCGTGCTCGGTGAAGCTCGACGGGCGCGGAGGCAACGACATGCTGTACCGGTTCCCCTTCGAGGGCACCCCGCCCGACTGCGTCGACGAGCCCGTCCGCCTCAAGGGCGGCGCGGGCAAGGACTTCCTGCGGGCCTCCAACAACGACGACCGGCTGTTCGGCGGTCCCGGCAGGGACAAGCTCGATGCCAGCAGCGGCAACGACCGCATCTTCGGCGACGCCGGCCGCGACGTCGGCATCGGCAGCAAGGGCCGCGACCTGTGCCGCACCGAGGTCCGCAAGTCCTGCGAGCGATGAGCACCGCACGCACCACGTCGCTGGCCGCGCTGCTGCTCGGCGCCTCGCTCGCCGTACCCACCGCCCCGGCCGCGGCCGCCGGGGAGACGTGTCGCGGTGAGGCGGCGACCATCGTCGGAGACGGCAGTCCGATCAGGGGCACCGACGGTCGCGACGTGATCGTCACCAACAACTCGCAGTCGGTCTTCCCCCGCGGCGGCGACGACCTCGTCTGCGTCACCGGCAAGCCGATGGGTGCCCGCGTCACGCGGCGCCTGACCGTCAACGCCGGTGACGGCGACGACGTCGTGGACGCGACGCTCGCGCCGCGCGGCTGGCCGGTCGAGGCCAACCTCGGTCCCGGCGCCGACGAGTTCCACGGCAGCCCGGTCTCCGACCACGACACCGTCTCCGCCGGCCCTCGGGGTGAGACCGACCGTGACGTCCTCCACGGCGGCGGCGGTCGCGACACGCTCATCAGCCACGGCGGCCCCGACGAGGTGTACGGCGACGCCGGCGGCGACTTCATCGACGCCCCCGACACCATGCCCCTCGGCGGGGTGATCGACGGTGGAGCGGCTCGGGACGCGGTGGTCCTCGACCTCGGTCGCGCCACCTGGCAGGTCGACCTGGCCACGGGGGCGACCCGCGACGACGTCCGGACCCACACGTGGTCCTCGATCGAGAAGCTGACGGCGACCCGGGCGGACGGCCACCTCATCCTCACCGGCTCCCCCGGACCCGACGAGGTCGCCGTCCTCACGCGTCGCGGCAGCATCCCGCTGGTGGACCTCGACACGGGTCGCGGGGACGACGTCGTGCAGGTCATCGGCGGCCTCGAGGACACGAGCGGGCTCGACCTCGGCCGCGGCAGCGACCAGGTCCGGCTCGAGCGCGACGGCTACCTCTCGCTGTCCCTGCGGGCCGGCACGCTGGTGATGGACGGCGTGGCCGACGTGCGCGGTGTGGAGCACGCGACGGCCTACGCCCGCGAGACCGTGCTGATCGGCAGCGACCGCCGCAACCGGCTGCGCGGGGGTCAGTGCGACACGCGGATCCAGGGTCGGGGCGGCCCCGACGACATCACCTGGGGCACGAGCACGACCATCCACATCGACTGCGAGATCGCGCGGTCCACGGTGCTCCACGGTGGCGGCGGGGCCGACACGATCGTCGGCTCCTGGGCTCCCGATCGGATCGACGCAGGCCCGGGTCGGGACACGGTGGACGGTGGTCGGGGCGCGGACCTCTGCGCATCGGCCGAGCGGCGTACGAGCTGCAAGGGCAGGCCCTAGTTGTACCCGGCCAGGACGTTGGTAGCAGCGTGCCTGGTTGAACGAACGAGAACCCCCGAGTGGGATGTGGCTTGTCTAAGGCCCACTCCAACCCGGAGGTTCTCGTGTCCCACGGTAGTGCTCGGTTGACCGTTCACGGTCGTCGACTGATCGTCCAGCGGTATCAGGCTGGCTGGCCCAAGGCCCACATCGCCGCCGCGATGGGGGTGTCTCGCAAGTGCGTGAAGACCTGGATCGACCGCTACGCCGACGAAGGCGAAGCCGGTTTGATCACGCGCTCGTCTCGACCGCACTCGATGCCGGCCAAGACCAGCGACGAGGTCGAACAGAAGGTCCTCGCTGCCCGTGTCGAGCATCGTGACGGGCCCGACGTCCTCGGTCCGAAGGTCGGGGTCTCGGCCCGGACGGTGTCACGAATCCTGCGGCGCCATGACGTGCCCTATCTGCGCGAGTGTGACCCGATCACTGGTGAGGTGATCCGGTCTTCGAAACAGACTGCTGTGCGTTACGAACGCGAGCGACCCGGCGAGCTGGTGCACATGGACGTCAAGAAGCTCGGCAAGATCCCCGACGGTGGTGGTTGGCGAGCCCACGGCCGTGGAGCCGACTCGATCCAACGCGACCGGTCCGCAAAGGTCGGCTACGACTACGTCCACTCACTCGTCGACGACCACTCCCGACTGGCCTACTCCGAGGTCCTGCTCGACGAGAAAGGCCCGACCTGCGCCGACTTCCTCGAACGCGCCATCGCCTACTTCGCTACCCACGGCATCACCCAGATCGAACGACTGATGACCGACAACGCGTGGGCGTATCGGTGGTCGCTGCGCAAAGTCTGCGCCGACCACGACATCAAGCAGAAGTTCATCAAGCCCCACTGCCCCTGGCAGAACGGGAAAGTTGAGCGCCTCAACCGGACCCTGGCCACCGAGTGGGCCTACCGCCAGGTCTTCATCAGCAACGACGACCGCGCCGCCGCTCTTGCGCCCTGGCTCGAGCACTACAACACTCAACGACGCCACAGCGCACTCGGAGGGCTTCCGCCGATCAGCCGGCTGCTACCAACCTGATGGCCGGGTACACCTAGTCGGGCGGCTCCTCCTCGTCCAGCTTGCTGAAGATGCCGCCCAGCTCGACGCCCGCGAGCTTCATCGCCTCGTTGATCAGCCGGTGACCACCCGCGTGCTCCTCGGGGGCGAACCAGAAGTCCTCCCAGGACAGCACTCCTTCACGCACGCGGCGATTGAGCGATCGGTACTCCACGGGTGCGGCGTCGCGACCGGTGATGGCGTGGAGGGTCGCTGCTAGCGAGGGGTCCAACCCCTCCTCACGTTCGCGGACGCGACTCTCCTCGAGAGCCACGTCGATCTCCTCGAGGAAGCCCAGCATCCGGCGCTCGGAGTCGTCCGCCGCCATGTTCCGCAGGAGTTCGCCCATCTCCGCGCGGGGTGGTTGCGGGGTGGAGGCGTCGTACATGTCCATGTCAGGCGCCTCTCGGCTTTCCCTCGGCGGGTGGCGCATACAGGGGGGAGGGCAATGACTTGCGCCAGGTCTCATACATTTCGTAGTAGCGCTTGCTGGACACGCCCGGCTCCGGCGCATCCAGCCAGTTCTGGGAGTAGTCGACCTGTCCGGTGATCGGGTTGCGCGGCACGTTCAGCGACGGGTCGCCGGGAATGTAGGGCAGGTGCGCCATGCCTGGCGGGGGTGTCACACACGCCTCGGCCCACGAGGGGTGGACATATCCGCTGTTGTTGACGAGGTCGTCGCTCTTGTCGTCGATCGCCTCCTCCGCGGCCTTGCCCTCCTCGGTCTCACTGAAGTCGGGCTTCACATCAGTGAGGTTGTTGGACACGTCGCTCAGGTCAGGAGCCTTGATGTCACTCAGCGGTGAGCCGAGAGCCACCGTCGGCAGCTGCTTGACCATCTCGGTGACCTTCTTGAAGGCGTCGAGGCGATCGGCCTGGGTCTGCGCCCACGTCTCGATCTCTGCCTTGAGCTCGAAGCACTTGTCGATCGTGGCGATGCACCACTTCACGTCATCGACCACGTCGGTGATCACGGACAGGCCGTGTTGGGCCAGATCCTTGATCAGTAGTGCGGCTGAGGCCCAGCCACCCAGGAAGCGCTTGCCCACGACCTTCGCCAGCTTGAGAAGCTTCTTGCCCATCTCGATGAGCATCTTCTCGACCTGGATCGCGATCTTCTCCGACACCTTGGCGATCGAGTTGAAGACGATCGATCCGGAGGAGACCGCGCTGCCGACGCCCGACATCACCAACTTGTAGGCAGCCAACTGCCCGGCGAAGGCGAGGTTGGTCTCGCCCTTGAAGGCGAGCGTGGAGGTGAGCGCCAAGGTCCCGAAGTTGTCGCCCCAGGCGTCCATCCCCTTCTTCAGGGTCTTGCACGCAGCGTCGTTCTGCTGGATTCGGTAGTAGTTCCCCGACAACGGGAACACGACATACTCGTCAAGGCTCTTCTCGGTCAGCCGCGGCAGTCGCTCGCTGCGACCGGCGTCCGACAGCCAGCCGTTCACCTTGTCGATCCCGGTGTTGCACTTGTCGCGG
This sequence comes from Nocardioides allogilvus, assembly GCF_003047285.1. GTDB lineage: Bacteria > Actinomycetota > Actinomycetes > Propionibacteriales > Nocardioidaceae > Nocardioides > Nocardioides allogilvus. Next base: position 47,392 of record NZ_PZYX01000001.1, on the reverse strand, counting down.
ACGGAGTCGAAGCCGTCGCGGATCTCGCCGTAGGTCTTGTCGTGGCCCTTCAGTTGCTGCTTTCCCTCTGGAGGCTCGACGAGAATGTCGGACAGCTCCTTGAGGTCACCCAACCGTGCCGCCATCAGCTCTCCACCACGTCGAGATACGCCTTCAGGTAGCCCTGCCCCTGAATGCCGTCGGCCTCCTCGATTTCCTTGGCCGACACCGCCAACGATGCGACGAGCGCTTCCCAGCGCTCGTCGAAGGTCTCGCGGAGGTCTCCGAAGAGTTCGCCGCACGTGTCCATCATGTCGGCCAACGGTTTCAGCACGCACAGGTCGTAGTCGAAGCCGGACTTGTCGAAGACCTGGTCCTTCGCATATTTCTCGATCTCGCGCGCCTGGTCCCCCGCCGTCTTCAGATCCTCGAAGTACTTCGGCAGGTCATCCCACCTGATCACCAACGCGACGGCGTCGTTCGTGGTGCTGTCTCCATCACCCATGTCGGCTCTTCCTGCTCAGCTCGCGTAGACCGCGAGGATCTGTTCGGCGATTGCACCCAGGTCGTCGACAGACTTCATGTCGTCGGGAATCACCTCGGACACGGACACTTCGATCAGCCGCCCGCCGATCACCGTGCCTGCGTGGCCGGCCTCGGGAACCGGCTGGGTGGCCACGAGGCCAGGCTTTCCGCCCGGCAACTCAGCGTCACGGACTGCAAAGGCATCGGCGGGGTGGTTCCAGGTCTCTGCGTACTTCGTGAACGACTGCTTGGTCGGCTCCGATCCCCAGGTGATCTGGAACTCGACTCCGGGAAGGTCGGCGCCGCACGCCTGGATGCCCGTGGACCAGTCCGTGACCGCGGCAACCTCGGTGCCTGTGACCGCGGCCAGTTGGTCAGCGGTGATCGCGTTGCACCACTGCTTGGGCTTGTCGGGCGACAGAGCGGCTCCGGCACCTGCGACGGGTCCCTCGGCGGCCGACTCGGACAGGTCGTCCGACGACGTTTCCGAGGACGGTGCCTGGCTCGGCGCTGAGGTGCTGTCGGGGTCCGACGTCTCGTCGGAGTCATCGGTGCATCCCGCAGCAAGAACGGTGACAAGGAGGGCGGCGCACATAGGCATCAGTCGTCGCATGACAGGCACCTTCCCCACGCTGCGCGCCGTTCAAACTTCGAAAGCCTGGGGTGCCCCGAGCGATGAGGCTCCAAGGCTTTCCCGGTCGACAGCCCGAGTTCGGTCTTCACCGACGAGGTCTACAGCGAGTACGGCGAGGAGCTCGACGCGATCTTCGACCGGGCGGCGGCTCTGCTCTGCACCCGCGTGCTCAGTCGCTAGGGTCACCGCATGCGACGGTGGCGGCGTACTCACCTGGGCACGGAGGCCGACCGCGCCACGTTCCGCACCCTCCACACCGCCTCGCTGGCGGCACCGGCCCTCCGCGAGGGCCTCACCGAGGCCAGCGCCGAGCGCAGCGTGCGACACCTGCGGACCCTCCTCGGCACCCCCGCAGCGGCCCTGACCGACACCAGCGGCGTGCTCGCCTGGGAGGGCCTGGGCCACCACCACGTCGCCGAGACCACCCAGGTCATCGCTGACCTGTCCGACGGCGCGCCCACCCGGATCGCCGCGACCATTGAGTGCAGCGACCCGCGCTGCCCGGTCCGCCAGCTCGTCATCAGCCCGCTGGTCGTCGAGGAGGTGATCGTCGGCGCGCTCGTCGTCGGCGCGCCCAACGCGACCGGCAGCCTCGTGCGCGCCGCCAACGAGGTCGCCGCCTGGGTCTCCGGCCAGCTCGAGCTGGCCCGGCTCGACGACTCCCGCACCGCCCTGATGGAGGCAGAGGTGCGGGCCCTGCGCGCACAGATCAGCCCGCACTTCATCTACAACTCGCTCGGTGCGATCGCCAGCTTCGTGCGCACCGACCCCGACCGGGCGCGCGAGCTGCTGCTCGAGTTCGCCGACTTCACCCGCTACTCCTTCCGCAGCCACGGCGACTACACGACGCTGGCCGAGGAGCTCCGTTCCGTCGAGCGCTACCTGCTGCTGGAGCAGGCCCGCTTCGGTGACCGGCTCAAGGTGACGCTGCGGATCGCGCCGGAGGTGCTGCCCGTCGCCGTACCCTTCCTGTGCATCCAGCCGCTCGTCGAGAACGCCGTTCGCCACGGGCTCGAGGCCAGCGCCGACAAGGCCGACGGGGTCGGTCGGCTCTCGATCACGGCGCGTGACCTCGACCAGGAGTGCCTCATCGAGGTCGAGGACGACGGCACCGGCGAGGACCCCGAGCGGGTCCGGCGCGCCCTGGCCGGCGACGCCTCGATGGACTCCGTCGGACTCGGCAATGTCGACGCGCGGCTGCGCAACGCCTTCGGCGACGACTACGGTCTGGTGGTCGAGACGGCCCCCGGCGCCGGCACCAAGGTCATCGTCCGGGTCCCCAAGTTCGCCCCCGGAGTGCAGCTGTGAGCCCCTTGAACGTGCTCGTCATCGATGACGAGCGGCCCGCGCTCGACGAGCTGATGTTCCTGCTCGAGCGCGACCCGCGGGTCGGCCGCGTGCAGGGGTGCGACTCCGCGACCGAGGCCCTGCGGGTGCTGCAGGACCTCGTCGTCGACGCGGTCTTCCTCGACATCCAGATGCCCGGCCTCACCGGGCTCGACCTGGCGCAGGTCCTCTCCCGGTTCAAGGCGCCGCCGCCGATCGTCTTCGTCACGGCCCACGACGAGCACGCGGTGGAGGCCTTCGACCTGCACGCCGTCGACTACGTCCTCAAGCCGGTGCGCGAGGAGCGCCTCGCCGAGGCCGTGCGCCGCATCGTGGCCGCGACCGCCCCCGTCCCGAGCGGCGACACCCAGATCCCGGTCGAGCGAGGGGGCGTCACCCGCTTCATCTCCCGCAGCGAGGTCACCCACGTCGAGGCGCAGGGCGACTACGCGCGCCTGCACACGGCCCACGACTCCCATTTGGTGCGTACGCCGCTGTCGACCCTGGCCGACGACTGGGCCCAGGCAGGCTTCGTCCGGATCCACCGCTCGCTCCTCGTCGCGCTGGCCCACGTCTCCGAGCTGCGGGTCGACTCCGGGCGGGCCAGCGTCGTGGTCGGCGGCCGGGAGCTGCCGGTCAGTCGCCGCCACACCCGCGAGCTGCGCGAGCTCCTGACCCGCCAGCAACCGTGAGGGAACGCGTCCGGGTCACCGGCCCGCCCCGGCGCCGGGCACCGACCACGCATCGCTCGGGCACCCGCGAGATCGACGCCGGCACCGAGCTCGGTCGCGTCTACATGGAGTCGCTGCTGGGCGAGCAGCTGCGCCTCGCGCTGCGCATCCTCGGACTGCTCGCGGCAACCGTCGGGATCCTGCCGCTCGCCTTCCACCTCGTGCCCGGGCTCGCGGAGGTGCGGCTCGGGCCGATGCCGTTGTCGTGGCTGCTGCTCGGCTTCCTCGTCTATCCCTGGATGCTGACGCTCGGCTGGCTCTACATCCGCCGCTCGGAGGCCAACGAGCGCGACTTCGCCACGCTCGTCGAAGAGGTGGAGCGATGAGCACCGAGGTCGTCCCGGGCTTCGTCGCGGTCGTCCTCGTCACCGTCGCCACCTTGGCCATCGGCACGTGGGGGCTGCGGTTCTCGCGGACCACGAGCGACTTCTTCGTCGCCTCGCGCACGGTCCGGCCGGGGCTCAACGCGAGCGCCATCGGCGGCGAATACCTCTCCGCCGCGTCGTTCCTCGGGGTCGCCGGCCTGGTCCTCACCTTCGGTGCCGACATGCTCTGGTACCCCGTCGGCTGGACGGCGGGCTACCTCGTCCTGCTCGTGCTGGTGGCCGCTCCGTTGCGCCGCAGCGGGGCCTACACGCTGCCCGACTTCGCGGAGGCGCGGCTCGGCTCGCGCGGCGTGCGAGCGCTCTGCTCGGTGCTGGTCGTCGCCATCGGCTGGCTCTACCTCCTGCCGCAGTTCCAGGGTGCCGGGCTGACGCTGCAGGCCGCGATCGACGCGCCCACCTGGGTCGGCCCGCTCGTGGTCGCCGCCGTCGTGCTGATCAATGTCGGCTCGGGCGGGATGCGCTCGATCACCTTCGTGCAGGCCTTCCAGTACTGGCTCAAGCTCACCGCGCTGCTCCTCCCCGCCTGCGTGCTGCTGGCGGTGTGGGCCGGCGACGGCGCCCCCAACCCGACGATGGGTGCCGGGGCGGGCGCCGACTACTGGTCCCTGCCTCTCGGGGAGGGCGGCGCCCAGGGCCTCTACGTCACCTACTCGCTGATCGTCGCGACGTTCCTCGGCACCATGGGCCTCCCCCACGTGGTCGTGCGGTTCTACACCAACCCCGACGGCCGCGCGGCCCGCCGTACGACCCTCGTCGTGCTCGCCCTGCTCGGCGCGTTCTACCTCCTGCCCCCGGTGTACGGCGCCCTCGGCCGCATCTATGCCACGGACCTCGCGACGGCCGGCTCGGACGCGCTGGTCCTCGAGCTGCCGCGGCTGATGGTCGACGGCATCCTCGGCGAGGTGCTGACCGGGCTGGTCACCGCGGGCGCCTTCGCCGCCTTCCTCTCCACCTCCAGCGGGCTCTCCATCGCGGTCGCCGGGGTGCTCTCCCAGGACGTGACGGGACGCCGGTTCGGCACCCATCGCCTCTCCGGCATCGCCGCCTTCCGGGCCGGCGCGGTGATCGCGGTCGTCGTGCCCGCCTGGGTCTCGATCGCCGCGCCCGACGTCGGTGTGGCCCGCACGGTCGGGCTCGCGTTCGCGGTCGCCGCCTCGACGTTCTGCCCGCTGCTGCTCCTCGGGATCTGGTGGCGCGGGCTGACGGCCGCCGGGGCGATCGCCGGGCTCGTGGTCGGCGGGGTCGGGTCCGGTCTCGCGGTCGGCTGGACGCTGGTCACGTCCGAGACCACGGGGTGGGTCGCCGTGCTCCTCGGGCAGCCGGCGGCCTGGAGCGTGCCCGCGGCCCTCGCCACGATGGTGCTGGTGAGCCGCGCGACCCGCAGCCGGGTGCCGACGCACGCGGGTCGGTTCATGGTCCGGCTGCACACGCCGGAGTCCGTGGACCTCCAGCGCACCTGACCGTTCGTCGCGCCCAGACGACCGTTCGCCGACGCGCGCACGCCATCCGGCGACGTACTCGCACGTCACTCTGCCGTCGCCCCCGCGGCCAGTGCCACGGTGACGGTGATCACATCCACGCGAAGGAGACCGTCGTGTCCGAGACACCCCATGACCAGGCTGCGCGCCACGATCCGGTGTACGACCGGCTCGCCGCGACAGCCGAGTTCGAACAACTGCGCAGTCGCTATCGCGGCTTCGTCATCCCCGCGACCGTCGCGTTCCTGGCGTGGTACCTGCTCTACGTCGTGATGTCGAACTGGGCCGGCGACTTCATGAGCACGAAGCTCGTCGGCAACATCAACGTCGCCCTCGTCTTCGGGCTGCTGCAGTTCGTGACGACGTTCGGGCTGGCCTACTTCTACAGCCGCTTCTCGACCAGCCAGCTCGACCCGCTGGCCCGTGGCCTCGAGCAGGCCTACACCGACGAGGTCGGCACCGACGGAAAGCGTGGCCAGTGATGAGCGACCAGGCGTTGACCACCTTCCTCTTCCTGTCCGTCGTCGCGCTGACGATCGGGATCACCTTCTGGGCCAGCCGCCAGACCAAGACGGCCGCCGACTTCTACTCGGGCGGTCGCTCCTTCTCGGGCTTCCAGAACGGTCTCGCGATCGGCGGCGACTACATGTCGGCCGCGTCGTTCCTCGGCATCTCCGGCGCCATCGCGGTCTACGGCTACGACGGCTTCCTCTACTCCATCGGCTTCCTGGTCGCGTGGCTGGTGGCACTGCTGCTCGTCGCCGAGATGCTGCGCAACGCCGGTCGCTACACGATGGCCGACCAGCTCGCCTTCCGGATGAACCAGCGCAAGGTGCGTACGGCGGCGTCGCTCTCGACCGTCGTCGTGTCGATCTTCTACCTGCTCGCCCAGATGGTCGGCGCGGGCACGCTCGTCGCGCTGCTGCTCGGCGTCGACAGCCAGGCGATCAAGAACATCACCATCATCGGCGTCGGCGTGCTGATGATCTTCTACGTCACCGTCGGTGGCATGAAGGGCACGACCTACGTCCAGATCACCAAGGCCGTCCTGCTGATGCTCGGCTCGGCGCTGATCGTGGTGCTGGTGCTCGCGGAGTTCAACTTCAACCTCTCCTCGCTGCTCGGCGCGGCCGCGGAGAACTCCGGCAAGGGCGACGCGTTCCTCCAGCCCGGCCTGCAGTACGGCAGCACCTTGACCTCGCAGATCGACTTCCTGTCGCTCGGCCTGGCGCTCGTGCTCGGTACGGCGGGGCTGCCGCACATCCTGATCCGCTTCTACACCGTGCCGACCGCCAGGGACGCCCGGAAGTCGGTGCTGTGGGCGATCGGCCTGATCGGTGCCTTCTACCTGATGACGCTGGTGCTGGGCTTCGGCGCGGCGGCCATGCTCGACCGCGACGTGGTCGACCCGGCAGCGGGTGGCAACCAGAACCTCGCCTCGCCACTGCTCGCCGAGGCCGTCGGCGGTGGCGAGGGGTCCACCGGTGGCGCGATCCTGCTGGCCCTGATCGCGGCGGTCGCGTTCGCGACCATCCTCGCCGTGGTCGCCGGGCTGACCCTCGCGTCGTCCTCCTCGGTGGCCCACGATCTCTACAAGGGGGTCTTCAAGAAGGACCAGCCCGTCTCCGAGAAGGAGGAGGTCAGGGTGGCGCGGATCGCGGCCTTCGCGATCGGCGCGATCGCGATCGTGCTGTCCATCCCGGCCCAGCGGCTCAACATCGCCTTCCTGGTCGCGCTGGCCTTCGCGGTCGCTGCGTCGGCCAACCTGCCGGCGATCATCTACAACATGTTCTGGCGGCGCTTCAACACCCGCGGCGCCACGTGGAGCATCTACGGCGGCCTCATCTCCGCCGTGGGCCTGGTGGTGCTGTCCCCGGTGATGTCGGGGCTGCCCACGTCGATGTTCCCCGACGCGGACTGGGCGATCTTCCCGCTCAACAACCCGGGCATCGTGTCCATCCCGCTCGGGTTCCTGCTCGGCTACATCGGCACCATCACCAGCCGTGAGCCCGAGGCGGAGGACCGCTTCACCGAGCTCGAGGTCCGCGCGCTCACCGGTGCCGGCGCCGAGAGCGCCGTACACCACTGATCCACTCACCGGGTCGAGTGATGAGCTCCTGGCGGACGCCGCGACCTCATCGCTCGACCCGGTGCTGGATCTGCCTGAACGACGGGTGGTCGCAGTCGCGGCGCCCGAGTAGTTTCAACACCGACTGCCGACGCACAGAACCACAGGAGATGTCATGGCCGACCAGACCCTCGAGAACCTCAGCACCGAGGAGCGCCGCTTCGAGCCGCCGGCCGACCTCGCTGCCGACGCCAACGTCAAGGAGGAGGCCTACGACCGGGCCGCCTCCGACCGGGAGGCCTTCTGGGGCGAGGCCGCCGAACGCCTCGACTGGGGCCAGCGGTGGGACCAGGTCCTCGACTGGTCCAACCCGCCGTTCGCGAAGTGGTTCGTGGGCGGCACCCTCAACGCGGCCGTCAACTGCGTGGACCGCCACGTCGACGCCGGCAACGGCGACAAGGTCGCCCTCCACTGGGTCGGCGAGCCCGAGGACGACACCCGCGACATCACCTACGCCGACCTGATGGACCAGGTCTGCCGCGCCGCCAACGCGCTCACCGAGCTCGGCGTGCAGAAGGGCGACCGGGTCGCGATCTACATGCCGATGATCCCCGAGGTCGTGGTCGCGATGCTGGCCTGCGCCCGCCTCGGCGCCCCGCACACCGTGGTCTTCGGCGGCTTCTCCGCCGACGCGCTCGCCTCGCGCGTGATCGACTGCGGGGCGAAGGTCATCCTCACCGCCGACGGCGGCTACCGCCGCGGTGCGCCGAGCGCGCTGAAGCCGGCCGTGGACGAGGCCGTGGCCAAGGTCGCCGCCAGTGGCGTAGAGAGCGGCGTCGAGCACGTCGTCGTCGTCCGCCGCACCGGCCAGGACATCGCGTGGGACGACACCCGCGACGTGTGGTGGCACGACGTGGTGGACGCCGCGTCGGCCGAGCACGACGCGCCGATGCACGACTCCGAGCACCCGCTCTACGTCATGTACACCTCCGGCACGACCGGCACCCCCAAGGGCATCCTGCACACGACGGGCGGCTACCTCACCGGCACGTCCTACACGCACTGGGCGGTCTTCGACCTCAAGGACGACGACGTCTACTGGTGCACCGCCGACGTCGGCTGGGTCACCGGCCACTCCTACATGGTCTACGGGCCGCTCGCCAACGGCGCGACGCAGGTGATGTACGAAGGCACTCCCGACGCCCCGCACAAGGGCCGCTGGTGGGAGATCATCGCGAAGTACGGCGTCACGATCTTCTACACCGCGCCCACCGCGATCCGGACGTTCATGAAGTGGGGCGACGACATCCCCGCCCAGCACGACCTGTCGTCGATCCGCCTGCTGGGCTCGGTGGGTGAGTCCATCAACCCCGAGGCCTACATCTGGTACCGCAAGAACATCGGCGGCGACCGGACCCCGATCGTCGACACCTGGTGGCAGACCGAGACCGGGCAGATCATGATCAGCCCGCTGCCGGGCGTGACCGCCGGCAAGCCCGGCTCGGCGATGAAGGCCCTGCCCGGCATCTCGATCGACGTCGTCAACGACGAGGCCGAGTCCGTCGGCAACGGCAACGGCGGCTACCTCGTGATCCGCGAGCCGTGGCCGGCGATGCTGCGCACCCTGTGGGGCGACGACCAGCGGTTCATCGACACCTACTGGTCACGCTGGGACGGTCTCTACTTCGCCGGCGACGGCGCCAAGCTCGACAACGACGGCGACATCTGGTTGCTCGGCCGCGTCGACGACGTCATGAACGTCTCCGGCCACCGCCTCTCCACCACCGAGATCGAGTCGGCGCTGGTGTCCCACCCGAAGGTCGCCGAGGCGGCCGTGGTCGGGGCGGCCGACGACATGACCGGCCAGGCCGTCTGCGCGTTCGTGATCCTGCGCGAGGCGGCCGGCGACGGTGGCCCCGACATCGTCGAGGACCTCCGCAAGCACGTCGCGAAGGAGATCGGCGCCATCGCCAAGCCGCGCCAGATCATGATCGTGCCCGAGCTGCCCAAGACCCGCTCCGGCAAGATCATGCGCCGCCTGCTCAAGGACGTCGCCGAGCACCGCGAGGTCGGCGACGTGACCACGCTCGCCGACTCCACGGTCATGGACCTGATCAAGAGCAAGGAAGGGTCCTCCTCGGAGGACTGACCTCCCGGCGCTGGCGCGCCATCCGTCATACGAACCCGCACCTGTTGGTGCGGGTTCGTCTGACGCTCCCGGGCCGGACCTGCCTCAGGAGGCGCCGGAGTCCTCGGGCGAGGGGGCCCCGTCCGCGCCGGGACGTCCCGCCAGCAGGAGTACGGCGACGCCGACCGCCGCAGCGAGCAGCGACGCGACCAGGATCCCCACCTTGGCGTCGTCGGTGAGCCCCGGCGAGTCGGGGAACGACAGCCCCGCGATGAACAGCGACACCGTGAAACCGACGCCCGCGACGGCGCCGACACCGGCGACCATCGGCCACGTCGAGCTGTCGGGCAGCCTTCCCAGCCCGGCCTTCACCGCGATGAACGAGGCGAGCACGATCCCGACGGGCTTGCCGAGCACCAGCCCGGCCATGATCCCCAGGGCCACCGGCGACGTGAGCGCGTCACCGAACCCGCCCAGCGCGACGCCGGCGTTGGCCAGTGCGAAGATCGGCAGCACGACGTACGACGACAGCGGGTGCAGCGTGGACTGCAGCCGCTCGACCATCGGCACCGACTCGCCGAGCAGGAAGCGCAGGCGGCCGAGCTCGTCGGAGTCGAGGCGGTTGTCGCTCAGCGCCTGGCGGGCGTGGCGGCGCGCGACGTCCTCGTTGAGCAAGGGGCGTGCGGGGGTGATGAGGCCGATCGCGACTCCGGCCAAGGTGGCGTGCACGCCCGACTGGAGCAGGGCGAACCAGGTCGCCACGCCGATCACGACATAGACGGTCACGGCCCACACGCGCGCCTTCTGGAGCGCGATCATCAGCGCCAGCAGGCCGACGGCGAGCGCGAGCCACCACAGCTCGAGCGACGCGGTGTAGAACACCGCGATGACGATGATCGCGCCGATGTCGTCGACGATCGCCAGCGTCAGCAGGAAGAGGCGCAGCGCAGACGGGATCCGTCGACCCAGCACCCCGAGCACGCCGACCGCGAAGGCGATGTCGGTGGCCATCGGGATGCCCCACCCCGCACCGGCCTCACCACCGCCGGCAACCAGGAGGTAGAGCCCGGCCGGGACCACCATCCCGCCGATCGCGGCGATGATCGGCAGTGCGGCCGTCTTGGGGTCGCGCAGGTCGCCGTTGACGACCTCGTACTTGATCTCGAGCCCGACGACGAAGAAGAAGATCACCATCAGCGCGTCGTTCACCCAGTGCTGCAGCGACTCCTCGAGCCGGAAGCTGCCGATGTCGAGGCCGATCGGGGTGTGCCAGAAGGTGTCGTAGGACGAGGAGGCCGGGCTGTTCGCCCAGATCAGCGCGACGACGGCGGCGACGAGCAGCAGCACCGAACCGGCTGCCTCCACACGGAGGAACTCGCGGATCGGGCGGGCGACGAGCCTGGCCAGCGGCTTGTTGCTGGCGAGGTAGGACGGGCCGGTGTTCCAGACGTCGTCGTCGTCGAGCTCGGAGGATCCGTGGGGGGTGATCGGCATGCGGGCGGCGCCTTTCGGGTCGCTGAACTCAGATCCGCGACGAGAGACGTCACGGGCCGACCAGACTTCCCGGCTCACCTGACGTCCAGCCTAGCGGCGATCACCGGGCGGGCCGACCGGAGCGGTCGGCTTGTGTAGGGTCGGACGGGTCAACCCGCGCCGTACAACGCGGCAACACATTCGCGAAGGAACGCCCATGGCCCAGGTTCCGACCACGCCGACCGGCAGGGACACCGATCCCACGATCGGCGCTCTCGTCATCGACGCCAGCCGAGACATCTCGACGTTGATCTCCAAGGAGATCGAGCTGGCCAAGTCGGAGCTCAAGGTCAGCTTCAAGCACGGCGGCGTCGGCATCGGCCTGTTCGCGGCCGCGGGCTTCCTCGCCCTGCTCGCGATCATCATGTTGTCGGTGGCGTTCGCCTACTTCATCCACATGACCGGGCTCGACCTGGCGTGGTGCTTCCTGATCGTGATGGTCGTCTACCTCCTGATCGCCGGCCTCCTGGCCTTCATCGGCATCAAGCAGGTCAAGCAGGTCAAGGCCCCCGAGCGCGCGATCTCGCAGGGCAAGGAGATCCCCTCCGCCCTCCGCGGTCGCGGCTGACCGCGATCAGCCGGCGCAGCTCCCGGTGTCCACCTCGGCCGAGGACGTGACGCCCAGGGCGGCGCTCTCCGCGATCTGCCCGGCGGTGAGCGCATAGCCCGTGTCGCGATCGGTCACCGACGCCGCGAAGATCAGCCCCACGACGTCCCCGGACGAGTTGACGATCGGGCCGCCGGAGTTGCCCTGCCGGATGAGCGCGCGCAGCGAGAAGACGTCACGCAGCACCGTGCCCTCGCCGTAGATGTCGGGCGAGCGCAGCCGCTGCTCGGACCGGATGCGGCCGGTCTGGACGTCGTAGGGCCCGTCCTGCGGGTAGCCGAGCACGGCCACCCCGTCCTGGGCCTCGGCGTCCTTGTCGAACACGAGGTGGGGCAGGTCGCCCTCGTCGACCGCGAGCACGGCGACGTCGATGCGGGGGTTGTAGACGACGACGCTCGCGGGCACGGCGACCCCGCCGATCTCGACCTCCGGGTTGTCGACCCCTGCCACGACGTGGGCGTTGGTCATCAGCCGCCCGGGTGAGTAGAGGAAGCCGGTCCCCTCGACGCCGCTCCCGCAGTTGTTGCTCCCCCGCACCTTGAGCACGCTGGGTGCCGCGGCCAGCACGTCGGGGTCGCTCAGCAGGCGCTGCGGGCCGGGGCCGACCTTGACGATCCGCTCGGGAGCGAACGGCTCGAGGTAGCGCGGGAAGAAGGTCGTGCCGACCACGTTGTTGAAGGCACCCAGCACGTCGGAGGCGCGGGCGGGCAGCACCTTGTCGACCTCGGAGAGCACTCTCGACTCGCGCACGAGCGGGGTGATCGCGCCGATCCTCGACCCGGAGATCGCGACGCCGAGGGCCCACGAGACGAGCAGCACCGCCACCGCGCTGAGGGCGGCGCCGCCGATCGCGTCGACCGCACGGATCGGCTGCCACTTGATGCGGGCGCGGATGCGGGCGCCGACGTACTGCAGCAGGGCCTGGCCCAGGGACGCGGACAGGATCACGATGAACAGCGCACCGAGGGAGACCCACAGCGAGGGCTCGGCGTCGCCGAGCGCGATCGGCGCGACCCACACACCGAAGAGCCCGCCGCACAGCAGGCCCGCGGTCGCGAAGGCCCCGGTGACGAATCCTTGCCAGTAGCCCGACAGGGCATAGACGCCCACGAGTGCCAGCAGGCACCAGTCGAGGATGTTCACGCGGGCTACTCCTCGAGGCGGGTGTTCGGCCGCGTCTGGACGGCCGGTGTGGGATCACCTTGCAGCATGTAGTCCGGCAGGTCACGCACCTGGTTGGTGTCCCACTCCCCCGACCAGCCCACGAAGTCGAAGAGCCGGGCGATGATCCCGGCCGTGAAGCCCCACAGGATGACGTCTCGGTCGGGCCCGATCAGGAACCCCGGCCCGAGCCAGCCGGACGGGTGGCGGACGCTGATCCGGTTGGCGGGGTCGAGCAGGTCGTCGATGTCGACGTGGTGGATCTCGTGCACCTCGTCGGGGCTGACGACGCTCACCTCGCCGCGGTGGCGCCAGTAGCCGAGGACCGGTGTGACGGCGAAGTTGGACGGCGGCAGCCACAGCTCGGGCAGCTCGGCGAACACCTCGATCTCGGCCGGGTCGAGCCCGATCTCCTCCTGCGCCTCGCGCACCGCTGCCTCGACGGCACTCTCCCCGGGGTCGATGGTGCCGCCGGGGAAGGAGACCTGGCCCGGGTGGGAGCGCATGTGGTGTGCCCGCTCCGTCAGCAGTAGCTCGCCCCGGCCGTCACCGTCGACGTCGGCGAAGAGGATCAGCACGGCGCCGCGCCGGGCGTCGCTGTCCTCGGGCGGCATGAAGCGGGTCAGCTCGTGGACCGTGATCGACTCCGCGCCCTCCGCGATCGGCGCCAACCAGGACGGGAGGCTCACAGCTCCTCCCCGAGGTGCTCCTCGACCATCGACACGAGCTGGTCGACGGACTCGATCTCGACCGCCTCGACGTGGGCGACCGTGCCGTCGTCGGCGACGAACGCCACCGCCGGCAACCCGCGCAGCAGGGGGAACGCGCCACGCCCGTTGATGTCGCCGGCCTCGTCCTCGACGAGGGGATAGGTCACGCCGGTCTGCTCGACGAGCGCCCGGGCCTTCTCGGTCTGACGGTCCTGGAAGTCGATGCCGAGCAGGGCGACGCGGTGGCCGTACGTCGCGTGGAACTCCTCGAGGATCGGCATCTCCCGCCGGCAGGGGCCGCACCACGACGCCCACACGGAGATCACGGCCGGGCCGGTGAGCTCGCCGAGGTCGACGGGCGGTGCGCCGTCGAAGCCGGCCAGGGTGAGGTCGGGCAGCCGGTCGTCGGTGGCCTGGCTGGTCTCGCCCGACGTGCACCCGACCAGTGCCAGGCACGCGACGAGGGCCACGAGCGCGCGGATCACGCCGGCCCCTGGGTCTTGACCAGCTTCTCGGCCTCGATCGGATCGGTCGGGCCGACGCCGAAGGAGGGGCAGAGCCTGGCGAGCGGGCACGCGCCACACGCGGGCTTCTTCGCGTGGCAGCGACGACGGCCGTGCCAGATGACGTGGTGGGAGAGCATCGTCCAGTCGCGCTTGGGGAAGAGCGCGGCGATGGCGTGCTCGACCTTCACCGGGTCGGTCTCCTCGGTCCAGCCGAAGCGGCGCACCAGCCGGCCGAAGTGGGTGTCGACGGTGATGCCGGGGACGTCGAAGGCGTTGCCGAGCACGACGTTGGCGGTCTTGCGACCGACCCCGGGCAGCGTCACCAGGTCCTCGAGGCGGCCGGGGACCTGGCCGTCGTAGCGCTCGACGAGCGCCTGGCTGAGCTTGAGCAGGGCATCGGTCTTGGCCCGGAAGAACCCGAGCGGACCGACGATCTGCTCGAGCAGCTCGCGCGGCGCGCCCGCCATCGCGACCGGATCGGGATAGGCGGCGAACAGCGTCGGGCGCACGGCATTGACCCGGCGGTCGGTCGTCTGCGCGCTCAGGACGGTGACGACGAGCAGCTGGAACGGGTCGTCGAAGTCGAGCTCGCAGCGGGCCTCGGGGTAGGTCTCGGCCAGCACCCGGTTGACCTTGCGCGCCCGGCGCACCAGGGAGGTGTCGGGTGGGGTCACGAGGGCAGGACGAGGCGGCACGTGGGCAGCCTACGACCCGCCACCGACACGCCACGGGGTGGTCACATGTGGTCTGATGGGCCCCGATGGCCTCATGTGACACAGACCACGGCTAGGATTCCCACGTTCAGGCAGGCCCATAGGTTGGAGGACCCCGGTGGACAACGACGTGTTGCGTCAGGCTCCGCTGTTCAGCGCGCTCGACGACGAGGCAGCCACCGCGCTGCGCAACTCGATGGCCGAGACGAGACTGCGCCGCGGCGACGTGTTGTTCCACGAGGGCGATTCGGGCGACAAGCTCTACATCGTCGCCGAGGGCAAGGTGAAGCTCGGCCGCTCCGCTGCTGACGGTCGGGAAAACCTCCTCGCCATCATGGGCCCCGGCCAGATGTTCGGCGAGCTCTCGCTCTTCGACCCCGGCCCGCGCTCGGCCACGGTCACGGCCGTCACCGACGCCACCTTCGCCTCGCTGTCCCACGAAGACCTTCTGCGCTGGCTCGACGGTCGCCCGATCGTCGCCCGCGGCCTGCTCTCGCAGCTCGCGTCCCGCCTGCGCAAGTCCAACGACGTCGTGGCCGACCTGGTCTTCTCCGACGTCCCCGGCCGTGTCGCCAAGGCGCTGCTCGACCTCGCCGACCGCTTCGGCCGCACCGCCGACGACGGCGTCCACGTGCACCACGACCTCACGCAGGAGGAGCTCGCCCAGCTGGTCGGCGCTTCCCGCGAGACGGTCAACAAGGCACTGGCCGACTTCGCCTCGCGCGGCTGGCTGCGGCTCGAGCCGCGCTCGGTCGTGATCATGGACGTCGAGCGCCTCTCCAAGCGCGCACGCTGATCGATCCACTCATGAGTCTGGCCCCGGCGGAGTTCGCTCCTGCCGGGGTCTTTCTCAATTCCGCCACCCTCGGCCTCGCCCCGCTGCGCAGCGTCGCGGCGATGCGCTCCTACGAGGAGTCGCGCCAGGCCGGCACCATCGACGCGGTTGCGATCGATGCGTACGTCGACCGCGGCCGTGCGGCCTTCGCGACCCTCCTGGGTCGCGATCCGAGCGAGGTCGCCACGGGCTCGCAGGCCAGCCAGTTCGTCGGACTCGTGGCAGCCTCGCTGCGCCCGCGCAGCGTCGTGCTTGCCGCCGAGGAGGACTTCACCTCGGTCCTCTTCCCGTTCCTGCGCGCCGATCTCGACGTGCGCCTGGTGCCGCTCGAGCGGCTCGTCGACTCGATCACGTCCGACGTCGACCTCGTGGCGGTGTCAGCGGTGCAGTCCGCCGACGGCAGGCTGGTCGACCTGTCGGCGCTGGCGTCCGCGGCGCGCGCCTCGGGAGCCCTCACGCTGGTCGACGTCACCCAGGCCGCCGGCTGGCTGCCGCTGGCGGACCTGGAGGCCGACTACGTCGTGGGCGGCGGCTACAAATGGCTGCTCGGCCCCCGCGGCACCTGCTTCTTCGCGGTCAGCCCCACCGCGCCGGCGCTGCCCGAGCTCGCCGCGGGCTGGTATGCCGGCGAGTCCCGCTGGGACGCCATCTACGGCCCGCCCCTGCGTCTGGCCGGCGACGCCCGGCGCTACGACGTCTCCCCCGCCTGGGGTTGCTGGGTCGGCCACGTGCCCGCCCTCGACCTGCTCCTCGAGATCGGCATCGAGCGCATCCACGCCCACGACGTCGCCCTCGCCAACGCCTTCCGCAACGGCCTCGGCCTGCCCGCCGGCGACTCCGCGATCGTCTCCGTCGAGGCGCCGGGCAACATCGCCTCCCGACTCGCCGAGGCCGGCATCGTCGCGGCCGTGCGCGCCGGGCGGCTGCGCCTGTCCTTCCACCTCTACAACTCGTCGGCCGACGTCACTGCCGCGTTACGCGTCCTGAAATAGTCCTGCCGGGCTACCACCCGGGCGCCGGGTCGCCTGCGTCGTGCAAGGTGGCGACGCGGGACGTCCGACGATCCGGTCGCCTCCAGCCGGCTCAGGCGCGTGGATCCCGCCCGGCGAACGCCGCGAGCCGGTCGTACGGCGACGCATCGTCGGGCACGGAGACGGGCGGTGCGAAGACCGACCCACGGTTGTCCTCGGTCAACGCACCCGTCAGGAACGCCAACCCCGCCTCCGCGACCTCGTCGTCGAGGTCGCTGTCGCGCCCGAGCGCGCGTGCGAGGTCCCAGGTGTGCACGGCGACCTCGGCGGTCTGCCACCCGGCTCCTGCGGCCTTGTCTGCCGGCTCGCCGTGCCAGTGGTGGATCAGGTCGTCGGCGCCGGCGCGGAAGGTCGTGGCCCAGGTGCCGTCGGGGACGCGTGCGTCAGAGGACCAGTCGACCTCCTCCCCGCGCGACATCTGCAGGAACCGAGCCGGCCCGACGGCGAGGTGGGCCGCGAGGTCGCGCACGGACCAGTCGCCGCACGGCGTCGGCTTGTCCAGGTCGTCGGCGTGCACGGTGGCGAGCACGTCGCTGGCCTGGTCGAGGGCGCGGGACAGCGTGACGATGGGCTGGCTCATGCCTTCACGCTAGGCCCGCCGCGGGCCGACCACAACAGGTCAGGACGAGGCGAGGTAGGCCAGCTGCGCGCGCACCGACAGCTCGGCCGCGCCCCACAGCACCGGGTCGACGTCGTCATAGACCAGCTCGACGACGCGACGCGGCAGCTCGTCGGCCGCGATGCCCTCGGGGTGCGGCTGCGCGGTGAGGGTCGCGACGGCGTCGCGGACCTGGTCGAGGCGGGTACGGCGATGCGCGATGTAGTAGTCCAGCGCCCCGAGCGCGTTGTCGATGACCGGCCCGTGGCCCGGCCAGATGGAGGTGATCCCCTGCTCCGAGCACAGCGCGTGCAGGCGGTCGAGCGAGGAGAGGTAGGCGCCGAGCGAGCCGTCGGGGTGGGCGACGACGGTGGTGCCGCGACCGAGGACAGTGTCACCGGTCAGCACGGCCGACTCGGACGGCACCACGAAGGAGAGCGAGTCGGCGGTGTGGCCCGGGGTGGCGACGACGTGCACCTCGAGCGAGCCGACCGTCACCACGTCGCCAGCGCCGAGGCCCTCAGATCCCAGTCTGTAGGCGGGATCCAGCGCCCGCACCCCGCACCCGTGCGCAGAGGCGAACTCGCGCGCGGCCTCACTGTGGTCGAGGTGGTGGTGCGTCAGCAGCACCCCGACGACGTCCTGGCCGACCGCGGACACCGCGGCGAGGTGGGACTCGATCGACGGCCCGGGGTCGATGACGAGCGACTGCGAGCCCGAGGAGAGCACCCAGGTGTTCGTGCCGTCGAGCGTCATGATGTCGGCGTTCGGCGCCAGCACGCAGGTCGCTGAGGAGCCGAAGGTCCCGCCGTCCCAGGTCATTCGGGGTCCCCGCGACGTTGTTCGGAGGAGCGCAGCGGGGGAGAAGAACGTCGTGGGGTGAAGCTCATCGGGACTCCAGCAACGCCTCGTAGGCCGGCGGGGTCGAGAGGATGAAGTCGGCCCCCGACGAGATCACCTCGGGCGTGAACATGTCGACGGTCCGCGACCGCGATGCCGCGAGCGCCGCAGCGGACGAGCCGAGCTGCCCGATCTCCAGGCAGGTGAGGTACGTCGGCGGCAGCATCAGCATCTCGCCGGACTCGACGTCGGCGACCGCATCGAGCGCGTGCCGCCAGGTCACCGACGACGACTCGGAGGAGACGTCGCGCGTCGTCTGGGCGCCGGGAAGGACCGCGACGAAGAACCACGTGCGGTAGCGCTTCGGCTCGAAGACCGGCGTCAGCCAGCCCGACCAGGCGCCGAGCAGGTCGGTGCGCAGGACCAGCCCGCGGCGTACGAGGAAGTCCGTCATGGACAGCGAGCGCGTCTCGAGCGCCACCCGGTCCGCCTCCCAGTCGTCGCCGGTCGTGTCCTCGACGACGGTGTCGGCCGACGGTCCGGCCAACAGCACGCCCGACTCCTCGAAGGTCTCGCGGACGGCCGCACACACCAGCGCCCGGGCGAGCTCCGGCTCACAGCCCAGCGTCACAGCCCAGTCCGCGACGGACGGCCCCGCCCAGGCGACGTCCTCGGAGAAGTCGCGCGGGTCGACACCGCCACCGGGGAAGACGCACATGCCGGCGGCGAACGCCATCGTCGTCTGCCGGCGCAGGAGGTAGACCTCGGGACCGCTCGCCCCGTCACGCAGCAGCACGACGGTCGCGGCGTTGCGCGGCTCGGCGGGCGTCGCCTCCCCGGTCTCGTAGGCGCGAGCCTGGTCGACGAAGGCCTGGGGCAGCGGCGGCCGCTTCACAGCGTCAGCTCGCGACTTCGACGATGAGCTCGACCTCGACCGGTACGTCGAGGGGCAGCACCGGCACGCCCACGGCCGAGCGTGCGTGGCGACCGAGGTCGCCGAACACCTCGCCGAGGAAGTCCGACGCGCCGTTGGCGACCTTCGGCTGACCCGTGAAGTCTGGGGTGGAGGCGACGAAGACGACGGCCTTCACGACCCGGGTGATGTTGTCGAGCGAGCCGATCTCGGCCCGGATCGCGGCGAGCGCGTTGAGGGCGCACTGGCGCGCGCACTCATAGCCCTGCTCCTCGGTCACCGACCCACCGACCTTGCCGACGGCGATCATCTCGCCGTCGCGCGCGGGCAGCTGGCCGGCGGTGTAGACGAGGTTGCCGGTCCGGACCGCCGGGGCGTAGGCCGCCAGCGGCGGCACCACTTCGGGGACCGTGATCCCGAGCTCCTCGAGCCGGGCCTCGGCCCCCATCAGGCGGCCTTGGGTCGCTTCAGGAAGGCCACGAGACCGCCCTGGGCGTTGGTGTGGATCGCGACCAGCTCCCAGCCGTCCTGGCCGAAGTTGTTGAGCATCAGTGCTTCGTTGTGGAGCGGGATCGGCGCCACTTGGTATTCCCAGACAGTCATGCGCCGACCCTACTCAGGTGACATCAGGCGTCCACCCCAGGCCTGACGCAGGGCCCGTCCTGCTGCGGTCGCGGCAGCACGCGAACTAGCCTCCGTCCATGGAGCGCAACGACGCCGCCGGGGACCGCGGCCACGACAACACCCCCAACGCCTTCGAGCGGTTCGTCGACGCGGCCATCCAGCGCGTCAGCCGGGCGCCGTTCTTCGGGGTCATCCTCGTGGCCCTGGCCCTGTGGGCCGCGAGCAAGCCGTTGTGGTCGACGACCACCAAGTGGGAGCTCGCGCTGCACACGGGCTCGGCCGTCCTGTCGCTGCTGCTCCTCGTCCTGCTCCAGAACGCCGGTCGGCGCAGCGAGGAGTCGTCGCAGGAGAAGCTCAACGTGCTCGCAGAGGCGCTGGCCGACCTGATGGACCACCACGCACGCGACTCCGAGGAGCTGCGCGCGTCGGTGGAGCGGCTCCGCGAGGCGGTCGGCCTCGAGGAGCGGCACTAGGAGATGGCGGACGGCCTTCCCGAGGCGTCGGCGTTCGGGAGCGGGACCTCCTCGGGCGGCGCGAGCGGGTTGCGGCTGGCCCACACGTAGTACATGACCGCCGGCACCACGAGACCGATGATCCAGGAGATGTCGGCGCCTCCGAGGGCCTTGGTGACGGGCCCGGTGTAGAGCTTCTGCGCCAGGAACGGCACCTGGATCAGCACGCCGACGAAGTACGTCGTCAGCGCGACGGCGTTCCACCCGCCGTAGCGGCCCTTGGGGTCGTAGAGCGCGGCCAGGTCGACGCGCTCCTTGGAGACGAGGTAGTAGTCGGTGAGGTTGATGGCTGACCACGGGGTGAAGACCATCAGCAGCAGCAGCACGAAGTTCTTGAAGTTGTTCAGGAAGTCGGCGCTCGCCCACAGGGCGATGCCCATCGAGGCCGCGAGCATCAGCAGCACGAAGGCGGCGCGGGCGTTGCTGCCCATCGTCCGGCGCCCGGTCAGCGCGGTGGTGATCGTGGCCGCGCACATGAAGCTGCCGTAGGCGTTGAGGCAGGTGACCGTCAGCTTGCCGACGACGATGAGGAGATAGATCAGCCCGGCGACGATGGCTCCGGAGGCGAGCCCGCCGAGCCAGCCGACCTGGTTGGTGAGGAACGCGTCACCGGCGACCGCGGCGACGATCGCACCGAAGGTCATCGACAGCTGGGAGCCGAGCACGCTTCCGCCGTACGTCCACCAGAAGACCGAACGCTGCGACGTCTCCGCGGGCAGGTAGCGCGAGTAGTCGGCGACGTAGGGGCCGTAGGTGAGCTGCCAGCCGGCGGCCAGCGAGACGGCGAGCAGGAAGGTGACGATGTCGAACTGGTTGCCCGCGAACGCTGCGCTCACGTCGTGGTTGCGGACCAGCTGGACGGCGAGGTAGGCCAGCCCGAGCACCCCGAGGACGCTGGCGAAGCGGCCGACGGCGTGGATCCAGCGATAGCCCACGATCGCGATCACGGCGACGATCGCTACGAACAGCACGATGCCGATCGTCGCGTTCTCGACGCGCAGCAGCTCGTTGATCGCCTGGCCGGCGAGCACGGTGCCGGTCGCGGTGAAACCGAGGTACATCACGATGACCAGCACCAGCGGAACGATCGCGCCGTAGATGCCGAACTGCGCGCGGCTGGAGATCATCTGCGGCAGGCCGAGCCGCGGGCCCTGGGCCGAGTGCAGCGCCATCACGATGCCGCCGAGCAGGTTGCCGAGGAACAGGCCGATGATCGCCCAGAGGGCATCGGCGCCGAAGACGACCGCGAGCGCACCGTCGACGATCGCGGTGATCTGCAGGTTGGCGCCCATCCACAGCGTGAACTGGCTGAACGGCGTGCCGTGCCGCTCCTCCGCCGGGATGACATCGATCGTACGGCGCTCGACACCGCGCACGGGCATGGTGCTGTCGGAAGTCGTGGTCATGGTGACGCTCCTTCAGGGGGTGTGCCCCCCATCACACTCCCTGCCGACCGTTCCGCGACACCCCCGAATTTCCCGGGTCGTCTCGCATCCGAGACCGACGTCAGCCGGCGAGCAGCTTGAGCGTCGCCTCGCGGGCCGGGGAGGACCCCGCCGGGGTGCCGGTGTGCGCGCCCGCGACCGGGTGCACCATCACCTCGTCGACGCCGTACTCACGAGCCAGCATCTCGATCCGCTCGCGCGCCGCGCCCGGCTCGTCGACGACCCAGCGCCGCAGCATTGCGTCGGCGAGCGGCTGGTGCTGCGCGGGCAGCGTGACCTGCTCCGCGTCCTCGACGAGCAGCTGCGGCGCGAGCCGACCGCCGGTGCGCAGGGCGACCATCGCCTGGGCCTGCGGCAGCGCGAGCCGGCGCGCCTCCTCCGCCGTCTCGGCCACGGCCGCGTTGACGGTGAGGAAGGTGCGCGGCTCCGGGTGCGCCTCGGACGGCGTGTACGTCGACCGGTAGAGGTCCATCGCCTCGGCCGTGCCCCGGCCGGCGAAGTGGTGGGCGAAGACGTAGGGCAGGCCCTTCGCGGCGGCCAGTCGCGCGGAGTAGTCCGAGGACCCGAGCAGCCAGATCGTCGGCACGCTGGCCGCGTTCGGCGTCGCCCGCAGCGGTTCGCGCCGGCCACCGACGGCCATCTCGACGCCGTCCGGGTGCATGAGGGTGGCCACGTCGTCGACGTACTGCGGGAACTGCGCGACCGCGTCGTCCGCCGCCGCCGTCGCACCTCCACGCAGGACGTAGCGGGTGAGCATGTCGGTGCCGGGCGCGCGACCGATGCCGAGGTCGATGCGGCCGGGGAACGCCGCCTCCAGCAGGGCGAACTGCTCCGCCACGACCAGCGGCTCGTGGTTGGGCAGCATGACGCCGCCCGACCCGACGCGGATCCGCGAGGTGGCCGCGGCCAGCAGCGCGATCAGCACCGGCGGGTTGGTCGCCGCCACGGCCGGCATGTTGTGGTGCTCGGCCACCCAGTAGCGCCGGTAGTCGTGGGCGTCGGCCACCTGCACCAGCGATCTCGCTGCTGCCACCGCATCCGCGGTCGTCTGGTCGGTGCGCACGGGAACGAGGTCGAGCACGGAGAGGGCGAGAGTCACACCTGGCCCAACGACGAGCCCCGCCCACTATTCCTGCCCCCTCCTCCGCTTGACCTCACGTCCACGTGAAGTCCTAGCGTCTGCGATCGTGACCCTGATGTCCGAGACCGCTCCGAGTCCACGCCTGCTGAGCCCGACGTACGCCGCCATCACCATCGGCGTGTGCGCGCTGATCGGCTTCGTGGCGTTCGAGGCGATGGCGGTCACGACGGTGATGCCGACCGTGGTGCGCGACCTCGACGGCGCCGACCTCTACGCGCTGAGCTTCGCTGCTCCGCTGGCCAGCGGGGTGATCGGCATGGTCGCTGCGGGGATGTGGAGCGACCGGCGTGGTCCGGTGACGCCGGTGCTCTGGTCGATGGTGCTGTTCTCGGTGGGTCTGCTGATCTGTGGCGCGGCCCCGTCGATGGAGATCCTCGTCGGCGGCCGGCTCGTCCAGGGACTCGGCGGCGGCGCGCTGATCGTGGGGGTCTACGTCCTCGTCGGCCTCGTCTTCCCACCCGCCCTGCAGCCCGGCATCTTCGCGAGCTTCGCCGCGGCGTGGGTGCTGCCGGCACTCTTCGGCCCGGCACTGGCAGCCCTCGTCGCGGACGCCTTCGGTTGGCGCTGGGTCTTCCTCGGTGCCGTCGTGTTCGTCGCCGCGGCGGCGCTGTTGATCGCGCCCTCGCTGCGGGGCCGGCGGACCGACAGCGGCGTGTCCGAGGCCGGGCTCGGGCGGCTGGCCTGGGCGAGCGTCGGCGCGATCGCGGTGCTCGCGCTCGAGCTGCTCGGCTCGGCCCGCGGCGTCTCCGGGTTCGGTGCCCTCGGAGCGCTCGTCCTCGTCGTACTCGCCCTCAGCAGGCTGTTGCCCCCCGGCGCGCTCACGGGCCGGCCAGGACTCCCCTCCGTCATCGCCACGCGCGGCCTGATGAGCGCCGGCTTCTTCTGCGCCGAGGCCTACATCGTTTACGTCCTGCAGGAGCAGTGGGGGCTGACGCCGGCCCGCGCCGGCATCGCGCTCAGCGTCGTCGGGGTGACGTGGGCGCTGTCGAGCCAGCTCCAGGCACGGCTCGGTGCCCGGGTCTCGCACGTGCGCGCCATGGAGATCGGCTCGCTGCTCGTCCTCGCCGGCGTGCTCGCGCTGTCGCTCACGGTCTGGCTCGACGGCCCGGCCCTCCTCGCCGGGGCGACCTATGTCCTGGCCGGCGCCGGGATGGGCTTCGGCTATCCGCGCACCAGCGTGGCCATGCTCGACGCCTCCACCGACGCCGACCGCGGCTTCAACTCCGCAGCCCTCTCGATCGCCGACTCGCTCGGGGCGGCGCTGGCGCTGTCGATCTCCGGCGTGGTCTTCGCCGCGGCTGTGCGCGAAGGTGCGAACCCGTTCCTCGCGGTGTTCGTCTTCGCGATCGTCCTCGGCGTGCTGGGGGTGCTCACCTCGCGGCGAACAGCTCCGGCTCCGTCTTCGCCCTGACCTCGTCCTCGGTGACGCCCGGCGCGAGCTCGACGAGCTGGAGCGCCCGCTCGCCGAGGGTGCCCGAGGGGGCGACCTCACCGGTGGTCGGGTCGATCACGTCGATCACGCACAGGTCGGTGATGATCCGCTGCACGACCCGCTTGCCGGTGTAGGGCAGCGAGCACTCGTTGACGATCTTGAGCCCGCCGTCCTTGGCGGTGTGCTCCATCAGCACGATGACGCGCTTGGCGCCGTGCACCAGGTCCATCGCGCCGCCCATGCCCTTGACCATCTTGCCGGGGATCATCCAGTTGGCGATGTCACCGACGGCGGAGACCTGCATCGCACCCAGGATCGCGGCGTCGATCTTGCCGCCGCGGATCATCCCGAAGGAGGTCGCGGAGTCGAAGAACGATGCCCCGCGGCGTACGGTCACGGTCTCCTTGCCGGCGTTGATCAGGTCGGCGTCGACGGCGTCCTCGGTGGGATAGGCGCCCACGCCGAGGATGCCGTTCTCCGACTGCAGCACCAGCTCCACGTCGTCGTCGACGTAGTTGGGCACCAGCGTCGGCAGCCCGATGCCGAGGTTGACGTAGGAACCGTCCACCAGCTCCGAGGCCGCTCGGGCGGCCATCTCCTCACGAGTCCATGCCATCAGGAGCTCACCGTCCTCTTCTCGATCCGCTTGTCCGCGGCCTGCTCGGGCGTCAGCGCGACCACGCGCTGGACGTACACGCCCGGGGTGTGGACGTCGTTGGGGTTCAGCTCGCCCGGTTCGACGAGCTCCTCGACCTCGGCGATCGTGACCCGTCCGCACATCGCGGCGAGCGGGTTGAAGTTGCGGGCGGAGTCGCGGTAGATCAGGTTGCCGTGGCGGTCGCCCTTCCAGGCGCGCACCAACCCGAAGTCGGCGACGATCGCGTGCTCGAGGACGAACTCCCGCTCGCCCTCGGGGCTGGCGAAGACCTGGGTCTGCTTGGGCGGCGAGGCGACCGAGACGTTGCCCTCGGCGTCGTACTTCCACGGCAGACCGCCCTCGGCGACCTGGGTGCCGACACCGGTGGCGGTGAAGAAGGCCGGGATCCCGGAGCCGCCGGCCCGCATCCGCTCCGCGAGCGTGCCCTGCGGCGTGAGCTCGACCTCGAGCTCCCCGGAGAGGTACTGCCGGGCGAACTCCTTGTTCTCCCCGACGTACGACGACACCATCCGCCGCAGCCTCTTGGCCATCAGCAGGCGACCCAGGCCCCAGTCGTCGACGCCGCAGTTGTTGGAGACGGCCTCGAGGTCCGTGGTCCCCGCCGCCAGCACCGCTTCGATCAACACCGTGGGGATGCCGCACAGCCCGAAGCCACCGACCGACATCGTCGCTCCGTCGGGGATGTCCGCGACCGCGGCACCCGCACTCTCGACGACCTTGTCCATCCTGGTTCCTCCGCAGACTCGTTGGTGCCCCGATTCAAGGCGCACCATGGTCGGGCCGTCAACGCCCGACCATCCAGTGGCCGAGAATCTTTCGCTCTGCGATCTTCATGCCGTAGTAGCGTTCATTGAATGGACGCCCCGATCGACGTCGTGGGACGCGTCGCCGCCCTGCTCAAGGCCGTCTCCGCCCGCGAGCCAGCAGGCGTGACGACGTCCGAGGCGGCACGCGCCGCCGGGCTCCCGCGACCCACGACGCACCGGCTGCTGGCGTCGCTCGCCGACGCGGGCCTCGCCGAGCGCGACCCGGACGGCCACTGGCTGCTCGGCCCCGAGCTCTACTTCCTGGGCACGGCCGCCGCATCGCGATACGACGTGACAGCGGTGGCGCAGCCGGTCGTACGGCGACTGTCCATCGCCACCGGCGAGAGCGCCTTCTTCTCGGCCCGCCGGGGCGACGAGACCATCTGCCTGGTGCGCGAGGACGGCAGCTTCCCGATCAGGTCCCACGTCCTGCACGAGGGCATTCGCTTTCCGCTCGGAGTCGCCTCCGCCGGGCTCGCGATCCTGGCCTTCCTCGACGACGCCGAGGTGGAGTCCTACCTCGCCCGCGTCGACCTCGTGGACGAGTACGGCGACCAGCACACCACCGATGCCGTCCGCGACCGAGTCAGGCGCACACGCGCGGCGGGCTTCGCGATCAACCCGGGGCTGATCGTCGAGGGCAGCTGGGGCATGGCCGCCGCGGTCTTCGACGCCGACGAGCGCCCCCAGTGGGCGCTCAGCCTGACCGGCATCCAGCAGCGCTTCAGCGCTCCCCGGCGCCGCGAGCTGGGCGAGCTGCTCCTGCGCGAGGCACATGTGCTTTCCCGCACACTGCGTCCGCGCGCCTGACCGCGATGGGGCGGGCGCCCTATCCTGCAGCGGTGACCACACACGCGGAGCAGCCCTTCGACTGGTCGGGCGTCCAGCTGCACGTCGTCACCGGCAAGGGCGGCACCGGCAAGTCCACCATCGCCGCGGCGCTCGCCCTCTCGCTGGCCTCGACGGGCAAGGACGTCCTGCTCTGCGAGGTCGAGGGTCGCCAGGGCATCGCCCGCATGTTCGACGTCGACCCGCTGCCCTACGAGGAGCGCCGGATCGCGCGCGGGCTGCCGGTCGGTGACGTGGCGCCCGGCGCCGTACACGCCCTGCACATCGATGCGGAGTCGGCCCTCCTCGAATACCTCGCGATGTACTACAAGCTCGGCCGCGCCGGGAAGGCGCTCGACCGCTTCGGCGTCATCGACTTCGCGACCACCATCGCGCCGGGCGTCCGCGACGTGCTCCTGACCGGCAAGGTCTACGAAGCCGCGCGGCGCAACGCGCGCAACAAGAAGGCCCGCGCCTACGACGCGATCGTGCTCGACGCCCCGCCGACCGGGCGGATCACCCAGTTCCTCAACGTCAACGGCGAGCT
This sequence comes from Nocardioides allogilvus, assembly GCF_003047285.1. Classification (GTDB taxonomy): domain Bacteria; phylum Actinomycetota; class Actinomycetes; order Propionibacteriales; family Nocardioidaceae; genus Nocardioides; species Nocardioides allogilvus. The sequence continues at coordinate 20,697 of NZ_PZYX01000001.1, read as the reverse complement.
CGCCGGGCTGGCCAAGGTCGGTCCGATCAAGACCCAGGCCGACACGGTGATGACGCTCTTCCGATCGCCCAAGACGCTGGTGCACCTCGTCACCGTGCTCGAGGAGATGCCGGTCCAGGAGACGGCCGACGGGATCAAGGAGCTGCGGGCAGCCCAGCTCCCGGTCGGCGCGGTCATCGTCAACCTCGTCCGTGCCCGCGACCTCGGCCAGGCCGACCTCAAGGCCGCTCGCACGGGCACCCTCGACCGCGAGAAGATCACCGCCGACCTCCAGGCGGCCAAGGTCGACGTCACCCACGAGATGGTCGACGCCCTGGTCCTCGAGGCCCGCGACCACGCCGAGCGTCGTGCCCTCGAGGACGCCCAGCGCGCCATCGTGAGCGCGCTCGACGTTCCCCACTACGAGCTTCCCCGCCTGGCCGACGGCGTCGACCTCGGCGGGCTCTACGAGCTGGCCGCCCAGCTGAAGGACCAGGGACTGGCATGACCACCCACCGCCCACGCGTCGGCCCGCTGGCCGCCACGACCGAGCGTGCCCCTCGCCTCGACATCGACGCCCTGATCGACGACCCCGCGACCGGGATCATCGTCTGCTGCGGCTCGGGCGGCGTCGGCAAGACCACCACCTCCGCTGCCCTCGCCCTGCGTGCCGCCGAGCGCGGGCGCAAGGTCGTCGTGCTGACCATCGACCCGGCCCGCCGGCTGGCCCAGTCGATGGGGATCGAGGCCTTGGACAACACGCCCCGACCGGTGCCACTTGCGGTGGTTGAGGAGGGCGCCCAGCGCCCGTCACGAAACCAAGGTGGCTCCCTCGACGCCATGATGCTCGACATGAAGCGCACCTTCGACGAGGTGGTGCTCAGCCAGGCCAGCCCCGAGAAGGCGAGGGCGATCCTCGACAACCCCTTCTACATCGCCCTGTCCAGCTCGTTCTCGGGCACGCAGGAATACATGGCCATGGAGAAGCTCGGCCAGATCCACGCCCAGGCCCAGCTGGACGGCAGCTACGACCTGATCGTCGTCGACACCCCGCCCTCGCGCTCGGCGCTCGACTTCCTGGACGCGCCGGAGCGGCTCAGCAGCTTCCTCGACGGCCGGTTCATCCGGCTGCTGCTGGCTCCGGCCCGTGGCCCGGCCAAGCTGATGACGGCCGGCGTCTCGATGATCACCAACGCGCTGACCAAGATCCTCGGCGCCCAGGTGCTGCGCGACATGCAGACGTTCGTGGCCGCCTTCGACACGCTCTTCGGCGGCTTCCGCCAGCGGGCGCAGAAGACCTTCTCGTTGCTGCAGGCCGACGGCACGGCCTTCGTGGTGGTCGCTGCTCCCGAGCCGGACGCGTTGCGCGAGGCCGCCTACTTCGTGGAGCGGCTCACCGAGGACGAGATGCCGCTCGCCGGTCTCGTCGTCAACCGGGCCAGCCCGCCGCTGTCGACCGTGTTGTCGGTCGAGGAGGCGACGGCCGCCGCCGACCGGTTGGTCGCGACCGAGCCCGACTCGACCACCGCCGGACTGCTGCGGCTGCACGCCGACCGTGCGCGCATCGTCATGCGCGAGGCACACCTGCGCGAGCGCTGGTCCACCGAGCACCCCGGCGTCGCGACGGCAGTCGTGCCGGCGCTGTCGACCGACGTGCACGACCTCGAGGGCCTGCGGCGGATCGGCGACCTGCTCGCCGAGGGGTGACCCGGGACGGGTGACCCGAGAGGGCGCTGCGAGGAGTCAGACGTTGACGGGGTTGTTGACGTGCTCGTTGCGAGCCGACTCGAGGACGTTGCGCCAGGAGGCCTGCGGCCGACGGCGCAGCAACGCACGGCGCTCACGCTCGGTCATACCGCCCCAGACACCCCACTCGATCTGGTTGTCGAGCGCCTCCGCGAGGCACTCAGTGCGCACGGGACACGAAGCACAGACCTGCTTCGCCTTGTTCTGCTCGGCTCCGCGCACGAACAGCGCGTCCGGAGTGTCCTGCTTGCACGCCGCTCGCGGCGCCCAGTCCTCAACCCACATGATTTTCCGCCATCTCGTCGGGCTCCCGATGGTCGCCCCCATAGCGACCACTCCTCGACCCTCGATGACCGTATGCAAGAAGCAGTGATTGATGAATGCACCTTCTGGCTAAAACTGATGGTCCGATATGACTAGACCAGATGGTCAGCCGTGCGTTCGAACGCCTGCCAACGGCTGGTGAGGTGTGGTACGGCGAATGGGCCGGTCTGGTCGGCTCCCGTACTCTGGTGGCCATGCCGACGCCCGATCGCAGGCCCTCTGTCCTGTCCCACCTCGCTGTCATGGGCGCCGTGGCCGCGATCCTGGGCGTTCTCGTCGCCGGCCTCGCCATCCCGTTCGCCGGAGTCCTCGGCGTCGCCGCGAAGGACGTCAGCAAGGGCATGGTCAACCTGCCCGACGAGCTCGAGGCCAAGGAGCTGGCGCAGAAGACACGCATCTACGACGCCAACGGCAACCTCATCGCCTCGCTCTACGACCAGAACCGCATCAACGTCGGCCTCCAGCAGATCTCGCGCAAGATGGTCGAGGCGATCGTCTCCATCGAGGACGACCGCTACTACCAGCACGGTGCCCTCGACATCCGCGGCACGATCCGCGCCTTCGTGACCAACCAGGCGAGCGGTTCGGTGCAGGGCGGCTCCTCGATCACCCAGCAGATGGTCAAGCAGACGCTGCTCAACCAGGCGGAGTCGAAGGAAGAGGCGGCCGCGGCCACCGACGACACCTACGCCCGCAAGCTGCGCGAGCTGCGCTATGCCATCGCCTTCGAGAAGAACTACACCAAGGACTGGATCCTCGAGCGCTATCTCAACATCGCCTACTTCGGCGACGGCGCCTACGGCATCCAGGCGGCTGCCCAGCACTACTTCTCCAAGAACGCCAAGAACCTCAACTACCTCCAGTCCGCGACGCTGGCGGGCCTGGTCAAGAACCCGACCGGCTACGACCCGACCAACTCCCCCGAGCGCTCGATCGCCCGTCGCAACGTCGTGCTCGACCGGATGGCGACGCTCAACGTCATCCCCCAGGAGCAGGCCGACAAGCTCAAGGAACAGCCACTCGGCCTGAAGATCCAGCCGTCCCCCAACGGCTGCCAGCAGTCCCGGGCGCCGTTCTTCTGCGACTACGCCGTCAACTACCTCCTCAAGGACAAGTCGCTCGGCGAGACGCTCAAGGACCGCAAGCGGCTCCTGCAGTCGGGCGGCCTGACCATCCACACCACGCTCGACCTGGACTACCAGGAAGGCGCCGACGCGGCCGTCTCCAACCACGTCAACCCGACCGACCAGGCGATCGGCGGGCTGGCGATGGTCGAGCCCGGCACCGGCTACGTCAAGGCGCTCGCGCAGTCCCGCCCGATGGGCAAGGACAAGGAGGCGGGCCAGACCTACCTCAACTACGTCGTCCCGCGGAAGTACGGCGACGCCAACGGCTTCCAGGCCGGCTCGACGTTCAAGGCGTTCGTCCTGGCCGCGGCGATCAACCAGAACATCCCCCTCAGCCAGTCGATCTTCTCCCCGATCAAGATGGACATCCCGGACTCCTCCTTCGAGACCTGCGACGGCCCCTACATCGGCGACGGCGGCTGGTCGGTGTCCAACTCGACCGGCGGCGACCAGGACTACAACCTCTACACCGGCACCCAGCTGTCGGTGAACACCTTCTACGCCCAGCTCGAGGCCCAGACGGGCATGTGCGAGCCCATCCAGCTGGCGCAGAAGATGGGCATCACCCTGCCCGAGGAGCAGCAGGTCCCCTCCTGGGTCCTCGGCGTCTCCGACACCGACCCGCTGACCATGGCCGAGGCCTACGCCACCTTCGGCGCCCGCGGCCTGCACTGTGACGCGCTGCCGGTCACCCAGGTCCTCGCCTCGGACAGCAGCACCGTGAAGGACTACAGCACGACCTGCGAGACGGTGATGCCCGGCGTCACCGCCGACGCGGTCAACGACGTGCTCCGCGGCGTGATGGAGCCCGGTGGCTTCGGCCAGAACATCGCGATCGACAAGCCCTCGGCCGGCAAGACCGGGACCAACCAGGGCAACATGTCGGTGTGGTTCGTGGGCTACACCCCGCAGATCGCCACTGCCTCGATGGTGGCCGGCGCCAACTCGCTCGGCCACTGGGTCAGCCTCAACGGCCAGTACGTCGGCGGCTCCTACATCGGTGAGGCGTTCGGTTCCACCGTGGCCGGCCCGATCTGGGGCGAGGCGATGGACGCCATCTCCGACAAGCTCGACTACGAAAACTTCCGCGCCCCGGCCGGTGACGAGATCGCCGGCGTGCTGACCGCCGTCCCCGACGTGTCAGGCCTGAGCCTCAAGGCCGCCCGCGCGGCCCTCGAGACCGCCGGCTTCGAGACCTCGCTCGGCGGCTACCTCAACTCCACGATCGCCAAGGAGGCCGTCGTGTCGACCTCTCCGGCAGCCGGCACCTCGCTCGGCTCCGGCGACACGGTCGTGATCTACCAGTCGACCGGCTACGTCCCGGCTCCCCCGCCCCCGCCCCCGACCAACACCGGCGGCAAGAAGGGCGGCGACGGTGGGGGCGACGGTGACGGTGGCGGTGGCGGTGACGACAAGGGCAACAACGGGAACGGCAAGGGCAACGGCAAGGGCAACGGCTAGCCCCTAGCCCAGCTGGCGGCGGACCTCCGCGGCGACGGCCCCGCCGTCGGCGCGACCCTTCACCTGGGGCGTGACCACGCCCATGACCTTGCCCATCGCGCGCATGCCCTCGTCGGCGGCGCCGGTCTGGGCGATCGCAGCGGTGACGAGCTCGGCGATCTCCGCCTCGGTGAGGGGCGCCGGGAGGTAGTCGGCGATGACCTCACCCTCGGCCACCTCCTTGGCGGCCATCTCCGTGCGCCCGCCGTCCGCGAACGCGACGGCCGCCTCGCGGCGCCGCTTCGCCTCGGTGGACAGCACGCCCAGGATGTCGTCGTCGGAGAGCTCGCGCTGCACCTTGCCCGCCACCTCGGCGTTGGTGATCGCGGTGAGCACCATGCGCAGAGTCGAGGAGCGGACCTCGTCGCGCGCCTTGATCGCGGTGGTCAGGTCGGCACGCAGACGGTCCTTCAGAGCACTCATGGGACCCATTGTGGCAGCCTTGCCACGTGCCCTCGCCCGAGTTGTTGCGTAGCCCCGTCGGCCTGACGTCGGCCGTGGGCCTGGGTGCAGGCCTGGCGCTCGCGTCGTACGCAGCCTGGGAGGCCCGGCAGTACACCCTGCGCGAGGTCACCGTGCCGATCCTGCCTGCCGGCAGGCAGGCGCTGCGGGTCCTCCACCTCAGCGACATCCACATGGCCCCCGACCAGCGGGCCAAGCAGGAGTGGCTGCGCTGGCTGGCCGACCTCGCCCCCGACCTGGTGATCGACACCGGTGACAACCTGGCGCACATGCGCTCGGTGCCGGTCGTGCTCGACTCCCTCGGGCCGCTGCTCGACCTGCCCGGCATCTCGGTCTTCGGCTCCAACGACTACTACTCACCCGGCTGGCGCAACCCCCTGCGCTACCTCCTGCCCGACCGCGGCCATCGCAACACCGACACCGCGCAGCTGCCCTGGCGCGAGCTCAAGGCGCGCTTCTCCGACCGCGGCTGGCTGCACCTGTGCAACGAGCGCGCCCGCATCACGGTCGGTGGCACGACGATCGCGCTGGCCGGTGTCGACGACCCCCACCTCGACTACGACGACCTCGCGGCCGTCGCCGGGCCCGCCGATCCGGACGCCGACGTGCGACTGGGGATCACGCACGCGCCGTACCTCCGCGTCCTGGACCAGTACGCCGCCGACGGCTACGACGCCGTCATCGCCGGCCACACCCACGGCGGCCAGGTCTGCCTGCCCGGCATCGGTGCACTGACGACCAACTGCGACCTGGAGCCGGCCCGCGCCAAGGGCCTGCACCGCCACCCTGCCGACTCCGCGCCCGGCGATCCGGGCTCCGCGTGGCTGCACGTCTCGGCCGGGATCGGGACCAACCCCTACGTCCGTTTCCGGGTCGCCTGCCGGCCCGAGGCCACGCTCATGACACTGATACCGAAGGCCTGACGGGCCCGATTTCAGGGGCCCCCAAACGCTCGGGTATGCTCGCCGTGCTTCGCAGCCGCTCGTCGATTGCGACAGCGGATCGGGGTGTGGCGCAGCTTGGTAGCGCGCGTCGTTCGGGACGACGAGGCCGCAGGTTCAAATCCTGTCACCCCGACCAAGTAGGACACCCGGATCCACGGAGACGTGGGTCCGGGTGTTCTGCGTCGGAGGCGCTACTCCTCGCCGCTGACCCGGGCGGTCAGCGTCCGCAGCGTCACCTGCAGGTCGGTGAACTCCTGCTCGCTCAGCCCCATGGCCGCCTTCATGTCGCACTGGATCCGGTCGCCGTGCCGCCGCAGCTCGTCGCCCTTGCTCGACAGCGAGACGACGACGAAGCGCTCGTCGGTGTGGTCGCGGTGGCGAGCGATCAGTCCACCGAACTCCATCCGGCGCAGCAGCGGGGTCAGCGTGCCGTGGTCGAGGCGGAGCCTGTCCGCGATCTCGCGCACGGTGCAGCTGTCGCGCTCCCACAGGACGATCAGCACGAGGTACTGCGGATACGTCAGGCCCAGCGCCGCGAGCGTGGGCCGGTAGGCGGCCGTGACGGCTCGCGAAGCGGCGTAGAGGTCGAAGCAGAGCTGGTCCGCAAGAGGTGGAGCCTCGATGTCGGCCATGTGACACATTCTGGCACGCAACGCGTTACCTTGTAGACAAGTTACTTTTGCGCAAGGTATCTGGGGCCGTCTTGCAGATGTGGAGGCACGATGCGCGGACGCACGGCCCGAACCGGGGCAGAGCATTCCCCGGACCCGCTCAACCAGCTGCTCGTGCTCGCCGGCCGTGCCGACGAGGATGCGTTCGCCCAGCTCTACGACGACTTCGCACATCGTGCCTACGGGCTCGCTGTCCGGGTCCTCGGTGACCCGCACCAGGCCCAGGAGGTCATCCAGGACGTCTTCCTCGAGGTATGGCGCAAGGCGGCGCACTTCGACCCGCGCCGCGGCAGCGCGACCGGGTGGATGCTGACCATCACCCACCGGCGAGCAGTGGACCGGGTGCGCGCCAGCAGCGCTGCCCGGCGCCGCGACGACGAGTGGCACGACGCCAGTCCTGCCGTGACCGACGTGGACACCACGTTCGACGAGGCGCAGGCCAACCTGACCGCCGTACGCGTGCGCGCTGCCTTGGACTCCCTCACGCCCGTCCAGCGGCGCGCGGTCGAGCTCGCCTACTTCGGCGGCCACACCTACGCCGACGTCGCCCGCCTCATGCATGCTCCGCTCGGCACCACGAAGTCCCGGATCCGGGCCGCGCTGGTCCGCCTGCGTGACCACCTCGAGATCCCCACCCTCGAGATCGGCCCGGGTTGGGCCTAGCGGTCCTCGGCGTCGTACCCGCCCGGGACGTGGCCCGACCGAGCAGTGAAGGTCCACGCAGGTGCGTGGAGCTTCGGGTCCCTGCGTCTTGTCAGGGCTGAATGTCCACGCAGGTGCGTGGAGTTCCATGACCGACGCGGGCGTGCCGCGACCGCGTGGAGGCTGGCTGCCGCGCCGGTCGCGCGGGTTCTGGCACACTTCGCCGCATGGCTGACAAGGACCCCAAGGGCGACGGCCCTTCGCTCGAGCTCCCGTCGTTCGGTTTCGGTCGCAAGAAGAAGGCCAAGCAGCCGGAGCCGGGCGCACCCGTCGAGGACTCCGCGACGACCGCTCCCCCGGAGCCGGTCGCGGAGCCAGAGCCGACCCCGGAGCCCGAGCCGACCCCGGAGCCCGAGCCGACCCCGGAGCCCAAGACGACCCCGGAGCCCAAGACGACGCCGCAGCCCGAGCCCACCCCCGAGCCGCCCGCGCCGCTCGCACCCGAGCTCGACCCGATCGTCCCCGAGGCTGAGCCCGCGCCGGCCCCCGACCCCGAGCTCGCCGCCCCGGTCGTTCCGCCAGCCTCCGCGGGCAGGCACGAGCCCAGCCCAGAGCCCGAGCCCAGCCCGGAGCCGGTGGCAGCTACGGAGCCCAAGCCGAAGCGCGAGTTCTCGCTGCCGGCCATCCCGGCCCTCCAGGCAGCGCTGGCCGTCGGTGCGTTGATCGGCCTGCTCGCCGTACTCCTGACCTTCGCGTCGCTCAAGCTCTGCGAGGTCGTGCGCGGCACCGACTCGTGCGGCGGGCCGGGCCTGCTGCTGCTGGTCGCGACACTGGTGATCCTGACCTACGTCGGCGGCTGGCTGCTGCGCGGTTTCGGGATCGAGGACCCGGGCAGCACCAGCTTCCTCGCGGTCGGACTGCTCGCCGTGGCGGCGATGCTGTTCTTCCTCGACGTCATCTACAACTGGTGGATGGTCATCGTCATCCCGCTGGTCGCCATGGCGACCTACGCCCTCTCGTGGTGGGTGACCACGAGGTTCGTCGACATCGACGAGTAGCGCTCAGGCGCGGGTCGCCGCGATCAGCTCGGCGATCTGCACGGTGTTGAGGGCAGCGCCCTTGCGCAGGTTGTCGTTGCTGATGAACAGCGCGAGCCCGCGGTTGTCGTCGACACCCTCGTCCTGACGGATCCGGCCGACGTAGGACGGGTCCTTGCCGGCGGCGTGCAGCGGCGTCGGCACCTCGCGCAGCTCGACGCCGGGGGCGTCGGCCAGCAGCGCGCGCGCCTGGTCGGGGGTGAGCGGCGAGGCGAACTCCGCGTTGATCGCCAGCGAGTGACCGGTGAAGACCGGCACCCGGACGCAGATCCCGGAGACGCGCAGCTCGGGGAGGTCGAGGATCTTGCGGGACTCGTTGCGGAGCTTCTGCTCCTCGTCGGTCTCGTTGAGTCCGTCGTCGACGATGGAGCCGGCCAGCGGCAGCACGTTGTAGGCGATCGTCTCGACGTACTTGTTGGGCTCGGGGAACGTCACGGCCGAACCGTCGTAGGCCAGCTCACGGGCCTTCTCGCCGGCAGCGGTGACGCCACCCATCAGCTCGTCGACGCCAGCGACGCCCGAACCGGAGACGGCCTGGTAGGACGACACGACGAGTCGCTGCAGCCCGGCGGCCTCGTGGAGCGGCTTGAGCACCGGCATCGCGGCCATGGTCGTGCAGTTGGGATTGGCGATGATACCCCGGCCAGCGGCCACGACGGCGTCGATCGCAGCCGGGTTGACCTCGGAGACGACGAGCGGGATCGCCGGGTCCTTGCGGAACGCCGACGAGTTGTCGATGACGATCACGCCGGCGTCGGCGAAGGTCTGCGCGAGCGCACGCGAGGTGGTGGCACCAGCGGAGAAGATCGCGATGTCGAGGCCGGTCGGGTCAGCGGTCGAGGCATCCTCCACGGTGACCTCGCGGTCGCCGAAGGGCAGCACCGTGCCGGCCGAGCGGGCGGAGGCGAAGAAGCGGATGTCCCCGGTCGGGAAGCCGCGCTCGAGCAGGATCTCGCGGACTGCGACGCCGACCTGACCGGTGGCGCCGACGATGCCCAGGTTGATGGCGCTCATCGCCCGCTCCCGCCGTACACGACAGCCTCGACCTCATCGGCGTCGAGGTCGAAGGCGCTGTGGGTCGCGCGGACGGCCTGGTCGACCTCGTCCTCGGTGACGACGACGGAGATGCGGATCTCGGAGGTGGAGATCATGCCGATGTTGACGCCCGCCTCAGCCAGCGCGGAGAAGAACTTCGCGGTGATGCCGGGGTGCGAGCGCATGCCGGCACCGATCAGCGAGACCTTGCCGATCTTGTCGTCGTAGAGCAGCTTGTCGTAGCCGACCTCGCCCTGGATCTTGGCCAGCGCGTTCATCGCCGTCTGGCCGTCGGTGCGCGGCAGCGTGAACGAGATGTCGGTCAGGCTGGTCGCCGCGGCCGAGACGTTCTGGACGATCATGTCGAGGTTGACCTGCGCCTCGGAGAGCGCCGCGAAGATGCGGGCGGCTTCGCCGACCTTGTCGGGTACGCCGACGACGGTGATCTTGGCTTCGCTGCGATCGTGCGCGACGCCGGAGATGATGGCCTGTTCCATGATGCCTCCGTCGGTGGGGTCTTCGACGACCCACGTGCCTTCGAGCTGACTGAATGACGAGCGGACGTGGATCGGGATGTTGTAGCGGCGGCCGTACTCCACGCAGCGCAGGTGCAGGATCTTGGCGCCGCAGGCAGCGAGCTCGAGCATCTCCTCGTAGGAGACCTTGTCGAGCTTCTGGGCGGCCGGCACGATCCGCGGGTCGGCGGTGAAGACGCCGTCGACGTCGGTGTAGATCTCGCAGACGTCGGCCTCCAGCGCCGCGGCCAGCGCGACCGCGGTGGTGTCGGTGCCGCCGCGACCCAGGGTGGTGATCTCCTTGGTGTCGGCACTGACGCCCTGGAAGCCGGCGACGATCACGATGTGACCGTCGGCCAGCGCGCTGGTGATGCGCCCGGGCGTGATGTCGATGATCTTCGCCTTGCCGTGCACCGAGTCGGTGATCACGCCGGCCTGCGAGCCGGTGAAGGAGCGGGCGGTGAAGCCGAGGTCGGAGATCGCCATCGCGACCAGCGCCATGGAGATGCGCTCACCGGCGGTGAGGAGCATGTCCATCTCGCGCGCCGGCGGCAGCGGGCTCACCGCACCGGCGAGGTCCAGCAGCTCGTCGGTGGAGTCACCCATCGCCGAGACGGCCACGACGACGTCATGGCCTGCCTTCTTGTTCTCCACGATCCTGCGCGCGACCCGCTTGATGGCGTCGGCGTCGGCGAGCGAGGAGCCGCCGTACTTCTGCACGACAATGCCCACGGTTTGGTCCTCGACGATCTCGGTAGACGACTGCTGCGTCGTGACGCTTCTGACGCGTGGATTCTACCGGGGCGGATCGACCGGGTCGTCCAACATCTCATGGGCGACCGTGAGGGCCTCCACGGTCTCCTCGAAGTCGGTGTCGAACCGGTCGTGCGCGACCACGGTCAGCAGCGCGTTGAGCGCCGCGCCGGCGAGGTTGCCCCAGTTGTTGACGTAGGAGAACTGCCACCACCACAGGGCCTCCTCGACGTTGCCCAGCTTGAAGTGGCGCAGGCCGTTGTCGAGGTCGATCGCGATGGACGTCAGGTCGTCGGAGAGCTGGCTCTGCACGACATCGGGCAGGTAGGGGTCGAACACGAAGCTGTAGGTGTCGACGCTGTCCAGCATCCGCGCCAGCCGCAGCCGCATGTCGTCGATGTCGGCCTCCGGGCCCACGTCGGGCTGGTATTCCTCCCGGGGCTGGAAGTCGAGCTGCGCGCCCAGCCGGGCGCCCGCGAGCAGCACCTGGCTGATCTCGAGCAGCAGCAGCGAGACGGCCTGGGCTCCGTTGCCGCCGCGCGCGATCGCACGCAGCGCAAGCAGGAAGCTCTCGATCTGGTCGGCGATCTGGGCGGCGAACTCGTCGGGGTCCGGCGGCGTCCGCTGCTGTGTGGTCTGGTCAGTCATCTGCTGATCGCCTTCCTGCGAATGCGCGCCCGAGGGTCACTTCGTCGGCGTACTCCAAGTCGCCGCCCACTGGCAGTCCACTCGCCAGCCGCGTCACGCGCAACCCCATGGGGTTGAGCATCCGGGTGAGATAGGTCGCGGTGGCCTCACCCTCGAGGTTGGGGTCGGTGGCCAAGATGACCTCCGTGACGGCACCGTCGGCGAGCCGGATCATCAGCTCGCGGATGCGCAGCTGCTCGGGGCCGATGCCGTCGATCGGCGAGATCGCGCCGCCGAGCACGTGGTAGCGGCCACGGAACTCGCGCGTGCGCTCGATGGCGACGACGTCCTTGTACTCCTCCACCACGCACAACAACGCCGGGTCGCGGCGCGGGTCGCGGCAGATGCGGCACTGCTCGTCCTGGGAGACGTTGAAGCAGATCGAGCAGAACCGCACCTTGTCCTTCACCTCGATCAGGACGTCAGCCAGGCGGCGTACGTCGGCCGGCTCGGCCTGCAGGAGGTGGAAGGCGATGCGTTGCGCGCTCTTGGGTCCGACGCCGGGGAGTCGACCCAGCTCGTCGATCAGGTCTTGGACGATGCCTTCGTACAACGAAGGACCCTAGAAACCGAGCTGGCCGCTGGGCGGCCCGCCCTCAGGGCCACCGAGACCGCCACCGGGGCCGCCACCGAGGCCCTCGAGCCCACCGGCCAGGGGGCCCATGGCCTCGCTGGCGATGGCCTCGGCCTTGGCCTTGGCGTCGCGGTAGGCGGCGATGATCATGTCGCTCAGGTCGGCGAGGTCGTCGGAGTCGGTGCCGTCGAACTGGCCCGCGGTGATGTCGACCCCGAGCAGCTCCCCGACGCCGTTGACGGTGACCGAGACCGCGCCGCCGGCGACCGTGCCCGACACCTTCTGCTCGGTGAGCTGCTCCTGCGCCTGCTGGAGCTGCTCCTGCATCTGCTGCGCCTGCTGGAGCAGGGCGTTCATGTCGAAACCGCCGCCGAGTGCGTCGAAGGGGTTCTGGGTCATGAGGTCTCCCGGTGGGGTGCGGTGGGTGGGGATGTCGTGCTCACGAGTGCTTGATCTCCTCGACGATCTTCGCGCCGAGCGCCTGCTGCAGCAGGGCCGTGCTGTCGAGCCCCTGGGTGTCAGGGGCCGGATCGTCGGGATCTGCCGCCGCATCGGCCAACGCGCGGTGATCGACCGTGGTTCCCGGGTCGGCACCGGTCTCGCGCGAGCGCTCGAGCGCCTCGCGAGCGGCGGTGAGCCCCGTGGAGCCGGCCGGGCCGGGCGAGGCCGGGGGCGTCTGGGACGGGGACGTCTGGGACGGGGACGTCTGGGTGTGGGCCGGCTGGGCCGCGTCGTCGGCTGCCCACGCGGGAGGTGAGTCGGGCGCAGCCGAGGCGGGCTCGTCGCTGGCCCACGCCGGCGCCTCAGCCGGTGGCGGCGTCGGCGCCGCGGGCGCGGTGGAGGACTGCTTCACGACGGGGCGCCCGGCATCGGGCTGCGCGCTCGGGTCGATGATGGCGTCGATGCGCCACTCCGCCCCGACGACGTCGATCGCCGCCTGGCGCAGGATCTCGTCGGAGCCCCCGGCCAGGAACGACTCCTTCGCACCGGCATTGGTGAACCCCAGCGTCAGCGTCTTGGCGTCCACCGCGATCACCTGGGCGTTCTGCGTCAGGTGGATCCAGGTCACGCGGCGCCGGGCCTTGGTCGCCTCGACGATGTCGGGCCACAAGCGGCGTACGTCGACGAGGCTGAGGTTGCTCCCGGCCCCGGTCGCCGCAGGCTCGGGTGTAGCGGGCGGCGCCACCACGGCAACCTGCTCCGCGGGCTGGTCGACGGGCGCGGTCGCCTCGACCGGCGGCATCGGTTCGTCGGCCGGCTCGTCGGAAGGGCCGTCGTCGAAGCGCGGCGGGGCGAACATCGGCTCGTGCTCGCCGTGCTCGACCGGAGCCGGCGTCGCCGTCGGCGGCTGGGCGGACCCGGCGGGCTGGGCCGGAGCCATCGCCGCCGGCTGGGCGGTCGGGGCGGGTGCGGCGGGCGCCGGGGTGGGGGTCGGGGCAGGTGCCGCCGGGGCAACCTGGTTCGGGGCGGGCTCAGCCGGCGCGGGCGACGCCGCAGCAGCAGTGGGACGGGCGGGTCGGTCGGCGGGCGTGCTCACCGCACCCGACACGTCGAGACGGCGCTCGATCCGGTCGAGCCGGGCCATCACGCCGTCGCTGGTGTCGTCGGCGCCCGGCAACAGGACCCGCGCGCAGATGAGCTCGAGGAGCAGGCGCGGCGCGGTGGCGCCACGCATCTCGGTCAGCCCGGACGCGACGATGTCCGCGGCACGGCTGAGCTCGACCGCACCGAAGCGGGCGGCCTGGGCGACGAGGCGCTCGCCGGCGTCCTGGGGCACGTCGAGCAGGCCGGAGGCGGGGGCCTCGGGCACCGCAGCCACGATGACGAGGTCACGGAGCCGGCGCAGGAGGTCCTCGGTGAACCGGCGCGGGTCGCGACCGGTCTCGACGACCTTGTCCACGACGCCGAAGACGGCCGCACCGTCGACAGCGGCGAAGGCGTCGACCACCTCGTCCAGCAGGGTCTCCGGCGTGAAGCCGAGCAGCGCGGCGGCCAGGTCGTAGGTGACGCCCGCGGATCCGGCGCCGCCCATCAGCTGGTCGAGGACCGAGAGGGTGTCGCGAGCCGAGCCACCACCGGCGCGCACGACGAGCGGCAGCGCGGCCGGCTCGATTGCGACCTTCTCCAGCTCGCACAGCTGGCTGAGGTAGTCGGAGAGCTGGCGCGGCGGGATCAGCCGGAACGGGTAGTGGTGGGTGCGCGAGCGGATCGTCGGCAGCACCTTCTCCGGCTCGGTCGTGGCGAAGATGAAGCGCAGGTGGGGCGGCGGCTCCTCGACCAGCTTGAGCAGGGCGTTGAAGCCCTGGTTGGAGACCATGTGGGCCTCGTCGATGATGTAGATCTTGTAGCGGTCGCGCACCGGGGAGAAGAAGGCCTTCTCCCGCAGGTCACGCGCATCGTCGACACCACCGTGGGACGCCGCGTCGATCTCGATGACGTCGATCGAGCCGCCGCCGCGCCGGGCCAGCTCGCGACAGCTGTCGCACTCCCCGCACGGGTCGGCGATCGGCGCACGCGCGCAGTTGAGCGCGCGGGCCAGGATCCGGGCCGAGGTCGTCTTGCCGCAACCGCGCGGTCCGGAGAAGAGGTAGGCGTGGTTGACCCGGTCGTTCGCGAGCGCGTTTCGCAGCGGCTCCGTGACGTGGTCCTGACCGATGACCTCGGCGAACGTCTCGGGCCGGTAGCGGCGATACAGCGCCAACGGTGACTGGGGGGACTCCACGACCTGAACCCTACGCACCGGCACCGACAGCGACCACAGGGGAACGACCGTGGGTTTCGTGACGGCTCGCGCGTGCTGTCGCTGCGCTCCCACGGGCTCGGACCTCGGGGCATGAAAAGGCCCCCCACGCACCCGACAGAGCTCGTCTGCCCTTGCTGCCTTCCGGCCCTGGGGGAGTTCAACAAGATGCCGCCACGTGGGGGGTTGGCGCAGAGTCTAGGTGAGGCGCCCGGCTGCGCCCAACCGGGCCCGCCCGGCGCCGTACGACGCGATCGAGGCACTCGATTTCACGCGCTGTCAACCGACCGGTACGCTCCTCGGCGGAGGATTCGCCTAGTGGCCTATGGCGCTCGCTTGGAAAGCGGGTTGGGTGTGAAAGCCCTCAGGGGTTCGAATCCCCTATCCTCCGCCAGTGGTAAACTGCGTCTGACCTGGGCCTTCTTGGTCCAGGTCAGAGTGCTTTGTCGGCTCATGTGCTGAAATATGTGCTAAGCCTCATCGAGATGTGCTGCAAAGCGATTCACCGCGGCCTTCTGCATCGTCGGTGTGACGTGGCTGTAGATGTTCATCGTCGTGGTGATCGTGGAGTGCCCAAGGCGCTCTTGAACGACCTTTGGGTGCTCCCCGAGTTCGAGCAGCAAGGTCGCGTGCGTGTGCCGGAGGCCCTTGAGAGTGACTCGCGGCAGTTCGTCTATCTCGGCCTGCGCCCCCTGGACGCGGGAGGTCCAGCGCCGGCTGACCTCGTTGGGCGAACGGATTTCGCCCGCGTTGTTGCCAAACACGTAGGCATCCGCGCGTGCGAGGTTCAGCGAAATGGCTCCCCGCTGCGCCTTGTACGCCTTGAGAACGGCGAGGGTGTCGGTGTCGAGGTCGAGGACTCGCGCTGATCCTGTCTTGGTGGTCTTCGCCTTGTTGCGTGTGGTCACATCGGCGGCCCGCCTGATGCCGAGCCTGCCAGTGGTGAAGTTCAGATCGCCCCAGCGCAGGGCCAGCGCCTCGGAGCGACGCATGCCGGTGTAGGCGATGGTGCGCCACAGCGGGAAGAGTTCGTCATCGAGCTCGCCGTGGTTCCAGGCCAGGAAGGCGTGGAGCTGCTGGCCGGTCCAAGTGATGATCTCCGGCTTCTGCGCGCGCACCTGGCTCGCGCTGGGTGGGTTGACGGCGCGCTTCTTCTTGGCGGGGTTCAGCAGGATTAACCCGTCATCGACGGCGGCGTCGAGCATCGCGGCGAGCAGGACGTGGACCTTGGAGACGGTATTGGCCGACAGTGGCTTCCCGTACCCTGGTCTGTCGCGACGGCCGGAGGTCTCGAGCTGTCGGTAATGGGCCGCGATCCTGGTGGCGGTGAGCTTGTCAAGCTGGACTGCGCCGAGGTAGGGCGTGACGTGGTTGCGGATGATCCTCTTGTAGCCCTGGATAGTGGAGTTCTGCAGCCGCAGCCCGGCTATCCAGTGTTCGGCGTACTCGCCGATGGTGGGGGCCTTGGCCTGGAACCGCGCGTTGGACTTCTTCTTCGTCAATGCCTCTGCGAGTACTCGTTGTGCCTCGTCGAGGCTCTTGAAGCCGCCGCGGGTGAGCCGTGTGTCGCCGAGCTCGGGCCGCTCGGGGTCCTTGGGGATATAGATCTGGAACTTCCAACGCTGGCCGCTCTGCGTTTCGTACGACGTGATCGATCCGGCGTGCCGGGACCGTGAACGCCGGACCGGCTTCTCGGACATGTTAGGCCCACCCGTCGGCCGTGTCGTCACGAGGGGCGGGCAGGGCATCGGGGTCGAGCGCGAGGAGCCGGACGCGAGCAGCGTCGCGTCGCGAGCGCAATGAGGCCGAGCGCTCCTCGTAGGTCCCGCGGTGCATCTGGGTGCCCTGGCCGTCCTCGGCGTACTGCATCATGAGGTTGTCGTAGTAGTGGATGGAGCTGACCGCGGAGTAGTACTCGTCCTTCCAGTAGCGAGCGAGGTCCTCGGTGGTGAACTTGGCCTGGCCCCGGACCCACGCCCGGATCTCCTCGTGGTTGAACTGGCCGCTGGGCACGCCAGTTGGCGGCGAGGCATCCTCGGGTGGGGCCAGCAACTCCGCCGGCGTCGTCTGCAGGATATAGGCGAAGACGGTCAGGTCATCGACGTCCACTCGCCGATCGCCGTTCTCGATCTTGCTCAACGCCGACGTCGACATCGCACGTCCGGTCTCCTTGACCCGCTCGGAGAACGTACGCAGGTCCATGCCGATCGCGTGCCGCGCGTTGCGTACGTTGGCCGCTACCTGCGCATTCGTGCTTCCAGCCGGGTTTCCTCGCTGACGTTGCTCCATATAGGAAACGTACATCGTCACACTTGAAACATCAAGCGCGAACGTGTACAGTCGAAGACCTCCACAGGACGCGTGGCAAAGGGAAATCGACATGAGAGCAGCGACCATGACCATCGAGACGCTCCGCAACGCGCCCAGCTTGGTCATCACCCGCACTGACGCCGCAGCAGCCCTCGGCGTTGACCCTCGGACGGTTACGGCCGGTATCGAGAACGGCACGATTCCCTCGGTCAAGCTCGGCCGCCGAGTGCTGATCCCACGGGAGAAGTTCCTCAAGCTCTTCGACCCCGACGATTGACTCGCGCCTGGCGAGTCGATCAAGGAGGAAATCGCACGCGCCCGTCAGATGCGAGTTTTGGTGGTTCGAGCTCACGTGTGCGTCCCCGAGTAGTGGCGGTCCGTGCCGCGTGGGCGGAGAAGAAGACCCTCGCCCCCGCCGCGCCGAAACTGACAGCGAAGAATTCATGGTGTCACAGGTGGTGGCCCCGGAGGAAGGTGCCCGCGGGCTTCCATCGGTCGCCGTCGCAGGGCGACCGCATCGCGTGAAAGGCGCGCGCGTTCTATGTCCACTCGGGGTCAGTTTCTGCATGGCTCCTATTCGTCCTCGGAGTGAGCGCCACGGCTGATAGCGAGCAGCTGGCGCGGGTGACGTCTCAGCCATGAGCCGCTCACGGAGGTCCTTCACGAACTCAGTCCTGGCCGTGAAGGGCGATACGGCGCGTAGAGCCGCCACTACTTGGAGCAGCTGCGTGATCTCGTGGTCGACGTGCTGATCGCCGAAGAGTTGCGTAGACCGACCCGTTTGGCTCTCGTGCCACGGCGTGCGGAAGTGAGTTAGATTCCGCGGCACCACCACCTGGCACAGGTTGCAGTGGGGGTGTGTGCGTTCGTCCACGCCGGGAGATTAAGGATTGGAATGGCGACGGAAACCGTCTACCGGGGAGTAGCCCGCCCGTCGGACGCACTGCTTGGGCCGTCCTGCGTCTCGCGTGAAAGTCAGGTCACAGCCCAGCGACAGCGGGGTCGATTTGGTCGCCTGGTCGCCAACGGCCCAACCGAACTCTAAGTTGCCGACGAACGCTAGAACTGTGTCGGTCGACGTAGCTACGGACCGAATAGGGGCTGTGTCCCGTGTGGAGTGGTGTAGATCGTCCGCGTGATTCTGCGGGAGGATCAGGCTATGCGCTCTGCACGTCGGGTGTCGTGGTCGCCTCTTGGACCGGTGTCGTGTTGATCGCCAGCACGGTGGGTGCCGGCGGGGTGAGTTGGGCCATGGATCCCTCGGAGAGGTAGCGGCGCTCGGCGACCTGCCACTCGTCGTGGGCCTCGATCAGCACACGGGCCGAGAGCCTGAGCAGGGCGGCAGCGTTGGGGAAGATCCCGACGACGTCGGTGCGGCGTTTGACTTCCTTGTTGAGCTGCTCGATAACCGATTGGTGGACCAGATCTTGCGCCAGTGGGCCTCGGGGGGTCGGCGAACGCGGTGATCTCGGACGGTCGCAGACATAGCGAAGGTCTCGACGATCTCCTCATCCAAAGGTCGATGCCTTGGACCTTCGAGGTCCTGCTGCTCGGCAGCACGACGAACTTGTCGCCGGCCTGCGGTGACGATCAGAAATGCTCATCGATTCGATCGGCCGGCCGGCGGTCAGGGCACGGTGATCGAGGTTCTCGTTGCGATCCAGTTGGGGATTTCGTCCAGGGGCATGGGTGTCGCGATGAGATAACCTTGTGCGGCCTCGCAGCCGAGCCTCTGGAGAGCGGTGTAGGTCTGTGAGTCTTCGATTCCCTCGGCGACGCAGGACATCCCGAGGTCGCGGCCGAGGTCGATCACGGATCGCACGATTGCGGCGTCGTCGTCGTTGTGGAGCATCGTGGTGACGAAGCTGCGGTCGATCTTGATTTGGTCCACGGGTAGGCGCCTCAAGCGGGACAGGGAGGAGAAGCCGGTCCCGAAGTCATCGATGGATACCTTCACCCCGAGCGATGACAAGTCTTGGAGGACGCGGCTGGCCGTGTCGGTGTTGGTGAGCAGGGCGCTCTCGGTTATTTCGAGGACGAGGCTGTCCCCGGGCAGGCCGCGAAGTGTCAGGAGTTCCTCGGTCAGGTCCCGCAGATGGTCGTCCCCGAGCGTACTCGGGGGCACGTTGACCGATATGTGGAGTTGTAGACCTGAGGCGCGCCAGCGGGCGAGTTCCTTGAGGGCGGCGTTCAGCACCCATGCCGTCATCGGGCCATCCAGGCCGGTCTGCTCGGCCAAGGGTACGAAGGCGCCCGGGGACAGTAGGCCGAGGCGGGGATGGTTCCAGCGCACGAGCGCCTCGACGCCTATCACCGTGCCGTCGCTGAGTCGCACCTGTGGTTGGCCACACAGGGTCAGCTCGCCGCGTCTTATGCCCGTTTGAAGGTCTGCGGCGAGTCTGAGTCGTTCGGGGGTCGCGGTGTCGAGCTCGGGCGCGTAGCGCTCGAAGGGACGGCCGGTCCGACAGGCGAGCCGCATCGCGATGTCGGCGTGGCGTAGCAGGTCCCGTCCCGTGGCACCGCGAACGTCGCTTCCCGCGGCTAGGCCTGCGGAGCCCCTTACGACGACCTCGACATCGCTCAACAGGAATGGACGCCTGAGCGTTTCGAGCAGGGCAGACGCGGTTTGGGTACTTGATCTCCGGTTGCTCCCGGTGGGCAATAGAACGGCGAACTCGTCGCCGCCGACTCGCGCGACCACACCATCGGCCCCCGTGGCAGCTTGCAGCCGTCTTCCTATCTGCGCGAGAAGTTCGTCACCGTGGTCGTGGCCCAACGCCGCGTTCACCGCCTGGAGGCCGTGCACGCTCATGCAGATCACCTCGACCGAGCAGGAGCGGCCGAGCCGCTCGGTGACGCAGTCCAGCAGCAGCTGACGGTTGGGCAGGTGGGTAAGCGAGTCATGTTGCGCGTCGTGTCGCAGACGCTCGATCAGCTGGGCCGTGTGCAGCTTGGCTGCCGTCTGGCGTGCGACCATGTCTAGAAGTCGGACATCCTGGTGACGGAAGGGACGTGAGGTCCCGTTTCGGTCGATGGAGATCACCAGTTCTTGTCCCGCGGCCAGGGGCGCGGACGCCACCACTGTGCGGTGGTTCGGTGCTAGTCCACGCGTTTTCGGTACGTTATCGCGGTCGATAGATGTCTGAACGGGGCTCCGACCCGGGTTTGTGCGGACCTGGAGCAGCCGGGTGTCGTCTTTTGAATCGGGCAGGTAGACCTCTGCCCGTGGGGCGACGAGCATCACAGTGACGGCGTCCAGTGCGGTGGAGAGGATCGAGTCGACATCGGGCGTGGACGCCAGTCTCTCGCCCAGTTTGTGTAGTGAGGCGAGGTTGCTGTGCCGCTCGGCGAGCACCCAGGAGAACCACATCAGCGTGAGCAGACCTGCCAGGGACACTACGAGCGGCGCCACCGCGGCGGAGCCTGTCAAGAATTCTGTGTAAGGGGCCGGTCGGTGTTCACAGGTGGGGTTCGATTCGGTCGGGGTAGACCAGGGTGACCTGTAACCGGTTTCCCGGACACCGATGCTGAGGCGAGAATCGTCTCGGAGAGGAGTCCGTTATGCCGGCACCCAAGGACCCGGAGTTCCGT